>NZ_JAQOTJ010000005.1:0-34044 GCF_028401955.1 Bacillus sp. BP-3
AAAAACTATATAAAGTACGGTGTTCTACTATTGAACGGAGTTTTGCGGATGCCAAGGAACTACATGGCTATCGATATGCTCGGTTTCGAGGGCTGAAGTCTGTCCAAATGCAAGCATATCTTACCGCAGCTTGTCAAAACATGAAAAAAATAGCCCTTCACCTGACCAAAAGCGGTCAGGTGAAGGGCTATTTTTCTTATTTTTATCATGTTCTAGTTCTTTTGTTCATTAACAAATCAATAATTCCCAGAGTGTCGGAAATCCTGAAGCGTTTCCCAACACTCTGAAAGGCGGCATGTGCCGCCTTTATCTCTTATGCACAACTTCACCATCCACAACCGTCATCGTAACATTTATCTCTTTTATTTCTTCTTCCTGCACGTTAAATATATCTCTATCTAATATCGTAAAATCCGCTTCATATCCCGCTGCAATTTTTCCGCGGTTCTCTTCTTTTCCAATCGCATATGCGCTTCCTGTTGTGAACAGTGACACAGCTTCAAATACGGATAACCTTTCTTCTGGCATGTAACAGTTTCCATCCACAAAGCTCTTTCTTGTTACAGCGCTGTATATACCTAAAAGCGGGTTCACTTGCTCAATTGGTGCATCCGAACCACCCGCACAGTGTAATCCAGCAGAAAGGAGTGTTTTCCATGCATATGCATACCGAAGGCGCTGCTCCCCTAGCTTTTCAATAACAGATGGAAAATCAGAAGAAACGAAGACAGGCTGAATATCTAAAATTACTGGGAGCTTCTTCATGCGCTGGGTTAACTCTTCACGGGTAAGTTGACAGTGAATAATACGATCACGCTGCCCCTCTTTTGGCGGGTGCATTTCAAGCGCATCAATTACATATTCAAGCGATAGATCACCAATTGTATGAATTGCGACAGGCATATGGAATTCTCTTGCTTGTTTGACGAGTTCCGCAAGCTCTTCACGAGAAAAAATAGCAACGCCATTCGTTTCCTTTGCATCTGCATATGATTCAGTAAGCAACGCTGTTCGTCCGCCAAAGGAACCGTCTGAGAAGATCTTCATTGCTCCAAACTCAATATAATGCGTATTCCTATATTGATTACGTTCGCGCGCTACTTCATGATGGACAAGAAGATGCGCTTTAAACGGTAATTTTCGAATTACTTCCGTAAAGACATTGTACGTTTTTTGAAAACCACCATAATAGTTTAAGTCTTCTGTATGACCACCAACGAGTCCATATTGCCAACAATCTTGAATTGCAGTTTGCAGTGCCTTCGTTAAATAGGCTGCATCGATTTCTGGTAGAAGAGGCGCGATCAATTCCTGCGCTTGTTCATACAATAAACCTGTAAGTTCACCATGTTGATCGCGGCCAACTTTCCCACCTTTCGGGTCTTCTCTATCTTGCATAATCTCAGCTTTCTCAAGAATGTAAGAATTTACCAACGTTACATGACGGCAAACGCGTTTCAACACAATAGGGTGACGACGTGATAAATCATCTAAATCTCGTTTATGTACATCTTTTCGATCTGTAAAATTATTTTCATTCCAGCCCTCGCCAATAATCCATTCTCCTTGCTTCGTTGTCTTCACTCGCTCAGCAACAAGGTTTAGTACTTCCTGATAAGATGTGCATGCTGATAAATCTAAGCGAAGTAATCGTTCTCCGTGTCCAATAAGATGCATATGGCTATCAACCAGACCAGGGAGCACTGTTTTTCCTTCTAAATTTAAGAACTGTTTCGGCTGATACCGCTCTTCTAATTCTTCTTTCCTTCCAACAGCAATAATTTTACCGTTTTCTACGTAAACTGCTTCTACGACTCTTCCGTCTTCTTCCATCGTATAAACCTTTCCCCCGTGCCAAAGTTCTCCCATTTTTTCTCCCCCTTTTTATTAGCTATAAACATTGTTTGCAACACCCGTTAACCTTTTCGAAAAAATAATAGGGGCATCCACACATTTTTCATTTTTATATTCAACTTTAATAAGAGCAATTACGCCGTACATTCTCTCCCCCCCTATACTTTACCCTTATAGCTCTTTTATTATCTTAATTTTCTTATAATACCATTATAAAACACACTCTCTAGTTAAACAAAAAACCCAATTCTATTCAGCTAGAATCGGGTAAAGTGTGCAAGGTTATTTGGAAGCCAACTCCATTTCACGTTTTCGCAGCTCTACGCGGCGAATTTTACCGGAAATTGTTTTTGGCAATTCTTTCACAAATTCAATTTTACGCGGGTATTTATAAGGCGCCGTTAATTCCTTTACATGGTCTTGCAGAAGCGGAATTAACGTGCTGTCTTGCTCATCGACATTTTCTTTTAACACGATAAAGGCTTTTACGATATTTCCTCGTATTTCATCTGGACTTGCCACAACCGCACATTCTCTGACGTATGGATGTTTGACCAGTGCATCTTCCACCTCGAACGGTCCGATTGTATAGCCGGAGCTAATAATAATATCGTCGCCTCGTCCTTCAAACCAAAAGTAACCATCTTCATCCTTTTTGGCCTGGTCACCTGTAATGTAATAATCGCCGCGAAATTGTATAACTGTACGCTCTGGATCTTTATAATACTGTTTAAATAATGCCGGTGTTTTCACGTGCACGGCAATATCCCCTACTTCTCCCGGAAGGACTGGCTTACCATCTTCATCCACAATATCAACTTGATTGCCCGGCGTCGGTTTCCCCATCGAACCAGGTTTTATTTCCATTCCTTTTAATACGCCAACAAGTAATGTATTTTCTGTTTGACCATATCCATCACGAACCGTTACTTGAAAATAATTTCGAAATGTATTTATAACTTCTCTGTTCAATGGCTCGCCTGCCGAAACCGCACTATGCAAGGAAGAGAGGTCATATTGCTGTAAGGTCTCCACTTTTGCCATTAAACGATATTCAGTCGGTGTACAGCACAATACATTTACTTTGTTATCACTTAATAACTGTAAATATGTTTCCGGATCAAATTTCCCGTGATACACAAATCCAGTTGCACCTGAACCGAGCGTCGCAAGAAATGGACTCCACACCCACTTTTGCCACCCTGGACTTGCTGTTGCCCATACAACATCATTCTCTTCAATTGCTAACCAATTTGCAGCGCTCGTACGAAGATGAGCATACGCCCAAGCATGTGTATGTACAACGCCCTTTGGATTGCCTGTTGTTCCAGATGTATACGATAAGAAAACCATATCATCACACTTTGTCTCTGCCATTTCTAATACAGCACTCTCTGTTTTAAGTGCTTCTCGTATATTGTTCCAGCCTTCTAGTGGTTTTTCACTTAATACAAATTTATGAAGGGAATGCACTGCCTCGATTCCGTCGAATTGTCCTACATACGGTTCATAACTTACTATCGCTTTTACTTCTCCATGCTCGATTCGGTATTCAATATCTTTTTTGCGCAGCATTTCTGAACTTGGAATAACGACGAATCCCGCTTTTATTGCGGCAATATACGTCATATATGTTTCAATGAGACGCGGCATCATAATAAGAAGCTTGTCCCCTTTTTGCAGACCGATTTTTATAAAAGCGTTTCCAATTTTATTCGCCCCTTGTAACAACTCCCCGTATGTGACTTCCCTTTTATTCCCTTGATCATCTTGCCAAATTAGTGCAAGTTTATTTGGTTCATGGGCATAACGCTCCATCTCCTCGACTAAATTATACATCGGTGGCGCTAATAGCTCTTCCCGGTTCATACTCTTCCCCCTTTATTATGTCCATCCTCCCTTTAATGATAAAGAATTTTCTGTAAATTTAAAACTATCTTCTTTTGACAAATTAGTTTATATTTTGACCAATTGGCTACAATAGTAGATGTTTTCTCTTATATTTTGACATAAAACGCCAAAAAGAAAGAGCGGGAAATCCCACTCTCTCTAAGCCATTATATATGGTTGTTATCGTTGAAAACCGCCTAATTGTTGTTCAGCCATTGCAACTAAACGTTTTGTAATTTCGCCACCAACAGATCCGTTAGCACGAGATGTTGAATCTGGTCCAAGTTGTACACCGAACTCTTGAGCGATTTCGTATTTCATTTGGTCTAAAGCTGCTTCTGCTCCAGAAACTGCTAATTTATTATTGTTTGCCATATGGTATCACCTCCTTGTGAGTATAGAGTGTGATAAACCATAAGACTTCATACATATCTTTTAATGGTAATTTATGGTTTTAAAATAAATTTTCGAATTGTTTCTCTTCTGCTACTTCTACTGTTTGCAATACCATCTTTTCTGTATTTGCAACAGCGGATTCAATAAGCGGTGTAAAATCATAGTATGATTCAAATTTATTCGCTTTTTCACGCTTCGGTTTCGTTGTCGGACTTGCTGGCGTAAAGACTGTACAGCAATCTTCGTACGGACGAATGGAGATGTCGTACGTACCGATATCGTTAGCAATTTTAATAATTTCTAGTTTATCCATCGCAATAAGTGGACGGATAATTGGATAATTTGTCACTTCGTTTATCGTGTGCATACTATCTAACGTTTGACTCGCCACTTGTCCAAGGCTTTCCCCTGTCGTAAGAGCAAGTGCGTTACGCTCTTCTGCAATTCGTTCTGCAATACGCATCATCATACGGCGCATAATTGTCATTGAATAGCTAGATGGAATTTCTTTATTAATTGTTTTTTGCACTTCTGTAAACGGTACAAGATGAAGTGTCACGCGTTTACAATACTTCGTTAGCTCCTGTGTCAAGTCGATTACTTTCTGCTTTGCACGCTCGCTTGTAAACGGGGGACTATGAAAATGAACAGCTTCCACTGATACGCCGCGCTTCATTGTTAAGTAAGCTGCAACTGGACTATCAATGCCACCAGAAAGAAGAAGCATTACTTTTCCACCAACACCAACTGGAAGACCGCCAGCTCCCATGCGCTCATCACACATAATATAGCTATAACCGCTTCTAATTTCAATGCGGATGTTTACATCTGGATTATGAACATCTACGGTAATATCCTCTGTATTTTGTAAAACATACCCGCCGATTTCTGGAAGTAGTTCCATCGTTCGCATCGGAAAATGCTTGTAAGAACGGTGAACTGTAATTTTAAATGTTTTTACGGCACGACTTACTTGCAGAAAAGCAGCAAGTGCACCTTTTTTAATTTCTTCTAAATCCGTTGGTACTTTCATTGCTAAGTTAAACTTGTGAATACCAAACACATCTTTCAATCTTTCCGCAACAGCCTCATGATCTTCACCATTTAACTGAATATACATGCGGTCATGCGTCGCATCAATTTTTAAGTTTGTAAATTTCTTTAATTTATGTTTCACATTATCTTTTAACGTGCTTACAAACTTAGAACGGTTCTTTCCTTTTGTTGTCATTTCGCCGTAGCGAACTAAAATATACTCGTATGTCATCATCTTTCCTTACCTCATCACTTCATATAATTTTGGCAATGTTTCTTTTATAATTCCTTCGAATTGTTTTACTTCTTCCATCGTATTTTCCGCATTTAAACTAATACGAATCGCACTTTCTGCTACCGCATGCGGCAAGCCCATCGCTAGTAAAACGTGGCTTACTTCGTTTGCTCTTGAAGAACAAGCAGATTTTGTTGACACATACACATCACGTTCTTCCAAAGCATGCACAACAATTTCTGGCTTTAATCCGACAAATGATACGTTTAATATATGCGGTGCCGTATGTTCTTTCGGCGTATTAATTGTAACATCCTTCATGCCCTTAAACATGCGAATAAGTTCTTCCTTTAACTCGCGAAGATGCCTCGTATTTTCGGACTGTTTTTCTAAAGTCATTCGCAAGGCTTTGATCATCGCAACAATTCCTGGTAAGTTTTCTGTACCAGAACGGTAACGCAACTCTTGTCCACCACCCGATAAAACTGGATCGAGCCTTACACCATCACGAACATAAAGAAGTCCTGTTCCTTTTACACTATGGAACTTATGTCCCGAAATTGTGCAAAGATCAATATGACTTTCATACAAGTCAAGCGGTACTTTTCCAATTCCTTGTACATGATCCACATGGAATCGTACTTTCGGATAGTTTGCTAATAACTTCCCAACTTCATCAACAGGCTGAATCGCACCTGTTTCGTTATTGACGTGAATCATGGAAACAAGAATAGTATCATCTCGAAGAACTCGTTTCACATCTTCTACTGATACAACACCATTTTCATTTACCGGCAAATATGTAACGTCAAAACCAAGATTTTCCAGCTGCTTATATGCTTCAAACACAGAAGCGTGTTCAATGTTTGTTGTAATCAAATGCTTACCACGGGAGCGATTTCTCATCGCAATCCCCTTAATTGCAAGGTTATTTCCTTCTGTTCCTCCAGACGTAAAGACAATTTCTGAAGGCTTTGCGCGAAGAAGCTGAGCTGCAATCGTACGTGATTGCGTTAATAAACGCTCTGATTCTCCTCCAAGGGAATGAATAGAAGAAGGATTTCCAAAATATTTTCCTGCAACTGTCACATAAGATTGCAAGGCTTCCGGGTACGGCTTTGTCGTCGCACTATTATCAAAATAAATCATCGTTATTCCCCTTTCGCCGATATCGAAATCCCAGAAAGTGAAACATCTTTACAAGAAAGACCTTCGTAGCGGGATAATCATATCATAAATCCATGCGTTTTCGCTAAGCTTGCTCATAGTTTCCGTCATTAGAGCGGAAGTATGCTTTTCTGCTTTCAACGAAAAAACGCTCCATATTCCGCTATTCATTATAGCAATATTACATCATAATGGATACAAAAGTTATTTAAACAAAAACAAACCCCTTAATGAATTAAGGAGTTTGTTCTAAATCAACAAGTTCAGCAATCTTCTGCACAATGCCTGGTTCAATTTGTTCTAATACAGAAGCTGCTTGTTCTAGAGCTGCGTCATATTCATATTCACGGAACAGTTGCTCAGCGGTATCTAAGCTTTTCGCTAACATATCGTCATGACTACGATAACGATTACCATACTGTATTAATTTTTCTACTAAATACGCTTGTTCAATTAACTCTTGCGTTGTTTCGTGAACACCATTTACAATTACTACTGCTTCTTCTAGTGTGCGATTCACTGCGCCCATATCAAGCGGCTTTAATTCTAGATGTTCATACACACTATGCATTGCTTGTTGTCCGTTTTGCAATTCCACTACGATACGATCTGGCAAACCTGGTAAATTTGATTTTTGCATCATACGCTTTGATTCCATCAGCGTATGGCGCATTTCCTTTAACGCTTCACGCGCTTCAAACTCATCTTTACGCATCATTTGCAGCATGTCTTTGTACTCATTATGAATTACTTTTAATGTTTCACATTGCTCATAAATTTCTTCTAACTCTTCTCGAATAACAGAAAAGGCGATATCTTGCTCTGCAATACGAAGTTGCAACACTTCAAAACGCTTCATTAAAATATGCATCTGTTTTTCAACCACTTTTTGAGATTCGATATCTTTATCCTGTAATTGATAACTTTGTTTCACAAATTGTGTTTCTGCTTTCGTTTCCAGTGCTTCTTCTCGAATTGTCTCTAAATCTTCATATACACTTACCGTCTGCTGTTCAACATAATGTTTAGCTCTTACTTCTAACTCTAACTGTTCATATAATGTATCAAGATTTCCTTTTAAAACTTCCATTTTCCCTTGCGCTTCCACTACGTGTAGAGATTCTAAATCAGCAAGGCACGTTTGCAATTGTTTGTTCATCTCTCTTACTTCTTTTGGTATTTCCAAATGATTTAGTACATAACCTTGTTTTTTCATATCGTCGTGACCTTGTGATAAATCTTCTAATTGCACCGGTAATGTTGCTTGACATTCTACTAATAATTCTGGTACTTCATGCACAATTACTTCCAAATGTGCTAGTCCTTCTTCTAAACTCGCCACAATTTCACGCGCTTTTAAGTAATCCCCATTTTGTGTTGCTTCTTCAAACGTTTGAAATTTCTTTGATTCAGCATCAAGCATTCCTTCAATTTTCTCCTCTGCCGCGCCAAACATATGACGATGAGCAAGCACACTCTTTTTCAAATTACGGTATATATCACGCAACTGCTCAATTTCCGAATTGTTTTTCTCATAGCTTTCCAACAATTCTTGTAGTTCATTTAAAATATCCATAATACGATGATCTGCTTCATCTAAACTACTAATGGATTCATTAAGTGTATGTTTTGCTTTTCGGAAGGAAAATTGCGCGGCAAGTTTTTGAGCGCTTTCTAAATCTTTTTCTGCTTTCGGAAGAATATTAGCAACAATTTCATCCCATTCATTGCGCCATTTTTCAAATAGCTCTTCTGTTTGTCCGGTCATCTTTAACTCTTTCACTCGTTTCAGTTCATCCGCTACAGGTTTATCCTTAATTTCTTTCTTCCATTGCTCTAGTGCTTCAATATCTTTATATAAACGATTTCTCATCACAAGTTCTACGATGAGGAAGAGCAAGATAGCACTCACGATGATGACAACGATCGTTAAGATTGAATCCATTCAAAATGCCTCCTATTTATCTGTTTTTTGTCCGTTCCGTTTTTTAAAATGGAAGGCGTTATGTAAGAAAAGGGGAATGCCCCATATTTAACAACTAGCAATGTATTAATCATACCATGTAATTCTATGTTTTTGGCCTAGTTTTTCGAAAAATTTCATGAAAGAATTTACTATTTTCAAGTCGATTCCATACACACATCTAACCCCAAATTATAATCACCAAAGGACTGTGTTTTTTTCAAATCAAAATATCATTATTGCGATATAGATATATTACTATATAAGGATTCAAAAAAGAAGATATCACTTCATAAAAAGCAAATAAAAACAGCTTATTCCCATACACATTGGCAACAAGCTGTTTCACGTTTTTTTGTTTTCTTTATACATACGCCGCTCTCGGCAGAGGATATTGTATATGCTCTGTACAAAGAGTTTGCTCCATCCACTGCTCTACTTCCTTCATATACATTTCAATAAAAAAGATTTCTGACGGAAAAGAATGCAGCACTTCTGATATATATTGCGGATATAAATACGGCATACTGATCATTCCCTTTAACTGCGTCATAAACATCGTAAATGATACATTTTGAAATTCTCTCTTTTCTTGCCCTTGTCTAATGAGTTGCTCTATATAGTATCTCTCTTTTGAAAAGTAAATCGTCATGATTTCGCGAATTAACGTGCTATCTAACGAAAGTTCTCTGTAGAAAAAGCGAGTAAGTTCTCTTCGCTCAAATTGATACTGTAAAATATTTCTCATCATCTGGAATAACACTTCTTTTGCAGACAAAAAATTCCGCTGTTCAAATGTCAGTTCAACGATACGTAAGTAGCCCTCTAAAAAGTCTGATACCAACTGTTCTAGTAATCCTTGTTTTCCAGAAAAATAATAGGAGATATTTGCAACATTAACATCTGCTTGCTTTGCTATATCACGTACTGATGTACCATTATAGCCTTTCGCATAAAATAGCGAAATGGCCGCATCAATAATTTTCTGTCTCGCCTGTGTCATACACTCACTCCTCCCGCTATTTGTAGGCAGTAAAAGCACGATTAATTGAACTTGATGTAAATTTCTTGACTTTTAAGACAAATTCCTTTAATTTTCTATCGACAAAGTCTTGCGAATTATAGCTTATTTTGCAATAACTTTACATTTACCTACAGAAAGGGCGGCGTTTCCATGTTCACAGCAGAAGATTATACTGGTACACGCGAGGAGCAATACAGGACAGTACTTAAACAACTCGATGCTCTATTAACAGGCGAGTCAAATGCAGTAGCTAACTTAGCAAATGCATCTGCTTTACTCAATGTATTTTTGCAAGATATTAACTGGGTAGGTTTTTATGTAACGGAAGGAAATCAACTTGTGCTTGGGCCATTTCAAGGATTACCAGCTTGTGTTCGTATTCCATTTGGCCGCGGTGTATGCGGCGTAGCAGCAGAAACGAAAACAACACAGCTTGTCGATGATGTTCACAAGTTCCCTGGGCATATCGCCTGCGATGCAGCTTCTAATTCAGAAATTGTTGTACCGCTAATCAAAAACAATGAAGTCATCGGCGTATTAGACATCGATAGCCCAAACAAAGGACGCTTTGATGAAATTGATCAAACATATTTAGAGGAATTTGTCAGAATTTTATTAAAACACATATAGTGCAAAGGAGTTGACTTAAAGTCAGCTCCTTTTTGTACGTCCGGAACGCCGAGCATTACCTAAGGGTCTTTAAATGGTGTCGAACCGCCGATATATTGGTAGAAAGCGTTCCTCTTACGATAAAGCTGTTTTTTCTTTTTGCAGCGCTTGCGCTAAGTCCCTTACAATATCTTCCCAGGACTCAAGCCCTGCAGATAAGCGTAATAAATTATCGGAAATCCCCATCTGCTCACGAACATGTTTTGGAATGACCGCATGTGTCATCGTTGCCGGGTGCTGAATTAACGTTTCTGTATCACCAAGACTCACTGCAATAGCAATTAATTTTAAGTTATCCATTACAGCTTGCGCCTCTTCTTTTCCGCCTTTTACTGTAAATGATAGCACACCGCCCCCGCGCTTCATTTGTTTATTTGCAAGCATTCCTTCCGGATACCAAACAGCTTCTACTAGTTCATGATTTCGGAGAAAAGCAGCAATCTTTTCCGCATTGTCAGAATGACGATCCATCCGAACTGCTAATGTTTTTAAACCGCGTAAAAGTAACCATGCATCAAATGGTGCCATAATCCCGCCAACATCTTTACGAATCGGACGAATTTTTTCGGCAAGCTCGTTTGTTTTACAAATTGCAACACCGGCCACAACATCACCATGACCGCCAATATATTTTGTCGCACTATGCAAGACAACATCACAGCCTATCGTAAGCGGTCTTTGCAAGTACGGTGAACAAAATGTATTATCAACAATAACGAGCAGTCCATGCTGCTTCGCTACTTTGACAACAAGTTCTAAGTCAATTAATTTCATCGTTGGATTAATCGGTGTTTCTACAAAAATGATTTTTGTATTCAGCCCAATACTCCTGTTAATTTCCTCTTCAGTTTCCATTTCACATAACGTATGCGTAATTGCAAATTTCTCTTCCAACACTTCTAAAAAGCCATACGTACAACCGTATAAGCCATTCGAACAAACAATATGATCTCCCGCTTTTAAAAAGGCAAAAAGTGTTCCTGAAATAGCTGCCATACCGGAGCCAAACGCTAGTGCTGCTTCCCCTTCTTCTAATGCTGCCATTCTTTCTTCAAATAACTCAACTGTCGGATTTCCAAGTCTAGAATAAATATAAGCTGAATCATACCCAGCAAAGCTTGCTTCTCCTTGCTGCGCTGTTTCAAATGTATACGTAGATGTTTGAAATAACGGCGGTGTCAAACTTCCTTTATGCTCGGCCGCATCATACCCATGATGAATTAACGTCGTTTCGATATGTTTCCTTTTCATACAAACATCCCCCTTATATTTCATCTTATGTAAGCGTTTTCTATCTGTTGCTATCCTTTCCATGAGCGTTTACAAAATTCCTTCTTGCATTTTTCCAAATTTTAAATGTATAAAATGAAATTTGATGTTCTTGACTCTCTCCTAATAAACAGATATAATAGCCTTTGTGTAAAATAAAAAGGCAGCCTTGTAATGCGAGTTTATTGTTTGTATTTTGTTCCTCACGATGAGGTGTATCGTGTAACTCCCTGCTGCTGGAGCGAGGGTACATGAAAATGAAATACGCATAAATGTCAATTACGTCTGTTTTTATTTTACAAAAATAAAAACATTTAAAGGAGGAGTCATTCATGGCTCGTTATACAGGTCCATCTTGGAAACTTTCTCGTCGTCTTGGAATCTCTCTAAGCGGCACAGGTAAAGAATTAGAAAAACGCCCTTACGCACCAGGTCCACACGGTCCTAACCAACGTAAGAAACTTTCAGAATACGGTTTACAATTACAAGAAAAACAAAAACTTCGTCACATGTACGGCATGACTGAGCGTCAATTCCGTCGCACATTTGACCAAGCTGGTAAAATGATGGGTAAACACGGTGAAAACTTCATGATCCTTCTTGAAGCTCGCCTTGACAACCTAGTTTACCGCATGGGCTTAGCTCGCACTCGTCGCGCTGCTCGTCAATTAGTAAACCACGGCCACATCATGGTAGATGGCGCTCGCGTAGATATCCCATCTTACCGCGTTAAACCAGGCCAAACTATCAGCCTTCGCGAAAAATCTCGCAACCTAGCTGTAGTTAAAGAAGCAGTTGAAGTTAACAACTTCGTACCTGAGTACTTAACATTCGATGCTGACAAATTAGAAGCTACTTTCACTCGCTTACCAGAGCGCGCTGAGTTAGCTGCTGAAATCAACGAAGCGTTAATCGTAGAGTTCTACTCTCGTTAATGACGAAAAGCCAATCCTTATGGATTGGCTTTTTTCGTTGTATAAACATATTTATTTCGCAGTTTAACTTTATTTGAATTTTATATTCATCGTTTGATTCGCTTCTTGTTTCTCTACATAAACATGTTGTTCACTATTATTTTTTTGTAACTGATTTTGTTCGTTCTCTGCTAGTTGGCCTGCATTTAGTAACGAAAAAATAATTAATGCTTCTAGTGACATTTAGATAACTCCCTCTTTTCTATCACTTTTGATACTTACAGCATACACGCCTATTATGAACTTGAAGTGAACATACGGAAAATTTTAAAACAAAAGACTTCGGTATGATTACACCGAAGCCCTTCATTTATTTCTATATATCCATTTTAATTTTTCAACATATAAATCGCTGCTACGGAAAATACACCATGAGCGTTTCTATGTACGACCAGATGCTCTTGCTCCCCTAAAAAGTAGAGCGCTTTTAAGTCGGTTTTTTAATATATATATTCTTACGCTATTTCTTTGCGCTTTTCACCTAAAGAGTAGTTCGCAACTTTTGTAATTGAGCTATTTGAAATGAAGTAAATCTCCCCAGTTTCTGCAACTAACTGCGTCGTACGAAGTCCTACTTCTTCGATGACGCCGTCGA
This sequence comes from Bacillus sp. BP-3, assembly GCF_028401955.1. Lineage (GTDB taxonomy): Bacteria > Bacillota > Bacilli > Bacillales > Bacillaceae_G > Bacillus_A. Next base: position 13,072 of record NZ_JAQOTJ010000005.1, read on the forward strand.
TATCATTAATTTTCACTTTATCGCCAACTGAAAATTGATCTTCAAAAATAATGAAGAATCCTGTTACAATATCTTTTACTAAGTTTTGTGCACCAAAACCAATTGCTAAACCTGCAACACTCACCCCAGCAAGAAGCGCTTTAATATCGATTCCTACTGTTTCTAGAACCGTCATAACAACCATGAAGTACACAACATAATGGACAATATTTTGACAAAGCTTCGTTAATGTCGCCTCACGTCTTTCATTTGTACGTACAGGGGCTTTACTGCTCATCTTAAAAATTTGTTCAATTCCTACATTAGTGACACGAATAATCACTTTTGCCACAATAAAAATAAGGATAATTTTAAGAATAATTCCCCCAAATTTCATTAATTTTTCGGGATTTAAAACATAATCTTCTAATATACTTTGAATATCCAAAATATTTACTCCTCTCTTTCAAAATGCAAAAAGCGTAAGAACTCTTACGCTTTTTTGCATGTTAGTAACGGATTAAGAAATATTTTTTCTTACCGCGGCGAATGATTGTAAATTTACCTTCAATGCGGTCTTTTTCTGTTACCATGTAATCTAACTCTTGTGTACGTTCACCATTTACATAAACCGCACCATTTGTAATATCTTCGCGTGCTTGACGTTTTGACGGTGAAATTTTACTTTCTACAAGTACATCTACTAATAATGCATCTTCTACACTACGCTCTACAGATGGTACATCTTTAAATCCTTGCTCAATTTCCGCTGCTGTTAATTCTGCAACAGAACCACTAAATAATGCTGCTGAAATTTTAATTGCTTGCTCTAATGCTTCAGCGCCGTGAACAAGTTTTGTCATTTCAGAAGCTAATGCTTTTTGTGCTTCACGTTTTTCAGGTGCTTCTGCAACCTGTTTTTCTAACTCAAGAATCTCTTCATGAGATAAGAATGTGAAGTATTTTAAGTATTTCACAACATCGCGATCATCTGTGTTAATCCAGAATTGGTAGAACTCGTAAGGCGTTGTTTTTTCTGGGTCTAACCAAACCGCGCCGCCTTCTGTTTTTCCAAACTTCGTACCGTCAGATTTCGTTACAAGCGGTACAGTTAAGCCGAATGCTTTCGCATCTTCTTCTGATTTACGGATTAATTCTAAACCAGCTGTAATGTTCCCCCATTGGTCACTACCACCGATTTGTAATCTACAACCGTGTGTTTGGTATAAGTTTAAGAAATCGTATGATTGTAAAATCATGTAGCTAAACTCAGTGAATGAGATACCTGTTTCTAAACGGGACGCAACTGTATCTTTCGCTAACATGTAGTTTAAACCAAAGTTTTTACCGATATCGCGTAAGAATGTAATTAAATCTAAAGAACCAATCCAATCGTAGTTGTTTGCGATTGTTGCTGGATTTCCTTCTTTATTGAAGTCTAAGAAGTTAGAAAGCTGCTCTTTAATACGCTCACTGAAAAAGGCAACTGTTTCTTTTTCATTTAATGTACGCTCTGCTTTCTTACCACTTGGGTCACCAATTAAACCTGTAGCTCCGCCAACAAGTGCAATTGGCTGATGCCCTGCTTGTTGGAAACGACGTAATATTAAAATTGGTAGCATATGACCAATATGTAAACTATCAGCTGTTGGGTCAAAACCGCAGTATAATTTCACACTTTCTTTCTCTAATAGTTCTTGTAAACCTTCTGCATCCGTTTGTTGGTTAATTAGGCCACGAAACTCAAGATCTTGTAAAATGTTCATCCTATTCACTCCTTTAAAATAGCTTGTGCGCGGAATTTCAAAACATAAAAAAATCGCCCCTCAAATAAGGGACGATTTTAATTATCGCGTTACCACCCTAGTTGCAGGCAAAAAAACCTGCCACCTCATTCACATAACGGCTCATCACCGTCTTTCCCCTTTCGGATGAAATCCAATCGAAGAAAGATGCTCCAGGGTCGTAATTCGCGATCATTTATGTGCTGATTTTCACCGACCATCAGCTCTCTAAAACAGGGAAATGATCACTACTGTTCCCTTTCCACGCTCGATTATTTATATACTTCTTTTTATAACATCATTTGTATATGCCTGTCAAATGCAGCCCTAAATTTTTCGGTTATAATTTCATTATATCACTTTTTTAAAACTTTACTGGCTGGCAAAGAATATCGTCAGTAAAGAAAGAAGTGGAACACAAGCTAACAGAGAGATATGAAATGCAACTGATAAATCATTACCAATTGTCGCTTCAACAGGATCTTTAGCCGGAGACGCAAGAAAACGTAAAAATCGATCTCCCCTATTCGCTTTTTGCGGAAAATCAGGAACTTCCACATAATCACTATCTAAATGCTGTTTCAATCTATATTCCTTATCAAAGGGATTTTCGGTCAATTTCATCCACCTCCAGCAATTGCTTCAATTTCTTCATGCCATGATAAAGCCTCGATTTCACCGTTCCTATAGGAATATCTAGTACCTCTGCGATTTCCTTTTGTGGCATATCATGATAATAAAAAAGAATAATGACCGCTCGTTGATCTTCTGGAACCTTCAAAATTGCTTCTCTCACTGTAAGACGGTCTTCTTGCGAAAATTCCTTCTCTTGAATCGGTAGAAGAAATGGTATAAGTGAACGCCACTTCTTTCTTCGATTCAGTTTATTAATCATAAGCCGATACCCAATTTGAAACAGATATGTTTTAATCTTTCCTTTTTCAATCTCATACATATGTTTCTTACGTTCTAACCTTAAAAACGTATCTTGAACGAGGTCTATGCTCAGCTGTTCATCACGGTTAAAGCGATATAAAAACGTATATAACGCTGGTTTGATTAAAACATACAACCGTTCCCCTGCTCGTTCATCTCCCTTTTGATAGGCGAGCATCAATTCCTCCTCAATCCCAATTTGCGCCATGTTTTTTAATCTCCTTTATCCCTTTTAAAGTTAGAGATATCCGGCTAATTAAATATAAACTTGCAACAATCGTCCATATTTGAGATTGATTCGTAAAAAATTGCACATATGGATTTTTAACTGTTAATCCGCTTAAAACTAAGAAATTTAACACTTGTACGCATATACAAGCGTATACTGCAATACAGACGGATATTGTATCAAATACATTCCACCGAAAATAAACTTTTGTTTTTGTAAAGTCGATTTTATTTCCAGCTTTTCTTACGATATATTTCTTGTCAAAAGGGATAAGGATTGAAAATATAATAATCATCGTACACGCTAACATAATCATCGAAACTTTAAACCCTATCGCAATAGGCATAAGGGTACCTGCAGCAAATACGACTATAACGCCAATGAAAGTCAATGAAAGCATCCATTTATTTGACATATAAAGTGCCTCCTAATTTATTTTTCATAAACTTATACAAATACTGGAGGCAAATGGTTCAAAAAATCATTTTATTTCTTTTTTCGTTTTTACAATAACGTACTTAAAATAAGCAAATTCTGAACTATACTTGATTCAGAACTTGCTTATTTAATATTCCATCATAGACCGTCGCCTATTGGCAAATTACCAATCCCTTAAGTTCCCTAGTTTCACTTTATCCCACACTAACGTGTAGCAGGGGATTGATTAGCAAGGCTAACCATAAGTAAGAAATAGACTTTACTTATAAAAATGACTATGGTCGTTTTTCCAGCGCTAATTTAATCCCAAATGCCAAAAGTACAAAACCGCTTATCCCTTGAATAGCCCGCTCTGTAGACGGCTTTTTCATCCATGTACGAATTGCATTAATTAAATAAATATAGAGTATAAACCATAGAAAAGTTAAAACTGTATATGTCATTCCCATAATAAAAAGTTGAAAAAAGGTATTCCCATCATGCTGTATAAATTGCGGTAAAAACGTTAGAAAGAAAATGGCTACTTTTGGATTTAACAAATTGGTAAGAAAACCTTGCCTAAAGCAAGAAGCACCTTGATACTTATTTTTAACTGTAATATCCTCTGGTTGCTTTCCTTTCTTCCATAAAGACCATAATGATACACATCCTAAATAAATAAGATAAATAGCACCAATATACTTAAAAATAGAAAATAAAAATGCCGATTTAACAAGAATTGCAGAAATCCCAAGTACAGCTGCTAACGTATGAATACTTAAACCGCATAAAATACCAAAAACAGTTTTCATCCCGCCTTGTTTCCCCTGTAGTATTGTATTCTGAGTTACTAATCCCGTATCAGGTCCTGGCAAAATAATAAGAAAAATTGACATAGTAACAAAAAGATAATATTGCGTCACTAATATCCCTCCAAAAGATTAAATCTTTTCCTGCATGCTCTGCTGTATTTTAAATATTACATATAAGTTATATGTAACGCTGAACAATTTGAACACAACTTCACTATACTCTAAACAAGAAAGGCCTGAACGAAGAATGTTCAGACCTTTCTTGTTTAATCTTCCATCGTAGACAAGTCACCTGTTGGTAAGTTTAACTCCCATGCCTTTAATACACGACGCATAATTTTACCGCTTCTCGTTTTCGGTAATTTATCTCGGAATTCGATTTGTCTCGGTGCCGCATGAGCAGCTAGTCCTTTTTTCACAAATTGACGAATATCTTCTTTTAATTCTTCAGATGGTTCATAACCTGCGCGCAGTGCAATGAACGCTTTAATAATTTCTCCGCGTACAGGATCTGGAATTCCAATAACACCAGCTTCCGCAACTGCTGTATGTTCAATTAATTTACTTTCTACTTCAAACGGACCAACACGTTCACCAGATGTCATAATGACATCGTCAATACGCCCTTGGAACCAGAAATAGCCATCTTCATCCATATATGCAGAGTCTCCTGACACATACCAGTCTCCTGGCATAAAATAAGACTCATATTTTTGCGGGTTATTCCAAACAGCACGCATCATCGATGGCCAGCCTTTTCCAATTGCTAAGTTCCCCATTGTGTATGGCGGCAATTCATTACCTTCATTATCAACAATCCCTGCCTTCACGCCTGGAATTGGTTTTCCCATAGAACCCGGGCGAATTTCCATACAAGGATAGTTACAGATAACTTGTCCTCCTGTTTCCGTCATCCACCACGTATCATGAATACGAAGATGGAACACTTTCATTGCCCAGCGAATTACTTCCGGGTTTAACGGTTCCCCAACGCTCAAAATATGACGAAGGTTTGATAAATCATACTTCTTCAGCGTATCGTCACCAGCACCCATTAACATACGAAATGCTGTCGGAGCGCTATACCAAACTGTTACACCGTAATCTTGAAGCGTTTCATACCAAGCGTCTGGACTAAAGCGTCCTCCTAAAACTACGTTAGAAGCTCCAACTAGCCAAGGCGCAAAAATACCATATGCTGTTCCTGTTACCCAGCCTGGATCTGCTGTGCACCAATACACATCATCTTCTTTTAAATCCAGCACCCATTTTGCTGTTTGATAATGCTGCACCATCGCATTTTGAACATGCAGCACCCCTTTTGGTTTCCCTGTTGAACCAGATGTATAATGTAAAATGAGGCCATCCTCTCTCCCAAGCCATTCCATTTTTAACTGATTAGAAGCTTGTTCAAAAAGCGGATTAAATGCGACAACTTTACCACCTTCTTCTACACCTTCCCCAACAACAAATACCGTTTTTAACGCTGGTAAATCATTAAATGGTATACGTTCTAACAATTCTGGTGTTGTCACAAGCACCTTTGCTTCACTATCCACCAGACGGTCACATACAGCCGCTTCCATGAAAGCTTCAAATAATGGACCAACAATTGCTCCAAGCTTTATTGCACCTAATAAAGTAAAATACAATTCCGGTGAACGAGGCATAAAAATAAAGACGCGGTCGCCTTTTTCGACATCCCCATAATTTTTTAAAACATTTCCTGCTTTATTCGACAATTCTTTCATTTCTTTAAACGTATATTTCTCTTTTCTCGCACCATCTTGATAATACAATGCTACTTTATTTTTTCGGTGGGATTGGGCATGTCGATCAATGGTCTCATAAGCCATATTTACTCGTCCAGTTTCATGCCAAGAAAAATTTTGATTAACTTCTTCCCAATTAAAATTTTGATATATTTCATCATAATTTAACAAATTATTTTCCCCTTGAATAACCGGAAGTGTTTCTACTTTCATTCTTTACATCCCCCTTCTATGTACCATATAAATCTATTATAAAGATATATTTTATAATTTTCAGTATTTTTTAAGAATTTCAGACAAATTTTTACTGACAAATTTCGATTCACATCGCATACTGAGTACAGTAGTATGAAAATAGATAGTAGATTCACAAAGCTCTGAAGGTGGTGAGCCTAAAATTGATTCATAGTAAAGTGTACAATGCAAGAAATTTAAAAGCACCAAAAGGAACTTTAGTTATTGAAGGTCCTGTCCAGACACATAATTTAGAAACGTATGAGTTTCATCCTGATTTAGTTGCCTTTCGACCTGCGGCTCAGCAATATAAAGCAATTGTCGAGATTTCTAAATTACCAGAAGCTCGAATTATTATTGCTCGTCATGAACATACAATTGTTGGCTATGCAACATATTTATACCCAGACCCTCTTGAACGATGGTCTGAAGGAAAAATGAACAATTTAATCGAGCTTGGCGCAATTGAAGTTGTCCCTGATTTTCGCGGCTGTGCTGTTGGAAAGAACTTATTAGAAGTTTCTATGATGGATGATCATATGGAAGACTACATTATTTTAACAACTGAATATTACTGGCACTGGGATTTAAAACAAACCGGGCTCAATGTCTGGGAATATCGAAAAGTAATGGAAAAAATGATGAATGCTGGCGGGCTGGAATGGATGGCAACAGATGATCCTGAAATTTGCTCCCATCCAGCAAACTGCTTAATGGTCCGCATTGGAAAACGAGTTGATACATCATCTATCCAACAATTTGACCGCTTACGCTTCCAAAATCGTTTCATGTACTAAAAGGGGGATTACATCATGATTGTTGAAGAAATCATGAATCAAAATGTAACAGCGCTGCGCCCAACCGACACGATTGAAACAGCCCTAAGAACATTAGCAGCACATAGTATTCGGCACATTCCAGTTGTAAATGAACAATATGAAGTTGTCGGCATTATTTCCGACCGTGACGTTCGCGATGCAAGTCCATCCATTCTTGATGATGAACACGTTTCAAGAGATGCTCTTCAAGAGCCGATTGAACGTATTATGAAGCATCCCGTTATGACATGTCATCCTCTTGATTTCGTTGAAGAAATTGCCACGTTATTTTTTGAAAATAAAATTGGCTGCCTTCCTGTTACAAAAAGTGGTCAGCTCGTCGGCATTATTTCGGAATCAACAGTATTACATACACTTGTCAAACTAACAGGTGCTCATCAACCAAGTTCACAAGTTGAAATTCAAGTGAAAAATGAACCTGGTATTCTCGGAAAAGTTGTCGCTGTTTTCAGTGAACTGAAAATTAACATTGTGAGCGTTCTCGTCTATCCAGCAAAAAAAGAAAGCGACAAAGTTCTTGTTTTCCGCATTCAAACAATGAATCCTCTTAAAGCGATTGAGGAGTTAGAACAAAAAGGTTACCACGTTTTATGGCCAAATATTGCGGGGATGGAGTCATGAAAAATGTATTTATTTACTCAGAAAATTATCAGGGCTATTCCTTTAGTCCTGATCATCCTTTTAATCAACTTCGGGTAAAACTGACCTATGATTTACTGCAAAAAGGCGGGTTTATACACCCTTCACAAGTTATTCCACCACGAATCGCAACGGATGAAGAAATCGCTTTAATTCATACAGAAGAGTACATAAATGCGGTAAAACGTGCTGGAGAAGGAACACTAGAACAATCACTTGCAATGTCCTATGGTCTTGGAACAGACGATACACCCATGTTTCCAAACATGCATGAAGCAAGCGCCCTTCTTGTTGGCGGCACCTTAACTGCGGTCGATGCAATTCTTGAAGGAAAAGCTGAGCATGCTCTCAATCTCGGCGGGGGATTACATCATGGATTTCGCGGGAAAGCCTCTGGATTTTGTATTTATAATGACAGCTCGATTGCTATTAAATATATACAACAAAAATATGGTCTTCGTGTTTTATACATTGATACAGACGCGCATCACGGTGATGGTGTGCAATGGTCCTTTTATGACGATCCTAACGTATGCACAATTTCATTGCATGAAACAGGGCGTTACTTATTTCCAGGAACAGGGGCTGTAAATGAGCGTGGACAAGGGAATGGATATAGCTATTCTTTTAACATTCCTCTTGATGCTTTTACAGAAGATGATTCATTTCTACATGCATATCGCACTGTTATCAGGGAAGTCGCTGACTATTTCAAACCTGATATTATTTTAACGCAAAACGGAGCTGATGCTCATTATTACGACCCTCTTACACATCTTTGTTCAACGATACAAATTTACCGTGAAATTCCGAAGATTGCTCATGAAATTGCTCATAAATATTGCAATGGCCGCTGGATTGCAGTTGGCGGCGGCGGTTATGATATATGGCGCGTCGTTCCAAGAGCTTGGGCACTCATTTGGCTCGAAATGAACAACATCCAAAACATCTCAGGATATCTCCCACCAGAATGGATTGAAGCTTGGAAAGGACAAGCTAAGACAGATCTCCCACTCACCTGGGAAGACCCAGACAACATGTATAACCCAATTCCACGCAAACAAGAAATTGAAGAGAAAAACGAATTAACTGTAGCGAAGTGCCTAGAGATAATTCGGAATAATATGAAAAAACTATTGTATTAAAAACCTCCTTTTCTTTTTAAAGGAGGACGAGAGCATCTGGCCGCGCATAGTAGCGGTCAGGGCTTTTTTCTGCCACATGCGAAGTTTTAAAAAAAGGAGATACGTTTATGTGGAAACAACAATTTATCCATACAGACCGTGGAACTTTTGAGGTATTTACAAAAGGGCACGGAGAACCTATTTGCATTACACACCTTTACTCACAATTCAATGAAACGGGCGACCATTTCGCCGATAGCTTTATATCCTTACATAAAGTTATATTAATTAATTTAAAAGATGCAGGAAATTCAGTAACTGCTTCTCAGGAAGATGAATTAAGTATGAAAGAGACGATTCAAGATTTAGAAGCAATTCGAGAAGCGCTGCACATTTCATCATGGCATTTTGCAGGGCATTCTACTGGCGGTATGCTTGGACTTTTATATGCTATAAATTATCCACAGTCCTTACAATCGTTAGTAGTCGTTGGCGCTGCTGCTAGTGACTATTCAAAAATGAAAGACTGCATTTATCATCCAGAACATCCGCAGTTTGCGTATATGCAACAGCTCATCGAAGATTTAAAATTACCGCATCTTACGAAAGAAGAAAGAACTACTTTATCAACCGAGCGTACAAAGTTATCTTTATATCATCCAGAACAATATGAAACATACTTTTCGAAACCAATTTATAAAACGATGGCCGCAAGCCGTATGAACTATTTTTCAAAAGAATTTCGCAACTTTGATGTAAGCGAACAACTTACTAACGTAACAACAAAAACGTTAATCATTTGTGGAAAACATGATGTACAATGTCCCATTGCATCTTCCTTGCAAATTCATAAAGGCTTACGGAACTCTTCATTCATTCCTTTTGAATACAGCAATCATTATCCATTTTTAGAAGAGGAAGAGAAATTTTCATCGGTGATTACAGCATTCTATCATTCCTTAAAGGAAGGTAGTGAACATTTATAATGCTTCAAAATAGAATTACTTACATAACAGTGAATCACATACGACATTGGTGTAAAATTGCCGGTGCAGAACATAAGACAATACCAATTGTCGTTGTTCACGGTGGGCCAGGCGGAAATCATTATACATTTGAACGAACAATTGGTCCAAAACTAGAGGAATTTGCAACTGTCATATATTACGAACAACGTGGATGCGGGCGTTCTGATGCTCCCAAAAATGAAAAAGATTACTCTATCGCTATTCTAGTCGATGATCTAGAAAAACTAAGGGAAACATTACAGATTCCAAAATTCCATCTACTTGGTTATTCTTTTGGCGGACAACTTAGTCTAGAATATACGTTAACTTATCCAAATCGAGTCGAAACGTTACTTCTGCAAGCTCCTTCTTCTGGTGACTATGAACATACCTATCATATTCAGCTTGCTGGATTTGAAAAGATTGCTCCTCAAGACATGAAACAACAGATTCAGCATATTCAACAACTCCCGATATCTTTAAAGGAAAAATACGATATGGTATGGAGTATTGTTGATACGATAACAGTCGATCGCTTACTTTTTCATGATGAACAATACGCCAAACAAAATCGTTCACTTTGGAAAGAAAGCGGATTAACGAATCCAGGTGTGATGGCGAAAGCTTTATCTCAATCTCCGCCTGCTATTCCTTTGAAAGAGCGTACATACGAAATTACCGTTCCATCCCTTTTCCTCGTTGGAAAACACGATCGGAATACAGGAATGGAAATGGCGAAAGAGCTCGCGAAAAATATGCAAAACGCTTCCTTTGCATGCTTTGAGCATAGTGCTCATTTTCCAGATATTGAAGAAACAGAAACGTATGCGATGACCGTTAAGAAGTTTCTTTTGTAAATTTATAAGAACTCATCTTATAATGTTGATTTTCTAAATATAACAGAGCCTATTGTTACAACACTCATTTCTTATGAAAGCCTGAATGATCCACTAAATATATGTTGCTAAAGTGAAATTTCCATCAATGAAGAGATTCTTCACTGATGGAAATATTTCTTTTTAGACACTTAAATCACATACACTCCCTTCTGAATATTTTCACCAGAAATGAAAGAACCTACTACAAAACACACTATCATAACAACATACCTATCACTACATAAAGAAGGTGAATGCTATGAAAAAATTTCTAATTTTATATACCTTATTTATGGTTATAACAGGCTGTTCGCCCAAACAGGCTCCCACCCAAAAGCAAGAATCTGGTTCCAAACAGGAAGAAGCCGAATTAACGAAAAATGTGAAATATTCACCGTCCCAAAATGAAACACCGCAACCCCCTGCTCCTCAAAAACAAGAAAAAGTCATGTTAGATGTACCGCTCATACCACAAAAACCCGAACTAAAATTCGGGTGTGAAGTTACGAGCCTAGCGATGGTACTACAGCATGCGGGCGTGAAAGTTGATAAAATAGAGTTAGCAAACAACGTCAAAAAAGACAATGATCCGCCTTCAGTCAATAAAAACGGAGACATTCTTCACTGGGGAAATCCTAAAGAGGGTTTCGTTGGAGATATAACAGGGAAAAAGATGGGATATGCTGTCTACGTTGAACCACTGCAACAATTAATGGAACGTTATCTTCCAAATCGCACAGTAAATTTAACAGGAAAATCTTTTGATGATGTACTAACTCAAGTCAAAATGAATAAACCTGTAGTTGTTTGGACGACAGGAGATTACAAAACTCCTGACAGATGGGCATCTTGGCAACACGGAAACGAAATAATCACAGCTCCTCTAGACTTACACGCCGTTGTGCTCGTAGGTTTTGAGAACGATTATATTTATGTTAATGATCCTTTAACTGAGAAAAAAGCACTGAAAGTAAACAAAGAAACATTTATTCAATCTTGGAATGCGTTAGGGAAGCAAGCATTGTCATATCAATAAAATGTGGCCTATAAATGTTATATATCGACAATACAAGGGATGCACTCTCTAGAAATGCATCTCTTTTTTGATTTATTAAATATAGAAAATTATAGTAAAAAAGGAAAACGCGTTCAGTTTTCTGAATTTATTTTCATTCTCTTCTACCCTTTATTTCTATCTTAACTTTATATAGAATGTGTTGATAGGAATAATAAAATTCATAGTGAATCGTGGAAAGGGTGGAATTATACATGTGGAACGAGTTTAAAAAGTTTGCTTTAAAAGGAAACGTTATGGACTTAGCTGTCGGGGTTGTAATTGGTGGCGCGTTCGGTAAAATTGTTTCTTCATTAGTAAATGATATTATTATGCCATTACTTGGATTATTACTTGGTGGCATTAATTTTTCAAAGCTAGCTTATCCGCTTGGTAAAGATCCTTTAAAATATGGTGCCTTCATTCAAACTGTAGTTGACTTCTTCATCATCGCATTCTCTATCTTCTTATTTATTAAACTATTTAATAAGCTAACATTCAAAAAAGAAGAAGAAAAGAAAGAAGAAGTACCAGCACCATCAAAAGAAGAAGTACTTCTTACAGAAATTCGCGATTTATTAAAACAACAAAATGCATCAAGAGATAATGCATAATGAAATAAATTAAGAGAGCAGGTATTGTATGCCTGCTCTCTTTTCTATAACGTTTCTGAGTTTGTATGAATAAACAAAATAATTCCTGCCACAAGTAAAATAATGATAGCGCCTACAAATAATGTAGTAGAAAAAAACACAAATTTCTCATGTACTTGTTCTCCAGCGCTTTCTAAAAAAATGGAAGTAACATATGTGATTAGGGCTATTCCTGCCAAAGCACTACCAGGAATAAATCGTCTCATACCACTCTGTTTTAATGTCATATAAGCAAATAGAGCCGTCATGCAAAGTGTAATTCCCCAAAGAATAATCATTTCATCTCCCCCTCACATAGCCTTTACTATCATTATACATTAGAAATAGTTGTAAAGGGAAACTCCCATTAGAGAAACAGTTTATTAAAAAAGGGATTTTTTATAAAAAAACAGAAATATGTAAAGAAAAAACAATAGGAGCTGAAATAATTTGTACGACTTATTCACAATAGACTGTGGAGAAATATTACTACGAGAATATAGGGTTGATGATGCTGATGCTATATATGAACTCACCTCACAACCTGAAGTTTATGAGTTCTTACCAGATTTCAAAACAACAAGAGAACAGCGTTTAGATTGGGTAACAAATTATGAAATCCCATCAAATAAGGCGTTTTTATCAGCGGTGCCCAATATCGAAGAACAAACTTATTTAAGATTAGCAATCATATTAAAAGAAACTGGTGAGTTTATTGGATTTTGTATGACTGGAATAAAAGAGGAATTACCTGCTCCTAATAGAGAGATCGCTTATGCCATTTCAAAACATTATCGGAATAGAGGATATACAACAAAAGCAACAAAAGGATTAATTAACTATTTATTTGAGAAAACAAATGTCGAACTTTTACATGCTATTGCTCTAACACAAAATATAAGTTCAAATAGAGTCATTCAAAAAAATGGATTTAAACTTGCAGGGGAAATTGAAATTGAAAATCAAACGTATAATCACTACAATCTTCATAAGAGTGAATGGCAAAGCAATACAAAACTTTCTGCAATTTAGTTTGTTATTGCGTTCACAAAAATGCTCAGAGTAAAAAACTCTGAGCATTTTTGTGAACTGTTAATATATTTCCAAAAAACCTTTATTACTTCGTTGAATTTCTAAACTGAATACGGTGCGGTAAAATAACTGTATGATCTTCCACCGTTTCTTTGTTCATGTATTTTGTTAATAGACGCATTGCAACTGCTCCGATGTCATACATTGGTTGTACAACTGTTGAAAGCTGCGGGCGTACCATAAGGGCAAGACGCGTGTTGTCAAAGCCAAGTACTTCTAAATCATTTGGTACTTTTAAACCTTTATCTTGCACGGCGTGAATTACACCTAGTGCCATTTCATCAGAAGATACGAATACCGCTGTTGGTTTTTCAGCAAGTTCCCATAGCTTATCTAATGCTTCCATACCAGAATCGTACGTGTAATCACCGTCAACAACAAGCTCTTCGTCGTAAACAATGCCAGCTTCTTCTAATGCTCGTTTGTAACCTTGTAATTTTTTTGCGCTGCCTGCTTTATCAACGTAAGGGCCCGATACGAAAGCAATTCTTGTATGACCTTTCTCTAAGAAATGTTTCATTGCATCATACGCTGCTTGTGTGTAATCGATATTTACAGATGGTGTAATATTTTGCTCATCAAACGATGCCGCAAGTACGATTGGAACAGGAGATTTTTTAAATTCTTCTACGTGAGTCTCTGTAATATCTTCTCCCATAAATACGATACCATCTACTTGTTTCCCAAGCATTGTATTTAATAAATGGAATTCTTTCTCTTTGTTTTGGTCAGAGTTACTTAAAATAATATTATATTTGTACATTGTTGCGATATCTTCAATACCGCGTGCAAGTTCTGCATAAAACGTGTTCGAGATATCTGGAATAATAACCCCAACTGTTGTTGTTTTCTTACTTGCTAATCCGCGTGCTACTGCATTTGGACGGTAACCAAGACGTTCAATCGCCTCTAATACTTTCTTTCTTGTTGTTGGTTTTACATTTGGGTTGCCGTTCACAACACGTGATACCGTTGCCATTGAGACATTTGCTTCGCGCGCTACATCATATATTGTTACGTTCATCTTTTCACACACTCCTTTATAAAATTCATCTATATAATATGTATCCGTTAACTTGAATGAAAAAAAGACATCCACTCTACTTAAAGATGTCACTTCCGAGCCCTTTCACTAATGATACGATATAAATAAGGATTGACACAATATTTTCCCGAAAAAGTTTCGAAAAAATTCGTTCCTTTTCTTATATTTTCATATTTTTAATATAAAAATACCCATTTTCTCGAAAAAAATCTATGCAGCGTACAGCTACATAGATTATTGAAGCCATTATCGCGCTATTTATGACAGTACCTCTTATCTCATACGAAATGCTTTTAATTCATTCATAAATGCATTGAACTCTGGAATATCCATTTGCTGCGCTGAATCAGAAAGGGCTACAGCTGGATCTGGGTGCACTTCCGCCATAATCGCATCTGCACCGATTGCCATTGCCGCTTTTGCAGTTGGCAATAATAAATCACGGCGTCCTGTTGAATGTGTTACATCAACAACAACTGGCAAGTGCGTTTCCTTCTTTAAAATTGGTACAGCAGAAATATCTAACGTATTTCGCGTAGCTTTCTCATACGTACGAATGCCGCGCTCACATAAAATAATATCGCCATTTCCTTGTGCAATAATATATTCTGCTGCATACATAAACTCTTCAATTGTTGCGGATAATCCTCGTTTTAATAATACCGGCTTATTCACAGAACCAGCTGCTTTTAACAGCTCGAAGTTTTGCATATTACGTGCACCAATTTGAATGACATCTACATAATCAAGCGCCATTTCAATATCATTCGGATTTAAAATCTCACTAATAACAGCTAAATCATACTCATCTGCTACTTGGCGTAAAATTTTCAACCCTTCAACACCAAGGCCTTGGAAATCATATGGTGATGTACGCGGTTTAAATGCTCCGCCGCGCATCAGTTTTAAGCCTTGTTCTTTCATTGCCTCAGCGACTTGGCGAACTTGCTCATAGCTTTCAACTGCACATGGTCCCATAATAAAATGCGCATTTCCATCACCAATTTTTTCACCTTTAATGTCAACAATCGTATCATCTGACTTTTTCTTACGAGATACAAGAAGGGCCTTACGATGATCATCTTCTTGCAATTCTAAACCTGTTTTAAAAATTTGTTTAAATAAATGTTGAAGCGTTGATGTTTCAAATGGCCCATCATTATTTTCCGTAATTAAATCGAGCATTTTACGTTCGCGCACCGGATCAAAACGTTTCACACCTTGTACTTCTTTTAACTTGCCAACTTCTTGTACAAGACGACCGCGCTCATTTAATAACTTTAAAATTTGTAAGTTCGTTTCATCAATTTGAGAACGTAACCGATCTAACTCCTGTGATGCCATAATAAAGCCACCTCTTTCAAGTTTTATATGTATACTAACAAATATAAATACCATTCATAAGATAATTTATTATATATGATACATATACAGATGTCACTTCATACACATCGCATAAGACTGCCTATGGAATCGTTATTTTCTCTTCATTTAATCGTAAAATATATAGCCCGTCAATATTATTTTCAGAAAATAAAAAAAGCAAGCGGATTTGCTTGCTTTTCCTTATTGTATATTTTCTTTTAACGCTTGCTTCGTAATGTTCCAATGTGATGCATGCCAGAGTACTTTACTATCTTTTATGTATAATACTTGCGGCGATTCATGTCTAATTCCAAAGTATTCCGCAATTCTACTGGAAACCGGACGTGCATCTTGTACATATAAATAATAGGCTGGCACAGCTTGCTCTTCACCAAGGTATTCTTGAAACGCTGTGAAACCACCTTGGCTAATTGGACATGTTGTACTATGTTTAAATAAGATATACGGCTCTTTACTTGCTATGATTTCTTCAAATTGTTCCATTGTTTCAATCTTTGTCATGCTCATATTATTCGCCTCTCATTCGAATCGGAAGCCGCGGTAATTTCTTTTCTTTTTTCGGCTTCTTCTCTGTCCTTTCAACCTTCTCTACTTCCTCTTCTTTTTTCTTTGCCCGGAAGCGATTGTACACATCAATAACCGCATTACTCCATTGCACCACTTGCGCTACTTTATCAGCATTATTTTCTACTTGATGTGCAACAGAATCAGAAACGCCGCGTAATCGTGTGTTTAAAGAATGAATTGTTGTTCCGATTCCCTCTACACCTTCTATCACTTTATTTAGCGACTGCGATTTCTGTTGAATATCATCTGCTAATGCATTTGTTTTATGAAGAAGTTGCTCTGTTTCCACTGAAATGCCTTGCATTTGTTTTTCCAGATCTTCCATCGTACTTGCGACATTTTCTAACGTCTTTTGAACAGATAGTAATGTTCGACATACATAGACAACTAATACGGCAAACGCAATTGCGATGATGGCTACACTGACGTATAAAAGAATTTGCATACGAATCACTCCTTTATCTTTTTATGCTTTTTTCTATTATACAATCATTTTCCGTTTCATTCTAATTGTTCCATATTTGGCTATGAGTTTTACCTTTTATTTAAATCAGATGAAACTTCCTCCCCACTAATGAAAAGCCCGCCCAATTAAGTGTATACCAGTAGTTATCCCCCGCATATCTTCTCTGTTTCCTAAGTACCTTGAAATGAGAATGCGAGATGAATCCATTTTGACTTTTGAACCTATAAGTCACTGCTATGTAAAACAAAGAGTGGCCTTCACACGTTTTTTCTTTATATGTGGTCATGAAAGGGACTACATATAAAGAAAAAATTTTATGCGAATGTTTCAATTTGTTTTCATAGTGAATAACGAATTGAAATATGCTATGATTGTGGCCACGAATAACCAAATATATCCAGGGGGGCATTTATGAAAAAATTAAATTTTTTGGTTTTCGGAACTATATTTAGTGTAATTTTCACATTATGTTTAAGTACGAATTTAGCATTTGCAACATCTAATGATGAAAATACTACTTTAAGAAATAACGATTCTCTTACCCAATCTAAAACCGCTCCAACAATCCCACCTACTATTCAAGATCCCAAAAATACAGAAGATCCTGCCGGCTATTGGACAAAAGAAAAGATGAAAAATGCAATTCCAGCAGACAAAATTAAAAATGATGAAAAAAAAGAAACGAATCCAGAGCAATTTGAATCTTCTTTACTAGGAGAGCCTACTAATATTTCTGATCCCGTTCTACCCGAAACTAACAATAACTTAAACGAAGCAAATGTAGTTGTTCCATCTACAGCAGGCAAAGTATTTTTTTCATATGGCGGAAAAGATTATGTTTGTTCTGCTTCTTCAATTAACAATAATTATAAAAATCTTGTTATAACAGCAGGCCATTGTGTAAATGGAGGAAAAGGGAAAGGATGGCACTCAAATATTGCATTTGCTCCAGCATATCGTAATGGTTCAACACCTTATGGTATTTGGAACTGGAAAGAAGCGCGGACATTCAACGCCTGGATAAATGATAGTAATTTCAGCTATGACCAAGCATTTTTTACTGTTTTCCCAAGGAATGGAAAAGACTTAGTAAATACGATTGGAGGAAATGGACTTTCCACTGGATATGGTACGAATCAACCAGACGTTCGTATTTTTGGCTGGCCCGCCGAAAAACCATATGATGGACAGATAGCTCATTATTGCGATGGACCTACAACTAGTAGAGGATGGTTTAGCAGCGATGCCGCCATGAAGTGTGGTATGAATGGCGGAGCTAGTGGTGGACCTTGGTTAAGAGAAAGAATTAATCAAGATCTTGGTTATGTTTTTGCAGTGACATCTCGGCGTTCAACTTCTGGCACACCAACTTTGTATGCAACCCCTAACTCTAAGGATGTTAAAACAATGTTTGATCAAATGAAATAACGTATAAGCCATTTATCAGTAAATAGCATATATAACAAAGAGTAACTAGAAATACATACTGGTTACTCTTTGTTTGTTTTAGGACAGAAAATAACAACTATCTACAACTTACTCTTTTCACGTTTTACATTTATAATTTTCTTGCCAATATTTCGATAAATCATTAAACAAATTTAGATAAGTAGGTTACAATAAGGAAGGATGCATATATAAGGGAGGTTTTACATATGAAAGACCCACGTATTGAAACATTAGCAAAAAATTTAATTAATTACTCTATTCGTTTACAAAAAGGCGAAAAAGTATTAATCGAAAACTTCGGCTTACAAAAAGAGCTAGTAACAGCACTTGTAAAAGCTGCATATGAAGCTGGTGGTTATCCATTCGTACTATTAAAAGATCATCAAGTAGACCGCTCTTTAATGATGGGCGCAACAGAAGAACATTTCGAGCAAATCGCTGCATATGAAGCGAGCGTAATGAAAGATATGGATGCTTATATCGGCCTTCGCTCTGGTGATAACGTAAATGAACAAGCGGACGTTCCAAGTGAGCGTATGAAAGTTTACGGTAACACAGTAGGTAAAAAAGTACATAGAGACATTCGTGTTCCAAAAACAAGATGGGTTGTACTGCGCTATCCAAATGCTGCGATGGCACAGCTTGCAAAAATGAGCACAGAAGGATTTGAAGACTTCTACTTTGACGTATGTAACTTAGACTACGCGAAAATGGATAAAGCGATGGACAATCTTGTTGAGTTTATGAACAAAACAGATAAAGTGCGTCTTGTTGGACCTGGCACTGACTTAACATTCTCTATTAAAGACATCCCGGCAATTAAATGTGCTGGTCACTTAAATATTCCAGACGGCGAAGTATACTCTGCGCCTGTTCGCGATTCTGTTAACGGTACAGTTTCTTACAACACACCATCTCCTTACAACGGTTACATGTTCGAAAATGTAAAACTTACATTTAAAGACGGTAAAATCATTGAAGCAACTGCAAACGATACAGAGCGCATTAACAAAATTTTCGATACAGACGAAGGTGCACGCTACGTTGGTGAATTCGCAATCGGCGTAAACCCATACATTTTACATCCAATGGGCGATATTCTATTCGACGAGAAAATCGACGGCAGCTTCCACTTCACACCTGGACAGGCATACGACGATGCATGGAATGGCAACAACTCTAACATCCACTGGGATTTAGTATGCATCCAGCGCCCTGAATATGGCGGCGGCGAAATTTACTTCGACGACGTATTAATCCGTAAAGACGGCCGCTTCGTTGTACCTGAATTAGAAGCATTAAACCCTGAGAACTTAAAATAAAAAACAAAGGTGAGCACAACAACCTGTGCTCACCTTTGTTTTTTATAGATACAAATTGAAGAATTAACATAAAAAAACCTTTGCTTTTTCGGTGGGCGAGAGCATCTAGCCATGCATAGAATCGGTCAGGGCCTATTTCTGCCACATGCGCAGTGAAAACCAAAAAAAGCAAACAACTGCAGGTTCCTTTTTTTCATAACAGCAATCTATTTACACAAAACATTTTACGTTCTCATCATTTCAGTAATCCATTTATGAGCATAATAACTTATTTATTAATTTGCTGTACTCTTTTTTGAGTAATATGCTGAAAGTAAATTAAACTCCACATGCAAAAGCAGTGGAAAAACAATTGATAGTGAGTAATCCGTAATCGCACCAAACGTGATTCCCCCGACAAATGCGAACAGCATAAATTTCATGCTAGTCTGATTAAAGCTGTAATATTGTAAGTGAGCTACAGCGAATAGAAAGGAAGATATTATGATCGGTACCGTAACTGGTATGTAAGCTACTTCATAAAAAGGGTATTTTGAGAATGAATTATTAAGTATTGGTATAATCATCCCTCTGAAAATTACTTCTTCAAAAATAGGATACATAATTACAAAGTTTAAGATGTTCCTTTTCCCGCTCGGCTTATATCCTGAGTATCGCGAAATGAAAATATTCGTAATCGCGGCAATCAAGATTAATAGAACAGTTGGTTCGTAGTGAATTGGTAAACGGAATACATAATTATCTTCATAAAAATAACTAATTACTGTCAGCAGTGTTCCCCATATATAAATAATTTCATTTTCTATCTTTCGGTACAACGTTCTTCCAATAATAACGCGAACTGTAATATCAACAATTTTATATGAAAAAGCTAATAAAACAACAAGTACCAAAGCAATAAGGTAGCTCATATCGATTTATCACCCTATCTCACAAGGAACTCCTTTACAATTAAAAGGTCTTTATATTAGGCTTTTAATTTGGATTTATCCCGCATTAACGGGCAGTAATACCCCCACTGATTAAAGTTTCACTTTATTGTAAGGCTCTATTCATTTCTTCTTAAATGTGTTGTTTTAGAATAAAGTCTAATTAAAAACTAATTATTCTTGTGTAGAATAAATTTACTAAGCCTACTATCTTTTATACTTATAAGGAATTAATTCATCAACTGTTGTTTTCATAATTTCATTATCAACCTCTAAAAGCACATAACATTGAGGGGCATAATCTGAAATAAGTTCTCTGCACATCCCACATGGACTGACTACTGTAATTTCCCGATTGGGTTCATCTGAATAGGGATGACG
>NZ_JAQOTJ010000005.1:34203-321033 GCF_028401955.1 Bacillus sp. BP-3
ACAATTTTCTTTATATAAGGTTTTAATTTTCGTTGTCGCTTCCTCAATTAACTTCAAATCATCTGGCGTTACGGGATAGGTTTTCATATTCATATAAAATTCCCTTTCTAATAATTAAAAAGTAAGCATAGCCCCTCTTTCATCAAATACAGAATCTGGGTTCCAAGCAACCTCCCAAAGATTATTTTCAGGGTCAGCAAAATATGCTGTTCTCCCTCCCCAGAACGCATCGCTTGGCTCGCGTAAAATTCTTCCGCCTGCTTTTCGAATTTCCTCAATCGTTGTATCAACTTGTTCAGGATGATCAACGTTAATCGCAAACGTTACACCACGAAACGTTTCTACGTCTTGAGTGATTGAAACGCCAGCATCCTTTGCTAATTCCTCAATAGGAAAAATCGAAAGAATAACACCCGCCGTTTTAAACGCAGCGTAAGTATCTGAACTGATTTCTGTTTCTTCCCATCCTAAGCTTTTGTAAAACGCGCGAAGAACCGGTAAGTTAAACGCACCAATTGTTAGTAAGCTTACTCGTTGTAGTACCATGATACTCCCCCCATAATGTATAGAAACACTTACATACTCCCGCTCGAATCAAACACTTGAATCGGTCCGTCCCAACCGTCTTTTCTTATCTCACGGTATTCATTATTCGTGTACGCTGAAATGACTTTCCTCCAAAATGCTTGAGCTGGAACATTTTCTTCCATCTCTGAAACTTCCCATTCCCCCGGGAATTTAGAAAACAATTGAAAAGCCGCTTGTTTTCCTACACCACTTTTCCGATATTTTTTCATGACAAAAAATTCTGACATAGAGTAGTATGTACAGCCATTTTCCTCAATCGCGCGAATCAATGCAAAGCCTGCATACTTTTCATTCACTTTAATAAAAAACGGAAAGCGACCTTCCTCTGTAAAATAATGATCTACATACATATATTCATACAAACCATGCTCATTCACATCTTCAGGGTCAAATTCGCTAAAGTCGTATTTATATAGTTCCGTTAAATTCTTTAAAACGCTTTTATTCTCTAGTTTTACTTTTTCAATTTCCAAATTTATATCCATATTTATTTCTCCTAATTCTACTAAATTTATAAAATTTTATGTATTTCATTACCAATTACTTCAACACGTTCCTTATAATACAATCCTTTATCTTTTATTTTAAGATGAGAGATAAAAAGGTTCGCAAGCATCAGCGCCGTATCAAGCCTGTAAAATAGACAAACAATTTTTGGAAGAGAATCAAAAATATGCTCATTTTTATATCCGGCCTTAAATTCACTCCAATTCACTTCATTCACTTCCGCTATTCTCATCAGTTCGAGAAGCGGGTGACCAATGAGAGCATTGTCCCAGTCAACGATTGCCTGAATTTCTCCGCCATGACCAATTATATTGGCAGGTCGAATATCCATATGGAGCAGCCTTTTTATCTGTTCCCCTGCCTTTAGAGTCGCCTCAATTTCTTCTGCTTTTGGAAATGGAATACGTAAAGAAGTAATTTCGTTAAATGATTGTAGCCTTCTGACAAGGCGCTCTGCTATATGCTTTTCTGTCGACTCCCCATTCTCATTTTCATAATGTAAGCCTTCAATCGGCATATGATGAAGCTTATTGGCTAATTCTCCAATTTGGTAAGAAGAAATCGGAGTAGAGTCAGTAACTATATAATCCGAAATTAAAAAATCAAGTTCCTCAGAAAGATGCAGTCTATGAACGGCTGGCACAGGAATTCCTTGAGAATGACAAAACTTAGAAAGCTTTGCTTCTTTTTGTAATGAAAGGCGGCTACTAAATAAATTTTCATTGATATTAGCAACTTCGCGCTCCCACGGTACACGAAAAGCAAATGAACCTGTTTTCGAACCTCCTCGAAAGACAACATTTTGGACGCCGCTTCCTGCTACTTCTAAACTTTTAATTCCCAACTCTTTATATTGGCTAGCTAATACGTTTTGTAGTTTCGTTCTTAACTCTTCTGTTCTTGATGCTACATTCAACATTGCATCCCCTCCTCACTGAGAGTCTTCTCCGTTAAAGCAAAAAAATCTTTTATATCTTGTAAAACAATTTGCATTGCTTTCTCCCAGAATTCTTGTTTTGTTAGATCAAAGCCAAGATGGTGAAAAGCTAATTGTTCAGCAGTCATTCTGCCAGTATCTCGAAGCAAATCTATATATTTTTCTTCAAATGAATGTCCTTCTTGAAGTGCAGTTGCGTAGATTCCTTGGCTAAATAGAAAACCAAATGTGTACGGGAAATTATAAAAAGGTTTATCTGTGAAATAGATATGACGACTCCAAACCCATGAAAAATCATGATAAGAAGCAAGAGAATCATTGAATGCGTACTGCTGTGCTTTTTTCATCAAATGGCTCAATTCATCGACTCCTACAACCCGCTCTTTTCGAATTTCATAAAAATCTCTTTCGAACATAAAATTCCCCTGTACTCCGATCAAATAACTAAGCGCTGTTTGTATCTTTGCCTCTAGAAGAAGCAGTTTGTCATGTTCATTTGAAGTATCTTGAATTACTTTATTTAAAATAAGCGTTTCTGCAAACGTAGAAGCTGTTTCACTAACAGCCATCGTATACTGCTGCGCAAATGGCGGAACATCATTTGAAATAATGCCTTGATGAAAAGAATGTCCTAATTCATGGGCAAGTATAGCGAGATTATTATGTGTTCCTTGAAAATTCATGAAGATACGAGCTTGCTTCGTTAGCGGAAATCTAGCTGAGAATCCTCTACTTGCTTTTGTATTCCTGTTTTCAGAATCAATCCAACCTTCCTGAAATGCTCTTTCTGTATAATTCGCTAATTTAGGGCTAAAAGAATGAAACCCAGTAAGGATTATTTCAGCAGCCTCTTCATATGTATAAGTCTTCGCTACTTTTCCTATAGGCGTATATATATCGAACCAATCCATTTTTTCTAACCCTAGTAAACGTGCCTTTCTTTTTAAATATGAAGCTATGACAGGCTTACTTTGATTGACAGCCTCCCACATAGAATCAAGCGTTGATTGTGACATTCTATTGTAACGGAGCGGTTCTGTTAAAATGGAATCTACTCCCCGATATTTATATACTTGTAGGCGAAAACCAGCAATATTATTTAGAGCTACTGCGCATGTCTCAGCTACTTTTTCGCCTGCATTATGTAAAGCATTTACGAGATTCGTTCTAGAATAATGATTGATAGATGAATGTAATTGATTATATACTTGTCCAAAATTAAGGTACTTTCTTTGTCCATCTTCCTCTAGAACAATCTTCGTTTTTCCGATGATAGAGTTATGTAAATTGACCCAAGCATGATAGCCATTAATAGAAAGATCTTGGATCAACTTTTCCTGTGCTACCGGTAATTTCCCTCTCGCCTTTTCTCTTTTTTCTTGAAGTGGAAAAGCGATTGGTTTGATTTGTTCCAGCTGCAATACCTGCTCCCAAATCTCGTCCGGTATATGTACCAAAGTTTGTTCAAAATTGCTGATGACGATCTCAAATTGTGATGAGATATTCCTTGCTTTTTCACTTAATATAACAGCCTGCTCATCTTCCACATTTTCTGATTCCAAACATTCCACAAAGTGGGTTGCTTCTAGCAAACGAATAGACATCTCTTGAATTCGATTCATTTGTTCAATCCACTCTTCATATCCACTAATTGATTCTAGTTCCTTAATTTCTATTGTTGTGGCTGTTTCTTTAACAACATCTCCCTCAAGTTTTATAAGAAACTGTTTGAAGCTATTCGACTCACTTCCCCCAGGAAAAATCTCATCCAAACTCCAGCGTTGTTGTAAAGCCTCACGCAATGTATCCGCCTCCTAACAAATTTCGTTCTTACCCGTAGCTATCCATATTATACCATGAAAGAAATTAGTAAATTCAGAAAAAAAGGAAGAAGCGTTCTCTTTACGCTTCTTCCCTCTCAATGTTTTTGTTTTCTCCTTTTTAAGCCCCGCACCTGGCAGGAAAAAGATTTTAGGATTTGTACCTATACAAAATCATTTACTAACCGGCGCATTTTCTATCTTTACATAATCAGTGCTTTCTACTTCATCTTCATCATCCAAGTCCACAACCGGTAAAGCCGTATGAACCGCCCAGTAATAGCTAATCAAGGAAACAATACTAACCGCTAGCAAATCTGTTGAATTTGTTAAATACCCCTTTCCTTCTCCAAACATACCGAAGTATGACACTACCATTATGGCAATGTAGTAAAAAACGAGCCATAACGATGACTTAATTTGCTGGGCTAAAGATACTTGTGAAGTTGGTACCCATTTTTTACAGCATAGATAAATGACAAACATGATAACTTGTGAAGACAGTAACCAAGAAAGCGTTTTCCAACCAGACCAGTACACAATTAATGAAGCAATGATAAATGAAAGAGGCCCGATAATTGACATTCCTTTTACCAAAAATGGACGATTTAGCTCAGGAGTCCGTTTTCTAAGTGCCGCCGCTGTAATCGGTGCAAGGGCATAACTTAATACAAGCGCTGCAGAAACAACATTAATTAGTGCTTCCCATGAAGGAAACGGTAATGTCCAGAAAATAGAAAGAGCAAAAGTAAGCCAAAGAGCCGGTCTTGGTATGCCTGATTTTTCATCAACTTTAGAAAATACTTTAAATAATGTTCCGCCTTGAGCCCAGCCATATATAACGCGAGGAGTAGCTGACATATAAATATTCCCCGCTCCGCTCGGTGATATAATCGCATCGGAAACGATAAAATAGGCCATCCAGCCTAGTCCTAATAAAAGAGAAATATCTTTAAATGGTAAACTAAATTCTTTACTAATTCCCGCCCAGCCGTTGCTAAGCATTTCAGTTGGAATGCTTCCAATAAAAGCAACTTGCAAAAGAACGTAAACAATCGCTGAAGAGACGACAGATAAAAGAAGAGCAATCGGTATCGTTCTTTGCGGATTTTTCACTTCACTTGCAACTGATACAATAGGCGTCAGTCCTAAATAAGCAAAAATAACACCACCGGCAGAAATGGCTGCTTGTACACCAGAAAATCCAAACGGCGCAAAATCAGCACTTGAAAAATTATCGGCATTTAAATACATTAACAATACAACAATTGTTAATGCTGGTACAAAAAATTTAAAGATGGTTATGATTAAATTTGTTTTCGCAAATGTTTTTACACTCCAGTAATTTAACAAAAAGAAAATGACGAGTAGTCCAAATTGCATAAGCCAGCCGCTTACAGTCGGTAAAGTAGAGTTTTCTTGCGTCAGACTTGGCCACCAAGCTGCAGCATATTGCCTAGCCGCTTCTACTTCAATTGCGATTAAACTTGAAAATGCAATAAGAGTAATGAATCCAAGTAAATATCCAAGTATCGGACCGTGAGAATATGCAGGATAGCGAACAATTCCTCCAGCTCGTGGAAGTGCTGCCCCAAGTTCACAATATACAAGTCCTAATAACAAAATAGCAAATCCACCAATGATCCATGAAATAGTTCCCGCCGGACCTGCTATTCCAGCAACATGGCTAGCAGCAAACAACCAGCCTGATCCAAACATAGAGCCAAAACCGATAAAGGCTAAATCTAATAGTGATATTTCTCTTTTAAACTTACCTTTATTAGACATCCTCTAACCTCTCCCCTCTTGTTTTATTTTCTTAATTTTCAGTATTTTAAAAGGAGACTATTGCCATTACTTTATCATTTTCTAGAAGGGCAATATAGATTTCCCTTAAAAGTTTACTAGATAGAATATCCTAACTCACTTTCTCCCTTTGTTTTAAACCTCGCATGTGGCAGGAAAAGGCACTGACCGCTGCTATGTACGGCCAAATGCTCTCTCCCACCTAAAAAAAGGGTTTTTTATATCTGTTTTCAATCTTTATTTCAAGTTCACCCAAATACTCTTCACTTCTGTATAATTATCAAGCGCATAAGAGCCCATTTCGCGCCCAATACCTGATTGCTTATAACCACCAAACGGCGCTGCTGCATCTTCTAAGTTGTAATCATTAATCCATACTGTACCAGCTTTTAAGCGATTCGCTACTTGGTGTGCAGTTTTAACATTTTCTGTCCATACACCTGCAGCGAGTCCAAATGGTGTGTTATTCGCTCTTTCAATTACTTCTTCTACCGTATCGAACGGCAGAACTGCCACTACTGGACCAAAAATTTCTTCTTTGGCGATAATCATATCATCTGTAACATCAGCAAAAATAGTTGGCCTGACGAAGTACCCTTTTTCAAATGCCTTCGCACCGCCAGCTGCAATTCTTGCGCCTTCTTCTTTTCCCTTTTCGATATAATGTAACACGCGCTCTTGTTGCTTTTTCGAAACAAGTGGTCCCATTTCCGTACCTCTTTCCATTCCTGCACCAAGTTTTACATCGTTCGCAAGTTTTGCAAATTCTTCCACCACTTTTTCATAATGCTTTCGGTGAACGAACACGCGAGATCCTGCACTACAGTTTTGTCCATGGTTATACATAATACCGTTAAAGGCACCAGTAATTGCATCTTCTATATTTGCATCTTCTAAAATAATATTTGGTGATTTTCCTCCAAGCTCTAACGTCACATGTTTAATTGTTTCAGCTGCTTGGCGCATAATATATTTACCAGTATTAGTCGAACCTGTAAAAGCCACTTTTTCGATATCATGATGATTCACAATTGCTGCTCCTGCTGTTTGACCAAATCCAGGAACGAAATTGACAACGCCGTCCGGGAAGCCAGCTTCTTTAAAAAGTTGCGCTGTATATAACAGAGATAATGGTGTTTGCTCAGCAGGTTTTAAGACGATTGTACATCCTGTCGCCAGTGCTGCCCCCATTTTCCACGCCGCCATTACTAACGGATAGTTCCATGGAATAATTTGACCAACAACCCCAATTGGTTCATGGCGTGTATAGTTTAAATAGTCCTTTGAAATTGGCGTTGTTTGACCAAGTATTTTCGTTGCCCAGCCAGCATAATAACGATAATGCTCTACTGTTGCTGGAATATCGTCCTCTAGTGCTACTTGATATGGTTTTCCATTATCGAGCGCTTCCAATTGTGCTAGTTCTTCTTTATGCTCATCAATTAAATCAGCCAACTTGTAAATGAAATGAGCTCTTTCAGCCGCACTTAAGTCAGGCCATGCTCCTTTTTCAAATGCTCTGCGTGCAGCCTTTACTGCTAAATCAACATCTTCTTCCCCAGCCTCACTTACGAAGGCAAGTACTTCTTCTGTTGCTGGATTATACGTTTCAAACGTTTTGCCGCTTACCGCTGGTACAAATTTCCCATCAATAAAGAGTTCAATATTTCCTTCTAAAAAAGCTTTTACCCTCGGCTTTAATTCGATTTGTGTAGTTAACATATTCCTCTCCCCTTTACATTTTATATCTTGCTATTTGTGATTTGTGGTATGAGAAACCAAAAAAAATCTGCAATTAACCATAAATAGGGGGTGAATCCCCCTTATGGATGAGTTTTTCCTTTCATACACGTTGTGCAGTTAAACTTGCTAAAATATCCTTAAGCTTTTGATCTTCCTCAGATGTCAACCCTAAACGAGGATAGCGTGAAGGTCCGCCTGCCTGTCCATTCAATTCCATCGAACGTTTCACAATTTGCACATATTTTCCTGATCCTTCAAGGAATTCACAAAGCGGTAAAATACGATCATTGATTTCCCAAGCTTCTTTTAACTCACCGTTTTGGAAGTGATTGAACATTTGGGTAACAAGCTTTGGTACAATATTCCCTGCAACAGAAATCCAGCCTGTTGCCCCGACCAAATAAGACTCCATAACTAAATCTTCTGAACCACAGAAAATTTCAATGTCCCCTTTACCTTGTCTAACAAGATCTCTCGCTTTGCGGATATCTCCACTTGATTCTTTAATGTGGGTAACTCTTTCACATTCTTTGCCGATTTTCAGCATCAACTCTGTACTCATATCAACGCCTGATGTAAATGGATTGTTGTACAGCATAATCGGTACATTCACTGCATTTGATACTTCTTTAAAGTGGAAATAAATTTCTTCTTCTTTCGGTTTACAGTAATAAGAATTAATAATGAGCGCACAATCTGCACCATGTGCTTCCGCCTGTTTCGTATATTCAATCGTTTCTTTTGTTGTTTCAGCTGCTGTTCCTACAATAACCGGAATACGGCCGTTTACTTCTTTTAATACAGTTTCAACCATTTGGAACTTTTCTTCTTTTGATAAACTTACAAACTCTCCGGTACTTCCATTAATTACAATCCCTGCAACGCCTTGATCTACGAAGTAGTTCACATTATTTTTCACACCGTCCCAGTCAATCTCCTGCGCCCCAGTCATTGGCGTAATTAATACTGGATAAGCTCCTCTAATTGTTGTCATTTCTATTTCCCCCTTAATATTTTTCACTATCTAAATTCATTTTGATTGTTCAACATATCGCGGCTGTGCAGAATAAAACATGATATCTTCTATGCATGGCCAGATGCTCTCGTCTGCCCTAAAAAAGGATTTTCATGTTGTTTTTTATTACTCTATAAATCTCATACAAAGATAATCGGTTACACTTCCATTATTTCAGTAAAAATCCAGCAGGTAACGGATCTGTCGGATCTAATACAAATAGTTGCATTCCTGTAATAAAGCCGCGGCTTTTTAAAGTGAATTTGTATCCATCCTCTGTTTGTTTCGCTACTTGTACTGTCAAAGTACTCCCGAAAATACTTTCATTTACAAGTGGCGGTTCCATATACAATTTCCCTTTAGAAAGTAAACTTGTATAGCACGCCTTTGTCGATTCAAAGCTTGGAGAGCGAACAATGTACTGGTCTTCACGAAACGTGATTGTTTTAATTCGGCCCTCTTGCACATGCGAATCATCCATTAAAATGATACCTCTTACTGGAAATTTCGACTCAAGAGCCTGATACATCGTTTGTCCCCATCTCTTCAATTCAGCCAGTTCCTCAATACGAATCTCTGTGGCAATATCACCTTTCTCAAACACTGCATATAATCGATCGCCTTGTACGAGGGAGAACTGTGTATTGACATTTGACTGAGACAATGGAATGTTTGTCTCCACTATGTGACACGGTTCACTTTCTATCGCCACTGAAACTACCTCATCATTCTCCATCATAGCGATAACGGAAATCACACCTCTGAGCGTTTCGATTTTATATTCATTTGACGCTCTCGGCTGCAAATGACCGCATTCCAGTAAAGTTGTAATAACAGCAACAATGCCGCCGTAATGAATCGGAACCGTTCCTTCATGATTTAAAAATAATACTGCAGCATCTGCTTCTTCGCTAATCGTTGGAACAACAAGACAGCCATTCATCCCAGCAAATCCGCGCGGTTCATTCAATAAAAGATAGATATCATTTGCAAATACATGCATAAACTGCTCATTTAACTGCTCCAAATTTTGATAATGAATGAATGGCACATCTTTAATAACACGAAACGCTTCTCCAGCTACGTGTACATCTGTTGTTGAATACGTCTTCTGAATTTTCATTTCACGTCCTCCGTTTCATGTTCCATTGGCGGAATGAGCAGAAAGCCTTCTTTAAGTGGATCTTTCTCATTGTAGAAGAATCGGTGCATTCCCATTAGCCAAGCGGATCCTGTAATTTGGGTTACAACAGCATCAACCCCTTCCACATCCGTCGTTTCCAATACGCGTCCTCTAAATAAGGAACCGACAATGCTTTCATGAACAAATTCTTCGCCAATTGAAATTTCTTGATTCGCATATAGGACAGCTAATTTCGCAGAGGTACCCGTTCCGCATGGAGAACGGTCGATTCCCCCCGGAGGAACAATCACTGTGTTTTTCACATCCGCTTCCTCATGAGTTGGTTCAGTATAAAACTCAACATGGGTTAGCCCTTTAATAAACGAATATTGTGGATGAACGATTTCAACTTTTTCATTAATGGTGTTTCTAATGTTGATTGCTGTTTCAATTATATGAGAAGCATTTTCTGGAATTAACTCCAATCCAACCGATTTCGCTTCAATAATTGCGTAAAAATTCCCGCCATACGCAATATCGGCATCTATGCGCCCAATTCCCTCGACATCAACAGAAATGCTTTTTAAAAGAAACGCCGGGATATTGCAAAAAGACACTTCTTTTGCTTTTCCATTTTCTATTGAAATATCTACTTCAACGAGTCCAGCAGCCGTATCCAACTTTAAGGAAGTAACGGGCTCCTGAATGGGAATCAATCCAGACTCAACTAGAGCTGTACACACACCAATCGTGTCATGTCCACACATTGGTAAATATCCACCCGTCTCTATGTAAATTACTCCAATATCAGCTTCTGGATGGCAAGGATCCGTTAATAAAGCACCAGACATGACATCATGGCCGCGCGGTTCATTCATTAACAGTTTGCGAATCCAATCATATTCCTTTTTCATATGGAGCATTTTTTCTGACATTGTTTCCCCAACTAGTTTTGGAAGCCCGCTAATTAATGTTCTCGTCGGATTCCCGCCTGTATGTGTATCAATTGTTGTAAAGACTCTTTGTGCCCTCATCTGCTCAACATCCTTTCTGTAAATCGGTTAAAGCTAAGCGGATCAACGGGAATAGACGTTTCTTTTTCGTTAATGAGTTCTTCTACTATTTTCCCTGTTACTGCTGCGAGGCTAATGCCGTCTCCTTCATGGCCCGCCGCAATATAATAATTTGGAATTGTATCTACGCGTGAAACGATCGGCAAATGATCCTCCGTCCACGGACGCAACCCTGCATATGAACGAATTACCATCATGTCTGCCATTTTCGGATAAAACCGGATTGCCCGGTTTGCAATACATTTAATGACTTCATTGTTTACTGCCGTATGAAAGCCAACAAACTCTCTGCTGCTGCCAATTAAAAAGTTTTGACTTTCTGTTGGTTCAAAGACAAGAGCAACCCCGTATTTCTCAGTTAGCGGGTCAACAATGCGTTTTCCACCAAACTTAGAAATTAAATAGCCAAACTCCATTACTTTTCGGGACCCTACATGCTGCTGCCTTGAAGCGACGATAATATGTCCTTTTCTCGGTTCAATCGGTATCGACAGATCTAGCATCTTTCCGATTCTAGGCGCCCAGACTCCTGCCGCATTGACGACATGATCTGCAGTAAAAACTCCGTTTGTCGTTTCTACAATAAATGAACCACTTTCTTCTTTTTTCATTTGCTTTACTTCTGTATGTTTGAAAGCTTTAGCTCCCAGTTTTTTCGCTTCCTCTAAAAGGGAAAAAGCTAAAAGATAAGGGTTCACTGTGGAATCAGTGGCACATTCTAGCCCCCCTAATAAATCATCTGCAAAAAAGGGAGACTCCTGCCGAATATCCTGTCGGTCAAGCATTCGAAATGGTAAACCCGCGGCTTTTTGACGGTCTACCCATTTTTGCGCCGCTTCCATCTCCTCATCTGATTCACAAACGAGGATGCTTCCCGGAGCACGATATTCAAATGAATGCTCTAACTCTCTACTTAGTTCATCCACTAAATTTTGACTAAACAACGACATCTGACTATCAAAACCTGGGTCTTTATCAATCGCCAAAATATTGCCGTCACATCGTGAAGACGTGCCACTAACAAATTCCCCTTTTTCAATTATCGTTACGTCTCTTCCGTATTTAGAAGCATAATAAGCAATCGAACAACCAATAATTCCCCCGCCAATGACTAACACGTCACAATGGTTCACATGACATTCCTCCTCTCGATGAAATGGCTTCATTACCTAAAAATGCAATTCGTGTGCCAATTAACGTAAAACTTTCAAAATGAATTATTATTTCTTCCCGCGCTGATAGAAGCTTCACTTTTCTTCGATTGGACAGGCTAACCATGAGTGGAGATGAAAAAACTCCCCCACTCATGGAAGTTTCACTTTATTCCAAAACATTTTAAATTTTTTGTAAATAAGTGTATAATTTCCTTTACAGTGTTAATATTTTTTTACAGTATGGGAGGGGATCAATATGTTTTCATTGCCGTCAGTAAAAGAAATAATAAAACAATATCTAATAGATACATCATTCGATAAACAGCAGATCGAACAGAAAAACGGAGAATTTTATTATCGTTCAACACCAAAAACGCCTGAGATTCCATGCAAAATCGTATACGAAGATGATTCATTATTCACCTTGCTTCAGGCGTTTACTCATCATTCCACAGCTATTATTCTTGATACAAACAAACATCCAGTAGGCTGTATAACAGCTGCTCAACTCATTCATTTTCTTCATAACTCTTACAATCAATTAAAAGCTTTTTATGAAACTGTCATTCAAACGACGGATTCTTCTGTCACGGTCATTGATGATAAGGAACGTGTTCGTACATGGACAGAAGGAGCAGAAAAAATATTCTCGGTTAAGCGGCAAAATATAATTGGCCGACCAATTACTGATTTCTTTGATTATAAAAATCTAGAAATCTTGCAATCTCTACATAAAGGGAAACGCATTGCAAGACAGCACCATCAGCCTCAGTCTGATTTATTTGTCTTAATTAACTCTAACCCAGTTTATTTTAACGATCAGATTATCGGTGCAGTCGTTTCAGAAACAGATATTACAAATCAAATTGTACTGAATGAGAAATTATTTAACATGTCCAATGAAGTACACCGGCTAGAACAAGAAGTAGCAAAATATAAGGATTCATCCGATCCCTTTCATTCCATTAAAGGAAAAAGTGCTGCCCTGCAAAGAACAGTAGATTTAGCTAGAAGAGTATGTTCTGTAAAATCTACTGTTCTCATATTAGGCGAAAGTGGTGTAGGAAAAGAGGTGTTTGCCAAAGCGATTCATGAAGCAAGCGAGGAACCGAAAGCGCCTTTTATTTCGATTAACTGCGGTGCAATACCGGCATCTTTATTTGAAAGTGAACTATTCGGATACGAACGGGGCGCCTTCTCTGGTGCTGACAGTAAAGGAAAAAAGGGAAAAATAGAACTAGCAAAAGGTGGGACGTTGTTTCTTGATGAAATAGGTGAAATGCCCCTCGAAATGCAAGTAAAGCTTCTACGCGTACTGCAGGAACGGAAATATTATCGGGTCGGCGGAGAAAAAGAAATCAACATCGACTTCCGTATCATCGCTGCCACAAATCGTGATTTACAAGAATTGATGAAACAAGGACAGTTCCGTGAAGATTTATATTATCGGCTAAATGTAGTTAGTTTGCATATCCCTCCTTTAAGAGAGCGGCAAGAAGATATTATTGAATTAACTCATTATTTTTTACATGATTTTTCTTTGAGTTATCAGCGGCCAATTCATGAATTCCCGCCAGAAGTCATGCATGAACTGCTTCGCTATAATTGGCCTGGTAACATTCGCGAACTGCGCAACGTCATAGAGCGACTTATCGTATTCGCAACAGATGGTGTAATAAAAAGAGAGTACTTACCCTTCCATACCAACAATATTAGCCTTGAAGACACGCTAAAGACTGCAAATCATGTACTCCTAGAAAATGATTGCACCATCTTACCATTGCAAGAAGAAATGGATCAACATGAGAAAAAGATAATTGAAAGAGCGTTACATATTTTAGATGGAAATAAATTAGAGTGCGCAAAACAGCTCGGTATCACAAGAGCCACCTTATATAATCGATTAAAGCGGCTTAACTTAAACTAACGCTCTTCCTCCTCTATATTGGCACATTTTTTGCATAGTATTTTTATGAACGACAATGGAGGAGGAATTCAAATGGGGAACAAAGATAGCATTGTAGTTTGTCGTTGTGAAGAGGTTACTTATGGACAACTTCATCAAACAGCAAATCAGCATCAATGCACAGCGAGAGAATTAAAATTAAGAACACGAGCAGGAATGGGCTTTTGCGGAGGCCGCACGTGCCGCCTAACATTAGATAACATTATTGAAAGCATCATCCCTAATGTATCACCTAGTGAAATTCCGTTAAAATACCAGCCCCCAGTTCGGCCGGTGACATTTGGGACAGTAGGTGAAAAACAATGAATAGAATTATGAATCATCCCATTTTAGGGAATTTAGATGATAGAGAACGTATTTCTTTTCAATTTGATGGAGTCGAATATGAAGCGTATGAAAATGAAACGATTGCCGCTGCTCTTTTAGCAAATGGGATAAGAAAACTACGTGTTCATGAAGATACCGGAACACCTAGAGGAATTTATTGCAACATCGGTCACTGCTTAGAATGTCGTGTAACTGTCAATCAGCAACCAAACGTAAGAGCTTGCTTAACAGTCGCCCAGCAAGATATGGTCGTTGAAAGCGGGAAACAGCATCCGAATATTGTAAGAAGGATGGTGGAAAAGCGATGATAGATGTTATTGTAATTGGAGCAGGTCCAGCAGGATTAGCAGGAGCTATTGCTGCGGCGGAATTTGGTCTCAAAGTGACCGTTATTGATGAATTTATAAAGCCAGGCGGCAGATTACTCGGACAACTTCATCAAGAGCCTTCTGGTGAATGGTGGAATGGAATTGAAGAATCGAAACGCCTTTATCAAAAAGCGCAGCAATTGGAAGTCGATATTCGTTGCGGCGTATCTGTTTACAACTTAAATAAGGAAAATAACATATGGAATGTGCATACAAGTTTCGGTACGCTAGAAGCACCATTTGTATTAGTAGCTACCGGGGCGGCTGAGTACTCTATCCCGCTTCCGGGCTGGACCCTTCCTGGTGTCATGTCAATCGGCGCAGCGCAAGTAATGACAAATGTTCACCGTGTCCAAGTCGGCCAAAAAGGAGTCATTATCGGAGCGAATATTTTATCATTTGCGATTTTAAATGAATTACAACTAGCTGGTATAACAGTTGATCGCATTGTGCTTCCGGAAAAAAGTGTCCTTAGTAAACAAGCTGGTGACCCCGAAACGGTCATGAACTCTCTCTTAAATGCAGCACATCTCGCTCCATCGCCGCTGCTACGCATCGGGAGCTATTTCATGAAAAATGACTGGATTAGAAAAATTGGTTTAAACTTTTATCCGAAAAACGGCATGAAAGTAAATGGTACCCCTCTCCAACTTCGGAAAGCAGCGCTTGAAATTATCGGTGAAGATCAAGTTGAAGGGGTACGCGTGGCCGATATTGATACAAATGGCAATATTATTCAGGGATCTGAAACAATTTGCAATGCAGATTTCGTCTGCATTGCAGGCGGCTTATATCCGCTAGCAGAGCTTGCTGCTGTTGCCGGGTGTCCATTTCAATACATTCCTGAACTTGGCGGCCACGTCCCTCACCATTCAGAGACGATGGAAACGCCTCTTGATGGGCTATTTGTCGCTGGTAATATTACCGGCATCGAAAGCGGTAAAATTGCCATGGCCCAAGGAACAACGGCAGGATTATCTATCGCCAAACATGTCGGAAAAGGATTAGGAACAATTGATCAACAACTACAACAAGCAGTGCAACATGTCCGCACTGTTCGCAAACAAGCTGCAATTCAATTTAATCCTGAAATTGATAATGGCAGAAGCAAAATGTACGAACTTTGGGAACGCCTCTATTCAAATAACAAGGCCTCTAAAAAAATTGTGTAATCAAATAAGAAATCCCGCCAGCTTTTGTTCTGACGGGATTTCTTATTTGGGCTTCTATAGTTATGCTGCAGTTACTGAAGAATGTTTTAGCTTTCGCTTATTCTTTTTCTTGTGCCACCACATATATATCCCAGTAAGCATTAAGATTGATGGTGTAAGACCACCAATCACATATAAGACTTTTGTAAATGAACCACCAAACGTTCCTGTATGTAGTGGTTTAAGCCATGTCTGATACTTCAGTCCATCATCCACCTTTGGGTCTTGTTTAGACAGCACTTTCCCGCTATACTGGTCAACCCACATTTTCACATTCCCATTCCCTGGATCGTATGGACGGCTCAAACGAATTTCCACAGCACCTTCTGCTTTTCCTTTTTTAGCTTTCGCTGGCATCCTTACTTGCGTAATAGTCCCTTGAGGAACCGCCTTTTCAGCTTCACTTAACAAGTGATCAAGAGGGAGTTTTCCTCCTGAAAGAGGCTTAGAAATAAGTTTCTCCTTCGGTGGCATGACACTCGTTTTCGCTCCGACCCAGTCAAAAATTGTCTTATCGTATGCAAAAAGTGCCCCTGTTAATGAAACCACTAATAAAAGTGGCATAGCACTGATTCCAATGACTTTATGTAGATCATACTGTTTTACATATGTATTCTTACTGCGCCGTATAACAAAACCACGTGTCCACTTTTTAATTCCAGGCCACCATAAATACAAGCCAGATAAACTAATAAAAAAGAAAACAAATCCAATAATACCGACAATTTCTTTACCGTTAAAATCTTTCAGAAGTAAATGATAATGAATTTCTTTGACTTGATTAAAAAACGCCTTTTCCCCTAAATCTCCATTTATATTACCAGTCCCTGGATCAACATATACAGATTTCGTCCCTTTTCCTTCTTTCAAATTAAACAAATAAACCCCTTGAGAGTGTGGATCATCTGGCGTATACACACGCTGAATTTCTCCCTTTGGATATGCACTTGCTACCACTTGCAAAGCTTTCTGATATGTAACCGGT
The DNA here is from genome assembly GCF_028401955.1 of Bacillus sp. BP-3. Classification (GTDB taxonomy): domain Bacteria; phylum Bacillota; class Bacilli; order Bacillales; family Bacillaceae_G; genus Bacillus_A. The sequence continues at coordinate 50,827 of NZ_JAQOTJ010000005.1, forward strand.
TCACCCTTAGTTATTTTGTATAAATCAGGATAAATCATACGATTTAATTCGTTGTCAAAAACAAGCAAACTCCCAGTCAATCCAATTAGCACAATAAATATACCAGCTATCATGCTAAGGTATAAATGAACCTTCCTAACCAAACCACGAACTTTCATAAAAGTCCCCCTTAATGAAATGAAAAATCAAATTAATATTAAAGATAACGATTATCATTGTCAATACGTTGAGAGAATATATTTATAAGGTGCTTTTTGGTAAACTAAAAAGTCCCTTATGAATATATTTTTGTAAAATCATAGTTTAGTGGAAAATAGGCTCTAAAATGCAACTGACATCTACAATATAAAAAAGACGAAGCAGCTATCGAGATTCAATAGCTGCTTCGTCTTTTTTCTGGTCATATGCCCTATAAGTTGTATGCAGAAGTATATCCTTCGTTTTATTATTCTGGAATAAACTACAACACTCTATTCTAAATGCACAGTGCAATTATACAATTCTGAATCCCAACCATTCTCTAGTTTAATAATTTTTGTTAGAGACGTATTTTTCGGAGATTCTGCCATATGTAAATGAGGCACCAACTCCTTTAGAAGATGTTTAATAAATGCACCATGACTAACGATTAATATATTTTTATTATCATGTTTAGATGAAATCTCTTCAATGACTGAAAGGCCTCTTGTAATCACACTATTAGCACTTTCAATCTCTAAATCCAGCTCTCTCCAATTCTTTCCCCATTTTAAAATCCTCTCTTCTTCTGTTGTCCCTTCAATCTGTCCTCCGCCTGCTTCACGAAGTCTAGCTTCTAAATAAAGGGGGATAGTTGGAAGTTTTTCTCCAATAATCTCAGCAGTTTGCTTTGCTCTTAATAGATCGCTAGAATATATGAAATCCCAATTCTCCTTATGCAAACGCTCTGCTAATTTATATGCATCCGCTATTCCAGCTTGGTCAAGGGAAATATTTGAACTCCCCTGTGCTCTTCCTTCTTTATTCCACGGTGTACTCCCGTGACGAATGATCCCTATTTTAGTCATGTGAAAACCTCCAAATGATGAAAAATGAACTTAGTTCGAAGTATTATTCCTCTTTCTAAGCTCATCCCGTATATCTTTTCAATACTCATTTCGTTCTCTCATTCTCTTTAATACAGTTAACATAACACATACTACAAAGGCTGCTGCTGCGACATAGAAAACAAGTCCTAATATTGAAAAAATACTATATAAGGCCGTCCCAGATTCCATATCTCTGTCCCCCTATTTTAAGTAGATGGAGTAACCCATACTTCATACATCAATTTATCCCCAAGCCAAACTGTATCCGTATGAACATGAAATCGTTGAACACTTGCCAAACGAAAAGCCAAAACATAGGCAACTTTTTCGTTTGGAGTTGTATATCCATCAAAAACCCCCGCATACATATCGTTACTGATATTTTATTGCTTAAAAGATTTCTTCCCTTTACTTTTCTCATATCGATAATGAAAATAATAGAGAAGTACGATTGCTAAAATCCCTACTCCAATCGACATGTATAAAGGACATTCCCAGCGGACATAGCCCCTCACACAAATCATGAGCACCGTTAACATTTCAAAGCAAAATAATACTTTTATATTTTTCATCGGCTACTCCTTATGTATAATTCCATGTTGATTTTTCAACATATAAGTTGCTGTTATTTAAAATAAAAAATGATTTGCACTCGTTTTCTCTCTTTGTTTTATCGTCGTACATGGCAGAAAAAGGCCCTGGCCGCTTCCATACATGCCCAGATGTTCTCGCCCACCTAAAAGAGAGGGGTTTAAGGGGTTTATTTACTTAGTTTTCTATTCTCACATGAGGACTTCCTTGCAAAAGCAGCTCCATAAATTTTTCTTTCTCTTTTGGCATTGTAATCATATGTACTTCAAAATTATCGCCGTACGTAATTTCTAAATTTCTCTTACTTTTTCCAACAAACCGGATTGTTCGAATGCTTTCAAGCGGAATTTTCTTCTTTGTTAACCAATGCCCTGTTACGAGCTCATCATTAACGATTTTATGTTGAAACACAAATATTTCAGAAATAGAAATAATCTCGACAGCTAGAAATAATATTCCTACCACAAGTCCTGCTAGCCATCCCTTTTCATTCAGCGTGAATGATATAATAGGAGAGATTACGACAAGTAGCAGCATAATGACAGTAAGCAATATCATAATTGGATTCTTTTTTATGTGAAATTCCATTCCCATCACCTCTTAACCATATTGTACCATTAATTGTTAGTAAATTTAGAAAAAAAGAAGCGTCCTACTATACGCTTCTTTTCTTCCATTCTCTCGCTAACATACTATATACCGCAGTGTCATGAAAATGATCATATAACCATTCTCCATCACGAAGCACTCCATCTAAATGAAAACCAAGGCGTTCTGGAATGGCACGGCTCTTTTGATTACTTACGCCGCAATGTATTTCAACTTTATTTAACTTTAAATTTTCAAAAGCATAACGAAGCACACATTCTACGCTTCGTGTCATTATGCCCTTTCCGCTTGCTTCTTCTGCAAGATAGTAGCCAAGACTTGCCGCTTTCTTTGCCCAATTCACCGGATGAATACCAACCATCCCAACGAGTTTTCCTTTATAGCGTATACCTGCTTCAAAACCATTTCCATCTGCGAATTGATGCAGCCACATTGGAAAGATCTCATTATACGCTTCCGCTGTTTTCGTACGATCGACCCATGGAAGCCATTCTCGTAAATGTTCTCGATTGCTGTCCACTAATTCGTACAGCTCATTTTTATGATGTTTTTCCAACAATTGTAATTCGATTTCTTCATCGACTCTGAGTGTAAACATTTCTAAATCCCCTTTTTATTTTCTTATTATTCTAACACTTTAATTTGTAAATTGTTAATAAAAATTACAAATTTATACTACTTTTTTAACACGTAATGTAAAGAATCCCGATGAAAGAAGAACACCACTAATTACTAAAATCATTCCGAGTATTTGTGCCGAAGTTATATTTACACCATTTAAGAAAGAAACAATCATTGTTACAACTGGAACTAAGTTAAAAAATAAAGATGTTTTAGCAGCCCCAATTTGAGACACCCCGTTATTCCACCATAAATAGCCTAATACACTCGTTCCAATAGCCATAAATAAGATGGAAAGCCAGGCGAATAGAGGAATATCCAAAATAGGCACTATATTTTTCTGTAAAGGAGAAACACAAAGAAAAGCAATTGCTCCAACAATCATCGTATATGTTGTTGTGTGCATAGGACTTCCACTTTTAATAAGCTTTCTACTTAATACACTATATAATCCCCAGCAAACATTACCCAATAAAATAAGCAAATCTCCTATGGAAAAAGATAAATTCTGTATAACAGAGAATGACCCTTGTGTAATAACAAGTATTACACCAATAAATCCAAATGCCATTCCGATTACTTGCCTTCTCACTATTTTTTCTTGTAAAATCAGCCTCGCTAATATTGTCGTAACAAGTGGATTCGTAGCCATAATGAGTGAGCCATTTATAGCCTCTGTACTTTTCATTCCTAAAAAGAAACAGAAATTAAACCCAAATACACCAACTATCCCAAGTAACATGTAGTAACCAATATTCTGTTTACACTCTTCCAACTTCAAATTTTTCCTGATAACTAAAATACTTAACATAACAAACGCCGCTATGCCGAAACGCCACGCAGCAATGTGAGCAACTGAAAAATATTGTACTGCATATTTTGAAACATTAAATGTTCCACCAGTAAATAATGCAAATCCAAGCAACTTTAAATACACTTTATTTTTCATCATCGCCCTCACAGTACTTTTCTCCTAAAAAATCATGATAAATCTCTAGTTTTTGTTCTGTAAGTTGAATTACTCGTTCTAATTGTTTCTTTTGGACTTCTATCTTTTTTAAATGATCATTTAAAATGGAAATGCGCTTTTTTATTTTCGAAGGCACTTCTTCTTTTCTTTGCTTAATTTCTTCTAAAATACAACCGTCACTTGCAAACTCTGCAATTTCTTCTAATGACATTCCCGTTTGTTTTAAGGAATATAGAAATTGTAAAAACTGCACATCTCCATCTGTATATTGACGAATACCGCTATTTCGTTTTGGCGGCGGCACTAATCCTAATTTCTCATAATACCGAAGTGTATGAATGCTCATTCCTGTTAACTCTGCAACTTTTCCAATTGTATACATCATATCTCCCCCTTACCTTCCACAACTTTATCTTACTACCTAGAGTTAACTCTAGGTCAACAACAAAAAAAGACGCGTATCTCTACACGTCTTTTCATTTCCTTACTTTTTCTCCGCTACTTGAACTTCCTTTAGATAAGCAGCTTCAAACTTTTGAATATCACCAGCGCCCATAAAAATAAGTACGCCGTTTTTATGTTTCTTTAATACTTCTGTCGTCATAACTGTAACTAGCTCTGCACCATCAATGCGTTGCTGTAAGTCTTGAATTGTTAATTCTCCTCTATTTTCACGCGCAGAACCGAAAATATCACATAAATATACTTGATCTGCCTTACGTAAACTTTCTGCAAATTCATCTAAGAATTTTTGTGTTCTCGAGAATGTATGCGGCTGAAATACTGCTACGATTTCACGTTCTGGGTGTTTTTGACGAGCTGCTTCAATTGTCACAGTAATTTCCGTTGGGTGATGTGCGTAATCATCAATAATTACTTGCTCACCTACTACCTTTTCGTTGAAACGACGCTTTACGCCGCCAAATGTTGTTAACTGCTGTTTTACAACTTCGACATCAATGTTTTCATAATGACAAAGGGCAATAACCGCCAATGCATTTAGCACGCTATGATTGCCGTAACCTGTGATTTCGAACGTTCCATAATACGTATTACGAACAAAGACATCAAATCCAGTGCCATCTGTTCGTTTTTGAATGTTACGTGCCTGGAAATCATTATCTTCGCCAAATCCATAGAAAATAACTGGTACTTTCGCCTGAATCTTTTGAAGTTCTTCATCATCACCACACGCAATAATCCCTTTTTTCACTTGCAGCGCCATCTCTTGGAACGCACTAAATACATCATTAATGTCTGCAAAGTAATCTGGGTGATCAAAATCGATATTTGTCATAATTGCATAATCTGGATGATACGACAAGAAATGACGGCGATATTCACACGCTTCAAATACAAAATACTTACTATCCTCTACTCCAAGTCCTGTTCCATCACCAATTAAACAAGATGTAGGGCTCGCTCCTTGCATTACGTGAGATAACAAACCTGTCGTTGATGTTTTTCCGTGAGCACCAGTTACAGCAACGCTCGTATACTTGCTCATAAAATCACCTAAAAAGTGATGATAACGATAAATAGGTAAATTTAATTCTTTTGCATATTCAATTTCCTCATGCGTATCTGGAAATGCATTTCCTGCAATAATCACTTGTCCTTCTTCAATATTCTTCTTATCAAAAGGTAGGATAGAAATCCCACGCTCTTCCAACGCTGTTTGCGTAAAAAAACGTTTGTCTACATCAGAACCTTGAACAGTATGCTTCATATCATGTAAAATTTGCGCTAAAGCACTCATCCCTGTCCCTTTAATTCCTACAAAATGGTAAACTGTCATCTTAAAGAACCTCCAACATTTCGAACTATTCCAACGGTCTATCTATAAGACAGTATATGATTTTCTTCTTATTTTGGTAATCATCTCGAATTTCTTATAATCACGTCTAAGCTTCCTTATAAGTCCATAACAAACCTATTATAGCAAAAAACAATCCATTATACTATGATAACAGAAAAACTGATAGGGTCAATTCCCTACCAGTTTTTCCGTTTATTCAACTATTTAAAACTAACTATTCCTCACTTAATATTCAGAGAGAAACAAAGAAAATTGTTTGGGAATAACTGCCCGTAAAAGCCCGATTGGACGGGCTAACCATCGGTGAGGGATGAAGCTCCCCCACCGATGGAAGTTTCACTTTATTCCGCGTCTTCCCTTGCTTGTAATTGAACTCGTTCTAAACGCGGATTTGGACGATATTTACGTCCTGCTTTCGCTTCTGGTTTTCCGTTTAATTCTACGTTATCACCTGTGAAGCCAATGTTCATTTTTAATAAACTACTGCCGACACCATAAATATCAACAGGAACATTTTGTGATTCAAACTCACGAATACGTTTTTCATCAAAGCCGCCGCTTACTACGATATTCACGTGCTGGAATCCTTCGTCATCTAATGCTTTACGAAGTGCAAAGATTAGAGATGGATTCACACCGCGTGGATCAAATGTGCCAAGTACTTCTGGATGACGAATGAAGTATTGGTCAATCATCGTGCGCGATGTATCTACACGTACGCCTTTTAGTTCTGATCCGAACTCACGAGCAACACGAAGTGCATCTGTAATGACATCGTTATTGTAATCGATTAGTACGACTAGCTCATCTTTTGGAAACTTTTTATGATATGCTTTTGCCGCTTCTACAACATCACCATTAAACATTTGAATTAAAGCGTGAGGCATTGTTCCCATTCCGCTTCTGCCCCACCATTCATTCATCGCATGTGTTGCTTGTGCGCTCATACCGCCGATATAAGCAGCATAACCATCACCTGCTTGTTGTGTATAATGATCATCACGGTCGCCCATGAAAATAACAGGCTTCTCTTTCTGACCGCTGCGCGCAGCTTGTACAACGTTATACACATTTGTTGCCACAGAAGTGCGTCGCCCTAAAATACCATCAATGACACCTTCTAAATAGCCGAAATACTCATAAGGTCCGCGAATCGTTAATACCGTTTCAAACGGACTTACTTTATCCCCATCTTTTAAAGTGTGAATTTCAAGCTCTTCAGGGTACTCCGCAAATGTTTGTAATAAAGCAAGCACTTCATCTGTTCCACATAATACAGCGTGTTCTTTCTGGAAAAATTGCATTGTCACAACGCTTTCCGCTCGAAATTCTTTAATAATATCACGAGTTTTTAAGAAATAAACCGCTGAAAACCATCCTTCACCAACGCGCTCATCAAACTTGAACGTCTTATTTGTCAGTCGCTTTATTTCACCTTGTAATTTTAGTTCGATTTCTTTCATGTCGCTATACTCCCTACTTTACTATCCAACGTTTTCTCTTAGTATACAGCAAAACCTTTTCTTATACATGTATATCCTGCATCGCAGCAAATTCATCTTCTGTAATAAGGACATCTCTTGGTTTTGTTCCGCGTGCTTCCGAAATAATCCCTTGCGCTTCCATTTCCTCAATAAGACGCGCGGCACGGTTATAACCAATACGGAATCTTCTCTGTACAGAAGATGTGGACGCTCCTCCTTGTTCCACAACAAATTGACACGCCTCAAAAAATAGCTCATCCTCAGATTCTTGTTGTTCCGTTTTTGCCAATAAGTCTTCTTGCTGGAATAAATAATTTGGCTTCATTTGACGTTTCGCATGCGCAACAGACTTTTCAATTTCCTCATCCGAAACGTATACCCCTTGCACACGAACCGGTTTTGACGTTCCATTATCTAAAAATAACATATCACCGCGTCCAAGTAATTTCTCAGCTCCGCCAATATCAATGATTGTACGAGAGTCTACTTGTGATGATACTGTAAAGGCAATTCGCGTTGGAATATTTGATTTAATTAATCCTGTAATTACATCTACAGATGGACGCTGCGTCGCTACTAATAAATGAATTCCACAAGCCCTTGCTTTTTGAGCAATGCGGCAAATCGCTTCCTCTACATCACCTGGTGCAACCATCATTAAATCAGCTAACTCATCAATTACAATGACGATATACGGCAACGTTTCTCCTGGAATTTCTTGTTCATTCATAATTGTATTATAACGTGATAGATCACGAGCACCTGCATGCGCAAACAATTCATAACGGCGTTCCATTTCATCAACTGCCCATTTTAAGGCTGCCGTTGCTGCTTTTACATCCGTAATAACCGGTGCAACAAGGTGAGGTACAGAATTATACGGTGCAAGTTCCACCATCTTCGGATCAATTAACATCAGCTTTACTTCATGCGGCTTCGCCTTATATAAAATACTTGTTAAAATTGCATTAATACATACACTTTTTCCCGATCCTGTCGATCCGGCAATTAAACCGTGCGGCATTTTTCGAATATCCGTAACAATCGGTGTTCCTGAAATATCAAGACCAAGTGCGACTGTAAGCGGTGATTCACTTTTCGTAAACACTGGACTTCGTAAAATTTCTCGAAGGAATACGGCTTTACTTTCTTTATTTGGTACTTCAATTCCAACCGCATTTTTACCCGGAATTGGCGCTTCAATTCGAATATCACGAGCCGCCAAGTTCAGTTTAATATCATCACTTAAGTTCGTAATTTTATTTACTTTCACACCAGGATCTGGCTGCACTTCAAAACGAGTAACAGCTGGTCCTTGCGTCACATTCACAACCTTTGCACCGATATGGAAGTTATGGAATGTCGTATTTAACAGCTCTTTTTGTCCCTCTAACCACTCAGCGTCATTTGTCGCTGAGTGATTTGGAATATTTAAAAGGGTTAATGGCGGAAATTCGTATGTTGGCGGCGCTTGTAAAACATTTCGAACATCTTGCACTGTTTCTACAACAACTCGGTGCGTCATTTCCTCTTGCACTGGCGGCTCAATATTTTGTTTTTGCTCAGGCCCTGTATGAGCGGGTTGTGTTGCCATTGCTACACGACGTTTTTCTTCTAACATCTGTTTATCTTGCTTCAACATCACTACATTAAACGGAACGAAACGTTTCTTCTCACGTTTTGGCTCTTCAATCACCTTTTCTTTTTGCTCCGCTTTCACTTCCGGCTGTTTCTTAGCTTGCGTTTCTTCTATTATTACATTGGCAAAGCTCTGTACAGCTTGCTGTGTTTGCTCATCAGCTTGAATAAATTTTTCCGTTTGTTCTTGCGTGAAACTTTCTGCTTTTGGTACTTCATCAAACTCTGCGGTAATCAATTCTTCCATGTCTAGTGATACATCCACTACTTCTGTTTCCTCGGATACTTCAGCTTCAAATGATTCTTCTATCTCTACAGATTCCTCTGCTACAGGTGTTTCCTCTTGAATAACAGATTCTTCTACGATTGAAGTTTCTTCTTGCATATCGGAGTCTTCCATTATTGAAGATGTTTCTACCACTAGCTCAAACTCTTTACCTTCTACAGTTGATTCTTCCAGCTCGGCAAATTCCTCTGTCTTCAGATGTTCTTCGGTAGTAACAAATTCTGCTACTTCGCTTATTACTTCTTCCGTAAGTTCTTCTTCAAGTGACTCTTCTATCTCTACAGATTCCTCTACTTCTTCTGTCATTTCTTCCATAACAGATTCTTCTGTCACTTCACTTATTACTTCTTCCGTAACAGATTCTTCTGCTACTTCACTTATTACTTCTTCCGTAACAGATTCTTCTGCTACTTCACTTATTACTTCTTCCGTAACAGATTCTTCTGCTACTTCACTTATTACTTCTTCCGTAACAGATTCTTCTGCTACTTCACTTATGACTTCTTCCGTAACAGATTCTTCAAGTGACTCTTCTATCTCTACAGATCCCTCTACTTCTTCTGTCATTTCAAATCTTGTCTCTATAACAGTAGATTCTTGCACTTCACTTTCAGATGTATGAATTTGCTCAGTAACATCTTCAAACGTATCTAGCTGTTCCTCATGGCTATGTAACGCCGCTTCGTTTTTCTCTAGATTCACAACCGATTTACTATCTTCCTTTTGCTCTCCATTCGTTTTCACAATGGTAGATTCAACTTCTGTTAATCCATCTTGTGATGAATCAGAACTTATATAGCCATTCTTCTCTAACCACGCATCAACAACTGATTTTCCTTCCATTGATATTTCAATATCTTCTCGTTGTTGTTGCTTACTTTCTTCATTTTCTTTTTGTCTTGATTGTGGACGATTGTATCCAAAAACGGGTGAAAGCATTTCTGATGGGCGGAACGGTCTTCGATTAGTTTCAACTTTAGAAGTAGGTTTTACCTTCTCAGTACTTGGTTCTATATATGTCATTTCTTGCACTTCTTCTACTCGTCTTGATCGGCGCCGTTCTCTAATCGGGCCTTCTTGTATAGCGAGCTTTTCTAGACGAGATGATTCTTGCGTACTTTCGTCAAATCCATTATCAGGAATTAACGGGAAACGGAAATTACTACCCGAATTTGGTTTAGACGCTTGCAGGTCAGCTTCTCGTTTATCAGAGTAGTATTTTACACGAGGAATCTGAGAAGTAACCTTTTTCTCTGCAGGTGTTTCTATTGTTTTTAATGCTGTCGCTTCATTTTCTTCCTCTTTTTTAAAAAGCTTTTTCATCCAATCTAACATGCTTACCACTCTTTCTACTAAATAGTAACACCCTTTATTGTATCAGCATTCGGCAAAAAGTGCAGATGAAATTGCTTTCATTTCATTTACAGAAAAATAAAAAATATTATTAAATAAAAATGGCTCCATCTAGGATGGAGCCAAGAAAAAATTACCTTTTACTAACCCGATAACCCTCAACACTATCTGCTACACTTTGCAGTAAAGAACGTAAATAATTCACATCTGATAGTTTTCTGTCTTCTTCTGGATTTGACATAAATCCTAGTTCTAATAAAACCCCTGGTACCTCAGCCCAGTTAAACCCAGACAAATCATCACGAAATTTAATCCCATTTACTTGTACGCTACTGTTTTCCTTCACTTTATTCACAATAAACTCAGAAGCGGTTAAACTCTCTTGATAAATGTTTTTTGTAAAAGCATTCTCTTTTGACGGCGTTAACACCGCAAAACCCTTTTCTGCTGCACTTTCCGAACCATCTGCATGAATTCGTAAAAACAAATTCGCATGATGCTCATTAGCAATTGCCGCTCGTTCTTTATTACTCATATTCACATCATGTGTCGTTCTTGTCATAACCACTTCAATGCCTTTTGCTTCTAACATCTCTTTTAATAGAACAGCTGCTTCTAAATTTAGTTCATACTCTCGCTTTTTCGTTACAACTCCTGTTGTTCCATCTGTTACTTTATATTTTTGTTTTGTTGCCCCTGGGCCAATTGGCTCTAATTCCAAATTCGCTTTTCGTTGGTGACCTGGATCAATACATACAATAAACTTTGTTTTTTCCCTGACAGGTGCTGGTGCTGGCTCTTCTTTCACTTGCTCCGCTTTCGGTTCATTGTTTTGTACAGAACTTTCTACACGAGGAGGCTCTTTTTCCTCTTGCTTAGGTGATGTTTTTGCCGCTTCCTTCGTGCATCCCATCATACAAAGTGCAGCTATCATCATTACAGAAATATTTTTTATGTACTTCATATTATCTCCCTATCTATGAAAAGAATTTCTTATGTACTCCATAATTTCATCTATATGATTCATAATACAAGCAGGATTCCAGGTGCTCATCCCTCGCTCTGCAATATACACATGTAAATTCTGTATATCTACAAAAACAGGATTACCAAGGTCCGTATCATATCCAATCACAAACCAGCTTTCTTGCCAATTTCCTTCTCTTTCTCCTATTAATGAATTTCCTTTCTTATCATACCGATAACCAACTTGCCCACCTTCAAATTCTTGTTTATGAAATAGATAAATTTCTAACGATTGCAATTCAATATCATGAATACGAGATGTTTGAATGAGTTGAAGTAGTTCGTATACTTTCGGATGCTGCATCATGCGATATACCTCTTTTCATATTTTTCTAGATTTTACCTAATGTGACTTAGAAATACAATTCTTTTACGGGAGAAAATAGAATGTTTGTGTATCGTAGTTGTAATCAGCATATCCAAACTCGTCAAAGGGTTTTATCCCGCATTAACGGGCAGTAAGGACTGGGGAAGCACAAAGGAGAAAACTGCCCGTAAAAGCCCGATTGGCTCTACTAACCATCAGTGAGAATAGCGTCACTGATGGTTAGTAGAACTTTATCCTGTGTCGAATCGCCGATATGTAGGTGGACAAACAAAAAAAGAACTGACTCCGTAAGGTACCTACGCACCTTATGAGGTCAGCTCTTTTTTATTTAGAATTTAAACTCTTGTCCAACTTCGTAGCTGTCTTCAAGTATAAGAATTCCTTTTTCTTGCGGAGCATCTGGAAGCTCTAATTCACGTGCTGAGCAAATCATACCGGAAGATGGAATGCCGCGAAGTTCTGCTGGTTTGATTAACATACCGCTCGGCATTACTGCACCGATTTTCGCAACTACTACTTTTTGACCTGCGTCAACGTTTGGAGCACCACATACGATTTGTAATGTTTCTGTACCAACTTCTACTTTACATACGTTTAATTTATCCGCATTTGGATGCTTTTCTTTTTCTGCTACGTAACCAACAACAAATTTAGGTGAAAGATCCGCTTCTACTGTTTCTGTAAAATCGTTCTTCGCTAAAATTTCATTGATCTTTTCAACAAGCTCTTTCGTTAATGTAAGATTGCCTGTTTCTGATATTTCCATATAAGAAGAAGCATTAAAAATGTTGAATCCTGCTGTTACATTACTTTCACGATCGAAAACGCGCGCTACATCTCCAATACGTTCAAATGTGCGGTTTTCTAATGTAATGTCTTGTAGGGCAACAATTAATGTATCCCCAATACCTTCAAGGTTATAAAAAACGTTCACTTTGTTCATCCTTTCTCTTTTTCACTTCGTTCGTTCCGATTTTTCGCCAAAATAAAGATTGGTTCGAAATTACCATCTTCATATACGAATGAAAGTGATGTAATCGGAACATGACCTTCTGCAAAAAACTTCATTGTCATTTGTGCAATAATATCATAACCGATTTTGTTCACGATATCAGCAACAATTAATACATCTTGGTGCGGAACTGCAACAACCATATCACCAGAAATTTGGTTACACATCTCTCGTAATAATGAATCGTTTAAAATACGGCTCGCGTCATACCCGTCATTTGTATTTAAGAAATAAAATGTATTTCCAGCAACTTCATCTTGCTTAAATTCAGTGCGTAAAGAGCGCACGTTGAACAATGCCATTTCACGCACCTGTTCTTCTGTCATCCCGATTTGCTTTAGCAAGCGCTGATCAATAAGCCGGTATGTTTTATCTGAATCTAATGCATAGTAAATACGTGTTTCTGCTGTATGTTCCGTCATGACAAACGGATTTCCTTTTTCTGCTTCTTTCGGAAAAGAAGTGGAACGGATTACAGGCAAAATTTTCGCAGTACTTGTTACTTCTTTATGCATCGCAACGAGAGCTTCTTCTACATAATAGACAACTTCTTCAATTGCCTTCTCTTTCTGTACCTCCCACTTCGCTACAATACCTGGAAGAGAAATCGTAATTCCCTTTTTCGTATTTATTTGTTCAATGCGAAGTGTTTCCTTTTCACTATCGTACTGAAAGCTCCACTCTGCTCGTGCAAGGCGCTTCATCAATTCGTCTTTCATCTTCTTACTCGTCATTTTCATATCGTTTACCTCCCTTCCGAAAAAAACAACCCCCACATATGAAGATAGAGGTTGTTTTCAGTTTCAGTTTATTTTAAACCTTCAATGAACTCTTCAATTTGCTCTTGTGTTTTACGATCTTTGTTTACGTAACGGCCAATTTCTTCTCCCTTATTGTAAGCGACAAAGCTTGGAATACCAAATACGTCTAATTTGATGCATAAATCAATATATTCATCGCGGTCTACATAATAGAAAGAGAACTCGCTATATTTTTCTTCTACTTCTGGCATAAATGGATCGATAAAGCGGCAATCTGGACACCAATCTGCTGAAAATAAAAAGATCACTTTCTCTTCGTTTTTTAATTCTTGAAATTGCTCTATACTTTCTAATGCTTTCATCTATAATTCCTCCCTAAAAAGAAGTATGTATTTACTAATTAAGTTGCTTCCATGTAGATTAAAACATGCCCGCTACTTGCTTTCTACCTTTGTTTTAACCCTTTCATGTGGAAAAAAATGGATCAAACCACTTCTATGCAGGGTCAGATGCTCTCGGCCACCTAAAAAAGAGGGTTTTTAATTTGTATTTATATACTACCATACATGCGATACGGTGCAAGGTTTATGCTTTGCTTCTGTCATACATATATTGTCCAACTAATAGCTTCATAACATGCACAAACAAGTCCGTCCGATCAACATAATTGTTTGTAAAAATACCAATTGCTCCTTCATTGCTGCGAATGTCACGTTGCTTCGTATAGTCTTCCATCACCTCGCTTAATTCTTTTCCTTCTTCAAGAGGCTGAATAAACTCATCTGGCAGTTTCATACGTGCTCCGCCTGCTGTAAATAGCTTGCCTTCTTTCGTTGCTAAAGCACCCCAGTTGCACATAAACAAGCCATGGTCTGTATGCATTACGCCGCCTTCTAAACCAATTCCAATATCCGCTTTTCCTTCTGCTAATGCTAGTTTTGCTCGGTTACTTGCCCCTTGCAATGTTTCTTCATCTGAAAATGGTTGCGCAGACACATGAGACGGGACAGCCAATGAAACAATTTCTGCTTCTGTAAGCACTTGCTTGACCGCATTTATTTTCACTTTATTTTTTGATCCAACTGCCACTTTCATATTTTCACCTCAAAATTCAAAAAGAAAAGGCCACATTTGGCCTTTCCTTATTAAGCATTTTCTTTAATTGTTTCAAATGTAGTTTTATCTGTCGTTTTTACTAACTGAATCAGCAATTCTTTCGCTGCCGCATAATCATCGATATGTAAAATCGAAGCATGCGTATGAATGTAACGAGCACATACACCAATCACCGCAGATGGTACTCCAGAGTTACTTGTATGTACGCGTCCTGCATCTGTACCACCTTGTGATACGAAATATTGGTACGGAATGTTATGCGTTTCTGCTGTATCTAAAATAAATTCGCGAATGCCGCGGTGTGTTATCATAGAGCGATCATACAAGCGAAGGACAGCACCTTTTCCAATTTGACCAAACTGCGTTTTATCTCCTGATGCATCGTTTGCTGGGCCTGCATCTAACGCATAAAAAATATCAGGCTCGATCATATTCGCAGCTGTTTGCGCACCGCGAAGGCCGACTTCTTCTTGCACTGTTGCACCAGAATATAGTGTATTTGGCAGTTTTTCATCTTTTAATTCTTTCAATAGCTCAATCGCAAGACCGCAGCCATAACGATTATCCCAAGCTTTCGCCATTATTTTCTTTGGATTTGCCATCGGTGTAAACGGACAAATTGGTACAATTTGTTGGCCTGGTTTCACACCAATTTCATGGGCTTCCTCACGACTATCTGCACCGATATCAATTAACATGTTTTTTATATCCATTGGTCTGTTACGTTGTTCATCACTTAATAAGTGCGGAGGAACAGAACCTACTACACCGATAATCGGGCCGTTGTCTGTCATAATTTGTACACGCTGTGCTAGCAATACTTGGCTCCACCAACCGCCTAATGTTTGAAAACGAACCATTCCGTTTCTCGTAATTTGCGTTACCATAAAGCCTACTTCATCCATATGACCAGCTACAAGAACGCGCGGGCCATTTTCGTCACCCTTTTTCAAACCGAAGATACTTCCTAAACGATCTTGTACGATTTCATCTGAGTATTTGCTTAGTTCTTGCTTCATAAAACGGCGCACATCATGCTCAAATCCTGAAGCACCTTGCAGTTCTGTTAACGTACGAAATAGTTCCATTGTCTCTTTATTCATCGCGGTATCCTTCCTTCAATCCAGTAATAGAATTACTCTTTTCATTGTAACGAAATTTTCGAAATCTTTCTAGTTTCTTCTTTTTTTATGTAATTTGATTTATACTTATGGGGAAAACTTTAACAGGATAGAGGTGAATGTATGAACTGGAAAAGCTTACTAGCGGGTATTGGTTTAGGTTTTGCAGCTGGATATGTTGTTGCAAATAAAGTACAAGAACAATCCCACATTTCTTCTGAAAAAGCATTAAAAATGGTGAAGCAAGCATTAAGTCATAAAGGTGAAATTACAGGTTCTTGGGTACATATGGTTCCCGAGACGTTTGAAAAATATGATGTTACTTACGATGTATACCGCGGTGGTATTACAACATTACTACACGATGTACAAGAACGATTTGAATTTTTAGTAGATGCAAAAACAGGTACAATCTTAGAAGTAAAAGTTGCTTAATACGAGATGCAGATTGGTTTTAAATCGTTCTAGCATCAAAAAGCTTGGATTACATGTACATCCAAGCTTTTTGATTTCTATCTCTCTACATAAGCCGACTTTTTCATAAACAGAACTTCGCTAATTGCTCACCCCAAGATGATAATTCCGTTTCCATGAAACCTGCCTTTTGGTAAGCAAATTTTGCTGCAAGATTTTCAGGATGATACCCTATCATAATAAGTGGAATATTTAAATCATTCATTCTCCTTATTTCTTCAATAACCAATTTTATAGCATGTACTCCTATTCCTCTTCCTTGGAAACCTTTATCAACCATCAGTCTGTAAATCCAATAATTATTATCGTCGCAGTCTATCCCAAACATAGTAAAACCTACGATTTCGTTATCAAGATATATTCCTTTTGCATGGAAATTGTCTAGAAACTGCACCTCTGCAATTGAATACAAGTTGGAAGCGATAAATGGTTGTTGCTCTTGATTCACTGATAATTGAATCGTATCTTCCCAATTACTCTTATCGATCGTTTTTAATGATATATGTTTCAATATAATGCTCCTTTACAAGAATATTTCCATAGTCTTCTTGTCGATTTCGTACGTTTAAGTCGTTACACAATCATTTCAAAAGACCAAATCGAATCGTGATTTGGTCTACTAATTCGTATACGATTTACATCGTTTCTGTACCTTTTGTTATATTCTTTCGATAATAGTTGCCGTTGACATCCCATGTCCGATACAAATTGTAAGTAAGCCGTATTTTCCGTTTCTTCTTTCTAATTCATGAAGCAGGGATGTCATCAATTTCACACCTGTTGCTCCAAGCGGGTGTCCTAATGCAATCGCACCGCCGTTCACATTTACTTTATGTAAATCTGCTTCTAGTTCTTTTTGCCACGCAAGAACAACAGAAGCAAATGCCTCGTTAATTTCGACTACGTCCATATCATGAATTGTTAAATTTGCTTTTTGCAGTACTTTTTTTGTTGCTGGAATGACACCGTCTAGCATTATTGTCGGATCTGAACCAACTACAACTTGATTCACAATCCTTGCCCGTGCTTGAAGCCCTAACTCTTTCGCCTTTTCACTATCCATTAACAAAATGGCCGCTGCTCCATCACTAATTTGACTTGCATTTCCTGCTGTAATTAATCCATTCTCTTTAAATACAGTCTTTAAATTTGCTAATGCTTCAAGAGAAGTGTCTGCTCTTGGTCCTTCATCGTTTGTAACGAGTATTGCATTGCCTTCTTTATCTATCCCATTCACTGGGACAATTTCACGTTTAAAGTACCCTACTTCTATCGCCTGTAGTGCACGTTGATGACTTTCATAAGCGTAGCTATCTAGCTGCTCTCTTGTAATTCCATATTTTTCAGCAATCATTTCTACTGAAACACCTTGATGTACAAATTCATATTTTGCATGAAGACTACTCGGAATCGTATTTGCATTGCCATCGCTTAAAATTGGCACTTTCGTCATATGCTCAACACCAGCGGCAATGGTAATATCCATATCACCAGATTTAATTTCTTGCGCTGCAAAATGGATTGCTTGTTGTCCCGAACCGCATAGACGGTTAATCGTTACAGCAGGAACAGTAATCGGAAAATTCGCTTCTAAAGCAGCAAGTCTACCAATATTAAAGCCTTGCTCAGCAACTTGTGTCACACACCCCATGACAATATCTTCTACCATTCCTTTTTCTATATTGGCACGCTTCATCACTCCATCCATCGCAACTGCAGCAAATTGTACTGGATGGAGTTCACGAAACGCACCGTTTCTTTTTCCAACTGGTGTACGTACCGCTTCAACAATTACAACTTCTCTGTTCATATTCTCTCTCCTACTTTCCCTTTTTCATAATTATAGAAACCTTTTCCTGTTTTCCTTCCAAGATGTCCTGCCTCTACAAGTTTCACAAGCGTTTGCGGAGCGCGGAATCTATCACCAAACGCTTCACTTAAACCTTGACTTGCAAATAACATCGTATCTAACCCAACATAATCCGCTAACTCAAATGGCCCCATCGGATAATTCAGGCCTAATTTAATCGCTTTATCAATTTCTTCTTTACTGCCTATCCCTTCTTCATACATACGCATGCACTCTAACAAATGCACCGCAATCGCTCTCGAAGTGACAAACCCTTGCATATCTTTCACAACAACAGTTTCTTTGCCAATCTCTTCTGCTAACTCTTTCACCGCTTGTATCGTCGTTTCTGTTGTATCAACTCCTCTCACAATTTCAATCAGTTTCATCACAGGTGCTGGATTAAACCAATGCATTCCTAACACCTTTTCTGTGCGATTTGTCGCACTTGCAATCGCCGTCACACTTAATTCAGATGTATTTGTCGCAAGAATAGTCGACTCGGAAGCATAGCTATCTAGCTGTTTAAAAATCTCTTTTTTTAACTGTAAATTTTCTGGAGCAGCTTCAATAATAAGCTCTACATCTTTACATGCTTCTTCTAGTGTTATAGTAGACACAATATTCGCAAGAACTTGCTCTTTCTCTTCTTCACTCATCCGCCCAGCTTTCACGAAACGTGCTAGGCTTGTTGTAATCCCCTTGTATGCTTTTTGTATACTTTCTTCTGACACATCATACATTTTCACGCATTTTCCGCCCATCGCTAATGACTGAACAATACCACTTCCCATAATCCCAGCACCGATCACCGCAATATTTTGAATCATCATTTCCCTCTCCTTTCATTACAACCCCATACTTTTTGCAATAATATTTTTCATAATTTCATTTGTCCCCGCATAAATGGCGCTTACGGGAATATCTCTGTATCTCCTTGCAATCTCGTATTCTTCCATATAGCCATATCCGCCGTGTAGCTGCATACTTTCTGCTGCTACTTTCTTCGCAAGGTCTGTTACCCACCACTTGGCCATCGACACTTTCGTTACAATGTTTTCTCTTTGCATATGTGCTGCAATACATTCATTCACAAACGTGCGGCCAATTTCAATTTCTGTATACATTTCAGCAAGCCTGAATTGGACAGTTTGAAAATCACTAATACTTTTCCCGAATGCCTTTCGTTCTTTTACATAGTCCTTTGTTAAACGAAGCATTACTTCAGCCGCTGTTATGGCCGCAATTGCGACAATGAGGCGTTCTTGCTGTAATTTGTTCATTAAATAATAGAAACCCTTTCCTTCTCCCCCTAACAAATTAGAAGCAGGAACTTTCACATCTTCAAAAATAAGTTCCGCTGTATCTTGACTATACAATCCAACCTTTTCTAGTTTTCTCCCTCTCTTGAATCCTTCCATTCCTCTTTCTAAAACGAGTAAACTAATCCCTTTATGCGCCGGCTTTACAGTTGTATCTGTCTTGCAAACAACAACGACTAAATCTGCATGAATCCCGTTTGTAATGAATGTTTTTTCACCATTCACAACATAATGATCTCCTTCTTTTCGCGCCGTTGTACGGATAGCTGCTAAATCAGAGCCTGCTCCCGGCTCTGTCATCGCAATGGCAGTAATATATTCTCCGCTCACACACTTTGGAAGCCATCGTTTCTTTTGCTCTTCTGTTCCATATGCCGTCAAATACGGAACGACAATATCATTATGTAAACCAATTCCCACTAAACTAGAACCAACCTTTTCTAGTTCTTCATTAATTACTACAGAGTATCCGAAATCAGCTTCAGCTCCGCCGTACTTCTCTTCTACCACCGGACAAAGAAAACCGTTCTCCCCCACCTTTCTCCAGAAAGACCGCGGAATGATACCGTCTTTCTCCCACCGGTTATAGTGCGGATACGCTTCCTTTTCTAAAAATTTTCGGAAGGCATCACGGAAAATGTGATGCTCCTCCTCTAAATAGGCATGCTTCATCGTATTTTTTTCACCTCTGTCCCTTGATTACGTAAAATAAACTTTTGAATTTTCCCGCTCGCATTTCTCGGCAGCTGCTCCGTAAATACATACCGGCGCGGGCGTTTATAATCAGCTAGTTTATCGCTTTGTTTACAATATTCATCCAACATTTCTTCTGTGAGCGACCCATCCTTCGAAACAACGTACGCAACAACGCGTTGCCCCCACAGGTCATCCTTCTCCCCCAATACCGCAACATCTAACACACCTTCATGCGTGTACAAAAAGTCCTCTACCTCGCGCGGATAAATATTTTCTCCGCCGCTCACGACCATATCATCAACACGATCGGCCACGTATAAATACCCATCTCTATCTACATAGCCTAAATCTCCAGAGTGGTACCAACCTTTATATAAAGCCTTTTCCGTCGCTTCTTGCTTGTTGTGATAACCCGCCATCACACATGGACCTCTCATAATGATTTCTCCAATTTCATATGGAGGTAACACATCATCCGGCTCAGATGGTCCATCATCGTTTGGGCGAACAACGCGAATTTCATGATTATATCCAGCCTTTCCTGCCGAT
Source organism: Bacillus sp. BP-3 (assembly GCF_028401955.1). Classification (GTDB taxonomy): domain Bacteria; phylum Bacillota; class Bacilli; order Bacillales; family Bacillaceae_G; genus Bacillus_A. The sequence continues at coordinate 71,519 of NZ_JAQOTJ010000005.1, forward strand.
CCAACTTTTGAAAGCTGCTCATGCTCCCGTAAAAATGTAACGGCCGGTCCCATCTCTGTCATGCCATAAGCTTGTACTAACGAAACGTTCAACTTCTCATCGCAAGCTTTTACAAGCGCAGGTGCCATCGAAGCCGCTCCGTATAAGCCGTATTGAAGCGATGATAAATCATACTGTGATAAATCTTCCTGCAGCAGCATATTCCACATTGTCGGTGCAGCAAACATAACCGTCACCTTTTCATTTTGAATCGTCTCCAAGACAAGCTTTGCATCAAAATGATGAAGAATGATATTTGTCGCACCACTATGCACTCTCGGAATAAAACAACAATGAAGCTCTGCACAGTGAAACATCGGCGCTGTTACAAGGCCGCGGCTATTTTCCGTGTAATGTAAATAAGCAACGCCCATCAAACTTTGATCAATGATCTCCCTATGGCGATGAAGCACACCTTTTGGCTGCCCTGTCGTTCCACTCGTATACATAATGGAACAAATGTCATCTTCATTGACTTCTACTTTTTCAAAATGCGGCGTAGCATTTGCTACTTTTTCTTCATAAGAAACAGAAAATGATGGTTCATTTTGATTGATGTACCAAAACTGAATGTGAGGAAATTGTGTATGAATGCTTTGTACTTGAGAGGATATTTGCTGTTCAAAAAGTACGATTTTAGGAGAAGCATCTTCTAATATATAGGTAAGTTCTTGTGGTTTTAATCGAAAATTGATGGGATTAAATATAGCTCCTATTTTGGCACAAGCAAAACACGTCGTCGCTAGCGCGCTACCATTAAAAAGAAATGTCGAAACGCAATCACCCTTTCGAATCCCGCTTTGTTGAAGTGCATGGGCAAGTTTGTTTACCTGCTCGTTCCATTCTGCATACGTCCAACGAATCTGTTTTTCAGGCTCAATAATCGCTTCCTTATTCGGATAACTTCCAGTCGTTAATTCTAGTAGTCCCCCAATGGTCATATACACGATATCTTCCCCCTTATTTATTAAAACGCTTTCATTTTTTTTGCTATCTTCCTATTAAAAACAAGATAACTTGGGGATTATTATAACAATTTTCAGAACACTTTACGGGTGAATCTTTCGACAAATAGAGACAACTACGATTCGCTTTAACGAAAAAAGAGCTTGTTTTAACCAAAATTCATTAAAACAAACTCTGAACATATTTTACATATATACAGTTTAAGCTTTTGCTAATTGTCGCTCTTTTTTCGGAGAATAACTCATTCCTGCAAATACGAGAAAAATGCCAAGAAGTTGATACAAATCAGGGCGGTAATGCAAAATCGTAACATCTAGTAAAATTGCGACAATCGGATCCACAAAGACCAAAATCGCAATTGTTTGAGCCTTTAATTCTCTTAAACTACTAAAGAACAAATAAAACACAAATCCGGTATGAATAAATCCTGTCACAAGGATATAAAACCAATTTTCAGCAGTAAGATGCATAAATTTTGACCAATCCACAAATGGAATCAATATGATAACACCGAGGCTCGTTTGAATCACGGTTGTTAACAACGGGCTAAGTAGTTGAATTCCCTTTCCTGTGATGGAAGTAAGCGCATAGAAAAATGCTGCAGCAAATGCCCATAGTACACCTGTGGATAAAAATTCAGAAACGGTTGTATGTTGATGAATCCCTCCAACTAACAATGTACCGACGAAGCAAACAAAGAAAAAGAACAATCCTGTTCCAGTTATTTTTTCTTTAAAGATCACAGAACCTAAAAGAAGCACAATCACAGGTGCTAAATGATAAATCGATATCGCGACAGTAATGGGCATAACTTCAATAGAACGAAAGAAGAAGACCCAGTTTATAATAAGAAACAATCCACATAGTAAGGCAAGTCCGTACTCGCGGCGTGGCGTAAAGTTTTCCTGTTTCATTGTGAATGTGTGAAAAAACCATATTCCCCCTAACAAAACGCTTGCACAGAGACATCGTACAAATACCAATTCAATCGATGGGAGACCTGTTTTAATTGAAAATAGACCGATAGAACCAAAGATAGCCATAGAAGCGACAAATTTTAATTTCGCATACATGTAACTCCCCCTAAAGTAGTCATAGTTATAACGACTATTGTTTTGTGCGAAAAAACAGCTCTATATGAAGCTGTTTTTTCCTGTCATAACATGAATTAAATCTTCCCTTTTCTTCCATAGCTCATCTAACTTTTCAGGACCGAATGCAGTTGTAATTTCTTCTACCATAATGTCATGGCGGATGTATTCGGTAGCAATTAGAACGAGTGCAGGATCAGTTGACTTCACAGCCCACTCTGAACCTCTATCGCTAAACTTAGCAATTAACGCTTCTTCTTCATCTCGAACGAGAATCGTCAAATACCCGCCCATCCGTTTACTAACAATGTCCGGTGCCATATAGTTATGATGATACGTGTTTCCTAGCGTTTTATCTTCAGCTCCAAATAAAACTGTAAAAATAGGGATTGATCCTTCTTTCTTACGAACAGCTTTTTCAATGTCCTTCACAATAGGAGACCAAATTGATAACCAAAGTTCTTTGTTTGCCTCTCGAATCATTGAAAGCATTTCTTGAACAATATGTTCATACTGAACAATTCTCGTTACAACATCTATCTTTTGATCACTTTCTAACGTGGTAAGAGACGATTCTAGCACCTCTAATGATGCATCCATCTCTTCTTTCAGACGAGCAAGCAACAACTTCGGCTCAACAGGTTTATAGACAATTGGATCAGAAGGCACCGTTTGAATCGCTCCTTTATCAAGCAATTTTCCTAATACCTCATAAATCATAGAACGAGGAACACCGGAACGCTTACTTAATTCATAACCAGTGATGGCAGGTGATTTCAATAAACCGATGTAAGCCTTACACTCGTATTTTGAAAATCCATGTTTTTGCAATTCGGCAATTGCTTTCTCTTCCATAAGCCCTCCTAATAGTAGTTATTGTATTAACTACTATAAAACATCAGAAATAAAATGTCTATATTTTCAGACTCTTTAAACACAAAAAAGTATCAGTCAGCATAGACCGATACTTTTATTCATACGAACTATCTTTTCCTTTGTACAATGGCTTCGTATTCGCAAATCGAAATTTATCCACAGGCATCACTGTTTTCTTTTCTTCAACTGCTGAATCTTGTTTTTTCTTTGGAATAGGCATAAACCTTGTATCGAGTCGTTCCTTTATTCCTTGAACCATAAGATTTAAAACAAAAATCGATATTGTAAAAGCTACTAACGGCGCCAATATAATCCACGGTGCTGTTAATAATTCATTTTTGTTCAATCCGATTAACCCCGACCACTCATTTGTAAGGGAAAACGCAGTAGGTGGACCTCCGGAAGGATCCTTTACCATTTTTCTTCCACCAATTAATACTTTAAAAAAGCCCATATGTATGAGTAGCGTAAATAATTGAACAGCCTGTTGCAGGAACAAAATCACAAGAATCTCTTTCAAAAAGAGCCAAATATGCTTTCGAAACAAATAAAATTTTCGAGCACCAAGCACAATGGCGCTTGTAATATATTCTTTTTTCATAAAAAGATTAATCTCTTGGCTAATGTAAAGAATGAGATTTGGCAATGTGACGATGCAAAGAATGAGAAATTGCTTAATAACAATAGATTCCTGAAAGCCCGTATGCTCACTTTGGATCATTAGCGGCATCATGAACAAATTAACTAAAACAACTGTCGGAACATAGAAATACACCTTACATACTTTTTCAATAAACTTTTGTAATGAATCGGGTGTATATGCTAATAAACTCCCCAATAAAGTTCCTACTAATAGTTGAATAAAACAAATTCCAAACACAAATAAGATCGTAAACTTTGCGCCAATAATAAGTTTAAAGAATAAGTTATACCCACTTCGATCCGATCCGAAAGGAGGCATCACCAAAGGATTAAACGGTGCACTTTGTGAAACATTACCGTCAGCATCTTTGATTAACACCTGCGTCTGAGAATACAAATCTTTTCCGTACCATGTGAATAAAAAACTAGCTAACACAAGTCCGCCGAAAAAAGAAAGGCCAATCCAAAAACGTTTAGAATGGAACATGCTATTTTTCATTTGCAAGTCCTCCTGTCGTACGCTTCACTTGAAAATGAGCAATCGTAAACACAATGTAAAATGGAATAAATAATAAAAGGATCCATTGTGCTATCGTTACAGGATTTAAAACAAATGGCTTTAAAATAAATGACATGTATCCATTAATATTGAAAGCAGCCTCCACTAGCAGTAGACTTGAAATCATAACTAGAAAAGTAGATTGTAAATGATTAAATAAATGATAAATTACATTTCGAAACAAATGAACAAATACAATATATTTTCTACTTAACCCCTTTGCACGGGCAAATTCTACATATGGCTTATTCTGTTCATCCAATAAAAACAAAACCATAATCCGAAAGAAGTGAAGAGCAGGCACAAGACTCATTGTCACAATCGGTAAGAAATAAGCTTGTTTACTGCCGAACGCGTAAATATTTACGAAATTGATTCCCGTTTGTTTATATACCCAAACAAAAAATATTTGCAGCATAAAAATTAATAGCAAATCAGGAATAGATTCGATCAGCACTAAACATCGCTCAATTGCTTTTTTCACTTTCAAAGATGACAGTACATAACCAAAAGATAGACACGTAGCAATTAAAACTGTTAAACATGTAGATGCTAATAGAATAATACCTGAATACATATACGGTTCCCAAATTATATCCCAAAACGCAACTTGGCGCATAGCCATAGGATTTCCAGCATCTCCATGGGTAAATATCTGTTGTAAAAACGTAGTAAAACTAAGAGGATTGTTCCCTAAAAAAACAAATGGCACATAACTAATAACCATAATAACGACAATGCAAATGCAAAATTCTATACATTTCTCAATGAAAAACCCCTTCATTTTGAATCTCCTCGCATCGTGATTTATTACATCAAATAAGACAACCCTTCGTTACACTTCGCTCGTCACTTCTATTTCTTTTCGTTCTAACTTTTCTACCATATGCCCCTCTTCATCCCACTTCACCGCACAGTAATAGGCATCATGATAGAACGTAAACCACGCATTCTGCTCTATACCGTACTTCATCCACTTTTGTTTATTTTCAATAGACGTCATCGGATAATCATCATACGCCATAACCCACAGTACATTTTGGTGCGCATGCGTTGGTAGTAAATCTGCTAAATGAAGGAATGTTTCATTTTTACTTTGCGCAACAACAACGGCATGTCCATCACTATGACCGCCTGTATGAACCATTCGGATTTCATCTGTAATGCGTACTTCTTCTGTAAATGTTTGGACTTGATGCACAATTGGCTCCCAATTTTCTTTCCAATATGTATTGCATGAGCGGATATTCGGATTTCTCATTTCATCCCATTCTGTTTGTGATACATATATTTTTGCATTCGGAAACGTCGGAACCAGCTTTTCACCTTCCCATTTCGTTAAACCAGAGGCATGATCAAAATGAAGATGCGTCATTAATACATACTGAATATCTTCCGCTTTTAATCCGAGCTGAGCAAGCGATTGCTCAACAGATGACTCTTCTGTTACTCCTTGATTTCGCTTCATCTTCTCATTCATTTTGTTGTTGCCTATCCCTGAATCGATAAGCATATTTCCATCTTTCGTTTGCAGCAGCAATGGATCTGTTCGTAGATAAATTTGGTTTTTATCATTATGACTATATTTGCGTGACCAAAGCGCTTTCGGTACAACGCCAAACATTGCACCGCCGTCTAAATGTGTATTTCCTCCTCGCAGCCAGGTTACTTGTATATCACCAATTTTCAAATATTCCATTTTCTGTATCCCCCTTTTCTTTTATGTTATCATATAATTCAGAAAAATAATAAATTATCCAATAGAAGCAGCTCTTACAACATATAAAAGGAGAAATATGATGAAGCTAACAAACGAACAAGACATTATCCGATTAGTAAAAGAAGATACATGGATGATGGATATATTACAAACTGCTAAACAATTACAGTTACCCGATTGGTGGGTATGCGCTGGATTTGTCCGTTCAAAAATATGGGACACTCTGCACGGATTTGAAGAAAGAACACCCCTTCCAGATGTTGATGTTGTTTATTTTGATGCTGAAAATATTGATGAATCCGCAGAAAAGAAATACGAACAACAACTACTGAATATGTTTCCAAATGTACCTTGGTCTGTAAAAAACGAAGCAAGAATGCACATCATTAGCAACATGCCACCCTTTTCTTCTTCAGTAGATGCTATATCAAAATTTCCAGAAACAGCAACGGCACTAGGTTTGAAATTAAATGAACAGGATGAAATTGTACTTGCTGCTCCTTGGGGCGTGCAAGACGTCATTAACTTAGAACTAAGGCCGACTCCTTATTATGAGGAAATGAAAGAATATGCAAATATTTATGTAGAACGTGTACAGAAAAAGAAGTGGGAGGAGAAATGGCGTAAGGTGAAGGTTTTTTTCCTCTAAATTTTATATAGAAACATGAAGAACGCTATTCTTTCAAAAAGAATAGCGTCTTTCATTCTATTAGATTAAAGTATGCCCACCTTCAACATGCAGAACTGTTCCTGTAACAAATCCGTTCTGCATAGCATATAGTACAGCTTGTGCAACATCTTCCGCCTTACCTACTCGCCCCGTTGGAAGTTTGTTCCCTAAGTCAGTATAAAATTTATTACGCGCTTCTTCTGCCATTTTGCTGCGTGACGGTGTATCAATAATTCCTGGTGAGACAACATTTACGCGAATTGGTGCTAGTTCTAGCGCTAACGTTTGACCAAGGTTAGAAACAGCCGCATTGACTGCACCAAGTGTTGCCGATCCAATCATAGATTTATAAGCGACAACTCCGGAAAATAAAGTGATGGAACCATTATCAACAATGTTTTGGGCACCATATTTCGCTGCATAAAATTGTCCCCAAAATTTATTTTCAAATAACTGACGTGCCGCGGCTGTATCTGTATCGATAAAAGAGCCTCCAGATGTTTCTGCTGCTGTAACAACTAAATGATCAATTGTGCCTACTTGTTTAAAAAAGGATTGTACTTGTTGTTCTTGTGTCGTATCAAGCACATGAATTGTTACGTTTCCTCCCAACTGATCCTTTGCTCTTTGCAGTTTTTCCTCCGAACGACTAGCAATGATAAGCTCAGCACCTTGCATGATTGCTAGTCTCGCTGTTTCTAAACCAATTCCAGAACTACCACCGATAATGACAATTTTCTTGTTATTTAACATGTTCATTTCCCCCAGTTTTTCTTGTTTTGTTTTACTGAGGTTATTGTAATTCTATAACTTTCTTTTTTGAAGTAGTGATATTTAATTCATATAGTTACCTTTTAGAAAGTTTCTTTTTTACAAAGGATGTACCTCTAAAAAAATTTCCTGTATTTACATCATCTATTTACTTTATCGACAAACTCACTAACCGATTTCACATATTCATCGTCAAATAACCCTCTTGGATCAAAAATGGATTTCACCAACATGCCAAATTCCGAATTTACATATTGCGGTTTCAACATAGAGTGATTTGCTTCAGGTAAATACGATACCGACAACAAGTCTTTCCGTATTTCCTTTTGGTAAACTTCCATTGTGTTTTTTACATCTACATTTTCATCACGACCACCAACAATTAACTTAACAGGCTTTTTTGTTTCAGAGAGATCCTTTGTTGCATCGCTATTTACATTCTTTTTAATAAAATTCCATCTTTCTTTTGAGATATCGCCTTTATTATTCGTTACGTTTTGGTATTCTTCATAATTACTATTTTTCAAAAGTAATTCTAGAACTTTTTCATTCGTTGATTGATTTCTTCTTTCGTTGCACCTGCACTAGTCATACTTTTTTCCGTATAGTACTTTCCTTGCTCGATCCAATTAATTGCAGGTGACACTAAAATACTAAATGAAACATCATCACTAGCATTTGCTACTTTAGGGACAACCCATCCACCTTGACTCGCCCCCCATACACCTATTTTTTTAGAATCAATATCAAGGTTTTTCTTTGCCCATTCAATCACTTCGATTACTTCATTTGCGCGCTCTTCCATCGATTGATCTAGCCAATCTCCACTTGATTTTCCAATACCAGGCTTATCCCACGCTAAAGAAGCATATCCCTTTTTCGCTAATTCCTCCCATAAAGGTAAATAACCATCATCATACGTTGCATTTACAGGTCCATCACCATGAACAAAAATAATTAATCCCGGCTTTTCTTTTTCTTTAGGTAAGGCGAGGGCACCATGTAAAGTAGTTTCTTTCGTTTGAATCGTTACTTCTTCTTGCTTCATATCATAAGAATGTTGGTAAAGAACCCATCCTGCCAATCCTAGTATTACAATTCCTAACACGAGTAAAATCTTTTTCATTTTTTCCTCCTGTTATTAAAACATTCTTCTTTTCGCCAAATAACATGATGGTTCAATGCGAAAAAGGATGCTAATTAAAAAGCATCCCTTTTTATATTATTATATTTTTTCACACATATTCCCTTTCACAACATGAATAAAGATTTCTTCTATAACATTAATCCGAACCGCTTTAATTCAATGAAAATATGTTCTAAACGTTTCCCCTTCTCTGTTAATGTGTATTCAACACGCGGTGGAACTTCTGGATATACCGTTCTTTCCACAATTCCTTGCGCTTCCAGTTCCTTCAGACGAAGCGAGAGCGTTTTTGGGCTAATTCCGTCCATTGATTTTTGCAAGTCACTAAACCGCATCGTTCCTTCAATAAGAAGGTCTCGAATAATTAAAAACGTCCACTTTGTCCCGATTACATCAAGTGTTTTCGCAATGGGACAAATCTGCCCTGGTGTTCCCTTTGTTAATTTGATTGGCTCCATGTTACTCATTGAACCACACTCCTAAAATTTTTTTCGATTCATTTCCCTTATGTTATCACAATTATATCTTTAGGGTAACTATATGAAATAAATATCACTACTTCCCAAAATAAATTAACTATACATACAATATCATTAACAACTGAATCTATTTACAAAATAAGGAGGTTATAAAAATGAGTATGAAAAACATAGCTAGTGTCATAAGCATCTTCGGAATCATGATTTTGATAGCAGCGTGTCATACGCAAACATCAGAATACAAAACTTCTGCACCAGCCAAGAAAGATATTCAACTGTTGAAGGATTTTCCTCAACCTAAATCGATGACAATCGATCCTTCATTGGATAAACAAAAAGCTACGGAGATGGTTCAGGCTGCGCAGCGCTTTTATGCATTTTGGAATACTGGAAATGACGCTCTAATCCCGCAAACTGTTACAGACAATTTTTTTGATAACACGCTGCCGAAAGGACGTCCTCAAGGGCCAAAAGGCCTAACATTTGCATCAAACAATTTCCGTAAAGCCGTTCCCGACTTACAGTGTAACATCGAGGATTTAATAATAACTGGGGACAAAGTAACAGCTCGTCTATCATTCACCGGAACACATAAAGGTAATTTTGGAGAGAAACAACCAACTGGCAAAGCTATTCATTTCTTTGCTATCGATATTTTACGAGTGAAAGATGGAAAAATCATTGAAGATTGGCACTTAGAAGATAATCTAACACTTATGCAACAACTCGGCGCTGTACCGGAAAATTAATTGAAACACATTATAAAATAAAGGGGAAAACTACAATGAAAAATATAATGATTATAAACGGCCATCAAACCTATAGATCAGCAGAAGGAAAACTAAACAAAACATTGACGGACAACATAGTGAATGTATTAAGTGCAAATCACAATGTCCAAACAACGATCGTTCAAAACGGATACAGTATCGAGGAAGAACAGCGTAAGTTTTTATGGGCTGATATCGTCATCTTTCAAACGCCTATCTATTGGTTCAATGTACCAGGATTACTAAAAACATATATGGATGAAGTGTATGCTTACGGATTATTTTTCAAAGGATCTGAGCAATATGGAAGAGGCGGCTTATTAACTGACAAGCATTATATGTTTTCAACTACATGGAATGCTCCTGCACAAGCATTTAACAATCCAGCACAATTCTTTGGAGGAAAGAGCTTAGAAGAAGCACTCAGTCACTTACACCGTACACAAGATTTTATCGGTATGAAACCGTTAAAGAGCTTCGCTTGCTATGATGTAATCAAAAATCCAGATATTGATAGATTTGTATTTGAACTGAATACACATCTAGAAGAGGTATTACCACTTTAATTCATATTTAGAGAAGCCCGATCAGATCGGACTTCTCTAAATATATATCTATTTTGATTGTACCTGTTTTTGATTTCTTTCTAATTGAGCTGTGATACCAGCGCGGTCAATTTGAATCCAGTACTCCACAATTTTCCCGCCTTCTACACGATACACCGCGCTCGCTAACTGAATGATAGGAAGCCCGGTTGGTTGAAATCCATCAACTTCACCAATATGAATACCTGTTTGTTTCCATCGAACATATACACGATCCTGCTGAGGCCCTAACAACTCTTGAATTTCTAAAGTAAACGTTCCATAAGCATCCAACATCTCTTGTACATGATCCGCATAATCCATAGGAGATCTTTCAACTGTTACTTCATCTTCAGCTTGAACTTGATGAGCCAACACTTTTTCTGCCATAAACTCCGTTACTAGATGTAGATTACGTCCTGTTCGTATTTCTTCAAAGAATCTTCTGACTACAACTTCAGGCATCATTTCACAATCTCTCCCTCTCAAGTTATAATTTTACCCTCACATTATAGCATCAATATTTTTCTATATCATTTACTACGAATCCAACAAATAAATATATATCGCCTATTTTTTGTCTTAAAAATAGTAATCCCTCACTATCAATCTAACCAGAAAAAATATGAAAATTATTATGAAGGATACGATATTCATTTGTTCTCCGAAAGAATTTACCCCAAAGTATTTAAAATTCATAAAGAAAAACGCTATTCTCCCAGGGTAAAAATAGCGTTTCCTTATTTAAATGTAAGAAAAAGTAAATTGTGATTTATTTCGTCTCCCAGCCAAACTCTTGTTACTTAATCGTTCCCATTCCACCAATGTCTACCTTTACATTAACGTTTACATCCCCCTTTGCCAATGCCTGATTCCAGTTATTTTGAACTTTTTTCCATTGTGGGTATGTGTAGGTTCTTGCATAAATTCCAAGGCCAATCGGATCAATTTCAGCAGCTTGTATTTTCTTTATGAGTTGCTTGAAATCAGCTTCCATCTTCGTTTCAATCGCCTTTTGTAATTTTGCTGCGTCCTTTCTTGTATTAAATGAAAAAAGCCGTTCTGTAATACCGATTTTCATCTTTATATCTATATCAAATATAAAATAATTATCATACCTTACCTTCGTCTTTACTTTCATACTTTGAGAACTAAAACTTATCCAATCTTTATCATGGTTATCGGATTTTACCTTAATTGGAATTGTAAATGGAAACTCACCTTTCGTTTCGTGCTGTAAAATGCGTAACAATTTATTTTCATCAGATTTTAACGTTAATTTGTATCTGCCTTTTTCGTCCAACAACGCTGTACCTGTCAGCCATAGTTTCTTCTTTTTTTTCATCTCAGTAATACTTGCTGTTATTCCTTTGTCTATCGTTTGTTCATGCAATTTTTGAAGAGTTGTTTTTACGGTGATATTTCTTAAATAGGCGGTATCAACTAGTTTTGTTAAATATAAAGGAAGCCGTGGCTTATCCTTTGAATTATAATAGATGATGTCCGAAACAGGCCCGTCTACAGCAATCACTCTTGTAGTGACTGTGTTTTTGGGATCCCGGTAAAATGGATCGAGATACTTTTCCCAATTTTTTTGTTTCATTAACCGTTTTCCAACTAAAAAAACCTGTGTCTTACTTCCCGAGGTTAGCGCCATAACTGTGGCATCAAATTTATCCCTAGAACTTCGAACCGTGAAAGATTTCACACCATTATTTTCTTCTTTTATCTTTGCTTCTTTATTAAAAACAGGACTTGACATGTACACCAATAAATTATCATTTTGATCTAAATCTATACCAAGTATAAGAGTTAAGGAAACATCTTCAACATTCGTTTGATCAAAGCAGCCAGTCATCATAAACACCAATAACAAAATGCAACATAATACCTTTCTTTTCAATGTATCCCCCCCTGGCGATACTTCTCATATACCCAGCTATACAGCCATAAAATAATAGGTGATATATACGTCAATCCTAATCCAGCATTCGATACTGCTTGTTGCCATGTTTCAGATTGATTCCAACTAGGATGAGTCCAAAATATAAAGCCAATAATGAGCAACAGTAGAACAACGAGGTGAGAGCTATGGTCTTGCTTCCCTAGTAATTGGCTAGAACAAAATACAGCGCAGTATATACAAGGCATCCAAGCTGTGGAAACAACAATTAAATAAACAGCTAATAAAACCATGTCAAAACGTTCTAAAAAACGAAATTCAATTACTTTCAGTAAATTTAAGACAGGTTGATTAAATTCTGTAATGCTGTCAGGACTAAAATAGGAAAAACAAACAAGAGTAGCAAATAAATAAAATAACATCGTCAAAGTATTTGCAATAACAATTCCATGAACTGCATACTGTTTTTTTTGTAAAAAGGGATATAAAAAGAACGCGATATCAAACCCTAAAAAAGTAAAAATAGTAGTCGGTACAGCCATTAATACTGGTTTCCATCCTTCTTTTAAGAGTGGAAAGAACGGCAGCCAACTCCCGCCTTCTTTTAGCGGTATCAAAAAAAACAAGGGGACCCAAATCATCATATAAAAACCAAGTTCACAGTATCGTCCTAAAATGCGAGGACCGTTGCGTACAACAAGAAATGTAGGAATGGAAAACAAAAAGATAATGATATAGTCAGGCGTTTTCGGAAGAAGCCATCCCTTAAGATAAAGCAAAGCGTTCACAAGAATGATGCAAGAATAACAAGCAAAATAGATCATGTAAATGACAGCTAGTGCTTTCCCAACTATTTTTCCAAACAGTCGTATAAGAATGTCATAGAGCGTATCTTCTGGATATCTTGCAGATGTTTTCACGATAAAAATACCGGATATTGTGGAGAAGATCCAGCCGATAAGGATAGCGATCCATCCATCTGTTCCAGCTTTTTCAGCAATTACTCGCGGAAGAGATAAAACGCCAGTTGCTACCTGCATTCCGTTAATTAAAAAAATATACTGGAGAAGTGTGATGTCATTATAGGCATACTTTTTCATAGTTTCACCTTTTATTATGGTTTTTTCCTTGTCGAACAGATTGTATAGCTCCCGTACCCTTAGGACGATTTCTCATTGTCCATAAAGGAAAGCGTACAAAAGCATCCTTCATATCTGCAAAGCGAAACGGTGCTAACGGAGTACCATAAGGAGTTCCTAGCGATTCAAGACTGATGAGATGCGCAATTAATGTCATCCACCCGATAACAAGTCCGACAATTCCAAATAAGGCAGCCGATATCATCATCGGAAAACGTAACAGCCTGACTGCTGCTCCCATATCATAATTAGGGATAATAAAAGAAGCGATAGCCGTAACAGCAACAACAATAATCATAATGTTGCTGACAATTCCCGCTTGAACAGCAGCCTGTCCAATGATAATCCCGCCTACAATTCCAACTGTCTGACCGATTGGAGTTGGCAAACGTAGAGCGCCTTCCCTCATCATTTCCAATGTCATTTCCATAAGCAGTGCTTCCATAACTGGAGAAAAAGGTACGCGCGTTCTTGATTCGGCAATAGATAAAAAAAGTTCTACAGGAATAACTTCAAAATTAAAGGAAATAAACGCAACATAACTCGCCGGCAAAAATAGAGCAATCATAAAAGCAATAAAACGAAGTATCCGAATAAACGAAGCGACTAGCCAACGTGTCCCGTAATCATCAACTCCTTGAAAAAAGGATATAAAATTTGTCGGAGCAATTAATACATTAGGAGAATGATCCACTACAGCTACAAATCTTCCCTGAAGAATGTGAGATACAGCCACATCAGGTCTTTCAGTTAACATAAATTGTGGAAACGGTGAGTACGGATTATCTTCAATGAATTCGATAAGTTCACCCGTATTCGCAATCGCGTCGACAGTAACACCTTGAATCCGTGTTTCCAATTCTTTCAGCACATCCTCAGAGGCTACATCGTTCAAATATAAAATAGAAATTCTCGTTTTACTTCGCATACCAATCGTGATTTCTTTTACCATGAATTCGCGGTGAGGAATATATCTTCGAATCATTGCGATATTTTGACTTCCGGTTTCTACAAATGATTCATGCGCACCTTTTAAAGATACTTCATTATGCGTATCTTCAATATTTCTTTGTGGCCACCCTTTCGTATCTAATTGATGCGCTATCGTCTGACCATGAATCAATAAAACACTATCTCCTCCTAAAATAGCATTTTCAATTCGGCTCCACGTATTAATCATTTCAATACGCCCTAACGGAATGGGAAGTTCCTTATTCATATCAAAAACACTTTCCATCAAAGAAGGTAAAATATGATTTTGAACCAATTGTTTATCTGTTAATCCAGACAAATAAACTAAGGCTGCTTCTAATCCGTCTCCTGTCATTGAAAAACGACGAATCACTAAATCAGGAGCTTGCCGAAAGATCTCCTGAAGCTCAGCTATGTTTTTAGATAAATCAGCGTCTAAGAGGGAGTCCTCTTTATTTTTTTCCTGAAAATGACTATTGTCGTATCTTGAAAACGACTTAGGATTGCCTCTACTTTTTAAGCGTTTCAGAAACTTAACCATGAACTCCCTCACTTTCTACATGCGTTCTATATTATTGTTTAGTATGTATTTCTTAAGGGAAAATATTCTAATAACCATTTCGGCTCATTATTCACGAACTAATTGTCCTCTTAACCAAAAAGGCATCTCATTTTGCTAATGAGGTGCCTTTTTGGATGTCAAATATTGTCGAGCGGTCTTTATATCGTGTCGAATCGCCGATATATTTCTCTTGCACTACTTTCCGCTATATACTTTCGGACATTCATCTCCAGTCGGTTCGTAAAAACAATGATTCTTGTATTGTCCTGCATGAGGTTGATCCCACCACGTAGGAGGACAACTGCCAACTGGCCGGAAGAACCAAAGAGAATATACACCTGGCCATATACGAGCATAATTCAAACATTTTCTTGCCATTTCTTTGTCACTCTCTCTTGCTCTTTGATAAAAATACCCTTTCGTCGTTGCTTCAAACCCACCTGGCTGCTGATACACCATTTGCGTAATATTTGTAATTTGTTTAAAGTCTAGACAATCACACATAACACGATTCACACCAACTGTTCCTACTGCCATCATGCCTTGTTGTCCTTCTCCTTCTGCTTCTGCACGCATAAGACGAGCAAGTAAACCTACATCACTTTCTGTATACGCAATTCTCGTCACTTTTATCCCTCCGTTCTCACTATAACTATATGCAGAAATGATTATTTGTTTTAAAAAGACACGTTCTAAATAATAAAAAACCCGAGTAGCGACTTTTAACTTGTCTACTACTCGGGTTTTAGCATAATAAATAATTTAATTACTTAACTCTTTGACGGAACAATAGCATTCCACCTAAAGCAAACAACATCATACCTCCAGCTACTGAAATCATCCATGCTGGTGTTCCTCCTGTTTTAGGAAGTAATACTGTCGTCTTATTATTATCTTTATTGGACGGTGCTTTTGGATTCTCGCTATTCGTGTTTGTACCTGTGTTTACACCTGTACCCGAATCTGCTTTAGGATTATCTACTTTATCTGTCCATTCCTGAATCTTTGTATTCGTAATATCATAACCTTTTACTTCGGATTGATATCCGTCTACTGTTTGTTCTTTTACTTCATATTTATATGCTTTGCCGTCAACATCATATGCTGCTAAATCTGTAAACGCATATTTCCAGCTTGTTGCTTCGCTTACTTCTTTCGTTACGATCACTTTTCCGTTTTGTAGAAGGTCTACTTTAATCATTTTCGGGCGTTCTGTTGCGTTATCATCTTTCCATGTCTTCGTTCCTTCTACCTTTGTTTGGCCTACTTTTGTATTTGTGATGTCATAACCGTTTACCTCGGATTTGTATCCGTCTACTGGTTGTTCTTTCACTTCATACTTGTATGCTACTCCATTTGCATCATACGCTGCTAAATCTTTGAATTCATATTTCCAGCTAGTTGCTTCGCTTACTTCTTTCGTGTCAATCACTTGACCGTTTTGTAGAAGGTCTACTTTAATCATACTTGGACGATTTGTCGCATTGTTATCTTTCCAAGCTTTCGTTCCTTCTACTGTTACTTTTCCTACTTTTGTATTCGTGATGTCATAACCTTTCACTTCGGATTGATATCCTGCTACTGGTTGTTCTTTCACTTCGTACTTATATGCTACTCCGTTCGCATCGTACGCTTGTAGGTTGTCAAACGTGTACTTCCAATTTGTTGCTGTCACATATTGCGTAAGTAGGAATGTACCATTTTGGTATAAGTCTACCTGAATTGTTGCCGGACGATCTACTGCATTATTGTCATTCCACGTCTTTGTTCCTTCTACTGTTACTTTCCCTACTTTTGTATTTGTAATGTTATAACCATTTACTTCTGATTGATATCCTGGTACTGGTTGTTCTTTCACTTCATACTTGTATGCTACTCCATTCGCATCGTAAGCCTGTAGATTATCAAACGTATAGTTCCAATTGCTTGCTGCTGTTACGTCTTTCGTGTCAATCACTTGACCGTTTTGCAGTAAGTCCACCTTGATTGTTGCTGGACGATCTGTCGCGTTATTATCTTTCCACGTTTTCGTTCCTTCTACTGTCGTTTGGCCTACTTTTGTATTTGTAATGTCATAACCGTGTACATCAGACTGGTATCCCGCTACTGGCTGTTCTTTCACTTCGTACTTATATGCTACTCCGTTCGCATCGTACGCTTGTAGGTTGTCAAACGTGTACTTCCAATTTGTTGCTGCTGTTACTTCTTTCGTATCAACTACTTGACCGTTTTGTAGTAAATCAACTTTGATTGTGCTTGGACGATCTGTCGCACTATTGTCATTCCACGTTTTCGTTCCTTCTACTTTTGTTTGACCTACTTTTGTATTCGTGATGTCATAACCTTTTACTTCGGATTGATATCCTGCTACCTGCTCTTCCTGCACTGTATACGTGTACGCTACTCCGTTTGCATCGTACGCTTGTAGGTTATCAAATGTGTACTTCCAATTTGTTGCCGCTGTTACGTCTTTTGTGTCAACCACTTGACCATTTTGTAGTAAATTGACTTTAATCGTTGTCGGACGATCTGTCGCATAGTTGTCATTCCACGTTTTCGTTCCTTCTACTTTTGTTTGGCCTACTTTTGTATTCGTAATGTCATAACCGTTTATTTCTGATTTGTATCCGCCTACTGGTTGTTCTTTCACTTCATACTTGTATGCTAATCCGTTCGCATCGTAGACTGATAGATTGTCAAACGTGTACTTCCAATTTGTTGCCGCTGTTACGTCTTTTGTATCAACTACTTGACCATTTTGTAGTAAGTCTACTTTGATTGTTGCTGGACGATCTGCCGCATTGTTATCTTTCCACGTCTTTGTTCCTTCTACTTTTGTTTTCGCATCTTTTATATTCGTAATGTTATAACCGTTTACTTCAGATTTATATCCCGCTACTGTTTGTTCTCTTACTGTATACGTATAGGCATTTCCGTCATTATCATATGCAGGAATATCCGTAAATGTATAGTTCCAGTTGTTTGCTGCTGTTACTTCTTGCGTCGTAACGACTTGACCATTTCGTAGTAATTCTACTTGAATCGAATTTGGACGATCAGTAGCATTGTTATCTTTCCACGTCTTTGTTCCTGAAATCGATGTTGTTTTCACCTTATTCGGAACCATCAGCTTTACACCTTTTGCAGCGTCTGCATCAATTGTAAAAGGCACTTTTGCTTGCGGATCAAAATTCAAATAGTCTGGAGCAGAAATTTCCTGTACATAGTAATTACCTGGAGCTAAATTAGGCACTTCAACCTTACCTTGTGCATCCGTTGTATACGTACCGCCAATTTGCTGACCTGACTCTGTATATAAGTTAAATGAAGCATTCGGTATGAATTTTGTTTCATCTCCGTCAATGTGCTTTACAATTCTTAACGTTCCTTTAGATGGTAAGTCGCCTTGTGCGCCGCCGCCCATATCTATGTTGTTAACCCTAGCACTACCTGATGTTGATACTGGATTTTCATTCGTAATCTTGTAATCAACTGTATATTGATTATCAAAATATGCTTGACTCTTTCCACTTGCAGTTATAGTAGATGTATAAGAAAAAGCAAAAGTAATACCACTTGCTTTATCCTTATTAATCACAACTTTAAACGCATTATCACCAATAAAAGTAACCGTTCCATATCCTTGATCCTGAAACGCTTGAACGGTCATTGGAGCAGCAAATCCTCCAATACGCATACTATCTTGATTAAGCGTTTGACCTTCTTGCAAAGTGTCTACCAAAACAATATCACTATCTACATTTTGGCTCGCTCCATTTATACTCAACCACCAATTCACTAGATTTGTGGTTTCCGGTTTAATAGAACCCACTTTACTATGAAAGGTTCCAGGGCCAGAACCACCACCAGTTGGCCCAACAATTGTTACCGCTTGTTTCTCTAATTGTGTGCCTAAATTCGTATAGATTGTTTTCTGTTCATTCTGTGCTACCTCATTAGTCGCTTCAACTTTAAAATAAAAATACCCTTTAACATTTAAAAGTTTCTCAGCTGTATCACTAAATGTACACTGGACATCAGTTGTGGTTACTTGACAAGTACCAAAATTTTGCCCTTTATCATCGTTCAGTGGAATCGTTCCTGTGAATCCTTTTAATTCTTGAGGTAACGATAATGTTAATGTGTCCCCTGTTTTTATTTCAAGTCCAGGTTTTTCACTAAAATTAACCTTTATTCCCGTCTGTTCTCCGGTACCTAGTGTCGTTTTGTCGATTGTGAAGCTATCAACAAGATTTGCTGTATTTAACTCTTGCGCATTTGCGATTATAGGCATCAAACTTTGGCCTATCGTAAACATAAAGATCATGATAATCGAAAAAATAGAAGTTACTTTTTTCAAATAATGGTAATAGGTAAACCTTTGAAGCTATCTCCAGCTTTTCCCCCACCCCACACCGTGCGTGCGACTTTCACCGCACACGGCGTTCCATCTAATCAACAGGTTCGTATCGCAAGTGGAGTTATCTCTATCTTTATGTAAGTAAGGGGATTATAACTCACCTGTTCATTAGACTTAGGGCCTTCCCTCCACTCCTTATTATCAGAGTTTCATTGGTACTACACCCCTGCTGCCATCCCTATTCATAACTCTTTCACAGCTTAGCCGTGCTGTTCCCCAAGTTATTACTACATCGTTAGGGACTTCTGACGTTCCGAAACTGCTAGGTATATAACTATACGTAGGTCCTGCCTTTGTCCCGATTACCACTTCAATAAGAAGTTAAAGCTACCCATTAGCTTTATCCATCACAAACTGTATGATATTTGTTCTGGAGGTAATAACACCCATTTCTAGGAACGGATTTACGAAACGTACATTCAGCAGTTCGTCATTGAGTGCTCAAATTCTAACCATATATAGCTCCCTGTCCGCATCACTTTCGCAGTATGTTTAACCTTTCCTCAGCTTCACCTGTTAGGGCTACTCGATGCGACTTTACCCCGCTTCACACGCAGTCGTTGCCAATTACGCATGGGGGAGTATTAACAGCCATCTAGTCGCGAGATTTGTTTGGGTATCTCGCCGTGGTCTCACAGTTTCAGTTGTTACTAACGATCGTTAGTCCAGGCACTCCTTCGAGAGTAAACTCGATTTCTGCCTAACGTCACACACCATACTCTTTATCCGCCTCCTAACGAATAATAGTAAGATGGCTTTTCGTACAAGTTCACGATCTGATAGTTGCGAGTATGTCGTCTCTTTTCGTCGTTATAAACTTAGAAACTTGATTTCTATATATATCTAATTGGTTTCTATAAACCAACCACTAAATCTAAAAATCTAAATATTGACATGCTTAACAAACGATGATAATATACTAATTAGCTAAATTATGTTTTATTATCATTTCTATCAAATCATGTAAATTGAAATTGTATCGTATTACCATCTCGTACTGAGCATAAATGCCTAGTTAATAATGCTTTCAATTCAACGTCATTGATTTGTTCTTACTATATAAATCCAATTTTAAAATACGGCATAAACGATTTTTCTCTATATGATATTTATCAAAAGTAACAAGCTCAGCCATGCCTAAATTTTACTGAGGATTTATATTTTTTTATGATTCATAACATCAATACGTTCAATTTTAACTGTATATTTTAACACTTCGAAACTTTTTACTCCCTCCTTTAAAAGGCTCTTTCATGCTCTTGTCCAAAATTTTACAACATTTTCGACAAGAATAATATTTTTTTAATTATTGTAATTAGTTTTGTAATTTTAAAAAGTGTATAATCCTACCAAAATAAACTATATATATCCTTTTCTTTTTTAAACCTTACATGTGATAAGAGAAGGTCCTGGTTGTTTCTATGCAGAGCCAGATGTTGCTTGTATCAAAGTAGTCCCTACTTTGCAGGAGCTCCCACGTACGCTGAAATATCAACGTTTAATGCTTCTGCTAAACGCATACCATACTCTCGATCTGCACGGAAGAAGTTACAAATTGCAAGTAATTTTACTTGTTCATTTACACCTTTTAAATCATTTGCCAGGTTCGCAATTAAGTTATCTTGTTCTTCTTGAGAGAAGGAACGATAACGCTCACCAGCTTGCTCAAAATCGTTTGGTTTCTCAATCTTTTCACGAGATACATAACCTTCAAGTTTCATAGTTGAATCTCGGTATGCTGGATCTTCACTTGGATTTTCCGCATGACGACTTGGTTCATAATTAATTGTAGACGGTTGTTGGTTTACTTGCATGAAACCATCACGTTGTTGATTATGCACAGCTGCGTACGGGCAGTTTACAGGGATTTGCAAGTAATTTGCCCCTAAGCGATAACGCTGTGTATCCGGATAAGAGAACAAACGTCCTTGTAATAATTTATCCTCAGACGGTTCAATACCAGACACAGTTGCACTTGGTGAAAATGCCGCTTGCTCAACTTCTGCAAAGAAATTTTGTGGGTTACGATTTAACGTCATTGTACCTACTTCCATTAATGGAAAACGGTCTTCCGGCCACAATTTTGTTGGATCTAGTGGATCAAACTCTAAGGAATCCATTTCATCTAGTTTCATAACTTGTACGTGAAGATCCCATTTCGGGTAATTTCCACGCTCAATTGCATCAAATAAATCACGAGTTGCATGGTTAAAATCTTTTCCTTGCATTTGTTCTGCTTCTTTTACATTAAAGTTACGTACGCCTTGCTTTGGCTTCCAATGATATTTTACGTATACAACCTCGCCATTTTCGTTTACCCATTTAAATGAATGGACACCGAATCCTTCCATTTCGCGGTAGTTTGCAGGTGTGCCGTAATCAGAAAATACCCAAGTTAACATATGAGTTGATTCTGGTGTTAGCGTCATGAAATCCCAGTAACGATCTGGTGTTTGAATATTTGTATCGGGCGCTGGTTTTAAAGAATGAACCATATCTGGGAATTTGATTGCATCACGAATGAAAAATACAGGTAAATGGTTACCAACAAGATCATAGTTCCCTTCTTCTGTATAAAACTTCACCGCAAAACCTCTTGGATCACGAGCTGTTTCTGGAGATCCTTGCCCATGAATAACCGTTGAGAAACGAACAAATACAGGTGTTTCTGTTCCTTCGTTCTGCAAGAATGCTGCTCTTGTATATTCTTTCATACTATTTTTTGTTACGAAAACACCATGAGCACCAGCGCCACGTGCATGTACAACGCGCTCAGGAATACGTTCACGATCAAAATGAGCTAATTTTTCTACTAAATGATAATCCTCTAATAATACTGGCCCGCGACGACCTGCTGCACGAGAATTTTGATTATCTCCTACAGGAGCACCTTGGTTTGTTGTTAAGCGATTGTATTGGTTCATTATGGAGCCTCCTATTATATAATAATTACTTATTTAAAATAATTATAAAGTAATTATTATTAAAAATAGTTTTTTTGTCAACCATTTGTATGAAATTTTTTATTTTTTTTACTAAATGATTAATTCCGCTCTAAATCACCTCCATATCTCTACTCAATAATGTTTGTATACTATAAAACAAAGAAAAAGTAGCCATTACACAGACATATCAATCACACAAAAATAGAGTAAAACTTAAATAGTTCGACTTTTCAGTCTATTGTTTTTAAAAAATAATTTGCTACTTCCTCTTTGTGATTTCAAGTTTAACACCAAAAACACACGACATCAAGACAAAAAACAACAATATTCTAAATAATTCGACATTAATATACAATTCATCTTAAAATGTTCACATAAAAATAATTATGATTCCTAAATACGTTCATGTTCAACAAAAAAACTGTCCCCAAAAAGCCGTTATGCAACGACCTTTTGGGACAGTTTCATATATATAAATATATTTTACTTTCATCAATACAACGTAATTTACTCACCGGTCTTCCAACTTGTTGATACACCATTTCATTTTCTAAAGCTCCAATTTCAATTAAAAACATGACATACTTTCGAATAGAAACCCTAGAAATTCCAACTAATTGCGCCATTTCTTCTGTTGTAAATGTTTTTCCATGCAGCAATTGTATCTGTTTCCAGACTAACTGCAAGGTTTGCTTTGTTAATCCTTTCGGAAGCACTTTACTTACAGGAGATTCTTTTTTTTCTTTCTGTAAGATCAATTCATCTAGTTCAGATTGATTAATATTAGGCTGTTCCTTCATAAATTTAAATTTTTCACGATAAGCAGATAATGCTTCCTTAAAACGCTCAAACGTAAATGGTTTTATTAAATAATCTACAACTCCATACTGCAGCGCTTTTTTAATACTTACCATATCATGCACTGCTGAAATCATCATCACATCAATCTCTTTTTCTTTATTCCGAATATCTAATAACAATTCAAACCCAGTATCACCAGGCATAAAAATATCAAGCAATATAAAATCTATTTGAGATTCCTCTAGTACCTGTAACGCTTCGTCTACAGAGTTAGCTGTATGAACAAGTTCAAACCCGCCAACTTGTTCTAAATAATGCTTATTTAGCATCGCTACCATTGGATCATCTTCTACAATTAAAACTTTAATCATCTTCCATCTCTTCCTTACTTTTATATGGTGTTTCAATTGTGATTGTTGCTTGCTCTCCTAATACTGAATCAATATGTATATTTCCTTTTATACGTTCTATACTTTCTTTCACAAGATATAAGCCATATCCGCGATTTTCTCCTTTTGTAGAATACCCTTTGACGAATAGTTTATCTATTTCTTCTTTCTTAATTCCCTTCCCTGTATCTGTAACTCTTACTATCAATTTATCATTATATTTAATTGTAACATTTACCTTCTTATATTTACAATCCACTACTGCATCTAAAGCATTATCAATTAAATTCCCCACAATTGTAATGAGTTCATGAATAATCCCCTCATCATCTGGATGTGGTAAATAAGAATCTTCACTGATCGTTAATTCTATTCCTTTTTCTCTCGCATAGCTAAGTTTCCCAAGTAAAAAGCCGGCAAACACAGGATTTTTTATCTTCCGCATCACATCACCAATTTCGTATTGATGCTCTGATACCATGCTGCTAACATACGTTTCTAATTGTTCATAATGCTTCATATGTGTTAGTCCTAATACAACATGCATCTTATTCATAAATTCATGAGATTGTGCACGCAAAGCCTCTGCATATAGTCGAATACCAGTTAACTGCTCTGCTAATTTTCTTATTTCCGTTTTATCACGAAATGTTGCAATCGCACCAACAATTTCTCCCTTTACGTATAATGGAACTCGATTCGAAACAATTGTGATACCATGCATACTATGTTCCTCATCAAACTGCGCTACTCCCGTTTGTAATACTTCTTTTATCCTTGAATTCGGCATATATTTCTTAATGTCTTCACCAATAAACTCTTCTTTAATCCCGCTTTTCTCAATTAACCGCCTGGCTTCGTTATTAATTAAAGTAATTCTCGCATCCTTATCAATTGCGATAATTCCTTCTTTGACAGATTGTAGCATTGTATTGCGTTCTTCTAAAATTTTGGAAATTTCATTAGGTTCGAGGCCAAATAAAATTTTCTTAATATGTCTAGCTAATAAAATAGCCCCTATAACCCCTACTAAAATCCCAACACTGACACCTATGTACATAATATGTCTACTCTGTTCGACCATCTCTTCTACATTATCAGCTGAAATTCCAACAGCCACAACCCCTATTTGTTTTTTCGTTTCAGAAAAGATTGGTACAAATACTCGCACAGACTTTCCTAATGTCCCTTTTGCTGTTGATACGTACTCTTTTCCTTTCAAGGCCGTTGCTTCATCGCCTCCAACGAAATGTTGGCCAATTTTCGTGGGATCTGGATGAGATTTTCGTATCCCATTCATATCCATAACGACAATAAATTGAACATCTGTATTTTTTAAAAGCCGATTCACATTCGGCTGAATTTCAGATTCATCTTTTCTTCCCGATAAAGCATCGATTACGAGCGGTGAATTTGCTGTAATACGTGCAACTGCTTTCGCTTTTTCTATTTGAGTTTCTTCTGTCGTGCGCTCGACATGATGACTAATTAAAATATCAGTTACAAGTAAAGCAAAGACAACTACAGCACATACTAAAAATGCAATAGTTTTCTGCAAGCTCCAAAACTTCTTACTTTTCTTCATCCCGCCTTTTCCCCCTGTGTTTTCTATATTCCGTGCGAAATCTATAATACTAATTCTTTACAATGAAAACAACTTTTTTCTTAAGTAAGATTATATATACTATTCTACTCATTGAGATACAAAGAAAATCTAGGGGAACTTTCAATAAAATTGGGGATTACGGTATTTCCCTACCGCATGCTAGGATTAAAATTAAAGGTGAAAGCCAATGCAGGTCATGGTGTATTCTGCATAGCAGCGACTTATATGTTAAGTGTTAAACAAATAGGCATTTATAGAAAAGAAATAAAAATTCTCCCCACCTCTTAAAGATGGGGAGAATTTTCAAAAATAAGTGATAGTACTCAACCTAGACATATACTACCTACCTCTTTTAGATTCGTAGTATATCCAAGTTCAATATATTTTTTGCATGAAAGCTTAATTCTACTGTTCGATTGCATAGTTTGGCACTTTTTTAATTTGTGCCACACCTGATTCAATTGCAGCTTTTGCTACCGCAGCTGCTACACTTGGTACAACTCTTTTATCAAGCGGATTTGGAATTACATAATTTGCATTTCGTTCTTCATCTGTAATGATGTTAGCAATTCCATATGCTGCAGCTAATTTCATTTCCTCTGTAACATCTGTCGCACGTACATCTAATGCACCACGGAATATCCCTGGGAATGCTAATACATTGTTCACTTGGTTTGGATAATCAGAACGTCCTGTTCCAACAACAGCTGCCCCAGCTTCTAGTGCCTCTTCTGGGAATATTTCTGGTACTGGATTCGCCATTGCAAATACAATCGGATTTTCATTCATTGCCTTCACATGCTCTTTTGTTAATACGTTAGGAGCAGATACGCCAATAAAAATGTCTGCGCCTTGAATCGCTTCTTTTAATGTTCCGCGTACATGTTTGCGATTCGTTTCTTTCGCAATCTCGACTTGTGCAGGGTTCATCCATGACTCTCCCTCGCAAACGATACCTTCTAAACTTACTAACGTCATATGCTCGGCACCTGCTTTTAGTAACAATTTTCCAATCGCAATCCCTGCAGAACCAGCACCATTTATAACAATCTTCACTTCATCCATTGTTTTATTTACTACTTTTAACGCGTTAAGAACTGCCGCTAAAACAACAATTGCTGTTCCATGCTGATCATCGTGGAACACTGGAATATTTGTTTCTTCTTTTAAACGTTTTTCAATTTCAAAACAGCGCGGCGCTGCAATATCTTCTAAATTAATCCCTGCAAATGTTGGTTCTAAATTTTTAACGATGGTTACGATTTCATCTACGTCAGTCGTTCCAAGACAAAGCGGGAATGCATCGACATTCGCAAACTTTTTAAATAAAATACTTTTTCCTTCCATAACAGGCATAGCTGCTTTCGGTCCAATATCACCTAAGCCAAGTACTGCTGTTCCATCTGAGACAACTGCAACCATATTACCACGCGCTGTATAGTCATAAGCTGTTTCTTCATCTGCCGCAATTGCCTTACAAGATTCCGCTACACCTGGTGTATATGTCAAACTTAAATCATCAGCTGAATTCACTTCTACTTTACTTGTAATTTCAATTTTCCCTACTAATTCTTTATGAAGTAATAACGAACGTTCTTTAATTTGACTCTCTAACATAGAAATAATCTCCTCCTAATTTTACAAGCTAGCTACGTCTTTACATAGCTAGCTTGTTAGATGTTACATTACGAAAACATTTTTAATAAAATTGATGCTGTTACAACCATTGCCGCTCCGCCTAAACGCGTTGAAATTTGTGCAAACGGCATTAATTCCATACGGTTTGAAGCTGATAAAATTGCAACGTCTCCTGTTCCGCCTAATCCGCTATGACATCCTGTTACAATCGCAGATTCAACCGGGAACATTTTCATGACTTTTCCAATAAAGAAACCAGTCGCGATCATTGTGATTACCACAGATGCACACACCGCAACATATCCAACTGAAAGAACAGCTGCTACATCTTTTAACGGAATGTACAGTATTCCTAAACCAACCATTAATGGCCACGTTAAGCTTGTTGAAATAAATTTGTATAAGTGATATGCACCTTGCTCCATTTTTGCTGGCATTAATTTAAAGTACTTCACAAGTGCCGCTGAGAAAATCATAATGATTGCCCCTGGAATACCAATAAATTTAGAAGCCAATCCACCGAAAATAAAGAACGTACATGCGATTAATAAACCTGCTCCCATTAATGAGAAGTCAATTGGTTTTTCTGTATTTTGTTCTTTTAATAAGTCATCTTGATTACCTGTTTTTACTAATACACCATTACCGCTAAGTTCTGGTTTTTTCTCACCTAATCGCTTCATGTATCCAGCGCCTACAATCGCAAACATATTTCCGATAACCGCTGCTGGAATAAGCTGAGATACAAATGTTGCTGATGATTGATTTAAAATCTCACTGTAGGCTAAGGAAAGTGGTAAAATTCCTTCTCCAATACCACCGCTCACAATTGGTACAATGATAAAGAAGAACGTTCTTTTCATTTCAAATCCGAATAATGATCCAACTAATAATCCAACTGCAATCGAAGCAAGTGTTCCTACAACTAACGGAATAAACATACGAATAAACCCTTGTACTAACACCTTGCGGTTCATTCCTAAAACACTTCCGACTACTAAACAAGAAATGTATAGATATAAAAAGTTTGATTTTTTCATTAACATATTCACAGCATTCATTGATGCTGGGTTGATCCAGTTAAAGAACACGAGTAATGACGGAATAAATAATGAAAGAATTGCTGGTCCACCAATGTTCTTTAAAATTGGAATTCTCATTCCGATATCGCCTAAGAAAATCCCCATAATCATAATAACTGCAAATCCGCCAATCATATCCGCTGGCAACTTATTATATACAGATGCTCCGTAAATAACCGCTGCTAGTACAAGATATAATGGTAACGGTATAACACCAATTTTTATATTCATGATTTTTGAAACGAATGTATCCGGCTTTGTTTCTACCTCACCTGTAGATGACATCGTTTCCACTTGCTTTTGAATTCCCATAGAGGCCCCCCCTTATGTTGTTATTTACAATATTAAAACGCTTTCAATAGTAATAATAGGTTTTGTAAGTTTTGTAAGTGGTTTTGTAATTAAAAAAAGAGGTCAGACCATTTTTTTGATCTAACCTTTCTAATCATACATTTCCCTTGGTTTCTTTGATTTTGCACACTTTTTATCCTGCAACTACAAAAAGAATATACAGTATTACAGGAGTATGATCAGACGAAAAAACACAAAGGTGATTCAATCATGAATACAATTGATGCTTTTGCAAAGAATGCGCCGTTGTTGGCAGTGTTAATTACTGTCCTTTGTATACCTTTTTATTTGATTTAGAAAGCAAAACGTGTGAACTAAAATAAAGGCATGCTAGATAGCAACAATCTAGCATGCCTTTATTTTGTTATGCAGTTTTATACTTTTTATTTTTAATGCTATATACAACATCTAGAAATGCAATAAGGAATAAGATTGCAGAAATACTATGAAACCAAGAAAATTTATGATCAACAAAAAAATCTCTATACAAATCCGTACATTTCAACAAAAATAAAATTCCAAAACAACATGCAAAAAACTTTAATGATTTTAGACTTTTCATTAGTCTATTCACCCTCTACAATTAAAAGTTTATCCAAAATTGGAAGCAAGTAACGAAATTAAGTTATGGAGTAAATGAATCCAAAATACAACCCAAAATGCAGACATCGCTACATCAACTTTTTCATTTTTCTTTTCATACAGCCAATACGCATAGTTATAAAGTAATCCGATTAACACTACTCCTACTATATAAGTAATTCCAAATGGATGATTTAAACCAAATATAATGGATGCAATCAAAATAATAAGAATGTCTTTTTCACGAACCACAGGGATAAAGCGCAAAATCCAAAACAAAAACACTTGAAAGATTAACGTTTCAGATAAAGGTGCCCAAAATACTGCTAATATTATTTGTAATAAAATAGTTTCTTGTGTAATTGGATTTTTTGAAATTTCCGGTAAAATAAAGTCTAATGGAATTATGATGACAAATGTTGCAATCGTCATGAGTATGATAAACCACGGTGTTTTCAAATTCCATAAATATCGGTTTATTTGTGTCGCCATATGTATGTTCTCCCGTTGTCTAAAGAGTCATTTTATTCAAATATTTACTTTTTAATATAACATGTTTTCTATACCATTATAAGGAAAGATGCAAAATTGCATTTTTCACTGCTAAACAATTGATATTTCAATAAAACAAGCAGCTTATGGATCTAGTTTCCACAAGCTGCTTGTTTATTTCACACCTAACTTTTCTTTCGCTTTCACAGGTATTTCCTTAGTCGTTATTTCTTTATATCTTTCAATTTCATTTGTTTTGTCAGGGTATTCACCACTTACATGCACACGCAGAAATGCCCCTATTCTTAAGTTTTTCGTTGCAAAAAATTTAACCGTTTCTTCATTTCCTTTTTTATCATAGGCTTTCATTGTATACCAATACACGGACTGTTTTTTTCCATCATTATCTTCCATAGACTCTTCTTTTCCATTCTCTGTGATTTGAACGTAATATTCTTTTACTATCCATTTTTTTATATCTATTGCATCATTTTTTTCAGCAACAGCTAGCACTACCATTGAAGATACGGAAAATAATAGCATAAATAACGTAATCCCTATTACATATTTCTTCAAGTGAATCACACCTCATCTGTTCATTTACTATGTCTGTTTGAATCATAAAAGTTTTATATATGATTTGTTATCGATTTACATGACAGCAACATTACATTTTTGTAATGTTTTCCTTTCCTCATCGCACGTATTATTTGTGATAAGATAAAGGTAAATTAAGGAAATAGGGGGCTTGGGGATGAATCGAATTGAAGAAAAGTTTTTGTCTACTGTACTTTCTCAATTTATACATATAAAGGAACGTGCTGAACAAGCAATTGCGCAATTAACCGAACAAGAACTCCATTGGCAACCTAATGAAGAATCTAATAGTGTCGCAATCATTATGAAGCATTTAAGTGGAAAATATTAAGCATTCCGAGAGGACAGTCTAAAAACTTTGTTAAATAAAGTCAACAAGAAAGGAGAGACATATGGACAAACCAGTTGTAATTGAAGAATATACATCAAAGTGGACATTACAATTTACAGAAGAACAAAAAATTATTAAAGATATTGTAGGCGATGCAGCGCTTGCTATTGAGCACATCGGAAGTACATCTGTTGAAGGATTAAGCGCAAAACCTATACTTGATATAATGGTTGGTGTTCGTGATCTTAACGAAATAGATATGTTCATTGAACCATTGAAGGCAATTGGATATGAACATGTACTTCATGAGGAATTTCCAAATAGAAGATTCTTTCGAAAAGGATTATGGAGAGCAGGAACGCATCATTTACATATTTATCAATATGGTAGTGAGGAATGGAATCATAACCTTTTATTTCGTGATTATATAAGAAATCACCCGAACGTGCGTCAGCAATATGAGCAATTAAAAAAGGAATTAGCGAATAAACATCGTTTTGATAGAGTTGCATACACAAATGCAAAAGCGCCGTTTATCGTAGATGTTATTCAAAAAGCGAAGAAGGAGAGATAAATGTGGATTATTTACTTCTAACAGCAGTTATCGTTTTAGGCATATTTTATGTTTCCGGTCAGTTAAACAACATTCATACGAGATTAAAACGAACAGAAGATAAATTAGATCAAATCGCTAAACACTTGGAACTACCTGAGCATGAAATTAACGAAGAACTTCGCCAGCTAGTGAAAGATGGAGATACAATCAAAGCAATCAAGAGAGCGCGAGAGATTTTAGGATTGTCATTACTGGAAGCTAAAAATTATGTTGATTCTTTATAGCACTATAAAAGCTAGCAATAAGCTAGCTTTTTGCATTTTAAAATTCCAAAATTCGAACTGTCTTCTGCGTTGCATTTAATTCTACTGTCCCGCCAATAGGCATTGTAACAATAGGATGTGTGTGACAACAGTCAAAATCAGCTAAGATTGGAATATCAATGTCTCCCATTACTTCGAGCAAAATATCAGATGGTGTTAATCCTGTTCCTTGATCGTCAAATTGCTCATGCTTTCCTAAGATGATGCCGCCAACTTTTTCGAATACGCCGTTTATTTGTAAGAAACTAAAATGCTTTTCAACGATTGCTGCTGTTTTTTTACAGTCTTCAATCATTAAAATATCTCCCTTTCGAATAACAGGCATATAAGGGCTTCCCCATATACTTAACATCGTCATTAAATTTCCCGCTATTAACCGACCAGTTACTACGCCTTCCTTTACACAAACCCATTCATTCGGATAACTTGCTTTAGAACGAGTTTGTGTCTGCCAATTTAATTGCTCATCTGTCCAAACAGGATATATAGGATACTCATATGGGAGTGCTGCATTTTTTATTAACACATCTTCAAATGATGAAAATGTATCATTTACATATGGAGGAAATTCCCCCAATGATGAAATAAGGGACGGTCCATAAAATGTTGTCATACCCGTTTTCGCATAAATACCTAACAAGATGGCCGTGACATCAGAATACCCAACGAAAATCTTCGGATGTTTTCTTATTTCTTCGTATTCTAAATAAGGAAGTAATGAATTCGAATTGCTTCCTCCAACAGATGACATGATACACTTAATTTCTGGATTCTGAATAAGTTGGTTCAACTCTTGAGCACGATCTTTTATACTGCCAGATCGATAACCACCACATTTTCCAGTAAGACTTCCTTCAACGATAATAAATCCTTTACTTTCCATAAACTGTTTCGAACGTTCGAACCGATTAGATGATGTATATGTACCAGGCAATGATGGTGAAAAAACTCCTATTTTATCTCCTTTGTTTAGCTGAAACACTTCTTTTCACTCCTATATAAACATATATGTGATATTTATCCCGCATTAACGGGCAGTAATATTCCCCCCTCAAAATTCGGTAAAAGCAAAGAAGTTAGGTGGGAGATAAACTGCCCGTAAAAGCCTGATTGGTTCAACTAATAATCAGTGGGGATGAAACCCCCACTGATTAAATTTTCACTTTATTTACTATAACCCAACTTCATAGATACATTAAATTGATAGAAGTGTTTTTAGATCAATTTTTTAAAATGTCGAATTTAGAAGAAAATTGTCTATTTTCCGTTGATTTCTTTTACTATACATGTTAAACTCTTATTAATAAAGAAAGAGTAGCGAAAAACCCTTAAGTTTATAAGTTTTCTGAAAATTTAGTTTTCTAAACCTTTTTAACTTTCATTGACATTCTTGTGCTGCTCCCGCTCTTTCTTTATCCTTGCAAGAAGTCGTCACAAAGCTAGGACTTTGGGGCGGCTTTTTTTATTTCCTTACATCCCTGCATTATTCTTTATTGTTCGTTGCTCAATAAAACTTTTTATCAACTTTAAGGAAAATAGTATTCCCGCACAAAAAGAACCGAGAGACATCGCTGCATATAGCATGCCTAAAGAACCAGAATGAAGTCCCATATCTCTTACTAAAAATTGAAATAAAATAGTAGCTCCATTTGCGCCAATATTTACAAAAAACATGGTCACTATAAGAATCAACAATAGCTTTTGACCACTAATAAACTTCCTTCCTTAAAATTTTTATAAAACACATATTAAAGAACTACACCCAACGTACAGTCAAATATCACATCTGTCCATATACTGGTAATAAGTTTATTCTATTCGTAAAGAAAGGGGGACTCTTTTGGAATCATTTTCTTCTAGAAAAAACTGCAATTCTTATTATTTTCCTTGTGCGCTTCCCGTTCTGGATCCCGGACCGACCTTCCAAGGACTAATTCCTGCCACAAATCTAATGTATTTTGCTGTTTCTGATGGCACGAGTCTTGTATACACAAATGCCGAAGGTTTGCCTCAATACGGAACGACGCAGATTTTAGCACCAAGTCAAGTATCCTATATGAATTTATTTATTAATGGCGTTATTCAGTCGCAAAATTCTTATGCCGTACAAGCGGGGATACTTACACTATTGGTTGATGAGGCACCACCAGCTGGTGTTATAATCACACTTCAGTTTATTTTAATCAATCAATAAAAAGCGGATTCCTTTAAAGGAATCCGCTTTTTATTGATGACTAGTTCACGACAAATTCAACACTAACAACAACCCCAGGATCCAAAGTATTTCCATCTGGAATTGTAATCGCTGCTGTGGTAACACTTGAGTTAACCACAGGTTGCAATTGTCCACTCACGTATAAATTGTAATACGCAAATGACGAAGGAAATGCTGTTGCAGCAGCTCCAGTGTCATCAGTACAAGCAGTTGCTAAAATATTAAACGTTGCTCCAGTTCCCGTTCCAGCACCGATTGTTGCATTATATCTTCTAGCAGCTAAAAAAGGTTTAATGATAGGCATTCCACCTCACCCCTTTCGTTTTTAAATCTAGTAGGACTTGTCCTACTCTATACATAGTATGTAAATATTTATTGGTAGGAACGGCAAGTTGCTTAGTTTTCCTAGCTACTTACTATTAAAAATCGATTTCTTTACCAAAGATAAAAAAACCTGCGCATTATTGCGCAGGTTCTGTACGATATTTTGCTTCAACACGATAAATACGATTTCCCTTACTTGTGAATTTTTCTTCGTATTCCGTCATAATGTTTCCTTCGAAGTCACTTTTGTGAAGATCTAAACTAATAAAAGGCAGTAGCATGCCATATTCCGCCATACTTGTAAGAGAGTATTCGAACAAGGCTTGGTTATCTGTTTTGAAATGAATTTCTCCGCCTTTTACAAGCACTGTTTCATAGTTGCGCAAAAATGTTTTATACGTTAAACGACGCTTTTCATGGCGATTCTTTGGCCATGGATCAGAGAAGTTTAAATATACGCGATCAATTTCATTCTCCGCAAAGAATACAGTTAAATCTTCTGCATCTTTATTAATTAGTTTTAAGTTCGGTAGTGGTTCTTCAATTAATTTATCAAGTGCATCTACAATTACACTTGTGAATTTTTCAATTCCAATATAGTTTACGTTTGGATTTGCTTTTGCCATTTCGTACATGAAACGGCCGCGACCTGTTCCAACTTCAATGTGAATTGGGTTGTCATTTCCAAATAGCTCTTTCCATTTCCCGTTATGCTCTTCCGGATTTCCAATTACAAACTGTGAATATTCTTTCGTTCGGTCCATTGCGTATGGTTTATGTCTTAAACGCATAGTTCTCTCCCTCTCTGCACTTCAAGATGTGTGTATCATATAAAAAACCAAGTACGTACGAGCACTCGGTCCGTTTCTTTCAAGTATAAAATTTACTATTTTGACGGAAACTACAAAGTGTATGCAATACAATTTCCATCAGCGGTTCGTTACGCTCGTTTCATTGTTACGATAACAACTGAAAAGGATGTGTCAAAATGCCACTTAATCATGAACATCAAATGGCAATCTTAAAAGACATCTTAGTCAATCATCAAAGTGATTGCTGTGGAACGGTTTCTGAATGTGAACAATTAGAACGTCTCATTCAATCATTACTCGTAAATGACAATGTGGGTAATGAGGTTAAATCGATGTTAAACGATGTATATTACTATAGTCAATCGGGTAAATATTCTCCTGATTTAGACGGCCATATTTCTGGTCATCAAGAACAACTGTCACAATGGATTACAGGAATGGATAGTTTTTCTTAACTTATTCTGAAGCGAGTAGTTGCATTAAATATTGCAGCCAATATTCTGCTTCTACTTGCTTATTTTTTTCCCTATACAATTGTACAAAAATCATACATTGCAGTGTAACATACCATTTCATGCGGCTTAGCAAAGAATCAGTCAGTTCTAATCCATAATGCTCAAGCCACTCACGCCATTCATCTCTTGGAACATACCAATGAAGTAGCATCCCAATATCAAGAGCTGGGTCTGCAATAACTGCTCCGTCCCAATCAATTAAAAACAATTCGTTATTATCTGTTACTAACCAATTGTTATGATTCACATCGCAATGACAAACAGCAAGATGTTCAAATTCTACATTCTGAAGGGACTTTTGTAAATACTGAAGTCCTTTTTGAATGACTTCATTTTGCTTTACATCCTCTTGCAAAGTGAGGAGCACTTCTTCTAATATATCTTGTGCATGCAAAGGCTGTTTCCCAAGCTTTTGAATCATATGCACTAACGCTTTAGAAGAATGAATTTTTTTCAGCAATACTGCCACTCGCTCAGAGTTCATATCTTCTGGTTCTAATTTTTGTCCTGGGAGCCACTTTTGTGCCGAAATCACATCACCATTTGTTAATCGCCTTGTCCAAAGTAACTTCGGAACAATTCCTTCTGCTGACAATACCGCAAGAAAGGGCGATGAATTGCGCTTTAAAAAAATTTTATGATGTTCGTTATGCGCAATGTAGGCATCTCCTGTCGCCCCTCCAGCCGGCATTACTTTCCATTCTTTTCCTAACAATTGTTCCAACCATTCCATGTTCATTACCCGTTAACAATTCCTTATCTTTTATAGTTATGAAAAGAAAAACCACAACATATCTAAACATATGCCCAAGGTTTCCATTCATTCTGCTTCAAATAGTAAGTCAAAGTGAAAAAACAGACAAGCTGCTCACTCTTTTACCTTATTTTACAAAAATAATAATAGACTGGCAACTTAACTGAATAGCCACCTTGTTCAATTCTACATTTATTATATTCGCATCGTCAAGGGTCGATTCGTCACAATTTCGTCAATATATACGTGCTAATTGGAGCAATAGCAATTGTATCTCCCTCAAATGAAGAAATTGGATTTTCATTTGCCCCTCCCTCATTGGCAAGTATGTGCCATGTACCACCTTTAGGCAAGGAAACGGTTTGCTCCTCTGTCCCGTTATGAAATAACACAACAATTTCTTTCCACGTCCCAAATTGCTGCACATCTTGTAAATAATATGCAATGACAGAAGAAGCTGTATCAAAAAAAGACATATGCTGCTTAATTAATTCAGAGGACGTAAA
The DNA here is from genome assembly GCF_028401955.1 of Bacillus sp. BP-3. Taxonomy (GTDB): domain Bacteria; phylum Bacillota; class Bacilli; order Bacillales; family Bacillaceae_G; genus Bacillus_A. Next base: position 107,648 of record NZ_JAQOTJ010000005.1, read on the forward strand.
ACGAAAGGCACCGTGTGATTTGCGAATACGAATGATTCCTTTTATATAAGAAACTGTTTCTTCTTCTCGCTCTTTTTGATCCCAATCCATTTGGTTGACACAATCCGGGGCATTATAACTATTTTCGTTTCCTTGCTTTGTACGATAAAATTCTTGACCGGCATGTATAAATGGAATACCTTGTGCTAATAATGTCATCGTTGTTGCAAGGCGATGGCGACGTTTTTGCATATGTTCCTCTTCTTTACTGCTTCCGATAATCTTATCCCACATCGTCATGTTATCATGACATTCTACATAATTAATGCTTTGCACAGGTTCTATAAATAAACTTTTCTGTTTTACATAAGGGATACTTCCTGTAAGCAAGTATTGGATATGCTCTTTATTTATTGTCTCCCCAAGCGCATACCCTCGTTTTTGTACATCAAATGTACTTCCCTTAATCCCATCGCGAAATTGATCATTAAACTGAGCGATATATGGTAGTTTCGCTGCATTTTGTAATGTTGCTTTCTGATCCGAAGCAAGCGGTGTTTGTAAATCCCATCCTTCACCTAATAATATGACTTGTTCTTTTACTTCATTTACTTTCTGCCGAATTTCGTTCATTGTCGCAACATCTAAAATTCCCATTAAATCAAACCGGAAACCATCCACCTTATACTCTGTTAACCAATATAAAACGGAATCGACAATAAACTTCCGTACCATACTGCGCTCTGAGGCAATATCGTTTCCAACACCCGTCCCATTTGATGGCATTCCATTTTCGTCGTGCCGAAAATAATATCCAGGAACAAGCTTTTCAAAAGAAGACGTTTCTCTTTCATACACATGGTTATAAACAACATCGATAATGACGCGCAATCCATTTCGATGAAGTGCTTGAATCATTTGTTTACATTCAACAATGCGATTGTACGGATCAAACGAATTTGTCGCATAGCTACCATTCGGAACATTGTAAAACAATGGATTATATCCCCAGTTATACGTTGCAAATGGCTGCTCCTCATCGACTCCGGCATAATGATGAATCGGTAATAGTTCAAGATGTGTAACACCTAATTCCTTTATATAAGAAAGTCCTGTTAACGTCCCTCGTTCTCCTGTCGTTCCTTCTTCTGTTAGACCGAGATATTTCCCTTTATACGTTGCGCCGCTATGAGGATGAACTGTCATGTCACGAATATGCCCTTCATAAATAATAGCGTCCGTCATAGAAGTCATGAGAGGTAATGGTTCCTCATCTTGTACATATGTTTTCGCAAGGTTTACGACAATTCCGTACAGACCGTTTACAGACACTGATTTTGCATATGGATCAATCGCTTCTCGCCAGATTAAATTAATGCAAACAAGAAAGGTATACTTCGCACCGTCCCAATCGCCCGCTAACTCGTAACGCCAAACACCTTTTTCTTGTCCTTCCATTTCATAATCTTTATATACTTCCCCGGTTTCATAAATACGAACTTTTACTTTTGTAGCTGTTGGCGCCCACACCTTAAATACAGTTTGATTACTGGAATAAGAAGCACCTAAATCGCGCCCTTCATACATGTATAGCTCATCAAATTTCTCTGTCCGAATGACAGCACCCATCTGTAAGTCGGTTTCTGCCCCCTGTTCATCACGTATGATATAACAGTTATTCAATGTAATGGGTTCGCTCACTTTACATTCATATTTCGTTGCATATGGAAGAGAGGTGATACAATGAATTGAAAGCTCCCATTCATTTGCACCTTGTTTTAAATGGAATTTGCTACTCGTCCCGTACGCATGCGGAAGTAAAATTGTAATTTTATCCATTTCATCTAAATATGCTTCAAACGTACGCTGTATGCTTAACATATGTATCCACACCCTCCCAAGAGACACTCCATTTTCTATAGTATATTCAAAAAATCAGAAAACGTTTTCAAGCTTGTGTGTTTTGTAAAGATATTTCATAAATCGCCTCATATTTCGGCACCCGTTCTAAATGTGTTTCGTATAACGTTACTGTTTCCACTTCAAATATACGCGGTGGCAGGGTAGGAAGCTGATTTTTATCAAATGCTTCTTCTCCCTTCCATTTACGAGCTACGGTAATATGAGGATGATACGTGCGCGTTTCTAATTGAAAACCATTTTGCTCACATATCGTATACACCTGTTTTTGTAGATCAAACAAAGCACGTTCTTCTTTCACTCCTACCCAAAACACACGCGGCTGTTCTTTTACACCAAATGTATGACACCCTTGCAACGTAAGTGAAAAACGGGACATTTTATCCAGTTGCTGCAAGTCTAATTTTAGCTTTTCAAGTTGTCTTTCCTCAGCACTTCCTAAAAACGAAAGTGTAATATGATAATCCTCTTTATGTACCCAAGAACGAAACGGTGTTGTTTCTTCTATTATTTCTTTCCACTCTGCTAGTGTGTTCTTTATTTCATTTGATAATTTCACCGCAATAAAATAATGTCTCGCCATCTTTTCTCTCTCCTCTTTCTAACACATACGATATATCTATTATTCGTGTGAAGCTAATTCTCCATACATATGAAAGAAGCCGCTCTCCTTATCAAGAGCGGTTCATCCATTGTTTACTCACTAGTGAGAGTTCGATTGTTCAATACATAAATCGCCTGTACGGAAAATAAAAAGTGACTTGCACTCGTTTTCTCTCTTTGTTTTCGCACGGCACATGGCAGAAATAGGCCCTGACCGCTTCTATGCACCGCCAGTCCCTCTCGCCCACTTTAAAAAAGAAAGGTTCTATGTTTTTCAATTTATATTTCCATGCTACTACTTCGCTAGTTCATAAATCGCATGTGCATAAATCGCTGTTGCTTTCAATAAATCTTCAATTTCAATATACTCATCTTTTTGATGCGCTAATTCTTCTTTCCCTGGGAATAGCGGACCGAACGCAACCCCAGCTTCCAATGAACGTGCATATGTACCGCCGCCAATTGCTAATAACTCGGCTTTTTCTCCTGTTTGTTCTTCATACACACGCTGAAGTGTACGAATTAATACATGATCTTTATCAACGTGATGCGGACGAGAGTCTGACACATTTGTGATAGCAAAGTCTTTTGCACTCACATAATTCGTTAATGTTTGCAGCGTTTCTTCTAAGTTTGTTGTGACTGGATAACGAATATTCAATCCAAGTTTACCACCTTCTTCTTTTGTATAAGAAAGAAGACCAACGTTTACTGTTAATGGACCTGTAATCTCATCTGCATACGCAATGCCAGCTTTTTCTCCAAGCGTATCATTTGTAAATGTTTCTGCAGCTAAGCTAGCAAACGCTGCGCCTTGTTCATCTAAAGAGATTGTTGTTAAAAGGTTCACAAGTGTTAATCCTGCATTCTCTCCTTGCTCCGGCGTAGAACCATGTGCCGAAATCCCTTCTACTTGCAGTGTAACCGTATTTCCTTCCACAATTGCTTTCCCGTTTTTCTTTGCTTCTTGTATATATTGTTCATACTGACTTGCAAGTTCTGCTGCTTTTTCGCTCGTTAGGACAGCTTCTGCAAAATCAGGAACCATATTTAGTCGGCGCCCTGATGAGAAAGATACTAATACATTTTCTCCTGCTACATGTTCTTTGTTATTTTGGACAACATATAAATCGCAAATTCCTTTTTCCGCATTAATAATTGGAAAATCTGCATCAGGAGCAAAGCCCATCGTCGGCATTTCTTCGTGTTTAAAATAATGATCGACGCACTTCCAATTACTTTCTTCATCCGTTCCTAAAATCATGCGAACGCGTTTAGAAAGCGGCAATCCTAATTCTTTTACAATTTTCATTGCATAGTAAGCCGCCATTGTTGGGCCTTTATCATCAATCGCACCGCGTGCAAAGATTTTACCGTCACGAATATCAGCGCTATATGCAGGCGTTGTCCAGCCGTCTCCTTCTGGTACGACATCAACGTGACATAAAATACCAACAATTTCTTCTCCTTGTCCCATTTCTAAATGTCCTGCATATCCCTCTAAATTTTTAGAAAGAAATCCGTCAGTCTCTCCCTTATCTAGCATAAAAGATAATGCTTTTGCTACACCTTCTCCAAACGGTGCACCTTCTTTTGCCGTTTCTTCTTCCCATACACTTTTAATTTGTAAAAATTGCTGTACATCATGGATCAGAGTGTCTTTTCGTTTCTCTACTTCTTGCGTCCAATTTATACTTGTCATACTTTCACCCTCTTCTCTATTCTCTTTTTCATCATAGCAAACGATCTCTTTTTATGCTAGCAAGCTTAAGTCTAATGACGAACGATTTTAATATTTCAGATAACTAGAATTGGTTTTTTCTTATTTTTTTATTTTTTTTGCAGGAATTTGACGTTTTACGTAGAAATTTATGAGATAATTGATAAAGAGAAACAAAATATCAAAAACTTTCTTTCCTATCTCATATTAAAATTTTGTAAAATTTGAGCAAGTTAGAGCATGTTTTTTTTCATCTGGAGTACAATGAAAATAACGACCTTCTTTCCTGAATAGGTCAAAAAACTTGTAGAGGAGTGGTTTTTTGATAAAACCTACAACTACTCGTATGCTAACACGCATTAAATCAATCTATATTTACATTAATGAGAAAGGCACCGTAACGACGCAAGACCTTGTAGATGAGTTTGGGATCACACCGCGAACGATACAGCGCGATCTAAATGTGTTGCAATTTAATGAGCTCGTGTATAGCCCTTGCCGCGGCAAGTGGACAACAACAGGAAAGAAAGTGAGAATGACCTCGTAATAAGTATGACTTGATTTATTATATACATACCCCCATTCTTAATAGAAAGAATGGGGGTCTTTTTGACTATGATATAAATCAATGCTAACTAAAACAAAAAGTAACCTCCGCACGTGGCAAAAAAAGGCCCTGACCGCTTCTATACAGCGCCAGAACCTCTCGTCCATCCAAAAAAGGAAGGGTTTTTTAACTTATATTTCCATTTGAATGTTTGAGGACTTCAACATCTCTACTTCTTCGTCTGTTAATTCACGGTACTGTCCAAGCTCTAATTCCTCATCTAATACTAAAGGACCCATCTCTGTGCGCTTTAAGTACACAACCTTTTTTCCTACCGCTTCAAACATGCGCTTTACTTGATGAAACTTACCTTCTGTAATAACAAGTTCAATTTCAGACACGTCATCGCTTTGTAGAATTGTCAGCTCACCTGGCTTTGTTTCATATCCATCATCTAAAATAACGCCCTTTTTGAACGCCGCAACATCTTCTTCTGTCACTTTCCCAGCTACTCTCGCAAAGTATTTTTTCGGGACGTGCTTTTTCGGAGAAAGAAGTTGATGCGCTAACTTTCCATCATTCGTCAATAAGAGAAAACCTTCTGTATCGATATCAAGTCTTCCAACTGGGAACGGATCAAAGATCGCATCTTCCATTTCTAATAAATCAATAACTGTTTCATGATTGTCATCTTCTGTTGCAGAAATGACACCTTGTGGCTTATGCATCATTAAGTATACAAATTCTTTATACTCTACTACTTCACCGTGAATCGTAACCTCTTGTTCTTCTATGTTCACATGATATTTTGCATCTTTCACTGATACGCCATCTATTTTTACAATGCCGTCTTTTAATAGTTTTTTCACTTCTTTTCGGCTACCATAGCCCATGTTTGCTAATAATTTATCTAATCTCATCGTTTCACCTGCTTTGTATAATTAGAAAAAGAGAGGCGCACTATTTACGCCCCTTTCGTTTTGATTTTCAACCTACCACCAAGTTTACGCTGAATCTTTTCTAAAAATTCATCGCCAAATACTCGCCCTATTACGCCTGTACGGAATGCTAAATAGCTGTACACAGCTGCTCCTCCGATTGCACAAATGAAGGTTGTAACTAACGCCGCAAAACGGCTTGTCTCATATGGAAGCATAAAGGAAAGAACCCATAATAACACCTTAACAACCACGACCATCACAGCTGTTAATACTGCAATTTGAAACGTTCGTTTATACACAAGTACAAATGAAAAGTGGGCATATTTTCGAATTTGTTTATTTGTATACCAAATGGATACAGCGAATCCTACACCTGTTGCTACGACTGCACCGATTGTTCCAAAATAACGAATGAATACCACGTTACATAAGAATTTTAAAATAACGCCCATACCAAGTGCAATGACCGCATGCTTTTGCTGGTTAATCCCTTGTAAAATAGCTGCTGTTACTGTAAATAATGCGAATAATAACGCGACTGGAGCATACCACATTAATACTTTTCCGCCGAGCGGATCAGCTTCATAAAATGCGGTATAAATTGGATACGCTAAAGTGGAAATTCCAATGACAGCTGGTAATGTTAAAAACATATTCACTTGATATGTTTGTGTAATTTGCTGCTTTAAATAACGGGACTGTCCTTCTGTAAACGATTTTGTAATCGCGGGTACGAGCGTTAAGCTATACGCCGTTGCAAGCGATACTGGAATCATAATTAACTTATGTGTCCACATTGTAAAAATACCAAAGGCACGTTTTGCAATATCCCCTTGTCCAATCGCTTGCATAATAGAGTTAAACGTTAACGTGTCAATTTGCTGATAAAGCGGAATCGTTAACCCAATCACAACATAAGGAATCGCATAAGCAAACAGTTCTTTATATAGGTCAAATGTTCGAACCGTTGATTCAGGTACGGTTTGGTTAATTATGTATTGATCTAAATGATGCTTTCGCTTCCTCCAATACCAAATAAGGACAGCCAATGCTCCAACAGCGGAAACAAACGCTGCAAATGTCGCAACACCAATTGCTGTTGCAACCGAACCTTTTATTACTTTTATAACGACAAAACTACCTGCAAGTAAAAATACTATACGAATAATTTGTTCAATAATTTGTGAAACAGTCGTTGGCCCCATTGATTGGAACCCTTGAAAATAACCGCGAATTAAGCTCGCCGCTGGCACAACAAGAAGTGCAAAGCTAACGAGGCGAATGATCATTGTTACATCTTCTAAATCCTTTTGTAAATATTGTTTTCCAAGCGTCACCTCTGCAAATAACGGTGCTGTCATATACAAGACGAAAAAGAAAAATATTCCGCTTATGATCATCATAACCATACCGGATTTAAACATTCGTTGGCTCGTCTTATAATCTCCAAGCGCATTGTATTTCGAAACAAACTTCGCAACTGCAAGCGGTACCCCCGCCGTTGCGATACTTAAGAAGATTGTATATGGAACATATCCATAGTTATATAGCGTCCCGCCTTCTGTGCCAACTAACGCATGAAACGGAAAAACATAAATCATGCCGAGGAACTTCACTAAAAATGTCCCAAGCGTCACAATAAGCGTTCCGCGTAAAAATTTTGAATCGGACATAAAAAAATCCTCCTACATTATTCCAAACGCTGAACTCCAACTTTTGTATTGTACCACACTTTCTCCTCTAAACAGTATATCCCTTCATTTTTCTTTTCTATGAAAACATGATATTCTTGAATGCAGCAAAACAAGAAAATGAGGTCGATTTATATGCATTATGATGTAATTGTCATTGGTGGAGGTCCTTCTGGATTAATGGCAGCGATAGGTGCTGCTGAAGAAGGCGCACGCGTCTTACTTCTTGATAAAGGTGACAAATTAGGAAGAAAGCTTGCTATTTCTGGCGGCGGACGCTGCAATGTAACGAACCGCCTTCCGCTTGATGAAATTGTGAAACACATTCCTGGAAATGGTCGTTTCTTATACAGTGCCTTTTCTATTTTTAATAATGAAGATATTATTCAGTTTTTCGAAAAGCTTGGCGTCAAATTAAAAGAAGAAGATCATGGTCGTATGTTCCCTGTATCAAATAAAGCACAGTCCGTTGTAGATGCTTTATTAACACGTTTAAAAGAGCTGAGCGTTACCATTCGGACAAATCTCCCTGTTAAAACTGTAGAGTATGAAAATGGACAAACCAAAGCGGTTGTCCTACAAAATGGTGAAGTGCTGGAAACAAATCATGTCGTGATTGCAGTTGGCGGAAAATCTGTACCGCATACAGGCTCTACTGGGGATGGCTATGCTTGGGCAGAAAAGGCAGGGCATACAATTACCGAGCTCTTCCCAACAGAAGTACCACTCCTTTCGAATGAACCATTTATTCGCGACCGTACATTACAAGGCTTAGCACTTCGTGATGTAGAACTAAGCGTATTAAATCCAAAAGGAAAAGCGGTTATCTCTCATAAAATGGATATGCTCTTTACCCACTTCGGTGTGTCTGGGCCAGCTGCTCTGCGCTGTAGTCAGTTTGCCCTGAAAACGATGAAAAAGTTCAAAACAAACAACGTAACAATGAGCATTGATGCGTTGCCAGAAGAACATGGCGAACAGCTTTTCCAGCGCATGATGAAGCAACTAAAAGAAGAGCCGAAAAAAGCAATAAAGAATGTACTGAAAGGCTATGTGCCTGAGCGTTATTTCTTATTTTTGTTAGAGAAAAATGAAATTGACGGTAGTCAGCAATGTGGACAAATTTCTCACGAAAAAATCCGCGCTCTTGCTTCAGATTTCAAAGGATTTACCTTTACCGCAAATGGAACGCAGCCTCTTGAAAAGGCATTCGTTACAGGGGGCGGTGTGTCGGTGAAAGAAATTAATCCGAAAGAAATGTCATCAAAGCTTATGAACGGCTTATATTTCTGCGGAGAAATTCTTGATATTCACGGCTATACAGGCGGGTATAATATTACCTCAGCATTCGTTACAGGCCGAATTGCTGGAATGACCGCTGGTCAAAATGCTACCATATAGTAATAAAAAAGGAGCCTAATTACAGACTCCTTTTCATTTGTAATTGTAAAAAAGCAAAAGGGGAAAACAGATGAGAAAAAAAGTAATGATATCTTTAATGTTAATGACGTTTCTTTCCGCTGTTGAAGGAACGATTGTTAGCACAGCGGTGCCTCGCATCACAAGTGAACTTTCAGGAGTAGGACTTGTAAGCTGGGTATATGCGATTTATATGTTAGCAACCGCAGTAACAACTCCGATTTACGGGAAGCTAGCAGATTTATTTGGACGTAAAAAAGTATTATTAATTGGGGCTGCCATCTTTTTAATCGGCTCTACATTATGCGGCGTTGCAACATCAATGGAGCAATTAATTCTGTTCCGCGCCCTGCAAGGAGTAGGAGCAGGTGCTGTTATGCCAATTACAATGACTATTATCGGTGACTTATATAGCGAAGCAAAAGATCGAGCAAAAGCCCAAGGTTGGTTGAGCGCTGTTTGGGGTGTATCTGGTGTTGTCGGGCCGCTAGTTGGCGGTTTTTTAGTCGATTCACTATCTTGGCGTTATATCTTTTTCTTAAACATTCCATTTGGAATCTTCGCTTGCGCGATGATTGCAATTTCTTATAAGGAATCCATCAAACCAGCAAAACATCATATCGATTATCCAGGTGCAATTGTCTTCTCACTTAGTACGATTACCTTACTTTATGCACTACTAACAGGAAGTCAGCATCAAAACTGGGGCGATATCACAATTATCAGCCTGCTAGTATTTGCTGGTTTCGCATTTATTCTTTTCTTACTTGTAGAAAAAAAATCACCAGAACCATTAATTCCGTTAGAGTTATTCGCTAACCGAACTGTATCTATTATAAACGTATTAACGTTAATTGCTGGTGCGATGATTATTAGTATTACAATGTACCTTCCGATTTGGACACAAGGGGTATTAGGAAAAAATGCAACGGAAGCTGGTATGATTCTGATGCCAATTCCTGTATTATGGACAGTTGGTGCAATGATGTCTGGTAACTTAGTTGGCCGTTTACAAACAAAACAAATTATCGTACTTGGCGGCAGCATTTTATCCGCTGCAACGTTCTTATTATTTATGCTATCTACTCACTCACATCCAGCTCTTATTTACATTGCAATGGGGATGTTCGGCATGGGAATGGGACTTATGACACCAATCTTTATGGTCACAATTCAAGCTTCTGTCCCTGCAAATAAACGCGGAACAGCAGTCGGTTTAAATACATTTATTAATACATTTAGTCAAACGCTAGGTGCAGCAGTATTTGGAACCATTTTCAATACAGTCATCCACAGCGCAGGAGACGGAAATGTAAACTTAGTAACTTCGGAGCATGGAAGTACTGCGACAGGATCACAAGAAGTACTCGCTTCTAGTGTTCATATTATCTTTAGCGGCACATTTATATTAGCCGTTATCAGTTTAGTTATTGCATGGGTATGCTTACAATCCAAACAACAAGAAACAGTTGCACCGCAGCAAAAAGGCACTGCACTGTAGAAAAAAGTGTTGAGAAATTCTCAACACTTTTTTCATGTGACAAGCACTTCTCTCAACATTCCCTCATACACTGCTCACATAAGAAACTTAATTCAAACTTACAAAAATAAAAGAGATAGGTGAAATGTACTATTGCATCACATGTTCTGAAATTCATTATGAAAGAAGTGCAACAGACAAAGTTTTCGAAAATGGTTTTTATCCCGCATTAACGGGCAGTAAAGGCTAGAGAAGAGCAGGGAAGAAAACTACCCACTAATAGCGAGATAAATACAAAAAAGACGACGCGAAGTCGTCTTTTTTGTATTTAAGACCGATATACAACCATCGCAGAGAAACAATAAATCTGACTCTCTTCATCATTGTTCGAAACCGATACTTGGTACTTAATATCTATAATTTGTTCTTCGTCCATTTTTTTCAAAAAGACATTGATTGCCTCTTCTAAATCCTTTTCATGACTTTCATCAAAGATCTTCACGCGAATCACATTAACACCATCCTAAGTCACAACCTTCTACTGCTGGACTGTTATCTCGGCGCGTATCAATGATGCGATAAAACTTACCATCTTCATATAAGTAACCATCTTCTAATATATACTGCTTTTCTTCAGTATAGACATAAAACTTACCAATCATAAATTTATTAGAATATAATTCCAAATAATCTGTCTTAAATTTCGCCACTACCTTATCGGTAATATCAATTTTAATTGTACGGCTCATCTCCCACCCCTCCTTTCGAAAAAGAACGGATTGGTTTATTGTATTAAGGATTTTTTATTTTATGAATGAAAATTAAGGGGATATGCTGTAAAAAAAGGGAGACGTGCCGTGGAATTCCAATTTCATTAGCGAACTTACCGCTTTAGTCATCGGAGCGTAACCCCTCTGTATTCATAAGTACCCTGTCTTTTTAAAGTGATATCCACACTTAGCAATATCTAAAACTAGTAACTACAATTAAGGTTGGTATAGAGTAAAATTTCGCTACATATACAGAAAAACCTACAAAAAATGTAATTATATTGATTAATATTGTAATTTTTGGTATAAATTTCTTGTAGAGTTTTAAAAAAATTCAAAATTCAGAGGTGGTTTCTAGTGAAGAAAAAATACGCTTTACCAGCAGTCGCAGCTACATCCTTATTACTGCAACCTATGAGTACGTTTGCTCAAACGAACGAAACAAAGACTGTTACTTCAGAAGAAAAAAAAGAAAATGTAACTCAGAAAGAACTTGAATCAAAACAAACGAATGCTTCTGAAACTGCGCAAAGGCAAGAATCCAAGTCCGAACAACAACAGCAAACTGAACAAACAAAACCTGTACAAGAACAAAAGTCAACTGAACAAACGAAACCTGTACAAGAAAAAAGCAAACCAGCCGCTCCACCTTCTCAAGAGAATAAACCAACACCTCAGCAAACGGCACCTACAAAAGAAGAAAAATTAAAAGAGGAAACAAACCAGCAAGCACAAGCAAAACAAACAATTTCAGAACTATTCCCTGACGCAACCATTGCCAGTGCAATTGCTAGTGAGCTTGGAAAGAAAATTGATGATAAAGTAACAGAAGAAGAATTACAGCAAGTAACAACGCTTGACATTACAAATGAGGGAACATTCACTTCCTTACAAGGATTTCACTTATTACCAAATTTAGAAGAGCTCAATTTGGATGCAAATAAAAAAGTAAACGAGGCATTACCTAAATCGTCTCTTTCTATTGATCTATCAAACAATAAGAAACTGAAGCACTTAGCTATAAGCAACTTAGGAATCAATGCCCTTTCATTACCTGAAAATAAAGATTTACAATTATTGCATTTAGAAAACAATCAAATTGCTGTATTAGATGTATCTAACCAAACGAAATTAACTGCTCTGTCAGCTGTACATAATGGTATAAAAGAATTACGTTTACCAAAAGAATCGAAACTAGACACACTTGATGTATCTAACAACAATCTAACAAATTTGAATTTAGAAAATCAAGTTGCATTGCACACTCTCCTTGCAGAACACAATGCACTTTCTTCTATACAGTTCAATCCAAACGTAATACTTCACAATATCCAATTAAATAACAATGCACTGAATGATTTGCCTAGCTTAAACACATCCAAACTTTCTTATTTAAATATCGTAGAAAATAAATTTGATTTAAAAAATGGACCATTTGCGAAAAAGCATCTTGAATTGTTACAGCAAGATTTTAAGCCTGATAATGGACAAGAGGCTTTTGGTTATTATTTTGATTATCAATTCTCCACTCACAGTGATCGTCCAGATGCACCAGTTGTCCTTGCTAATATGAACAACAAGAAGATTTTAGGCGTAACTCAACATATGGAATACTCTCTTGATGAAGGAAAAACATGGCATGATTTCATGATTAATGGACAGCTTTCAGTCGAAGAAGGTAAAAAAGCCCTCATTCGATACAAAAAGACTGATAAATGGTTAGAGAGTGAATCAACAAAACTAGTATTCTCACAAACAGATAATACAAACAATGGAAATGGGAATAACAATAATAACGGAAATTCCAACAACGGCAATAACAACTCTAATAACAATGGAAATGGGAATAACAATAATAATTCTAATAACAGTAACACAAATGGAACAGGTCAAGTTAACAACTCAACGAAATCCCAATCACTTCCACAAACAGGTTCTGCTGTTGAAACAACTGGAATCGCTGGAGCGCTTGCACTCCTTGGAGCTTGGTTCTTGCGAAGAAAGGCACAGCGAGAAGGACAATAACTGAAATAAAAAAAGAAATCAAATTGAATCCTTTTATGAGGATAAATTTGATTTCTTTTTACTTCACAAACATTATGATAAAGTAGGAATGAAATGTGTGAAACGCTCATTTATTTTCGGAAAAAAGCAGATTATCAGTATACATAACTACTTCTAAACTTTATAAATGCCTCTTTTCTTCAAAATAAGATACATACTTAAAAACAATATATACCCAAAACTCGCAACCATAATCAACACTGGTATAGGATAAAATTTAGCTGCATATACAAAAAAATCGATTTGCAAAATGTCGTCATAATTTGAAACTGGCCCTTTAAAATAATTCGTAAACTTAGCGGAATATTTCCATTCAAATGAATCCTCGATTAGATTACTTCCTTCGTACCAACTAATAAGAGCGGAAACGCTGAAGAAGATAATTGCTATCCCGAATTGAACGATGTACCTTGTTTTCATACACTTTTCTCCTTTTTATTTTACGAACAAAACAAAGCGCCCCCAAGTTTATACTCAGTAGGCACTCTCCTGTACATGTATCGTTTTAAACGATCATATGTCATACGTTGTTATCTCTCTGCTTTTTATAGAAGCGATTTGAATCCTCGATCATAATCCCTCCAACAATTATCATGATTCCCGCAGATATTTTGATACACAATCTATATACATATTCTAAATCTTGAAAATAAAGTGTTGTGACCATGTAAATAACAGCACCAGCTACTGCAAGAATTAAACCTTTATATTTCTGAAAGAACATGTAAATCCACCTTTACTATGTATATACAATTGACATAAAAGCTAGCGTAAATCTTGCAATTGATATGTCAAAAAACAAAGAATCCAAAATAATACATAACATCCAATATATTCATAATAAAGGTTTGTAGAGTATAATTCAATATCCATATTAAAACTAGAGAATCCTAGCTATATGATTACTGTCCGAATTGCTCCATTTGTTTTAGTTTTAATCGCTGTTCTAAAGCGTGAATCATAAAGAGGAAATGCTTCGCTTCTCTTACAACGTGATCCGCTAGTAAAGGATTAATTACATTCTAGATTGTGATTTAACGCTTGTAAGATGCGCATCAAACATATCAATTATTTCAAGGAATCTATCAGCTTCACGGAAAACATGGTCTGCTAATAGTGGGTGAATGATACTCTTTATTTTACATTGCTCGATTAAATCACGTGCCGTTTTCTTAAAGTCCCGAAGAGATGTGACTGACACACGATTTTGATCCAGAAATTGATCTAAAAGAGGCACTGTTTGAGATTGTGGTTTCATAGATTCTAAGTCAATTGCTTGATACATCAATTCATCAAAATCATTACTGAAATTCCGGGCCATATCTACAAGCTTTCTTTCCGATGGATCAAGAAGATGACCAATAAATTTAGCATGGTCTGCCATAATCCTTAAAAAGAAAACATTTTCTTTAATAATGGCATCAGGAAGAGCATTCAATTTACCCTCATTTAATTCAATTAAACGATTTCTAAAATAATCAGCTTCCCTACTTGTATGATCAACTAACAGTGGAAAATTATTTTGCCCTGGCAATTTACATGTGAGAATTAATCCTAGAATTTTTCGTTTAAATCCGAAAATATTAGTTGCAGCTTGTTGTACTTCTGAATTAAATCTTTTTATTTGCTCAGGATCTGTTTGGTTTGTATACGAATGCGCAATTTGTTCGATATGTTCAAACAATCGGTAAAATTGATTAGCCTCTTGGATTAGTTGAGTATCCTCACATCTAAACCCCAATCGAAGAAATAAAGAATGCTCTTTCATGATTCTAGACCAAAAAAGAATTTCATTTAATGATCGTTCAACAAACGCTCCAGATGTAACACCCGTATCAGGATGTAATCTATCCATTTTCAATCCCTCCAGTAAATACTATGCTAGTTCTATTCCTATGAATAGATATATGTAAAAATACCAGCAATAAAAGTTCAGTCTGGCTATAAAAATAATCTTATTTTTTCTATTCATCACAACATAAATAATAATAATTCTAATTTATTTACCAAACAGACGACTCCAACGTGATTTCTTCTGTCCTGAAGCTACTATTAGGCGCTGGCGTTTTAATTATTAAGAACAAAAACAAGCTGCCATTTAACATAACTTGATCCCTCTAATCGTGGGCAGTAAAACCCCACCTCAAGATTCAGAGAAAAGCAAAGAAGATAAGTGGGGGATAACTGCTGGCATGCGCCCGATTGGTTCAACTGACCATTCGGAGAAAAGGCATCTCCGAACGGAAGTTTCACTTTATTTATCACCCGGGGCAGGCTGATCCACTCCCTTAACATGGTGTTTATGCCCATTATTTTCCGTCGTATAAAAATCGTAATAATGAACATGCATTCCGTTTCCAACTGGAATTGCTGGTCCTGAATACGCCTTGTAATAGTGTGTATGTCCATCTTCGAACAATACATATCCTTCTGTATAATGTATATGCCCGCCCTCTTGTGTCTTAATGGGGGGAGATGTTACATCTAGGCATTGATGTACATGCCCGCCCACAACAGATGTATAATCCACTGACCCATGGTTATGATGTGGCACAAAACCAGAAACAAAATCATCTTTTCCCACCCTGTTCACTCTATCCATTCTCTTCATTCCCCTTATGCATAAAGATAAACTCTATAAACTAGTATGCTTATACGATCGAGATAATTCCTCTCAAATTTATCCTACTGCTTTTAGGAAAGGAGAGCCTGATTGGTGAGAGCTTTCTATGAACAATCTCTCCTAAAAAATTAAAAAAGGTGTCTCCAAAATCGCAACTTGGAAACACCATCTTCTACTCTTTATCTATGCTGTAACATCGCAACTAACTTCTCTTGACTATACATCCAAACAGTAATAACTAAACAAGCAAGCGCTACTTCTGATAATGCCATAAACCCAATTGCATAATGGCCTGTTAGTTGGAATAATAACGTTAAGATTAATGGCGGGAAGAAACCACCAAGTCCGCCAAGTGCCGATACAAGACCATTTACAATACCAGCTTGCTTGGAGAAATACATTGGTACAAGTTTAAAGATTGTTCCATTTCCAGTACCAGCGCAAAAAGCAACTAATAAACAACCGAATGTATATACATTCATCTTTGGCATGAATGATAAAATAATTCCTGCTAATGTTAAACCGGTAAAGACAAAGATTAAAATTTTAAATGGATTAAATTTGTCGCCGAGCCAGCCCCCAATTGGACGCATGATTGTTGCTAAGGCGATAAAACCAGCTGTACGTAATCCAGCATCTACTTTCGCTAAGCCAAAGTGAGATACAAGGAAGTTCGGTAAATAAACTGTAAATGCGACGAACGAACCAAACGTTAAGAAGTAGAAAATACATAAGAACCAAAGTTTTTCATTTTTATATACACCTTTAATTTGTTCCGTTAATGATGTATTTACCTTTTTCTCGTTACGATCTCCTAACAGGAAGTTTGCTAATGCAAATGCAGCGAGTAAGATTAAATACATTTGTACCGTTGTTCTCCAGCCAAATGAAGTTGCAAGTACTGGTGCAAGAAAGGATGTAACCGCTGTTCCTATATTTCCTATTCCGTATATTCCGTTTACAAAACCATGCTTTTCTTTCGGATAGTATTTCAGAAGAGATGTTACCCCTACAGAGAATACCGCCCCGCCAACTCCGGCAAATAAACCGCCAATAATTAAATCTAGCATCGATGTTGCTATACTAATATAAAAGACAGGGAATAATAGAATAATAAAACTAATAAAGAATAGTTTTCTTGCTCCGTAACGATTGGTCCAGTAACCAATTGGAATGCGAAGAATAGAACCTAAAATTACCGGTACTGCCGTGACAAGAGAAATCTGTCCTGCTGTTAACGCAATGTCTGCTTTAATAAATGGCATTAAAGAAGATAAAATCACCCATACCATAAAGCCAAGTATAAGATTTGAAGTTTGTAATCCTAACTGAAAATTCGGATTTTTCATTAGTCTCTCCCCCTATTTGTGCAATATTTCACATTTCCTATTGCTTCCCTCCTGCCTAATCACGCTCTTTCCCGCATTAACGGGCAATAATCCTCCACCTCAAGATTGAGAGAAGCGAAGAAGATAGGTAAAGGATAACTGCCCGTAAAAGCCCGATTGGTTCAACTAACCATCAGTGGGGGATAAAGCCCCCACTGATGGAAGTTTCACTTTATCATGATTAGGCAGGAAAGAATCACCCGCCGCTTACCGGTGGAATCAACGCAACAACATCACCATCTTGAATCATATCGTCTTCATTTGCATACTCTTCATTAATTGCTACCATTATGTGCTGTGAAAGGGAAACATTGTAGTCTTTCGTTACAAGCTCCTTCAGCTCTGCTACCGTAAGGTTTTGTACATCAATTTGTAATTGGTGTGTTCCAGCTTCTTCTTGTAAATGAGAAAATAATAACACTGTAATCATTCTACATTCTCCTTTCCTGGCTCTCCGTTTGGATACGATGTTTGCTCTAATTGATCGCCAATCCATTTCTCACCGTCTTCCCAAAACTCTTTCTTCCAAATAGGAACAATTTGTTTAATTCGCTCCATAATGTACTCATTTGCCTCGTATGCAGCTTTTCGGTGCGGCGTTGATACAGCAACAACTACCGCAATATCAGAAATTTGCAATGTGCCGATGCGATGCGAAATTGCCACATATGTTCCTGGCCACTTTTCCTTCGTTTCTTCCCCAATTTTGGCAAGCATTTTTTCAGCCATCGAACGGTACGCAGCATATTCTAAGTAAAGCGTACGGCGTCCTTTCGTAAATTCTCGCACTGTACCAATGAATGTCGTCACAGCGCCGCATTCACGGTGAATCACTTTCTGCGCTACTTCTTCAATAGAAATCGGTGTATCTACCACTTCAAAATACGTATTTGTCATTTTGTATCCCTCATTCTTTGTACGAACCAATTTATATACTTTTCATCTTCTGTTATATGAAAGACTTGATAATGTTCTTGCCCTGTTTTTAGAGCCTTATTCCATGTAATAACAGCAATCACATTTTCGACACTTTCTAATAAAGAAGCATCTTCCTCTGACCGAAGTAAAACAACTTTTGGATATCGTTCTTTTTTATATCCTTCAACGATTATGACTTCCGATTCAAAACATGTATACAAACGAATGATTTTTTCTAAAGACCAGTCGCGCTCAGCGGATAAAGACAATATTCCATCCCCTTCCACTGCGCTGACAATCGCTCCAGCCAGGCGATGACGTTCGCTATCTTTTTGCAGGGGCAATTCTGGATATCCTCCGTGCCCATGATGCTTAATCGCTCCTACTTTCACACCTTCATTCGTTAACGCTTTAATCAGCTTCTCTGTCAATGTTGTCTTCCCGCTATTTTGATACCCTACGATTTGTAAGACTGGAACGGCTCTTTCCATGGCCACTCACTTCCTTGCTCTCTGTCTAATAAAAGGACAGTAACTGTCATACCTTCTTCAAAACCACGCGTGCCACCTGGCAAAACGATAAACGCATTCGCATCAGCGAGTGAAGAAACCGCACTGGATTTATCAAGTCCAACTGGCACAACTTGCAGCCTTCCGTTTACAATTTCTACTTTCCCTCTAACAAAGCGTGTAAATGGATTTGCTTTCGGGAACCCCTTCATTAAAACGGCATCGCTGCGATACATATGAGGCTCTTTCATCTGTAGAAATGTTCGAACAACCGGACGTACAAACAATTCAAATCCAACATAACAAGCAGATGGATTCCCTGATAATCCAAACAATAACTTTCCATTTACTTCTGCTACTGTCGTTACACTTCCCGGACGCATCGCTACTTTATTGAACAATACGTTCGCTCCAAGCTTTTCATAAATAGCTGGCAAGTAGTCATAATCACCAACTGACACACCGCCTGTCGTAATGAGAATATCGACTTCTTCCATTGTCTTTTTTACCATCTCATAACAAGTATCAAAGTCATCTGCAAATTGGCCATAATATCGAACCGTGCCGCCTGCTTGCATAATTTGCGCACCGATCATATATGAGTTACTGTTGCGAATTTTCCCTGGTTCAAGCGGCTCATGAACTTCTAACAATTCACTTCCTGTCGTCACAATTCCAATAACCGGACGCTTTATGACAGCTACTTCACTATAACCAAACGTTGCAAGAAGGGCTGCCACTCCTGGATTAACCATCGTTCCTTTTTCAACAAGTACATGATGCTTCCTTACATCTTCACCCTTACGTGAAATATTATCGCCTGACTGAAACGGACGCTTCAATTTCATATATGTCTTTTCGTCTTTTTGGGATCCTTCCGTAAGCTCCAGCATGACAACCGCATCACAACCAGTTGGAATTGCTGCACCAGTCATAATCCGCACCGCCTGAAATGCCTTCACTTCCTCTGTAAAAACAGAACCAGCTCCAATTTCTCCAACAACTTCAAACTCGGCCGGATGTTCATAACTTGCTTTCTTCGTATCTTCTGCCCGAACTGCAAAACCATCGTACGGCGATCGGTCAAAATGAGGCACATCATGATCAGCAGTTACATCTTCCCCAAGAATTCGTCCATAACTTTCCGTAAGTGGTACGCGCTCAATTTCTCCGCGCTGTGCATACTCCATCACACGCGCTACTGCATCGCTAACAGCAATTGGTATTCGTTTTTCTAGCATCATTTTCACCCCACATTTGCAAAATATCACATCTTTATTACACTTATTGTTGTACAATGCTAATCATAATAGCAATTACTTCAAGGAGGAATTTCATGTCTTCATTTACTCATTTTAACGACCAAGGCCGCGCCAAGATGGTGGATATTAGCGACAAGAAAGTTACTGTACGCACAGCTATCGCTCGTTCAAGCATCATTGTGACAAAAGAAATTTATGATAAAATCACTCATAATGAAATCGGAAAAGGCGATGTCCTAGCCGTTGCACAAATCGCTGGTATTATGGCCGCAAAGCGCACTTCTGATATTATTCCGATGTGTCATCCACTACTTCTAAAAGGTGTTGATATTTCCTTTGACTGGCATATTGCAGATGAACAATATCGTTTACTTATTGAAGTAAACGTAAAAACAGAAGGCAGCACCGGCGTTGAAATGGAAGCCTTAACTGCCGCTTCCGCTTCCGCTCTTACCGTATATGACATGTGTAAGGCTGTCGATAAAGGCATGATTATCGGTGAAACATACCTGTCTGAAAAAACAGGTGGCAAAAGCGGTGATTATATAAGAAATCAGTCTTAATCCAAGGGGGTGTTCCCTTTGGATTCACCCTATATAACGCGCATATAATCGTTTTGCCACTTGTATATCATTTGTACCATGAACAAAGGCCCGACCATCTTGAAATAAAACAAAACGATATTCATCAATATGAAAGGATAATAAGTACGGCGTCCTCTGTACTGGCACGCTCTTTTGTAAGCGCTTTTCTATTTCTTCTAAGTTAAGAGGCTGATTTATGCCTGGACGTACTTGAACCGTATTACGGCCGCATAATACTTCTGTTTTCGTTTGCGCTTCAAATGTTAAGCTTGGATATGTACGAAGTTTGCCGCATGATGGACAGTTTTCTTTTTTCTGCCGGTTTACTTTAAATGCCATATATTGATTGTTCCAAAGATCAAATGATACCATCGTTTCCCTTAGCGCTGCGAAGTCTCCAACTAATATTTTTAAAGCTTCAGCAACTTGATAAGCAACGACCATTTGCACGGCTGGTTGAATAATTCCTGCTGTATCACACGTTGCTCCGCTCGTTGGATGTTCCATTAAACAGCGAAAGCACGGTGTTTTCCCTGGGATAATCGTATACGTTACACCGTAACTCCCAACACAGCCACCATATATCCACGGAACGCTATACTTTTGTGAAATATCATTGATAAGAAGACGTGTATCGAAATTATCCGTCGCGTCGATCATAACATCCACGTTTTGCACAAGCCGCTCGATTTCTTGCACCGTTACATCCGTTACAACTGGCTCAATATCTACCTCAGAATTAATTCGTCTTAAATGCTGCGCCGCTGCAACTGCTTTTGGCACATAGCTCTTCGCATCTTCTTCTGTATATAATTGCTGCCTTTGCAAATTGCTCCATTCGACATAATCTCGATCAGCAATCGTCAACTTGCCAACTCCTGCTCGAACAAGCGCTTCAGCATTTGCTGTACCAAGTGCACCAGCACCGATAATGAATACGTGTTTTTCACTTAAATTGCGCTGACCGGCTTCCCCTATCTCAGAAAATAGTATTTGCCGTGAGTACCGCTCTTGCATCTTAACCCCTTCTCCCTATCCGCCAATATATGACATTTCAATTTTCGGGCGGTTATTTATACTTTCTTCCGTTCGTTCATCTGAATAACGATCATTACGCTTATTCCACACATCTTTCACGATTTGAAACAATTCCTCATCATCTACTCCACCACGGATCAGCGCTCGTAAATCTGTTCCTGTCGTTGCAAATAAACAAGTATACAACTGACCTTCTGCTGAAATGCGCGCTCGCGTACAAGAAGAACAAAACGATTCAGAAACAGAAGTAATAAAACCAACTTCGGCCTCAGTTCCAACATATCGATATCGCTTGGCTACTTCCCCGAAATAATGAGGATCTATCGGTTCAATTGGATACGTACGTCCAATCATATCGATTAACTCTTTCTTCGTAATAACTTGTTTAAAATTCCAGCCGTTCGTACTTCCAACATCCATAAATTCGATAAAGCGAAGAGGGATGCACTGCTCTTTACAATAAGCGGCCATCTTCAAAATTTGATTATCATTCATGCCCTTTTTCACGACCATATTGATTTTTACGTCTAAGCCAGCGGATTTTGCTTCTTCAATTCCTCGTAATACAGGTTTTGTGCTTACATTGCGGCCATTAATACTTCGAAATACATCATCATCTAACGCATCTAAGCTGACGTTTACTCGCTGTAAACCTGCTTCTTTCAATGCCTTTGCTTGCTTTGTTAAATGAATGCCATTTGTCGTTAATCCAATATCTGTTAAACCTTCTATTTTTACAAGACGTTTAATAAGCTGTGGTAAATCTTTACGAAGTAACGGTTCGCCGCCAGTTAAGCGAATTTTTCTTACGCCCATACGAACAAAAAGCTTAGCTAATCGCTCAATCTCGTCAAACGTAAGTAGAAACTCTTCTTTTAAAAATGCATAATCTGGTCCAAACACTTCGGCCGGCATACAATACGTACACCGAAAATTACAACGATCAATGACAGAAATGCGTAAATCTTGAAGTGGACGCTGCCATACATCTATAATCTTCTCAGTCATCTTCACCCCTCCTTCTTGCTGTATGTCTACTTTTATTCTATTATAATATATTTTTAAACTAGGGTGTTTTTGCTCTTACACTTTATCTTTTTTTGGCTGTCTTTCATTTGTCTTCATCATAAAAAAGAACAACAATCTATGTTGTGATATTTCTCACATCAATTTCCTCATTCAAAAATTCTTCACAAATGTGTTCAAAAACTGTTCACAATTAGGCAAAGGAAAAAATCTCTTGCATTTTCACTATATTTATATTCAAAATAAGAAATAGACTATTCGGAAAAAAAGGGGTGATTGCTGTGGCAAACAGTACTGCATTATCAAATGATTTAAAAGAATTACTCGCATCTGTTGAATATAAAATGCAAATAAACAAATCCCATTATATTTTCCAAGAAGGTATGGAGGCAAAAGAACTATATATTATTCACTCGGGAAAAGTACAAATTAGTAAAATTAGCGCTGACGGTCAAGAATTGACACTGCGCATTTGTTCGGAGAATGATATTATTGGGGAGCTTACATTATTTACGGAAGACGCCAAATATTTATTAAATGCAAAAGTGCTTGAACATGCAGAAATTGGCGTCATTAAGCGGGATGCATTAGAAAAAGCATTGCTGGAAAAACCAGCTCTTGCCTTTGAATTTATGAGGTGGGTTAGTGAACATTTACGAAGAATGCAAACGAAGTTTCGTGATTTAGTATTGCATGGCAAAAAGGGCGCACTCTACTCCACTCTCATTCGCATGACGAATAGTTATGGCATTTTAAAAGAAGATGGTATTCTTATCGATCTTCCATTAACGAATCAAGAGCTTGCAAACTTCTGTGCAACCTCCCGTGAAAGTGTCAATCGCATGTTAAATGATTTAAAAAAACAAGACATTATTTCTATTCATAAAGGAAAAATCACCATTCATAATTTACACTTTTTAAAATGTGCAATCTCTTGTGAAGATTGTCCTACTTCTATTTGTAGTATTGAGTAGCATCTCATTTAGATGCTGCTCTTTTCTTTATTCTACACCCTCACCGTGTTTTGCAATGTGCAAAATGTCACACCTTCTCGATTTTCCCCTTACACACTCGTAATTTTTTGACAATCTGTTGAACTGTGATAGATATCACATCCCTATTTTGCATGCCCTCTTATAGTGAAAGTAAGCAAGAGAGACGCAATAAAGTGAAACTTCCATCAGTGGGGATTTTCTTCATTTCCCACTGATGGTTAGTTGAACCAATCGGGCTTTTACGGGCAGTTATCCCCAAACTATTTTCTGCGTTTCTCTCTGCATTTTGAAACGGGGGTCTTACTGCCCGTTAAAGCGGGATAAAGGAGTGAACAGTATGAAAAAGAAATTATCACCACTTATGCAACGTTTAAAATATTTTTCGCCAATAGATCGTTATAACGATAATCATACGCAAGAAACATATGAAGACCGAGAATGGGAAAATGCCTATCGAAAGCGATGGCAACATGATAAAGTAATCCGCTCCACACACGGCGTAAACTGCACCGGTTCTTGCAGTTGGAACATTTACGTAAAAGATGGGATTGTCACTTGGGAAGGCCAAGAGCTAAATTATCCGTCTACTGGTCCTGATATGCCAGACTTTGAGCCACGCGGATGTCCGCGCGGAGCAAGCTTTTCCTGGTACATCTACAGCCCTCTTCGTGTGAAATATCCATATGTACGCGGCGTTCTTTGGAATATGTGGCAAGAAGAATTACAAAAACATGAATCACCGTTAGATGCTTGGAAAAGCATTGTTGAAAATCCGGAAAAAGCACGCACATATAAAAGCGCTCGCGGAAAAGGTGGCTTCATTCGTGCAAGTTGGGATGAAGTATTACAGCTCGTTGCTGCTTCCTTACTATATACAGTAATCAAGTATGGTCCTGATCGAAATGTTGGCTTCTCGCCAATTCCTGCGATGTCAATGTTAAGTCACGCAGCTGGTAGCCGCTTTATGCAGCTTATGGGCGGACCGATGCTGAGCTTCTACGATTGGTACGCTGACTTACCGCCAGCTTCACCACAAATTTGGGGTGATCAAACGGATGTGCCAGAAAGTAGTGATTGGTACAACGCTGGCTACATTATGACATGGGGCTCTAACGTACCACTAACACGGACACCAGATGCCCACTTCTTAGCAGAAGTGCGCTATAAAGGAACGAAAGTTGTTTCTGTTAGCCCTGATTTTGCCGAATCAACAAAATTCGCTGATGACTGGATCAGTGTAAAACAAGGAACAGACGGGGCACTTGCAATGGCAATGGGGCACGTTATTTTACAAGAATTCTACGTGGACAAACAAGTAGACTATTTCATAAATTATGCAAAACAATACACAGATTTCCCGTTCCTTGTCACGTTAAAACAGCAAGAAGATCAATTTGTTGCAGATCGTTTCTTAAATGCCGCTGATATCGGCCGGGAAACAAAACTTGGCGAATGGAAACCTGTTCTTTGGAACGATAACAGTCATGATTTCGCTACGCCGCACGGCACAATGGGCTCACGCTGGGATAACGAGAAAAAATGGAACTTACGTTTAGAAGATGAACAAACAGGCGAAAAAATTGATCCGCGTCTTTCTTTACTTGGTATGGAAGATGCAATTGGAACCGTACAAATTCCATACTTTTCTGATGACGGAAATGAAGTATTAGAACGTACCATTCCAGTGAAAAAAATTACAACGCCAAACGGTGACCTTTTCGTAACAACTGTCTACGATTTAACATTAGCAAACTACGGTGTGGACCGCGGTCTTGGCGGCCCAGAACCGAAGAGCTTTGATGAAGATGCTCCGTTTACACCAGCATGGCAAGAAAAAATGACAGGTGTAAAACGAGAACTTATTATTCAAATCGCTCGTGAATTTGCGCAAAATGCCGTTGATACAAATGGACGCTCAATGATTATTGTCGGCGCTGGCATTAACCATTGGTTTAACTCGGATACGATTTACCGCGCTGTCTTAAACCTCGTTCTTCTCGTTGGAGCACAAGGGGTAAACGGCGGCGGCTGGGCTCATTATGTCGGCCAAGAAAAATTACGTCCGGCAGAAGGTTGGCAAACTATCGCAACAGCAAAAGATTGGCAAGGCCCACCGAAACTGCAAAACGGTACATCCTTCTTCTATTTCGTTACAGATCAGTGGCGCTATGAAGATACACCAGTTGGACATTTAGCATCACCAGTTGTCGGCAACTCACGCTATCAGCACCACGGTGATTACAATGTGTTGGCAGCTCGCCTTGGCTGGTTACCATCCTATCCAACATTCGAGAAAAACGGAATTGAATTATATAAAGAAGCAGTCGCTAATGGTGCAACAACCCAGGAAGAAATCGGGAAATATGTTGCAAATAAGCTAAAAAACAAAGAGCTCAAATTTGCGATCGAAGACCCTGATAACAAAAATAACTTCCCGCGCAATTTATTCGTTTGGCGCGCGAATTTAATCTCAAGTTCTGGTAAAGGACACGAGTATTTCTTAAAACATTTATTAGGTACAACAAACGGATTAATGAACGACGATAGTGATTCATTACGACCAGAAGAAATCAAGTGGCATGAAGAAGCACCTGAAGGAAAACTTGATCTACTTATCAACTTAGATTTCCGTATGGCTGGAACAGCACTATACTCTGATATCGTTCTTCCTGCTTCAACGTGGTATGAAAAGCATGATTTAAGCAGTACAGATATGCATCCGTTCGTGCATCCATTTAACCCGGCAATTGGTTCACCGTGGGAAGCTCGTTCTGATTGGGATATTTTCTGCTCCCTTTCAAAAGCAGTGTCTGATTTAGCACAAAAGTTAGACCTTGAGCCAATGAAAGAAGTTGTTGCAACACCGCTTCTTCACGATACACCGCAAGAATTAGCACAGCCGCTTGGACAAATTAAAGATTGGAGCAAAGGGGAATGTGAGCCAATCCCAGGCAAAACAATGCCGCAAATACATGTTGTAGAACGTGATTATAAAACGATTTATGACAAAATGACCGCACTTGGGCCAAACGTTGGAAAACAGCCAATTGGCACGAAAGGTATCTCTTGGTCTGCGGAAAAAGAATACGAACAATTAAAGAGTAAATTAGGTGTAATTCGCACTGATTCTATTGCGAAAGGATGCCCTAACATAACAGAAGCAATCAATGCTGCTGAAGCTGTGTTAACTCTTTCTTCGACAACAAATGGTCATATGGCAGTAAAAGCATGGGAAGCACTTGAAAAACAAACGGATTTACAACTGCGTGATTTGGCAGAAGAGCGTGAAGAAGAATGCTTCACATTTGAACAAATTACAGCACAACCAAAAACAGTTATTACATCACCTGCTTTTAGTGGTTCTGAAAAAGGAGGACGCCGTTATTCACCGTTTACAACAAATGTGGAGCGTCTCATTCCTTGGCGAACAATAACAGGGCGTCAATCTTTCTACTTAGATCACGACATGATGAAGGAATTTGGCGAAACAATGGCAACGTTCAAACCAATTTTACAACATAAGCCGTTCCGAAAATCTCGCCCTGAAGTAGAAGGAAAAGAAATTACGCTAAACTATTTAACACCGCATAATAAGTGGTCTATTCATAGTATGTACTTTGATGCACTGCCGATGTTAACGTTGTTCCGCGGCGGGCCAACAGTATGGATGAATAAAGATGATGCCGCTGAAGCCGGTGTTGCTGATAATGACTGGACTGAATGCTTTAACCGAAACGGGGTCGTTGTTGCACGTGCTGTCGTCACACACCGCATGCCTCGTGGAATGGCGTTTATGCATCATGCACAAGATCGCCACATTAACGTGCCTGGTACGAATTTAACAAGTAACCGCGGGGGAACACATAATAGCCCGACGCGTATTCACGTAAAACCAACTCATATGATCGGCGGATACGGTCAATTAAGTTACGGCTTTAACTACTATGGCCCAACTGGAAACCAACGCGACTTAAATGTCGTCATCCGCAAACTGAAGGAGGTAGATTGGCTTGAAGATTAAAGCACAAGTCGGAATGGTAATGAACCTTGATAAATGCATCGGCTGCCACACTTGTAGCGTAACATGCAAAAACACCTGGACGAATCGTCCAGGTGCTGAATATATGTACTTTAATAACGTGGAAACAAAACCAGGCATCGGCTATCCAAAACAATGGGAAGATCAAGAAAAATATAAAGGCGGCTGGGAGCTGAAAAACGGAGACCTTCAGTTGAAATCCGGTTCAAAAGCGAAACGTCTCATGAACATTTTCCATAACCCAGATCAACCAACAATTGATGATTACTTTGAGCCTTGGAACTACGATTATGAAACATTAACAAACAGTCCACAGCGAAAGCACCAACCAGTTGCTCGCCCAAAATCAGCTATTACAGGTGAATTTATCGATAAGATTGAATGGGGACCAAACTGGGAAGATGATTTAGCTGGCGGGCATATAACAGGCTTACAAGATCCAAACGTCAAGAAAATGGAAGAAGAAATTAAAACGGATTTTGAAAATGTATTCATGATGTACTTACCTCGTATTTGCGAACACTGCATCAATCCGTCATGCGTATCTTCTTGTCCATCCGGTGCTATGTATAAGCGTGATGAAGATGGCATTGTCCTTGTCGACCAAAATGCATGCCGTGCTTGGAGATTCTGCGTATCTTCTTGCCCGTATAAAAAAGTGTATTTCAACTGGCAAACGAATAAAGCTGAAAAATGTACGATGTGCTTCCCGCGTATTGAAGCTGGTATGCCAACAATTTGTTCGGAAACATGCGTCGGACGCATCCGTTACATCGGAGTTATGTTATATGACGCTGACAAAGTAAAAGAAGCTGCATCTGTACCAGATGAAAAAGACTTATACCATTCGCAGCTTAACGTATTCCTAGACCCAAATGATCCAGAAGTAGCTGCTGAAGCAAAGAAACAAGGTATTCCAGAAGAATGGATCAAAGCTGCTCAGCAATCACCAATTTATAAAATGATTATCGATTGGAAAATTGCTCTTCCTCTTCATCCAGAGTATCGTACATTGCCAATGGTTTGGTATATTCCGCCATTAAGTCCGATTATGAACATGGTCGAAGGAAAAGGAAGCAACTGGCAAGCAGAAGAAATTTTCCCTGCTATTGATAATATGCGTATTCCAATTCAATACTTAGCAAATTTATTAACTGCAGGGGATGAATCTCATATTCGTCTTACATTGAAAAAAATGGCTGTCATGCGTACTCATATGAGAGCATTGCAAATAAATAAAGAACCAAATGAAGCTGTATTAAAAGAACTGAACTTAACAAAAGAAGACGTTGAAGATATGTATCGTCTTCTTGCGATTGCGAAATATAAAGATCGTTTTGTTATTCCAACTTCTCACCGCGAGCAAGTGGCAGACCTTTATAACGAGCAAGGAAGTTGCGGTCTTTCCTTTGCCGGCGGTCCTGGCTCTTGTATGACAATCTCTTAAAATAAAGGAGGTAACAATTATGAATCAAAGTTTACAAACAGCGTTTTCTTGTTCTTCCTTTCTTCTCTCCTATCCTGAACGAGGATGGAGAGAAGCACTTCCTCATGTACAGAGTGAGATTCAAACGATCCAACATGAGAAAATTCGCACTACCCTTACAACGTTTATCGAACAAGCAAAACAAAAAACAAATGATGAATTAATTCAATCATTTGTATATACATTTGATTTTGGCAAAAAAACAAATATGTATCTCACTTATATGAATACTGGTGAACAACGAGAACGAGGAATTGAACTGCTAGAACTAAAACAACACTATCAAAAAGCAGGCTTCGCTGTAACAGATAAAGAACTGCCTGATTATTTACCGCTTATGTTAGAATTTCTCGCAAATGCCGGTGAAGAAGATAGTGAACCGATTATGAAAAAATATGAAAGCAATATCGAGGCATTGCATCAACAATTAAAAGACACAAACAGTATGCACGAACCACTTGTCCGATGCATCCTTACTGCTATTCGTGCATGGCAGTATGAAATAAACTAGAAAGGAGTACGGCAAAGATGATGGATCAATTTTTATGGGTACTCTTTCCCTATATCATTTTAGTCATTTTCATTGGTGGACATATTTTTAGATACAACTACGATCAATTTGGCTGGACATCAAAATCTAGTGAACTATTAGAGAAGAAAATGCTCCGAATCGGAAGTTTACTATTTCATTTTGGTATTATGTTCGTAATTGGCGGGCATGTTATGGGAATTTTAATCCCCGAATCTGTCTACAGTTCTCTTGGCATTTCTGAACATACGTATCATATAATGGCAATCGGCTTCGGCCTTCCAGCAGGTATTGCTTCTGTAATCGGATTATTCATTTTAACGTATCGCCGCTTTACCGTAAAACGTATTATCGCAACAAGTACAACCGGAGACTACGTTGCTCTCATCTTGTTGCTCATCGTAATGCTTGCAGGACTTTCTTCTACATTTTTAAATATCGATTCAAACGGTTTTGATTATCGAACAACGATTGGCCCATGGTTCCGCAGCCTCTTTATTTTCCAGCCTAAAGCAGAGTATATGGCGGAGGTGCCAATTTGGTTTAAAATTCATATCATTGCAGCTATGGGACTCTTTGCAACATGGCCATTTACAAGACTTGTTCATGTCTTTAGCGTACCGGTGAAATACT
This sequence comes from Bacillus sp. BP-3, assembly GCF_028401955.1. Classification (GTDB taxonomy): domain Bacteria; phylum Bacillota; class Bacilli; order Bacillales; family Bacillaceae_G; genus Bacillus_A. The sequence goes on from NZ_JAQOTJ010000005.1 coordinate 137,812, forward strand.
TACGACGCAGTTATATCATTTATCGAAAAAGAAAACCGGTAAAATTTTAATAAAAAAAGTGTGCAACACCTTGATTGCACACTTTTTTATTTTTGCTTTATTTGTGTTCGATACTGATTTCCCCAATCACGCATCATTATGATAATCGGAATTAACGACTTTCCGAACTCGGTTAACGAGTATTCAACCTTCGGAGGTACTTCCTTATATATTTCACGGTGAATCACACCATCAGCCTCTAGCTCTCGTAATTGTCTCGTTAACATTCGCTGTGTGATACCAGGCATCAATCGTAAAAATTGATTAAAGCGAATTTCTCCATTTATTAAATGAAATAGAATTACACCTTTCCATTTTCCGCCGATTACATCTAATGTGACTTCTACCGAACAACGACGTATACTCTCCTTCTCCATCTCATCACTCTCCATTAGTATACATTTTGATACTATATGTCAAAAATGTGCGTACTTACACTTGTAATTATATTATAGTAAAATTCATTTTGTAATCGACTTACTAAGAGAAAGTAAATTATCAAAAGGTGGTTATTGAAATGAAAAATACAAAAGAAGAAATTTTAAAAGCATATGAATTTAGACATGCATGCAAAGTATTTGATGTAAATAAAAAAATCTCTGATGAAGATTTTCACTTTATTCTCGAAACAGGCCGTCTTTCTCCAAGTTCATTTGGCTTTGAACCTTGGAAATTTGTTGTAATTCAAAATCAAAATCTTCGTCAAAAACTTCTTCCAGTGGCATGGGGAGCACAAAAACAATTACCAACAGCCAGCCATTTTGTTGTGATTTTAGCTCGAAAAAAAGAAGATATGATGTATAACTCTTCTTATATTTCTAACTTTATGACAAACATCCAAAATCTCCCTCCAGAAGTAGTAGATGCGAAAAGTAATTTTTATAAAACGTTCCAAGAATCCGATTTTAATTTATTAGAAAGTGATCGTGCTATGTTTGATTGGGCTTCTAAACAAACATATATTGTTCTAGGTAATATGATGACTGCAGCTGCTCAAATCGGTATCGATTCTTGTCCTATTGAAGGCTTTCAGCAAGAGAAAGTAGAATCTCTTTTACGAGAAGAAGGCATTATTTCTGGAGAGGCATTTGGTGTCTCTTGTTTAGTAGCATTCGGCTATCGATTAGAAGAACCTCAACGTGAAAAAACCCGTCAAACAATGGATATGGTTGTTGAATGGATAAAATGAATGAAAGCATCCATCAGTGAAGAGTTTTCCCTCCCCCACTGATGGATGCTTTTTTAGAAGTAATAAGCCCGTACTTCTACGAAAACCCTACTCCAAAATCTGCACTCTCTGTACTAGGAGTTGCTTGGGGAGCTGCTTGTAAACCGCTCCCGCCGCTACTACTTGAACTATTACTTTGACCACTGCTTGGGCTACTACCTGTTAGTCCAGTACCTCGTGTAATTGAAGTTGTCAACGTATCTCCAGGGCGTAAGCAAACTTCATTTGTATTCCCGATAACGACGACAACATCTATACATGTTGGTCCTGTTGATCCTGTAAATGTTTTCGAAGCAACAAACGAAGTATCTCGCAAATTATCCCCCGTGAAAATATTCCCAGAATTATTAACAATAACAAATTCCTTAATACAAACCCCCATTTTATACAACCTCTCCACATAAATCTATTTTTACTTTTTCGGTATATAAGCCGCTGCTATGCAGAATACAACATGACCTGTATTTGCTTGCTCCCTTTGTTTTAAACCTCGCATGTGGTAGGAAAAGGCCCTGACCGCTGCTATGCATGGCCAGATGCTCTCGTCCCTCCTAAAAGGAAAGAGGTTTTTATATCGTTTTTTTAATTCATATATTATACCCCCGCTGTTAATGCACCAACTGGTAGAGGCGGAGTAAATTCAGTAGTTTGCGGTGTTATCGGCGGCGCTAACCTCCCATTTAAGAATGTCGCAACGCTCGATCCACCAGAACCACTAAATGCCTTCCTTACAAAAAATGGAGAAAGATTGTAACAATCCCCCATGTTGATTGCTCCTCTATTATTTATGATTTTGATTTTTCGAATAAGTGAATTCACCCTTGAACCACCTTCCTTAACAATATCTCCTGCTTTCTACACTGTATGCAAAAGAAAAAAACTTGAAACGGACGCGTTTCAAGTTTTCAAAAGAATTATTACATTTTAAGAAATAGTAACTTACTTTATCCCGCATTAACGGGCAGTAAAGTGGGGATGCACAAGGAAGAAAACTGCCCGTAAAAGCCCGATTGGTGAGGGCTGATAATCAGTAGGAATGAGCTCTTCACTGATTAAAGTTTCACTTTACTTCTCCTTCGTACTGCATCATGCCACCAACCATGTTTAGTGTCTTATAGCCTTGTTCATTTAAATAATGACAAACATTTTCGCTGCGCACGCCAGATCGACAAATAAAAATATATTCATTTTCTTTATCAAAGAAGTCTACTTTATGCGGAATATCTCCCATTTTAATATGAACTGCTTCTGGAATTTTCCCGTATGCTACTTCTTCATCTTCACGCACATCTACTAAAAAGAGCGTTTCACCTTTTTCTAAACGCTCTTGTACTTCTTCTGGCATAATAGTTTTCACTTCAGTCATAAACTCTCCTCCTTCTTTCTCCTCAATTTTAGCATGCACCACTTAGAAAACAAGTTATGTGTATGAGTTACATCAGACTTGAGGTTTGTTGATTAAGAAATTGATGCACTTTCCCGGCAAATAAATGCGTCTCAAACACACCTGCCATATGTCCGTATATACTTTCAATTTCATATACTTCTGCAAATTTCCCGTTCTTTCTCAACAATTCAACCATCTTATAATTATAACGGGGAGGCTGCAGTAAATCTTGCTTACAAGGAATCATTAGGACGCTCGCTTCTATTTGCCGAAGCGCTTCCTCTAATGAAGGAAAACCGTGAGCAATATCATGTAATAAAGTTGCTTTTGCGGTGTACATCCATGAATTTGCATCAACAAAAGCGATATTCTGTACTGTTATTGCATTAATTGCTTCTTCAAATGAAGTTAATGTACAAAAATCTTGATACGGCGCAGATTCTATACTGTCCCGTGGAAATGTCGTTTCATAATAATGAGCATCATATGCATTTATAAACATCATTTTCGCTGCTAAGTGCAACCCTTTTACAGGCTGCTGCTCTCCGTAATTTCCCTCTTTCCAGGCTGGATCTAATTGAATTGCATCGATTGCGTGTTGCAAGACATTAATAGACGTTACAACTGGATTTTGCGGATTTGTAATCACGCCAATCATTCGTTCCATCATATGGGGATAATGAACGGCCCATTGCTGTGCAATCATACCTCCAGCTGATGGACCAATGACCGTGTGCAGCCTAGTAATCCCCATGTCCTTTATTAATTTATACTGAATACGAGCCATATCACGAAACGTGAATACCGGAAATTCCATTCCATACTCTGCGCCTGTTTCCGAATTTATCGTTTTTGGTCCTGTTGTCACAACATAAGGATTTTTCATTTGTACATTACAAAGATTATCTGTACAAATAACAAAGTATTTATTTGTATCAATTGCTTTTCCTGGTCCAATTAATGCATCCCACCAACCTGGAACTAAGTCTTGCTCTGTATACTTTCCTGCTGCATGACTCGTCGCACTAAAATAATGACACACTAAAATAGCATTTGATTTCTCATGGTTTAACGTACCGTATGTTTCATAACCAATTTGGATTGGAATTGATGCACCGTTTTCAAATGTATATTTCTTTAGCCGAAATACTTGTTTTTGTACATATAACATCTTTTCGCCTCCTTAATTCACACTTCGTTTCTACATAAAACAAATGAAGTGCACTACAGAAGACTATTCAAAAAGAGAAAACGCATTTCCTTTATTTGTTCAATTATTATTTCCTCTAAAACTCATATCATTACGTATCCAAAAGTGCTTCCCTCGCTATTTACATTTCACTTTTTCACACACAAATATATGCATAATATATAAAAATTCCCACAGACTAAAGTTATCTTATTTGGATAAAGAGGGAATACATATGTTTTTCAATTGGTTTCGCAAAAAAAAGAACGCTAATAAACAAGTGGAGAAGAACAATGCAGATACAAAAAAGAAACAAAATAAACAAACAAACAATGAGCAAATAGCGCAAACAAAGAAGCAACAAACTCAAACTAACAAACAGCAGACAAGCCAACAGCAAGCTCAAGTTAACAAGCAGCAGACAAACCAACAAGCTCAAAACAACAAACAGCAAGCAAATCAGCAACAAACTCAAAACAACAAGCAGCAAGCAAACCAACAACAAACTGAAAACAACAAGCAGCAAGCAAACCAGCAACAAACTCAAAACAACAAACAGCAAGAAAATCAACAACAAACTCAAAACAACAAGCAGCAAGCAAACCAACAACAAACTGAAAACAACAAGCAGCAAGCAAACCAGCAACAAACTCAAAACAACAAACAGCAAGAAAATCAACAACAAACTCAAAACAACAAGCAGCAAGCAAACCAACAACAAACTGAAAACAACAAGCAGCAAGCAAACCAGCAACAAACTCAAAACAATAAACAGCAAGCAAACCAGCAACAAACTCAAAACAATAAGCAGCAAGCAAACCAGCAACAAACTCAAAACAACAAGCAGCAAGCAAATCAGCAACAAACTCAAAACAATAAACAGCAAGCAAACCAGCAACAAACTCAAAACAACAAGCAGCAAGCAAACCAACAACAAACTCAAAACAACAAGCAGCAAGCAAACCAACAACAAACTCAAAACAACAAGCAGCAAGCAAACCAACAATCAAAGCAAAGTGAAAACAACATTTTCAATTTTAGCAAGCCAGAGCACGAAACTGTTCATTCACTACAAGAATTGATCCAAAAATTACAAGAGTCAAGCGATTTTGTTCACTATCATACTTCTGAAGACCCTACTAAACCGTATTGGATTTCATATTTTCGTACGTCAATGGATGGTATGAGGTTACAAAATTATTTAATGCCTGCTTTATTGCACCATACTGCGCCAACACTAGAAGAAGTAAAAGCAATGATTCCAATAAGCGGACTCATCATTACAAGTGACATAAAAAAAATTGAAGAGATGGTCTTAAAGGGGCATGCCATTGTTCAACTACAAGAACATGATACGGAATGTCTACTTGCAAATATTGCAATTGAGAAATATAGATTACCGGCTATACCATTGAACGAATCAACAGTTATTGGACCGCAAGAAGGATTTGTAGAGGATATCGATACAAACATTAACCTTGTTCGGAAACGTTTACCGGTTCTTGAGCTAAAAACAAAAGAGCTGGTACTTGGAGAATTCTCCAAAACAAAAGTTGTTATGATGTATTTGAGTAATGTAGCAGAAGAAGAAAGCGTTACATATTTAGAAGATACCTTAAACACACTACAATATGAACAAATTAATGATAGCTATTATATTCCCCATCTAATGGGCAATACATCTATTTTCCCAACTTTTATTAATACAGAACGGGCTGATCGTGTCAGCAACGGGCTCATTGATGGAAAAATCGCTATATTCGTTGATGGCTCACCTAATGTTTTGTTAGCACCTGTATCTCTACTGGATTTCTTCATCTCTCCTGAGGATTACAGCGTGACATGGTTTTATGCAACTTTTTCTCGTTTATTACGTTTTGTCGCAGTTACATTTTCCATTTGTGCAACGCCTTTATATGTAGCTGTGCTTAGTTATCATTACGAATTAATTCCAAGTGATTTGCTGGAGACATTAATTTTATCGCGGGCGCAAGTACCATTTCCGCCTATAATAGAGGCTATTTTTCTGGAGTTAGCTATTGACCTTCTCCGCGAAGCAGGAGCACGTTTACCAATGAAAGTCGGGCAAACGCTCGGTATTGTTGGGGGTATCGTGATTGGGCAGGCATCGGTTCAAGCAGGATTGACTAGTAATATTTTATTAATCATCGTCGCCTTATCTGCACTTGCATCATTTATTACACCGATTTATCAAATGGGCAATGCGGTTCGTTTACTGCGCTTTCCCTTTCTCATACTTGCCGAGTTATGGGGATTATTAGGAATTTCACTAGGATTTATCTTTTTATTAACAAGACTTTTTCGATTATCATCCCTTCGAAAGCCGTATGGGTTTGTTTATCCATTTCGCAAACAGTCGATGAAAGACTCCCTCGTACGAATGCCCTTATCTGAAATAGATACGCGCGGAGTTCAAGGAAGACCACAACATGCCCAGCGTTATGTCAAAGAAGTGTTTCCAAAACGGATGACAGATTTCGATGAGTGAAAAGCGAGGAGCGCATATGAGTACAGTTAAAATCAACTATAAAGTATCTCCCATTTTTGTTTTTTTCTTAGTCCATAGTGCGCAATTCGGTGTTGGTGTTCTTGGATTTGCACGTATTATTGCAAAGGCTGCCGGATACGATGCATGGATGGGCGTTATCATTGCGGGTATCATCATTCATATTCTAATGTGGATGATATACCGTTTATTAGAAAGTATAAATGGAAATTTGATTACATTGCATCAACATCTATTTGGAAAATGGATCGGCAATGCATTCAATCTCGTCTTTATGGCATATTTCTTTCTTGTCAGCGTCTCCGTTATGCGCACGTACGTAGAAATTATTCAAGTTTGGATGTTCCCAACGGCAGCCACATGGAAGTTAACAATCTTTTTAGCCATACTTAGTTATTACATTATTTCATCTGGTTTTCGAGTTATGACCGGCATTTGTGTTATTTCAGTTGTCGCTACATGTGGATATATCATGCAGCTATTTATAGTCATTAAATATGGAAATTTCGGAAACCTATTTCCTATGTTCTCCCATTCTTTCGGAGATATTTTAAAAGCAGCTCAAGCATCGACTTATACATTGATTAGTTTTGAAGTTATTTTGATGCTGTATCCATTTATCAAAACGCCTGAGAAATCTCATAAATTTGCACAATATGGCGTTCTATTTTCTAACTTTTTATATTTATTAAGTACAATCCTTGCTTTTTCATTTTTTAGCGAAAAACAATTGTCAAAAACAATTTGGTCACAGCTATCTATCACACAAGTCATTCACCTTCCTTTCATTGAGCGTCTAGAATATATTGCAATTTCTGGCTACGCGCTCATTGTCATTACGAGTATTATCTTGCCGTTATGGGCTGCAACAAGAGGATTACACGAAATCTTTCATGTAAAACAAAAGTACATATTAATTTCTTTCTTATTCATAACCGTCATTATTTCACAACTCCTAACAGAACGGCATGACATTAATAATTTCATTACTTATGTATCAAAAGCAAGCTTTTGGCTTGTTTTTGTGTACATCCCAATCTTATTTCTTATAATGTGGGTGAAAAAGAAATGGCAAACACTAAGAAGCAAGTAATATTCCTTTTTAGCTTATGTTTACTTTTGACAACAGCATGTGTTCCCAAAAATATCGTAGACGATATTAGCCTCATTCAAGGTGCTGTTTTTGATGTCGCTTCAGATACAGGTTCAAACCGCGGAAGAGTAAAAGTGACTTACGTTTGTCCAATTCAAAGAAAAGGGAATAAAGTACAAGTACTGAAAGGCTATGGAAATACAATTAAACAAGTGAAAACAACAACCTCTTTAGAATCTGGACAACCTCTTGCAAGCGGACAAATACGCGTTACTCTTTTCACAGAAAAATTAGCTAAAAAAGGACTCTCTAGTGTATTTGATACACTTATTCGCGATGTAAATATCGGGAACTTAGTATATGTTGGTATCCTTGAAGGAGGCGGCAATGGAGAAGGTGAAAAACTTTTATCAGGTAAATACAACACTGCTTCTAACGTAGCAATCTACATCAAAAAAATGTTAGAGCATAATATGAAAACAGGTGTCGTACCAAACGATAATTTATACATGCAAACTTTTCGTTATTATCGTGACGGACAAGATACGTATATGCCTATATTAAAGAAAAAAAAGAAAAGCATTAAAGTTACAAGTATGGCTGTTTTCAAACAGGATAAATATGTGGGAAAAATAGAAGAAAAAGATATGTTTCTTTTCAAAACGCTCCTCGATAAAAGTCAATTGGACTCACATGAATTTAAAACAAAGTTAGGCTATACGGTAATTAACAATATTCGTTCTTCTCCTTCTTATCATGTATATGTAAAGGATGGAAAACCTTCCTTTGTTATTCGCGTAAAAATGGCAGCGCGTATTCAAGAGATTTCGAAACATACGAACTTAGAAAATAAAAAAAATGTAGAAAAAATACGAAAAGACATTGTAAAGAACTTGAATACAGATGGAGAAAAGTTAGTTAAAAAACTTCAATCTCTAGGTGCAGATCCACTTGCTTTAGGTGCCAGATTTAAGCAGAAATACAGACCGTTTAAATTAAAAGAATGGAGAAAAATGTACAAAGACGTTCCTGTAAAAGTACAATATGAAGTTGATATTACAAATTCAGGAGTTATTGAATAAAAACTCCTCTTAATTGGAAAGAGGAGCAAACGCAAAATAGCTTTTCATATTACATTTTATTCCCTATACTCAAAGTTAAGAGTTTTAAACGGGGGGATTTCATGCCTAAAAAAATAATAAAACCTATGTTTCATATCATTCTCTTTTGTACTGTCTTTTTATTTGCTCATACTTATTTAAAAAACGCTTCCCTTACACGTTATCTCCTTGTAACAGTACCGATACTTATCATTGGAATGTTTGGAATAGATATCGCGCTATCCTTAATGGAAAAAAAAGAATAGCATTTGTAAAAGTAGAATGTGCACTGCCCTAACCAAAATCATGTTACAATAACAATCGGAAAAGAACGAGAGAGGATGAAACAACATGACAAACGAAAAAGGTTTAGATAAAGGTTACGAACTTGTTGCGAAAATGCATGAAGTATTCGGTCACCCTGTTGCAGATGCACCAACAAAGTTAACAGAAGAGCGTGCAAAAATTCGTGCAAGCTTCATGCAAGAAGAACTGGAAGAGTTTTTAGAAGCAAATACAGTAGAAGATCAGTATGATGCGCTAATTGACTTAATTTACTTTGCATTTGGAACGTTTGCAGAAATGGGTGTACGTCCTGATAAAGGGTTTGAAATCGTAAACAATGCAAACATGGCAAAATTATTCCCAGACGGTAAGCCACGCTTCCGTGAAGGTGACGGCAAAATTTTAAAACCAGAAGGATGGGAAGCACCAGAACCACAACTTCGCGCCGAAATTGAACGTCAGCGTCAAGAAGCAAAAAAATAATATATGATTTCCATTTGAAAAGGAGCCACCTGTTAAATGGCTCCTTTTCTCTATTTCTTTTTCGAATCTCCCATTTGGGGTTGCTTTCCTTTCGAAGCATTTGCATCGAAATTAGGCTGTCTTTGACCAGTATTGTTACTTCTACCTTTTCCCATATGTAACACCCCCTTCTTTTTTATCATTCCCAAATAAAAAATCTCCTTTCATAGAAGGAGATTTTACATAGTTGATAAATTTTACATTTTATTGACCTTGATACGGCATGCCATAATGATGGCCATGATGATGGTGATGATGCGGATGATAAATAACATGTTGATAACCATGGTGATGATATGGATAATGATGATGATATGGATGATATCCCACATGTTGATAACCATAAGGATAGCCTCCATGTGGATAATATCCTACTTGCGCCTGTGGAAATCCCCCCATACCATATGGACTTGGCATTTGTCGTTGTTCATTATAATTCATTCCTTTCACCTCTTCCTCCGAATTTAACGTGTCGATGTTATCATATTGCCAAAAGAGAAAATAGGTGTTTGTCTGTACTATAATTCCGCTCTTATTCCCTGTTTGAAACAGAAAAAGAGCACCTAAAAATAGGTGCCCTTTGTCATTAGTTCGCTACGATATTTACAAGTTTTCCAGGAACAACAATTACTTTTCGAACTGTTTTCCCTTCAATTTGTTCTTTAATTGCTTCCAGCGCAAGTTGTTCCATTTCTTCTTTTGATGCGTCTTTTTTCATTGTTAACTTTGCACGTACTTTACCCATGATTTGAACAACGATTTCCACTTCATCTTCTACAAGTTTAGACTCATCAAATGTTGGCCAGCTTACATATGAAACTGTTTCGTTATATCCAAACTTGCTCCACAGTTCTTCCGCAACGTGCGGTGCAACTGGAGCTAACATTTTCACGAAACCTTCTACATATTCTTTCGGAAGAGTTTCTGCTTTATATGCATCGTTAATGAATACCATCATTTGAGAAATTGCAGTGTTAAAGCGCAACTCTTCATAGTCTTCTGTTACTTTCTTCACTGTTTGGTGATATACTTTTTCAAGATTTTTGTTTGGTGCATCTGTAATTTTCTCGTTTAGTTCACCATTGTCTTGAACAAATAGACGCCATACACGATCTAAGAAACGACGAGCTCCGTCAAGGCCATTTTCAGACCAAGCAATCGAAGCATCTAATGGTCCCATAAACATTTCGTATAGACGAAGTGTATCTGCACCATGGCTTGCTACGATATCATCAGGATTTACAACGTTACCTTTTGATTTACTCATTTTCTCGTTGTTTTCTCCTAGAATCATACCTTGGTTAAATAGTTGTTGGAATGGCTCTTTCGTTGGAACCACACCAATATCATATAATACTTTATGCCAGAAACGTGCATATAGTAAATGAAGTACCGCGTGCTCTGCACCACCGATATAAATATCAACTGGAAGCCATTGTTTTACTTTTTCAGGATCTACAAGTGCTTCACTGTTGTTTGGATCGATGTAACGCAAATAGTACCAGCAGCTACCTGCCCATTGCGGCATTGTGTTTGTTTCACGGCGACCTTTTTTACCAGTCTCAGGATCGACAACATTTACCCACTCATCAATGTTGGCAAGTGGTGATTCACCTGTACCAGATGGACGAATGTTCTCTGTTTTCGGAAGAACTAATGGTAATTCTTCATCTTTCACAGCTGTCATTGTGCCATCTTCCCAATGGATAACTGGAATTGGCTCACCCCAGTAACGTTGACGGCTGAATAACCAGTCACGAAGACGATATGTTACTTTTTGATTTCCTGCGCTTGTTACTTCAAGCCATTCAATCATTTTCGTAATTGCTGCTTCTTTATTTAATCCATCTAGGAATGCAGAGTTAATGTGTGCACCATCACCTGTATGTGCTTCTTTCGTAATGTCTCCGCCTTCTACAACTTCTTTCATAGGAAGATCAAATGTTTTCGCAAATTCATAATCACGCTCATCATGTGCTGGAACTGCCATTACTGCACCTGTTCCATAGCTTGCAAGTACATAGTCAGCGATCCAGATTGGTAATTTTTCACCGTTTACTGGGTTAATCGCATAAGCACCTGTGAATACGCCTGTTTTTTCTTTCGCAAGTTCTGTACGCTCTAAATCACTTTTCGCTTTTACAGAATCAATGTAAGCTTCTACTGCTTCTTTTTGCTCTGCTGTTGTAATTTCGGCAACAAGTGCGTGTTCTGGAGCCAGTACACAGTACGTTGCACCAAATAACGTATCCGGGCGTGTTGTAAATACAGTAAATTTCTCATCTGTACCGTTGATAGCGAAGTGAACTTCTGCACCTTCAGAACGACCAATCCAGTTGCGCTGCATATCCTTTAAGCTCTCTGGCCAATCAAGCTCATCTAAATCTTCTAGTAGACGATCTGCATAAGCTGTAATTTTCAGCATCCATTGTCTCATTGGACGACGCTCAACAGGATGTCCGCCGCGCTCACTCACGCCATCGATTACTTCTTCGTTCGCAAGTACAGTACCAAGTGCTGGGCACCAGTTTACAGGGATTTCATCTACGTAAGCTAATCCTTTTTCAAATAGCTGTAAGAAGATCCATTGTGTCCATTTGTAGTAGTTTGGATCTGTTGTATTTACTTCACGGTCCCAATCATAAGAGAAGCCTAATGCTTTAATTTGATTACGGAACGTGTTAATGTTTTTCTCTGTAAATTCTGCTGGGCTATTTCCAGTATCAAGTGCGTATTGCTCTGCTGGAAGACCGAATGCATCCCATCCCATTGGATGAAGAACGTTGTAGCCTTGCATACGTTTCATACGAGATAAAATATCCGTTGCTGTATATCCTTCTGGGTGTCCTACGTGTAGCCCTGCACCTGATGGATACGGGAACATATCTAGTGCGTAAAATTTCGGTTTGTCTGTTTCATCTGGCGTACGGAATGTTTTGTTTTCTTCCCAATACGCTTGCCACTTCTTTTCAATTTCTTGATGATTGAAGCTCATGAAATACCCTCCTTCAAATTTTCTATATTTTTTCACCGCCAAAAATACAAAAAACCCCTCATCCCAGAAAGGGACGAGAGGTTATAGATTCCCGCGGTACCACCCTAAATTAATGTAATACATACATTCGCTTAGATCCGTAACGTGGATAGACGGCAATTGCTACTCTGTTTCACAACTGCAACTCAAAGGCGAGTTCATAACGAAACGTGGATTGACTTGCACCGACCGTCAACTCTCTAAACCAGTTTCTATTACTACTACTCCTTCTCACTGTTATTACATATGAGTTATTTAAAGTATATTCTAAAACAAGTTACATGTTCCGTCAAACTAAACTGCAATTTTTTCTTCTTCTGTTTCTTCAACACGTACTCTCTTATCATAAATACTCGTTGCGATAATTGCTACTACAAGCATTACCATGATTGCAATAAACAATACTTCCATATTATATAAATCAACAATTGCTCCGCCGACAACCGGCCCAAACATCTTCCCAACAGTCGCTGCACTATTTACAACACCTTGATAGAAACCGAGCTTATCATTTGGAGCAAGGATATTCGCAATCGTTGGCACAGCTGGCCAAACAAATAATTCCCCAATTGTTAATGTCACCATCGCGACAAGAAACATTGTAAATTGCTGCGCTTGACTTAACACGATAAACGACACTGCAAAAATACCAATTCCGATCATAATTTGTTGTTTTAAAGAACGTTTCATCGCGCTAATAATCATGCTTATTAACGGCTGGGCACAAACAATCATCGCTCCGTTTATCGTCCATAATAAGCTATAGTGGCGAAGACTAATATTCAGTTCCTGCATGTGCGTTGCAATCGCTCCTTGCCATTGTACATACGTAACCCAGCATAAAGCATATGCTACACATACAATAAGAAGCGCTTTGAATCCTGGTGTAAGCGACCAACCATTTTTCGTTTTTTCTTTTACTTTGTCATGTTTCTCTTCCTTATCTTCCATACCACGGAATCCAATAAAAGCGATTAAGAAGAAAATAAAGTATAAAATAAAGTTCGCTAAAAAAATATAATCGAAGCGATAAGAAGCAACTAAACCACCGCACGCTGTTCCAACAGCGATCCCAACGTTTTGTCCAACATACATCGCATTAAACGCTCTCCGGCCGCCTTCTGGCCAAACCGTTCCGACCATCGCATACATCGCCGGAAATACCATTCCAGAACCAAATCCAATTAACGCCAGCCAAACAACATAAAATGGCCAGCCATGGAAAAATACCAATCCTAGAATCGCTAATAATGTAATCACAATTCCAACTAAAATGGACTTATATCCGCCCCATTTATCAAATAACGTACCGCCGAGTAAATTACCAATTACTCCTGTTAACGAGTTAATCATTAATACCATTCCGGCCACAGATAACGACTTTCCTAAATGATCATGTAAATAAATCGTATTAAAAGGCCATAAAAAAGAAGCACCCGTGACATTAATAATCATCCCGGCTACTAATAGCCATACTTTCCTTGGCATATTTCCCCTCCTATTCTATTTTTTCGTTCCTATATAACAGTAAAATTGTAGTCTTTTTTAAATAAGAAGGCAACTGATTAATAGTTGGTGAAATTCAGATAATGAGATGTAAACCATATAAATACAATTTAAAAATCGACATAAAAACCCTCTTTTCTTAAGTAGGCGGGAGCATCTGGCCACGCATAGAAACGGTCAGGGCCTTTTCCTACCACATGCAAGGTTTAAAACAAAGGAAGGAAGCCAGTAGCGGTCATAATGTATTCTGCATAGCAGCGACTTATATGCCAAAACATTAAAACGGGTTTATATCATATAAACATAAAAAAAATAATTACTGAAGGTTATCTACCTTGAAATACCATTTTATAAAAATTAACTATAATATGGTGTATTATAGAATAAATCGAAAATAATGTAATGATATATAAATAATTATATTAGGAGAAAAATTATGAAAAAAGCTCGTTTTTATTTTATTTTTTCTTTCATCTTACTGGCTCTTTCTTGCGTTCCGATGTTTCATATACTAAGAGAGTTATGGATTGCCACAAAAATAGAAAACACTTATGAAATACACGAAGCCTACATAGATAAAGATGGATTTGAAAGTTCATTAGATGTCCAAGAATTAAATGTGAATGGCATCAATCTTAAAATAGAGGAAGAAAAAACAAATAAACTCGCACCACGCACTTTTTTTGACGTAGAAGACAACGTTCCTCCTGGTGAAATCGTTAAGGTTCATCTTTTTATAAATAATAAAGAGGTTTCTACCCCTGATGAGATATGGCTCTCCAATCGAGAAAAAGGTGGAAAGTATTTTTCATGGTTAGATGTATTAACCGTAAAAAACAAACAAACTGATGAACAGCAAGTTTATTTTGTGCAGAGATTAACAGATGATAATGGTCCTATGAAAAAAAGAAAATGGAAAATTATTTGTATCAATCAAGATGGCACTTCTTTCGAAGAACGCTTCACTTATAACGAAAGAAGCAATCACAATCTTGGTGTAGAACTTATTAATTTCTCGGATACAGATTTAATGTCAATGGGACATCATTCAGACATAATGGAAGGATATCCAAGCATATTCTTTCCTCTACTTTATCCAATACTCACGTGTTTATTAGGGGTTATACTGTTAATCATAGCAATTATATTAAGAATAAATAAGAAAAAAATTCATAGTTAAAGCTCCTTCTCTACAATTGAAGGAGCTTTAACTATGATATATAAAAAGAAAGGAGGTTTTTATGTCGTTTTTTTAATTTGTATATACCTAATGCCCTTCTTCCCCTTATAAATCACGTGATTTAAATGTACGAATCGCTATAAAAATAGCTGCTAACACATAGAAAACAGCATAAACAATCATCATGTTACTCGGTGTTGACACACTTCCGAACACTCCTTGTGAAGCAATTGATAAAGGATTGTCTGATGAATCAAATAAATAGATTGTCATTTTACGATACATTGTATCAATTGGGAATAACAGGCTTGCGATTATGCCCATGTTCACAAGTGCTGTTTTTTGTGCCAATGTCCCGATTTGTTCAACAAATCCGCCAATAAATCCAGTTCCATACAAAATAATTAACACAATGCCAGCATTTAATGTTGCCATACGTGTGCTTAGTAATATCGCGATGCTAATTAGAATAACGGGCTGTAGCAAGAAAAGAGCCAATGCTTTTATAATCTGCGTCGCCGTGAAATCTAAATGAAACGTACTTCCACCCATTGTTTGATGGATAAGTACGATACTTATAAACAGGAAAGCTGCGTACGCAATCAGTAACAAGCATAAGCCGATCCATTTCCCCATTAAAAATGAAAAGCGTGAGATTGGCCTCGTTAGCCACGTATCAATTTGATGACTTTCAATTTCATTAGCAATGCTGCCAACACTACTTAAAATAGCTAGCAACGCAGTAATAAATGAAGAAAAGTATAACCCCACTCCAAGTAACTGTGTAGAAATAAAAGTTTTGCCCATAAAATCTTGAGCTGCCGAAAGACCGCTAGATTCTCCTGGAAGGATTTCACTAACGGCATAATGAATGGCCACTCCATAAAATATTAAAAAGGCAAATGTCATACATAATGTAATGGTAAAAATACGTTTTAACAGAATTTCTTTAAATGATAACTTGGCGATTGTCCACATGCTGCATCCCCTCTTTCTTATTTACCCAATACATAAATACATCTTCCAAATGCGGGTGAACCGGATTTAACTGATACACAGGAATGTGTAGTGATACAAATGCTTCTAACAATCTAGGAATGTCATTTTCTTGTTGTAACGTTATAATCCAACGTTTACGATTTTCACGTTCTTCTATCTTCCTTACATTTTTAATAAACGAAGGCAGTTGTTTAAAGAATAATTCGCTCTTTTCACCAAGTGTTACTTCAACTTCCGTTTGAATCATCATCAATGAGCGCCAATCTCCTTGGACAATTAACTCTCCCTTATTAATAATCGCGACGTGATCACATACATGTTCAATTTCATTTAATAGATGACTGTTTAAAAATACGGTCTTCCCTTGGTCCCGAAGCTCTTCCATTAGATGACGCACTTCTTTTCGCCCGATTGGATCAAGCGCGGATGTTGGTTCATCTAAAAAAATCAATTCTGGATCAGAAAGCAGGGCACAAGCAAGTCCGATACGTTGCTGCATTCCTTTTGAATAACCGCGAATTTTTTCTTTCTCCCTTCCCTTTAGACCTACCTTTTCAATAACCTCATTCATTTTTGCTTTCCGCTCCCGAAAAGGAAGATCGCATAATTTCGCATGCGTTTCAAGTAACTGCCAACCAGTCAGCCAATCTGGATAGCGAAACAGCTCAGGTAAATAGCCAATGCGTCGTTTTGATTCAATTGTTCCAATTGGTTGTCCTAGCATTTGTGCTGTTCCAGAATCAGGGTGAATTAACCCAAGCATCGTTCGTACAAACGTACTTTTTCCTGCACCGTTAGGACCTATAAATCCGAATACAGTACCACGTGGCACCTCTAATGAAATATTACGGATCCCTCCTTTTCCGTTATATTGTTTTGTTAAATTCTTTGTTTGTATAATCCAGTCTTCGTTCATGTTTTACCTCCGCCCTATACAGGAACAGAGCCGCCCCTTTTTGCGGAGCCGCTCTTGTTCAATCATTATTTTAATTCATTTGCAAGTTTCATAATATTACTTGCATTCATATCTTTTCCTTGCTCTTTATGTTGCTCAATCATGTGCATTTTCCCGTCTTTTTCCCAAATAAGTACGTTTTCATATTCTGTATTATATAAAACAGCCTTTACTCCTTGAACACTTGTCTCCGATACTTTTGCATCTTTTGCTACATAAGGAATCGGCAATGTATGTGTCCAATCTTGAATACCTGCAAGTTGTGTTTTCACATTCCCAGGAATAATTGGAAGCTCTAAAACTGTTTTTTGTAATTTCGCAACATCTACACCTTCTGGAACAGAAATTTTTGGTGTATCAATTACATTATAAGAAAAACCACTTGATGCTCGATCGCCCTCAATTTCTATTTGTGTGCGTACTGATTCTGGAACTGTGACTGAAAACTGTTTGCCATTCAAAGCACTCTCAAACTGCGTATTGCTTTGTAGTTGTTTCAACAACTTATTAGCTTTTTCTGTATCGAGTTCAAATTGCATAATAAATGATGGGTTCACATCTACATTCGTTACACGGTATCCATTTGGCACTTTCGGGACAGCATATCCAGCTTCTCTTGCTTGCTGTTCCGACTGAAAATGAGCATCTTTTTTACTCCCGTTATCTTTGATTCCTATTTTCCCAATTCCTTTAATGGACTTTTCTCCTTCTTCCGTTTTAGAGATCCATCCTTCAATTTCACGTAAGTCCGAATCGGTAAGTTGAACGAACTGTACATCCTTTACTCGAAAAATTGATAACAAGCTACTTGCTCCTGCTCGTACTTCTGGAACTGTTAAAGACACACACACAACTGCCGCCGCTGCTGCTGCAGTAATCCAACGTTTAGATGATTTCTTCATATTCTCCCATCTTCCCTTCTTTTTAATTTCCTTACTGATTGTTTCTTCCGTCTTATGATTTTGTATATTTTGTTCAAAGGTGTTCCAAGCTCGCTCAACGTCGATATCAATCTCTTGACCAACGTTTGTGAATTCATCATCCAATACCACTTGTCCCCATTGATTAAGTTTGCTCATTTCTTCTAGCTTCTGTTGACATGATTTACATTGGTCAAGATGTTGAATATATTGCTTTCTTTCATCGCGGTTTAACTCTCCATCTAAGTACGCCTGAATAAATCCAATATCTTGGCATTTCATTTGTCATTCCTCCTTTATCCCTTTGTACATCTTCCGAAATTTTGCCTTAGCTCTTGCAAGCATTGTTCCAACCGAAGACACTTCCATATGAGTAACCTCCGCGATTTCTTTATATTGAAACCCTGAAAACTTCATTAATAAGAGGGTCCGTTCACGTTCATCCATTTCTTTTAATGTACTTTGTACGTGAGTAATCTCTTCTTTTTGAATACATTGTTCTTCCGATGATGGACTACTAATTGACTGTTTATAATTTGCTTCTTTTTCGATCCTTGCTTGATGCCTTTTTTCAGATCGTAAATAGTTATATGCTGCATAAATAGATGCTTTTGCAAGCCATGCTGATACACTTTCAATCTGTTTCCATTCTGTATGATATAATTGCAAAAATACTTCTTGCGCTAAATCTTCAGCAATTGCTTGATCTCGCACAATCCGCATAATTTGTCTAACAACGTGAGCATAATATTGTTTAAATACATCTTGAAACTGTATATTTGAAACCGAATCTTGTTCATATATATTTAACAATGAAGCTTTCACCTCCACTCGTTTCTTCCTCCTTATTAGCTACTGTCACTATAAAGAAACCACAAATTTGCGTTTTGTGACAAAAAGATAAAAATTTTTTTGGTTTGGGAACTAATTCTCCTTTTTCCTGAAAGCACAGGCACCTGGTCATACATAGAAATTATCCATAAAATGGTATAAAATACATATAACCATTTTTAAAGGAGAAGAAAATGAATACGAAAAAAATACAAAAAGAAATCAAGAAAACAAAGAGAAAAGTAGGAATTGTATTTCTTTCTACATTGATTATTGGAGCTAGTTTTGTGTATTGGAAGTTTTTTAGCTTGCAAGGTGTTCCAACAGGAAATTTAATTCGAACAATTGAATCCCCAAATGGAGATTATAAACTGAAAACTTATGTTCAAGACGGAGGCTCATTAAGTGCAAACGCAGTTAGAGGTGAACTAATTCACCTTAAAATGAATTCTACTAAAACGATATACTGGAATTATCCTGATAACGATCCACTCGTTGAATGGATTGATGAGACTACAGTTAAAATCGGCAATCAAACTTTACATATTCCAAAACAAGAAACGTATGATTGGCGTGATCATGAAAACCACACGAGAGAATATCCTAAACAATTTGTAAAATAAAAAGGAAAAAGAACAAAGTTGATATTGGTGATAATCTATGGTTTCTTGCGGTGCTACTATTTGTTTTTGCCTTTATGTATATCACTCGTTAACAAAAAAGCTAGCAAACAAATAAATTGCTTGCTAGCTTTTTTTCATAGCACTGTATCTAATTCTACAATTTTTAAAAATCGGTTATTCCAAATATTTTCATGATGCTGAATAATTTGCTGTGCTTCTAATACTGCACTCGTTATTGTACTTTGTGTATTTCTAGAAAGAAGGTTATTTTGGTAACCTAAGCTATAAGCAGCTCGAATTGTAGTATCCAAACAAAATTCAGTTTGAGCTCCTGCAAAAATAATTTGCTCAATTTCTTTCTCTTGTAAGTAGTCTAATAGCTCTGTTTGATAGAATGCATCCCATTTCGTTTTTTGAATAACTTTATCCGCAGAAGTTTTCACTAGCCCCTTATGTAATTGCCACCCATCTTTTCCTTCAAACATTTCATCCGTTTCCTCTGTACCCGTATGTTGAATAAAAATAACTGGGATATTTTTTTCGTGAGCTTTCGTAATTAACTTGTTTATATTTTCAACTACATGTTCTTTATCATATAAAAAGTTTTGCGGTTCAAGAAAGAAAATCTCCTGCACATCAATGACAACTAAAGCTTGTTTCATTACTATTCCC
This sequence comes from Bacillus sp. BP-3, assembly GCF_028401955.1. Taxonomy (GTDB): domain Bacteria; phylum Bacillota; class Bacilli; order Bacillales; family Bacillaceae_G; genus Bacillus_A. Next base: position 157,902 of record NZ_JAQOTJ010000005.1, read on the forward strand.
CACCCTCTTTGTTTCTTTTCCATCATAACATTTATTACCAAAATTCACTATTCTTTCTCTAGCATGATAAATAAGAATAACCCACAGAGACTTTATTTTCTCTGTGGGTTTTATCTTTAAATTCTTCATTCAACTATTTCACCTGTACTGTATAATTCCCCGTTCCACCGCCATATTTATATACACTCAAGTAATATTTCCCTGGCTTCGCACTATAATTTCCAAGCAATTTATTTCCATCGTATTTCGTTGCATAAGTTACATAATTATTAAGATCTGATTCAGAATATAATATCCAATTCAGACCAATGTTTTGTTCATTCGTAACGGTAATCTGTAAATCTTTCGGATCCTTTACATCAATAACAAATCGATCAGTTAGATCTTGATCACTTAAGCTACCTCGTAATAACACGTTGAGCGCTAGTGGGGTCGCTGTATTAAATTCATTATTCGGTTCTTTTTCTACAATAGGATCTTCTTCCGTATTTATTCCGCTAAACACAACATCATATTCAAATTGTCCAGCTGAATTGACACGGTAATTCACGAAATAAGCAGTCAATGTTTTGTATCCGCTCCACTCTTTTTCGGAAAGATGTTTCAGCATGTCATTCGTTGCTTGATTCATCACTTTCCAGTCCGCAGCTTCTCCTTTTGACGCACTTCCTATATATGTTCCTTGTAGTGTAAATGTATTAAAGAATTGTGATTTATTCTTTGTTACCTTCACATCTTTTAACTTTGCTTCATTTGTAATATCCGCCGTAACATCCGAAAGTGCTTTCGGATTATGCTGTGCTAAATAATCATCTGATACTTGCGGAACTGTATACTTATCACGATTATCAATCAGCATTTGCATATAAGATTGGTAGTCTGCATTTAATTGATTATCTCTACTTAATGCAGAGCGATACGCATCGTAAGCAGGGATATCATTCGCGCGAATTAAATCATGCACTTTATCGAACATATCAGGACGGTTATTATACATATAAGATTGCAATGCAAACGAATAGTAATAAAAATCCCACGTTCCGTACCTCGCATTTAATGTTTGCTCTGCCGTATATCGTTTCGCTGGGTCATTAGATAATCCACCAATCATACTTTTACGTGGTACTACGCTATCTAATCGCGTTGAACCTGCAAAGAACTCCGCATTTCCTTCTTCATACCAAGTTAAGCGTTCATTTTGATACATATCTCCTTGTCCCCATAATCCGGGAACTTCGTATCTTCCCTGTAAATAGTGTGTAAATTCATGACGGAATAATTCTTCTAAACTAAAAATACTTTGCTGCGGTGTACGTTCATATGTAAAGAACGTTCCAACGTTTTCAATATAAATTCCACCATTATTCGTTTCATAGCCGTACAATTGACGGTTAAATTGATATTCATCTGGGCTATTATAAATCACCATCGTTAACACATCATCAGCATGTCCACTTTCGAGCGGCTTATCACTACCAACTATACGATAAAATTGAGATCGGACTTCTTTTGCCGCCCAGTATAAACGCTTAATCTTGTCTTCGCTAACTTTATCGCCTGCTTTCAAGATGATTGCCCCGTCATCAAATGTATACGTTTTCGGTAAATATTTCTTCTTACCATCTTCTCGAATTTGATCTAAATCTATTGTTTTTCCGTTCGCATCTACTCCGCCGTAGTTTGAAGTAATTTGTTCGGCCGCAACAAAATATTGCTCTCCTAAATATGGATAAATCCGCATCGCTTCTGTCACAACTTGCTGTCCTTTTTCCTGTGTACTATGAAGCTTGCCAAATCGGCCAGCATAATAAATTCCATTATTAATTAACCATCCGTTTTTGTCTGTCACCGTACCAAGTAGTGCAAAACGATTTATTTCATTAATAAAATTATCAATTTTTCCATACCACATCGTATCTTTTGGTTCTTTGTTTGTATCATACATATACGATTGAACTTCATAATCAATTCCTCTCATCAATTCATATACAGCATCGCCTTTTGCCTTCTCCCCAATGAAAGTTGTAAGATCATCGTTATATTGCTTGAAAATCCCACCTGCATATTGAATCACTTCAGCATCAGCTGATGCGTTTCCAATTAGCTTTCCATACAATGAAATAACTTTGTTTTGTTCCAGTGTACCAAGTTTGAAATTTGGATTTTTCGCAATTGCTTTCAAAGCCGGTAAACATTTATCATGATAGCTACGCTCGTTTAGTTTGCTTAATTCATCATGATAAAAACCTAAATAAAATGCTGCACGTAAAGTTTCTCCTAATGTCTCAATTCCTTTTGAATCATCTTGCGTATACGTTCGACCTTGTTCTGCTAGTTTATCAATAATCGATTGCATGCGGCTATCATCTTGATAGAACTTGAGACTATCACTATTAAACTGAAATAACTCCGGAATTTGATACCATTTAATCGTCACAAGAAGATCGGTTAATTGTTTGTTGCTTAATTGATTCAATTCAGCCATTGAATATTTTCTTTCTACAACTAGCTGTTTAGCATTCTCGTTTGGCGCTAGTGGACACTGCGATAAATCTGCTAGCTTTAGCCGTTTTGTAAAGGATGCATTTTCTTGTACATTCGAAGAGTGCGCTATCTCATCAACGGATTGCTGTATTCCTACGGGCTCCATTTGTAATACTTTCTTCGTATTTTTTTCATTTGTCTCTGCTTGAATTTGCAATCCATTACATGATATCGTAACAAGCCCCACGCCAAGCATCAGTTTATAAAATTTCGAGTGTTTTGCCATACTATTTTCTCCTTTTTAAAAATAATGAAAATTCTGAATTTTTAAACTAAAAACTTATATATATATCTTTATTAACAACAGTTTCCCCCAGTTATGTCCGTAGAATCAGTGGCCTATATTTTCAATAAGCATTCTCTTATTACAGCTACTGCTAAATCCCCCTCCTTCCTTAGTTCATATAAGCAAGAACTGTGCCAATGTGTACTTTCACAAAACAGACGCATTTCAACCGTAATTATCAAATAATTTATACACTCATAATTTAGTCATGTATAAATTATTTGACATAAAAACTCTCTGCTTTCTGAAGCTAATTATTCTATTGGAATAAAATTTGTCAAATTATCGAAAAATGTCGAATTAATAAGAATATTGTCTTTTTTTCGTTGATTTATTTTATTATTAATGATACACTCATATCATAAAGAAAGAGAGAAACGAAAAAACCCTTCAGCTTTAAAGTTTTCCGAAAATTGAGTATTTAACCATTTTACTGTTCACTTCCATGCTTGTGTTTCTCCTACTCTTTCTTTTTAGCGCCCCCCTTATCAAGCTACCCTTCTTGATAAGGGGGGATTTGTGTATAAAATCCTTGTTCATTAAAAAAAGCACTTTTGAAAATTTCATAAGTGCTTTTTTTGATGAACAAATTATCGATTCATAAATTGCATTCCTATATCTGTTGCATCTTCTTTATTTAAGTGATAAATCGTTTTGTTTCCAACACATTGAACATAAGCTTCGGCATAGTATGGTTCAACGTTAAACAATACTACATTAAATGTAATTTTTTTCCCGTCATCTAACACAAAATCAATTTTACGGTGCGAAGATTGTTCAAAAAATCTCTTCTTGAAAAATTCTTTTTGTGTTACCACTTTTTTTGAACTGATTAACTTTTGAAATACATCTCTCGCCTCTTGGCCGCCATCTGTAATCATACCTTCAGCAACCGAATCTGTTTCTAAATATTGTACCTTTGATATCATATCAGATGTTAGCGCTACTTTATCTTCATGCTCTATTAAAAAGATATACATACATAACGGAACGAGTATAAATAATAATCCTAAAATAAATATGCCTATTTTTTTCTTATTCATTTTCTAGAACCTCCTCGTGTAATCGCTTTATAACAGGTTTAATACGTTACATTCTTGTAGATGTAAAAAATACCGAGCGCTGGTGCTCGGTATTTCCCAAATCCTATTCCTCTTTTGGAAGAACAATTCCTTTATACAATTGAACTGTAATAAAATAATAGATTGTATAAATGACTACGAAAATGACAATTGGAAGCCAAATACGGAAATATGGATTAATTAAGATGAAGCTAAAAATATTCATTCCGATTAATACGTGCACAATCCCGATTATCGCAGGGAATAAGAATACTAAGAACAATTCTTTATAAATTGACTTCGTTAACAACTCACGACGTACACCAATTTTACGAAGCATGTTGTAACGTGTAATATCTTTTGATGCTCCGGATAGGATTTTAAACATTAAACAGCTTGCCATCATTGCTAAGAATGCAATTCCTAGGAAGAAGCCCATAAATACGGTTCCGCTCGCAATGCCATAAAATCCAGTATACATCGCGTATTTCGTTGCTAAATCATCTGCTTTTACATCTTTATGTTTCTTTAGTTGCAACTCATCAAGTTTTTTCCACTCATTTTTGTGTGCAATAAAATCATCTGTTTTTCCAATGAAGACAATGCCTTCTGTTCCTTTTACTTCATTGTACATCTTCTGATCGACAATTTTAATCGCTTGATTGCGGTATAAATAAAATGGCTGAATACTTCTTAGCGCCTCATCCCATTTTTCTGGGATTGCTACTGCTTTTTCTTGACTACCTTTTGAAACGGCACCTACAGGAAGATCTCCTGAAACACGTTTGAATTTACCAAAACTTTCTTTTCCTACACCATCATGTACTAATGGGGGGTGTTTCTCTAAATCTTCTTTTAAATAATAAACAAACTTATCATCGACTTTATAACGATATTCATTTTTCTCATTGAATGTAATACCATTTAATATTTTCTTCTCTTCTGCTGTTGGGTTATGAATGACCGAATCATATATTTCAGCACCATCAACCATCATCATAATGTTATTTTTAAATGCCATACCACCAGAAATAGCCCCTGCACCAAGTGCAACTAACATTGCTACCGTTGCTAACACTCTCGTTAAACTGTTAATACGAAAGTTTAGCTGTGCAAATGTAAAGGCATTAAGCCCTTTTTCGCTTCGCTTTTTATTACTTTTCAGCTTTTTGATCACAAGCGGAAGGACAGAAGCAAACAACATATACGTTCCAGCTGTTGTTGTAATCAATGCAATGATGATACCCACTTGTTGTAATTTGTCCATATAAATCATAGAAGCATAACCAATTGCTAATAAGATTAGTGCAAGGAATGCAACAACAACAGTCATTTTTCCTTTTACAGTAACGCGCTCTGCTTGCGCATCTGCATGTACAAGTTGCAATACTGAAATACGTGATAATTTAATACTATTCATAATTGCTGATAACACAAATAATGCAACGAAGAAGATACAAGTAACCGTCATCGATGGGACATAAAATGCATGATAACCGTCCGCATGAAACTCCAGCTGCTTCATAAGTAACTGACCGATTCCTTGTGCTAGCCCTGCACCAACTACAATCCCGATTATAAGAGATGCGAATCCAATTACAATTGTTTCTATAAACATAAGCAATGTAACCTTACGCTTTTTTGCTCCTAACATCATATACATACCGAACTCTTTTTGACGAAGAGATAATAAGAACGAATTCGCATATAAAATATAGAAAAACGTTATAATTGCTAATAAAAATGAACCAGCATGAAAGACAAATCCAATTGCACTAATCACGGAATTAGATTCAAGAAACGCTTTATTCAGTGCAAGCGTTTGGAACATATAAAAAATAGAAATTGACATAACAAGACCAGTTAGTAAAACGATATAGTCTTTCAGTTTACTTTTCAGTCCTGACATAGAAAGCTTAAATAACATACCTACCTCTCCTTTCTTACGCTTTTTGTGTGCCTATATCAGCAAGCACATCTAAAATTTCTTTATAGAATTCTTCACGTGTACCCTTGCGGTGAATTTCTTTATATAACTCACCATCTTGGATAAATAAAATACGTCGGCAATAACTTGCACTATACGGATCATGTGTAACCATCATAATAGAAACACCTTGTTCTTCATTTAAGCTTGTCATCGCATCTAGCAAACTTGTTGCGTTTTTAGAATCCAGTGCTCCGGTTGGCTCGTCACCTAAAATAATGGCAGGTTCATGTACAAGTGCACGTGCCGCCGCTGAACGTTGTTTTTGTCCACCAGATACTTCAGATGGATATTTTTGAAGAATCTCTGAAATCCCTAGCATTTCTGCTACCTTCTCCACTTTCGGTCCAATCTTTCTTGAAGAAACGCCTTGCAGTGAAAGAGGCAGTGCAATGTTTTCATAAATTGATAGATTTTCTAGTAAGTTAAAATCTTGGAATATGAATCCTAATTTTTGTGAACGGAAATCAGATAATTCTCCTTGCTTCATTTTTGTAATATCTGTACCTGCAATTTCAACAATGCCGTCCGTCGCCTTATCTAATGTTGAAATAACATTTAATAATGTTGTTTTCCCAGAACCAGATGGTCCCATAATCCCAACAAATTCACCTTCTTGAATAGAGAATGATACGCCTTTTAATGCATGTGATTGGCTCTCACCTTTTTTACCGTATACTTTTTGAATATTTTTCACGTCTACAACTGGTGTTTTCATATAAATCCTCCTGTACTTTGTTTTCCTGTTCCTATTTTGTACCTTTCAGTCATTAGCTACCATTGATTAAACTTACATTTTGCTTACACTTTTGTAATGTTGAAAAAATAAAACCAGGTCATCTTTCGACCTGGCTTACTCAGATTGCTTTGATTTTTGCGGTTGTCCTTTTTTACGATTTCTTTGCTTTGCTTGTACTACTGGATCTAATTCATTTGAAAACTCAGCGTTATTTCCATTTTGTGTTTTTTGCTCTGGGTTATTTTGATCTGAACGTGTTGCCATTTCAATCACTCCTTATTAATGCGGTGTAATAATCATTTGGTGTTGTAATTGTCGTATTGCCATACGCGCACGATTTAATTGTTCACGTTGCTCATCATTTGCATAGTGCTGCATCGTTTGCATCTCATTGTAAGATTGTTCTAATTGAAGCTGAGCATCAGAATATTCCATCGTATTGTAATGTTCTTGTCTCATTCCAATTTCTAATTGTTCTTTTGCATACTCCATTGCTTTTTGTGCATTTTGAATACATGCTTCCAGTGATTCACGTTCTGCCATTATTGTTCCTCCTTACCTATATTCTCCTTTAGCTTGTCCGTTCTATATGAACCTTATGAGTATGTTATAATGATTTTTGCTCATATCATTGAGGAGGAATAACATGAAAGTCCAAAATCCTTTCCCATATTCAAATGACAATAAGCGTTACCATACGTGGAACTACCATCTACGCGGGCATTTCGGCGAGAAAATCTTTAAAGTTTCCTTAGATGCTGGATTTGACTGCCCAAACCGTGATGGCACAGTTGCTTACGGCGGCTGTACATTTTGTAGTGCGGCTGGTTCTGGCGATTTTGCCGGTGACCGCCGTGATGATGTTGTTACGCAATATCATGAAATGAAAGAAAAAATGCATACAAAATGGAAAGATGGTAAGTGTATTGCCTATTTCCAGGCTTATACGAATACACACGCTCCTGTTGAGGTGCTAAAAGAAAAATTTGAACCTCTTTTACAAGAAGAAGGTGTTGTTGGTCTTTCTATCGCTACAAGGCCAGACTGCTTACCTGATGATGTTGTCGAATATTTAGCTGATTTAAATAAACGTACGTACCTTTGGGTCGAGCTTGGCTTGCAAACTGTACATGAACGTACAGCGCTTCTGATTAACCGCGCTCACGATTATCCTTTATATGTAGAAGGTGTCAATAAACTTCGTAAGCATAATATTAACGTGTGCTCACATATCATTAACGGTCTCCCACTTGAAGACTATGACATGATGATGGAAACAGCACGCGAAGTCGCAAAGCTTGATATTCAAGGGATTAAAATTCATTTGCTGCACTTATTAAAAGGAACGCCTATGGTAAAGCAATATGAAAAAGGACAACTACAATTTCTGTCTCTTGAAGATTACGTAAATCTCGTTGTTGATCAGCTTGAAATCATTCCATCAGATGTCATCGTGCACCGCATCACAGGTGACGGTCCACCCGACTTAATGATCGGTCCGATGTGGAGCTTGAACAAGTGGGAAGTATTAAATGCAATTGATGCTGAATTTGTACGCCGCGGCAGCTGGCAAGGCAAATATGCAAATGAGGTGAAGCCAGTATGAAGCTAGAACGCATCTTACCTTTTGCTCGTACGCTGCTAGAGCGAGCAGTGAAAGAAGGAGATTACGCCGTTGACGCAACGCTAGGCAACGGTCATGATACGTGCTTTTTAGCAGAGCTTGTCGGCGAAAACGGAAAAGTATTTGGCTTCGATATTCAAGAAGAAGCTATCACAAACTCAAGCGCACGGCTACAAGAAAAGGGATTAAACGAGCGTGCTGTTCTTATTCATGATAGCCACGATACATTAACAGCTGTATTACCAGAAGACACAAAAGGAAAAGTAACAGGAGCGATTTTTAACTTAGGCTACCTTCCTGGTGGTGATAAAAGCATTGTCACGAAACCAAACTCAACTCTTTCTGCCTTGCAGCAGCTATTAGAATTTATGGCACCAGAAGGAATCATCGTCCTTGTCATTTATCACGGACATCCTGAAGGACAGACAGAACGCGATGCCGTTGTCAGATTTGCAGAACAGCTAGAACAAAAAGAAGCACACGTACTAAAGTACGAATTTATGAACCAACAAAATAACCCGCCATTTATTGTGGCGATTGAGAAAAGATAGAACAAGCGCTGCGTCAATATATCGGTGCTTTTTGAAATATATCGGCGCTTCGACATGAATACACCAACAAAAATACGTGCATACTGCGCGTATTTTTTTATTTTCTAAGAAGGATTCTCTAACTCAAAACAAGAATTTCTATATCCGAATGAAAACAAAGGGGATGAACAACAATGATTGGAATACTAGCAGGAATGGGCCCAAAGTCTACCGGGCCATTCGTTGATAACGTAGTAAAACAATGCCAAAACATTTACGGGGCGAAAAATGACATGGACTTTCCTCATATGATGATCTACTCATGTCCAACACCGTTCTATATCGATAAAGCTATTAACCATGAAGATATGAAACGTGCAATTATAAACGGCGCACAAAAACTTGAGAGTACGGGTGTCGACTTTATCGCTATGCCATGTAATACGGCACATATTTATTTTGATCAACTGCAGACATCCATCTCAATTCCAGTATTAAATATGGTGGATGAAACACTAAAAGAAATTCCTCCTCACACGAAAAACGTAGCTCTTTTAGCAACGGATTCAACCGTTCAATCTGGTATATATCAAGAGGGATTTTTAAAACGTGATATTGATTATATTCAAAAAGACAGCTGGCAAACTGCTATAAATCAAATTATATATAAAATAAAAATCGGACAAACAAACGAAGCCAGTAACTTGTGGAATACACTATGCCTAGAGTTAGCTGAAACTGTCGATGCTGCTGTCATCGCATGTACAGATTTAAATGTCGTATTAGAGACATCACAAAATCATTTTCACATTGTAGATTCCTCAACATGTCTTGCCAAAGCAGTTGTAAACAAATATTTATCTCTTCAAAAGGAGACATACACAAAATGAAACATATCCCATTCGAAATGGGCTATACATTTGATGAAATCCTTCGTGAAAAGCCTTTATCTCTTGAACAGATGAAACAAGGTATTGCATTTTTGAAAACAAATTTAACTAGCCTGGATATATCCTATGCAAAACAATGTGGTCTAATTGGAGTCTACGAACGAATCGTAGGAAATTTATCCGAAAGTAAATTCTATCTACAGCAAGCTATCGAACAATATGAAACTTCCCAGCGTATACGAGGACTTTTTATTAATAAACTTCGCCTTGCCCACGTTTACCACTGGGAAAGAAACTTTGAAGAAGCACATGAAATTTTCACTGAACTTTTATACCTATTACAGGAAAATGAGTTAACTGTGTATGAGGACTTTTTTTATCAGCATTACGGGAAATGTAAAATTGATGAAGGAGATATTTCTACAGCTTTAACTTATTTTCAAAGAGCATTACAAATACGTTTAAAAAAAGGAGATCAGGAACTGATTCGCTCCACAGAACAGTGTATTCAATATTGTCTTTCTATTCGATAGATTAATGTCTCATCATAGAAAAAGGAGGCGAATACATGACGATCTTCGGTATCATATTTTGGTCCATTTGCATTTTGCTTATTAGTGTAGGATTTTTCTTACAGCGAAAATATAAATCCGAAGCTCCAAATAAATCAGATAACCAAACCATTCATGAGGAACTAGGAAGAGATAATCAGCATCGGAATGATCTGCATTAACATAAAAAACGAGCTGCATCCTACTTCCTGTAGAATCCAGCTCGTTTTCATCACTGCGCCATCTTCTTCCGATACATCTTTCCATTCCAATAGAAAAAGCGTGAAGTAAAACCTCCGTATTTCACAATGCGCCGTGCCATGTACTGCATTTCTTTTTGCTGTGACACTTTCTCGTCAGATAAATAAATTCCGAGTAGACCGCGGCTTATGAGACGATGGAATTTCATATGCGGCAGTTGTTCTAAACTTCTTTCTGCCTCTATTACAAAATGTTGCAATCTCTCAAGAGTTGCTTCTTTATTTTCATAATAACTACAAAAATTTAAATCTCCGCCAATACGGTCTTCTTCTTGGTCAATGAAGTAATCAAGTAAAATATGTAATCCTTGTACATAAGGAAAATATCCTTGTTTAATTTTCATAATATCATCGTCTGTTAATTCATCATGGAATGCATACGCTACAAGACAGAAGATACCGAGCGTTGAACCTGCACAAGCAGAAAATTCGAACCAGCTCATTGGCGGGACTTTTTCACGATGTGCTGCAAACCAAGTTTTTAAACGTTCTTCTCTTTCTTCTAGCTTTACATGTTTATGAATTTGCAAGTCACAGTAATAACAAGCAAGTTCATGAAGAATGGGTGCAATCTTGTTATAATGCTTCGTCTTTGTAAGCACTTCTTGACAAGTTGCTACAAGTTCATCTAAATAACCACCATCATCTTGATCATCACGGTAACGATAATAGTTGCTTCCTTCACTTCCTGGTGTTAGTGCTGCAAGCATTGACTCATGGAGCGCTGCAAAATCATTCGGATCAAGTGATGTACTACGGTCGCATAAATTATCCAAATAATCACTAATTGTTTGATATGCCACAATGAATCGAATGCATTCCTCGCGCTGTTCATCGGCAAGCAGCGCTAAAATGCCACCGCCTTCACAGTGAAATGTTTTATGCTCGATACTCGCTAAAGCTTGATTATGGAGTTCATCATTCGGAATATGGTAGGCGCGTTCTTTCCACATTGCCAGCTCATGGTGTACGACCGGAAACACATCTCGGTATACTTTCGCCATGAGCGTTATGGGGTTGCTCGGTACTTTCACTTCTTTCTTCATCTCCTCTAAATGAATATGGTCTAATACATTCTGTATACTGTTCAATTATTTATTTCTGTTTTCTTAATTACATGTGTTTCTACAAATGATTTGGCATATGCAAAAATTTCATCTTTTTCATACTCATTAAACAGCTCATGATAACAATCTGGCCATTCCTTGTATGCTTTGTCACTAATTTTCAGGTTATCAAACCAGTTGCATACACGTGTTTTATCTACAAGTTTATCCTCACATGCCTGCATTAGCAAGAGTGGTACGTCCGGAAATTCATTACGTTTTTCATGTGCAACTTCTATCGCTTTAATTAACTCACTATACCAACGAACCGATACTTTGCGCAAGAACAATGAATCATTTTCCATCGCATCACGAATTTCATGATTGCGCGTTGCCATTTCCACTGTAATATTGGAATGAAATTGCATTTTCGGTGCCACAACATTTAGTACTTTCGCAATCGTACGAATCGGTAGTTTCGGCGTTGATAACACTCCTAAACATGGCGAAGTTAAGATTACACCTTGCACATCCATTTTCGTTTCTTGCAGTACGCGAATGACTACTAACCCTCCCATACTATGTCCATATAGAAAAAGGGGCAAGTAATATTTTTTCGCTTCTTTAATCCATGTCTTTACTTCTTCTATGTATTCATCAAATGATGTAATATGTCCTCTATTTCTTGAAGTTGTTCCGTGTGCTGGTAAATCTCCCATCACAACATGAAAGCCAAGATAGCGCCACATGTCTGCAAGTGTTTCGTATCGGCCATGATGCTCCATTGCACCATGTACCATAACTATAACACCTTTCGCCTCTTCTGCTTCATAATTCCACATAAAATTCCTCCATTTCACTCTATTTCATAATTTGCTACACTAATATTAGTTTCTAGGAGAGGAAGGTTAGTTATATGATTTATCCATACAAAGACAAAAATCCGAAAATTGCTGATAGCGCATTTATCGCTGACTATGTCACAATTACAGGTAATGTTACAATCGGTGAAGAATCAAGCATTTGGTTTAACACTGTCATCCGCGGGGATGTTTCTCCAACGATAATCGGTGACCGGACTAATATCCAAGATCAATGTACACTTCATCAAAGTCCAAAGTATCCGCTTATTTTAGAAGATGATGTCACAATTGGACATCAAGTCATTTTACATAGTTGTACAGTGAAAAAAGATGCTTTAATCGGTATGGGTTCCATTATTTTAGACGGAGCTGAAATTGGTGAAGGTGCATTTATTGGTGCCGGTAGTTTAGTACCGCAAGGAAAAAAAATCCCGCCAAATACACTTGCATTCGGTCGCCCGGCCAAAGTAATTCGTGAACTAACAGAAGAAGACCGGGAAGATATGGCTCGTATTCGTCGTCAATACGTCGAAAAAGGACAATATTATAAAAGTTTACAAATGAAATAATTTTTTTAGCTGCCACCTTATATGGCAGCCTTTTCTTTGTAAAACTCTACATTTTCTTTACAGAATCTTAGTATTCCCTCAATGAAAACTTATTAAAATAACAGTGATACTTCAAATATATGTAGTGAGGAGGAAAATTTTGATGAAAACTAGATCCATCGGCTCCTTATACAAAATAGAGTGCTACATCTTCAAAGGAATTAATCGCTATTTTGAACGTAAAACATTAAACATCTTTTTTCGCACTATTACTCATATGGGCGGCGCAACTTTTACAATCTCTCTTATTGTATTCTTACTTGTTCTCACAAACGGATCTTTACGAGACATAGCAATTGCAAGCGCTATTTCCCTTGCGATTAGCCATATTCCTGTGCAAATTTTAAAAAAGTTTTATCCGCGAAAACGCCCTTATTTAACAATTCATAATGCAAAGTATCCAACGAATCCATTAGTGGATCATTCTTTTCCATCTGGACACACGACTGCTATCTTTTCTGTTATCATCCCTTTCCTATTATATGAACCAAGCATGACATTCTTTCTACTTCCAGTTGCAATTAGCGTGGGCATTTCGCGTATTTATCTCGGCCTGCACTATCCATCTGATGTACTCGTTGGCATGTGTCTCGGGTCAATAGCTGGCATTGTGTCTTATTATCAATTCATTCCACTTTTTATATAAAGTGAAACTTCCGTCAGTGGAGAGTTTTTTCATCTCCCACTGTTGGAAAGCTCTCACCAATCGGGCTTTTACGAGCAGTTATCCCCCACCTATCTTCCTCGTTTCTCTCTCAATCTTGAGGTGGGGGTCTTACTGCCCGTTAAACGAAAGCCCTTGGAACGCTTTCCAAGGGCTTTTAAAATAAAATATTTTTGATATTGTTCGATTTCGAATTTCGGTAGATATCTTAAGCTGAATGTATCGCATTCAAAATTGAAGTTTTATTTGTAGTAAATAACAAATAATTATGTTTTTCAGTCTTAATCAAGATTCGATCTGTTGTCCCATATGGCGTTCCGATTCGAATCGCACTCGCCTCTTCTCCACCATAAGTGTCATCTTCAGTGACCTCAATAATTTCCTTTAGCGGAATACAAACTTTTGCTAGTTGCCATTCAATCATTAATTCTTCGTTTGTTTTTGTAACTTTGATTCCTAACATGCAATCAAGACCTTTCTTTCCATTTATTTTATAGAAAAAAATGATAATTCATTAAAAATTTTACATTATTAACAAAAAATAAAAAAATGCAATTATGCATATTTTTAAATGGTAATTATTGTATTATAATTTTATGTACGAAGATACCTAGGTGGATATACATGAAATTCAAAGTAAAGCAAAATCCTTTTCTATGATTCTACAGAAAGAAAGCCGGTTCTCCCCATATTAAGGAATCACCGGCTAAGGTCCTGCCTCGCATAATAAAAACATTGATCAAGAAACTACGTTAAAGATCCTTTCTTTCAAAGATTTTTGGAGCTGCCGTAATACCCACACCATCTGTCCGGATTGCCATATCCCTTATTATTTGACATAGCCATAATTTAGTTTGGTTAGTTTTTCATTAATGTTAAAAATTCTTACCCTAATATCTTTAACACCAGACGCTTGAAGTCTATTCTTATGCATTTCAGCATATTTTTCAGCATCTTGTTTTTCTTCAAATACATAGATGCCTCCAGCTTCTTTTGTATCTTGATTCTCTGTCCATATTTTCCAATGGAACCCTTCTTCTTCGTTAATACTTTTCGCTAAACCCCAAAATTCTTTTTCCATTTCCTCACCAAAAGGACCTTCAAAAGGAAAATCAACTTGTAATAAATATGCCATTTTCAATCGCTCCTATTTTCAATATTTTTCAATGTAAAGTTCACCAAGAATTTCTTTAATTTGATAGCTATCAGATAAAAGTTCCCTTTGCACAAAAGATTTCACTCCGTTTTTTGGTAGTCGATACATTTCTTCAATTTCTTTGGAAAACCGTCGCTTTCCTTTTTCGAGAAATGTTTCTAGTGTAGGGACTGGGTGTTCTTGGATGTTTTCCATATTTAGTAAAACCTATTTTAATCCCATGATATAATTTTCTAACGGACGTGCACCAACTATTTTAACGCCTTTATTCTCCTGATTTACCATGATGATTGTCGGAAACCCACGTACACCAAGGCTCTTACTCAGCCCAAAATCTTGATCTAAAAGCTGCTGGCCGGATGAAAGTTCTGCTTCCTTTACAGTTAACTCTCCATCAAGGCCAATTTGATTTACAATATTAATTAATACCTGTTTTTTCCAATATTTTGATTAAATACAAAAACAGCTTCTCTTGCCCGACGTAGGTATGTGTTCGCTCGTTCCTCATCCTTCTTTTGAATAATTTTGAACACCCTCGAGGATGGAAATGATGACTGGATAGGGTTATGAATCCACAAAGTTCCATCGATTGGCATCCGGGAATAATCTCCCACATCCCTCCAATGTTTAGCTACATCCGAAGGACTTACCATTAGCTGCGTCAGCAAAACCATCCCAACTTGGTAACAGTCCTCCCATCACAGTACGGAAATGAAAATATTGTCCATATTGTTCAATAAAACGATTTAAAACTGGTTCGAGTGCCCAGCAATGAGAGCATATTGGATCTGTTACATAATAAAGAGTGACTCTTTTAGGAGGCTGATTAAGATCAATCAATTCTATTTCTTTATCTCCTGGTATACCGCAAACTCCTATTTCTAAATTACAAATCATATTGTTTTTATTCATTTAAATGTCTCTCATCTTCACTATTTATAGTAGATTTCAGCTTTATACAAAACTTTTTTCTATCGATTATTTAATGATTAGCATGTCATAAGGATGTTGCTCCATAAATCTTTTCTCCCAAGGAATCTCTAATGTTGTCCAATTTAAACCGCCATCCAAAGATTGAAAAACTCCCTTATTGCTAAACAAATAGAACTTTCCATCATTTGTTGCTTTTAAAACTGGTATTAATGTACCTTTAGGAATTGGTAATCCTGAATTTATCTTTGTCCAAAGCTGATTTTTTTCTTTCTTATAAATAAATGACTCACAATTTCCATTGTTGTACTCATGTGCTGCATGTGGATTTGAAGATGTCGCAATAATAATATTGTCTGAGTCAGTTGGATTAACCGCCATTTGATATGCATAATGATGATTTAACCCACTAGAAATATAATTCCATGTCTTACCTCCATCATAACTCTCTGCATACTCTTGACCTGGTTCCTTTAAGAATGAATCACCTAAAACTCCATATAAACGATTGGGAGCGTTACGATGTGATTTGAGAACATGGATATCTTGAGGATAATTCCCCTCTTTTTCTTCAGTCCATGTGATACCCCCATCTACACTTTTGATTAATCCACCTACCTCAATGGTTGTATAAATGGTTTGTGGATTAACAGCATCAATTTCAATATGCTTTACATGGTGAGTATAGGTTCTTTGAGGAAAGAACCATGATGAGTAAGATGGCATTTGTTGATAATCAGTTAGTAACTCAAAACTGTCTCCTCCATCCCTAGATATAAACATAGCGCTTGGTTCAGTTCCTACATATACTATTCCGTTACCGTCTTCACCCTTTGATGGAGATACAGAAATTGCTGTAACAGAACTCATATTACTGGAGTTAGATGGAAACACTTCACCAAAAGAATATAACGTACCAATTGCTTCCCATGAACTTCCTCCATCTATGCTTCTCCATAATCCTCTATCAAAAGTACCACAATACATTCTTTCTGGATTGTTCGGATCAGAAGCTAATGTAATTGGGTTAGCTCCTACAAACTCCGAGTGAACGTTCCGTGTTGAGTCTTTCTTTTCTGCAATTACAAGCTCTCTATCAAACGCTAATATCAATTTTTCCATAACTTAAATCTCCTCGTGTCCTTATTTTTAAGTCATATGAGACTTTTTAATCAACAATTGTTCATTTCCATGCCACCTGATACAGGAGCATAAGTTCCTGTAATAAAAGCGCTTTAATCACCTGCAAAATACAATACAGAGCATGCAATATCCTTAGGTTTAGCAATTCTACCTAATGGAGTAGACATTTCCACTTGTTCTTTTTGTTCTACAGGAGTATGTTTAGTAGCATCTGTTTCAACCATAGCAGGTGTTAGTACATTTGCTGTGATATTTAACGGACCTAACTCTGGTGCAGCTTTTGTATGATTGGCATAGTTTACAACTACCTCTGCTCCATGTTCAGCAAATAACTTTGCCGTCACCCTCTACTTGCTCCAGTTATGATTGCTACTCTTTCATTCATCATGATCTATCCACTCCTTTATTTAGATTTGGAGCCTTAAATGTTTGTAGGGTAAGAGATGATACTTATGTGCTATAGCACATAAAATACAAAATTTTATTCCTTATAAAAGATATGGCCTTTATAAGGAACTTTTTATTAATAATTCATATTATATAATTTGTTTAACAATATCTTTAACTGTTGAACTTCTTCTGTAGTTAAATTGCTTGTCACAAAATCATGAGCATTTTTAACTACAGGTAAAATATTTTTTTTAATCTCTTCACCCTTTTCAGTCAAAAAAAGATAATGTGAACGCTTATCGTGTTCATTAAAATCCTTCTTAACAAAACCTTTTTTTTCCATAGAATGTATCATTCTTACAATCGTACTATGATCTTTATCAGCCTTTTGAGCTAGGTCTTTTTGAGTAGTACCTCTTTGACTATCAAGAATACTAATAATAGTCCATTGTTCCGGAGTAACGCCATAAGGCTTTAATTGCTTTATGAAATAATTTGTTAACTTCACATCAGTACGATGAATAAGATACCCTGTTAAATATTGTAAATTCATATACCACCTCTAAATAAACCGTTTAATATGTGCTATAGCACATATATTATAGAACTTATTATTAGATGTCAAACTTTCCGAAGTGTTGGCAATTCCCCATCGCTATCAAGTTAAGAAACACGATTTTCCTAAAAATGATAAAAATGAACTTCGGTGCTATAAAAAACAAAAAGATTTCGTTTCGGGGATACTTTAAAATCTTAGCTTGATGGTCACACTTTGAATTTCTTGAGCAAATAGTTGCAATTCATCAGATATAGAAACAGACATACAAAAACACCATCCTTTCTTATGATTCTACAGAAAGAATAGCGTATTTTTTCATTTTAGGGGGATATTGTTTTATTAGCTTGATAGTGATGCGGTAGGACCCTATAAAGTTCTTTCTCATTTATAAGATTAAAATCCAAAAGGTTATATAGAATTTCTTTTAATTTATATAAAAAAAAATATCTTTTGTATAATTAAACTTTACTTTTTTTATAAAATAGGTTTAATATAAGTTTTAGGAAAGGAAGGTGTTAACTATCAAGGAAAAATATGGAGACTCCATAACGAATAAAGTGTATGAATATAGAGTGTTAAAAAGAATGTCCCAAAAAGATTTAGCTGATGCTGTTGGAGTTTCTAAACAAACGATATTTGTTATGGAAAAGAATAATTACTCTCCTTCACTGGTGTTAGCATATCGAATAGCAAATTATTTTGAAGTTGATATAAACGAAATATTCTCTTATGTAGGAAAGGAAGATAATAATGATTGATCTATTAAACAACTGGATGTCAGAAAGCACAGATAATTTCAATACCTTTGTAGGTTTTATAGCCCTTCTGTGGTTGGGTTCAATAATTGTACTTTTTATTATAGGAAAAAAGTTTGGTCGACCAGATGAAAGAACAAATGCTATTTATCTTAAGATTATTTCTTGTATGTTTACTACTCAACTTATAATGAATGGCGCATTTATTTCTTTAGTTGGTAAAGATATGTATTTCCGTCAATTTTTCATATTATTTGAAGCCATTGTCTTTTTCGTTGGAGCTATTTATTCTGTTAGATTATATAGAAAAGAATTCAAGTAATTTACTTGCAAGAAACAATAAAAAAACAGTAGTGATCTTATACACTACTGTTTTTTATTGCTCCCTTTTTGAAAGTAAGCTTTTAAATATTAGTTTACTTTCAAATTACTGAAAACATTGACTTTATCGTAACTTACCCATTTTCCTCAAAAACTAATAGAAAAGTATACATTCAAAACAATGTAAATAAAGAGGTACAGAAACCCATGGATAAAAATTTTATTTTAAATAAAATCAATTTATGAATATATGTAATTTAAATTATTAAAAGTAGTTAATATAAAAAACTCTAATTTTAAAAAGATCAGAGTCTTTTTAATGATATGGTGATTCCTTATATAATAAAAAAATTATGATAATTGCGCACTAACATTAATAATAATTACAACACCTAAAACTAGAATAATCCAAGTCCAATACTTATTTGGAATGAAAAATAATGAAGATTTATCTTTTATTTGAACTCTTTCTCCAGTTTTTTCATCGACGAATATTCGTACATCATCAGATATAAACTTTTTAGTGAAAAAATAATTAATCATCGCTATAGATATAGTCGAAAATATTCCTTGCAAAATAAATCCAGCTTTATCTTCCATGTTCACTTGCAAAAAACTAAAAAGGATTGCATTTATCATAAACCCTAAAATAAATGCTAATGCTACTAACATTCCTTTACCTCTCCAAATAATCATTACAATGACTCCTTTCAATTTTTAAATAATGGGACATACATATTACATTATATTACATTATGGGTATCTTTGCCCATCCCCTCCAAATGGGGGAATAGCAAGCGAACTATTAGCAAAATCCTTATAAGTAAAGGATTTTAACTTCTTTTTAAAATGTTATGTCAAATCATATACATTTTAATTGACACATTTCAAATAATAATAAGTTGTATTTTTGAAATAAAAAATTCTAGATTTATACATCATGTCATAAAGTGTACTCTTTGACATGATGTATAAATTTTTAATGTATACCCTATACATGTTCGGTTAACATAACGTAACATTATCGATAGCGAAGACAAGGTGGATCCTTACTCTCATAAGGAATCCACCTTTTTCTATAACTCTATTCATTTTTTATACATTCCTATTCTGGCCTGAGTTTCAGAGTTCCCGTTTGTTATTGAATTGGTCGAAAAACTGCATACAATCTTGCATACTCTTAACGTTATTATAGCTAGTTCAACGTAACTGTAAATTCCGAGTTCGGCGCGCCAGTAAATACAACCGTTCCATTCTTCGGCAGTTTTACCTTGTTATTGTTGCTCACAATGGTAAAATTGACGCATACTCCCTTTTCATCATACACCGCGAACGAACTCTTCGATGGCAACTCCACGGTCATCGTTTTTCCTGCTGCCACTTGCGGGATCGTAAACCATTTTGCATGCCCGTTTGCTGACAATGTAACCTTCGATGATTGGCTTGTGTCAAGCGGTTTTACGTTGGATTCACTGACGTATAGAAGGCTGGCCATTTCCATATATTCATTATCGTCCTGTGTATAGAAACGAGCTTCCTTCGTATCACGCCCCTCCATCACAGGAATCTGGAGTTGATGTGTCGCCGTATTCGGACCTATAATTTTTTTGCCATCCCAATAGCCGTCCTTGGTAATAATTTGTGTGGTAAGAGGTACTGTTTGTACAAGAAAGTTCATAGAACTAAATTTCTCGTTAATGAGATAGAACTTGCCGCCCTCCCGCTTTTCCCATGCAGCAGCGGTTCTCTTCGATAGTACATTGTCTTCTAGTTTCTCGGCTAAATAGTGCGTCAGCACATCTTGCCCTAATCCTGGCTTCGAATTATATGTGCTCTCCCTCAAATATGTTCTTCCATTCTTCTCGGTAACGAAATTGAGCTTGGAAGTACCATTCTCATTAATAAAGCTTCCATCCGCCGTATATACATATTTTTCTTTACGATTAGATGATAAGAATAGTTCTCCCTTCTTTGTAATTTCTATTTTGAAATCACTTAAGCTATTGCCGTAAGAGCCCGCTTGTTTCGCCACGTTTGGAGGCATCTGAGCCTTAACTGGCTTGCCAAAAGATTTGTCCGGCTTTATATCCTTAATTGTTCCCTTCTCTTTAAGCGCGACGAGCAGTAATTTAGTTGCCATCATTTGATTTGTAATGCTGCTACCGCCGGATGACACCACAGCCGCTGCCATGTTCTGTTCCGGAAGCACGACCAATGTAGCATGTTGCAGTACTCTGTCACCGCCCTTAGACAAGGCCTTTATTCCGTATCTATTGAATGGATATAGTTTTACACTATCCCACCCCAGACCATAGTTGAAACTATTATCTCCATCCCCTGGCCACATTCCTTTTTTATATTCAGCTTGCTCCATTGTCTTGATTGCCTTGTCAGAGAGAATCCCTTTTCCCTGCCCCATAAATAATTGTGAGAATCGCACCATATCTTCTGCCGTTGAAGAGATCCCCCCCGAACCAATCACATTCATCGATTCAATGGGAAGCTGCCCTTGGTATGCTGGAACATAAAGTCCAGCACGCTTTTCGTCCTCCCATTTGTCCTGTGGCGTTTTTGTATGATTTAATTTTAATGGCTCTGTAAACCTTTGATGTAAAAATTCGGTAAAGCTCATACCACTGACTCTTTCTACCAAAATCTCGGCTAGCGTAAAGCCGTCGTTACAGTATACCGAGAACGCGCCGGGGGCCGCTTTTAAGCTTTGGGTAGATAATTGCCCCAACAAGTTATCATGGGCATAGGTATCATTATCTTTAAATAACAATACTTTATTGAACGTGGTACCTTGCAAACCGGAGGAATGGTTCAGCAGCATACGCGGTGTAATGCGCTTGTACCGCTCATCTTTCATCTTGAAATCAGGAACATAGTGGACAACAGGGACATCCAAATCGACTTTTCCTTCGTCGACCAATTTCATGATAGCCGCAGCTGTATATACTTTACTGGTTGAACCAATCCCATATAGAGTATCTTTAGTCAGCGGCTGTTTCCCTTCCATATCGTTTTTGCCTGTCTGACCCGACAAAATAATCTTGCCATTATCTATTAACGCATACTGCACGCTAGTCGTCTCATAGGATTTCGTGAGTAGCGTAGCTTTCTCTGCCGCAATCTTCTCCAGTTCTGTGCTAGTTACAACCGCAGTCTTATTACTAGAAGACGCTATCGCCCCTGTAGGTAGAGTCATCATTAGAACCAATGTAGCGGTTAACATCCTAGATAATTTATTTTTCATAAGAGAGGTTCCTCCTTAGATAAATAATCAATTTCATCCCTTATTGTTTAACTATGAAAATATGATAAAATTTTATCCATTCTTCCTTTTGGCCTACTTGCTAAATTCAGCAAGTAAAATATTTTTAAAAAGATCAGAACTATTAACTTTACCCATGCTGTTCAAACTGATGGCCAACGTATGCTTACCTCCGTGTGTACCTCCAGCAAAAGTATCAAATCCCGGTATGCCACCTGTATGTCCCCATATTAGGACACTGTTTGGAAGTTTAGTTTTATAGATTCCAAGACCATATCCATCGATTCCTTCTATTCCTGTAGGAACTGTAGTAAGCATTTGTTTTAGTTGCTGTTCTTTCAGTAATTTTCCACCGAGCAAGTAAGAGAAGAATTTGTTTAGGTCGTCAGCAGTAGAAATCATCTCTCCAGCCGATTGACCCATACTTGGGTTATAATACGTAACATCTTTTAACTCACTTACTCCATCTAGTTTGATATATCCACGGGCATGATTGGTACCTGGAATAACGCTTGAATTGCCAGGTAGGAATGTATTCGACAATTCAAGTGGTTCAATGATCCGATTTTCGATCTCTTCCGCATAGCTGTTTCCCGTTACCTTTTCAATAAGGATACCCAGTAATACGTATCCTGTGTTTGAATAAGACCAGCCCTTTCCTGGCGGGAAATCTGGGGGCAGAGAAATCCCCATGTTCACTAGTTCTTCAGCCCTATACGATTTTTTTGTATCCATAAGATTAAAGTCTTTTGACCTTGCGTATTCAGCGATACCACTTGTATGATTTAATATCTGCCGGATAGTAATCTGGTTACCATCATATCTGTTTCCTTGAATGACACCAGGCAACCATTTTTCAATGGAATCGTCTAGATTTAAGCGGTTCTCTCCAGCTAATTGAAGTAGAATTGTTGCGGTGAACGTCTTCGTCACGCTGCCAATACGAAAGCGAAAATCTGTTTCCATTGGTTTCTTGGTTCTCAAATCCGCTATCCCAACGGCATAACTCCACGTTTTTCCACTATCAGAAATTTTAGCGAGTATTCCCGGGTATCCAAGTTGCAATGTCTCCCGCATTGCCTGTTTGACGGAAGTACGATCTCGTTGAGTACTTGTTTGTAAAGGACTAGATACATTTTGAGTGGGCTCTGCTTTTAGAATTGAGGTGGGTGGTGTGTATAACAGGGAACTTCCAGCTATTAAAAGGGCCAGACTTGCACATGTAATTTGACTACGTGTTTTCATAAGGCATTCTTCCCCTCTATTCATAGAGTATGGGTGGTTATTTATTATTTCGTACTAACTACACAGATATCATCTCCACCAATGATACAAGGGCAACATGAAATTCGTAATCATCTTTATATTGATTGTTTTTACAAACATCATTCTGTCATAACAAACGGTGAATCCTTCCTTTTTTACACGTATGTTACTCCCATAAATTACTTTTTCACTTAGAACACCCTTATTACTAGTTTGTTTTTCGTATAAATATATCTTATCTAATCCCCCTCTTTTACTCTTCTCTATATTTATATCCTACACAATAAAAATTACTTTTTTCTTATCCATTTCTTACAAATACCTTACGTTCGAAATCACTTCTATAATAGGGTGGAAGGAGTGTTTGTGCCCGAAAATGCAAAGTATTTTCCAATAAATATATTAATTAAAAAGAAAATGTACCTTTAGGGGTTCTGGTGCAAAAAATCTATAAAACTTGGACATACTGATATTATCAATCTACAAAAGGACGTGATCAGTATGAAAAAGTAAAATTTATTTAAAAGGAAAAAGGCAAAACTAAAATTAAGAAGCTTCAGGTTCTTGCGACGTAACTGTGTATCCAAGACTTTGTAATCTTCGGAATGAATGTCGAATAATTGATTGCTGTCTCTGTTTGTCAAACTAGTCTTCGGCTAAATCTACATACATTTAATGTAAAAAAACATCAAAAACCTCATCAACCAAAGTTTGAAAGAAAAATGGTATCTTTTCAGATTGTTGGCGAAAAAAAACTGACGTTTTAGCGGGGGAGTGTCTTAATTAAACATTGGGTGATGTGCTATCCCTCATGGGGTTGTTTGGCAGGACTGTTCCAATATGTGTTACTATTTAGTTGTTCCATCAATAATCACTAAAATAAGGTAAAATGTGTAGGGATGGAGAGACTAGCGATAATTTTAATATCTGAAAAAACTAATTTTACTAGTCAGTGAAAGGGGATCTGTATTCGATATGTTAAAAGATGATATTATTTTGGATAAGCTGCAGCAATTTGTTTCTGGGGAATCTATTCAACGCCAAAGTATGAAGACTAGCCTTGCTGATTTTATACTGTCATCTGGTGAAACGTCGAAAGCTGCAAATTGGATAGTTAACTATATCGAGAGCTTATGTCATGACAAGCATGATAAGGGTGTTTACACTCAAATGAACAACCCTGAATTAATTGCTGATTTATTAGAAGTGGCTTATGAAAGTCTGAGTAGGGACGCTGATCTGCAACCATACGTTACGCAAATCGCGCGATTATTGTATATTGACAAAAAGGAACGAGATAAATTAGATTCTGAACGATATGTTCAGTACCGGGCAGCTGTGATGTTGGATGAATTAATTTCCTTAAACGTTTCGTTGCCACCGGAAGTAGTAGAGCTAGTGTTATCGGATTATTATAGAAGTGATATACCGACAAAAGAGTTCATTTGCAGTATATGGCGGAGATTGGCTGAAAGAGGCATTAATATATCCAATCATATAAGTCTACTTATCACCTATGTTAATAACCACGAATCTTCTACTCTCACTAATAATAGTATACTAGCTTTATGGGCATGCATTCGCAGGGGATTCTTTGATACACCTATCCCTGATAGTAATCTAACTTACCACGTATGGCTTTGGCATATGATTACAAAATGTGTTGGTAAACTGAAGAAAAGATACGAGGAACCTACCCGCTCAGTGGCAGTCGGCTGTCTTCTTGAAACTGCAAGGATATACCCGGAGGCTCAATCTTTGATTCTAGAGTGTATGGATAAATGGGGAATTGCAGAACCAAAGCGTCCACGTAGTGATTTTCAACGAGATTTAAAAGAGCTTTTTTCACGTTGCAAAAATCATCCAGGCATAACTTGCTTACCAGAGAATTATGTTATTACTAAAAGAGGAATCATGATTCAATAACGTAAGGATCGTACGAATCAAGTTTAGTTATTTTGAAAAAGTAATTGATAATAAAATAATAATAAAAAGATGTGATTTTTTTGCTTAATAAATGTATTATACTTTAATTAATTCTTTAGGTTGTTATTTATGAGTTCTAGTAATTTTGGGTCATAATAGTAACATTTGGTTACAAGTGAACCTTTTTATTTGTACTAACGGGGACTTTAGCAAATAATAGAGTAACTATTTTGGAATTCTTTAATATTCAACAATCGGGCGCGTTTGTTGAATAAGCGTCTCTGTTCTTATTAAACTAACGGAGTGCTTTAATTGAGTAAGAAACTAAAACCTTTTAACTTCCGCATTCGATAATTATGGTAGCAATAAAAAGCCTCTGATTATTTAAATTAGAGGCTTCACTTTTTTATATACCCGAAAATGGGGTGTGTTTCCATACTAAAAGGGTAGGCAAAGTCTCTTTCATGTTTGCTATTAGTTTTTGTATGAATTTAACCTCAGGTAATTGTTTGTTGTATTCTTCTAAGTTAATTAGATATTCATAATCATTTTGAAACATTTTATCTTGTAAAAGTCCATTCAAATTTATGGCTAGGAAAAGGGTTAATATAAATAAGTATTGTGTTCCACCTTTCAAAGCACTTTTTCGTAAGGAGATAAGAATTTGTTCTTTAGTTTGAAGACATATGTAACGTTTTTGAAATGATAAACCTAGTATTCTTTTTTCAATTACTTTTATTTGTTTTTTTCGCTGTATACAATCTAAAACAGAATTATATAGTTTGTGACTTGATTGTTGTTTTCCGCAAATTGTTAGTATCCACATTCTTATATTGTGATTGTTGCCTAAATGTTGTGTTAAATCTAAGGTATGTTGTAAATAAGGGATATCAGATGACTTGCTAGTCCTATATATAATAAATTCATGATCTATATAAATATATTTTTGAAGGTAAAGTTCTAGCAAGATGTTTATTGTAATGAATATTTCTATATTGGATTGGACAGGTGGTTGTATAGTTTGAGTATCATCATCTACAGATAGTAAGAAAAAAAGCTCAGGGATTGTTAGATGTTCCATTTCTTCTTATCACCTTTCTTTAGATAGAATTTGTATTTAAATATATATTCATCTTTTTATTTCATAAGTCCTCTTGGAGTATTACTAGAACTTAGCTACCGATAAGTGGGGTTATGTAAAAAGCTAGTAAGGATCTAGTTTTTTCTTTTTTGTTTATGGATGTTCTAACCTCTTTATTTACAGTGTTTTTAATATATAATTTCTTTAATGATTTTGTTAAAAATAGCTAAAGTCGGATAGGGTTAATGAAATCAATATTTTAAGTGTAAACAAATAATAAAAAGCTTACATTTAATTTTTGAAGGTTTAATCCGCTTATTTTACATTATTCTCTAATTTATTTGTGCTACATTTATTAGAAAAGGGGACGAATTCATGCTGAAATTTATTTGGTCTTTAGTTTTTTCTCTTATATTTTTTTGGGTGGTACGTGGCCCACTGATACCATACATATCTTCAAATCAAAATATTATTGCTATTTTAGTTATTTTCACAGTAGCTATTATTAATTCTTGGATTATTGATTTAATAAATCGCTTATATAAGAAAAAATAAACAAGAACTTGTAGGAATACTACAGGCTCTTGTTTATATAAAGGACAGAAACATCTATTCCCTTTCTAGCCAAGCAATAGGAATTTCTTTTTCACCAGTTACTTCAAACTGAATTTCTCCATTTACTTCAAAGACCCGTTCAATAATTGGTATTGTAATCATTTTATTTTCCTTTATTTTTCGCTTTCGTACTAGTTCTAAGTCGATAATATTCATGATGAAATCCCCTTTTGTATATGTAAAACAGAGAAAAAAGCACCCAAATGAGTACTTTTTCAACTTGAATCACCATTTTACTTTTTGAGTTGTTGCTCTTTATTTATTTTACCATATTAATCTATAACATTTGTTGATAAAGTTATTTTATTCCAATTTACTATGATTCATAAATGTACGTATCAGGGTCATAGTTTTTGAGATGAATTTTGGGAAAGCATTCCGACAAAAAACTGGAGGAGATCGCCTGATATTCAATTGTCCCAAAAACAATTGTTTTTGGGACTTGTTGAGTACCTTAGAGTAGTAAAATTGTCGTTTATTTATGTAGAATTTGTTTAGCGCATACTTTTATTAAAATGTGGACGACACCTCTACTTTTAAAATTCGTTTCTGCTATACTTAATCAAAAATGGAAAAAAATAGAGGGAGGAATATAATGAAGCAACTTATCATTTTTGTCATATGTTCTGTATGCTTAATTTTAACCTACATACCTTTTAAAAGTAAAAAAAGTTAACCATTTACTTACATAGTATCCTGTATCAAAAATCGAACCATCCCAAACAAGAACTTGTTCAATGGTTTATCCAAACTGAACAATATATAGCAGAAAATGATAAGACGTGGGTAGTTATTCATTTTGAGATGTTTAAGTAATTAATACAATGAAAAAATCTGCTCTCTCTTCTTCAACTAATGTGACAGGTTTCTTCAATAAGGAGATTAGATTTTACGGTAATAAAATGAAAATAGAATTAGTTAAGTTAGACAACTAAGATAGGCTAAAGAGATTCTAAACATGATAAAAATACTAACTACAATAGTAATTATTTCAGCTTTTGCTTTATATAACAAGAGGGTAAAGAAAGGTGAGGTAAAACCACTTAATCCAAAGACTCAACTCATATTAGTAGGTGTAGGGGTATTACTAGCATTTGTTATACTAATTACTCTTAGAAACATGTAGGGGTGAATAAAACTTATATTATTATAGAAACCATAATAAGAAAAGGTGAAGGCATATGAATACAGTCATGTGGTGCTTAGGTCTAACAGGGGTATGCATTATGGCATACTACAAAGGAAGAAAAGACATGACAATGAAAGACTTCGCTATCGCCTGTACTGGTTGTCTTTTAGTAGTCATATTACTGTGTTATCTAGGGTTTACAAACCAAATATAGTAAAAGGAGACAAGAAAGTGTTATTAATTATCATTTCAACTATCATATTTGTATTTTATATTAAAAAGCAGAAAGCAGAAAAGGGAGACGATTTCAGTTGGAAACCGATTCTTCTCCAAATGGGACTAGGGGTATTAATATTTGGATTTATCTATTTCGGATTCATTGCAATCAATGACATGCAATAAGGTAATAAGACTGATATGTTACAGTTAATCATAATCTTAGTAGTAGGTGGATTCTTTCTAATCGTAGATAGACCTCTATTAAATATATTAAGTCTATTCGTTATAATTATAATAAAGTCGATATATGACAGTAAACGTAAATAAGTGAAAGGGAGACTACAACGGACAAGCAAACGTTAAGAGAAACATTACAAAACTATGGTCGTGCTTTAGTGGATAATATGTTGCCTTTAACATTTATTATTGGTGAAGACATGGAGTTTGGTAGAGAATACTTACAATTTGCAGATTATTTCTTTGAAATATCAAATCTAAGACCATTCAAGAAACAAATAATATTTACTTAAGTTGTATGATTTTGTTAAGCATAATCAATCTTCTATTTGCTTATATATAAATCCAAATTAAAAATCTGACATAAACCCCTTTTCTTTTTATTTTGATATATTTTCTTTTACAAGTAACTGTTTCTCTGACTTTACAAACCATAAACCAATAAAAATAACGAGTCCGCCAATCAATTGTTGTAAAGATAATTGCTCTCTTGCCCATACTGCTGCAAATAAAACCGCTACAAACGGTGTAATGTACATATACACCATCGTATGGGATGCACCAATGTTTTGAATCCCAATGTACCACATCACAAGCCCAAATACAGTAACAAGAAAAATGGAATATAGTAACGAAAACCATGTACTGCCATGCTCGATCACAAAAGGTAACTGAACAATTTGCCACCCGCTCAATAATACAAGCGGCACCGCACCAATTGCTGAAGCCCAGGCCGTTACGCGCAAAGCAGAATACCTTTTCATAAGCGGCGTTGCTAAAACAGGATACAATCCCCAGCAAATCGAAGTAATGAGCCCAATTGCATTCCCATAAAAGAATTGTACAAGAGAATGCCCTGCAAGTAATACAAGTGCCGCTCCGATACACGCAATAACTGATCCAACAAGTTTACGTGATGAAAACTGCTCTTCTTTCAAACATACAGCAAACATCGTTGTAAAAATGGGAGAAATCGAGATTAGTAACGATGCATTTGTTGCAGACGTATATTGAATCGTCTCCATAAATAACGTTTGATACAGCGTAATCCCAACCACGCTAACAAAAATAAGTCTTATCATATCTTTCCATGCAATATAAAGCGATTTTTCTATGTAAAACGTTAGCAACAATAACAGCGGTGCCGCAGTAACCATGCGAATGGCTGTAAATTGGATTGCAGTTAATTCTACGAGTCCGTATTTTCCGATTGTATAATTGACGCCCCATATGATAACAACACATAAAAGCAGTAATTCAATTCCCCATCTTTTCATATATTTCCCTCGCTATATCCGATACTTTACTCCATTAAGTTTCGAGACATATGCTGTAACTCCTTCTTCCCTGTTAAATCTCTACTTTTCTCATTGAAATATAGAAAAAAGAAGAAAGCAAATATAATCTGCTTTCTTCTCACTTCTTTCTATAAAGAAATATCTCTACTTCTATCTTTATTTTACTTTAACAGAATATGTCCCATTTCTCTGATCATATGTACCGACATATAAATAATACTTCCCTGGTTTTGCAGTAAACTTTCCTTTAATTACATTTTCACCAGGCTGTCCATTTGTAACGGTTCTTCTCACATCCGATTCATGATAAAGCGCCCACGTCATGTTGAGTTTACATTCGTTAATAACAAAAATTTCTATTTCTTTTGGTGATGACACATTAAACGTATAAATATCCGTATAGTTTTCTTCCTTAAATGAACCTTTGAGAAGTGTATTAAACGGAATTATATTTGCTTCTTCAAGATGGTTATTTGGTTCTGTTTCAGTTGCTCCTATTCGATCTACATGAACTATCATTTGTTCTTTACTTTCTTTTCCTTTATCATCTGTCATTGTTAAGGTTGCCGTATACGTTCCTTCTTTTTTATATGTATGAGTAGGATTTGCTTCTGTGCTTGTGTTACTATCTCCAAAGTCCCAAAGGTAAGAAACGATGTTTCGATCTTCAGCTTTTGAACCATCACTCTTAAACTGAATTGCGCTATTTTCTTCTCCGTAATATATTTCTTTTTCTCGCTCTACATGAACTGTCATTAGTTCTTTACTTTCTTTTCCTTTATCATCTGTCATTGTTAAGGTTGCTGTATATGTTCCTTCTTTTTCATATACATGAGTAGGATTTGCTTCTGTGCTTGTGTTATCATCCCCAAAGTCCCAAAGGTAAGAAACGATATTTCGATCTTCAGCTTTTGAACTATCGCTCTTAAACTGAATTGCGTTATTTTCTTCCCCGTGATATGACTCATTTCTCTTTACAATCGTTCCTTGGCTTGTGCCTTCATCTGTTGCAATGCCATGGAAAACAATATCATATTGGAACTGATTTTCATTATTTACACGATAATTTACAAAGTACGCTGTTACTGTTTTATAACCGCTCCATTCTTTTTGTGACAGCTTCTCTAATGCCTCGTTCACTTGTTTACTCATCGTTTTCCAGTCTTCAGATTCACCCTTCGTTGCATTGCCTGTATACGTACCTTCAACTGTAAATGTATTAAAGAATTGAGACTTATGCTTTGTAATCTTTGCATCTTTTACATTCGCAACATCCGCAATTTCCTGCTTCACTTCAGTTAGTGCCTTCTGTGCATGACTTACTACATAATCATCCGATACTTGCGGCACATTACATTTTTCTCGATTATCAATTAATTGCTGCATATATGTTTGATATTCTTTATTTAATTGTTCGTCTTTACTTAACGCCTCACGGTATGCATCATAACCTTGCACATCATTTGCACGAATTAAATCTTGTATTTTATCGAATGTATCAAATTTGTGATTATACATATAAGACTGCAATGCAAAGGAATAGTTATAAAAATCCCATGATCCATATTTTGAAAATAATGTTTGTTCTGCTGTATAGCGTGTTGCAGGATCAGATGATAATCCTCTAATTACACTTTTACGCGGAACGACATTATTCGTACGCGTCGATCCTGCAAAAAATTCCGCATTTCCTTCTTCATACCATGTCAAACGTTCATTTTGCTGTAATTCTCCTTGCCCCCATAATCCAGGTACTTCATATCTTCCTTGCAAATAGTGTGTAAATTCATGACGGAACAATTCTTCTAAACTAAAAATACTTTGCTGCGGCGTACGTTCATATGTAAAGAACGTTCCGACGTTTTCGATATAAATACCACCATTCTCCGTTTCATATCCGTACAATTGCTGGTTAAATTTATATTCATCTGGCGTGTTATAAATTACGATTGTTAATACATCGTCCGCATTCCCTTGTTCTAATGCTTTATCATTTCCGATTACACGGTGATATTGTGCTTTTACTTCTTTCGCAGCCCAGTACAATCTTTGGATTTTTTCCTCTGTCACTTTATCTCCCGTTTTAAAGACAATTGCCCCGTCATCAAACGTATACGTTTTCGGTAAAAATTTCTTCTTTCCCTCTTCTTTAATTTGATCTAAATTTACTGTTTTCCCGTTCGCATCTACTCCGCCGTAATTTGTAGCAATCTGCTGCGTTGCACCAAAATATTTCTCTCCTAAATATGGATACATCTGCATCGCTTGCGTAACAACATCTAATCCTTTCTTCGGATTACTATGAAATTTCCCTAAACGTCCTGCATAGTAAATCCCATTATTAATGAGCCAACCATTTTGATCCGTTACATTACCTATAAGCGCCATTTTATTGACTTCATTTATAAAACTATCAACCTTTCCATACCACATTGTCACTTTTGCATCTCTATCCGAAAGGTACCAATCAGTATCTATATTGGCATCGACAGCTTGTAGTAAAGCGTATACAGCCTCTCCTTTCTTACGATCACTTCCATATGTAGAAAGGTTATTATTATACTGTTTTAAAATCTTTGCTGCATACTGCACCGTTTCAACGTCACTAGAAGCACCCCTCATTAAATCCCCGTATGCATTTACAACCAAATCTTGCTCAGCTGTACCTAGTTTAAAGTTTGGATTCTTTGCAATTGCTTTTAATGCCGGTAAACACTTATCTTTGAAGCTTCTCTCTTTTAAATAACTTAATTCCTCATTATAAAATCCGACATAAAAAGCGGAGCGAAGCACTTCAGTAAATGTATCAAGTCCTTTTGCATCATTTTTTGTAAACGTTCTTCCTCGTTCCTCTAATCCGTTCATGATTACTTGCAGACGTTCTTTATTTCCATAGAAAGCTTTTGTTCCTTCGTTAAACTGAAATAAATCTTTAATTTGTCCGCTGCGAATATTCGCTAGTGTATCAATTAACTCCTCATCGCTCATTTTATTCAGCTCATCTAAAGTATAGCTTTGCTGCGACTGCTCCGCTTTTACACTTTTCATAGCGGAAGCTGGCTTCTGTGAAAAATCTCCAACTTTTAAACGCTCTTCATATGATAATGTTTCATCAGCTTTTGAGGAATGCGAAATTGCATCTTTTGGCTTTTCTATCCCTGCTGGTTTCATTTGCATTACATTGTAAGGTACTTTTTCTTCCGCTGATACTTCAGCTTGCAATGCCCCTAACGACAATGCCATTGTACTAACCCCAAGCATAATTTTATTCATTTTCTTTTTCATAATTTCCCTCCACATCTAAACATCATTAAAATAAAATAACATGTTATTTAGGTGAGATAATTTAAATATGCAAGATTTCATATCATTTTTTGATAGTTTTTAAACGATTTATGAATTATTTATATATAAAACGCCACAAAAACCCCTTTCCTTTTAGGGGGACGAGAGCGTCTAGCCATGCGTAGAAGCGGTCAGGGACCTTTTCTGCCACGTGCGCAGTGAAAACCAGAGATAGCAAGTAAGTACAGTTTCCTTTTTCTCTGCATAGCAGCAACCTATATGTCAAAAAATTAAAGTGGATTTATACATATATCAGAAGCTAAAGCATTTTTAGGCTATGAATAAGCTTCATATAAGAGGCACACAACATACTAATATTGTAAATGTGAATAAAAAAAGATGAGGTGATGTTTTCATGAATAATCAACCAATGTATTTTCCATATGCAAATTATCATCAACCGCAGTATTATCCCACGCAAACTCCAGGCTATCAACCATTCGAGGACATAAGAGAAATCGATGATGACGTATATCGTCCCGATGATGCTGAAGATGCTCCAACATCGGCACCGCCAGCACAACCACCAGCAGCACCATCAGCATTTTCTTCTCCTATACAAATGGGACAAATACGATCAGCGATGTGTAATTGTTTAGGAAGATGGGGATTTATCGGTTTAAAAGGACAAGGACCTTTTGGAAGAGATTTTTGGTTTTACCCTACTGAAGTAAGAACAAATGGAGTATCTGGATATACATGGAGAGCTGGACGACGACGCAAAGTAAGCTATCGATATTCACAAATCAGAAATTTTATGTGTATTTCTTAACGAAAATAACAAACTAACAACATTCAACAGTTAAGATATGCAATATTGCATAAATTTCAAATAATTTACAGTGCTATAATAGATAGAGAGTGAAATTACCTCATATATAGCAAGATACCCTAGTATTCAAAAAGGCGAAGAATCATTACGATTCTTCGCCTTTTTGTTAATTTGAACAGTATTTAAAATTAAAGCTATAAAATTTCAAGCATTAATATTATGATGAACGTAACTATATATACAAGTTAAAAAACCGACATAAAAATCCTTTTCTTTTTTGGAGGAGACCAGGGCATCTGGCCGCGCATAGTAGCGGGAAATGTTGTATTCTGCATAGCAGCTACTTATATCTCAAAAAATTAACATTGAAAGAAGTTGAGAAATATGAAAAAAATGTGTTTGAAAAATGGAAAAGAAGTGATAATCAGAGAAGCTACACAAGAAGACGCTCAGTCTATGATCAAATTTTATAATATAGTCGGTGGAGAAACTGATTTCCTTTCGTTTGGAAAAAATGAGTTCAGTATGTCTCTACATGATTATGAAAACTTCATAGAATCTACTAAAGCAGATCATCATTCAATTATATTGCTAGCAACAATGGATGATGAAATCATCAGCATTGCCTCAATTACCTCTAGTCCAAAATCGCGAACGAAACATGTAGGAACGCTCGGAATCGTGATTGCAGAAAAGTACTGCGGATTTGGTTTAGGCAGAGAATTAATGAAGGAACTTATTGAATGGGCAAGAGGAAATGGCACAACGAAGAAAATACATCTTGTAACTCGAGAAGACAATCATAAGGCAATAGAACTTTATAAGAAGGTTGGCTTTAAAGAAGAAGGATTATTAGAACAAGATACGTATATAAATGGTGTGTATTATAATACTCTTATTATGGGATTAATGCTTTAGATTTTATAATGATATATGCAGTACCACTTATGTAACTGAAACAGCATAAGTGGTACTTTCTTTTTTACGCTTCCGTATTCTCCTTCATTAGCGTAATAATGCTCTCATAATACGAAAGTTCATGCGGCACAAAATAACTTTTATCTACCGTTTTATAGATAGAAACTTTTTCTCCCGCTTCATTCATTTCAAATCCCTCTACTGTAACTTCATTTCTTTCTCCTAACCAAAGTTCAGAAAAATGATTGAAGTCAATTTTAACAATACCTGATACTTCTTCTAGTTGCACTGTATAATCGTCCATTGTGCCCTTCATTTCATATAAAAAGACGTGAGCTAATTCTTTATCAATAAAGTCTTCCATTGTAATGCAATAGTTGATAATGCCTAGTGGTATCAGTTCATCAAACGAGACATCAATCCCCACTTCTTCTTGCACTTCGCGTATTCCATCGTACACGGTTTCATGAGCTAATATATGTCCCGCCGCTGTAATGTCTAACAAATCCGGATAATCCTTTTTTGAATGACTACGCATTTGAAGATGAATATAATCCACTCCATTTTCCCTACTTATAAACCAGCAATGAAATGTTTCATGCCAATGCCCTATTTTGTGCACTTCTTCACGCGTTGCGACTCCGACTGGATTTCTATGTTCATCAAATATTTTTAGTAATTCGCTTTCCATTATGTATGCTCCTTATTTTCAGTATGATTCTATACTAAGTATGGTAAATAGTATAAAAATGAACCTACAATGCTAAGGATTCCAAATAAGAATGTTCCAATCGCAAACGGATGAACTGACAATCCTGTTGCTCGAAATTCTGTATGCTCATCTGTACCTCCGAAAAAACGGCTTGCTGCTCTCGCTTGATTATGAAATGCATTTCGAAAATAAAGTGTATTCCACGTCATGATTATCAATAAAAAGCTTCCTACAAATAATGTTGTAATCAATTCCCAATGAAAGAAAATTGATAAAAGCCACAAACTTGCTCCTTCAAAGCACATTGTTATCATCACAAATATAAAGTACAGCGCCTTTTGAGAGAGACGATTTCCAAATGTTTTTCGAGCATACCGTTCCACTGTTTCGGAAATTTTCCCAATAGAAAACAAAATAAGAATGAGCCCAGCAAAGTACAGTAGCTTTAATAATTTTACTAATAACAAACTCATTTTACCTCCTCCATTTCCTTTAAAAACTTTATACACTAATATTAAAAGTGCCGCTTACTTATTTTACCAGAAAAATAATAATTTTCAGTATTTTTTACAAAAAAAAGAAAAAGAGTTTCAGCTCTTTTTCTTCTGCAATTCGTTATACTCTTCTTTTGTATTCACATTTACAAATAGATCTGTCTCTGTCACTGTTACATACTGAACGTTACACTGTGATAATAACCCCTGCATACTTCTTTTTCCTTCCTTTAATAACTGTTCTATTTTCTCTTTTACTTTATAATGATATAGCGCTAAAAGCGGTTGTTTCCGTCCTTCTACTAACGGAACAATCGCTTCATATGTTTCATCCGCTCGTTCTATTAATTCCAGTGCCCACTCCTTCGAAACATTTGGTGTGTCGCACGGTGCAATGATGTACCAATCTGCGCTTGCATATTCCATGCCTGTTATGAAACCAGCAAGCGGGCCGTTTCCTTTATATAATTCGATATCTTCTATAACAGGGACATTCAACATGTGCGAAAGCTCGTTTGTAATGTTTGGATGGCTAATGACGACAATGTCTACTGCAACTTCTTTTAATGCTTCTATACTATGTTCAATGAATGTTTTTCCTTGCCAAATCGCTAATGCTTTCGGCTCTCCAAAACGACTTGACCTTCCGCCGGCTAATACAATTCCAGCTATTTTCATTGGCGATGCAGCTCAAATGTAATATGGCCAAGCTCTGGTAAAATCAATTTATTCATCGCAAGGCGCACCGCCCCTGTTGACCCTGGCATCGAAAAGACAACTTTTCTACCAATGGTCCCGCCAATCGCTCTACTTAACATCGCCGCGCTGCCGATATCTTCTAAATAACTAATCGTTCGAAATAACTCACCAAAACCAACGATTTCCTTATCTAATAATGGAGAAACAGCTTCAATTGTCACGTCACGTTTTGTAATACCTGTTCCTCCATTGGTTAATACAACATCAACATCCTCTTGATGATATCCAGATAAGACAGCTTGCTGAATGCTTTCCTTATCATCTTTCACAATTTCATACGCTGTTACTTGATGATTTGCTTCTATTAATAATTCTTTTAGTAACTGTCCACTTTTATCTGTTTCTTCTGTACGTGTATCTGAAATTGTGATGATTTTACAACGGACTTGTGCTGGTGCTTGTTTTTTATGTTCTGTGACGCTCATTCTTTTTTCCTCCCCATTAATAAGCTTCTCTAAATTTTATCATATATCATATAGCGGCAAAAACATGTGAGACCTATCACACTTCTTTATCGAAAAAACATTCCTTTTCCGAAATTTACCTTATAATAAAAATGTAGGTTTTCAAAGGGAGGAATTTCATATGGAGACAATGCGAAAATTAACGACACTATTTATCTTACTTTTCGTCGCTTCCATTAGCGCTGGCATGGCACTAAAAGACGCCGTACCGTACGCAGCAATAGGCGGCTGGGGATTTGGCACACTCTTTTTACTTTGCAGTGCATACTGCTTAGGAAAATCCCGTTCATAGAAGGGAGAATAAGTAATGTTCGGTAAGAAATCAACTACATGCACATCATGTGGAAAAGAAATTTCTGTACATGGACATTCTTGGATTTACATACAATATCCGCCAAGTGGGATGACAAAATAAATCCTGACACTTATTCCTACAAACATAAACATTTTGGTGAATATTAAAATAAAACAAGCTTTGCGCATACGCGCAAAGCTTGTTTCTTCCTATATTATAGACCAACTGAGCGAAGATCGAAGTTACTGCGAACTAGTTCTACTAGTACTTCTTCAGATATTTTACCAATGCCGAATGTATCAATAGAAATAGATACTAGTCGCTACGCTGGTTGCGTACGCAAATTTATCCGTATC
Organism: Bacillus sp. BP-3; assembly: GCF_028401955.1. Lineage (GTDB taxonomy): Bacteria > Bacillota > Bacilli > Bacillales > Bacillaceae_G > Bacillus_A. The sequence continues at coordinate 195,969 of NZ_JAQOTJ010000005.1, forward strand.
ATTTATAACAAAGCTTCCTCCTCTGCTTTTTTTACAGCTTCACTTCTCCCAGAAACTTCAAGCTTCATATATATAGAAGAAACATAGTTCCTTATAGTTCCTTCAGATAAAAACAATTTTTTTGCGATTTCTTTATATCGAAGCCCTTCTTTAAGAGCACCTAAGACCTCCATTTCACGCCGCGTCAATTCATAAGGATACTTTTTTGGTACTGAGCTATATGCGTTAAACAAACGATTCGCAACACTGTGAGACAACATAGTCCCTCCTGAATTTACTAATCTAATTGCCGCTACTAATTCTTTTGGCGTGGCAGATTTAAGTACATATCCTTCAGCCCCTGCTTTAAGCGCTTCAGAAACACTAGAAGCTTCTTCAAAAGTCGTCACCATAATAACTTTCGTACTTGGCCATTTCCTCTTAATTTCTTCTGTCGTTATAATTCCATTCATTTCAGGCATTTGTACGTCCATAAGAACAATATCTGGTTGATTTACTTCGCATTTTTCTAAAGCTTGTTTTCCGCTATTTGCAACTGCAACATTAAAGTCATTATATTCGGTCAATAAAAGTTTTAAACTATCTAAAACCATAGATTGATCATCTACTATTAGTATATTTATTTCATCTTGAGTAGAAGTTTTCTCTATATTTAAGCTTGGAATTACACAAGTTACAATAGTTCCAGCATTCTTTTGAGAGTCTATGTACAAGCTTCCTTGATATTCATTTAAACGATTTCTCATTCCAGATAAGCCAAATCCCTCTTGAATATCTTCTATTCCTTTACCATTATCTTGCACTTGAAGCATGACATGACTTTTATGATATTGCAGAAGAACTTGTATCGACTCTGCTTCGCCATGTCTAGTTGCATTTGTCATCGCTTCTTGTAAACAACGACAAAAAGCCATTTTAACTTTTTTCGCTATCATATACTGCTCTCCAATTGTTCGAAAAACAACATCAACGTGTGTGTTGCTTTTAAATTCTTCTATAATATTAAGTAAAGATACATCTAAATTTAATTCCTCTTCTAATGGATCCATTTCATGAATTTGTCTTCGAATACTCTCTAAGCCAGATCGTGACATATCTAATATATCTTGTAATTTTTTTTGCCCTTCTTGCGTAGTTAAATGAGGTTTTAACGTTTCCATACTTAATATAACTGACGTAAATTTATAACCAACAGTATCATGTAATTCCCTCGCCATTCTACATCTTTCCTCAAGCAGAGTCATTCTTTCAACTTGTGAAGAATATTGTTCTAAAATCGCATTCTTCTCTTTAATTAATTCAAGTTTTTGTTTAATTGAATCCATAGAAAAAACAATTCTCTGTAACACATGTCCAACACTATAAATGAAAAGAACGTCAAATAGATTTAGAAGCAAGTGATTTAATTTATAATCAAAATTCAAGAAAACTCCGAATATATAAACAATAATTGTTAAAGGTAATGTATAGAAATTAGCTTTTCCACGACAAAAAAATGCCAATGTCAAAATTGCAGGAGAAAAAAACTGTGCTAGATGATACGTATATGCAAGATAAAGTGAAAGCCCTCCCACTAATATGATCTCAGCCAATAAATATAGTTCATATCGAATTTTATATAATATTACAGGTATGACATACAGTATTAATGTCATACAAAAAACACTTTCAAAGGGGAATGTAGGATTATCTTGATACGTTAAAACCGCAACTGCAGCGATCCAAAAGATACGAATGAATACGATTAGCCAATGCTGCCAAAGTAATTTATTTTGTACTGAAATCAACCGTATAAGCACCTCCCACTAAAAAAACTTCACCTAGTGTATATATTTTCCATCATTATATTTTTATCATAGCAAGGTTATTACATTTTGTCACTGTGCTTTATTACATTCATTTTGATACGTTAATAACTAAGAACACGACTCATCGTATTGAGTTGAAAATTAAAATGAATAAGGAGATGAAAAAAAAATGAGTATCTTGAAAATAAACAATTTAACTAAAAAAATTAGAAGAAAAACACTTGTCAATCAATTATCGTTTGATGTGAATGAAGGAGAAATACTTGGACTCCTCGGTCCAAATGGAGCTGGAAAAACTACCACAATTAGAATGATAGTTGGATTAATTTCAAAGTCTAGCGGAACGGTTGAAATTAATGGAAAAAACATAGATAACAATTTTAAAGAAGCAATGAGACATGTAGGAGTAATTGTTGAGAATCCTGATTTGTACAAATTTTTATCTGGCTATGATAATCTTCTTCATTTCTCTCGAATGACACCCAGTGTCCCTAACGAACGATTAAATGAGGTCGTATCTTTAGTTGGGTTGGAGAAAAGTATTCATAACAAAGTTTCGACTTATTCTTTAGGAATGAAACAACGGCTCGCTCTTGCGATTGTTTTATTACACAAGCCCTTACTTCTACTGTTAGATGAACCTACAAATGGACTTGATCCTAAAGGTATTCGTGATTTAAGACTTCACTTAAAGAAACTAGCCAAAAGTGAAAATGTAGCAATTGTTGTATCAAGTCACCAAATGGCTGAAATGGAAATGATGTGTGACCGTATAGCCATTATTGATAAGGGTTATATGGTAGGTTTACATGACATGAAAGATATTACAAAAGAAAAGATAAGTTGTGTTCAATTTGAAGTAGACCGAACGGATTTAGCTATTCCAGTACTTCAAAAGTTATTAGTAGGAGCAGAAATTGTAACAAACCAAAATATGATTAATATTACAATTAGTAAAGAACGTATACCAGAAATTAGTGATACGTTAGCAAGAAGTGGAGTAAATGTTTATGGTGTTCAAACGATTAAAACCACTTTAGAAGACAAATTCATCGAAATGACAGGGGATGAACTACGTAATGCTTAATCTAATCAAGAATGAAAACATGAAAACTTTTAAACGTAAAAGAACTTGGGTAATGATAGGAGTTATGGTTCTATTTATTCTAGTGCAATTTCTAAATGTGAAATTTTCTCATCAAGTTAACTATGGAGATGATTGGAAAACCTCCCTTATAGAAGAAAATGCATTACTTAAAGTTGAAAAAGAATCTAAAACATTACCGCTGGAAATACTCGAAAATGAAAAAAATTTTTTACTAAATAAGTATTACATTGACAACAATATAAAACCGGAAAACAATGCATGGTTCTTTACAATTGGACAAAGTACAAATTTTTTAGTAGCGATTTCTATTCTTACCTTAATAATAGCTGGTGAAAGTGTCGCAAGTGAATTTCAATCCGGGACGATTAAATTTTTATTAACTCGAACTGCTACTCGTACACAAATATATTTTTCTAAATATATTTCGACTTTATTATTTGGACTATTTTTAGTCGGAATCACCTTTATTTTTTCAATTCTATTTAGTGGTATTCTTTTAGGATTTGATGGCATAAACAGCGACTACTTATTCGTCAAAGATCAAGTCGTTCAAAAAACAAGTGTCCTTCAAGCACTAATTGGTAGCTTACTCTTTAAAATTCCTTTCTTAATTATTGTTGCGACTTTCGCATTTATGATTTCAGCTGCATTTAAAAGTTCAACATTCTCGATCGTCTTTTCTCTTTTAATAACAATTACAGGTTTTGTTATGAGCATTTCATTAAAAGGTTTCAGTTGGACACAATATTTTATCTTCTCTAATACAGACTTATCAAATTTTATATACGAGAGTCCACCTGTAGAAGGAATGTCCTTAAGCTTTGCTCTTGTATTAATCTTCATTCATCTATTCATCATGCACTTGGTTTCGTATCCCATTTTTGTGAAAAGAGATGTTGTTTAAAGACTGGAGGAAAGCAAAATGAAGCAAAAGTTAATTATTTTTTGTACGTTAATCACTTTAATCCTTACTGGCTGTTCTAGTTCTGAAAGTGAAACAAAGGAACAAAAACTGGAACTACCAGCCTCTAATGTTAAAAAATTAACATTAGATAATCGTAATGGTAATATTGATATTTCAACAAATTCTACATCGGATAAAATAGAAGCTTCTATCCATGCAAAAGCAAAAGGAATCAGCATAGACAAATTAAAACTAGACCTTTCAGAAAAAAATGGAGTCGCCAACTTAAATACTTCTTTTGATGGGCAATTCTTTAGTAGTAGTGAAACTTGGGTTGATGTTAAACTCTCAGTACCTAAGAACGTAAAAGTGGAATTTAAAGAAAACCATAGAGACGGAGCTATTACAGTTTCTAAATTGGATTCAGATATAAACATTCTTAATGTGAATGGAAATATAGACATTTCCAATGTTAAAGGGACTGTTAGTGTGACAAATAGGGATGGAAAAATTAATATTTCCAATGTGTCATCTGACATCAATGTCGATAATAATAATGGGGCAGTTGTTATTAAAGATATTAATGGATCAGTACGGGCTAAGATTGGGGATGGATCAGCCGATATAAATAGTATTGAAAAAAACGTAACGATCTTAGGTGCTAAAAACGATAAGATAAAAGTGGATGGTGTTAAAGGGAAAGTAACATTCAATAAATAGCGTTTGACTTTTTGATATGAAAATGAATGAAACCAACCGCATTTTTTTGTGAAACGACCATATAACATAGTCAAACATTCTTGCTTATTTTTAAAATACGCAAGAGAAAAATTTATGTATTCCCATAAATAAAAAAAGCTTTGCGCACACGCGCAAAGCTTTTTTCTTCCTATATTATAGACCAGCTTGCTCTTTTAAAGCTTCAGCTTTGTCTGTACGTTCCCATGATAGATCTACATCAGTACGTCCGAAGTGGCCGTAAGCTGCTGTTTGTTTGTAAATTGGGCGACGTAAGTCTAACATTTTGATGATTCCAGCTGGGCGAAGATCGAAGTTGCTTCGAACTAGTTCTACTAGTACTTCTTCAGATACTTTACCAGTGCCGAATGTATCAACAGAGATAGATACTGGTTGTGCTACGCCGATTGCGTATGCAAGTTGTACTTCTGCTTTGTCAGCAAGTCCTGCTGCTACGATGTTTTTCGCAACGTAACGAGCTGCGTATGCTGCAGAGCGGTCAACTTTTGTCGCATCCTTACCAGAGAATGCACCGCCGCCGTGACGAGCATATCCGCCGTAAGTATCTACGATAATTTTACGACCTGTTAAACCAGCATCCCCTTGTGGTCCACCGATAACGAAGCGGCCAGTTGGGTTAATGAAGAATTTTGTTTCTTCATCGATTAATTCAGCTGGTACAACTGGTTTGATAACAAATTCTTTTAAGTTGCGATCGATTTGTTCCCAAGCAATCTCTGGATGATGTTGCGTAGAAATTACGATTGTATCGACGCGAACTGGTTTACCATTTTCATCATACTCAACTGTTACTTGTGTTTTACCGTCCGGACGTAAATATGGTAATGTATCATCCTTACGAACTTCCGTTAAACGACGAGCTAATTTGTGAGCAAGTGAGATTGGAAGTGGCATTAATTCTTTTGTTTCATTACATGCGAAGCCAAACATTAAACCTTGGTCGCCAGCACCGATTGCTTCAATCTCTTCGTCAGTCATTTGACCTTCGCGTGCTTCTAACGCTTGGTCAACACCCATTGCGATGTCAGCAGATTGCTCATCGATAGATGTTAAAACTGCACAAGTTTCTGCATCGAATCCGTATTTTGCACGAGTATAACCGATTCCTTGAATTGTTTCACGAACGATTTTTGGAATATCTACATAAGTAGAAGTTGTAATCTCTCCCGCTACCAATACTAAACCAGTTGTTACTGTTGTTTCACAAGCTACACGTGCGTTTGCATCTTTTGCTAAGATTGCATCTAAAATTGAATCAGAAATTTGGTCACAAATTTTATCTGGATGTCCTTCAGTTACAGATTCAGATGTGAACAGATGACGTTTTTTTGTCATGTGGTAAACCTCCCTACAGTAATTGTATATATTGTACGGAACTCATCCTTAATTTGCCACAAACTGCGACATTCATGTATTTTCCCACACAAGTGCAAAAGAAAAACCCTTCCTTAATAGAGGAAAGGTTGTATTTGCTACTTGCATACTGCTTTTTGCCCTTCGCTCTTATCGTTCGAGACAATTCGCCTCGCACAGGTTTAAGCACCTATTCACTTGTTTGTTGTCCATACAAGTGAGGTTGCCGGGCTTCATCGGGCCTGTCCCTCCGCCAGCTCGGGATAAGAGAGTATCCGTCCTCAACTATACTAAAGAAATGACTTTCATTTGTCAATCCAAATACACATATTCCTATAAGTTTTTCATACCAGAAATTTATGGAAAAAAATAATATAATAACACAAACAAAAACAAATAAATAGTATACATTATTTATATGATTGTGTTATACTTTTGGTGGGGATTACGATGAATATTCATAAATCAAATAAAGGATGGTATATAAATATGAGTACTGCGAATGTCCAAATTGGATTACATGAACTATTGAACGGAAGCAATGCACAGGTTCAATTGAGCGTTCCGCAATTAACGGAAAAGGTATTAATGAGAAAAGAAGGTCAATTATCTTCTACTGGCGCAGTTTCTGTTTCAACAGGAAAATATACAGGACGTTCTCCGAAAGATAAATTTATTGTAGACGAAGCATCTGTTACGGACAAAATTGCTTGGGGATCTGTTAACCAACCAATTTCTGAAGAACATTTCAATAAATTATATACAAAAGTGCTAGAATACTTAAAAGATAAGGAAGAACTATTCGTATTCAAAGGATTTGCAGGAGCAGACCGCAACTACCGTCTTCCTCTTCAAGTTATTAATGAATATGCTTGGCATAACCTATTTGCGCACCAATTATTCATTCGTCCAACTGAAGAAGAATTACAAGATCATGATGCACAGTTCACAATTGTATCTGCACCAAACTTTAAAGCAGATCCAGAAGTTGACGGCACAAATTCAGAAACATTTATTATCGTTTCTTTTGAAAAGCGTATCGTGTTAATCGGCGGCACAGAATACGCTGGTGAAATGAAAAAATCAATCTTCTCTATCATGAACTACTTACTTCCAGAGCAAGACATTTTCTCTATGCACTGCTCTGCAAACGTAGGCGAAGAAGGCGATGTTGCTTTATTCTTTGGTTTATCTGGAACAGGTAAGACAACATTATCTGCTGATCCAAATCGTAAATTAATTGGTGATGATGAGCACGGTTGGTCTGATAACGGTGTGTTTAATATTGAAGGCGGTTGCTATGCAAAATGTGTGAACTTATCTCGTGAGAAAGAGCCACAAATCTTTGATGCAATTAAATTCGGCTCTGTTTTAGAAAACGTTGTAATTGATGAACATACACGCATTGCAAATTACGATGATACTGCATTAACAGAAAATACACGTGCAGCTTATCCAATTGATGCAATTGATAACATCGTATTACCTAGCGTTGCAGGTCATCCTAATACAATTATTTTCTTAACTGCTGATGCATTCGGCGTGTTGCCTCCAATCAGTAAATTAACGAAAGAGCAAGCTATGTATCATTTCTTAAGCGGTTACACTAGTAAACTAGCAGGAACTGAGCGCGGTATTACTTCTCCGCAAGCAACATTCTCAACATGCTTCGGTTCTCCATTCTTACCACTTGATGCATCTCGCTACGCAGAAATGCTTGGTGAAAAGATCGAGAAGCATGATGCAAAAGTATTCTTAGTGAACACTGGCTGGACTGGCGGCGAATACGGCGTTGGAAAACGTATGAACTTAGGTCATACACGCGCAATGGTGCAAGCTGCGTTAAACGGCGAGCTTGACAACACTGAAACAGCAAAACATGATATCTTTGGTCTTGAAGTACCACTTCATGTTCCTGGTGTACCTGATGAAGTATTAATGCCAGAACAAACATGGACTGACAAAGAAGCTTACAAAGTAAAAGCAACTGAACTTGCAAATAAGTTCAAAGAAAACTTCAAGAAATTTGATACTGTTTCTGAAACAGTTGTAAACCTTGGCGGTCCAATCGCTTAACCTGACTTTAATGTGAATAAGTATGTTGTGATTGCAAGAAAACAAGTATTCACCGACAAAGCCCATGTTTTCTTGTAATTGCGCATACTTACATATAAAAGAGGCTTACGAGTAATCTCGCAAGCCTCTTCCTTATTTCTTCACATCTTTCATACTGTAATATGCTAAATTAATCACAATTAATATATACCCGCCCATAATCCCAACAGCAAATGCCCACATCACCATATGATGCTCAATCTCGTACATAATAATGGCACCAAGTATTGCTGCTGCAAATCTGTTTATCATACCAAGAGTTGGTGACTTACTTTTTTTCACTATGCTCTCTCCGATTTTTTCAATGCGGCGCCCTAAAATCCAAACACAATATGTGCTCACGAGAAAACCAAGACCGATTCCTAAAAAGTGCGGAGAAAACGGAGTAAATGTCCAGCCTAACAGCATCAGTGCTAAAATATAATATGTTTGTACTTTAAATGTTTGTAACGACATGCTAATCATGTTCTGGCTCCTCTACTGCAAAATCTCTATATCAAATATCATCCAAATTAAAAAACAACGTAAAAACCACTTTTTTAGGTGGGTAAAAATATGTAATCGATTCCCTACCACGTGCAATACAAAAACAAATCATCTCTCCATAGCAGCTGTTTAAATGGATTTACAAATTTTAAACTATTTTGATAGTGTTTATATTATTAAATTGCATTTAAGAAATAACATTATACAAAAAATCTCTTGCAAATAACGAGTCGAATTGTGTCGTTTTTTCAAACATTTTTTTATAAAATAAGATATCATTCTAACAAAATGTGGATATTATATAGTAAGTACACAATAAAGGAGGGACTTCCATTGCTCTTCTTTCTCATCGCTCTTATTCATTTCCTTATCCCGGCTCTCGTCGGCTTAACGTTATATTGGTATACACCTAAGCATAGTGTTTTCTATGCCGTCCTCAGCGTTCTTCTCACCGGTATGATTCTCGTCACTTATTTCCGCTTCCCTTTTCTTAACTGGATTCCATTTGTTATAGCAATTTTGTATCTTATTTTATTGCCGAAAATCAAAAAATAAGAAAGCAGATCTACTCTGCTTTCTTATTTTGATATATTTTCTTTTACAAGTAACGTCTGACTTTACAAACCATAGGACCATTGAACTACTCCTACCTATCTTCTTCGCTTCTCTCAATCTTGAGGTGGGGGTCTTACTGCCCGTTAATGCGGGATAAATATAGCACTCAAACATTTCCTCTTTTTTATAAGTAATACCTTTTTTCATCTCATTCATAAATCCGACAAAATATTCGCTGTTTATTTGTTGATATAAATTTGGTAAAATAACCTTATATTTCCATGATATGTATAAATCAAAATATATGGAGGATAAAAATCGTGAAGTTAATAAAGGTTAATAAAAAAGATGCTTTAGCATTCTCCGCTATCATCGCCCATATATTCATATGTACTATTATACAAATGAATTTATTTTGGGACAAAGATTTAGTATTGGCAGGAGATGATATAGGATTCCACTTTAATCGTGTATTCGGATTAGCTGAAGCAATCAAAACATCTCACTACCCATTTTACATTGATAGTACCTTTTTAAATGGATATGGTTATGCAACAAATTGGTTTTATTCTAACCTTTTTCTATTTCCAATGGCTATTTTATTGAATTTAGGATACAGTTTAGTAGTTTCCTATAGAACTTATATAATAATTTATACAATAGCAACAGCATGCGTAACTTATTATTGTGCCTATAAAATGAGTAAAAAGGTAACTTCATCAAGCTTTATGACTATATTGTATGTCTTTTCACTCTATAGAGCATTTGATGTTTATCAAAGAGCTGCGCTTGGGGAGTCATTGGCGTTTATCTTTCTTCCTGTTATATTGTATGGAATTTATGAAATTTTATATGGACAGAAAAGAAAGTGGTACATTTTAACGATTGGGTTCACTGGAATGATTTATACTCATGTTTTATCAAGTGTATTAGCTTTTTGCATGTTACTACTCTTCCTGCTCTTTTCAATTAATAGACTCTGGGAGGATAAAACAAAAATAATTTATTTTGTTATTGCTGGCGGAGTAACAATCTTACTATCAGCTTTTTTTATTTTTCCAATGGTAGAGCAAATGGCATCGAATACCTTCTATCTCAATACATATACTTTTACAACACCTGGCGATACGATGTATTCACTAGGAAAATTATGCAAAAGCATTATATTAAACAATAAAGGTTCTGCAATTATAGGAGTAGGATACGTTCTATTTTTACCATTAATATATAGATTTAACATTAAAAAGAAAAATGCAATAATAAGTTTTGCTGACAAATGCTTATTAATCGCAATGATATTTTTACTAATGACAACAAACTACTCCCCATGGAAACACTTCCATATGCTAGACGTTATACAATTCACATTTAGACTTTTTGCACTTGTAACATTATTAATGGCATTTAGCTGTTCTGTTTATATAGGCTATGCTATTAAGAAAAAATATCATTCAATCGGTTTGCTAGTTATTGTTCTTTCTCTATTATTCAGTAATACATCGACAATAGCTCAATATTATAAAGATTTTCGTATACATGACCAAAATCAATTTAGAGGAGAGCAAACTTTTAAAGATTCATATAATATAGGTGCAGGTTCTGAATACCTGCCTTCTGTTACAAAGATCGATGTTTTAAAATCTCGAAAGAAAGACGAAGTGAAAACAAGAAATCATACCACGAAACTAAGTCATATAGTAAAGGAAGGCAATGAACTTTATATAAATTTTGATGCAAAGAATAAAGATGTCTTAGAACTTCCAATGATTTATTACAAAGGCTATGAGGTGAAAATTAACAACAAAATAGTTCCGATAAAAATGTCTAACAACGGATTGATAGAAGTACCGATCCAAGAAAAAGGTAAAATGGAAGTATCATACCCAGGAACAGCTATTCAAAAATTCTCCTTTTACACTTCTATTACTACTTTCGTTATGTTGATGATTTTCATTCGTTTAAAAAGTATTAGAAGAAATAAAGAAAAGAAACATGACATAGATTCCACAATAAAATACGCCTAATTTCACTTTTCACTAAGAAATTACCATAAATAATATTCGTTAATTTTTGATATTTTATGTTTGGGAATAAATTAGAAGAAAGCAAAGATGATCTGCTTTCTTCTTTTTCATGAATTACACCCGAACATGCAATTTCATATTCGGATTATAATATTGACTCGGGCTTTTTAATTGAAAGGTTCCCCCAGATTCAGAAAAATCAACAGTCAAGTTATCATCCATAAAAACAAGCTTCGTTCGATCGGCAATAAACTGAAACTTGTTTGATGGAATGTCCACGTCTTGCTCATCTTTTTCTAGTGCAGCGACTAAGTCAATAATCCCACTCATCACACAGCCGCATCCTTCTGTATCGTAAAATAATTTTATATATTTAGCTTCACTTGGAATTATCTTTTTTATTTTCGCATATGCTGCGTCCGTTACGGTCACATTCATTGTTTTTCCTCCTACCTATATCACGATTATTCTATTGTAGCATTCTTTTTTTATAAATCGGTTCGATTTTTATATACAGAAAATTCATTAAACCATATAATTAAATTGATATATTTTCCCAAAGGAGGTTTTCCTCATGCCAAAACTTCAAGAACTAGAATATCAGTTGAATACGTTATTTTCCGTACACAAATACGGAATAGATCCTGGGTTTAGCCGTTTCCTCCCAGCTGCTTATGATCCAATTTCATTTCCTTGGCAAGAGTTCTTTGAAGATGATTTCGTGACATACTTTAATGGGCTCATGATAAAAGGAGCAGCTGTTGTTCGCAATGTCTTTCTAGCTGTTTTTCCAACTAACGAAGTGCTTGATAAGTTTCTTACTGAAGGAACAGCTGGAGACTTATTATTTATGCATCATCCGCTTGTCATGGAATGCGGCGATCCGCAAGGCTTACCAGGGCGCGGGTTCATTCCTATTCCAAATCACTATTTGCAAGCAATAAAGGACAAGGGATTATCCGTATACACATGTCATGCGCCAATGGACCGTCATCAAACGTATGGGACAAGTATCGCCATCGCCAAAGCACTACATGCATCCGTAATTGAAAGCTTCGCTGAAGGCGATGGATTGATTTGTGAAATAGCTCCAACACATACAAATGAGCTAATGGAAAAAGCAAAAAAGATTTTTGACATCCCGTATGTAGACTTTGAAGGACAAACACGTTCTCATATTTCGAAAATCGCAATCATCGCTGGCTGCGGTGATAAAGTAAGCATGATGCAAGAAGCTGAGGAAAAAGGCGCGCAAGCTTATGTTACTGGGGAAGTGCATTGTCATATCGACAACGACTATGGCAAAAGGAAATATGCCATCATGAAAGAGTACATACCGCATACAAATATGTCGCTCATCGGCGTTTCCCACTCTGCATCGGAGTATTTAGTAAAGAAGACACTCATGTATGACTGGTTTTCGCAAAATTTTAATGTCAATGTTGTCTTGCTGCCGCAGGAAAAATGGTGGTATTAATTTAGAAAGCGCTATCCTTTCTGTATGAAAAATAAAGCAACCAAATTTATCATATATTTGGTTGCTTAGCTTGCCCTTTATCATTGTTTACTTCAACAAAAATTAAAAATTTCTTTTAAGCAATGAAACTACCATAAATCCGTATACACAGTAGAAGTCACTGGAATTGGTGTCCAATATTGCTGATTTGGCTGCCATGCTTTAATCGTTCCATCTTGGCGCTTAATAAACGCTTTGAATTGAACATTTCGCTCAGCTGGTAAGTAAACTGTGCCTCTCCAATCTCCGTAAGTAGAGTTATATGATAATTTAATAGGATATAGTGTTGTATCCCACTGCCCTAACTCGGCACGATCTCCAGCAATATACACTGTATCTCCAGTAGTTGTTGGTGCATTTTTTACAACAATTGTTTGCGAAGTAGGAGTAACTCCTAAAGTATCTTTGAACTGTGCCATCAATGTATTATTGTACATAACATCTTGATAACGAAGCAGTGTGAATCCCGCAAAGTTATAATTAAAAGCCATTTCAGCTGCTTTCTTATATTCATTATCGCTTCCTATGCTTAACGCATTTTCGCCATTTAGGACAATCCCTTTTTCATTCGCAAGCTTAGCTACTTGTTTTACAAGTGTTTTTGGCATTGAATATTCTGGATATGTTCCCTTATCTGACATTTCTAAGCAGGTAAATGTTAAATCTAATTTTGCACTCTTAAAGGCGTCTAACAAACTACTATAATCATTATATCCCGCCGGCTTTTCAGCACTGTGCGGAAGATTTGGATTGTTGTATTGCCAATGAACACCAGCAACTTTTGCTCCAATTGGTACGTGGAACGTATTATCAAATGCAGAATGAGCTAATTCACCTATCAATTTTGTATGTTCTTCTAACACACCTTCATACCACTTTAAGAAATCTTCACCGTACTTTGTTTGATAGCCGATTGTCAAAAATTGATTTCCATCAGATGGAGGAAGTACTTGTGACATAGAAGTTAAGTTTGTCCCCCAAGCTTTGTTTATTCCTGCTAAAGATCCATATTTTTGTAATGTCCAAGAACGAAATTGCTCTTTCGCAAATTCCGTATAAGCTTGAAACTTCCCTCTAGACGGGTAACCTGATCCATCAGCCGACGTATAAGATGGATAACGTGTTTCTCCAGCCGGACCGCCCGATAAATAAATCTTCGAAATGACATCTTTATACGGAGCCATCGCCTCTGCAAAAGCATTATATAGTTCTCCGTACTGCTTTCGAATTACATCTGAAGCTAGCGGATTTAATGTTTCTTTATTAATCGTTCCTGTTTCCGATTTAAAATATAAACTATCATCTGATTTTTGATTCCATATCCAAGAAGGAAGCGGTACATTGCAATCATCTCCAACATTACCGCCACATTGATGCGTTGAAATAATCGGAATCATTTTCATACCAGCATTTCTTACAGATTGTGCAAAGCGCTGGGCATAAGAAAAATCAAATTGTTGATCTCCATTCTTCTCCATATCTCCCCACCAAAAATCAACAGTAATAGCAGAGAAGCCGTTTTGTTTTGCCCAGCGTAAATCATTTTCAAACGTCTCCCATGTCATCATATCGGGTATTTTCTTTAGCGGTGCCATAATATATGCTTTGTAATTTCCGTTCATTGATTGCCCGTTTACAGCTGCATAACTCTGGCTTGGAAAAATTGAAAAAGCAAACAATATAAGAACAGATAACATGGCAATACTACAGCCTTTTAAATATTTTTTCATACGCTCTCTCCTTTTCTAAAAATTAAGACTACAAATAATAAAAACTTGAATGAAGGCAAAGGGTTTCATTCTATATTTGTAATTACAAACATACATGTATGCGTTTACATATTATCATTTATTGCAATCGTTTGCATTATTTTTCTCATATTTTACTAGCTTTTTATATGTATTATAAATCCATTTTCATTTTTCGACATATAATATAAGTCACTGCTATACAGCAGCATAACATGACCGCTACTTACTTTCTCCCCCTGTTTTAAACCTCGCACGTGGCAGGAATAGACCCTGACTGCTTCTATGCACGGCCAGATGCTCTCGTTCCCCCTAAAAAAAAGGGTTTTATATATTATTTAATTTATGTTTATAAATATAATTTTATAAAAATTAAAAAACAGGTAATAGATTTCAGTTCTATCACCCGTTTTTTATATACATCCATTTTCATTTTTCGACATATAAGTCGCTGCTATACAGAATACAACATGACCTGTACTTGCTTGCTTCCTTTGTTTTAAACCTCGCACGTGGCAGGAATAGATCCTGATCGCTTCTATGCATAGCCAGATACTCTTGATCACCTAGAAAAAAGGGGGGTATGTCCGTTTTTCAATTTTTATTTACATATGCCACGCCAAAGTTCTCATTAAATCTCTTACACCATACAGAAACTGCGCCGTATGCACTTACATCTATCTCATCAGGAATCTCATAGTTTTGATCGCCTTTGTTTCCTTTTAATTTTCCTAATTCAATATACTTATAATTTTTAACATCTTCATTATTTTTCAATTGCTTTGTAGGAACTAATACAACTCGAACATCCGGTCCGTTAGAAGTTGTAAAATTAGTAAGGCGTAAAATACGTTTTCCATCTGCTAATTGATGGATTGTTGCTGTTCCAGTTGTTTCATGGACACCGCTTTGAAACTGTCCTTGGCTTATTACCTGCTTTGTTTCTTTTGATTTCATTTCTGTTTGCGGCAATGTTTCATTTACTTTCTTATCAATAAATAATTTCTCTGGGCGGAATAAGGACCACAATATCCCCCCAACAATTATGAATGCTCCTATAAGGAATATATGTTTTCTTTTCATAAAGTAAGTTCCCTCCTCTAACACTTATATGTTAGCAAGGAAATCTCTCATTTCCATAACATAACTATTACAAAAGTCTTTCACGCCTTATTTTTTTTCTAATGTAATAGGAAGCGTAAACCAAAATTCAGTTCCTTGTTTCCCATCTAAACGATCTCGCACACCAATTTCGCCTTTGTGCATTTCAACTAATGATTTTGCGATAGCTAATCCAAGCCCGGATCCTCCAGATTGCGAACTTCTGGACTGATCCGTTCGATAGAAACGTTCAAATATGCGTAATTGATCATTGTATTTGATGCCTTGTCCTTCATCACGAATAATAAATTGGACATGTTGCTTCTGCTTATTTTCTTCCACAATCAAATCAATTGTGGAAGCTGCAGGAGAATACCGAATTGCATTATGTAACAAATTACTAATAACCCGTACTATTTTACACGGCATAATCAAAAGCCGAGGCAATGTATCAGACACCTGTACTTCTAAATGCATTCGTTTTTCCTCTAGCAAGATAGAATGTGAATCTAGTACTTCTAATAGCACTCTGTCCACATGTGTTAAACTTGGATGAAACTCTTCTTGTCCAAGTTCTAACTTGGAAAGATCAAATAAGTTATTAATTAAACCATTTAATCTTTGCATTTCCTTTAATATTGTGGCTAAGTACTGCTTTTTCATGTCAGGATCTTCAATTACATTATCTTGCATTGCTTCTATCATCAATTGTACGCTGGCAATGGGTGTTCTTAAGTCATGTGAAATATTGGAAATCAGCTCTGTACGCGCTTTTTCCCCTTCTTCTAACTTCGTAAATCCTTCTTCTAACTTTTTCGCCATCTTCTGAAAAGCTGTTGCGAGTTCCTTAAACTCTCGGGGTTCTTTTCCAATTATATACATCGTTTCAAAATGCCTATCACTAAATTGTTGTGATAATGCAATTAAATTTTGAATGGATCTCATAATCGGGCGTGTTAATAACCAATAGATAAGAGTTGACAGAATCATTGCTACAATCGCAACTCCTGTTAATAACCGAGTTTGTTCTGGTCTAAGTAACATTCTCGTATCACTGTACCATATCGCAATGACCATGATACTCATGCTTAATGAATTCATCAATAACAATTGATAACGTAGTTTCATGTTTCATTTCCTCCACTCGGATCAAAACGATACCCTATGCCCCAAACAGTATGAATCCAACGGTTCTTTGTCGTGTGCTTATCCAATTTTTCACGTAAACGACTCATTAACACCGTTACTGTATTGGTGCAACCTTCATATTCAAATTCCCAAATTTGCTCAAGAAGCTGCGACCGAGAAAACACCTGTTTTGGATGTTTTGCCATCGTATAAAGTACTTCAAACTCTTTAACGGTTAAGTCAACTTCATTTCCACAAACAAATACACTTCTCTTTGCTGGATAAATCTCTAAATCTGAAAACTCTATCACTTCTAATTCCGGTTCTTTCGTTTGCACGACTGGCTGGTTCCCTCTTCTTAATATAATTTGAACCCTTAAAACTAATTCGCGAGGCGAAAACGGCTTTGTCACATAATCATCTGCCCCAATTGTTAAGCCTAAAATGCGATCTCTTTCCTCGCCTCTAGCGGTTAACATAATAATAGGAACGTTCGATTGTTGACGAATTTCCTCACATAACTCCCAGCCATCTTTTTTCGGCATCATTAAATCTAAAATAATTAAATCTGGTTGATATTGTTGAAACGCATTCCAGCCTTCTGTTCCATTTTCAGCTGTAAATACTTCATACCCTTCTCTCTCTAAATACCGTTTACATATTTCTCTAATATTCTCTTCGTCTTCTATAATTACAATTCTTTGTTTCATAACTAGAACCCCCGCTGTTCTTTTCTATGTATCTATTTTAATTTCCCGACATATAAGCAGAATACAACAAAACCTGTACTCTCTCTTCTTCTGTTTTCAACTTTGCCTATGGTAGAAAACAAGCATATACTCTTGTACATGAAAAGAAATCTATCATTTTTTGCTTATAGTTATCTTTTATGCAAATATAATAATTGATAATATATATATTCCAAGTCAAGAACTATAGTCATTTATTCACGAAAAATAATGATACAATTCAGGTGACATACTTAAAAGGAGAATACTGTTATATTTTCAACCCTTTGAGGATTACATATCGAAGTTTTAAATGTTGAGCATAGAATTGGAAAGGCTTTGTTACATAATATAAGTCCTTATTGCGATTAATGGGATTAATACACTAATCAATTTCTACTAAGCTTAGAAAAATCTTGTAGTAAAAATACCATTGTTATGATAACCATTCCAAAATTGAATGCAAGAGCTATTATAACAGAAAAGTCAATGATATAAGAGAGTACAATACAAATTGAAAAGATTGAAGCAAGAAGCGGAATGAATTTTTTCGTTGCGGTTCTTCAACATAGAAATCTTTCAGTAAAAAATAGAAACAGACTGCAAAGCCATCTAAAAGAAACACTTTGCAGTCTTATAATTTCTTACTTTATTTCACACTTTCTAATTCCCATTGGTGATAATTACCTGGTGAAGTTGTATGCTCAGATCTTAAAACACGCTCACCAGCACCCACAAGCGGGGCAATACCATTATCTGCAACAGAACTAGTCCACTGATTTTCTCTAGATGTTATATAAGTAGAATCAGATTTTAGATAGAAGTTCTTCTGATTAGGAAGTTTGTCTAATTTAATAGCAGATCTATTATTTTCTTGATCTAACCAGCTATAATCATATCCATTTCCAATGTTGAGATACTGATAACCACTGTGATTACTATTCGTAAACTTAAGAAACACTTCTTCATCTTTTTTGAATGGTTCTTCAGGTTTAGGTTTTCCTTTTCTTTCAATTAATACTGGTGTTGCTTGAATGTCTGGTCCATGTATTGCTTGTTGGATAGGACCGAGTCTCAATCCATCCCAATTATTACTCTTAAGTGAAAAGTGTACATATCTCCCATTAATTGATTGACTTAAAGTACCGGCGGACCAGGATTCCTTTACACCATCATGAAAGTTAACAGATGACTTCAAATAGTACTTTTTACCTTCTACTATAGGTTCTCCAGAATTATCTACTACTAATTTATCGATAGCTTCTAGATAGCTTTTATTTGACACAAGAGGCGTGAAGACTTCAGTTTTATTCTCTTTTTCATCAATAAGTTCAAACTTAGCGGAATTTTCTCCAAGAGATCTACGGTTTATCGCTAAGTCTACAGGTTCATTTTCTTTAGATTCATACACATTTGAATTCTGATTTCGAACTAGTGTTACCTTTTGATTCTCACCTTTTTTATTACGAACCGTAACAAATATTTCTTCATTCAAATTAAATATCCCTGGTATAACTGATGCGTAAATCTTTTTCTTGCTATAATCATAACTGCTATATGATAGAGTCGGTCGTAGTGCACGGTTATCAAAGAAACCAAGGTTCTTACCTCGTTCTAAAAGAGTCCGATTTGGACCATAACGAACTCGCTCTGGGTTTAGTCGACCATTTACTATATAATTCGCTACCCAACCTTTATCAGCTATCTCAGTATGTGCAAAGAATTCGTCTAGTGAAAGATTATGATTAATGTTAGCAGGCTTTTCCTTGCCCGTTCTTGGTGTATAGACTCTATATTTTGGTATAGAACCGTAGTTTGTTTCTACTAATGTAGTAGAAGCATTTACATTTGATGCAAAATGCGACCAATCTCCTAAATTTACAAATTGTCCATCTTTCATTGTATACACATTCATCGTACTAGTAGGCAAGACTTCAATAGAAAGGGGTGCCCCTTGTTCTACTGCTTTTAATTCATCCAGTGTTAGGGAAATTTTTACATCCACTTGACCTTCTACACTATCCATTAGAATTTCAGTTTTATTGTTTCCACCTTTTGCTGTAGTTAACAAGTTGGCTTTATAACGATCTTGTGTTGCCTTTACAGTATTAATAATTTTATTACCTAATCGAATGTTAAAGTGAGGTGAAACATCCCCAGCAGATGCAGTACCTGTGTTTTTATATTCTAGATGGAAACGCACATTTGCTGCTTTAGCTGAATCAACAGTTGTTGCTGTTGACCAATCAAAACTATTAGAGATGCTTTCTGTTTCCGTTTTTGTATTAGAGTAACCATATCCTACATTTAACGATCCTTTTCCTGAAGGGACAGGACCCGCTGCCGATCCCTCGGCGCCGCCTTCAACACCTAATCCAACATTAAAAGAATGTTGGACAGATAAACTTTTTTCCCAACTTTTAGTACGCGATTCACCATTTGAATCTGTAATACTAGCAACGGGAGTAATATCGATACGTTTTACAGCAATTTGTAGATTTGGTACATTCGCAATCATGGGATTAAAATCTATATCAGAATCACTATCATAATGCTCCACTTCATAGTTATCTGTAAAAGGGTCCCCATCTGAGTTTGCACTCTTCGGATTTGTTATAAATCTCTTTTTCCCAAAGTCTTCCACAAGGTCATATAACTGGGCTTCATTTTTCCCTGTCTTTTCATTAAATACAATTTTAAATCCTTTTTCTTCCACATCATTAGGAATACCATCCTCGTCCCAATCGTTATTTGCCTGTGGCTCTTCCATAATCATGATTCCCTTTTTTCCAGAATCACCATAGATAATATTCTGTCCGTCCTTTAGATTTTTATCTTCTTTAAAGGTCTCCACTTTTCCATCTTGTTCAGGCTTTGTTTCGGCTAAAGCAGGGGATGCTAAAGTTAGCGCCATCGTTACACTGCTTAATACAGCAAATGCTGGCTTCAATTTTTTTTTCTTCATTATCATTTTCCTCCTTGTTTACTAAGGACATGAGTACATTCACTAGTAAGATTGACTTCATCATATCTAACAAATCTTTCATTTCTCTCTCATAAATGTTACAAAAGTCTTGCGAAAAACTTTCATTGTTACTATGACGTTATTAATCTTTTAGAAAAAATACAGAGAGTTCTAGATTTCCCAAAGGTTTTCAAAAATTCACGAATACTACTCCGAGACAATACCGACAAAAACATGCTGTACTATAAGCAACAAAAATCATCTTTTAAGCCATGCACTCTATCGTTCTAGGACACATAATGTATTGTAAATCCGCCGAAAGATCTCTAACTGTAGCTCTCATTGTTTGTTTCTATTAAAAGGAGGAATAAATTATGGGTTTTGGAGCTGGTTGTAGTGGCTTCGGTGGCGGATTTGCCTTACTGATTGTATTGTTTATTCTACTAATCATAATCGGTTGTAGTTGTTTTGGAGGCGGATTCGGCTGCTGATGCTAAAGAAAAAAGCTGTTCCAAAATATTTTGGAAACAGCTTTTTTTGTATTTACTTATCACAAGCCATTCCATCGCCATCTCGGTCTAATTTAGACGAATAGGCTGGATGACCTTTTGGAATATTGGAGAACCCAGCTGCTTTTGCTTCTTTACAGCTGCTAAAATGGTATTCACCCTGTGGTAAGTTGTTATTGGGTTGTTGTTTCTGTTCTGGTTTTGGCTGTGCTTCAGTTGGCGCAGGTTGTGATTGTTTCGAGGCCGGTGCAGATGTAGCAGGCTTTGCTGTTTTATTTTTATCAAAGCCGTTATCTGTTGCATAGTTTTCTACACTCCAAATACCTTTCTTATTTGCCTGTGCCTTTGTTTGGAATTCGCGTAAATAATCGACATACTTTGTATTCGGCGCATATATATATGCCACGCGCGCTAACCCTTGTTCAATTAGTAATCGATTTAGCATCTGTCCATCTACCCATACATAAGCTAATAGACGTCCGTATTTTTCACGTTCACTTACATCTAATTCAAGCTGAATTTTCTTTCCCTCGCTTGCGTATTTCTTCGTGAATGCACTTGCTTCTGGTCCGAATGGTTGCACACCTAGACGTGGATGTTTTGTTTCGGGTGTATCAACAAGCAAAAAGCGCACTGTTTCTTCTTTCCCATTCTCTAATTGCACTTTCAGCGTATCGCCGTCAATATTTTTACGTACAGTTGCATTTACCACGCGATTCGTATTCATTTTATTTTTTTCATCATCAATATGATGAATCGAATCATTCACTAAGCTTTCGTTTTGTACTTTATTTTCTGCACTGTTTGGCGTGTTATTTTCACGATCTGCCACTGTCACATCTTCATACGTACTGTTTTCTTGTTGTTTTTTTAATTCTTCCTGCTTTTTCTGGTCCTCTTCTTGCTTCTTTTGTTCCTCAGCTTTCTGCTGTTCCTCAGCCTTTTTTTGTTTTTCTACATTTGCATCCTTGTTTTCTGTCGCTTTTGCATTATTGCCGCATGCAGCTAAATGAAAGGCAAACACACTACACATAAGCAATGTTGCTAACTTTTTCAACATTTAGTAATCCTCCTAGAACAATGGTATAAATAATTCCTTAATCTATATTAACAAATATACAATTTTACATTTGTCGAATTTTGTCGTAATAATCCATGTTTTGTTAAGGTGATTAAAGAAATTCGCAAACTGATCATTCTGTAAAATAGACACTACTTGGAATACATCTATAGCTGGACCATATGTTACGTCTTCCACAAATCCATGCTTTCTTAACTCCTACCACTCCCGCAATTCAAAATGAATTCATTAAGCTACTGAAAAGCTCCCATACATAATTGTGCATCTACTGATTTGTTCCCTTGCAATTTCTCTGTTAGAGGGACGGTATCAAAAAAAGAAAAATGTACGTTTAAAAATATTTTTAGTATATCTCATTCCCTGTAGAAGATCCCCCTGTAATGTTTATCCCATATTAACGGGAAGTGAGATCCCCAATTCAAGATTGCGAGAGAAGCAAAGAAGATAGGCGGGGAATAACTGTCCGTATAGGCCCAATTGGTGAGGGCTAACCATGAGTGGGGGATGAAGCCCCACTCATGGAAATTTCACTTTATAGAAAACATAATTACTATTCATAGGATAATAATTTTATAGATTATTTATCGTTGAAATGACTATATTGATATGCAATTTTACATTTCCCAAATAAAGTAAACCAATATACAAGGTACTATTAAATTATATTAAAAACATATTTTAATAAGCGATTTATATAAACTGATGAAAACCTTTACATCTAAGTCCTAATTATCAAATTATAACTATTTCACTTAATGAAGTGATTCATAGCATTTAATTTTTTAGATATAATATTTTTTCAAATGCGAATATGGAACATCTAAATTTTAAAATATAGTCGATGGAATTTTATTGTTTACTTATCAAAAACATAATGTTTACAATGAGGGCGTAAGGTCCTTACATTCCATGAAAATAGATCATAACGAGAGTTTCTTGATTTCACACTCTATCCGAAAGAATTTTCTTACCTCAATTATGCAAGAAGAAAGCAAAGAGATAGTTCGTTCAAGATGTATGAATAAAATTGTAAAAAGACAATAGTGAAGAGGTGTACTGAATGAAAAATAAAATACTTACAGGATTTTTAATAACATCCATTGTTACTGGAGCAAATATTCCTATCAATACTCTCGCAACGCCAATCGTTCAGGCAGAAACGCAACAAGAGAACACGGATATTTCCTCATCATTACGAAAATTAGGTGCACAATCTAAATTAATCCAAACATATATAGATAAAGCTTTAATGAGTCCTAATGTACAGCTTATGGAGGTTCCATCTTTAAATACGAACCAATCCTTAATCAAACAAGATATGAACGAATGGTCATCGGAACTTTATCCAAAGCTAATTCTATTAAACTCAAAAAGTAAGGGATTTGTAACTAAATTTAATAGCTACTATCCAGCATTAAAAGGATTTGTAGACAATAGAGAAGATAAAGAAGGATTTTTGGATAGACTAGAAGTTCTTCAAGACATGACTATGACGAACCAAGACAACGTACAACGCCAAATTAATGAATTAACAGATCTTAAATCAGAGCTTGATAAAAAACTTACAGATCTCGATGCTGATGTTACAAAAGCGCAAGGGGTACTAAGTTCAGATGGAACAGGAAAAATAGACCAGCTAAAAGGTGAAATACTAAATACCCAAAAATCAATTCAAGATGATTTACAACAAATAGCGTTGTTACCAGGAGCTTTAAATGAACAAGGGTTTGTTATATTCAAAGAAGTCTATAATCTTTCAAAAGATATCATTGAACCGGCTGCTCAAACAGCAGTGGCAGCATATAACAAAGGAAAAGAAATTAACAACTCTATTTTAGAGGCAGAGAAAAAAGTAGAGCAAGAATTGAAAGAAAAAGGTAAATCTGCTGTAGAGATCGAAGCTGCCAAAAAAGAAGCTCGTGAAGCAATTGAGAAAACTAAGCAAGCTGAAATAGCTGCAGCTGCAGTTACAAAAACGAAAGAGTATGATCTTACGAAAGTTATTGATTCTGAAAAAATTAAACAAACATATAGTGCCTTTGCTGAAATAAATAAACTAACAGCAGAGCAACGAGCACATTTAGCTGATTTAGAGACACAAAACCAAAAATTTTATGATTTAACAAAGAATCTAACAGTAGCAGATCTGCAAAAATCAATGCTTCTTATTATGCAAAATGATTTACATACATTTGCTAATCAAGTGGATGTAGAACTTGACTTACTGAAACGCTATAAAGAAGATTTGAATCTAATCAAAAATAATATTACAAAATTATCTACTAATGTTGATACAACTGACCAGCAGTCTCAAAAAGATACATTAAGACAATTAAAAAATGTAACAAGTTACCTTGAAGAACAAGCTAATAAGTTTTAATATTATGAATTTAATAAAAATATAAAGATTATAAGAATCTATCAAAATACTGAAAAGGAGAATGGTTATGAAAAAACTTCCATTTAAAGTGCTAGCTGTAGCCACTCTAGCAACACTTATAACTGCTACTAACGGTAACACTATTCATGTACTTGCCCAGGAACAAACCGCTCAAGAACAAAAAGTAGGGAATTATGAATTAGGACCTGAAGGGCTGAAGAAAGCATTAGCTCAAACAGGATCTAATATTCTTGTAATGGATTTGTACGCAAAAACAATGATTAAACAACCAAATGTAAATTTATCCAATATTGATTTAGGTTCAGAAGGAGCAGAATTAATTAAAAATATTCACCTTAATCAGGAACTGTCACGAATCAATGCAAATTATTGGTTAGATACAGCGAAGCCGAAGATTCAAAAAACAGCACGTAATATTGTAAATTACGATGAACAATTTAAAAATTATTACGATATATTAGAAGCTGCTGTACAAAAGAAAGATAAAGCAGAGTTAAAAGAGGGCCTAAATGATTTAATCACTACAATTAATACAAATTCAAAAGAAGTTACAGAAGTAATTAAGATGTTACAAGACTTCAAAGCAAAACTGTATGACAATTCTACAGGGTTTAAAAATAATGTTGGTGGTCCAGATGGGCAAGGTGGATTAACAGCACTATTAGCCGGAAAAAATGCACTGATTCCACAAATTCAAGCTGAAATTGAGAAGCTACGTTCTACTCAGACAGAGCATTTTAACAATGTATTAGCATGGTCAATTGGTGGTGGATTAGGAGCATTCATTTTAATTGCTGCAGCCATTGCAGGAACGGTAGTAATTGTTGTGACTGGCGGTACAGCAACACCAGCTGTTGTTGGTGGCCTTGCAGCTCTCGGCGCAGCTGGTATCGGTTTAGGAACAGCAGCTGGTGTCACGGCGTCTAAACATATGGACTCCTATAATGAAATTTCTAAAAAAATCGGAGAATTAGGTACGAAAGCCGATGTTGCTAGCCAAGCAGTTATTTCGCTCACTAACGCGAAATCAACTTTGACAGATCTTTATCAAACAGTGGATCAAGCAATAATGTCTCTAACAAGTATCCAACAACAATGGAATAAAATGGGTGCTAATTATACAGATTTACATGATAATATCGACTCTATGCAAGAACATAAATTCTCTTTAATACTTGATGATTTAAAAGCTGCGAAACAAAGCTGGAGTGATATTCATAAAGATGCCGAATTCATTTCGAAGGACATCGCTTTTACACAAGAAGCAAAGAACTAAAAATCAAAACCTATATAGGAGGAATATGTAATGATCAAAAAAATCCCTTATAAAATACTTGCTGCATCAGTACTTTTAACGATGACAACAACTTCAGTAGTTTCGCCAGTGGCAACTTTTGCAAGCGAAATTGAACAAGCTAACGCTGGAGACACGTCTCTTTCAGCTAATGAACAAAAGATGAAAGAAACCTTGCAAAAGGCTGGATTATTTGCAAAATCTATGAATGCCTATTCTTATATGTTAATTAAAAATCCAGATGTGAACTTTGAAGGAATTACTATTAATGGATATGTAGATTTACCTGGTAGAATTGTACAAGATCAAAAGAATGCAAGAGCACATGCTGTTACATGGGATACGCAAGTAAAAAAACAGCTTTTAGATACATTGACAGGCATTGTCGAATACGATACAACGTTTGACAACTATTATGACACAATAGTAGATGCGATTAATACAGGGGATGGAGATACTTTAAAAGAAGGGATTACAGATTTACGAACTGAGATTCAACAAAACCAAAAGACTGCACAAAATTTAATAGTAGAATTAACTAAGTTAAGAGACGCTATTGGACAGGATGTTAGAGCATTTGGAGGCAATAAAGAGCTCTTACAGTCGATTTTAAAAAACCAAGGTGCGGATGTTGAGGCTGATGAAAAGCGTCTACAACAAATTTTAGACTCAGTAAACTATTATAAAAAATTAGAGTCTGATGGATTCAATGTAATGAAGGGCGCCATTTTGGGCCTACCGATAATTGGTGGCATAATAGTGGGTATAGCAAGAGATAATTTATCTAAGTTAGAGCCTACATTAGCAGAATTACGTCAAACTGTAGATTATAAAACAACATTAAATCGTGTAGTTGGAGTTGCGTATATTAATATTAGTGAGATGCATAAGGCACTTGATGATGCAATTAATGCTCTTACTTATATGTCCACGCAATGGCATGATTTAGATTCTCAATATTCGGGAGTAATGGGACATATTGATACTGCAGCTCAAAAGGCTGATCAAAATAAATTTAAATTCTTAAAACCTAACTTGAATGCAGCTAAAGACAGTTGGAAAACATTAAGAACAGATGCGGTCACATTAAAAGAAGGAATAAAAGAATTAAAAGTGGAACCAGTTACTCCGCAAAAATAAGGTAATATCAGGTCTGAATCCAGGATTATACCTTTAAGTGATAGTATTACAATTAATAATTCCTTATAAACCAAAAAGGCGGAGTCTAATTACAGACTTCGCCTTTCGCTTTTATATAAGTTTCATCCAAATGCCAAGATACCCGTGCCGTTTTGCTTATTTTTAAAACTTTACAACAGAATCTATTCATTTCCTTCATTTCATAACGTTTTATCCTCCACCTATCTTCTTTACTTCTCTCTCAATCTTAAAATAAGGTCTTATCGCCCGTTAATGAGAGATCAAATTCTATTCTGTATTATTTTTCATTTTATGCCCTTCAAGCGTTTTATCTTCTATACCGTTATCCTTGTTTTTTGCTTTGTATTCTCTGGATGTGTCTAGTTTGTACCTATACGTTTAGAAATTTTTTTAGCATATCTCATCTCATTCCCTATAGAAGAAACTTTTCCCTGTAATGTTTACAGGAAATATAATTACTATCCATATGATAATAATATTTTGGATTATGTATCGTTGATATGATCCTATTTATATGCAATTTTGCATTTCCTAAATAAAGTAAATCAACATACAAAGTACTATTAAATTATATTAAAAACATTTTTTATCAAGTGATTTATATAGATCAATGTAATTTATTATATTTTAGATTTAATTATCAAATCATAACTATTTCACTTAGTGAAGTGATTCATAGTATTTAATTTTTTAGCTATAATGTTTTTTATAAAAGCAATACCGAATATAAAAATTTAATAATATATGTGGTGAAATTTTATTATTTACTTCTTAAAAACATAATGTTTAAATGAGGGCGTAAGGTCCTTACATTCTATGAAAGTACATAATAACGAGAATTTCTTCAATTTAACAATTTAACAATCTAACAAATATTCAACAACATAAATTCTCTTTAATACTTGTTGACTTAAAGGCTGCTAAACAAAATTGGAATAGTATTTTTTAAAGAAAAGTAGAACTTACAATCAAAGCCTATATAGGAGGAATATGAAATGATGAAAAAGCTCCCTTACAAACTACTCGCTGTATCGACTTTTTTAACTATTACAACAACTTATGCAGTCACACCAATAGCAACTTTTGCAAGTGAAATTGAACAAACTAACAATGAAGATATGTCTCTTTCAGCAAATGAAGAACAGATGAAAAAAGCTTTGCAAGATGCTGCGGTATTTACAAAATCTATGAATGACTATTCTTACTTGCTAACTAATAATCCAGATGTGAGTTTTGAAGGAATTACTATTAATGGGTATGCAGATTTACCTATTAAAATTTTACAAGATCAAAAGAACGCAAGAGCACACGCTGTTACATGGGATACGAAAGTAAAAAAACAATTTTTAGATACATTGACAGACATTATTGAATACGATACAAAATTTGATAGTCAATACGGAACATTAGTAGAGGCGATTAATACAGGGAATGGAGATACTTTAAAAAAAGGCATTACAGATTTACGAGGTGAAATTCAACAAAATCAAAAGTCTGCAAAAGCATTAATAGAAGAATTAACTAAATTCAAAAACGATATTGGAGAAGATGTCAGAGCATTTGGAAGCCATAAAGAGACCTTGCAATCGATTTTAAAAAACCAAGGTGCTGATGTGGAGACTGACCAAAAGCGTTTAGATGAAGTTTTAGGACAAGTAAACTATTATAAAAAATTAGAATCTGATGGATTAACAATGGTAAAAATCCCCTTTATTCCCACGTTGATTTCTGGTGGTATAATGATAGGTACAGCAAGAGATAATTTAGGCCGATTAGAGCCTACATTAACAGAATTACGTAAGACTGTAGATTATAAAATAACATTAAATCGTGTAGTTGGAGTTGCGTTTCATAATATTAGTGATATGCATAGTACAATTGATAATGCTATTACTGCTCTTACTTATATGTCCACGCAATGGGATGATTTAGACTCTCAATATTCAGGCGTACTGGGACATATTGATAAAGCAGCTCAAAAAGCTGATCAAAATAGATATAAATTCTTAACCCCTAACTTAAATGCAGCTAAAGACAGTTGGAAAACATTAAGAACAGATGTTGTCACATTACAAGAAGGGATGAAAATTGCAGAGAAAAAAGAACAGGATCTTATGAATCAGCTTCGTCCATCAAACGTTTTCTACTTTTATAAAAAAATACATAACGCATACACATTTGAAATAAAGACTGGAACAAATGCACCAAATGCGTCTTATAAAGTTATGAATTTAACTAAAAACACTGTTCATAACATGTGGAGTGGAGGACCAAATACAAACATGTGGGCTGATTGGCTTTCATTCAATCCAAAAGATGAATTTGCGGTGGTAGCAGTAGTGGATGGGAAAGAATACATTGTATATAAAGACAAAATAGAAAATATAATGAACTGAACCCGAAAAATTAGACAAAAAAGTTGTTGTAATTTATTATACTTTACGTCGAAAAAACGAAGTTTGGTTGTTGCAAACTTAAGTTTCTATACTGTGTTAAACAATTGATTTATGATACATGAAAAAAGCGGAGTCTGATGAAGACTTCGCTTTTTATATAAAATATAAAACTGCTAGAAAATAATGTAACTATGCAGCAGATTCCTAAAGAAGATCTTATTTCAAGAAATTCACAAAGCGACCATTCTGAAAAACCGGCACTACTTGCAGCACATCTACAGCTGCACTATACGTTACATCTTCCGCAAATCCACGCTCTCGTAACTCCCTACTGCTTCCGCAATCCCAAATGAATTCATTAAGATTGGACGTTGCATACTGAAAAGCGCCCATACATAATTGTGCTTCTACTGATTTACTCCCTTGTAATTTTTCTATGATTACACCTGCGCCTAAGTAGTCTTCTATCGCTGGTCTTAAATCATTTTCATCTTCTTTTGGATCTTCCCAATGTTCACCGCAAGGAACAATTGTTATATTTGCGCCTGTTTGTTTTTGGATATGATTCGCTGCCTCTGCAATTGCCGAAGCGTTAAGTAAACAGCCAATTAAAAGAGCCGGAACTTTCGAAGCAATCCACGTACAAGCTGCACCGTTTAACGAACATAAAACAAATCTTTTCCCAAAATCAGCAGCGCTAAATGTTACTGGGGATAACGAATGTCTCCCTGCCTTCGCCGCTTCTGCCCTACTTAATATAAGCTCTGCACCCAATTGATTCGCATACACTTTTGCTTCTTCATTCAATGGCGGCGGATATGGAAAAATTTCAGCGCCTACATGTAAGGCGCTGGCCACTGCTGAAGAAAAGCTAAGAACATCTACAATAATGGTAATATCACCACGCTTAGCTGCTTCTCTAGCTCCGCGCCGTCCCCACTCGATGCGGCACTGAAATGAAGATTGTGCAAACACTGACATAGAATAGCCCCCATTCATCATTGCTTTCACTCTCATGTTAACTACATGATTCAAAAAGAAATAGACTGTTTTTCAAAATTTTGATACCATATTGAATGAGGTCTGTATAAAAAAGCGATGTAATAGCTTACATATGTAGTGAGCTATTACATCGCTTTTTTCTTGATTTCTTCTTTTGTTTTAAACATTGCATGTGGCAGAAAAAGCCCCTGACCGTTTCTATGCACGGCCAGATGCTCTCGTTCCTCCTAAAAAGAAAGGTATTTAAGTTACATCCCTTTCAAACTTACTTCTTATTCAAAATCTGCAAAACGATGCAAATTTATCTTTTCTCCAATCATCACTAAACCATCCCCTTCTTGCACAACCTCATCTGGAGAAGGAGAAATGTTGATTCTCCCCTTACTTTTAATCGCAATGACATTTAAATTTAATTTTGCTCGAATATCCAACTCTTTCAGGCTTTTTCCTGACATGCTAGGAGGCACTTTAATTTCTTCAATATTATAATCTTTAGCGAGTTCAATGAAATTAAGAACATTTGGTAACATAAGCTGATGTGCTACACGCTCACCCATATCCCACTCAGGAAATACGACCCAATCCGCGCCTACCTTCTCTAACACTTGTCCGTGTCGTTTATTTAGCGCCTTGACCACAACCTTGTTTACCCCTAATTCTTTTAGTACCAACACTGTCAAAATACTTGCTTGAATATCATTTCCAATTGCGACAATGACTGTGTCAATATTTCGAATACCGATTGCTTTTAATACCTCTTCATCTGTCGCATCAGCGATAACAGCATGGGTAGCCGCATCCTCAAGTTCATTTACACGTTTTTCATTGCTATCTATTGCTAACACTTCATGTCCTGCTTCTACTAATGTGTTTACAATACTTGAACCAAACCTTCCGAGTCCAATGACTGCGTATTGCTTTCTCATATTTCTATCGCTCCTCTAAGGATGAATGAACATCTAACCAATCATAATTTTTCCTTTCGGATAACTGAACGGATCTGCATTTCTTCGCAGTGTAACGGCAAAAGCGATAGTCAATGGTCCTACCCTTCCTGCAAACATCGTTAAAGTAATGATAATTTTTCCAAGAGGAGATAATTCAGGGGTCAGTCCCATAGAGAGCCCTACCGTTCCAAAAGCAGATGTTGCTTCAAAGAGAATCATTAAAAAGTCCTTCCCTGGTTCTGTTATTGTTAGCAACATGGCAGCTATTATAACGATGAAAAGACCAGCTAACATAACGGTAAGTGATTTATAAATTGTATCGTATGCAATTCTTTTTCGAAAAAAGGTTACATCTTCTTTTCCTTTTATTTGTGACCATACTGCACCTAAAAGAGTTGCAAATGTAGTTGTTTTAATTCCTCCACCCGTAGATCCAGGAGATGCCCCGATGTACATGAGAATAATAATAATAAAAAGGGTTGAATGATGTAAATCTGGAATATTGAGTGTATTTGCCCCAGCTGTTCTTGGGGTGACAGCTTGAAATAAAGAAGCTAAAAATTTTCCAAATGCAGATAACGGTTGTAACGTTTTTGGATTATGAAATTCCAATAAGAAAATTAGAACCGTTCCCACCACTACTAACAAAGAACTTGTAAACAGAACTACCTTCGTATGCAAGGAAAGGCGTTTAATCCGTTTATATTCATATACTTCATTCATAATGATAAATCCAATACCGCCTAGTGTAATTAATGCACAGACGACCAATGTAACAATTGGATCTTCTACATACGCAGTCAAGCTTTTAAACTCTCCCATTATATCGAATCCTGCGTTATTAAAATTGGAAACAGCATGGAATATGCCGTAATACACTGCTTTGGAAAGAGGCATATCAAACGCAAAGCGAATCGCTAATAAAGCGGCACCGATGAATTCAATTACAACTGTAAAAATAAGAATTCTTTTTGCTAAACGAACAATGCCCGCAATGGATAAATTGTTCAATGCCTCTTGTAATAACAGCCTTTCTTTCAGAGAAATCCTTTTTCCTAACAAAACGGAAAAAAAGATCGCAAATGTCATAAATCCTAAACCGCCTACTTGAATAAGAAACAAGATAACGAGTTGGCCGAACAACGTGAAAGTTGTTCCCGTATCCACTACGACAAGTCCTGTTACACATGTAGCAGATGTAGCTGTAAACAATGCATTTAAGAAAGGAAGACCTTGACCATCTGTTGTTGCAACTGGAAGCGTTAAAAGAAGCGCGCCGATGAAAATAATGAGAGCGAATCCTACTACTAATGTTTTCGGAGGATCCATATAAATCCGTTTGTTCTTCATAGTTGTTTCTCCTATACATTTTTTTGAGGAAAACTTTTCTTCTCTTCTTTCTTCACATTAAATACCGAACATATATGTAAATCGTTGATAAGATAATGGAGATTATCATCACAGGGAATCCAACTATTAAATATTTCATAAAGGAGATATGGTGTCCTTGCTTTGCGGCTAGTCCAGCTACTACTAAATTGGCGCTGGCTCCGATTAGCGTTCCGTTACCACCTAAACAGGCTCCTAGTGATAAACTCCACCATAATGGTTCTAAATTTGTGATTCCAATTGACCCCATTTCTTTTATCATGGGGATCATTGTCGCTACAAATGGAATATTGTCAACAAAAGCAGAGACAATCGCACTCATCCATAAAATTAAGAGCGTTGTCATTTTTACCTCCCCCCCGGTTAGAGCCATCGCTTTTTTAGCCACCATTGCGATAAGCCCTGTTTCCACCAATCCACCAACTATAACGAATAAGCCGATAAAGAAAAAAAGAATGGTCCATTCTACCTTTTCTAATGTTCGATCTAAATATCTATCTCCTGTCATCAGCAGTAAAAGAAAGGCCCCAAACAAGGCAATTGTAGCTGTTTCAATATGGATAAATTGATGCAGAAAAAAACCGCCAATTGTCACTACAATAACAAAGACACACTTTTTCAATAGCCTTACATCTTTAATCTCGTTTCTTTCATCCTTGTTCAGTAATTCGTTTATTAACTCAGGTGTTGTTTTGAGTTTTTTTCTATAAATGAGCGTAAATATAACAAGAGACACTAATAAAATAATAAAGCTAATCAATGATAAATTATTAATGAATGCAAGAAATGTTAGTTCTTTTACAGCACTACCAATCATAATATTAGGCGGATCTCCAATCATAGTAGCAGTGCCACCAATATTCGAAGCGAAAATTTGAGTGATTAAATAAGGAGTAGGATTTACTTTCAGTTGTGATGTGATACTTAATGTAACTGGAACGATGAGTAAAACTGTCGTGACATTGTCTAAAAAGGCGGATGCGATGGCAGTAATCAGTCCGAGCACAAAAAGAAGTCGGATTGGATTTCCTTTCACCTTTTTCGCAGCCCGTATCGCAATGTAGCCAAATACACCTGTCTGCGCAGTAATTGATACAATAATCATCATCCCAACCAACAAACCGATTGTATTAAAATCAATATGATGAATAGCTGTTTTTTGATCGATGACCCCGAAGACCACCATTAAGATTCCACCTAACATTGCAATAAGTGTACGGTGGAGTTTTTCTGAAATAATCCCAGCGTATGTAATCAAGAAAATCCCTAGTGCTATAATCGACTTCGTTTCCACGTGTATCCTCCATAATCTTTTTATGTACTTTATTGTAACGATTGCTGTATTTTTTTATGCACAAAAAGAACCCTGTTACTAAACAGAGTTTAAAAAAGGAGTTCTTAAACAAACGTCAAAAAGTCTACATTCGTATACGGAATTTCATGTTCAATCCGGTGCTGTAAATCTTGCAGTGTATACGCTTGCCAATCTTCTAAATTTTTTGCATCCCACACGTTATGAAACAGCGTAAATAAAAAGACTTCGCGCAGTTTTAGAAAAAGCGGAACTTGCCTTAGTATCTCTTTATTCATTAAATGTTCTTTGTTGTATCCCTCGGTGAAATACTTCATGAATTCTTGCGGAAACGATACATGTTCTGGCCTTACTGATAATCCTTGCCACACTGCATGGTAAAATGACGCAGCAATATCTTGAGCAAACCAGTTAAACGAACAATCATCAAAATCAAAAATTGTTAATGTGTTGTCTTGAACAAAAAAGTTCCCCTGATGAAGGTCATTATGAACGAGCCCGTATGTATCTTGCTCCTTAGACAGTTCTTGAACTTCGCTAATCATGTTTTCATAGCTTGCAGCTAACGTTGTACTGATCGATTTTAAAAAGTTCATAGATTTTATATCGCACTTCCAAACGGGTCTCTCATACGATTCATAATTGCTAGCATTTTGTTTCGCGATCGCATGCATCTTCCCAATTGTTTGCCCCCAATTTTGAAATAGCTTCCTATTCCATTCTCTTTCATCCGCCACATTCACAAACTGACCAGGTACCTTTATAAATGAAGTAAGAAAAAATGATTCTTCTTCTCTATCTATTTGTTCAACCTCATTCCCAAAACAAGAAGCAACCGGCAAGGAAACATTCACGCCGCCTGCTTGTAAGCTACGTATAAAATCCAGTTCACTTTGGATTTGTTTGACACTTCTACGAGAGTTTGAAGTTATTCGTAAAATCCGGCTTTCTCCTTCATATGTATACTCGTATACTTCATTTTGAAACCCACTAGAGAGTTTCTTACAGCTTTCTTCTTTTCCTCTAAAATATTGCATTGCTTGTTTTACTTTCGTATTCATGTTACATACCTCGTCTCTATTAACAAAATGACACTTCCATTTTCATGACGAAAAAAGCCAAAATTTCCACAGGAGACACACGATAAAAACGAATGAATAATCACTGAAATCTAATTTTGGTCCCTTCTTCACTTGCATCTCTAACAACGTATGAACCAAATTTCCTTCCTTATACTTATGAATGCTTTTCATTGCATACCTATAAAATAGAAATTGTAGTACTGTGAAACCGGTGGTCAATATGAAAAAGAAAAAAAGAAAATTAATCATAGAAATCCTCCTTATTTCTTTGTTAGCTATCCCTTATCTTTCACTTCTTCCATGCTCAAAAAATTCCTCCTATGTCCACTCACATATAGGCATTTACCTACATACATTAAAGTAAATGTATTTTGGGAGGTGTCATACATTGCGAAAAATTCTAGCGTGTTTTTTAATTGTTTTTCTTACTGCCTTTACATTTGTTGCGTGTAATAAAAAAGATGAAAATGCAAAGGTACAGAAAGTACGCGTTGGTGAAGTGACACATTCATTATTTTACGCTCCGTTATATGTTGCAATGGAAAAAGGATTTTTTAAAGATGAAGAACTAGAAGTTGATCTGCAAACAACTGCTGGTGGCGATAAAACGATGACAGCTTTATTATCAAATGGCATCGATATTGCGCTTGTCGGTTCAGAAACATCTATTTATGTTTATGCGCAAGGAGCAAAAAATCCGGCAATTAACTTTGCCCAATTAACACAAACAGATGGAACATTTCTCGTTTCTCGCAAAAAACTTAATTCTTTTAACTGGAATGATGTGAAAGGCACAACTTTTCTTGGTCAGCGTAAAGGCGGGATGCCGCAAATGGTTGGCGAATACGTACTGAAAAAACATGGAATTGATCCGCACAAAGATACAAATTTAATTCAAAATATCGAATTTGCGAATATCGCAAATTCCTTTGCATCTGGTACCGGCGATTTCGTGCAACTCTTTGAACCGACTGCTAGCATTTTCGAGAAAGAAGGAAAAGGTTATATCGTTGCTTCATTCGGCGTTGAATCCGGAACTGTTCCGTATACAACCTTTATGGCAAAAGAAAACTTCTTAAAGAAAGATAAGGCAACCGCAGAGAAATTTACACGTGCTATTTATAAAGCGCAGCAATGGGTCGATACACATAGCGCAGAAGAAATTGCAAAAGCTGTTGAACCGCGCTTTAAAGATACACCAAAAGATATTATGGTAAAAGTCATCGATCGCTATAAACAACAACATTCGTACGCAACGAATCCACTGTTAGACGAGGCAGAGTGGAAACAACTGCAAACCATTATGAAAGAAGCTGGCGAATTACCGAAAGAAGTGCAACATAAAGAGTTAGTGAACACATCCATTGCGGAAAGTGTCATTAAGAAATAGAGGCGAGTCTCATGAACTTCCTAGAGCTTTCCAACGTATCTCATTGCTTCTTCTCAAAAGACAATGCCAGTCTTGTCTTATCGAATATTTCTTTAACAATCGAAGAAGGAGAATTTATTTCCTTCCTTGGCCCAAGCGGCTGCGGCAAAACAACATTACTTTCTATCATTTCAGGTTTACTACACTCCATTGAAGGAACCGTCTTTCTTGATGGTGAACGCATCACAAAACCAACGTCTTCCATCGGTTATATGCTTCAGCAAGATTACTTGTTTCCATGGAAAACGATTGAAGATAATATTTCCGTCGGCTTATACATTACAAAAACATACACATCTAAAACGAAGCAACATGCTTTGCATTTGTTAGAACAAGTTGGTTTGCAAGGTGTTGAGAAGCAATACCCGCGTGAATTATCAGGCGGAATGCGCCAGCGCGCTGCTCTCGTTCGGACACTGGTCACAAATCCGAAAATATTATTACTAGATGAACCATTCTCTGCCCTTGATTATCAAACAAAACTAAAATTAGAAGAACTCGTTTTTTCTATTTTAAAAGAATATAAGAAAACATCACTTCTCGTTACACATGACATTGAAGAGGCCATTGCGATGAGCGATCGTATATACTTGTTGCAAGCAAAACCAGGCCGCATCGCGAAAGTATTTTCAGTCCCAGAAACCATTCGCTCCCTCTCGCCGTTTGAAGCACGTCAGCACCACGATTTCCCTTCATTCTTCCAGTTAATATGGAAGGAGTTGGAACAACTTGAATAATATAAAAGAATTTCATCAAAGTTTTCAAAAACGTGAAAAAAAGCGGACATTTGCTGTTCGAATCTTGCAGCTGCTCCTGCTCATACTCTTTTTCGCATTATGGGAAATCGCCAGCCGAAACGAGTGGATTGATCCATTATTATTTAGCTCACCGTCTAGCATCTTTCATTTGCTCATCACAAAATGGCAAGATCATTCCCTTTGGCCACACATATATACAACGCTCCTTGAAACGTGTCTTGGCTTTATCCTTGGCACACTTCTCGGTACGTGCATCGCAACCTTTTTATGGTGGAGCCCATTCATTGCTCGTGTACTCGACCCGTACCTTGTCGTCTTAAACGCAATGCCAAAAGTAGCGCTTGGCCCCATTATTATCGTCATCTTCGGGCCTAATATTTCATCGGCAGTAGCGATGGGTGTCATCATTTCCATCATCGTTACAATCCTCGTCATTTATAGCGCTTTTCAAGAAGTAGACGCCAATTATGTAAAGGTCATGCAAACTTTTGGTGCAAATAAATGGCAATGTTATAAACAAGTCATTTTACCAGCATCGTTCCCAGCGATTATTTCCACATTAAAGGTAAATGTCGGTCTCTCTTGGGTTGGGGTCATTTTCGGTGAACTGCTCATTTCCAAAGAAGGACTCGGCTATTTAATTAGCTACGGCTTTCAAGTCTTTAACTTTACACTCGTCTTGCTGAGCGTGCTTCTCACTTGTATTCTTGCCACCCTTATGTATGTACTTGTCGCAGCATTTGAAAAATTCGTTACACGCACGAAAAAAGCAACCTAACACAATGTAGGTTGCTTTCTTATTAATCACGAATAACTTGCGTTCCTGCAATAAAATCGTGAATAGAACGTTTATCTTTTCGCAGTGCTACCATAAATGCACTTACAATAAAACCACTTCCAAACATAAAACCATATATAATTCCACTTAATAAGTAACGTTTTACTGTAGTCCAAATCGTAATATTCTGTCCATCCATTCGTACAATTCGAATGTTTACTGCTTTCTTACCTACTGTAAACCCAGACCATACAATAGGAACAATTAATAAGTATAGCGTTTGTGAAATACCTACTATTGTGTCTGATGCCTCATCAGACATACCTATTAATGTAAAAATCACAATAGGGGGAACAAATACTAATACATCTAAAAGGATAGCCCCAAATCGTCTCCAAAACCCTGCTAGCTCTTGATTCATATTCTCTTCTCCATTCTCTTATGTATTTCTCTTTACATTTTGGATATATGTATAAATTCTCTCCTCTTGCTCAAGCAAAAGGATTCGCATCTCCTCTATAAATCACATCCTAAAACTATAACCTCCATATTACAACAAACTTCGACTAAGTTCGACATTTCGTTTGTAAATTATCTCCCAAATTATAGGATTAATATCTTTATCCTACGCTTCTTCCACTTCCTCCGAAATTTGCTGTAATCCTGATAGCACCTCCGCTCTCATTTTCACAAGCTCTGGAAATTGATAAAAGAAAGCAATCTTTTGATACTTTACTTCTTTTGACTCTTTCACTTTGTTAGAATCTTGTAAAATGAACGCTGTAAATGTATCAGCAATATCTTCTGTGACGTTCGTTGTTGCATATTCAGAAACAAATTTGTCTTCATGTTCTTTAAAAAACTGCATTTGCGCTTCTACATTTGTCTCTACTTTCTTCTCTTTCCATTCACCTTCAAGTAGTTTCCAAAACTGTTCATAAAATTGATTCACATACGACTTTTTCTTTGTACAGCCTTCTGTTAAAAACAGTGTCGTACATTTCGATTCATATGCGGAGATATCTTTTTCTTCCGTAACAGCTTTTACATACTTTTTATCTACAGGAATTTGCGTTTTATTTAACGTTAAAACGTGAGCCGTTTCATGAATTAACGTTTTCATCACTTCGTTTATATTAACGTTGGAATCTAATGCATCTAAACTTAATACCCAGTCTTCAGGATTGTTTTCATTTTGCATCACATGAGCAACGATGTTATCATATCCATCCGATACAATATCAAACTCTTTTATATCCTCTCTATATTTTGCTGGTATTAACACACTGTACATATCCCATAATGCTTCGTGATAATCTGTTTCTTCATGAAATGCACTAATTTCTTCTCTAACTTCTTTATCATCAGCAAAGACTTTCTGTAATCTTTTTTTATCTAGCTTTTCAAAATATGGATCTACTAATTCATTATTATCAATATAATAAGAGGCTAAAAAGAAGTAACGTTCGTCATCTCCTCTTTGTTCTTCATAAGCTGCTAATTCTTCCTTACTTTCTACTTCCGTATGTGTTTCTAATTCAGAGATTCCTTGCATGTTTTTATTAATTTTACTAAGGAATGCATCTCCGGTTTTTAAACACTCTTCTTTTGTTTTACATACTTCTTTTGCCACATTCTTTGCTTTACTACAGCTACTAATCAAGCAAATAAATATGAGCAAAAATAAAAAATGAATATGGTTTTTCCTCATAACATCCTCCTTGCATTCTATTATTTCATTGAAATCATAATCAATTTTGGCAAAAGATACAATAATATGCTTTAGTCAGTTGGTTAAAAAGCCCCCTTTTTTATAAATACTTTTTCAGTTCAAACAAAGTATGAAATCAAAAATAACATTTCTACTGGAATTTTATTTTATATCCACCATATGATACTGGTTTACCTTTGGTCAGTTATATGTGATTCAGCGCGGCCCTTCCATTCCACTCAAAAAATCCAGTCATAAAAAAAGAGGGAGAAGGCATTTTTTATTGAAGTTTGTTTATAATGGCTTTTTAACTTGTTAGGGGAATCGTAGTAGATTATGAATCTCTTTGATAATTTTTATTTTCCTTATAGTACTTGGCATGTTGTATTAAAAAATTTTAATTTTGAAAGGAGAATCAATAAATATGAGCACGAAAAAACGAATAGGGAATAAGTTATTACTTGTCAGTGCAATTTGTGCGATAACTATTCCTTCTGTTTCTTATGCGGAGGAAGTAATTTCACCTAAAAATTTCGCGAGTTCTTCAAGTTTATATGAGGGACGGAATACAGATGTATTGAAAACAAGTTTATATCCCAATACATATAATAATCCGTTCAACCACCAATTTATTTCGACATTACAGGAAACAAACACAAATATAAAAAAAATAGACAATACTGATAATGAAAATCCTGTTATATCTACTACTCTTACATTTATCCGCTATATGCATACTGAAAATTATAAATCTGCATTTGATTTAACTTCTCGATCATTACAGAAAATAATCTCCGAAAAACGGCTGAAGAGCTATTGGAAGGGACTCCCGGTGCAATTACAAGCAGGTTCTTTTATAGGAATTGGAGAGGTAACACAAAAAGAGACAAATTCCGTTCATACAAATGTAGAGATTAAATTAGTTTTTGAACTATTTACTGTACCTTTACTAATTAAACTAGATCCATCTGGAAAAATAGATGATTTTCAGCTTAGCATGTCATTTAGTCCTGTTGCAGAGCGTCCACCATATAGTAAGCCTGAATCATTTGTTGATAAAGAAGTAGTAGTTGGAAGTGGTGCGTTTCCATTACCAGGAACATTGTCTGTTCCAAAGGGAAAGGGGCCTTTCCCAGCGGTTATTCTTGTTCAAGGATCTGGAGCAACCGATCAGGATGAAACAGCGTTTGCTTTAAAACCATTTCGCGATTTAGCTGAAGGTCTTGCCTCGAAAGAAATTGCTGTCCTTCGCTATAATAAACGAACTTATGAACATGGATTAAAAACACAACTTAGTCCTTTTTATACAGTTGATAAAGAGACAACGGATGATGCACTTCTTGCGACTCGTTTTCTTCAAAATGAACCTATGATAAATAAGAATCAAATTTATATCCTTGGTCATAGTCAAGGTGGAATGATGCTTCCGAAAATGATCGAAAAAGACCAAAATCAAAATATTGCTGGGGCAATTGTGATGGGAGGACCAGCCCGTACAATCCAAGATGTTGTTTTAGATCAATTTGAGTATCTTTTTTCTATTGGAGCAATGAAACCTGAAGAATATAAATTTTACAAATCGCAATTTAAATTATTAAATGATCCCAATTTCTCTAGTCAGAATCCTCCAAAAGATTTTTATTTAGGATCACCAGTATTTTGGGATTCTATCCGTAAAATTAAAGCAGCAGAAATGTCAAAAGAACAAAAGACACCGCTTCTTATTATTCAAGGAGAAAGAGACTATCAAGTTCAATCAAAAATCGAAATTCCTCTTTGGAAAGAACAATTAAAAGAGCGAGATAACGTTGATTATCGACTATATCCAAAGTTAAATCACTTCTTTACAGAAGGAAATGGAGAATTAAGTAAACCGGATGAATATTATAGTCCTGCTAATATCCCTGAGTATGTTATAAATGATATTGCTGCTTGGGTGCAAGGAAGATCGAAATAAAGTGAAACTTCCATCAGTGGGAGTTTTCTTCATCCCCCACCTATCTTCTTCGCTTTTCTCTGAATCTTTAGGTGGGGGTCTTACTGCCCGTTCATGCGGGATAAAATTAGCAACCATATTTTTTAATAACGATTTTCTGTATTTAAGATAGAATCATTTTTTCGTATTCATTACTGTAATTCTGTAAATTTAGAACGGCTAGAATGTCATTTATATGGACAATTAATTAGTATTCCTCTTTGTTCTTCCACCATGTTTCAAATGTGCCAATTACTCCTCATCAAGAAGAAAAGAGAATTAAGTGAATATAAAGCAATTTATATCATAAAAGATTATTTTTTACTTATTTATCAATCTTTACAAAAAACACCGAGGACTTAACAAAGATATTTAAAAAATCAAAACAAAGCTATATAGACATTGTAGTTGTTTATCACGTATTAACAGACCTAATTTTGTACAAATAAAAAAGAAATCGGTTGCTCTACTTCGTAAAACAGCCGATTTCTTCTATATGTCGCATCGTGCGCGCAAGTACGTCATCGCGCATAATGAAACTGAAGCGTCTATTTACTTTAATGTCCTCTGGAATATGTGTCAATAATACAGATCCCTTCGTTTCTTCATAGTGCGTATGTTGTTCTAAGGCACTAATTGTTGCAAAATAAATGTTTTTAATGATTATTTTATCTTTCCCGGATACTTTATATTGGCCAATATACGTTAAGCTTGATACAATACCACCCGTTTCTTCATGAACTTCACGAGCTGCCGCTTCTTCTGGTGTTTCTCCCTCTTCTACCTTTCCACCTGGAAATTCAAGACCACGGCGCAAATGATGGGTTAATAACCATTGATCTCCGTACCGGCATACAACCCACACATGCTTTGGCTCAGGAGAAAATGGGTAACGTTCAAACGATAATTGTACAGTGTTATGATAGTAATCTTTAAATGTGTACATGCCCTACTCCCCTATTGATGGTTACAAATTTCTTACCATAAATTGTAGCACATTCTGACTAGTATGACTAATCTTATCCTATCATAACCCGTCGATAATACCCATTTGTGCAATTAACTCTTTCGCCTCATTGTCACCAAGCTCATAAATCATTCGATATGCTTTTTGCAATTGCTCATCATACCGATCATTATTGGAATCATGATGATATTCTACAAACGGCACATGCGAACGCACAAATGTCCCAAGATCTTCACGATACGCGTTATCAAAGTACTCTCGCAGCCTCAGAATTTCTTCATCCGTCGCTTCAATCGTAAAACTATATGTATTGGCTGTTTTCACTTGTGAAATTTCGCCATTTGCAACTGAAATATAGTATGTTTTCCTATCCATAGAACGTCCCTTCTTTCACCTACTTTACTTTCTATTGTTTTCGTTTTTTACAAAAATATGTAAAAATATAGTTAGTTTAATGATAAAATAAACACAAGGTTATAAATCTTAATATTCTGAACAAAATACTCGCAATAAAGTGAAACTTCCATCAGTGGGGGTTTTCTTCATCCCCCACTGATGGTTAGTTGAACCAATCGGGCTTTTACGGGCAGTTATCCCCCACCTATCTTCTTCGCTTTTCTCTGAATCTTGAGGTGGGGGTCTTACTGCCCGTTAATGCGGGATAAATCTTTTGTGGATTCAACTATAAAAAACGGCGCTATTACTCGGTACCGTTTTAAAAGGATTTAGTTAAGGAGGATACGAATATGCTCAAAATATTACGTATTACTTTTTCCATCATCACGCTACTTTTAGGAGTATTTGGATTTTTTACAGATAACAATCTATTCATTTTACCTTGTATGCTCATCTCTTTAGGACTCATGTGTGTCATTTCAAGTATTGCAGAAT
The DNA here is from genome assembly GCF_028401955.1 of Bacillus sp. BP-3. Classification (GTDB taxonomy): domain Bacteria; phylum Bacillota; class Bacilli; order Bacillales; family Bacillaceae_G; genus Bacillus_A. Next base: position 239,350 of record NZ_JAQOTJ010000005.1, read on the forward strand.
TCAAAAAACAACAAACGTCTACTGGGATTTTACTGTTTCTTACTGGTGCCTTTGCGATATATGTTCCGCTCTCGCAATTCTTTCACTAAAAACTACCACAAAAAATGATAAGGAGTGCTATCATGCTAAAAATACTTCGCATTCCATGCAACGCTTGTACTTTTGTACTCATCTACCACAGCCATCTCTTGAATCATCCGCTTATTGTTTTTTGAATATACCGAAACAGCCTCGATAAGTACAAATGTATGAGGATATTTCCCTCTTACTTCTGACCAGTTCATTACAATCGCCTCCTTTTCTTCTTATTAGTGTAGTACACTTATTTCACCTCAATGAAATTGGCTTTTTCCTTATTTCTAAATAAAAAAGCTGCCTTTCCCAGGCAGCTTTCCAAACATCTTATCCAAACACTTTCTCAAGTTCGTCTTTCTCTTGGCTTAACCAGAAATTCATTAAGCGTTTTGCGCCTTCTAAGTCATGAAGTTTCGCTTGGCCACACTGCGTTTCGTTTGCCGCAGGAATTTCTGTAATTTGTATTGCGTCTTGCAATGTTAACTCTAATAAATCGATAACTTCGCGTACTGTTGGTGTACCACTTACGACAAGGTAGTATCCTGTTTGGCAGCCCATTGGCGAAATATCAATAATATCAAAGTGTGGATAACGATCGATATATTTACGTAAATTAAATGCTAATAAATGCTCTAGCGTATGAATAACATCTGGCTTCATCGCTTGTTTATTTGGTTGGCAAAAACGGATATCAAATTTATTTACAATACCGTCTTTTCCTACTTGATGAACGCCGCAATGTCTTACATAAGGCGCTTTTACAATTGTATGATCTAATTCAAAGCTTTCTACTGATGGCATATTCATCTCTCCCGCCTTTATTTATAATTCCTATATATCCAATATGATATAACGGAATTACAAATTAGTAAAGTATTATGTACAGACCATGCTATAATACTTACAGCATATGCAGGAAAGGAGACCATTATGAAACGCATTTTCATCGGTATTATTCGCTTTTATCAAAAGTTTATTTCTCCAATGACACCGCCGACGTGCCGCTTCCATCCAACATGTTCTCACTACGGGCTCGAAGCGATTCAAACTCACGGTGCATTAAAAGGAAGTTGGCTTACAGTGAAACGCATTTTGAAATGCCACCCATTTCATCCAGGCGGATTCGATCCTGTCCCGGAGAAAAAACAGGAGAAGAATTAACCTTCGTAACCATTCACAACAACATCTAACTTTCCAGTGTCCGGATGAATAACAAGTCCGTGTACAGGTACTTCTGTTGGCATAAGCGGATGGTTATGCAGTATAGACACACTGTGCTCCACGCTTTCTTCTACACTTGAAAACCCGCGTAAAAACTTCTCTAAATCGATTCCAGAATAACGAAGTGTATCTAGTTTCTCTTCTGAAATACCGCGCTCTTTCATTTTTTCAATCGTGCTGCTCGCTTGAATTTTCGCCATACCGCAATCATGGTGACCAATTACACATACTTCATCTGCACCAAGTTCATAAATCGCGACTAAAATGCTGCGCATAATACTTCCAAATGGATGCGAAATAACAGCGCCAGCTACTTTAATAATTTTCACGTCACCATTACGCATGTTCATCGCTTTTGGCAATAGTTCAACTAGACGCGTGTCCATACATGAAATAAGCACCATTTTTTTATTTGGGTATTTTCCTGTTTCGTATTCTTCATATTTTTTACTTTCAACAAATTCCTTATTATATTGCAAAATCTCTTCTAGAGCTTTCATAATCAATCCCCTCTTTCTTATATGTAGCTATAATGTAAGTGTACCAAAGAATAAAAAAAACAAAAAATGTATTGCTTTATCCTAAGAATATAATTTTTCAGACAACAGTCATAATTCTTCCATAATTTCCACACAGTTCTGTAACAACTACCTCGGACTTTGCTCATATTTTCACTATAAACTAAATGTAGATAATGAAAAAAGGGAGTGAGTTTTATTATGTCCGACGTTTTGTTACTGAGTCGTTTTCAATTTGCAATTACAATTTTTTATCATTTCTTATTTGTACCGTTAACACTCGGACTTGTTATTTTAGTAGCGTTCATGGAAACGCAATATGCACGTACATTAAATCCAACATACCGAAAAATGGCGAACTTCTGGGGTAAGTTATTTACAATTAACTTCGTAATGGGAATCATCACCGGGATTACAATGGAATTCCAGTTTGGAACAAACTGGTCTGAATACTCCAAATATATGGGAGATATTTTTGGATCTCCACTAGCAATCGAAGCACTTGTTGCCTTCTTCTTAGAGTCTACTTTCATGGGAATTTGGTTGTTCGGTAAAGATAAAATTTCACCAAAGTTCCGTGCTTTCTCTATGTGGATGGTCGCACTTGGAACAAATATTTCTGCACTTTGGATCATCACAGCAAACGGCTTCATGCAAAACCCAGTTGGTTATGTAGTCCGAAATGGCCGCGCTGAATTAAATGACTTTTGGGCACTAGTTACAAACCCATATGCATGGCATATATTCTTCCACACTGTGGTTGGTTGTTATATCGTTGGTGCATTCTTCGTTATGGCGATTAGTGCGTATCACTTACTACGTAAAAATGATGTTGAATTCTTTAAAAAATCATTTAAGTATGGTTTAATATTCGGTTTATTTGCAGCAACTGCAACACCATTCATCGGTCACGAATCCGGTGCCTTCGCAGCAAAAATGCAACCTGCTAAAGGTGCAGCAATGGAAGCTGTTTGGGACACTGGAGAAGGAAAAGGGTTCTCAATTATTCAAATTCCTGATGTAAAAAATGAGAAAAATTTCGAAGCATTAACAATTCCAAAACTCGGCAGCTTCTTCTATACAAATTCATTTGATGGAAAAATTGTCGGTTTAAAAGATATTCCAAAAGACGAACGTCCAAACGTAAATCTTGTTTATTACAGCTTCCGTTTAATGGTTGCGCTTGGTACATTCTTTATGGCACTTACATGGTTTGGTTTCTATTTAAGCCGCAAAGGAAAACTAGAAAACTCAAAACGTTTCTTAAAAATTACAATGTGGTCTGTATTACTTCCATATGTAGCAATTAACGCAGGTTGGATTGTTGCAGAAGCGGGACGTCAGCCTTGGACAGTATACAAACTAATGCGAACAGCAGAATCCGTTTCACCAATTTCTGTACCACAAATTTGGTTCTCTTTAATTAGCTTAATCTTATTCTACACTTTACTATTAATTGCTGATGTATACCTTATGTTGAAATTTGCGAAAAAAGGACCTGAAGCATTAGAAGATACTACAGAGGGAGGTGCATATCATGTCTCATGATACACTTGCAATTATTTGGTTCGGCTTATGGGGCGTGATTTGGACAGTTTACTTTATTCTCGATGGCTATGCACTTGGTAACGGAATGATTTTCCCATTCGTTACGAAAGATCGCCAAGAACGCAACCAAATGCAAGAAGCAATCGGACCGTTCTGGGGCGGAAATGAAGTATGGTTAATTACAGCTGGGGGGGCAACATTCGCTGCTTTCCCAATCACATATGCAAACATGTTCAGTTACTTATATACACCGTTATTCTTAGTATTACTTGCTCTATTTGCTCGTGCAGCAGGACTAGAATTCATGCATAAAGATGATTCACCAGTTTGGCAAACTGTTTGTAAATGGACATATGCCGTTGGTAGTTTCTTAATTGCCTTCTTATTCGGCGTTACATTCGCTAACCTGTACTACGGATTACAAATTGGTAAAAATGGCTATGACGGAAATTTACTTAGCTTATTACACCCTTACGGCATTTTAGGCGGCCTATTCTTTACAGCAATATTTGTCGTATCCGGTGCGCTTTGGGTTATGATTAAAGCGACTGGTGAAGTATCAGATCGCGCTTATAAAATTGCCAAGCCATTTTCAATGGCAGCCGCAATTATTCTAGCTATCTTTTATGTCGCAACGTCAAACCTTACAAACTTATTCCAAAACTTTACGGAATATCCTGTACTGTTCTTAATCCCAGCGCTTGCGATGTTAATGAGCGTCATCGCTATGGCGATGGTTTTCAAACGTAAAATTGGATTAGCCTTCACATTTGTTTGCTTAACAATTGCTACGTTTATGGCAACTGGTTTTGCTGGCATGTTCCCAAGAATGCTGCCATCGCGTATTAACGATGCATACAGCACAACATTATTCCAAGCAGCAGGTAGTGAATTAAACTTAAAAATTATGTTCTTTGTTGCAATGGTAATGGTGCCTATCGTTATTGGCTATCAATTATGGAGCTACACAATCTTTAAAGAGAAAATTCATAAAGACTCTGCAAAAGGTTATCACTAAAATTGCGAACCATCCTCTATCCGGGGATGGTTTTTTCTATTCATTTCTTTACTCCGTGATATATAATAAAAAAGGAATTTATCAGAAAGTTGAGGTAATCACAAAAGATATGTTTTTAGAAATCATCACCTTTATTTTACTCATTATTTTTCTATTCTTTTATTTACGAGATCCAAGAAGTTTAATAATTGGATTTTTATTTAATCTGTTCTTTTGCTCATTCCTTATCCTGTTTGTTTATTTAGGTTTTAGCTCCGATAATGCGATATTTCGAATAATTGCCGCTATCCCTCTTTTCATCATTGGCTTTATGTTAACCTTTGGTATATTCGCTTTAATGATCGGACTATTTTTGAATGCAAGGATTTTAATGAGAAAAGAAGGACGACGTTTTTCAAATTGTTTAACACTACTAGCTGGATTAGGTATTTTATTCAGTATAATATTCTTAGTAGTTGAGCCAACTCGATTCTTATCCCCTCATTTCGGACCGATTTTTACAGGAGTATTTTTCATTATGGTATATTTCTTTTTCCACTTATCTAACTTCTTAACAGCTTACTTTCTGTATCAATTTAATAGACCAAGACGCAATCAAGATTTCATTATCGTCCTTGGTAGTGGATTAATTAATGATAAAGTGCCACCACTTTTAGCAAGCAGAATTAATAAGGCAATTGATTTTTATTGGAAACAAGCAGCTGTTTCTTTTCCGCCTATCATTATTTTCTCTGGTGGACAAGGTCCTGATGAAAACCTTCCTGAAGCTGAGGCGATGCAAATGTACGCCGTTGAAAAAGGAATTCCTACCGAGCATACGATAAAAGAAGATCGTTCTGTTAACACGTATCAAAATATGTTATTTTCAAAACAAATTATGGATTCACGAAAAGAAGGACAATACAAAAGTATCTTTACAACGAACAATTTCCATCTTTTCCGCGCTGGATTATATGCAAAAGAAGCCGGACTTAACAGCCAAGGAATTGGCTCCAAAACCGCTTTTTATTACTGGCCAAATGCGATGATTCGAGAGTATATTGCGATTGTTGTCATGGGTCGTAAGCACCATGTTAAGGTTGTAGGAGTTATCTTAGGATTCTCCATACTCCTTACAGCGATTAGTTTTCTATTTTCTTAACATACAAGAAAAGCGCAAGAAGCAACTAGTATGCTTCTTGCGCTTTTTTCTTTATCTTCTTTTCGTAACTTTTCCAGAACCGCCAACCTTTGTTTTAGGGGGAGACGTATTCTTCGGTGGGCCTGTTGTCGATGATTTCGGCTTCACATCTGATTCACTAGAACCACCTGGTGATTTTATAATTTTCCCTTTATTCTCCGTAGAAGGTGGAACAGATTGAGTTCCTTTTTCCGTAATATTTCCCGAATCACCTACAGATGGTTTTTGCTCTACTTTATCACTTCTTTTAATAATAGAGCCTTTACCTTGTTTCGTAATAGGCGGAGGTGTTTTCTTTTCTTCTTTTGTAGGTGGTCGCTCTTGGATAACCGGTTTATGATTTTGTCTGTCTGTATACCCGCGGTAATCGCCGTGATACGATTTACGCGAATCAAATATATCATTTAATATACTTGCCATAATATATCCTTCTAAAAAGGATGGCTGATAATTTTGACGAACAAACTCTTTATTGCTGATTTCAATTAACGTATCCGATGGCTTCTCTTTATCCTTTTGAAGGTTATAGATTTTATCAGAATACACAAGGAACATTTGATTTTCGTCTTCTTTAGACGCTTGTTTTGGTTCCTGTTCATCAATTAATTCTTTAGCAACTTGAGGAACTGATTTATTGGCAGCCCTATACACATAAGATTCTTGCTTACCGTCTTTCGCAACTGATTCTAACGGGTAACGGTCTTGAATCGACTTTTCATTTTGGCATCCCGATAAGGCAAAACCTGCAATTACAAGTAACATAACAATAGCAAGTATAGCGATGCCGAGCGATTTAATCATGGGAAACAATCGTTTTGACATGATTACGCCCCCTTACGTTGCTCTTATGATTTGTACATCAGCTGAAAGAATCAATTCTCCCTCATACATCATTGTACGTCCATCTTGCCACTCAACGCGAAGTAGCTTTCGATTATCAGATTGAAACTCCCATACGTATTGTTCATCAGATGCTGCAAATGGTGTTTTCCCCATGACAACAACACGACCGTTATATTGCTCTTCCATATGATATTCAATGTCGTCCATTTCAATTGTCGTTGGAATTTCATTGATTGAATCTAATCGTCCATCAATAGGCGCATATAATTTATAATACGTGTTCTCACGATTTTCAATTTTTAAATACCGAATGGTTCTTCCATCTCGCAACGTTAAAACAAGTTCATTTCGAGAGTGCATGCTTGTTTTTCCAATCACTTCATACATGACTAATGAAACTTCAATCATGTCACCAGGAGCTAACGTGAGTACCGTTTTCTCAGGTTTAGCAGGTTCCGGACTTTTTATTATATTTTTAATACGTTTAAATAAACTCATTGACCGCCCCATCCTTTTCTCGTTATAGACATGCTGATAAAATAAGGGCACCGACAATATGTAACGAACCTGCCAAGACAGCATGCGCCACATATCCTTGCTTCGTCCCTTCATCTAAATCTAAATTGACTGTTTTTCGCAAAACAAGTTCAACAAACATTTCTACAAATAATAAAATTACAAAAGATACCGCTGATGCAAGTAATGCTTGCCATAGATCATTTGATTTCGAAATCGATTGCGATAAAATATATCCTTGCGCGAACAACTTCATCGCAAAGCGTGTCGTAACCGCCATATTTCCTTTTTTAATTTCTTCTAAATCTTTATATTTAGTAAAAAGTGAATCAATCCACATCAGTAGAAATAAAAGGAGAGCGCCTGCGCCTGTCCATACAAGCATGGCTAAAATATTCATCCCTGTCATTAAAAAACCACCTCTGAAAAAATAATAGAAAACCGACATGACTTCCTTCTATGACATGTCGGTTCTCTTGTCTATTCTAGATTATTTCTCATACTGCTTCATAATACGAGCTAATTCATCATCTACAGCTGAGTTTTTGTTTAAACTCGCAAATTCGTCATCTAATGATTTTTCTTTTTTATAAATTTCTCCGCTCGCTTCTGCTTCAGCTTCTAATTGAAGAGCTTTTTCTTCCATCCGGCTTAAACCTGCTTTTGCTGTATTCGCATCAAAACCAGACATTGCCTGATTAATATTCTTTTGTGCTTTTGCTGCGTTCACACGCGCTACAAGCGTTTCACGTTTATTTTTTAATTCTGTTAATTGCTTACGCATTTCTTCTAATTTCATACGAAGATTATCAGCAGCCGCTTTATTTTGCTCATAGCTTGCTTTATATTCATTCATTTTTTGTTCTGCAGTTTGCTTTTCTTCTAAAGCACGGCGTGCAAGATCAATGTTATTTGCTTGAACAGCCATATGCGCTTGTTCTTCACGTTTCTTTACAAGTGCTTCTTGCTCTTCAAACAACAATTTAAATTTTTTCTCAAGTGCAATTTGTGCTGCTACGCTTTTCTCAGCTTCTTGTACATCCTCTTGCATATCACGTAAATACTGATCCGTCATTTTAACTGGATCTTCCGCTTTTTCAATTAATGAATATACATTTGACATCGTTAAATCTCTTAATCGCTTAAATACAGACATTCTAATTCCTCCTAAGTAAATTGCTTCCTATTTCAAATTCAGTACTTGGAAAACCCAAAAATCTCCCTTTACAGTAAGAATATTCATATTTCAAACCCATGTGTACATTATATCAAAAATAAAATGCACTTACATCTTGTTTTACAAATATACAAACGATAATCTGACATTCCCGCTACAACTTGTAAAAAGTAGATAAAAAAAGCTCTGCGAAATTCGCAAAGCTTTTTTCTATTTATTCACGACTTGCTCCATATCCGGGCTGCAAATCTTTGACTGACACGATTTATTTAAGGAACATGCTGCACATTTCCCTTTTTTGCTTCGTTTTACGAAGTTCATTAGCGTATATCCTGCATATCCAAAAATGACAGCTCCAATTACAATGTTAACTATCATTATGATACATCTCCTTTTAGAATCCGAGTATGGATCCGACTTGGTATATTACTAGTGTTAATACGTATGCAACCACAAGCGGGTACACAACAGAGAAAATCGTCCACTTTAGAGATCCTGTTTCACGACGGATAACCGCAACTGTTGCTAAACATGGTACATATAATAAAATAAAGAACATGAACGAATATGCTGATAACGTTGTGAAATGCGTACCGATTACGTTTCCTAGTACATCTTCTTTCACAGAATAAATAATTGCCATTGTCGAAACAACAACTTCTTTTGCTAAAAATCCTGTTAACAGAGATGCAGCTGCTTGCCATGTTCCAAACCCAAGCGGCGCAAGAATTGGAGCGAATAATCCGCCAATCATTGCTAAGAAACTATCACCCATATCTACACCAAATCCAGATGGGCCCGCATAGTTTAATAACCAAATCACAACAGAACCACCGAAGATAAATGTACCTGCTTTACGTACAAATCCTTTTCCTTTTTCCCACGTACTACGCCATAATGTTTTTACTTGCGGCACACGGTAAGGCGGAAGTTCAATAACGAAAATAGATTTCTCTTCTTTTAAAACCGTAATAGACATAATTTTTGTAACGACTAACGCTAGAATAACACCAATGAGATATAAAGAAAATACAACAACCGCTTGACTATTTGGGAAAAAGACCCCTGCAAATAATGCATATACAGGTAAACGGGCTGAACATGACATAAACGGTGTCACTAAAATCGTAAGCAACCTCTCTTTTTCCTGTTCAATCGTTCTCGCCGCCATAATGCCTGGTACATTACAACCAAAACCGATAATCATAGGAATAAACGCTTTTCCGTTTAGTCCAAAAAACTCCATCACACGATCCATAACAACGGCAATACGCGCCATATATCCAGAATCTTCTAATAATGAAATAAAGAAGAACAATACGAAAATTTGCGGTACGAATACTAATACAGCACCCACTCCTGCAATAATTCCATCTGTAACGAGCGCTCGAATGAAATCAGACGCTCCAATATTCGTAAGCCCTGCTGTTACCCAATCTGTAAGTGGTCCACCGACAAATGCATCAAATTGATCAGATAAAGGCGTTCCAATCCACGAAAACGTAACTTGAAAAATTAAAAACATGATTCCTAAAAAGATCGGTATCCCCAAAATTTTATGCGTAATTAATTTATCAATTCTTTCCGAAAATGGAATGCTTCCTTCTTTTTCATGACGAATCACACTTGTTTTCAACTTTTCAATATACGCTGCACGTACCCCGTATATGTGCTGATCTAGTGTAACATCTAATTCTTCTTCCAATGCAGAGCGAATTGCTACAAGTTCTTTATATACATGCGACTTGGCAAGTTCTTTCTCTACCACTTCGTTATTTCCTAAAAATTGAAGCGCAAGCCATCTTGCCTGGTCATCATTTTCTCGCTGCAATTTCTCCATAACGCGCTGGATTCCTGTCTCTACCGCTTTACCATACGAAAGAATAAACGGTTTCTGCTCCGCCTTATCGCTTTCATGAAGAGCAGCCAATAATTCCTCACAGCCTTTTCCACTTCTTGCTATAACGGGAATCACTGTTACACCTAGCATTTCAGATAACTTCTTTACATCAATCAAAATCCCGCGTTGTTTTGCCACATCAATCATATTTAAACCAATAGAAAGTGGTTTTCCAAATTCCAACAATTGTAATGTTAAATGCATATTACGTTCAAATTGTGAAGAGTCGACAATATTTAACATACGATGAAATTCTTCTGTTAATAAAAACTGCGTAACAACCCCTTCATCACGGGATACAGGATTTAAATCGTATATACCTGGTAAATCTATTAACATTCCTTGCTTATCTTTTAACTTACCAATCTTTTTTTCTACGGTTACTCCGCTCCAGTTCCCAACATATTCATAAGAACCAGTAAGCGCATTAAACAATGATGTTTTTCCCGTATTCGGATTTCCTAGCAAAGCAACCTTGTTCACGTTAATTCCACCTTTATCATTTTCGCATCACAATGACGAATAGAGATTAATTGCCCACGGCATTCTAATGTACATGGACCATTAAGCATTGCTTTTTGTTTTATACAAAGCTCGCATCCTTCAGAAAATCCAAATGAAGCTAAGCGACGTTTTAATAATTTATCAAGAGATTGTAAATCTTTCACACGTACTTTTTCATCTATACTCATATCAACTAAATTCATCAAATTATCCCCCTCAAAAGATAACGATAATTATTATCAATATCAATTATAACATGACTCTCTGAAAAAACACTATACAATATGCTGTGAATTTATTACTATTTTTTGTACAATTTCAGCTTATTTAACATAAAAATTGTTGTTATATTGAATAAAGTCTGACCCGCTCTCGCTTTCTACCTTTTTTAAACCTCGCACGTGGAAAAATAAAGGACTGACTACTTCTACGCACAGCCAATCCCTCTCGCCCTTCCTAAAAAGAAAAGGTTTTATATTTTCATTTGCCATTCTTATCCATTGTTATTACAATAATAGTAACAATCTAAGAATCTCGTTGTCACAGGGGGAGCCACGTTGCTGAGAGGGAATACTTTGTTCCGACCCTTAGAACCTGTTAGTTAATGCTAACGTAGGAATTGTGCAGACGTATATACATAAGTAGTGATTTTCAATTTGTGTATTTTCATCCCCCTATGATAAGGATTCTTCTTTTGTAACTTGGATGTAGGGGGATTTTTACATGCGTAACACAAATTTACAAGCAATGATAGAGGCAGCGATTCTCGCAGCATTTGCGTTAGTTATCGACATTTTGCCGCTCTCTATTAAACTTCCAACAGGCGGTTCTATCTCATTTGCTATGATTCCAATTTTTATTGTTGCTTACCGCTGGGGATTTAAAGCGAGTTTCTTAAGTGGTCTCGTTTGGGGATTATTACAAATTGTCGCAGCAGATGCAGCTATTTTTACGCCGGTACAAGCGTTTATTGAATACTTCATCGCCTTTGCCTTTATTGGCTTTGCTGGATTATTTCATGCACCAATTCAACAAGCAATTGCCAATAAACAAAAAGCAAAAGCAACTATGTATATCATTATTGCTACGTTTATTGGTAGCTTAGCTCGTTACTTTTGGCACTTCATTGCCGGCGTAATCTTCTTTGGACAATATGCACCAAAAGGACAATCAGCTGTTTTATATTCCTTTATCTATAACGGCATCACAATGATTGGTTCTTTCGCAATGTGTGCGGTTCTACTTGTCGTTCTATTTACAACAGCACCGCGCTTATTTACAAGCTCGAATGCACATCATACAAACAGAAAAAAGATTGCTTAAACAGCAATCTTTTTTTACCTCAGTATTCCAAGTTATTTTCCTAATGTGATTCTCTTTTTCTTACGATTTCGGGAGTTTGAGAATGGAGTGCGCAGCTGCTCTCAAAATTATTCTTACCGTTTTGCTTATGAATCCAAGATTTCATCTCATTCCATAAAACAACTCTATGCACATCATACCCTATGTGATATTGCTCATTTATGTTCTCTTTGTAGTTCTCATTCCATTTGTACCATACTATTTTATCGCGTGAATCTACTGGTATTTCTCGCCGATCAATGACAGTTGTACAATCCTTATTATTAGCTAACATAATTGCGTCATTCTCTAATAATAAAGCAAGAGCCTCTGAGTGCTTCTCCATTCTCTTTCTCCCTTCAGTTGTAGTACCTAACGTCTTATTTCCCTAAAATGTGTGTGCCTTACATAGATAAGTTTATTCAAAATAACGTTGCTTAACTATCGATTAACCTTACAAAGAACCTTACATTTTTGTAAGAATTATAATATCAAATAAAAATATACAAATATAAAAATTTCATTTACAATCTTTCTCAAACTGCAATTCCTTATACCCATTCACAATTTTCGTCATACAAAATAATAAAATCATATAAAACAGAACTGGAATCATAATAATTCTCGGTTCAATCATGAGCTCTACATAATAATAACTAATCAAATTCGACCACTCATTTAAATATGGAAAATACAAGTTAAATTGGTCGTGCGTTTGTCCGGAAACAATCTTCGTTCCTCCAAGAAACAACTTAAAAATAGACAAATGCAACATAAGAAGGAGCACTTGTACCATTTGTTCTCCCACTTGAAAGATAATTTGTGGACTTAGTGCCTTAATCATATGCGTTCGAAATACATGCCCTTTACTTCCTCCCAATAAGAATGAGCTTTGCACATAATCCTTCTGCCAAATCTGCTGAATTTCTTGCTGAAATAATCGCGTTAAACTCGGAAGGGCAACGAGAATGAACACCGCAATTTGTATATATAATAATTGGACATTTGTAACAACCTGCTCCGTCCGTATTTCATATATGACAAAAGGAGTGAGTAAGAAAAAACAAAAGATTGTTTGCGGAAATAGTTGCAAATTCATCAAAAAATGATGGAAGAAAATTAATTTTCGCTTTACATGACTCATAAAAAAACCAATGCATAGCGATACAATAACTCTTACGACGGCAACAAATAGCGCAATTAAAATCGTGTATTTTGCCCCGTCCATTACCTTATAAAATAAATCTTCCCCTCTTCGATCTGTTCCGAACCAATACTCACGAGATGGAGAAAACGGTGCAGCTTCTACAAGTGTGTCATTTTCATCATAACGATATTGCTTCACTGCAGGTTCATGCTGTACATATGGCAGAAAAAAACTAATAAGAAGCAAAAGAAAAACAATGGTAACAAATATAATCTGGAAGTGCCTACGCATACATTTTCTCCTTTCGCCATTGTAGAAATAGAACGACTCCATAAATAGGTACGATAAAAAGCAAAAGCAAATACACAATGACCGATGGATCTTGACCACTCATTATAATGGACAATATCCCATTTGCATGAAACAGATATTCAAAAATGAACAAGTTTGTCACGAGAATTAACAATATATATTGCACGTGATTCATAACAGAAACGATAACATTCCGAAAAATATGTCTACACAAAATATACATTTCACTAAAACCTCGTGCCTTTGCGAAGGTAACATACTCTTGCTTTCGTTCCTCGCCGATAAGTAATAGTTGCAGTTGAAATAATGAGATAGTCGGTAAAACAGATAGAATGAGGATTGGTAGTACGATGGATGGATTTTGTTCTGTAGAAATTGGATTTAATGCTAAAAAGTCTATATTTCGATACACACTTATAATAAGAAGCTGAATAAAGAAAATAAAAAAGACATCCGGAACTGTCTTCAAAATGGATACAAACCCTTCTATTATTATACGAATGTTTCTTGGTAGCATAGCAACTCCTACACTACTGATAACTGCAAACAAAACAGATACAACGAATGCGCCGAAAATAAGCCCAATCGAATATATATAAGGCTTTATTACAACAGGAAAGAGCGGGTATTCCCTTTTCTGCATCACAAATACTTCTACATTATCTGGAATGGCTCGTACTTGCGTTCCAATTGTCATCTTTAACTGCGCAGGGTGCAATATCGAAGAGAAAACATTTATAATTTGCGAGAGGAACGGTTTCACATGAAATCCAACATCTCTTCCATCTACAAATAATGTTGGTAAACATACTAACAGAGTAAATGTCACTAGAAGCAAACAAATATGAACAAGAGTCACTAGAAGTTTCCGCATAGTCCACCTGCCTTTTTACTCTATTATATTCTTAATATTATGTGTATTCTATTTAAAGTAAGTACTCTTTTTTGACTTTTCCACCTCAATCCTTTACAGTCAAACTGTTCATAAGTTTTACAACGTAGGAGGCTTTCGATGGATATTCAAATAAAAGACACTTTAATCTCACAAGAACAGCTGCAAGAAAAAGTAAAAGAATTAGCGCTGCAAATCGAACGTGATTTTGAAGGAGAAGAAATTTTTGTTATTGCTGTGTTAAAAGGTTCTTTCGTATTTGCAGCAGATTTAATTCGCCATATTAAAAATGATGTAACAATTGACTTCATTTCGGCATCTAGCTATGGAAACCAAACAACAACAACTGGAAAAGTAAAATTATTAAAAGATATCGATGTAAATATTACTGGTAAAAACGTAATCGTAGTAGAAGATATTATCGATTCTGGTTTAACACTTCACTTCTTAAAAGACCATTTCTTAATGCATAAACCAAAAACGTTAAAATTCTGTACGCTTCTTGATAAACCAGAACGCCGTAAAGTTGACTTAACAGCGGAATATGTTGGCTTCGTAATCCCAGATGAATTTATCGTTGGTTACGGCATTGACTGTGCTGAGAAATATCGTAACTTACCGTTTATTGCATCAGTTGCAACAGATAAATAATACGACATACATACTTAGCAAAAAACGAGGTTGTCCCAAAAGTAAGACTTTTGAGCAGCCTCGTCTTTTCATATTAATAAAAAAACGCCCTTTTTTCCGTCCAAAATATCGACTCAAATCCAATATTGATAATCCTTATTTCTTAATATACAATTATTATATAATTATTAGTTTATTGTAACTAAGGAGACAAATACCATGACACTTACTAACGCAAAAAATAGACCGCTGCTTGTTCCCAAATATATGCAACAATTCTCTTGTATAGGATCAGAATGTGAAGATTCTTGTTGTATTGGATGGAGAGTAACTGTTGATGAAGATACGTATAAAAAATACAAAAAATCTCGTGATTTAGAATTAAAGTCGCTTTTCAAAAATAAGGTAACAAGACAACGTTCAAATCCTTCTTCTGAGTCTTACGCTAAAATTCAAATGGAGGATGGAAGAAGATGTTCCTTCCTATCTGAAGAGAATCTTTGCAGAGTTCAATTAAAATTAGGAGAAGAGTATTTATCTAATACTTGTACAGTCTACCCTCGCTCTATTAATAGTATTAACGGCATAATTGAGAAATCAGCCACTATGTCATGTCCTGAAGCTGCACGTTTAGCTCTTTTGAATCCAAATGGAATTGATTTTGCTGAGATAGAAGAACCAGCTAATACTCGTGGATCTATTGTAAGACAGTTAAAAACAGATGGCCTGAAAATGGATAATACACCCCAAAAATATTTTTGGGAATTACGTGTTTTTTCTATTCAAGTTATTCAAGACCGCTCTTATACGCTAGCGGAGCGTCTTATCATTTTAGGAATGTTCTATCAAAATGTACAGAAACACATCGATCAAGGTGATGTTCATGCAATTCCAAATGTCATTGCTAATTTCACTGATTGGATGTCTAATCAAGGAATGAAAGAGTCACTTGACAAAATACCTACTCAGTTATCTGTGCAAATGGCATTGTGTAAAGATTTAGTAGGTTATCGTACTAACCAATCTATCACAAGCCAACGATACCGTGACTGTTTAGATGAAATGTTAAAAGGTATTCAATATACAGAGGAAGCAACTATTGAAGAACTTACAACGTACTATAAAAAGGCCTATGAAGAATTTTACAAGCCATTTATGACAGAACATGAATACATTTTAGAAAACTATCTAGTCAATTATATATTTAAAAACTTGTTTCCGTTTGGACAAAAGACGCTTTTCGATGATTATGTAATGCTAGTCATTCACTATTCAATGATAAAACTTCATTTAATCGGCATGGCAGGTTTTCATAAAGGATTAACAATTGATTTAGTAATTAAACTGATCCAATCATTCGCAAAAACAGTTGAGCATAACGTTATTTATCTAAAAGGGGTACTCGATTTACTGAAAAAAAATGAATTTACAACAATGCCTTATATGTCAATTTTAGTGAAGAATTAGGCAGAAAATCCAGATAAACACTTTGATTTATATCAGCATTATCTAAAAATGTACGCCGCTACTTCAATCATCGGAGTAGCGGCTATCTTTATTTTTCAGGAGAAAAAATGATGTAGTTGGACTGGTTTATAGGAGGTTTTTTATATTGAAGGCGAGAAAAAGGCTATCTCCAAAAGGCTAGACCTTTTGTGACAACCTCTTTTTCTACTACTCCCCGCTTACAATCTTAAAATACGAACGAACCGTTAAGAAGTAATAACCAATATAAATTATACTGTACACACCGATGCTCATTAATAACGGAATTAAAATTTCAAACGACAATAAGTTTGATAATCCTTTTAGTGCAAATAAGCTATGCAGAATGCCAACCACTAATGGAATAGCAAAAATAAAGAAGATTTGTTTTGAAATCGCCTTCTTCATTTCTTGCTTTGTTACTCCAATTTTACGAAGAACAATGTAGCGATCACGGTCTGCATTTGCTTCCGTTAACTGTTTGAAGTAAATGATAGATCCTGTTGCCAGTAAGAATACAAGCCCTAAGAAAACACCGATGAACATCATCATACCCGTTGCTTCCATTCCGCTTTTAAACCCTGTATAGAAATCTCTAAAGACCGGTGCAGCTTCAGACTCTCTTGGCATAATCTTTACTAGCTTCTTCGTTAATACTTTACTGTCTTTCTCATTTTTCACATTAATATTTTTAACAACTCTTGTTTCAGCTGTCTTTTTCGCTTGCTCGTATACGTCATCTGGCACAACAACAACTAATTCCCCTAAATTCGTAACATTAAGACCTTCAGCATCTTTAATTGTTAATGTCTTCGTTTCATTCCCAATAGGAAACACTGCTTTGTTTCCTTTATATGCTGTACTAAACTCGTGTCCTTCGATATACATACCATCAAATACAAATGCTTCTCTAGCAGTTAAACTTACCGTATCCACATCCATTTTTTTCGCAATTATATTAAAGGCAGATTGCGACACAAGTTGATATCTTTCTGTCATCATATAATGAGAATTCATACTTATATCTGCTTTTTTGCCTGTAAATTTCCCTTTCACCGGTACCATTTCAATTTCAAATTGCGCTGTAATCGGGTTGTATTTCTTCTCTTCTGTGAATATTGCATTCACCTTTCGTTCGAAAGTGGCATCTTTTTTCTCATAAGAAAAACTATACGGAGCAAGATCCTTCGCCTGAGTAAATGTATTATAATACGTCGTAACAGATGTACCAACAGCCGTTAATGTTACCGCGCTCAAAATAGCAATTGTCGCCAAAGATTTTGCATTTCCTTTCATGCGGTATAAAAGCTGAGATGTAGTTACCATATTCATTCCGTTATAAAAGGATGATTTATGATTCCTTGCTCTTCTTAAAACAACAACTGTAAAGAACATAAATAATAAATACGTACCAAGTACAGTCGCAAATAAAATATAAAATGCAGTCATCATAAAGTCTACATATTTAATAACTTTCGTAAACAGAAGTGATAAGAAATATCCAGAACCAATTAAGAATACAGCGATACATGCGATAATAGTAGATCCTTTCGGCATTCCTTCCCCTTCACGTTCAGCGCGAAACAGTTCAATCAGTTTAAAGCGATAAATTAAACGATATCCTTGCAGCGATGTATATAAAATAATAACAAAGAAAACAACAGTCGTATTCATAATCGCCGCTAGTGGCACCTCAAAATGAACTTGTAAATCGAGTCCCATTAAGTCTACTAATAATTCAAGGAATAACTTAGACAGTAAGCTGCCAATTACAATCCCAATTATTAGCGACATTAACCCCATTAACATATTTTCATAAAACAGCATTCTCCCAATTTGGCGTTTACGAATGCCGAGTAAAGAATATAAACCAACCTCTTTCTTTCGTTTACGTGTAAAGAAACCATTGGAATAAATAATAAATACCGCTACGAAAATAATAAGCATCACGCTAGAAACTTCGAAGGCACCGCTAATTTTCTTTGATCCTTCCGCTGCTTTTTCCATTTGCGTATTATATTGAAGCGATGCAAATGTAAAGTAAATGACGATACTAAAAATCATCGACATAAAATATAAAGCATAATCTTTAAGGTTACGCTTTATATTGCGAAGGGCAATACTAGATAACGTCATCTACTGCACCTCCAGAGATTGTAGACATTACGTCTAATACCCGCCCAAAAAATTGCTTACGCGTTACTTCTCCTCTGTGCAGTTCTTTATATAACTCACCATCTTTAATAAAAATAACGCGTTTACAATAACTTGCAGCAAACGCATCATGTGTAACCATTAAAATTGTCGATTGATCGTATTCATTTAATGCTTTCAAACTCTCTAATAAATCAGTTGCAGACTTAGAATCTAGCGCACCCGTTGGCTCGTCCCCCAAAATCATACTTGGATTTGTAACAATCGCACGAGAAGCTGCACAGCGCTGTTTTTGCCCACCAGATACTTGGTATGGATATTGCTCTAAAATATGATCAATGCCAAATTTTTTCGCGATTTCAAGAACGCGGCGGTCAATTTCATTTGCCTTAACTTTTGATAATGCCAGTGGAAGTGCAATATTTTCTCTCACTGTTAACGTATCTAATAAATTATAATCTTGGAAAATAAATCCCAAATGATCACGACGGAACAACGCTAATTTATCATCATTCATTTTCACAATATCATTTCCATCAATTAAAATTTCACCGTTCGTTGCATTATCAATTGTAGAAAGAACATTTAATAACGTTGTTTTTCCTGATCCAGACGGCCCCATAATTCCAACGAACTCGCCTTCTTTCACTTGCAAGTTAATGCCTTTTAACGCTTCGTATGTATTTCCACCAGTATTATATACTTTTCTAATATCCTTAGCTTCTAACACTGTCTTCATTACTATATCCCTCGCTTTATCTTATCTCATCCTTACTGTTGCCACGATTACACTTCCTTACACAATTAGAATTGTTATATAAGAAACCTTATCTCTATAAAAAATTATATTAGAATTCTTTTCCAAAGTATCTTGTTACTATAACATTCCCAACAATAGCGGACTATCTATTTCTCTTACATAAACCTTACATTTATGTAAGGTTTAAAAAAGCCACTCTTCCAAATGGAAAAGTGGCTTTTTTCTTTTGGCTTTTTTCATAAATTTTGTTGTTATTTAAACAAAATATAATAAATAGATTACTAATATAAAATCCATATTATAAACACGTCTCGGTTATAATTATTTTAATATAATATTTATGCTATATATTAAGAAAAGCACTATATCAGAACCTTCTTCTTATTTCTTTATTAGTACCCATACAAGTTCTCTACTATTTACACTTTGCAGATAATTACATACAAAAACAAGGAAAACTGATTTTTCCGACTATCCTCTCATCTCTTTCTTATAAGCGAGATAAGAATACAGCATTGTGACTACCACACCACCAAAAACAACGGTCAGTATAATATATGTTCTCCAAGTAACAGGTGCAAAAATACTTCCACACATAATAATCCCCAAAACGATAAATACTTTTCCGCTAAAACGATGGGTTTTGCGCCATACTTCTTCATTGCTTAATGTCCATGGAGTACGAATGCCGATGAAATAGTTTGGTTTACATTGCGGTAAATAGTTTCCTATCACTAAAAATAAAATACCAACAAGCAATCCTGAAAAATGATTTATCGGTAAATCATAGCCCAGTCCAGTTGCAATAACATCCATATTTCCAATAAACAATACAAAGAGGACACTGTACGTGATCATCGTAAAACTTTTCGACATTTAAGTCGCTGAAATATTTGATTCCCTCTAAAAGAAAGGAGGTTTTTATGGCGTTTCTTAAACTTGTATATATAATAAGGATTGACATAATGAAAACGAAGAAAACAAATGTTACACTATATATACACAAAGTTAGAGGAGGCATGTACGTATGTACAAGATTTTAATTGTAGAAGACGATCCAAGTATTTCATCTTTGCTGCAATCTCATATTCAAAAATACGGTTACGAGGCAGTTGTTGCAGATAACTTTGATGATATTATGGCTTCATTTAATCATACAAAACCACATCTTGTTTTATTGGATGTAAATTTACCGAAGTTTGATGGTTTCTACTGGTGCCGTCAAATTCGCCACGAATCCACTTGTCCAATTGTTTTCATTTCTGCTCGCGCTGGTGAAATGGAACAAATTATGGCGATTGAAAGCGGTGCTGATGATTATATTACTAAGCCGTTTCATTATGATGTTGTAATGGCAAAAATTAAAGGTCAATTACGCCGCATCTACGGTGACTATGCACCGAGTATGACAGAACGCATCGTTGAAGTGGAAGGATTACAACTATATCCTGAACGACCAGAGCTCCACTATAAAAATGAGCATGTATTGCTCACCAAAAAAGAAGCAATTCTAGCAGAGATGCTTGTTTCTAAACATCCGCGCACAGCAAACAGAGAAGATTTGTTATCTGCACTTTGGGATGATGAAAGCTTTGTCGAAGAAAATACATTAAACGTAAATATTACGCGTCTTCGTAAAAAGTTCACTGAGCTTGGAATTGAAAATGCAATCGAGACTGTACGCGGCTTAGGCTATCGGTTAAACGCAACTTGGAGTGAATAGAGAATGAAGTTATTTTTACGTGATCATATTGGCTATTTTCTTCTTTATATTTTAAACTTTGGTGTTATCTTCGTTTTGTATGATACCGTTGATGGATTTAAAAACAATAAATTTTATTTTATTGTGCTAAGTATGTATCTATTCATTTGTTTTCTCACTTATCGCTACGTTCGAAATCGCAGATTATATAACCGACTAAGTGAACTTCCTGACAAAATAGAAGATGCGTTCATTGAGCGAGCAACTGCCCCTATGCCGCATGGTGTAAATGAGCTTGTTCGTACACAATATCGTCTGTTTCAAAAAGACTTACAAGCATATGAAGTAAAACAGCAAGAGCATCAACTGTTTATTAACCAATGGGTACATCAAATGAAAACGCCCGTTTCTGTTATGCAACTCATGGTATCTGAAATGGAAGATGAGCATCTTATTCCGAAATTTAAACAAGAGCTAGAAAAATTAAATCAAGGACTAGATATGGCATTATATATGGCACGGTTAAATAATTTCCATGAAGACTTTCATGTAGAAACGATTTCATTAAAAGATGCAGTCACAAAAAATATAAATAGCTTAAAAGAGTTATTTATTCGAAACGGTGTCTTTCCTGTTTTAGAAGTGCATTCTGATTTGATGGTTACTTCTGATGCAAAGTGGCTAAAATTCATTATTTATCAGTTAATGACAAATGCGGTTCGCTATTCAGGGGAAAGAGGAAAAAAAGTATTCTTATCTGCTGCTCAAAGCGGGAAAGATATTATTTTAGAAGTGCGCGATGAAGGTGTCGGCATTCCGCAAGAAGATATTCGCCGTGTATTTGAACCATTTTATACAGGAAAAAATGGTCGAATGTTTGGAGAGTCTACCGGTATGGGCTTATATATTGTGAGTAAAATTTGCTCTTATTTAGGTCATTCTGTCAAACTAGATTCTGAGGTTGGTAAAGGGACAAGTATCAAAATTATTTTCTATAATGCTGCCCTAAACAAAACAGATAAAGATTAACTTATAGAATGCTCTAAAACTCTCATTGCTTAAAGGTTTTAAACAATCAGAGAAAGCCATTTTTTGATTTGCATAGCAGTAACTTATATGTTTAAAAATGAAAATGGATTTATGACAAAGTGTATGAGGAACCCTTTCCTCATGCACTTTTGCAACATATAAGAATGATTTTAAGACTGAGAGGATAAAAATATGACATTTTGGCAATTTGCATTTAAGAACGTAACACGTAACTCCCGTGCTTATTTTGCCTACTTTTTAAGCAGTTCCTTTTCCATTACAATTTTCTTTTCATTTGCCGTGTATTTATTTCATCCTCGTTTACAAAATGCTGACACAACTTCCGGTATCGACACCTTAATGGGTGTATCTGAGGCTGTTATTGTATTCTTTTCATTTTTCTTTTTACTCTATTCTACCGGCACGTTCTTAAAGGTTCGAAAAAAACAATTTGGCGTTTTAACTGTTTTAGGTATATCAAAGAAGCAATTAAAACGACTCATTTTTATTGAGAATATGTTAATTGGCATTCTTTCCATTTTTGTTGGCATTCAACTTGGAATTGTATTTTCGCAATTTTTCTTATTAGTTACAGCAAAAATTACGCACATGCCCGGATTATATTTATATTTTCCAAAAGGTGCAATTCTGTTAACAACATCAACTTTTCTTGGACTCTTTATCTTCGTATCAGCTTTCACTCCTGTTTTAATTCGAACGAGAAAAGCTGTACGTCTTTTAAAAGAAGGAAAAATAAATCAAAAGGAAAAGAAACCATCCATCATCATTTCCTTGTTCGGCATTTTATGCTTACTGTCTGGATACATGCTAGCAATATGTCCAAAGTACTTTATATCGCTAGGTGATACGATTGGTGTACTATACATTATCTCTAGTATTTTTGTCATTCCAACACTTGTGACTGTTGGGACATACTTTTTCTTTTCACAAACTAGTTTTCTGCTCATTCATATATTGAAAAGAAGACGGAAATTTTATATGAAACGAATTAATATGCTGTGGATTTCTGACTTAGCAAGCCGTATTCGTACAAATATTAATATGCTCTTTGTCGTAACGATGTTGTCTACTCTCGCCTTTACGATGATTACTTTTATCTATGGATTTGGTAAATTCACAAAGGCACAAATTGTGAAAGATAACCCCTTTCCATTCACTTATCTTTCTTATGATGCCAATCCAATTGCTTCGCATCATATCGACTGGTTAGAACAGCAGCTAAAAAACGAGAAATTTGAATACAACAAAATAAAAGTAGACTTGTATGGTGTATCATTACAAAAAGAAACAAATTCTCTCTATGGAGATGAAGTGTATGCATTAAAACAAAGTGATTATAATCAGTTAGCTACTGCACTACACTATAAACAGATTTTCTTGAAAGATGATGAAACATATATACTACCCGGGTACTCTTATGAATTGATGTTTGGTAAATTGGAACCATCATCCCAAAAACAGCCGATTATCCTTTCGCCAAATCCCTTGAAATTACACGTGCAAGGTGTTGGTGATAAAAATGTGATACCCACTGGAATTATTCCAAATGTACTCGTCTTATCCGACAATACGGTACACTCGCTATCACACACTATGAAACATATGACGTTATACAATTTCCAAGTACAAAATTGGGAAAATACACACACAATCGCAGCTGCATTCATCAAAAAGCTTTACGCGGACCGCAAACAAATTCATTCTGAAGAACGTTTATATGAAGCTTTTGAAGGAAGCAATACACTATATGAAACGAAACTCCAAAATGCTTCCTTTTTCTTTATCGGGACGTTCCTTGGTGTTATCTTCTTTATCGGGGCTGGAAGTGTGCTTTACTTCCGGATGTATACGGATTTAACAAATGAACAAGACAAATATATTACGATTACAAAAATTGGCTTAACAGAATCAGAAATGAAGCGGTCGGCTACCATTCAGCTTGCTATCTTGTTTTTTGTGCCATATATAATGGCTTCCATCCATACGATGTTTGCCGCAAAAATGTGGAAAGGCGTAATAAATCTATCCTTGTTTACTGAGGTTAGCGTTGTCCTGATCATTTTTGGAACAATTGAAATTCTCTTTTTCCTTTTAATTCGTTCATTATATATGCAAAAGTTGTCCCAGCATATTAAACTATAAACAGATATATATATATAAATATAAAAAATAAATACCTCTGTTAATGCATAACAGCGACTTATATGTAAAAAAATGAAAATGGATGTATAGCATTAGAAAGGTGATTGATATATGGAAGAAGTACTGCATATTCAAAATGTATCGAAAGTTTATGAGGGAAAGGTCCCACATACTGCTTTAAAAAATATTAATTTGCATGTAGATAAAGGGGAATTTGTTGCGATTATGGGCCCGTCAGGAAGCGGGAAATCAACTTTATTAAATGTTATATCGACCATTGATTCTCCTACAGCAGGAGAAGTCTTTATTAACGGAAAACAGCCTCATACATTTCGCAGTGAAAAGTTAGCGATCTTTCGTCGGCAAGAATTAGGATTTGTATTTCAAAGCTTTAACTTATTAGATACATTAACAATTGGTGAAAACATCGTGTTGCCTTTAACATTAGATAATGTCCCACTTTCTGAAATGGATGAAAAATTAGATACCATTTCAAGCAAACTCGATATCGACCATATTTTAAATAAACGAATTTTTGAAGTTTCCGGAGGACAAGCACAGCGCACAGCGGTGGCCCGTGCAGTTATCCATAAACCTTCGTTACTCCTTGCCGATGAGCCGACAGGAAACTTAGATTCGAAAGCTGCAATTGATGTGATGGAGTTATTTACAAAGTTAAACAAAGAAGAACAAGCAACAATTTTAACGGTGACACATGATCCATTTGCTGCTAGTTATTGCAACCGCGTTATTTTTATTAAAGACGGCGAGCTTTATAATGAACTGCACCGCGGCTTATACCGTGAGAAGTTCTATCAAGAAATATTAGATGTATTAGCATTGCTGGGAGGAAGACGTGGATGAATTTTTGGCAGTTTGCTTTAAGGAATGTCGTTCGCAACTCAAGAGCTTACTTTGCTTATTTTTTAAGCAGCTCATTTTCTATTACGGCGTTCTTTTCATTTGCTGTGTATCGGTATCATCCACGTTTGCAAAATGTAAAAAATTTTAACGAAACAGGACCTTTTCTCACTTTAATCGGGTTTACTCAAGTGGTAATTATCCTGTTTTCTCTTTTCTTTTTATTGTACTCGATTGGAACATTTTTAAAGGTACGTCAAAAACAGTGTGGCATTTTACTCATTTTAGGTATTTCAAACAAACAAATGAAATGGCTTATTTTTTTAGAAAATATGATTATTGGGATTCTTGCTATTTGTATCGGCCTTCAAGCCGGCCTTGTATTTTCTAACTTTTTCTTATTAATTACATCAAAAATTTCCGGTGTTAACGGCCTTTATTTATATTGGCCTTCAAAAGCAATTTGGATAACGATAAAAACGTTTCTCATACTTTTTATCAGCGTATCGCTCTTTACACCGACTTTAATCCGTACACAGAAAGCAATCTATCTTTTAAATGGTCGAATATGCAAACAGAAGGAGACATCACCTTCTGTTGTCACTTCCATTTTTAGTTTACTGTGCTTACTTTCAGGTTATATTTTTGCGGCATATCCAGAAACTTATATAACAGAAAAAAACTTAACAAATGGAATCGGTTTACTCATTATTTTATCTATTATTCCTCTTGTTACAGTTGGGACATATTTGCTATTTTCACAGGCTAGTTTTCTTTTCATTCGGGTATTAAAAAAGCAACGACGCTTTTATATGAAAAAAACGAATATACTCTGGATATCTGACTTACCATCAAGGGTCCGCATCAACATTAATATGCTTTTTATAGTAACAATACTATCTACAATCGCTTTTTCAATTATTACACCGTTATATGCCTTTAATAAATATACAAATGCTTCTATAGAAGAAGCATTTCCTTTTCCATTTGCTTACGTTTCTCATGAAGGAAATACGTTTGAAACAAAACATATGGAAGCACTAGAGAAAGAATTGCGTACAGACAAATTTACTTACCAAAAGCATAGGGCAATTATTTATCAAGATAAAGCGGGAAATGAAGACATTTGGATTATAAAGCAAAGTGACTATAATAGTCTTGCTAAATTTCTAAATCGTCCTCCAATTCAATTAACAAACAAAGAAACATATTTAGTTCCAAGATATTCACCAGTGCCATTAGAACTATTAACAAACCCTTTTCTTACACAAACAACTATTACGTTACAATCTAATAAAAAAGAATTTCATATAAAAGAAATAGCTGACAAACCAATTATACCGGAGGACGCTCATACCTACTTAATTGTACTGCAAGATCATGTCGTCGAAAACGAAATTCCACATCTCGAACCAATGACATTTTATAATTTTCAAGTCGATGATTGGGAAAATACATTGCCCCTTACAAAGCGCATGTTACGTATGACTACAGAAGATGAAAAGAGTATATTGCTCCATACAGATCAGCAGGACGCTCAAAAACATAGGGCTCATTTTCAAATTTTCACATCGAGTGATGAATTATATGCTGACAAACGTGAGAACGTTGCCAACTTCTTTATGGGAACATTTCTTTGCATTATTTTCTTAATGGGAGCGGGAAGTGTTTTGTATTTCCGTATGTACACTGATCTCACTAGGGAAACAGAGAAATATAAGACCGTTACGAAAATTGGCCTAACAAAATCCGAAATGATACGTTCGGCAACGATTCAATTAGCAATCCTATTTTTCGTTCCTTATGTGATTGCTTGTATTCATACAATATTTGCAATTAAATTTTTACAAAGTATGTTCTCTTTCTCATTGCTAAAAGAAGAATTGTTAATATTGAGTCTCTTTGGCATAATTGAAATCATTTTCTTTTTCTTTATCCGCTCATTTTACATTCAAAAATTATCACGACATATTAAACTGTGAATAAAATAGCCTTGTGCAGAGCACAAGGCTATTTTCAATAGTTTTTAACATGTTAGCAACCAAAACCGCCGTAACCGTAGCCAGGGCCACCGTAGCCGCCATAACCACCATAACCACAGCCACCAAAGCAGCTAGCACCGATAATGATTAATAAAATAAACAATACGATTAAAAGCGCAAAGCCATTACCGTGGCGATGCCCATGCCCATGTCCGTGCCCGTGTTCACAACTTTCACCCATTGCTCTATTCCTCCTTTAATAAAAAATCCTTTTTCTTTACGGGATCCTTTCAGTGGATTCCATTTATCCTATGTTTCGGACAGAAATAAGAAGCTTGTTCTATTTAAAAACAGGCTTGTTCTAGCATAAGATTCGAAAAGGATTTCGTAGAAAAAACCTCAATAAAGGATTCGAAAAAACGTGAAAATGGAACCATACATGGTAACGCTCAATAGAGTGGCAATATGAATGACGCCACTCATTTTATCCTGTTATTCGTAGGCAGTACCTCCACTGACGGAAGTTTTACTTTATATCCGCTGTGCAAACAAACGGCCTTCTCGTAAAATGTGACGTTTCAACTCACTGTTAGACAATGTATTTAAATGTACTACATCTATTTTTCCGACTCCGTCTAATTCTTCTGCTAATTGAAACCAAAGCCATTGAAAAGCACCTACTGAAATATGCGTTGTCTCAATCGCTATATCATAGTCTGAAGAAAGCGTCGGTTCTTTTCTTGCATGAGATCCGAAAATGTACGCTACTTTTACAAAGGGTGTTTCTAATAAACGATTTTGGATATGACGCAGCACCTGTTCATGCTTTTGCATCTGTTCACCTCTCACATACAATACATTGTTTCATTATCTCTTCTAGTCTTGCCCGGTTTATGTTATAACCAAACCCAACTTGCTCAGGAACTACAATTTTCCCATGTTGCAATATTACTTCCGGGGAGATAATATCTTGCTTCCAATGCCTGCTAGAAGCGGAAATATCACCGGGAATTGTAAAGTTCGGAAGCGATGCAAGCGCAACATTTTGCGCTCTGGAAATTCCCATTTCTACCATACCTCCGCACCAAACGGGAATACCATGCTGCTGACAATAATCATGGATACGAATGGATTCTGTTAATCCGCCAACTCGTCCAGGTTTTATGTTGATAATGCGGCAGCTCCCAAGTCTTATGGCCACTCTCGCATCTTCTAAACAATGAATGCTTTCATCTAGGCAAATAGGCGTTTCCATCTGCTGCTGCAAACTGGCATGATCAAGAAAATCGTTATCTGCTAACGGCTGTTCAATCATTATTAAATCAAATTCATCCAACCTTTGTAACTGCTTCACATCCGCCAACGTATAGGCTGAATTGGCATCTGCCATCAACGGAATCGTCGGAAACGCTTTGCGAATTTCGTGAAGCAAAGCATAGTCATTGCCCGGTTTGATTTTCACTTTAAACCGTTTATACCCTTCTTCAGCGTACATTTCAATTCGTTTTAACATATTAGAAATTGTATCAAGTCCAATCACGACACCGACTTCAATCTCCTGTTTTGTACCGCCAAGCAGCGCTGCAAGCGATTGATTCTCACGCTTTGCATACAAATCCCATAATGCGCCCTCAATTCCTGCTTTCGCCATATTGTTGCGCTTTATATGTTGAAAAAGAGACGTAACATCAGAAGGATGAGACAGCCGCTGGTCAAATAACACTGGCAACAAAAAGTCTTGCAGCATATGAAGTGCTGTCAGAACTGTTTCTTCTGTGTACCAAGGCTCTGAAAAAGCAACCACTTCGCCAAAGCCGCTTCGCCCTTCTTCATCTATCAATTCAATTACAATACTTTCGCGCTTTTCATACGTCCCATAACTTGCAGTAAACGGAATAATGAGCGGCATTTCTGTTACATGAAGGATCGCTTTTTTTATGCGCATTTACATTTCCTCCGCCAGCTGCCGTAGTTCACGGCGCAATAATTTTTTAGAAGCATTGCGCGGCAAATCAGAAAGAAAATGAATTTCTTTTGGCACTTTATACCGTGCAAGTTTCTCCACGCAAAAAGCAAGCAATTCTTCTGCCGTTACCTCTTTTGATTTCACAACAAATGCGACAGGAACTTGTCCCCATCTCTCATCGCTCGCTCCAACAACTCCCGCCTCTAAAACAGCAGGATGCATGAGTAAGACTTCCTCAATTTGCGCTGGGTATATATTTTCTCCGCCGGAAATAATTAAATCACTGCGGCGATCTAGCACATAGAGAAAACCATCTCCATCTAAGTAGCCAATGTCTCCCGTATGTAACCAACCATCGTGAATACTCGCTCTTGTCGCCTCTTCACGGTTGAAATAACCACTCGTTACATTCGGCCCCTTCACAAAAATTTCCCCGGCCATTCCTACACTAGCTTCCCTTCCATCTTGCTCAACACGAAGCTGACATGGAAATAACGGTTTTCCAGCTGAACCAACTTTCGTTAACATATAATCAGCGGCCAACGTACAAATTTGCGAAGACGTTTCCGTCATTCCGTACGTTTGATACACTGGAATTCCTTTTGTAACGCACGTTTCCAAAAGCGGTCTTGGAGCTGGTCCTCCGCCAAGTAATACGCAGCGAAGAAACGTTGGATAGGTATCTTCTTGTAGTCGTTCTAATAAATCTGTCAGCATCTTAGAGACAACGGAAATCATCGTTACACCTCTCGTTTGCAGCGCTTCATGAATAAAATCCGGATCATACTTCGGAACAAGTAACACCCTCATACCATACATAATATTCTTCATTAGCAGCGATAACCCGCCCACATGAAAAAGCGGTAAACACGCTAACCAACAATCATCATCTCGAAGCCCCAAATTGAGCGAAGACCCAACTGCACTCCACCAATGATTCCCGTACGTAAGCATCACACCTTTTGGTTTCCCTGTCGTACCTGACGTATAAATAATTGTCATCGTCTCGGCTAAAACAAACTCACTTTGCACAGTTACCTTGTTTTTCGGCAATGCCGAAAGATCTGTAAATAAGTTTACAGGCACTTGCGCTCCCTCAAACTCTTCATCCGTAAGCAGACAAGATACCTCTGCGTCCTCCATTTGCCAAAGTAGCTCTTCTCTTGAAAGACGTGTATTCAATAAAACAGCGACTGCTCCTACATAAGAAAGAGCATGAATTGCAATCACCATTTCCATACTATTTTTCATCAGAACAGCCACTTTTGTCCCCTTTTTCACTTGTAAATAAGCAAGATGTTCACAACATAAAAGCACGTTCTCATGCAGTTGCAAAAACGTATACGTACTTTCTTTCGTTTCAATTGCGATGCGCTCCGGTGTTAAAAAAGCACGTTGCATAAGCCAATTCGGCATTGTTTCCATACCATATTCTCCTTTCAAAAAATAGAAAGCTAACCTATAGCTCTAACTCTTTTCCTTTACGTATAACTCGCGTTACTTTCATATTATCTATCTCTTACTCCTATAGCAAATATTAGCTCTTTACCTAATTGTGTTCCATTCTTCTAAAGCATATTTATCATTCAACTATATCATCTATAAAAACATCTATGATTCTTTACGTAATGATAAGCGCACTATATTCATCTATAAAGATATAAAAATAGTATTGCAAAATGAATAAAGTTTCATTTTATTCATTTTGCAATACTATTTTACTTTTTGCTAAATAGCCTCATTGGAATTTTCGAAAAAGTGACAATGTTTTAATTAAAAATATCTATTCTTTTTCTACAATAGCATTTATAATGACAATATGTAATTTTGCATATACATATTTCTCTATTTACTTGTATGCACCAACAGTTCTTTGGATAAATAAATACACAAAGTTTACTATTATTCAAAAAGCTGTAACATATAATGCTGTTATAATTTTTATTAAGCAATTGCATCTTGAATTTTCAAAAAAATGACAAAATTAAATTCAAAAAACATCTGTTCTTTTTCTACAATAGCATTTATAATAACAATATGTAATTTTGCATATACATATTTTCCTATTTACTTGTAAATTTTTACTTTTATGCACCGACAGTTCTCTTTATAACCAAATGCATATTATTCAAAAAGATGCAACTTATAATGCTATTTTAATTTTTATTAAATACCTGCATCTTAAATTGTCGGAAAAATGACAAAATTAAATGAAAATATTTGTCTTTTTTTTACAATGTCATTTACAACAGGATAAAAATAGTGTAAATTTTCTAATTATTAAATCTTTTCTTGCGCAACTTTGATAGATATATCAATCGTTCGCTTTTACCAGAAGTAAGTGTAATAAAAATATAAGATTTTCTATACATAAAATTTGATAAATGGTGGTGGATGAAGAAATGAAACAAAAAATGTTAGCAAAATGGTTTTCTATGTTAAGTGTGCTTATTATATTGTTAGGAGTTTCTGTTCCACAAGCAAAAGCTGAAATTGTACATAAAGAAAAATTTCAAATAAAGTGGAGTTATAGTAAATTAAAACATCGAGAAATTAAAACAGGAACACTGAAAGGAGCATCAGGGAGTATCGAATATTGTTTATCACTAAACTTACCTTCCCCTAATGGACAGGATTTACCTGAAATGGGGAGAGCGACAGACGAAGTATATCGTGTACTATTAAACGGATATCCACAGAAAAGTCCAGCCGAATTAGGTGTATCTACACCAGAGGAAGCATATTACGCAACCCAATTAGCGGTATGGATTACTCTTGGACAATTACAAGTAGATGAATTAGTACCACAAAGTCAACAAATACATACTCTTATGAAACAGTTAGTCGAAAAATCTAAAAATGGGGAAGAATCCCAAAACGTATTTTTCAATGTAAATTCTCCTGATTCACAAAACGTAAAACAAAATGGAGACTATTTAGAAACAGGTTTATATACAATTCAAACAAATGCAGTTTCTGGAACATATACAATTGAAGGTGAAAATGCACCTGCAGGAATTCAACTCTTAAATGAAAATGGGGAAAAGAAAACTACATTTTCTATTAATGAAAAATTCAAGATTTTGATTCCTAAAAATACAGCTAGTGGAGATTTTAAGTTCAGAATAAAATCAACACTAACAAATTTACAAGCAATTACTTTTGATGGAAAACGAAGCATTCAAAATACAACTACATTATTGCAAAGAAGTAAAGAAGAAATGAGTACAGAATTAGCAGTAAAATGGGAAACGCTAGGATCTTTAAAAATTATGAAATCCGACGAAAAGAAACAACCTTTAAAAGGTGCTGTATTTGAAGTTGTAAGCGAAAAAGGTGATATCCAAAAACAGATCACATCCGATGATACAGGTGTTGCTGAATTACATCAACTTCCTATCGGCACTTACTTCGTAAAAGAAGTTCAAGCTCCAGAAGGATATGTACTTGATCCTACAATTAAAAAGGTGAACGTACAAACGAATGAAAGCGCTTTATTAGAAGTGGAAAATAAACGTATGCAAGGTGAACTAGAAATCTCAAAAGTGGACTTTGCAGATCACAATAAGAAGCTTTCAAATGCTGAATTTACTATATACAATAAACAAGGTGAAGAAGTTACCAAGGGGAAAACAGATGCAAACGGTGTTATCACATTCAAACTACCTTATGGAACATATACATATAAAGAAACATTAGCTCCAGAAGGATACATACTTAACGAAAATACTTTCTCTTTTGAAATAAAAGAAGATGGGCAAATTGTTAAACATATAGTAGAAAATAAAAAGACACCAGTGCCGGAAGTACCAAAAGAAATGCTAGGATCTTTAAAAATTATGAAATTCGACGAAAAGAAACAACCT
This sequence comes from Bacillus sp. BP-3, assembly GCF_028401955.1. GTDB lineage: Bacteria > Bacillota > Bacilli > Bacillales > Bacillaceae_G > Bacillus_A. The sequence continues at coordinate 272,140 of NZ_JAQOTJ010000005.1, forward strand.
TTAAAAGGCGCTGTATTTGAAGTTGTAAGTGAAAAAGGTGATATCCAAAAACAGATCACATCCAATGATACAGGTGTTGCTGAATTACGTCAACTTCCTATCGGCACTTACTTCGTAAAAGAAGTTCAAGCTCCAGAAGGATATGTACTTGATCCTACAATTAAAAAGGTGAACGTACAAACGAATGAAAGCGCTTTATTAGAAGTGGAAAATAAACGTATGCAAGGTGAACTAGAAATCTCAAAAGTGGACTTTGCAGATCACAATAAGAAGCTTTCAAATGCTGAATTTACTATATACAATAAACAAGGTGAAGAAGTTACCAAGGGGAAAACAGATGCAAACGGTGTTATCACATTCAAACTACCTTATGGAACATATACATATAAAGAAACATTAGCTCCAGAAGGATACATACTTAGCGAAAATATTTTCTCTCTTGAAATAAACGAAGATGGTCAAATTGTTAAACATATAGTGGAAAATCAGAAGAAACCAATATCCAAATTACCAGATCCACCAGAAACTTTGGAATACGAAATTACAGTAGCTCCACACCTTGTAGCAAATACTGTGAGTACAATACAATCAGAAACTCTAGTTAACAAAATTACAGCAGACCCACAGCCTGTAGCGAAAACTGTGAGTACAATAAAACATAATCAATCAAAAACTGTGAATAACGAAATTACAGCAGACCCACAGCATATAGAGAAAACTGTGAGTAAGAACACAAAATCTCTACCATCTACTGGATCAGAGTTCCCATTCTTACCTCTTTTAGGAATTGGACTTATCATTGCTGGAGGTTACGTATTAAAAATGAGATAATAAATATATTTTTTTTAACAAAGCGAGAAAAGCACCTTATTTAAGGTGCTTTTTCTGAATCTTTTGACAATATTACGTTACATACAAATTTTATGGAGCTTTGCTACATTACTTAAGTATTTCTATTTTTTCTTTTATCCCACTATTTGAGGACAGTAAGCCCTCCGCTGATGGAAGTTTCACTTTATCGGTATCCATACCTCTTCTTTTGCATTTACATCGTCCGGACGATAATGATCATCCATAACCTCAAAATGCTCTCTTACGTCTAAACTATAACTCGAATTTGGTAACCATTCTTGAAAAATATACTGGAAAGTGCTCATATCAGATGCCGTTCCGTGATGAATAAAAACAGCATATAAGCCGCCTGCTAAAGTATGCGTGGACAATTCTGAAATAGTCTCCGTTTCAAAATCTTCAACTTCAACAGCAGCCCACTTTTCATAAGCATAGTTCATATCATTCATATTTAAAGGTGTATGCAACACCTTTATAGAAAGAAAACAAGAGTTGCTTCTATGAGGAATACGATTTCTTAATGGCATAAATGTTTTCCATATTTCTCTTGTAACTTCGGAATCTGTTGCAAAAGTTGTTTCTCTCTTAATCCCAACAATCTTTTTTGCTGGAATGTTTATTATTTTAGGTTCCATTCTTTCATTTCCTCTCCTTATTTATATTCACTATGAATCACTTCAATCTAAACCCAAAATTCTATATGTGATATTCATAAAGTAGTTTTATCTTTTTCCACTTTAGACGAATACTAGTGCTCAACCATTTGTAATTCCCATATAAATAATTGAAATACACTATGTATAGAGGTGAGATTATGAATGCTTCATCGTTTTACACTATTGTGATTATAGTTGCTGCGTTGGTCTTATGGCGTAGAACTAGGGCAATGTATCGTCCGATTAAAGGAAACGGAACCCGTCTTCTTTTACCCATATTATTTCTACTATTACCTAGTCTTCCCATAATCCTGAATCCAAATGTACATGTCGCTGTCTGGTGGTGGATTTGTGCAGCTATCTTAGGGTTCCTTTTGTCAATTCCACTTATTTGGACCACTAACTATGAACTCCGAATCTAACTTAAAATTATGTACTTCTTTTATCTCCATACTAATCTCGCCCCAATTTTTTATAAAAATCCCTTTGTTTCTCTATATATTTAATTTAAAGTTGTTATTTCAAACGAGCGCACCCGCCATCATTATACATAATCTAGTAAAACTTAACATAACCTTCACGACATTTTTTAGTTTCAGAAAATTACAAAAACTTACAAAAAAACCACCTATTCTCTTTTTCGAACAACAAGTACAATAAAAATATAAGATTTTCTATCCATAAAATTTGATAAATGGTGGTGGAGAATGAAATGAAACAAAAAATGTTAGCAAAATGGGTTTGCATGTTAAGTGTACTTATTATGTTGCTAGGAGTTTCTGTTCCACAAGTCAAAGCCGAAGTTATTCATCGTGAAAACTATCAAATGAATTGGAGTTATAGTAAATCAAAAGACAAAGAAATTAAAGCGGCATTATTCAAAACTGGATCAGGGAATGTTGCATATTGTTTAATACTAGGCTTACGTACCCCTAACGGTGAGGATTTACCAGAAATGGGGAACGCAAGTGATCCAGTATATCGTATACTATTACACGGATATCCACAAAAAACTCCTGCCGAATTAGGTGTATCTACCCCAGCTGAAGCACATTATGCCACCCAATTAGCGATATGGATTGCTATGGGACAATTACAAGTAGATGATTTAATACCAAAAAATCAAAATGTACATACTCTTATGAAACAATTAGTTGAAAAATCTAAAGATGAGTCAGAATCACAAAAGATTGTTTTTAATGTAAACCCTGCTGATCCCCAAACTGCAAAACAAAATGGAGACTATTTAGAAACAGGTCTATATACCATTCAAACAAACGCAATTTCTGGAACATATACCGTTCAAACTGAAAATGCACCTCAAGGAACCCAAATCTTAAATGGAAATGGGGAAAAGAAAACTACATTTTCTATCAATGAAAAATTTAAAATTTTGATCCCTAAAAATACACCTAGTGGAGATTTTAAATTCAGATTAAAATCAACATTAACGAATTTACAAGCCATTGCCTTTGATGGAGGAAACATCGTTCAAAATATAGGCGTATTACTACAAAGAAATAGCGAAAACATGAGTACAGATTTAGTCGTAAATTGGGAAACACTAGGATCTTTACAAATTATGAAATTAGGAGAAAAGAAACAACCTTTAAAAGGTGCTGTATTTGAAGTTTCAAGTGAAAAAAGTGACATCAAAAAAAATATCACTACAAATGATCAAGGCATCGCTGAATTGCATCAACTTCCTATTGGAACTTACATCGTAAAAGAAATTCAAGCGCCTGATGGCTATATATTAGATACTACAGCTAAAAAAATTGAAGTAAAAACAGGTGAAACTGCTTTATTAGAAGTTAAAAATGAAAATATACATGGACAACTAGAAATATCAAAAGTCGACAGTGCAGATAACAATAAGAAACTTCCGAATGCTGAGTTCACTATCTATGATATACAAGGAAAAGAAGTCGCAAAAGGGAAAACGAATCAAAACGGTACTGCCATATTTAAACTTCCTTACGGCAAATACACCTACAAAGAAACTTTAGCTCCTGATGGCTACGTTATTAATGATGAAACCTTTTCTTTTGAAATTAAAGACGATGGGCAAATTATTAAACATACAGTGAAGGATAAAAAGATTTCTGGAGAATTAATTATCTCAAAAGTTGACAGTGCAAATAACGACACGAAACTCCCGAATGCTGAGTTCACTATCTATGATATACAAGGAAAAGAAATCGCAAAAGGGAAAACGGATCAAAACGGTACTGCCACATTTAAACTTCCTTACGGCAAATACACCTACAAAGAAACTTTAGCTCCTGATGGCTACGTTATTAACGATGAAACTTTCTCTTTTGAAATTAAAGAAGATGGGCAAATTATTAAACATACAGTGAAGGATCAGAAAAAGCAAACAGCAGGAACACCAAATCAACCACAACCCCCGAATAATGAGATTTCAAAAAACACGCAGCTTATAGATAAACCTATACGTAAGAATACAAGATACCTCCCATCTACTGGAATGAAACTTCCGTCCTTACTTCTTTTTGGAATCGGATTTATTATTGCAGGAGGTTATCTGTTAAAAATGAGACAAAAAGTGTAATAGAAACTACAATACTATATAAAAAACAAAAGAAGATCATCAACGATATAGTAGTTGATGATCTTCTTTTCTCTTTCAATGGACTTTTTTAATGCCCTCAGATTTATCCCCCTATTTGTGGGCAGTACCCCCGCACTGATGGAAGTTTCACTTTATTAAGATGCTTTTAATCAAACTTTATTTCAAAGCAACCGTTTTATTTTTCGTATAGCCTTCATTATTAAGCAACTTTATTACCTCTACACATATTACTCGTTATAGTCGTACTTAGGATTTACTTCAATTTTCCCTTTGTACTTAATGACTTCGAATATGTCTCCCATTTCTGCTTTCTTAAACGTCCTGTCTCCTACGTATATCTCTTCCAGTTCTCCGTCTACCATGACTCTAAGACAGTTTTTCCTAAAGATTGTATCTTGGTATATTGTTTTATTTATCATGACCGCTTGTTTATGTTCACCGTTTCTAAGTAGTTGTCGGTCTATTAGCCCTTGACCTACAGTGGGAACAATGATTAAAAGAATAAATAAAATTATGTATATATGTTTCTTGCTTTTCTTTTTGGTTTTTATTTGTTTACTCTCTATTGATATTTTCTTCTTCTTCTTTTCCCTCTTTTTATACAACTTTAGCCTTTCCTGTCTTCTTTTTTCATGCTCTTCCCATGTAATATTGAATGATGGGAATTTGAATCGACAATACGCCAATAAGACAAATTCTGCCGATTCAATAGCAAATATATATAATATTATTGTTTGTACAACATAAAACTCCATGTCATCAAATGCATAATTAATATTTATAAAAATTAATACAAGCAGAACCACTACATAGATTATCATACCAATCCATAAATATGATGTCGCTTTAGTAAAAAACGAGACAGTCCCTCCTTCCAACTTATACCCTCCATGTTTTGCCCGTTTAAAAACATCAATTATTTCTACAATGTGAATACATATTGCCCCCAATAGTATTAAACCAATATAAACCAGTGTCTTATTGCTATATGGAAAATCAAATATTCCTCCAACCACCATAACCATAAATGGTAATGTTGCTATCTGAAAAGAATAAAATAACATCACGATGGCTTGGAGTTTCTGTAATTTAAAAGCAACTTTCGGAGACATGTATAGCATTAAAAAAATGAATTCCAAAGCGTATAAATTTAGCTCCGTTAGTAGAACTTTCTTCTCAAAAGGGCTTAAAAAAATCTTATCACCACTCAGCAAAAAAGCTAAAAATACAATAAACATCGGTATAGAAGTATATATAAAAACCCCCAAAAAAAAGATTTTTACATTATCAGGACGAAATCGATTTCTATTTGCTATTTCGAAAAAATCTAAATCCTCTTCCTTCATTTTTAACATTCATTTACTACCTACTTTCTAATTTTGAGTGCTATTAATTTAAAAGTACGGTTAAAATATATAAATCCATTTAAATTTTTCAATATATAAGTAGCTGCTATTCAGAACAGAACAAAACATAAACCACACTTCCCCTATGTCATCATCTTAAAATAAAAATCACTTGTTGCCTATCATAGACAATCAAGTGCTTCAAATTTGCAAGTTTTATAGTGACACTGTGACACCCTTTACATGTTGTGACAAATAATACATTAAAACTTATTTGCCACGTTTACATACGATTCAAAATCAACTTCTATATCATTTTCAACACTTGTTCCTTCACATTTTCGTCAAACTTAGCGCCTTCTATATTTGCTCCTGTCCAAACTACATTGTCAAGTTTAGCACCGGTAAAATCCGCTTCTGTAAAATTCCCATTTAAAAGGGTTGCTCCTGTTAAATCTGCATTTGTAAAGTCTGCATTTCTAGCATCTACTTCTGATAAATTTGCATTTTCCAAATCCGTCTTTTCAAATTTACCACCTGTAAGAGTAGCACTGCTGAAATCTGCTCCAACACAATTTGCTTGTGTAGCATCAATTCTAGATAAATTCGCATGACGGAAAGTAGCATAATTTAAAACTGTTCCAATTAATTCTCCATATGAAAAATCAACTTCATCAAAACAAGTCTCGAAGCAACTACTTATATTTATCTTTGCATATTTCATATTCGCTTTAGAAAAATCCGCTTCGCCAAACCTACAATCTGCAATGTGTATTTCCTCTAAATTACAACTTCTGAAATCAGCCAACTCAAAATCACAATCAAGAAACGACGCTCTCATTAATGAAGAAGCCCTTAACATGACCCGTTTTGCCATAATACGATCTCCCATTACCTCTGACAGGTCTGAAAAAGTAAGGTCCAAATCACTCATATCTAACTGATCTATAACCTCATCATTATATTGAGATCGATTTAATATTTCCATGACCCTTATTCTATCATTACTTTTCTCATTCATGATTACAAATTCCTTTCATTTAACTTTCCAGATAGTCCTTCCAAACAACATTAGGAGAAAAGGTTACACCTCTTCGATTCTCACGAAAACTTGGTATAGACATGACTTGAGCTGGTTCTAAATATTTCATTACATGTAACCAACTATCAAGTAATGTACCAATATCAGCTTCTAATGGGTTCTTTAAAAGATCTATGCAAATACCACCCCAACTCAGTTCTGATACCACAGCTGGACTATTTAGCAACAAATCTCTACCAAACATTTCTAAAATATGGCCACCAAAGTAGGTTCTAGCTCCCATCCCTAATGGACCGTTGGGAAGAAATCGAACCGGTATAGGTTGAGAAGATATTTCCATCCACATATGTAAACGTTCACGTTCTGTATTCCACGGATAGGATAAAGGCCAAAAAATTTGAGTTACTCCATAACATGGTTTCACGATTTCTGCAATTTGGTCAGATAGCTCCAAAAAAGCTGACCATAATTTTTTTGGTATAGATTTATGAAACTCAAACTGTAAAAATGAGCGCTGGCTCCAGTTAATTTGAAAACTCCCTCTATAATTAACAGATTTATCACGATAGAGATGAACTTCAGATGCCCTACGCTCCGAAATCACTTTTTCAATAATTTCCTCACGATTATATTCTACCCGTACCGTTTCACAGTTGCCCCAATGAGTAGGAGCAAATTTTTCATTTGACTCAAACACATCTAAAAGACGCCCTAGTATCTCTTCCTGATTAAAAGATACTGTGGGATACATTGTAATAATAAAAAAATCAGGTTTCATTTATATCCTCCTTAATACTAAAAAAATAAAGTTACATAACAACTTTTATTTATATTTTTATCCATATACCCCTACCAGGTGAATCCAGATTAAACACTTATTTATGGTTTATTTTACCACCATTTTAATTAGAACGGTGAATGTTACTCCTTAATCCCATCATCTATAATCTTACTTCTCTCTAGATGATGCTTATTAATAGTAACCCTTTCTTTGATTCGCTATCATTGTACCGTCTCTAGTTAGTTCAAAATCTTTGAATGTAGCTGCTATATTCCGCTTCTAGTTTGCTTAAGTCAGTCCCACGATAGGCTCTAATAAGATAGTTATCATCAATTATCTTACTATCAGCTTTCCCCGTACCCTTAGTAAATTCTTTTAATTCTAAATCCTTCAAACCACTCCTCAAATTCAAGTTTTCAAAAAACGGTGCTGTTTTTTCTCAAGCCACTGGTTATTTGCTACAGATGCATCAAAGGCTCCTGCTGTCTGCAATCTTGAGTCCAGATTTTTTCTAATTCGTTTTACGTTTGTATATGAATTGTATCTGTTTTCTTACTACATTCAGATACATTATTATTAATCCTCCCAGCTTCTTTGCATAAAAACAGAACCAATGCTTCTTCCATTAGAAACATTGGTTCTATTCTTAGTTATAATATAAATCTATTTCTTCTTTTCATTACATCTTTCATTTAGAAAAACAGGCGATTAAGTGACAAAGTATTTTAAAACTTTGTACTCCTAAATACAACATAGTTGTCTACATATTCTGGGTCTTTCTCTAAAATTATGAATTTTTTCCCACTCATAATATCCCCCTTTATTTGTCTCCTATTATAACTACCCCAACTACTAAGAAAACAATAATACTGATAATAACAAGAGTTGTTTTCTTACTAAATTGTGTATTAGAACTTTCTAATACAGCCCATATAATGATAGGAAAGAGAAGAATAACAATGAGAATTTCCACTAACTTGTTACTCTTTTCCTCCTTTGAGTTCTCTTCTTCTATCACAGGTTCTACTTTATTTGGTACTTTCCTTAAGTTTATTGGATTCTTCTTTTTCTTACGTCTGTGATTCATTTCCCATACCCCTCAATTTGAATCATAACTTTCAAATAGCATAGTCTTTCCTTTGTACTCAACAACCTCAATGCGAGAACCAATGTCTAAACGTTTGTATACTTTCTTACTTACGCTACCTGTGTGCGTTTCACCCTCTACTTTGTACTTGATTTCATAAGTCTTAAACCCTCTAGGTGTGTATTCTTTCACGTCTACGACTTCCGCTATACTTGACTTACCATGTTGTCTAACTTGTTTCTAGTGTGTATGTTCCTACCCCTATGAGTAGGAACATACACACTAGAAACACTACAATACAACCAATTCTAAACCGTTTCTTTTTCAAAATAATACCCCTTACTTTACATCGTAACTATGCCTTTGTATTCTAGTACTTCTATTTTAGAGCCTTTGTCTAACTTCTTGTATAACTCTTTATCTATATTACTTAAGTAAGTCTTCTCTTTTATTTTGTACTTGATTTCTAAGCGCGATGGCCGGTAACAACCAATCGTCTTTTTTTACAATTTGAGTGATACTAATTAAATTTAGCATTGACAATGCTTTATAGTAAACTTTCATAAACTCTACCCCTTATACAGTAATTTATTTCTTTCGTCATAAATAGATTCTTCCACATACATAAAAAATCAGTTTACGATTATCATTTATAAATCTCATTTCAGTTTTTGCTTTGCTTTTGCTCTTCTCTTCTTCTATTTGCTATAAATTCTTGACGCTCCTTTTCGTGTTGCTCCCATGTTATATTAAATGATGGGAATTTGAAGCGACAGTATACCAATAGGATAAATTCTGCTGATGCAATGGCGAATATATATAATATTACTGTTTGTACAATATAAAACATAATTGGTTCTATCTGAAAAGGAATACTTACAAAGATCAACACCAAAAGGACAATCACATAAATAAACATTCCAATTGATAATTGTAGTTTCCTAGCAGTGAAAAGTGAAACTACTCCTCCTTCCAACCTATAGCCTCCATATTTTGCCTTTTTAAAAGTATTGATTGTTACTACAATATGAGTAGCTATTGCTCCCAATAATAACAAAGCAAAATAAACTAATGTTTTATTTTCGTAGGAAAATCCAAATACACCTTTAATCAACACAAACATATATGGTAATGTTGCTATCTGAAAAGAATAAAATAACATCACAATGCTTTGGATTTTCTGTAATTTAAAAGCAATTTTTGAAGACGTGAATAGCATTAAAAAAATAAATTCCAAGATGTATAATTTTATCTCGGCTTGTACAACTATTTTCTCAAACGGCCCTAAAGAAATCTTATCTCCATTCAGTAAAGCACCTACAAACATGATGCCCATCGGTATAGAAGTATATATAAAAACTCCCCAAAAGAAGATTTTTATAACATCAGGACTAAAGCGATCTTTACATGTAATTTTAAATGCATCTAAGTCTTCTTCTTTTATATTCCCCATTCATTTATCCTACCTTCTAATGTTATATAAATTACCAAAATATTGATTTCAGTTCTTTCAGTGCCGAGCTTCCCTTGTTCACTACTACGTTTGTCATTTTTATAAATTCTTTATAATTACCAGACTTTATATTATATTCTAAACCTTCCGTCCGTTTTACTAATTTCTTTGTTCCACTAACTACACTTTCTCCTCCTAAAATTTCCAATTTCGTATTCAAAGCTATCGAAACTCCAATCCCTACTGCTGCTCCACCTATTGTCCCTAGCGGTCCTAAAACTGTTCCAACAACTGCTACTCCTTTAAAGAATTTCCCAGTGCCCTTGAGTTTTTCGAATGTTTCTGGCCATTTCTTAGGATTTAATTCATCCAGACTTTTTTGAAATTCAGTTCCAAATGAGTCCCCCCACCTATTTCCAAAAGCTTTTACAAAACCTTTTTCCTTCCAATTCATTTTGAAATCATGATAGGCCTCAAATTCAGGTAATTTATAAATATCTTTTAATGTCTGTTTTCTTGCAGTTCTTGTTACTTTGTTATAATCAATTTTAAATTTATCTTGAAAAATAAATTTAACAATAGAATCTTCATTAGCATCTGTAGTTAAAAGTTTCGAAACTTTCACAATATCGTTTCTTTTAGAAGTTTCAAATATATATGTCCCTTTTCCTTTCCGACCATTAACATCAAATTTGACACTAAATCCAAGCGTTGTTTTCATATAAACAAGGCGTAGAAGCCCGGAGAATATACCTACCACACCTTTTTAGCATTTCCAATATTTACCTTTTTTTTGGCACTAGCAACAATACCCGCAAACCATCCTTCAGGTAAAATTTTCTCTGCCGCACCAATAGAGAAATCTCCACCATTAGCTTGGACTCGATTCATTCCATCATCTAGCCCACGCATCATTTCATCAAAATCTTGCAAGTCCTGTTGTTGACTATTATAAGCTTCTAACTTTTCTAACGTATCACTGATTTCTTTTTGACTTTTAGAATATCCTTCCGTAATCCCTGATGATGATGGATATTGAATTGGTACAATGTCACTAATCGTCCCCACTGTTTGTTGCGCTTCTTCATTGGAATGATTAAATGCTTCACTATATCCATTAACTTTTTTCTTTACCTCATCTAAATAACTACCATAAATTTTTGTATCTGCATCACTGTCAACTGAACTATTAAAATCTCCAATTGCTTTTTGAAATTGAAGATCTAAAACCATAAATGCAGAGATGATACCCCCGTGAACTGTAAATAATCTTTAATTCCATCAGTTGTTTTCCCTTGAAGGGAGTTAATTTCTATAAACTCACCTATTTTTTGTGTTAAAGATTCCAGGTGTTGATTCAACTCATTTGTACTTGCTTGAAATCTACTTTGAAGTTCTTTCACTTCCTGTAACTCAATATTTTTATCCATGCTTCCTTAAAGTTTACCGGATGTAAGTCTTGCAGGAATATTCTTTCTGGAAGCGGTGGTAATCACGGTCTTGGTAATGCATATATAGAGAGTTTTTTATCCACTTTAAGACAGAATGTTTTTATAGAATTGAGTTTCATAAAAAAGAGCAAGTTTTCAAAGCCATTAGAAGATATATGAGGTATTACAATAACAAACGATTCCCAAAAAAATAAACAACCTTGTCCTGTTGAATTTAGAACTAAGGTTGTTTAATGAAAAGACACCTACTCTTTTATTGTCTAATTGACAGGGGGAAAGACCAAAATACCAAAGTCCCCTTTTTATCACATATTCTTAAAGAAAGATCTTTTTATTTATCTACCTATTTAATAGAATACATTTCATTATAAGTTAACCCTTTTTCTTTTTGAAAAAAATAAAATATCCAAACAATGATGATATTAAAGCCAAACCAGCACCAAATACACCATCAAATTCTTTCAGATACATAAATACAATTATAGCAGCAAGAGAAGCAATTATTATTAAGATAACAACATATTTCATTACGAACTCTATTACCTTATATAGGATTAACAAAATGAAAATAACCCCAGAAATGATAGGTGCTATTATACTTTCAAAAAAACCTTTTTCTGTTTTTACAGTTTTGGAATCTTTATTCAAGGTATTACATTCCTCTCTCTACAGGTTAACTTATGAATAATGTTTTCAGTTTATCTTCAAAAATTGTATTAGATAATTGAGTTAAACTAAATGTAACATTATCGTCTAATTGGGATAAACCAAATATAGAACTATTGTCTAATTGGGATAATATCCATTGTGTATGTGCTGTTTCAATAATAAAGAAACCTTTATCTGAAATAATTTCGCCATTTTCTTGTGTATCAAGTCGCATAACACTGTATATACTTTTTGTTGCCTTTATATCGTTTATGAAAATTTCTGCATTTGAAAGCTTTACACCGTTTTCAACTAAAATATTTATTCCTTCTTCAATAGGAACTGCAATAAGGTTACCAATTTCTTCAACCAAATGATTTGGTAAAGTTTCTTCCAAATCAATATTTAAATTTTGTTCTTCAATTTCAATTTGTAGTAAATCTTTTGCTCCTGCATACAATTCATAATCTGATAAATTTTCAATTGTATGTACAATTCCATTCGTACTTTGATATGAAATAGTAAAGTTACCGTGAGTATAAATATTCCCAGTGATTGTTGTATCATTTTGAAAATCAATTTTTTGTAATAAAATAGAAATAGAAGGATGATTGAAAATATTAAATAATGTTTCTACATCAGGCTTCGGGAATACTTCTTGTTTTTGTTCATCAAATGTTAGTAAATTTCTTGCTAATAAGGAATGTGCTGCTGTTAAAAAGATTTTTTCTGTTTCTGTTTCTTTAAGCTCATCATAAACTATTTGTAATAATGATTTGGCAAAGGCTTGATTATCTTTATAATTTAATAGGAATGCTAGTTCTTCTAGAGAAAACGTATATTGTTTATCCATAACTGTTAAAAAGTCTATTTGAAAGACTTTTATTCCCCTCTTTTCTTTAATAAGATTATTTAAACCATTTTTTTACGGCGCCTGTAAAATTCGATGCATATTCTTTTATTTTTTTTCTTGGTAAAAAGCGGTCCACCGCTGCATCAAATGCTGCACTTCCTATGGTAGCTCCAATTATTCCACCTGCCACAGCCCCAATTGCACTACCAACAACAGGGCAGATAGCTGTACCTATTGCTGCACCAGCTTCTGCACCGGCTATTCCTCCTCCCCATGAAGATGCAGAAGTACCTATAACTTTCCCTACAGAATAACCGACATCAATTGATTTTTCACCGGCTGTTTTATCTGATTTAAAGGCTGTTTTCAATTCAAAGTATTCGGACACAGAGGTTGTCGCCATTCCAACTATACTAAAACATTTCATATTTTTTATCATATGTTTTGACATATTACTTGCTTTAATACTATTATCAGGTAGTGAGTGATTTAAATTCCCTATTTTTGCGGCAAATTTCTCAATTGTTGAAAATTCTTGTGCAAGTTTTCCAAAAAGTTTCTTAGAGTGTGCCGAAGAATTCACCGCTGAATTTATCGATGTAAGACATTTAGCCCATACCCCTCCAGCTTTTTTTGCTAAGAAACCTTTCTGAATATCGACAAGGTCGCTACGTTTAGCATTTGGAACTATATTTAAGGTCCCTAATATAAATCCTAATTTTCCAGCTGTGACCCCGCCTTTCGTTAAAATTGTTATAAGAATATCGCTAATGTTTCCTCCATCTCCCCCAGTTCCATTACTTATTCCCGTGGCTGTGGTTCCATTACTTATGGTTTCGTACCACTTGCTAGACATAATTTTTTCTATTGAATTACTAGAAAAATCTCCACCATTAGTTCGTATTTGATTCATTCCATTTTCTAAGGCATGCATCATTTCACGAAACGCTTGCAGGTCATTTTGCTGACTGTTATAAGTTTCTAATTTTTCTAGCGTGTCACTGATTTCTTTTTGACTTTTTACAGCTCCTTCCGTAATTCCTGATGATGATGGATATTGAATTGCAATGATATCGCTAATGGATCCCACCGTTTGTCTCGCTTCGTCATTAGAGTAGTTAAATCCTTCATTATATCCATTAATTTTTTTCTTTATATCATCCAAATAACTTCCGTAAATTTTCACATCTGCATCACTGTCAACCGTAGAATTGAAATCATCAATTGTTTTTTGAAATTGTACTTTTAACAACTCAGCAGATTCCATATAACTAGAAATAATTTTCCCATGAACCATGGCTAAATACCCTTTAATTCCATCAGCTGTTTTTCCTTGAAAAGAGCTAATCTGTGTAACATCCACTATTTTTTGTACTACTGATTCGAAATGTTGATTTAACTCTTCAGCGTTTGAATTAAAGCGTGTTTGAAGTTCCTTCACTTCCTGTAATTCAATATTTTTATCCATCTTACATTCCCCCTATTTCAAAGTTAATAGCCTGGAATGGTGCTTAGACTTTTTTCAAGTTCTTCATCTTTGTTAACTATTTTTTCCCCAGCTTGTTGAATTCTATTAATATCATTTTGTAGCACTTGTTCATACTGTTGCACCTTTTGAGATAACAGTTCTATCGCTTCACAAAATTGAGTTAATCTAGTTAAATTAGTACGACTCAATTTCATATCATTAAACTTCGTTTTCCCTATATCACTCGCACCACTTTTTAGTTCACTTACTTTCGAATCAAAGACGGCTTTATTTAACTTAATTTCGCCCATTATCCATTCTCCTTTTTCTGTTTTTCAATTTGAATATTATCGTTCACAATTGAAACACTTCTATTTAATGAAGAAATAGCTGATTCACATGAAGCAATTTGTCCATCAATTCTTTGAATCTCATGTTCAATATCTTCTTTTACTCTATCTAACTCGCCTATAAATCTTCCTAAATTGGAGAGGACTTGTTCTTGATATGTGGACTTGAAGGTAGTTGCTCTTTGTCCTTTCCACAAACTATCATTAATTTCTAGTGATTTAAATTGTTGCTCGTTTTGCCGAATGGATTCAACATTATTTACAAATTGTCCTTTTGCTTGTACTAATCGTTGTTTTTTTAGCTGCAGAGCCGCTAAATGGCTCTGCTGCTGACTAATGCTACTAAGTAAATTTGCTTTCTGACTATCAAGTTGCGATAATTCCATTAATATCCCCCCTGAATAGTTGGTACCTTAATTTTTGTCGCATATCTATCTTTTATAAAGTATCCTTCAAAAGGATTTAACTTCGTACTACTTAAATCCTTATTGGATACATCAAACACCATTTGTCCAGATGATTTTCTTAACAAAATAACGTGCGATTGTGCTTTGACTGCTTTTGAAGCTGAATCATAGCGGCTATCAATCGCATCGACATCACAACCAATGACAAAATGGATTCCCATATATGCACCATTCGTAATCAATTCTGCTAAGCGATATGTTTCACTATCTTCTACACTACTAACAATATCATTTAAGTCCGCGATGACGATGACAATTGGCTTGAACTTTTTAACATAGTCTGCTGGATTTATCGTGTCATTTGAAGCTTCTTGCTCCTCTTTAAATGCAGCTTCCCTTGATCTATAAGCACCTTCGACTTGCTGAATCGTTTTTTCTATTCCTGCTTTGTCAGCTACATATAAAGCTGTTTTGCCCTTAAAGTTTGAGAATGTTTGTGCTCTTGAATCTATAAGACCCACATCAAATCCCTGACTTTCAATTAATTGGTTAGTAAATTGATAAATCATATTTTCAATTTGGTCTTTTTTTATTCCTGCTACAACAAGGTTTGAAGCTTCTACTAAATCTAATTCCATTGGTGTGACATTCTCAGTTTCAACCCCAAAGGATAGTTTACGAGCTTCCATAATTTTTCTCGTTTCTGGCCATGCAATAAATTCTTTATATTCCAAGATCTCTGGTACCATCGGAATAGCTTTTGGTTTTGAACCAGTCCAAAACTCGTTCATATCTCGCCCTTCAGCTTGTATATGCTCAATTACACCGAGCACATCTTCTCCTTCTGTTGGCATACAAGTTTGGAACACTGTCGGGTCTTCTATTTTTACTAAACCGCGACCAGATACTTCTTCAATTTTCAAATCAGTACGCCCTACTATTGCTCTAGGTTCTGTGTCATCGATCATGTAGAGAGCAATTTGTACCTTAATATTCGTATTCACCTGGATTCTTAATGCATTTTGACGCATAGCCGATAATAGTAAATGAATTCCTACTGCGGCGCCTTCACGAACAATTTGTGCAATCAGGCGTTCAAAATTATCAACAAATGCTGCCTCTTTAACTCCATCATAATTATCTAATGTAATGAGTATTGTCGGCAATGTTTCACCACTAGCTCGTTCATACATTTCAAGATTAGCAACACCGTATTTACTTAACAGTCGCTTTCTTTCCTTAAGCGTTTCTTCTATACGGCGGATAAATTTTTCACATTTTTCTGCTTGATCTAACGTTATAATATCCGCTACGTGCGGTAGTGTTTTTAATGGCATTAATCCATTTGTTCCAAAATCAAGCAAGTACACATGCAAATGCTCCGGACTATGCTGACGCGCTACATCCATAATAACAGTTTGTAAGAAAGTTGATTTTCCGTATCCTGGACTTGAGAAGACTGCAACGTGACCGTCTTTACTTATGTCTAATGTAAGCGGTGTTTGTGCTTGTAGTTCAGGCTGGTCTAGTAAACCAACTGTTGCTTGTAATGGTTTCTTTTCACCTGACCATACTTCCTTAAAGTTTACTGGATGTAAGTCTTGCAGGAATATTCTTTCTGGAAGCGGTGGTAACCATGGTCTTGGTAATGCTTCGATTCGGTTTTCTTCTGTGTAATCATGAATATAATCGATAACCGCATCAAGTTCGGTTGGTACAGTTGTGATTTCTGTTTTATCTCCAAATCCACTCAAATCCTCACTCAAAATCTCATACTGTCCAAGCTCATTGATCGCATAAACTGTCGTATCTAGCTGTTCCTGGTCTTCTTTATTTTCAATATAATCCGCCCCGCTCCATGCACTTTGGAACAGTTCATAGATTTCGTTATTTCCGACTTGTAAGTACGCTCGGCCTGGCAGTGTGATTTCTGCAGCGTCTGGTGTTTTTAAGATTTCGTTACTGTCAGATGTGTTTTGTACTTTTAGTGCTAGCTTGAATTTGGAGTTACTCCAAATTTGGTCATCTACGACCCCGCTCGGTTTTTGCGTTGCTAAGATTAAGTGGATTCCTAGGGAACGACCGATACGTGCTGTTGATACTAACTCTTTCATAAATTCAGGTTGTTCTGCTTTTAATTCGGCAAATTCATCTGAAATTAAGAATAGGTGCGGCATTGCTTCTTTCGCTTTGCCTTGTTTGTATAGTTTTTGATATTGGTTAATATGGTTTACATCGTATTCGCCAAATAAGCGTTGACGTTTTTTTAATTCTGCTTTAATCGATGCAAGGGCACGCATACTTTGAGCGCCGTCTAAGTTCGTAATTGTTCCTAGTAGATGCGGTAAGTTCTTGAATAAGTTCGCCATTCCGCCGCCCTTATAGTCGATCAGTAAGAATGCGACTTCATACGGATGGAAGTTCACCGCAAGGGATAAGATGTACGATTGAATAATTTCTGATTTACCAGATCCTGTTGTACCTGCGACTAATCCGTGTGGTCCGTGCGCTTTTTCGTGTAAGTTCAAGTTGACAATGTCATCTTTACCACGTAAGCCGAGCGGGACAGCTAAGCTCTTAAAGGTTTCGTTTTTCGCCCAACGACCTTTAATATTTAGTTCGTGAACTTTTTCAACGCCATACATTTCAAGGAATGTAACACTTTCTGGAATACTGTTTCTTAAGTTTTGTAAGTGATTCAGCGGTGCTAATGCACGAGAGAGCTCTTCTTTGTTGAAACCATCTGGGAAGTGATCAAGCGTAAAGTGATGATTCACTAACTCCCCTTTTTCTAAGATGATGTTCCCGTTTTTCGCATCGCGTATATCAATAACTGTTTTCACATGTTCCGGTAAACTTTGCATCACATCTTCTACAAAGATGAGAGATACACCAAGTTCGCTCGGGTCTTCGTTAAAGAATTCCATTACCGTATGATCTAAAATTAGTTTTTCATCGGTAATCAATACAACATAATGAGGTGCAAAATACATTTTCTCTTGAGAATTGCTTTTCTCTTCTAAAGCTAATTTGCGTTCCTTTAGGATTTGATACAAACTGTTTAATACCTGATCTCGGCTTCGGTCATGATAGACGAACCCGCGAACATTAATATCTCGTAAACTCGCATGCGGTAACCAGCGCATCCACTCCCAGCTTGCTTTTTCTTCTTCTGGGAAAATCGTAATGAATTGTAAGTCATAATAACTATGAAACAACGCTGTCTGCATTACGAGCATTTGCAACTGTTCGATTACCAATTTTCGTTGTCCAATATAACCTACTGGACCGTTTACTAAGTCGGTCACAACCGGTACATCCTTTAAACCCTTATATTGCGAACGTAAGTCTTTTGCAGCTTCTACTAATTCATCTTTGTTTTGCGTAAACTCTTCTTCGTTAAACTGAATTTCAAAACTAGAATCAATACGACCCAATCCAACGCGATATGTTAAGAAATCATGGTGGAACATTGTTTTTTCATAGATTTGCGAATCTACTCTTACTGCCATATCACGAATTTGTTCAATGTTTGGATAGTGATAATCTAAAGCATGCCTTTGTTCTTCACTTGCGGCATACAATTCTTGCGTTTTCTGTTTCAAATAACCTTGATAGCTTTCGTTACGCTCTTTCGTATCAATTTTGTATTTCTTTAAACTCCTTAAGTATGTGGTTAATGAAATGATTACTGTTACTACTGTCATCCCAAGTGTTGTGAGAATAAAAATCCCGCGCGGCTGAAAGATTGAAATGACTACAGTCAACACAATCATTACAATCGGTGGCACAATCATCTGCGCCAGTTGTTCACTTGGTTTTGATGGTAGGGGAGATGGCTTCCCAATCGTTATCTTTTCCTCTGGCTCACGGTAAATAATCCGCGGGGAACGATGATAATTTGGATATTCTTCACCAAAATCATTATCAGCTTCGATTAAATGTGTTAATTTTGTTGTAACACGATTAGATGAAGCTAATATTTGAATATCTTCTTTTCCAACTTTAATTGTTACACCGTCAAAATAAAGCTGGTCACCTGGTTCAAGCATTTCCTCGCCAGTAATGCGGAAAAAGTTGTGATATACATAGCCGTCATTCACAATGACTTTAAAACATTCCCCTAATGTTTCACGGATGAACAGCAAGTTAGCTTTTATATTCTTAATCGTTACGTCATCGCAATCCATCGCTCCAAACGAAATACTATATTTGGACGCTATATCATACACATACTCTTCTTCTGCATCAGTCAAGTAAAAGTGCATTTTCTTCTCTTTCGTAATATCTACGGTCACATGTTCATTTACACGTAAGACTTCATTCTCAATGTTCCATGCTTTGCCATCCCACTTCACCTCTACACGCGTTTCTAATTCCGCGTAGGTAACGGTATCGGACCATTCGTTTCCGATTGTGACTAATTCACGTTTTTTCGGATTAAGATGACATTTATGCAGTTGATTGCCATAACTAATTGTTAGTAGTTGTACCATCTCTATCTCCCGTTTCTATTATTTTTATTTCATCTGATGTTTATTTCGCTTTATTTCCTGATGGATTTTTATTTGATAAGTCACCTGAGGAATCCGTATTGTATTTCTTTTGGTAATCTTCCAATTCTTTCTGATATTTCTGTACTTTTTCTTCACGCGCCGAGCCAGTTAATTTGGGATTGTTTTTCACTTGTTCGATTTGTTTAATTAATCCGTACATAATTAATTGCGGGTCATCGATATATTTCGCAAGATCTAAAGACTTCGAGAAATCCCCGCGCCCGTTGTAAATCCAATATAGTAAATAATTTTTATCACTTTTTAGACTCACATTCTTCATAATTGCTGCTTTTTGATCATCTGTTAATTTTTCTGCTTTCACGTATGAAGAAGCTAGAACATATTTAGAGGCATCTGGTAGTTTCTCAGGATCCTGCTCCTTTAAAGTACTAATTACTTTATCATAGTCTGTTGCCAAGAAATTTTTATCTGCTTCTAACAATTTATTTTGATACGGCATTTTCACAAAACTGAAATAGCCAAGCGGCACAGCAAGAACAACAGAAGCAACAATCATCGAAATGGATAATCGTTTAAATAAACGGAATCGTTTTTTCGGCACAAGTTGCATGTTTTTCTCTGTCGTCGTTTGTTCTTTTCTGTAATGATCATTTAACAACTTTACAAGATCATTAAACGTACTAGCATCAACAACACTACGATCAAACGCTGTATCCTTCGCATTTTCCAATGAACCAGAATATAACTCATCAAAACTATATTTCTTCGAGAATAGCGCAACAACTAAACATTTATACTGGCGTAAAAATTTCGCATCATCTAATCGATATGGTGGTACAATATCACGAATACCGCGATAAACAAGATATGGCATATAATTGTCATCGAATACGATGTTTTCTGGATGAAGGAAGAAAGTTTTTCGAGTTTGTAAACACTCTTGAAAACGAGCAATATTAAGTAATAATCGTAATTTATCGTTCTTCCCTAGTTTTTGTACATCTTTCCATTCCTTTGTTTGTTCCTTAACGTTAAACTCAAACGTAAACATATCTTCATGGTCTTCTACTGTAGCCGGTACAAAGAAATTAGATTTTTCCGTGATTAACTCCAATTGCCGTATGTCCTTCACACGCGTCTGTGATTTCGATAACTTCAATTTCCGTACATGCTCAGTCGTTTCAAATAGATACTGCATCGAATCTAGCTGAATCGTTCTTTCTGTCATAGTCCTTTACTCCTCTTTGTCATGTTCTTTTCTATATGAGTCCATTTTGTTTTTTTAACATATAAGTCGCTACTATGTAGAAGTGACCTGATCTGGCTCACTTTGTTTTCACCCTTGTACGTGGCAGAAACAGGAACTGACCGCTTCTACACACGGCCAGTTGCTCTTGTCCACCTAAAAAGAAAGGTTTTGATTCTACAAAACTTTTAATATGTCCCCGTCTGTTATCTGATAATCAATTAATCGATCATCATCAGTTAGTAGCAGTTCTTTATTAACAACCTTAACAGCGCAGCGAGAAACTTCCATCACATCAAGCTTCAGCGCCTCAGCAATGTTCATAAGCAGCTGCTTGATGGGCTGATGAGTAGGGATGCGTAGATCATATAATCTGCCATTCCCTTTATTAAAGTCAATTGTGACATTAATATGTGTTTGTCCTGCCATATGTTCTTCTCCCTTACCGCCAAATTTTCCGTATTACAACATAAATGCCGCAGCAAATTGCTAATACCACAGCAGCTAGGATTCCTATCATTTGATTACTAATAGGATCCGTTTCTTGTTGATTTGTGTTTTGGCTAGCGTTAACAGCTGTGCTAACCATATAATTTTGAGCAAACAAGCTGTTCTGTCTGTCCTTCACAGTTGTATCCTTCTTGTTTGATGTCACAAATAACGAGTCATTTAAGTATTTCGTGTCGCCTTCTATTTCTTTTTGCTTTTCTTTAATTGCATCTTTTGTTTGTTCTTTAAACAAGCCTGGTGCATATTTATCGAGTTCAGTTTCTTGGTTTTCCTTTTGTTCCTTTTCAATTTTTTCCTGGTTCGTCTGTTCAACACGATCAGTTTTCAAATCCATCTTCCCGTTATGATCAAGATAGCTATCCGTCTCAGCGTGAATGGACACCGGTGTAAGAATAAGCAACAAAAAAGCAGTAATGAAACTAGCTCGCATGAGAATCAGCTTCATGTTCATCCCCTTCTTCTTTCCGGTATTTGTGTACAACAAACAAGTTTGTCACAAGGCCAATAACGGCAGCTGCAATTAAACCATACATAATAGTCAGCCAATCTGCTCGGTCACTTGCAAAACCAGTAATCATACTCTCAATATATTGAAGTGGTGAAAATTCACGTATTTTAGCAGCAGTCGACATTTTATCAAGGTTCAATCCAACTGCATCTGTTAAGAACAGGTACATGCTAAATGTAGCTAGTAGAATGAACATTCCAATCATTTTCATTTGGCGTAATAAGTAGCCTGAAATGAGAACCAACACTAACATAGTGATGGCAAAAATGCTGATCCATACTAAGAATTTGGCATGACCAATTTTCAATAAATAGCCTGAAATACCACCAATTAGAATCCCTTCCACAATTCCAATACCAACTTGAACAGTCGTAGTTGGTACGTTTTTCAGTACCAATGACAATTCTTCCTCAAAAGCACTTTCTTCTATGCGCTTTCGTTCTTGGTTTGAAATTACATAAGCTGTAAATAGAGAAACAATGAAACAAATCAGTACTAATAAATATGGTGTAAACGTATCTGCGGCTACGACAACACCATCATTTTTCGTTTGTACTGGATTTGCAAGGAAGCTATATAAGTTTTCATTTTGTCGTTCGCCAACACGGCTATTCGCCAGAACTTTTGTGAAGTTTTTCAAGAAATCTTTATCGTCAAGCATTTTCTTACTAAGATCAATCGAAAGCGCTGTTGCCTGATTCACTAATGTATTTCCACTATCTTGAATCGTTTTCGCTTGGTTATCAATATTATCAAACGTTTTATACACATCGTCAGCTGATATTAAGTTACCCTTCGATTGATCAGCCAGTGTTTGACTTTGTGCAAAAATAGACTTGAATGCCCCGTCTAATGCAAGCGTCGCCGTTTGCTCACCATCGCTATTTGTCACAACTTTTCCTTGCTGTTCAATTAGCTTACGGCTTGCTTCACGCCATGTTACTAAATCTTTTAGCGCTTGCGTAAGATTCGTATTCATCACATTCGCTTGGTCAATTGTCTTCGTAAGTGCCTCTGTTAAGTCTGCAGATTTTTTATTCGCATCCTCAACCAATTTCATATAATTATCTACTTTGGTTTTCAAATCTTCCTTTTCTTTCTTTACCTCTTCTGTCGTTTGCTTCGCAACATATTCTGCTAGTATGTCAACCACATCGCGTTTGTTGAACAAGTAATATAATGAATCAGGATGTGGTTCAGCTAGATCCGCAAGTGATTTTTTATCAAAACCTTCCGGTAAATCCGCTGATGCATCAATACCATAATACAAGTCATACAATTTAGATAGTTTTTGATAACTTTTAATCGTATCTTCAACCGCGTGTATAACCTTATTCATTGTACCTTCAGCCGCGTGTCCATCCTTAGCGCCATCCAACGGTGACATGACTTGGTGGGTGATGTAATTATTATTGACAGGTTTCCATTCATCATCTGTACTTGTTTCTTCATCTTTTGTAAGAGGCGGATCTGTTTGTGTCTTCACATTACTTTTTCCTGGCTGATCACCATCGTTTTGTGTTTGAGTGTCACTTTCCCCTGGCTGACTAGCGTCTTTTTGCGTTTGGCTGTCACTTTTCTCTGCCTTCTTCAAAACCTTGTCATTCGTAATCCCACGTAATTGATTGAATAAAGGCGGTTCAGATGGTGTTGGTTCTGTGACAGGTGATGGTTTATCAATGACATTACCTGTATTCTCTTGTGTCAAGTTCCAGCTCCAAGTTACAGGTTCAAAGACAGAAATATTTCTGTTAGCGTCTTTTAAACGTAACATCACCACAATCTTGAAATCGCTTTGATCTGCAGGTGGTAAAACAACTTTTTTATTTGCAAGATACTCGCCAGTGCGGTCTTCTTCATTTCCGATAAGCAGTTTTGTCACTTCATAATCATCTGGTATGTTCAATGTGATATATCCTTCTTTTTTTGTAGCTGGTAATATCGCTTTATCTTCTACTCTAACACCCTCTCCTGCCAGCTGATTCTTAATATCTTGCACCAACTTCGCCAATGGAATATTATCTTCATCTCGCTTAGGTGTATCAGGTTTTTCCTTGTCATTTTCCTTTTCCGATATATATATATTTGTGATACCAATGACATTTTCCAATTCTTTCTTAGTCCCATCTGATAAACCGATATTTTGAATATCAGTTATCTTTAATGACGGCAAATGATCAATGAGCTTTTGGATTTTTTCATTCACACGATCATCCGGTTCGGCAAAGAATTTATTTAAATACACATCTTGTTTCACCTCAGCAGATTTTGAAATCTCCTCCCTCAGCTTTTCAGTTATTGATTTCTCAAGCTCTGACTCTGATTCTGGTTCCAACTCTTTGCTATACTTATCAATTTCGGCACTTCTATCCTTCAAATTATTTTTAATTGAATCCGCTAAAAGCTTAGGATTATTTTCCGTTAACTGAAATTGATCATAGATTGCTTTATTCGCTGATTCTAAATTAGTAAATCGCTGCAGTATATCTGTCGTATTCATACCTTGGTCAAACTGAGTCAGCTGCGTCGTGAAGTCTTTTACAACAAGGCCATTCGCTTCCTTCATTTTATTGAAATCACCAAAGGTTGTCTGATATGTTTGATTAGATTTCATACCCTCATTTAAATTGTTGCCAAACCCGTTTAAAATCTCTTGTAACCCTCTAAAACTATTTTTCGATACACCTGTTTGATCTTGCACACTTTTAAACTGTTGTGTATAACCAGCTAATGGGCTATGAACCTCATCATTGTATGCATTGGTGTAAGTTTGTTCTTTTTTTACAAGAGTTGTAATGTTATCCTGTGCATTTTGCAAGTTTCCGATAATGCTAGCAAAATAAACATCGATAATTCGGCGATTGAAATCTTCAAGTATCGAACTTGCTGTTTTTTCCGCTTCTGCTTTCACATCATTATTACCAGTTGCATTTACCTTGTAGTTAAGCGTTACTTTTTCCGGTGCATTCGACTCAATTGATAATGCTTTTTGTGAAAAATCGTTCGGAATAACGATCATCATATTATAAACGTTACGTGCCAGTCCGCTTTCCGCTACCCCGCGGCTAACTACATACCAATCATGGGTAGTATCTTTTTCAACACTCGTAATAAACTCGTTACCAAATTCAATCTTTTTTCCACCCAGGCTTGCACCTTGATCTTCGTTAACAAGCGCAACCGTCATTTTTTGCGTGTCTTTAGCGCTCTTTCCTTTCTTCACTTGATTCAGCGCTAGAAAGGAGGTTCCAGCAGACAGCGCAAGCGTCAGTATAATGAAAAATACTACGCTCCACTTTATCTTTTTCACACATCACCACTCCTGCTAGTAAACACTATTTATCTATGTCCTGTTATTCGTTTGCTTTTAGTGGTTGCGAAAACGGATACTCCTTTTAATGCCCAAGGTAAAGTGAAACCTCCATGAATAGGAGCCTTACTGTCCGTTAATGCGGGATAAATGCAAACAAACTTCAAGCTACCTTCTATCTTTTTTTACTGAGCATTTATATTTATTTTTTTATATACTCTCAAGAAAAATCGTAGCATCTCTTCCATTATTTACAAATAAACCCAATAAGTAAGCCACGCAGCATTGCTGCGTGGCTCACTACTAAGAGAATTTACTCGCGCCCGTTAATATGTAAAGCATGAAAAATCCCCTCAACTAATAACATCACCGTAATTAGCTAAGTCCAAAATTACGAGATAATTCTTCATCATGACGAGCCACAGCTTCTGCTGTATTTTTCAATTGTGTTTCGATGTCATGTAGTAATTGGGCAAAGTTTTTTACCTTTGGTGCTAATTCGACAAATTGTCGGTCAAAGCCTTCAAATGCACGACCTTCCCATTCTCCACGTAATTCATTTTGTAAGTTTGTTAAACCAGTTAGAATGTCCTCAATTTGATTACCACCGTTACCATAACGAGCTGCTTTTGATTTCAGCTCCTCTGGGCTCATACGAATTTGTCCAGCCATTAAATATTCCCCCTATCAATTTGAAAAAATTGTAAAATAAACTTTAATTTTACTGATTATATTATAACAATAACCATAAAACTTTGAGAAGAGATATTTACTATTTTGTATATATTTATCAAATTTTGTATAAACCTGTTCATTTATACATATAAATGAAATGGACAAAAGAATGGATTGAAACTCTCAATAACTTGTTAGTTGAGACTTAACTTTTTCGTCTACCTCTCCTAGCTTTTTCTTTGATTCTAATACCCCTTTTACTACTAATCTTGTTTCTCCTTTATCGTCATAACAACTTATCAATGTTACTTCATTTAACCCATTCTGATCATCCATTACATGTGTTTCTTTTGGAGAGATAACATCTTTTGAAGTTGTTTTATACGTATATACATACTCCTTATCTGTTAAATATATTAAATCTCCTTTATCCATATTTCTTGTAGGTGTAAATAATAACTCTTTGTTTCTCATACTATGACTACCAAGTACATAGTTTCCTACACCCATCGTCATATTCGGTTTTAAAGTACCTGCACCTAGCATCATTGTCTCATAATTTGTACCATATAAAATGGGGAGTTTAATATGTACATTCGGAATGTAAATCAACCCGATAATCATATTTGTATCTAATTTACTTTTTACAGAATTAAAATCCAACTCGTCTACGCTTTGTACACTATCGTAATCAAAAGCATTTACCTTTTTACTTGAATTATATAAATTCTCTTTTATCTCATTTGTAGTTATTTTGTTATATTTTTCTTCATACGATTTTTCTAGTTGTTTAGGGATTACATAATAGTTAAAAAGAGGTTGGTAAACAATCAAACCAATCCCAGTTACAAAGATTAATCCAATTAACACATATAAAAATTTATTTTTCATATTAAACCTCCTAGTCTCCTATTAAAATATACTAAATATTTTAATATCTGCTGTTCTAAATATGGTTCAACTGTAATAAAGAAACCTTCATACTTATGCATGAAGGTTTCTTTATTACCATATTAAGAATTCTTCCTACGTCTTACAATAAAGAATGAAAATAATGCTCCTAATACTAACAATGTACCAATTAGAGTAACTGTTGAATTATTAGTTTGATTCATCTTAGGAATTTCTTTTTGCGGTTGCTTAGGTTCTTCTTTAACTGGTTCCTCTTTAGTTGATTCCCCTTTAGTTGATTCCCCTTTAGTTGGTTCCTCTTTAGTTGGTTCTTCTTTAGTTGGTTCTTCTTTAGTTGGTTCCTCTTTAGTTGGTTCTTCTTTAGTTGGTTCCTCTTTAGTTGGTTCCTCTTTAGTTGATTCCTCTTTAGTTGATTCCTCTTTAGTAGGCATTACCGTTACAACATTAGAATCTTCCGAAGGGTTATCGTTTAATTGAATATTTGCTTTGCTACTTATCATTTCAATAGGTGCGTTTTCGTTAATCTTGGATGTAACTACAAGTTTAATCTCTTTACCTTTGATAACTTCTAATTGCTCACGAGTTAACTTTAATGTTACCAATTGTTTATTAACATTAGCTTTTAATTCTGATTCTTTTCCCTCAACAAGTACTTTTGTACCTACAATTGTTAATTTGTTATCTAGTGTATCAGAAAGAGTTAAAGACTCATATCCCTTTAAGTTTTCTGATACTACTGTTTTTAAATTGTAAGTAAACTCTTTACCTTTTGCAATTTCTAAATGGTCTTTATCCTCAACATCTTTTGTTACTTTAGGAGTTACAGGCATAAAAACCTTAAACGATACATCATTAGCAAAAGCTAAATTTTCTCCTGTGTCTGACTGTAATGTTGCACTTAGGGTTGCTGTATGACCGTTAGGTGCATCGTCATGAAAATTAAACTTGACAGGAATCGTTAATTTAGTATCATTAGGTACTTTTGATAGTGAAATAATCGCTACCCTTTTACCATTTTCTACAAAACCTTTCACATCACTAATATAACCTTGATGTTTTGGAATCTCAATAAGATAAGCCTTAGCATCCTGTAACTCTAATCTAACTTTGTAGTCTAAAGCAACACCGGCATTAGGGTCTCCTTTAGTTGCTACGTTTATATTATAAGTAACTTGTTCACCTCTTTTGAACTCTACTTTGGGAGTTCCATCTGGGTTCTTAATTACATACTCTTGATTAATCTTAGAACCATTTACATTATCGTTCCCAGCACCTAAAGTTACCATTGGTTGCATAAACGTGGTTAACGAGATAAGAAATACTACAAATAGTGACAATAACTTCTTCTGTTTCAATACGACAACCCCTTTTACTTATTGGAAAAACTTTTACGTTTCATAAAGACGAAGGCGCTTTCAAACCTTATTAAATGAAACTACGCATATAAGTTTTTATTCCCCCTTCTTGTCTAACATACAGTTAACACTAGGTTTTAAATAGTTACTCTATGTAACTATTTAAACACTCTAACTTTATTAAAACACTGAAATAGTTACATAATTTTATTATCTAATTTACCCGCTCTAGTGTAACAAATTTAATTTGTATCAAAACTCTTAGATGCCTTTTTGTAACTACTCAGTCATCCCAGTGTTTTAACTGTTTAATATTTTCATTTAGCAGTTTATCTTCTGAATTTCCTGTTAATGCTAGTCAACTTACAGGAGTTTTCCAATGTACTAAAGAATGGATTGAAACGGGAGAATTAGATCTTTCTCCAACCAAAGGTTAGAGGTAGCGCTTCGGAGCAATTATCCCTATTTGTCTTGCGTTTTTTAATACGGACTGAGTAGTTACAATTTCTTGAAATTCGTTGATTATATTATAACAATAATCATAAAATATTGAGAAGAGATATTTACTTTTTTGTATATTTTTATCATATATTGTTGTTTTTTCCATTTTAACATATAAATAAAGAAATAAAGCAAAACTTCTAAATTGAGCGCTTGAAATGTAGAGCTTACCGCCCGGATAAAATAAACAATTTTGAGAACTGTAGCTACTATGCAAAAAAGAGACTTAATGAATTCTCATTAAGTCTCTTTTTATTTTCCTTACTATTCAGCTTAAGCAACAGTCGGCTCCGCTTTTATCTTATCCAGCTACAGCGGCTAGAATGTTCGGTGGCTTCGCGCCTTCCTGCGAGGTAAAGTACACCTCTGCGTCAGGAGCTCCCCCCCCCCTCTCATTCTAAACGAGCTGCTTCCGCTTTTAATCACGGAAAACGAGGGAATTGTCCAAAGTCCGGACGGCGTTTTTCTTTAAACGCATCGCGGCCTTCTTTTGCTTCGTCTGTTGTATAGTATAGTAGCGTTGCATCGCCAGCTAGTTGCTGAATACCTGCAAGGCCGTCTGTGTCTGCATTAAATGCAGCTTTTAAGAAGCGAAGTGCCATTGGGCTGTTTGCTAAAATTTCTTCTGCCCATTTCACAGTTTCTTCTTCTAGTTGTTCTAATGGTACAACTGTGTTAATTAAGCCCATATCAAGCGCTTCTTGTGCGTTGTATTGACGGCATAGGTACCAAATTTCGCGTGCTTTCTTATGACCAACCATACGAGCTAAATAACCAGCGCCGTATCCACCGTCAAAGCTTCCTACTTTTGGACCTGTTTGGCCAAATACTGCGTTCTCTGCTGCGATTGTTAAATCACATACGATGTGAAGTACATGTCCGCCGCCGATTGCATAACCTGCTACCATTGCGATAACTGGTTTTGGAATTGCGCGAATTAAGCGTTGTAAATCTAATACGTTTAGACGTGGAATTTGATCGTCGCCAACGTATCCCCCATGACCGCGAACTTTTTGGTCACCACCAGAACAGAATGCACGGCCACCTTCACCTGTTAAAATGATAACACCAACATTTTGATCATCGCGTGCATGTGCAAACGCATCGATTAACTCCATTACCGTTTTTGGACGGAATGCATTATGTACTTCAGGACGATTAATCGAAATCTTTGCGATTCCATTGTATGTGGAATAAATAATATCTTCATAATTTCCTTCTTTTACCCATTCAATCGTCATTTATTTCTACCTCCTTTTATGTTTTGTAAAAAGCCCCTTACTATTGTATCAAACTTTTGCGGTTGTTCCACATGAATTGCATGACCCGATCCAATAATTTGTACAAATTCAGCATGAGGGATCTGTTTTTTCATCTTTGTTAAGATGTGAAAGAACTTTTCATCATATTCTCCACTCATAAGTAAGACTGGCATTTGCAAGTGCTCTAGTTCATTCCACCAAGATGGCTGCGCTCCTGTTCCCATGCCCCGCAAACTATTTGCAAGGCCCCTGGGATGATTCGCTAATCTTTCTTCACGTAAACGAGCTTGTACATGGAGAGGCAGCTTTTTTTGCGTAGCAAAGAGCGGAATATTTTCCCACTTTTCAACAAAAGCAGCAACGCCTTCTCGTTCAATCTTGTCTGCAAGCTGTTCATCCTTCTGTCTGCGCTCTTTACGTTCTTCTTCTGCTGTGAGTCCTGCTGTACAGTTTTCTAATAAAAGAGACGAAATGCGCTTAGGATATAAACAAGCAAGTGTAAGAGCAAGACGCCCTCCCATAGAATACCCTAACAGATGCACTTTCTCAATTTGCAAATGATCAAGCACAGCAATGAGGTGCGCAGCTACTGTTTTTATATGATAATGCTGGACTTCCTTTGGACTTTCTGTTTTACCATGTCCGATTAGATCAACTAAAATGACCTGAAACTGCTCGCTCCACGCCGAAACAAACGAACGCCACGTTTCCATACTTCCAGTAAAACCATGAAGGACAAGAAGAGGCTCGCCGCTTCCAATCACTTCATATTCGTAAGAAACTCCGTGTACGTTCACTTTCATTCCGCTTCACCTTGCAGTGCCCTTGAAACAACTGTTGCTGCTCTTCCCATGATATCACGGTGAAGCTGCAAGTTTTCTTCGCGGTCTGTTTTTATTTCAATAACATGCAAGCCATCTTCTCTCGTACCTTTGTCCACTTCATGACGAAACGCCTCCCACGTATGTACACGTTGGAATGAACCGTTATACATCTTCACGACATGTTCATAATCAAGTCCGAGCGGCGTGCCAAATAGCGCTTCAAAATGTTCTTTTTGTTTATACTGTGGTAAAAATGAGAAAATACCGCCGCCATCATTGTTTACAACAACAATCGTCGCATGTAAATCATGTAGTTTTGCCGCTAACAATCCGTTTAAATCATGATAGAACGATAAATCTCCTACAACTAATACAAGCGGCGTGCGAGCTACACTTACGCCAAGCGCCGTCGAAACAATGCCGTCAATACCGTTTACACCGCGATTGGCTACTACTTCAATGTTCTTCTCGTTTGTAAAGAAAAATGTATCTGTATCGCGAATCGGCATACTATTACTTACAAATAAAGTTGCATATTCTGGCAAAACATCTACAAGTTCTGTAATTACTTTTCCTTCAAATGCATGCTCATACGATTTCATTTCCGTAAGTTTCTCTTTTACTGCGGCATTCATATGTTGCCACATATGAAGCCACTCTTGCTTACTTTGCTGCTTCGCATCATTTACAAGTTGCTCACAAAATGTAGTGTCATTTGCATACACAACTTCTGTAGACATAAGCACCGGATCTCGCCAATTTCCAGATTCGTCAACGACAATATGCAATGCTTCCGTTTGCTTTTTCAAATATTGCGTAAGTGCTTTAGAAACCGGCATACCGCCGAAGCGAATAATCACAGTTGGCTTCCAGCTATCACGAAGTTGTTCGTTACGTAAAAAAGTATCATAACAATCAATAATGGTCGCTTTATCATGAAGACCACTGCGAAGACCAGAAAGCGGATCTGCAAGAATCGGATAACCGTATGCTTTTGAAAAAGCCACGACAGCTTCTGCAATATCGGGATGACTATCATCTCCACATACAATAAGCCCCTTTTCCATATGCGAAAGGCGCTCTCGTAAAGATGCTGCATATTCATCCGTTATTGCTATTTTCCCTTGATGAACAGTTGCGGCATATTCCCCGCAGCCTTTTTCCCATAATTCCCTTAAAGAAAAGTCGGGAATTAACGGTTCACGAAGCGGAAAGTTTAGATGAATAGGCCCTTTTGGTGTTTGCAGCGCCCCAGCTACTGCTCGCCCGGCTGTCATCCGTGCATACCGATACATTGATTCTGCTGCTTCTGGTAGTGCCATTTCTATAAATTGTTTCACAAACGAACCGAACAAATGAAATTGATTCATCGCTTGCGGTGCACCAATATCTCGCAATTCATGTGGACGATCTGCTGTCAATACGAGAAGTGGCACCCGCGAATGAAATGCTTCGCATACAGCAGGATAATAGTTTGCTGCCGCTGTTCCTGACGTACATAACAAGGCAACAGGGCGTTTTTTTGCCTTGGCAATACCAAGCGCAAAAAAGGCTGCTGATCTTTCATCTACGTGTAAATATGTGCGAATTTGTTCATGCTGCGCCATTAATAAGGCAAGCGGTGTTGACCGCGAACCCGGGCTAATGACGACATCCTCTACATGCAGGCGCGCCAATTCATCAACAAACGCGCCTAAGTAATACGATAACGCTTCTATATGATCGCTCATCTAGATAGTCCCTCCAAAGCAGAAAGCATCGGCTTAAATTTCAATCTTGTTTCTTCATACTCTAAATGCAGCTTCGAATCGATGACAATACCGCAGCCGGAAAATAATGAAACATGTTTACCAGACAATAACCCGCAGCGAAGTGCTACCGCAAATTCACCGTTCCCCTGCTCATCAATCCAGCCAATTGGCCCTCCGTATAAACCACGATCTAATAGCTCTACTTCACGAATCAGTTTTAATGCTTCTTCTCGCGGCGTTCCTCCAAGAGCTGGTGTTGGATGAAGTTCTTCAATAATCGATAACAAATCACCATTTCCCTTTGCCTCTACTGATGTATATAAATGAAGTAAATTTTTCGTTTTCAATAAACTCGGTTCATATGGAATATCAACTGTTTCACAATGCTTCGTTAACACATTGCGAATCATGTTTACTACATAACCATGCTCTGCTAAATTTTTCTTATCATGCAAAAGTTCATATCCATTCTCTTTCGTTTCCTCTTCTGAAGCACCTCGTCCAATCGAACCGGCAAGACACATAGATGTATATATTTCTCCCTCTTTACGAAGAAGCCTCTCTGGCGTTGCTCCTAAGAAGCACGTTCCTTTATAATCAAACGCAAATACATAACAATCCGGTTGCCCCATGCGAAGTGCTGCCAAAACAGAAGTCGAATCCACATCTTTATCCATAACAAGTTGCATTTCACGAGCTAACACAACTTTTTGCACAGCTCCTCGCTTCATTTCTTCCTGCACCTGTTCAATTGTTTGCAACCATTTCTCCGGTTCTACCTCTACTTTTGAAAGAATGGCTACCTTTTCTTCTGCGAAGGAATGCTTGCCTTGCTGTAACAATTGCTCCTCGGCATTTTGCAATTCCTCATAAATCTTTTCCGCACAATCATTTCCAGATACGAAACGGTTTACTGTTAACCAAGCTTTTTCATTCTTTACCGTTAATAAAAAGGCTGGTAATTGCAGCATTGCATCTTCAAACGTCTTCCATAGATCTGTTCTTTCTTTTCGCGGATCGAAAGAAAAACCACCAAACAAAAGCGGTCCTGTTCCAAATTCATAAGCAGTGCGGTGAATGACCGCTTCTTCTCTCACCTCAGCCCACTCTTTACGAGCGTTTTGAAAGCGCTTTTCAGAAGAATTTGCTATAGTAAAAGCAGAGCCTACTCCAGCAAAGATAACATGCTGCGCTGGGTCTGCAAAGTAACATCTATCTCTATATCCAAATTGTGTTCCTGCTGCATAAAAAAGGAGTGGATCGATCCATTCCACTTGCTTTACAAAACTAACGAGTACTTGCCCTTCAGCTGCGCGCTGAATTGCAGTCAGAATCACATCTTTGACATTATATTGTTTCGTTTGAATCACAGAATCTCCCCCCTATGGGCGAAAAATAGTCATAAATACGCTTGATTTTAAGATACACCTCAAATGAAAGGTGTGTCAATGTTTAGCATTTCTGAGAAAATCCGAGCACATTCCTAGAAAATAAACGTTGACACTCTATGAGGCTTTTCCTACACTTAATTGTGTACTTTTTGTGTATGTTTCCCGCTCTAATAGGTAATAATAACTCATTTTTACTTTGTATAACAAACAGATAGGAGGATTCCATATGGAAGCAAAAGTTGAGACAAATCCCTCTCCCATGCAGCCAAGTAAACAAACAGGCTGGCGCATTTGGTGGAGCTTATTACGTCCTCATACATTAACGGCAGCCTTTGTGCCTGTTTTTATTGGAACAACTTATGCGATGCAAGTTGAAGGTATTAACAAAATAAATGTACCTCTTTTTCTTATCATGCTTCTTGCTTGCCTTCTCATACAAGCAGCAACAAACATGTTTAATGAATACTTTGATTACAAAAGAGGACTCGACCATGAAGGATCTGTTGGGATTGGCGGCGCAATCGTTCGCGATGGCATTCAGCCGAAAACAGTATTGAACTTAGCGTTCGGATTCTTTGGCATTGCAATTTTATTAGGAGTTTACATTTGCATGAACTCCAGTTGGTGGCTCGCAGCGATTGGTCTTATCTGTATGGCTGTTGCCTATTTATATACTGGCGGCCCACTTCCAATTGCCTATACACCTTTTGGCGAATTAACAGCAGGGTTATTTATGGGTGTTATTATTATTGGAATTTCATTCTTTATTCAAACCGGAATCGTAACATCAGAAATTGTATTACTGTCCATTCCAAATGCAATTTTAATCGGTGCCATTCTACTTGCGAATAATATTCGCGATTTAGATGGCGACAAAGAAAACGGTCGAAAAACATTAGCTATTTTAGTTGGACGGAACAATGCAATCGGCGTATTAGCATCTATGTTTATCATTTCTTATATATGGACGATTGCCCTTATTCTTGTTGGGATTGCCTCACCGTGGATGCTTGTAGTCTTTTTAAGCGTTCCAAAGGCACTTAAAGCAGCAAAAGGTTTTATTGGAAAGAGCATTCCAATGGAGATGGCACCCGCAATGATTGCCACAGCAAAAACGAATACAATTTTTGGATTTTTAATGGGAATTGGATTATTACTTGGATATTTCCTATGAGAAAAGCGCAAGTGTGGAGGCACTTGCGTTTTTTTCATTGTACACTCATGCCATTTGTTGTCGAAGGGGCTTTATATTGTACAAAAGCGCCGTTATATTAACGTAATAATTCCTGCAATTGAGCTCATACTACTTAAAGAAACCGAATTGTAGGAAGGTGGATTTTATGCTAACTCCACAACAAATGGATCATTTTCAATCTGTACTACAAAAGCAAAAGGAAGAGCTGGAACAAACGCTGCAAAACCATGAACACCTGGGACAAGCTTCTGAACGCGATGCAGTTGGAGAACTCTCCGCATATGATAATCATCCAGGGGATATGGGAACAGAATTGTATGAACGAGAAAAAGACTTAGGATTAGTAGAATTTTGGCATAAACAACTTACAGATGTAAAACATGCCTTAGAAAAAATAGAAGCTGGAACATATGGGATCTGTGAAGTATCAGGCGAACCGATTCCGCTTGAACGTTTAGAAGCAATGCCAACTGCAACGACTTGTATCGAACACACACATAATAAATTAATCTTAGGCGCACGTCCAATTGAGGAAGAGCTTATTGAACCACCTTTTGGTAAATATGATATGGATAGTGCTGTTGGATATGATGCTGAAGATGCTTGGCAAGACGTTGCTTTATATGGAACGTCAGAAACACCTGCTGATTTAGAGCGCCGTGACTCTAAAAATTTCAATGAAATGTATGTAGATGCCGAAGAGCCCCGCGGATATGTTGAGGATTTTGAAAACTTTATCGGAACAGATATATACGGAAAAAACGTACAAGTATACGCTACAGAAGAACATGAAGAATATGAACAAATGCTAGATGACCACGAAGCAAGAACCTTTAGAAGCGAGCTTTCCCCAGACGAGTCCAGTTCAAAACCATAAAGTAAAACTTGCATCGGATTGCCCTTCCCGCTTCTTTCCTACCTTTTACTGCCCGTTAGAGCGGGATAAAAAAAGAAACATTCCCGAATAAGGAATGTTTCTTTTTGCTGTCATTACTTTTTAGTAACGTTAGCAGCTTGAGGTCCACGGTTACCTTCAACGATTTCGAAAGAAACTTCTTGACCTTCTTCTAAAGTTTTGAAGCCTTCGCCTTGAATTGCAGAGAAATGTACGAATACATCTTCGCCACCTTCAACTTCGATGAAACCGAAACCTTTTTCGCCGTTAAACCATTTTACTTTTCCTGTTTGCATTGCATGTACCTCCTAAAATAAAAAAGAAATCTATCTATTGGAAACTACATACAAAGGTCGAGATAAACATCATGATTTTCTCACAAGCTAACGCTTTGAAACGAACACGCTTTATTTCCGTACCACATTATGCAGCTCAATAGTTCTTTTACTATATCATGCCCGAAATAAAACGTCAAACAAAACAGGGATATCTCGCTTAAAATTTTACAAAACTTGTATTTTATATTTGGAAATATTTCGGTACAATATAGATGTATTAATACATATTTATTATTTGAGGTGAAACGATGAAAGCACATGAAATCGAATACAAATTATATGGCGATGATATGCAATTTGTTGAAATTGAATTAGATCCAGAGGAGAGCGTAGTCGCTGAAGCCGGCGCTATGATGATGATGGAAGACAATATTGAAATGGAAACCGTATTTGGTGACGGTTCTGCCCAAACAGGTGGATTTTTCGGTAAGCTTGTTGGGGCTGGAAAGCGCCTTGTGACAGGTGAAAGTATGTTTATGACTGTATTTACAAATACAGGATATGAAAAACGTCACGTCTCATTTGCAGCTCCGTACCCTGGAAAAATTGTTCCTGTGGACTTAACGAGATATCAAGGAAAAATAATCTGTCAAAAAGATTCTTTCCTATGCGCTGCAAAAGGTGTTTCTATCGGCATTGAATTTACAAAAAAACTTGGTAGCGGCTTCTTCGGCGGTGAAGGATTTATTATGCAAAAGCTTGAAGGTGACGGCCTTGCGTTCATGCATGCTGGCGGAACCGTTTATCAACGTGATTTAAAGCCAGGAGAAAAATTACGAATTGATACAGGGTGCCTTGTTGCTATGACAAAAGATGTTGACTATGATATTCAATTTGTTGGGAATGTGAAAAGCGCTATCTTTGGCGGCGAAGGTCTATTCTTCGCAACATTACAAGGCCCTGGAACAGTTTGGGTTCAATCCTTAACATTAAGCCGCTTAGCACAGCGCATCGTGGGGCCAGGAGCAAAAACTTCTGGTGAAGGTAGCATTCTTGGCGGGATTGGCCGCATGATTGATGGAAGCGAATGATCTTGTAAAAGAATGAAACATATATCCTCCTCATATATTGAATTATACTTCATCATGAGGAGGATTTTTCTATGCCAACTTCCGTATCCTTTCATAAGGATACCGCTGTATTGTTAGCTACATGCTGTGAATTAACATATGAGCAATATAACCAAAATGGCATTTTTACTATTCCGAAAGGCTTCCGGTATGTACATGGCTTTCAAGCAACCGCTATTCAAACAACAGCATGGTTCGGATTCATTTTAGAGTCAGATGACCAAATTATTGTAGCCTTTCGCGGAACACAGTCAGACCGTGATTGGATTGCTGATTCTATCGTTCAACAAAAACCGTATCCCTTTACTGCAAATAGCGGAAATGTTCATAGTGGTTTTCTTTCTATTTATGAATCATGCCGAGATACAATTATGGATACCCTTGTTTCCTTACCTTCCTCGAAAGCTCTTTTCGTTACGGGACATAGTTTAGGCGGAGCCCTTGCTACATTGCATATACTAGATGCACGTGTAAACACTTCATTCCCTCATTACACGCTCTACAATTTCGGCTCTCCCAAAGTCGGTGATATCGCCTTTCGAAATTATTATAAAATGCAAGTTGCCAATAGCTTTCGTTTCGTAAATTTATTTGATGTCGTTCCACTGCTTCCTCCCCGTAAAGTGCAATTTGAACAAAATGAATGGGAATATTCCCATACCCATCGCAGTATGACATTTACCAAAAATATGCATTCTTTTATAAAAAATCATCACATTACAACATATAAAATGGCAATTTCGACCCATTTTCAAAGGGATGCGTTGGAAGAATTGTAGCAATCTTTTATACTTATTTACGATGGACACGGTATATTATATACAGCGTTCTATTCTATTTCTGTGGTAAAGTAAAACGACTTGGAATTTTCCAAGTCGTTTTTTTGCCGAACAACATCGAAGAGTCTTTATCCCGCTATCCGCGGGCAGTAAAGCTGGAGAAAAGCAGAGAAGATAACTGCCCGTAAAAGCCCGATTGGGCGGGCTACCCCTCAGTGAGAAAAGCGTCACTGAGGGAAGTTTCACTTTATCTGGCTCTCATCTCTTCTGTGATTCTCCAAATATCATGACTGTACTGCAAAATTGTTCGATCACTTGCAAAATGGCCAGATTTCGCAATGTTCATCGTACTTATTTCCAACCATTTTTTTCGGTTTTCATATGTTTCTCCAATTTTTTCTTGTATATCTGCATATGGTGCAAAATCTCTGAGAACAAAATATTCGTCATTTTGAATAAGAAAAGAATCAAAAATAGCTTCGAACTCATCGCCTGCATCTTCAAAAAAGCCATTTGTTAGCTGATTGACAACTTTTTGAATGCGCATATCATGATGATAATAATCGCTAGCACGATATCCACCATTTTGGTAGTAATGCAGTACTTCCTCGGCTGTTAAACCGAAAATAAAAATAGCATCATTTCCAACAGCCTCTTTAATTTCAACATTCGCACCGTCTAATGTGCCTAGTGTCACCGCGCCGTTCATCATAAATTTCATATTTCCGGTTCCCGATGCTTCTTTACTTGCAGTTGAAATTTGTTCACTCACATCTGCGGCCGGAAAAATATCTTCAGCAAGTGAAACACGATAGTTTTCTAGAAAGATAACTTTCATATATTGATTGACATACGGATCATCATTTACTTTTCGCGCCAATTCATTTATAAGTTTAATAATCTTTTTCGCATAATAATACCCTGGCGATGCCTTTGCCCCAAAAATAAATGTACGCGGATAAAAAGAAAAACTAGCGTCTTCTTTTAACCGATTGTACAAATATAAAATATGCAGTACATTTAACAACTGCCGCTTATAAGCGTGCAGACGTTTTACTTGTACGTCAAAAATGGAATATGGATCGACAACAATACCAGTTTGTTTTTCAATGCGTTTCATTAACAATTCTTTTCGCACTTGTTTTACATTATGAAGTGACTCCTGGAACGCTGCATCGTACTTATAGTATCCTAAAGACTGCAGCTGATCCGGTTCTTTCATCCAATCCGTTCCAATCGTGTCACAAATTAATTTCGATAGCTGCGGATTTGCCTTTAATAACCAGCGCCGATGAGTAATTCCATTTGTCTTATTGTTAAACTTCTCTGGATAAAACTCATAAAACAATCGCATTTCTCGCTGCTTTAATATTTCCGTATGAATTTTCGCAACGCCATTTACACTATGACTCCCCACAATCGCCAAATGCGCCATTTTCACAAGCCCATGAGCGATAATCGCCATGTTTTCGATGCGATTCCAATCATACGAATAGCAGTCCCATAACTCATGACAAAAGCGCTCATTAATTTCTTGGACAATCATATAAATGCGTGGTAATAACGGTTCGAAAATATGAATCGGCCATTTTTCTAACGCTTCTGATAAGGTTGTATGGTTTGTATAAGAAATCGTATGTGTTGTAACGTACCACGCATCTTCCCAGCTCATCTTTTCCTCATCAAGCAAAATGCGCATTAATTCTGGAATTGCTAAAACTGGATGCGTATCGTTAATATGAATAGCAATTTTCTCATGCAGATTACGAAGCGTGCCATTTTGTTCCCGGTGCAACCGCACAATATTTTGTAAGCTAGCTGATACAAGAAAATACTGCTGTTTCAAACGAAGTATTTTCCCTTCATCATGCGTATCATCTGGATATAAGAACTCCGAGACTGCTTCTGTTTCCCGTTTATATTTCAATACATCCTTGCAGTTCGGCGGAAAGGGAACAGGCTCTGCACTCCAAAGGCGCAGTGTATTGACAGTACTTGTCTCATACCCGACAACAGGTACATCATACGGTACAGCCATAATCGTTTCCGCATTAATATGCCGAAACTCAAGACGCCCACCAGACTGAAATGTATCAACTTGTCCCCAAAAATTAACTTCCACCGCCTGGTCATGTCTTCGCACTTCCCAAACATTCCCGTGCCGCAGCCACTGCTCCGGCAGCTCAATTTGATAACCATCCACAATTTTTTGATCAAACAAACCGTGCTTATAACGAATCCCGCACCCGTGTCCTGGTAAATTTAACGAAGCAAGCGAATCAAGAAAACAAGCAGCTAAACGACCGAGGCCGCCATTTCCGAGGCCAGCATCCGCTTCCATTTCCTCGAGATCTTGCAAATAAATCCCAAGTTCTTCTAATCCTCGTTCACATACATCGCGGATTCCCAAATTTAATATATTACTTCCTAACAACCGCCCTAATAAAAACTCAATAGATAAATAATACATTTGCTTCTGAATATCTGTCCGGTACCGTTCATTCGTCCCAATCCAGCGCTGACTAATATATTCACGTACCATATGACCGAGCGTATTATATTGATCTTGCACAGTCGAATCTTTAAAACTTTTTCCATACATTGTTTCTAGCTTTTCTAAAAACGCAGCTTTAAAATTCTCTGTATTTGAGAACAACTTTCTCACCTCTTCCAAAGTGAAACTTCCAGCAATGGTTTTTCCACTGCTGGTTAGCTCTATCCTACTTGTTTACAGAAAAAAACGGTTGCTTCTGATTATCTTCCTCATTCGTTTCTGGTTCTTCATTTGAACCTGACAAACTTTCATATAGCTCTTTATATCTTTGGGCAGACTGCTTCCAGCTATAATCCTCCGTCATCGCGCGTTTCATAAGAGACTGCCATACCTTTTTGTCGTGATAATAATGCAGGGCACGCCGCACTGTATGCAGCATATCGTGCGCATTAAAGTTCGTAAAACTAAAACCATTCCCTTCATTTGTAGCTTCATTATACGATTGAACCGTATCGTTTAAACCGCCTGTTTCCCGTACAATTGGAATTGCTCCGTACATAAGAGCAATGAGCTGTCCAAGACCACATGGTTCAAATAAAGATGGCATTAAAAATAAATCAGCCCCAGCATATACTTGATGTGCCAGTTCCTCATGAAACCCAATATATACTTTCACTTTATCTGGGTATTCATATGCCATTTGTTCAAAAAACTGTTCATATTCTTTATCGCCCGATCCAAGTACAATAAATTGCACATCTTCTCGCATGATTTCATGAAAAACATGACCCACTAAATCTAATCCTTTTTGCTTCGTTAAACGTGTAACCATTGCAATAATTGGTGCATTTTCTTTTTCTGGTAATCCAAAATAACGCTGCAGAGCACGTTTATTCTCTCTTTTTTTATAGAGTGAATTTGCATCATACATTGCTGCTATCGTTTCATCATTCTCTGGGTTGTACAAAACATCATCAATTCCATTTACAATCCCAACAAGTTTATCGTTATATCTACGCAATAAACCATCTAATTTCTCTCCGAAAAACAAATATTGAATTTCTTCTTTATATGTCGGACTTACTGCTGTAATAATATCAGAGGCAATAATTCCGCCTTTCATAAAGTTAATGTTTCCGTAAAACTCAAGTTGTTCACTATGAAAATACTCATCACCAAGCTCTAATAAGTCATGCATAACAATGCGCGGGAACACACCTTGAAACTGCAAATTATGAATCGTAAAAACCGTCTTTATCTTTTCGTATAATGGTTGTTCACGATATTTTTCCCGCAGTAAAAAGTTTGTCATCGCTGTATGCCAATCGTGGCAATGCAGAACATCCACTTCAAAGTCTAAATGCGGAATACACTCTAATACGGCCTTTGAGAAAAATGAAAAACGTTCGCCATCATCATAATGACCATATATGGAATCACGTTTAAAATAATACTCATTGTCGATAAAGTAATACGTAATTCCTTCCTGTTCCAATTTCAAAATACCACAATATTGATTACGCCAGCCAAGCTGAACCGTAATCACTTTATGAAGCACACATTTGTTTCTTATATGCTCCGGAATTAAACTATAATATGGAAGCATAACGCGCACGTTCATCCCAAGTTTTTGTAACGCCTTTGGGAGTGCTCCAGCTACATCCGCTAATCCACCCGATTTAATAAATGGTACGCACTCTGATACTGCAAATAAGATATTCACTGTAATTGTCTCTCCGCAATAGCTAGGCATAGGTAAAACATTTACCTATGCCTAGCATGCAGATTCCTCCTCTCAATTCTGATCTTACTGTATTGTTACATTACTGCTTTGAATCTTTCCTTTCTCTACAACAAATGGATCACTTGAACCTGTTAATATTGTTCCATCTTCAATCTTTACATCCTTATCAAGGATTACACCATCTAGTATACAATTCTCTCCAATTTGGCTCTTTTGCATAATAATACTATTACGAACGATAGAACCTTTTCCAATCTTTACGGAACGAAAGACAACGCTATTTTCCACTTCCCCTTCAATAATGCTGCCGTTAGCAATCATCGCATTATGTACCCTTGCCTCTTTTCCGTACCTTGTTGGCGGCTCATCCTTTACTTTCGTAAAAATTGGTGCTTCTTTCTGAAAGATTTGCTTCCAAATGTGCGGCTGCAATATTTCTAAACTATGCTTATAGTAACTTTCAATTGAATCTATAACCGCCACATAACCAGTATGTTCATAACTTTCCATGCGTAACGAAGTGTCTCGTTTTTCTTTAACAATATCAAGTAAGCTATAATAGCCCATATCTTGATACGTCTCAAACAAATGTAATAATAACTCCTTCTTTAGTACATACGTCTGAAGCGACTTCCCACGATGACATACTTCCGTTATATGTGCGTTTGTATGTAAATGACGCTCTAATACAGCTTGGAAATCAAGCGCTGTTACAACATGACTATTTGTAATAACAACATATTCTTGCTTACTACGCAAAAAGTAGTCAATATGTCTGCTAAAATGAGCAAATGAGCCAAACTCATCTTGATCACATTGGCGATTTGGAGGAAATAAAAATAAGCCGTCGCGTTTCCGATCTAAATCCCACTGTTTCCCTGAACCGAGATGATCCATGAGCGAACGATTTTTATGACTTGTGAAAATAGCTACACTATGAATATGAGAATTTACCATATTAGAAAGCATAAAATCTATTAAACGGTAACGTCCGCCAAACGGCAATACCGCCAACGATCGATGATTTGTTACTTGCTGTAGTGATGGGAAATTCTCTGTCGCATTAATAATTCCTAACATTGATTCTCTCACTCATCTCATCCCCTTTTCGTCACGCTCTAACAGAAAGTAAAATAATCGTCCATACAAAATTACATTGTTTCCAATAACCACTTCTATGCATGGCTAGATGCTCTTGCCCACCTAAAAAGAAAGGGGGGTATTCAGTCTTTTTTACTTGTATAACAAACGTCTCACTTTATATTTCCTCTGCAATTAACACAACGTCTTCTATATTTTTTTCTGGACGAATAATTGTTCCATCTTCAATTACCATCCCTGGCGCAACAATAGCACGCTCAATCACGACATTCTTTCCAACCTTAGCATCTGGCATAATAACTGAATCGACAATTCTGCTTCCTTCCTCTATAATTACCCCTTGAAACAATACAGAATGCTGCACATTCCCTTCAACAACACAACCTTCATTAATTAACGATTCTTCCACTTCTGCTGATGGTGCAATATATTGCGGCGGCTGATTCGGATTTACAGAACAAATTCTCCAATCAAGATCATATAAATTAAGCGATGAATCTTCCTGAAGTAGATCCATATTTGCCTCCCATAAGCTCTTCACTGTTCCAACATCTTTCCAATACCCACTAAATGGGTACGCAACAAGCTTTTTACCTTCATCTAGTAAAAGTGGAATCACATCTTTCCCAAAGTCATTACTAGATTCTGGATTTCTTGCATCCATTTCTAAATACTCTTTTAAGATAGCCCAATTAAAAATATAAATTCCCATTGAAGCTAGGTTGCTTTTTGGAAATTGCGGCTTTTCTTCAAATTCAATAATCTCCATCTCTTCATTCGTATTCATAATGCCAAAGCGGCTCGCTTCATCCCAAGGTACTTCAATAACAGAAATAGAGACATCAGCTTCTCGTTCCACGTGATAATCGAGCATTTTGGCATAGTCCATCTTATAAATATGATCTCCGGACAAAATGAGAACATGTTCTGGTTCATACTGCTTTAAATAGTTTAAATTTTGATAAATGGCACTTGCCGTTCCTGTATACCATTTCACACCTGAAGACTCCGCATAAGGAGGAAGTACAGTAACTCCTCCATTTACACGGTCTAAATCCCATGCATCTCCAATGCCGATATAACTATGCAACTCTAACGGCTGGTATTGTGTTAAAATCCCGACTGTTTCGATACCAGAATTTGCACAGTTACTTAAAGTAAAATCAATAATGCGATATTTCCCCCCAAATGGAACAGCTGGCTTAGCTAGATTTTTTGTTAATGCACTTAGACGACTACCTTTTCCCCCTGCTAATAACATTGCTACGCACTTCTGCTTTTGAACCATCTTGTTTACTACTCCCCTTTCGTGTTTTCACTGGCCGTAAAATTGAAATTCCAAATGGTGGTATTGTCATTTCGACATGTGCAAGCTGATTATGATAAGGTTCCATAATCGACTTTAATCGCTTCTTATTCATTTTTCCCGAACCGCCGTATGTAGAACTATCGCTATTTAAAATTTCGTTATAATAGCGGAATGCCGGTACGCCAACTTTATAGTTTTCGTACACCGCGCTTGTAAAGTTGCAAACGACAACGAGAACATCCTCTTCTC
Source organism: Bacillus sp. BP-3 (assembly GCF_028401955.1). Classification (GTDB taxonomy): domain Bacteria; phylum Bacillota; class Bacilli; order Bacillales; family Bacillaceae_G; genus Bacillus_A. Next base: position 317,066 of record NZ_JAQOTJ010000005.1, read on the forward strand.
TTTCACCTTGGCGAATAAACGAAAAAACACTTTGCTCACGGTTATCCGCATCAATCCACTGAAAGCCTTTCGGTGTATGGTCAAGCTGCCAAAGCGGCTTGGAGCGCTTATACAATGCTATGAGCTCCTTGAAATAATCATGCATACAATTATGCATTTCAAAATCATGTAAACTCCAATCTAAATTTTCAAGGTCTTTCCATTCATCAAATTGTCCAAACTCACCGCCCATAAAGAGCAGTTTCTTCCCTGGATGTGTAAATAAATAGCCGTACAATAAACGAAGCTGCGCAAACTTGGACCAATAATCACCCGGCATTTTATTTAACAGCGACTTCTTCCCATGTACAACCTCATCATGCGATAAAGGTAAAATAAAATTCTCAGAATACGCGTACAGCAGCGAAAATGTTACTTTGTCATGAATATATTTCCGATACTCCGGCGCACATTCCATATATTTTAAAATGTCATTCATCCAGCCCATATTCCACTTATAATTAAAGCCAAGTCCACCTTCATAAGTGGGGGCTGTTACGAGCGGCCATGCCGTTGAATCTTCCGCAGTCATTAAGAAAGTTGGATCCTCTGCAAATACAGCTTCATTTAACTTTTGCAAGAACGCTACTGCATGTTCGTTGCTTTCCTGTTCTCCATTTCGCTCCCAATACAACATGTTCGCAACCGCATCCACACGAAAACCGTCAATATGATAAAACTTCATCCAAAACAGCGCATTTGAAATAAGAAAATTTTGCACTTCTTGTTTTCCTAAATCAAAATTCACCGTTCCCCATACACGATTTTCTTGCACATCAAGATCTTTATATTCATACGTCGGCTCTCCATCAAACAAATAAAGCCCATGAGCGTCTTTACAAAAATGGCCTGGTACCCAATCTAAAATGACACCGATCCCATATTTGTGACATTCATCGACAAAATACATAAAATCTTGTGGTGTTCCGTATCTACTTGTCGGTGCATAATACCCCGTTCCTTGATATCCCCAAGAACGATCATATGGGTGTTCAACGAGCGGCATAATTTCAACATGAGTAAATTGATGCTCCGCTACATAAGGAATAAGCTCATCTGCCATTTCTCTATACGAATAAAAAGACCCATCTTCTTTCTTTTTCCAAGAACCAAAGTGAAGCTCATAAATGGCTAATGGTTCATTATAGATTGGCTTTCGTTTCTTTTTTTGAAACCATTTCTGATCTTCCCATTTATATCCTTTTATATCATAAACAACGGATGCCGTATTTGGCCGAACTTCAGCACACATTGCATACGGATCAGCTTTTAAAATCGTATGCCCTTCTCGTGTTTGAATTGCATACTTGTATAATTCGTGCTGAGGAATATTCGGTATAAATAAAGACCAAATCCCTTTCTCTGTCACTCGTATCATTTCATGGATCTCGCTATTCCACTCATTAAAATCTCCTACAATACTCACAGCTTGTGCATGAGGTGCCCATACGGAAAAACGTGTGCCTTCCATTCCATTTTCCATCGTCAAATGAGCACCAAGAATATCGTAGCTATCATAAAACTTTTCTTCATGGAACAATAACATGTCTTTCACATTACACTTTGTCTCAATCACTATGTTCACCTCACAAGATGACAGAATTTTAAATACGTTATTACTATTCTTCGGTAAATTGAAATATCCTTGCGAATTTCTAAAAAATATTCGCTTTTTTATAGAAATCCATGATAATTTCATGAAATTTAACCGAATAATATCGAATTTTGACGAATATTCATTGTAAGCGTTTTATTTTAAAATAATTTTTTCAGTGGATAAGATAAGGAATTTATCACTATATTGTTATTACTTTCCATTAAAGTAATACATAAAAAAACCCCTTCCGGCAAAGGGGTGAAATACAGGGGAGGCCGGAAAGGGATTTTATACAATTTGGATTATAGCACTGGTGCCATAGTTTCTTTTAGCACTTTTACAGAATGATCAAATTTCAATTCTTCTTCTGCATTTAATTCAAGCTCTACAACTTCTCGAACACCTTGACGGTTGATAACTGCTGGAACACCTACGTAAACATCTCTTTGTCCGTATTGTCCTTCAAGATATGCAGATACTGTCAATACGCTGTTCTCGTTGTTTAAGATCGCTTTAGTTACACGTAATAGTGACATACCGATACCGTAGTAAGTTGAACCTTTACGTTGAATAATATGGTAAGCAGCATCGCGTACATTTGCAAAGATTTCATCTAAGTCACTTTGTTTGTACTGCTCATTGTTCGCTAAGATTGTTTCTATCTTTTGTACACCGATAGAAGCATGGCTCCATACAGGAAGCTCTGTGTCACCATGTTCACCAATAATATACGCATGCACGTTACGTGGGTCTATATCTAAGTACTCACCTAACATATAACGGAAGCGAGCAGAGTCTAAAGTTGTACCAGAACCGATTACGCGCTCTTTTGGTAATCCAGATTCTTTCCAAGTTACATAAGTTAAAATGTCCACTGGGTTAGTTGCGATTAAGAAGATCCCATCAAATCCGCTATCCATAATACCGCGAACGATTTGTTTAAAGATTTTTGTATTCTTCTCAACTAAATCTAAGCGAGTTTCACCTGGCTTTTGTGGTAATCCAGCAGTGATAACAACAAGATCTGCATCTTTACAATCTGCATAGCTACCTTTCCAAACTTTTGTTGGAGCTAGAGCGAATGGAACAGCGTGGCTTAAGTCCATTGCTTCGCCTTCTGCTTTTGCTTCGTTTACATCAACAAGAACAAACTCTTCAACTACACCTTGGTTAATCATAGAATATGCATAGCTGCAACCTACAGCTCCTGTTCCTACTAATACTACGCGGTTGATACCTTTTTTCATGGTAAAATCCCCTCTCTATTTTCTAATATCATTATTAGCATTGTCATTTAAGTAAAAAATTAAAATACTGATTTTATATTGTTTAACTTCCTTACATACATATTGTAGCACGTTTCTTTGTGAATATATTCACGTTTTTTGACCTATTTGTGAACTTTTTCACAGATAGGAGAAAGTTATAATACCAAGCATGGAATCAACTTCAATGGTAGCGTTTTCTTTAGATTGTGAAAAGTAAAATATATAATATTAAACTTATTTTTAATAAAATATAAAACCATCGAATACAAAGAAAAGTTAGAATATCCTTTTCTCTTTATAATTTGCAGTAGTCCTCAGCAGCCTTTATGGCTCCATTTCATTTCTGCAAATCAAAAGTTGCTTCTTTAATAACTATGCCAAAGATTCTCACTTTTGTTCGCCATATTATTAGTCTTTCTTAAATACGAAAAAAAATCTCTAAAATGCAAAAAAAGATAGCAGAATCTGCTATCTTTTTTAATATGACCCGTACGGGATTCGAACCCGTGTTACCGCCGTGAAAGGGCGGTGTCTTAACCACTTGACCAACGGGCCAATTTCTGGCAGAGAAGAAGGGATTCGAACCCTCGCACCGCTTACGCGATCTACTCCCTTAGCAGGGGAGCCCCTTGAGCCACTTGGGTACTTCTCTATATTATATGGCTCCGCAGGTAGGACTCGAACCTACGACCGATCGGTTAACAGCCGATAGCTCTACCACTGAGCTACTGCGGAATATGGTGGGCCTAAATGGACTCGAACCATCGACCTCACGCTTATCAGGCGTGCGCTCTAACCAGCTGAGCTATAGGCCCTAGAAAAAAAGCGGGTGAAGAGAATCGAACTCTCGACCAGAGCTTGGAAGGCTCTTGTTTTACCACTAAACTACACCCGCATAAAAATGGTGAGCCATGAAGGACTCGAACCTTCGACCCTCTGATTAAAAGTCAGATGCTCTACCAACTGAGCTAATGGCTCATCTTGAAATGGTGCCGGCTAGAGGACTTGAACCCCCAACCTACTGATTACAAGTCAGTTGCTCTACCAATTGAGCTAAGCCGGCT
>NZ_JAQOTJ010000050.1 GCF_028401955.1 Bacillus sp. BP-3
AAATGATTTTTGCACCAGAACCTTAGAAAGTACTTTCCTTCATAAGAGAATACTAAGTATTAATATTGATATTTGAATTATAATAACAACAATGACAAATTATTACAAGTTAATACAAATAATTTTATAGGAGCAGTTCTGTTACAAAGTTTTCTTAATTTGGGTACAGCCGCACGCCCATCAACTTTAGACATTCATTGTTCCCAAAAACGAAAAAAATGAACTGAATTTTCATGGCCCACTATGAAGAAATCAAATTTTCGTTTTGGGAATACTCCAAAATATTAGCTTGATGGCGATGTTGCCGTGCCCCCTTAAAGGAGTAACGTGTATTACTGCTTAATTCAGCGGTTAGCTTGTCCTTCTCAAAATGTGAAAAAAAAGCAACTGAATGTTTTTTTTAATTTAAATCAAATATTTTCTAAAGTAATATCTAAAATTCCTTATCCCGCTTGTCTACCTCTTTTGCCTTAAGAAATTGAATCATAATGATTAAACAAATAATTGAACCTAAAATATATCCGATAAAGAAACTTAACCATGTCATGATATCATTCCTCATTTCCTATATTTTTCGTGCTCTTAATTATTTTATTCGACAAAATTTTACTAAATCCTACTAAATTCTACAAATAAAAAAGAGCAACCATATATGAAGTGACCCCTGTCAAGTAGACAGTATTCAAAAGGCACAACTTAATAACCTGAGTTCTATATTTATATAGACTCAGGTTATTTAATTTCTTTTGAAATCTTTAATGATTATAAAAGTGTATATATTTGCGCACGGCAAATTTAACCTCATCAACTTTGTGGAAAGAGTATAAATGAAAACACTCTGACTTAAAGTAGCTGAAGAAGTTTTCTGGTTCTGTTGCAAAGTTTTTTAAGTGAAATTAAAATGGAAGAAAAATGATTTGAGGAGCATGATACATGGGGTATTTTAAAGGGAAACAATTTAAAAAAGATATTATTTTGGTAGCCGTCGGCTACTATTGTCGTTTTTCTTTAAGCTATCGAGATGTATCTGAAATCCTGAAGGAACGTAGTGTATCAATTCATCCAACAACTATCATGCGTTGGGTGTATGAATAGGGTAATTTGATTTATCAAATTTGGAAGAAGAAAAATAAATCAGCACATTTTGTATGGCATTTAGATGAAACCTATATCAAAGTCAAGGGAGAATGACGTTATCTTTATCGTGCGATTGATCGAGAAGAGCACACCTTGGATATCCAACTTCGTAAAACAAGGGATCATCAAGCCGCCTATATGTTTATGAAAAGATTAGTGAAAACTTTTGGAGAACCAACGGCTCTCACAACAGACAAGGCTCCTGCCTTACTTTGTGCGTTCAAAAAACTGAAACATAACGATTTTTATGTGCATACGAAACATTGCACCGTTAAGCATCTAAATAACCTCATCCAACAAGATCATAGACATATCAAGCGAGGTTTTGTGAAATCTGCAGGATTTCACAGCCTTCGCCATGCTTCACGTACATTGAAAGGAATCGAAACGATTCATGCTTTATATAAACGAAACCGCAGTTTACAGACAAACCGCGTTTTTTCAACATACAAAGAATTACATAAATTATTAGTCACTGCCTAAATGGTACCCCTCATTTATCAATATCTATTTCTGCTTTTTTAAACTTTGCAACAGAACC
>NZ_JAQOTJ010000051.1 GCF_028401955.1 Bacillus sp. BP-3
CTGAAAAACACCCTTTACGTAACGGACAAACTGCACAATCTGCTGGATTAGACTTATATTGACGATATCCTTCTCGAGGTTCTGTTGCAAAGCTTGAAAAAAGTATAAACAGGTTGGTAAATGAGGAACAATGTTTAGGAAGTAGCTAGTAATTGTTGAAGTTCATTGTACGTTGAAAAGGCGGAGTCTCCTTGAAGACTTCGCCTTTGTTTATATAGGGCATGAATGGTTTCGATACCTTTTATCGTACGTGAGGTTCTGGTGCAAAAATGCTTTACTAGAAACATAGAACGGCAATCTCCTGTTAACTGGGAGATTAAACAGCTAATCCAAACAATTTATGAATGAATTCAACTTCATTTTGGACAGATTTCACCCTGTGGTGAAGTTGTCCTTTTTTCATCATATGCATAGCTTCGATGCCACTTAAAATTAAAGTAGCTGTACGAAGTGACTTCAATCCTAACATAGAACGAACTCGCTTTTTGATAAAACGATGATCTTGCTCCACTATGTTATTCAAGTACTTCTGCTGTCTAAGTTGCATACCGTCAGGTATGCTTTTCTCTTTTTTCAACTGTTCAATTGCTATAGCATAAGCCGGATTCTTATCCACCGTAATGACACGAGGTTTAGAAACATGAAAAGACCGCAAAGCTTTCTTGAAGAAGCGCTTTGCAGCCTTTGTGTCTCTTGTTTCACTGAGATAAAAATCAATCGTGTTTCCTTCGGAATCCACTGCACGATATAAATACATCCATTGACCTTTTACTTTGATATACGTTTCATCGACCCTCCAGGAGTCATTTGTTGCCCTAAGATGACGCCGTATTCTTTCATCTAATTCCGGCCCATATTGATGAACCCAACGCATAATCGTTGTGTGAGCCATCGATAGGCCACGCTCTCCCATCATTTCCACTACATTACGAAAACTCAAGTTGTATCGCAGGTACCATCTTACCGTTAACAAAATAATGTCAGGCTGATAATGTTTCCACTTAAATAAATTTTGCTTTTCCATACTGATCACGTCCCTTTTTTAGATTGGTAGTATCAGTATGTCCAAGATTTAGAGATTACTTGCATGTATTTTGAAGTTTTTGCACCAGAACCATCTGGTCTAAATCTAATAAATTATGTTTAGTTATGAGTTAATAGTTACTGAATTAGAAGCAATTAATAAACATAATTTATCTTATATTTAGTTTTTTAGTGTACCTTTTATTGATCCAATGAAAATTCCTAAATCATAGAATGTTTGTGACGGACTAGCGTACGAATCGTCTCACTACCCCAAATTGGTGGTTTACTCAATTTCTTTTTGAATGGCTCCAAAAAGAATGAATTCTTGCCGTGCCCCTACAATTTTCTTTTTTTGATATGGTGAGGCCTAAATCCTTAAGTTGATGGGCATGTGACGTGACCCCATCGCTATCAAGCTAAGCTCATACAACGTCAATTATAGTAAAGGTTGTTTCTTTTTTCTAAAGGCTACGTGTAAAGAATTTAAAGATTTGCATACGAAATAAACCCTAATGGGTTTCATTTTTAAAATTTAAGCCGCTTGATTATCAGACATGGTACAATTGTAAACGACACCTAATATATCAAAGACTGTTTTCTTCTTATACCTATGAGATTTTCGCCCGTTTTGCTGTAGGAGGTTGAACA
>NZ_JAQOTJ010000053.1 GCF_028401955.1 Bacillus sp. BP-3
TACCGATTTCTTCTCCATATACTTCTGTTTTCAAGCGTATTCGTATTTTAGATTCAACTGCATTTCAACTCCCAGATCCCTTTTCATTCGTTTATCCAGGTGCAGGAGGATGCAGCCATACAGCGGGAGTGAAAATTCAGCTTGAGTATGATCTATTAAGTGGACAGTTCCTACATATTCATACAGGTCCAGGTAAACAACATGATCGAACCTACGGTTCTCTGTGTGTCCCAACTGTGAAAGCGAATGATTTATGTATCCGAGATTTAGGGTATTTTCATTTGAAAGACCTTCAATATATACAAGATAAAAAGGCTTACTATATTTCTCGTATCAAGTCGAATACACGTATTTATCAAAAAAATCCCAATCCTGATTATTTTAAAGATGGAAGAATCAAGAAAGTTACAGAGTATATACAGATAGATATGGAGGATTTAATGAACTCTCTTCAGCCAGGACAAACATGTGAAATACCCGATGCTTATGTAGGAATGACTGATAAAGTACTAACTCGTGTGATTGTTCATCGCCTAACAAAAGAACAACAACAAAAACGATTACAGGATCAAACTGTGAGAGAAAAAAAGAAAGGAATGAAGTATTCTCCTTGTAGTAAACGACTCAGTGGCATAAATGTATATATGACAAACACTCCTATAGATATTGTCCCAATGGGACAAGTACATGATTGGTATTCTTTACGTTGGCAAATCGAGATTTTATTTAAAACGTGGAAATCATTCTTTCATATTCATCATTGTAAAAAGATAAAACGAGAACGATTGGAATGCCATTTGTATGGGCAACTGATTGCCATTCTACTATGTTCTTCTACCATGTTTCAAATGCGGCAATTACTTCTTATAAAAAAGAAACGAGAACTGAGTGAATATAAGGCCATATATATGATTAAAGATTACTTTCTTCTTCTTTTCCAAGCTATACAGAAAGACACCCAAGAGCTATCAAAGATTCTAATTCGCTTGTTCAACCTCCTACAGCAAAACGGGCGAAAATCTCATAGGTATAAGAAGAAAACAGTCTTTGATATATTAGGTGTCGTTTACAATTGTACCATGTCTGATAATCAAGCGGCTTAAATTTTAAAAATGAAACCCATTAGGGTTTATTTCGTATGCAAATCTTTAAATTCTCTACACGTAGCCTTTAGAAAAAAGAAACAACCTTTACTATAATTGACGTTGTATGAGCTTAGCTTGATAGCGATGTGGCGATACCCCTAACTGAAATAATAACAAAATATAATGAATACGAGGCATTTACTCCAGCCGAGACTATGATTAAATAAAAAATTATGTTAAATATCCCCATTTGTTTTTGTGGGAATATTTATTGAAAAATGGTTCTGTTGCAAAGTTTAAAAAAGCAGAAATAGATATTGATAAATGAGGGGTACCATTTAGGCAGTGACTAATAAT
>NZ_JAQOTJ010000054.1 GCF_028401955.1 Bacillus sp. BP-3
TTTATCAGTGTTGACAGATAAAAAGAGGTTCAGACACAAAAACAGGCTGCGGAGAATACTTTCTCCACAGCCTGAAAACCACCTACAAATATTTGTAGGTGATTCTGTATGTTCATGTTTCTAAAATTTCTCTTATTTCTTCTATACGCAACCCTGTAAATTTTACAATGTCTTCTATTTGCATTCCATTTTTATGCATACCACGAACTAATTGCATACGTTCATTAAGCTTCCCTTCTTGAAGCCCTTGTTCACGTCCCTTATTTAGTGCATGAGCAATTCCAGCAGCCTCATCCATTAATGCCTTTTCCCTTGCCTCATATTCTTTACGGAAAGAAGAGTCTTGACTCATACGTTCCCATTTATCCATTGCTTTTTGTAAAATTGGATCTTGATTCATCGCAATCTCCTCCAATGTTTGAATTAAATGCTCATCTTCATTAGCTGGCAACAATAACAACCAACGAACAAAAGAGTCTTCCCAAGGGTTTATTTTTTCTTCTCGCCATTGCTGCATTAATTTTGGAATCTCTACAACGTGTATTTCGATATCGTCACTCAAAAGCTTCTGTTGCTGCATATTCCACAGCTTTCCGGTTGTATGAAAGTCTTCATACTCATTAACCATCACGAAATTCAATAAATTAATCGTAATGGTTTTGTGAAGAGAGCTATAAGGCATCCCTTTTTTCAATTGAGATGAATAGAGCTTACTCCAATAAAATAAGCTACGTTTCAAAATATCGTGATTATTATTTAATTGGATTTCAATATTAATTTTTGTTCCTATATCCAGTGTAGCTGATACATCGAGAATCGATAACTTATCATCCTCATGTTCACGATGTAAATGTGGATCCTCAAATTGTAGTGATTGAATCGGAGATTCTAAAGAATCTTTCAGCATCGAATTCAAAAAAGTGATGAGAATATCCTCACTACCACTTGTACCAAATAACTGTTTAAATGCAAAGTCAATACGTAAATTCACTAATTGATTGGACATGGATATCCTCTCCCTGCCTAGTTCTCTTTTCTATATTGTACAAGAAGAAGAAAGTAACGCGCAAATTGCAAAAGATGAGCTAAATTGCTAAGTTATTCTTTCCTAACAAGTGACACAAGAAACATAATTTGGGTTTTTTTCCATCCTCCGAAAAAAGGGGAGGTAAGGAGAAATATACCATTTTTATACTGGATAGAGTGTTGTAAACTAGATTCATATTCTTTGACTCTTCTATAAAGGATCCTGTCAGTCAAATGACATAAAACCTAAAATAATACATTTTTTGGAAGGTGAAAATCCGATTTTTCTACGTTAAAGGGTCCCACCCCATTGCTATCAAGCTAACAAAACAAAATACCCCCTAAAATGAAAAAATACGCTATTCTTTCTGTAGAATCATAGGAAAGGA
>NZ_JAQOTJ010000055.1 GCF_028401955.1 Bacillus sp. BP-3
TATATTCCTTCAAAACTAGATAACATTTGCTTCATATTATATGGTTAAGTCCTCGATCTATTAGTATTCGTCAGCTCCACGTGTCACCACGCTTCCACCTCGAACCTATCAACCTGATCATCTTTCAGGGATCTTACTAGCTTAACGCTATGGGAAATCTCATCTTGAGGGGGGCTTCATGCTTAGATGCTTTCAGCACTTATCCCTTCCGCACATAGCTACCCAGCTATGCCCTTGGCAGAACAACTGGTACACCAGCGGTGCGTCCATCCCGGTCCTCTCGTACTAAGGACAGCTCCTCTCAAATTTCCTACGCCCACGACGGATAGGGACCGAACTGTCTCACGACGTTCTGAACCCAGCTCGCGTACCGCTTTAATGGGCGAACAGCCCAACCCTTGGGACCGACTACAGCCCCAGGATGCGATGAGCCGACATCGAGGTGCCAAACCTCCCCGTCGATGTGGACTCTTGGGGGAGATAAGCCTGTTATCCCCGGGGTAGCTTTTATCCGTTGAGCGATGGCCCTTCCATGCGGAACCACCGGATCACTAAGCCCGACTTTCGTCCCTGCTCGACTTGTAGGTCTCGCAGTCAAGCTCCCTTATGCCTTTGCACTCTACGAATGATTTCCAACCATTCTGAGGGAACCTTTGGGCGCCTCCGTTACTTTTTAGGAGGCGACCGCCCCAGTCAAACTGCCCACCTGACACTGTCTCCCGGGTCGATAAGACCCGTAGGTTAGAATTTCAATACAGCCAGGGCGGTATCCCACCAGCGCCTCCACCGAAGCTAGCGCTCCGGCTTCAAAGGCTCCCGCCTATCCTGTACAAGCTGTACCAAAATTCAATATCAGGCTACAGTAAAGCTCCACGGGGTCTTTCCGTCCTGTCGCGGGTAACCTGCATCTTCACAGGTACTATAATTTCACCGAGTCTCTGGTTGAGACAGTGCCCAAATCGTTACACCTTTCGTGCGGGTCGGAACTTACCCGACAAGGAATTTCGCTACCTTAGGACCGTTATAGTTACGGCCGCCGTTTACTGGGGCTTCAGTTCAGAGCTTCGCTTGCGCTAACCCCTCTCCTTAACCTTCCAGCACCGGGCAGGTGTCAGCCCCTATACTTCGCCTTACGGCTTCGCAGAGACCTGTGTTTTTGCTAAACAGTCGCTTGGGCCTATTCACTGCGGCTTTCCGTTAAGAAAGCACCCCTTCTCCCGAAGTTACGGGGTCATTTTGCCGAGTTCCTTAACCAGAGTTCTCTCGCACACCTTAGGATTCTCTCCTCGCCTACCTGTGTCGGTTTGCGGTACAGGCACCTTTTATCTCGCTAGAAGCTTTTCTTGGCAGCGGGGAATCAAAGACTTCGCTCCATAAGGAGCTTCCCCATCACAGCTCAGCCTTC
>NZ_JAQOTJ010000056.1 GCF_028401955.1 Bacillus sp. BP-3
AAATAAAGGTTCTGGTGCAAAGTTGAACAAAATATAGAGAAGGTTTTAGATTAGAGGTAGGGTGTTTTTGCCCATCCTCGAAGGAATGGGCAAAAACACCCATAATGCAATTCGATATTCTCCAGTGTCTGGAACGATTGAGTGAATTATAGAGGAAAATAAGCAGAAGAATCATGTTCAATTCATTGTACGTGATGAAGGAGAAGGCATTGCTTATAGTCATCAACTGCGCATATTTGAACGCTTTTTTAGAACAGATCCATCAAGAAGCTCACAATCTAGGGGATCTGGACTCGAATTATCCATTGCACAATCATTAATTGAAATGCACAAAGTAATGCTGGTGCTTTATCTGTTGTTAGAACCGTTAGTTCTCCAAACGTTTTCACTGGTTCTGGTGCAAAAACTTCAGGACAATTGCAATAAATCTACAAATCTTGGACATACTGATACTACTAAGCTAAAGAAGGTGCGTGATTGGTATGGAAAAGGAAAATTTGTTCAAATGGAAGCACTATCAACCTGATATTATCTTATTAACGGTAAGATGGTACCTACGGTACAGCCTAAGTTTTCGTGATTTGGTGGAAATGATGGAGGAACGAGGTTTGTCTATTGCTCACACCACTATTATGCGTTGGGTGCATCAATATGGACCTGAATTAGATGAAAGAGTACGACGTCATCTTAAGACAACAAATGATTCCTGGGGAGTCGATGAAACGTATGTGAAAGTAAAAGGTCAATGGATGTATTTATATGGCGCAGTCGATTCAGAAGGAAATACCATTGATGTTTATCTCAGTGAATCAAGAGATAAACAAGCGGCCAAGCGCTTTTTCAAGAAAGCCTTGGCTGCTTCTCATATTTGTAAACCTCGTGTGATAACAGTAGATAAGAACCCTGCCTATCCTATAGAAATTCAAGAATTAAAAGAAGAGAAACGTATGCCTGAAGGCATACAAATAAGGCAAGTTAAATATCTCAATAATATAGTGGAACAGGATCACCGTTTCATTAAGAAACGTGTGCGCTCTATGTTAGGATTCAAGTCATATGAAACAGCCACTTCTATATTGAGTGGCGTTGAAACCATGCATATGATGAAAAAAGGACAACTTCACTTACAGGTGAAGTCTGTCCAAAATGAAGTTAGATTCATACATAAATTGTTTGGAATTGCATCATAACCTGCCATTGAATAGTCTATGTAAGTTTCTATGTCTCTGTCAAATGATTTTTGCACCAGAACCTTAGAAAGTACTTTCCTTCATAAGAGAATACTAAGTATTAATATTGATATTTGAA
>NZ_JAQOTJ010000057.1 GCF_028401955.1 Bacillus sp. BP-3
CAACCAATCGCACGCTTCTTCTATCCTTCTGCGTCCCTCCATTGCTCAAACGATAAAGAGGTGGTACAGGAATATCAACCTGTTGTCCATCGCCTACGCCTGTCGGCCTCGGCTTAGGTCCTGACTAACCCTGAGCGGACGAGCCTTCCTCAGGAAACCTTAGGCATTCGGTGGACGGGATTCTCACCCGTCTTTCGCTACTCATACCGGCATTCTCACTTCTAAGCGCTCCACCAGTCCTTACGATCTGACTTCACAGCACTTAGAACGCTCCCCTACCACTGATACCATAGGTATCAATCCGCAGCTTCGGTGGTGTATTTAGCCCCGGTACATTTTCGGCGCAGAGTCACTCGACTAGTGAGCTATTACGCACTCTTTAAATGGTGGCTGCTTCTAAGCCAACATCCTAGTTGTCTAAGCAACTCCACATCCTTTTCCACTTAATACACACTTTGGGACCTTAGCTGGCGGTCTGGGCTGTTTCCCTTTTGACTACGGATCTTATCACTCGCAGTCTGACTCCTAAGGATAAGTCATTGGCATTCGGAGTTTGACTGAATTCGGTAATCCGATGGGGACCCCTAGTCCAATCAGTGCTCTACCTCCAAGACTCTTACACTTAAGGCTAGCCCTAAAGCTATTTCGGGGAGAACCAGCTATCTCCAGGTTCGATTGGAATTTCTCCGCTACCCACACCTCATCCCCGCACTTTTCAACGTGCGTGGGTTCGGGCCTCCATTCAGTGTTACCTGAACTTCACCCTGGACATGGGTAGATCACCTGGTTTCGGGTCTACGACCACGTACTAAACGCCCTATTCAGACTCGCTTTCGCTACGGCTCCGCCTCTTCAGCTTAACCTCGCACGGGATCGTAACTCGCCGGTTCATTCTACAAAAGGCACGCCATCACCCGTTAACGGGCTCTGACTATTTGTAGGCACACGGTTTCAGGATCTCTTTCACTCCCCTTCCGGGGTGCTTTTCACCTTTCCCTCACGGTACTGGTTCACTATCGATCACTAGGTAGTATTTAGCCTTGGGAGATGGTCCTCCC
>NZ_JAQOTJ010000058.1 GCF_028401955.1 Bacillus sp. BP-3
GGTTCTGTTGCAAAGTTTCCTACATGAAGCTACACTCTAGAAAACAGGATATAGGAGAATCAGATATGAGGTATTTTAAAGGAAAACAATTCAAGAAAGATATTATTTTAGTAGCTGTCGGCTACTACTGCCGTTTTTCTTTAAGTTATCGCGATGTATCTGAAATCCTGAAAGAACGTGGTATTTCAGTTCATCCAACAACCATCATGCGATGGGTTCATGAATATGGAAATCTCATCTATCAAATTTGGAAAGTAAAAAATAAATCTGCACGCTTATCTTGGCATTTGGATGAAACTTATATCAAAGTTAAGGGAGAATGGCATTACCTCTATCGTGCAATTGATAAAGATGGAAACACGTTGGATATTCAACTTCGTAAAAAACGGGATCATCAGGCTGCCTATGCCTTTATGAAAAGATTAGTAAAACATTTTGGAGAACCAACGGTTCTCACTACAGACAAAGCGCCGGCATTACTTTGTGCATTTAACAAATTAAGAAAACAAGGATTTTTTCAAACCACAATCCATTATACAATCAAACATTTAAACAATCTTATTGAACAGGATCATAGGCATGTAAAAAGACGTTTTGCCAAATCCGCAGGATTTCAAAATCTTCGTCATGCTTCACGTACGATAAAAGGTATCGAAACCATTCATGCCCTATATAAACAAAGGCGAAGTCTTCAAGGAGACTCCGCCTTTTCAACGTACAATGAACTTCAACAATTACTAGCTACTTCCTAAACATTGTTCCTCATTTACCAACCTGTTTATACTTTTTTCAAGCTTTGCAACAGAACC
>NZ_JAQOTJ010000059.1 GCF_028401955.1 Bacillus sp. BP-3
TTATGTACCAACAACGAAATAATAGGGATCGAGACCAAGAAATGATGTTTTCTATACAAGGAGTCCCAACAAATAAAGTTAACATGAATCAATTACCAAAATGGATTCGAATTTTTGGCTATGGTGCTTTTACCTTTATGGCACTAAGCGGTTTAGCGATGCTTATTTTAAGTATTTTTAGAAGTTAAAAAATATCTCAATTATAAATACAACTAGCATTTAAACACAAAATATGAGTTTATATTTCATAAATAGACAATGAATACAAAATAAAGAAGAATCCATAATTCGCTGGATTTTTCTTTATTTATTTTTTACTTGCTAATCCATTTGGAGATAATCGGATAATGAAAATCTTTTCCTTGTAATACATATAAAATTCCTTTAAGAGGCCCGAAAACTAATAAAATAGTTAGGATTATATATAATGGGGCTGTCCACAATATCATTGACATATTACTCGCATTCATATCGAAATGGAACATGGAAAACATTAAAACTCTCATTACAAAAGTATTCCAAATCAATACAATAATCCAAGTGAATAGCTGATAAACAGCTGTTTCAATAGCAATTATACGAAGTTCTTTTGATTTGAATATGAAATAAAAAATGAACGGTACATAAAAAATTGTGATGCCAAAAAAGGTGAGAATGATGAAAGATAATAAAGTAATAGTATGCATCATTAATTTTAG
>NZ_JAQOTJ010000006.1 GCF_028401955.1 Bacillus sp. BP-3
GAGCTGACGAATACTAATAGATCGAGGACTTAACCATATAATATGAAGCAAATGTTATCTAGTTTTGAAGGAATATACCTTCATAAGTCTGGTAATGATGGCAGAGAGGTCACACCCGTTCCCATACCGAACACGGAAGTTAAGCTCTCTAGCGCCGATGGTAGTTGGGACTTTGTCCCTGTGAGAGTAGGACGTTGCCAGGCAAAAACCTAAGTCGTTTTGACTTAGGTTTTTTTGTGTTTCTAAGTTGTTTTTGAATGTAACCCTTCCTATTTATATAGTGAATGGTTATACTGCATATATTCTCGCATTTCCTCTTTAATTCCCGTCCTTTTTTGCATATTTTTTCGGTTCTTCTTTTTATTATAAGTAAAACACGAACGTTATAATGTGATGGGGAAAAAACATTCGATTATTTGTTGACATGTTTTAAGAACACCTGTTAATATAATCTTAGAAACAATATTATATCGTACCTCATATAATCGCGGGGATATGGCCTGCAAGTCTCTACCTAACGACCGTTAATCGTTGGACTATGAGGGAAAGTCACTCGGTATTTTTCTATTCACATGAGATACTTATGCCTGAGTAGAGCACTTTCTCTCATAGTAAAAGGGGAAATGTTCTATATCAGGCTTTTTTTATTTGAATCGGGGGGATTCTAATATGAAACCACTAGTTGGGATCATTATGGGAAGCACGTCAGACTGGGAAACAATGAAGTATGCTTGTGAAATATTAGAAGAATTAAATATTCCGTATGAGAAGAAAGTTGTATCGGCTCATCGGACTCCAGATTATATGTTTGAATATGCAGAAACAGCTCGTGAACGTGGGTTAAAAGTTATTATTGCTGGAGCAGGTGGAGCCGCTCATTTACCAGGAATGGTTGCTGCAAAAACAAATATTCCTGTCATCGGTGTTCCTGTTCAGTCGAAAGCGTTAAACGGTTTAGATTCGTTACTATCTATTGTTCAAATGCCAGGAGGTGTACCAGTTGCGACTGTCGCGATTGGAAAAGCCGGGGCGACTAATGCAGGTTTACTTGCCGCACAAATGTTAGGATCGTCTCATGATGATATATACGATGCATTAGAACTAAGACGAGAAGCAATTGAAAAAAATGTGCGAGAAGGTAGTGAGCTGCAGTGATAAAAACGATCTTACCTGGACAAATGATTGGTATTATTGGCGGAGGACAGCTTGGCAGAATGATGGCGATTGCTGCAAAAGAAATGGGATATAAAATTGCAGTATTAGATCCAGCAAAGTCTTCATCGTGTGCACAAGTTGCCGACATTGAAATTGTGGCACCGTACGATGATTTGAAAGCGATTCATTATTTAGCAGAGATAAGCGATGTTGTAACATATGAATTTGAGAATATTGATTATAACTGCCTACAGTGGCTTGAAAAGCATGCGTATTTACCGCAAGGCAGTCAGTTATTATATACAACGCAAAACCGTTATACAGAAAAAAATGCAATTGTGAAAGCGGGTTTACCAGTAGCGCCTTACAGACTCGTTCAGAAGCAAGAAGACCTTTTAGAGGCAGTTGCTGAATTTTCCTTTCCCTGCGTGTTGAAGACAACAACAGGAGGATATGATGGGAAAGGGCAAGTTGTCCTAAAAAGTGAAGCTGATGTTGCGAAAGCGATGGAACTTGTTAATCAAGCTGAATGCATTTTAGAGAAGTGGGTTTTATTTGAAAAAGAAATTTCCGTCATTGTTACACGTAGTGTAAATGGTGAAACGAAAGTATTCCCAGTAGCCGAAAATATTCATGTGAATAATATTTTACACGAATCAATCGTTCCGGCTCGTATTCCACATGCGTTATCACAACAAGGTATTCAATATGCAGAAAGATTAGCGGATGAGTTAAAACTGGTGGGAACACTAGCGGTAGAGATGTTTGCTACAGCAAATGGTGACATTTATATCAATGAGTTAGCACCAAGACCGCACAATTCTGGGCACTATACAATTGATGCTTGTGAAATCAGTCAATTCGGACAACATATCCGAGCAATCTGTAATTTACCTCTTGGAGAAACAATTTTGCTAAAACCAGTTGTCATGGTAAACATTTTAGGCGAACATATAGAAGGAGTCCTAAAGCAAGTGAATAGATTAACCGGGTGTTACTTGCATTTATATGGAAAAGAAGAAGCAAAAACGCAGCGTAAAATGGGGCATCTAAATATTTTAAACGAAAATATTGAAGACGCTCTAGAAAAAGCGCAAAGTTTGCATATTTGGGACCATCAAGAACAACTGTTGGAGGGAAAAAGATGATTAGTCGTTATACACGCCCTGAGATGGGTGCGATTTGGACGGAAGAAAACAAATTTAAAGCATGGTTAGAAGTTGAAATCTTAGCTTGTGAAGCATGGGCTGAGCTTGGCGATATTCCGAAAGAAGATGTGAAAAAGCTTCGTGAAAATGCATCTTTCGATATTGATCGTATTTATGAAATTGAACAAGAAACGCGTCATGATGTTGTAGCATTTACGCGTGCAGTATCTGAAACACCCACACTCGGTGAAGAACGTAAATGGGTACATTACGGCTTAACATCTACAGACGTAGTAGATACGGCTTTATCTTATATCTTAAAACAAGCAAATGAAATTCTACTAAACGACTTAGAAAATTTCATTATTATTTTAGCTAACAAAGCAAAAGAACATAAATACACAATTATGATGGGAAGAACGCACGGTGTTCATGCAGAACCAACAACATTTGGTTTAAAACTTGGTCTTTGGTATGAAGAAATGAAACGTAACTTAGAACGTTTTAAACAAGCAGCTGATACAGTTCGCGTTGGTAAATTGTCTGGTGCAGTTGGTACATTCGCGAACATTAATCCATTCGTAGAAAAATATGTTTGTGAAAACTTAGGGTTAGAAGCAGCGCCGATTTCAACACAAACATTGCAACGTGATCGTCATGCACATTACATGTCAACACTTGCATTAATCGCAACATCTATTGAGAAAATGGCAGTTGAGATTCGCGGCCTGCAAAAGAGTGAAACACGTGAAGTGGAAGAGTCTTTTGCGAAAGGACAAAAAGGTTCTTCTGCAATGCCACATAAACGAAATCCAATTGGTTCTGAAAATATGACTGGTTTAGCTCGTGTTATCCGTGGTTATATGATGACATCTTACGAGAATGTTCCATTATGGCATGAACGTGATATTTCACATTCATCTGCGGAACGTATTATTTTACCAGATGCAACGATTGCATTAAATTACATGTTAAATCGCTTTGGTAATATCGTGAAAAACTTAACGGTATTCCCAGAAAACATGAAACGCAATATGACACGAACATATGGTTTAATTTATTCTCAGCGCGTAATGCTTACGTTAATCGACAAAGGTATGGTACGTGAAGAAGCTTATGATATCGTACAGCCTAAAGCGATGGAAGCGTGGGAAACACAAGTACAGTTTAAAGAGCTTGTAGAAGCTGACGAGCGTATTACAAGCAAATTAACACAAGAAGAAATCAATGAATGTTTCAACTATGAACATCACCTGCAACATGTTGATACAATTTTTGAACGTCTTGGCTTAAACTGATAATTTTATATGGCACAGAATCATTTCATTCTGTGCCATTCTTTATAAACATACTATTCACATTTTTCAAACTACAGGGGGCTTGCGAAATGCAAAAGCTAGAATTGCTGTATGAAGGTAAAGCAAAAAGAATTTATCGTACAGATTCAGCAGATATGGTTTGGGTAGAGTATAAAGATAGTGCTACTGCTTTCAATGGGGAAAAGAAAGCGACGATTACAGGAAAAGGTCGTCTGAACAATGAGATTACAACTCTTTTATTCAGAAAGTTACAAGAAGTGGGAATTAAAACACACTTTGTTGAGAAAATATCAGAAACAGAGCAAATTGTAAAAAAAGTAAGCATTATTCCATTAGAAGTTGTCACAAGAAATGTGATTGCGGGTAGTCTTTCAAAACGACTAGGTATGGAAGAAGGTACTGTACTTACAACACCAATCGTCGAATTTTACTACAAAGATGATGATTTAGGAGATCCTCTTGTAATAGATGATCATATTCGTGTACTAAACGTTGCAACACCAGAGCAAGTAAGTATATTACGAGAAAAAGCTCTACAAATCAATCAAGTATTGATTGAGTATTTCGCAAGCTGTCGTGTAAGGTTAATAGATTTTAAATTAGAGTTCGGTGTAACAGAAGAGGGAGAAATTTTATTAGCGGACGAGATTTCACCAGATACATGTCGTTTATGGGATGAAACGAGCAATGAAAAATTTGATAAAGATGTATTTCGCCGCGATCTTGGTAATTTAACAGATGCTTATGAAGAGATTTTAAAACGATTAGGGGGAGCTTCACATGTATAAAGTAAAGGTATATGTCACGTTAAGAGAAAGTGTATTAGATCCACAAGGAACAGCAGTAAAAGGAGCACTTCATAGTCTTTCCTTTACAGAAGTACAAGATGTTCGTATTGGTAAATATATGGAACTAACAATTGATAAATCAGTTACAGATATTGATGCAATGGTAAAAGAAATGTGCGAAAAATTATTAACGAATGTAGTGATTGAAGATTATCGCTATGAAGTTGAGGAGGTTGTCGCGCAGTGAAATTTGCCGTAATCGTTTTTCCAGGTTCGAATTGTGACGTAGATATGTTTCATGCAATTAAAGATGAGCTTGGCCAAGATGTAGACTACGTTTGGCATAGTGAAGAAAACTTAGATCAGTACGATGCAATTTTACTACCAGGTGGTTTCTCTTACGGAGATTACCTTCGCTGCGGAGCAATTTCCCGCTTTGCAAATGCAATGAAAGGTGTACAAAAAGCAGCTGAAGCAGGAAAACCAATCTTAGGTGTATGTAACGGATTTCAAATTTTAGTAGAGTCTGGACTGTTACCAGGCGCATTAATTCGCAATAAAAACTTAAAGTTCATGTGCCGTACTGTTCAGCTTCGTGTTGAAAATAATACAACAATGTTTACATCACAATATGAGAAAGATGAAATGATCGATATTCCGATCGCTCATGGTGAAGGAAACTACTACTGTGATGAAACAACATTGAAACAGTTAGAAGAAAATAATCAAATTGTCTTCCGTTATGTAGACAATCCAAACGGAAGCGTTTCAGATATTGCAGGGATTGTAAATGAGCAAGGAAATGTACTTGGTATGATGCCGCATCCAGAGCGTGCTGTTGATGATTTACTTGGAGGAGCGGATGGTCTAAAAGTATTTCAATCTATTTTGAAACATTGGAGGGAAACATATGTCGTTACTGCTTGAACCAAATCCAACTCAAATTAAAGAACAACGCATTTATGCGGAAATGGGATTAACAGACGAAGAGTTTGCCATGGTTGAAAAGATTTTAGGCCGCTTGCCAAACTATACAGAAACAGGATTGTTCTCTGTTATGTGGTCAGAGCATTGTAGCTATAAAAATTCAAAGCCAGTTCTTCGTAAGTTTCCAACGACTGGTGAACGTGTACTGCAAGGTCCTGGTGAAGGCGCTGGAATCGTAGATATCGGTGATAATCAAGCGGTAGTATTTAAGATGGAAAGTCATAACCATCCATCTGCAATTGAACCGTATCAAGGTGCAGCGACAGGGGTTGGCGGTATTATCCGTGATGTGTTTTCTATGGGAGCACGTCCAATTGCTATGTTAAATTCACTTCGCTTCGGTGAGCTACAATCACCGCGCGTAAAATATTTATTTGAAGAAGTTGTAGCGGGTATTGCAGGATACGGTAACTGCATCGGTATTCCAACTGTTGGCGGAGAAGTACAGTTCGACCCATGCTATGAAGGAAATCCGCTTGTAAACGCAATGTGCGTTGGATTAATTAACCATGAAGATATTAAAAAAGGGCAAGCACACGGTGCTGGTAATACAGTCATGTATGTTGGAGCAGCAACAGGTCGCGACGGTATTCACGGTGCAACATTTGCGTCAGAAGAGCTATCTGAGGATTCCGATGCAAAACGCCCAGCGGTGCAAGTAGGCGATCCATTTATGGAGAAGCTTTTAATTGAAGCATGCTTAGAATTAATCAAATCTGATGCACTTGTCGGCATTCAAGATATGGGAGCGGCAGGATTAACATCATCTTCTGCAGAGATGGCAAGTAAAGCAGGTATGGGTATTGAAATGTATTTAGATGATGTACCGCAGCGTGAAACAGGCATGACACCGTACGAGATGATGCTTTCAGAATCACAAGAACGTATGTTAATCGTCGTGAAAAAAGGTAGAGAACAAGAGATTGTAGAGCTATTTGAAAAATATGGCCTTGCAGCAGTAGTAATGGGAAAAGTAACAGAAGATAAAATGCTTCGTTTATTCCATAAAGGGGAAATGGTTGCGGAAGTGCCAGCTGATGCATTAGCAGAGGAAGCACCAGTTTATCATAAGCCTTCAAAAGAGGCTGCGTATTTTGCAGAGTTCCAACAAATGAAGATGGAAACACCAAAAGTGGAAAATTATAAAGAAACATTACTATCTTTATTGCAACAACCAACGATTGCAAGTAAAGAGTGGGTATATGATCAATACGATTACCAAGTACGTACAAGTACAGTTGTTACACCAGGGTCTGACGCAGCGGTTATTCGTGTTCGCGGAACAAATAAAGCATTAGCGATGACAACGGATTGTAACTCTCGCTACATTTATTTAGACCCAGAAGTAGGCGGGAAAATTGCTGTAGCAGAAGCAGCTCGTAATATTGTATGTTCTGGCGGTGAGCCGCTTGCAATTACAGATTGCTTAAACTTTGGTAACCCTGAAAAGCCAGAAATCTTTTGGCAAATTGAGAAGTCAGTAGATGGAATGAGTGAAGCATGCCGTACGTTAAATACTCCTGTTATTGGTGGAAACGTATCAATGTACAATGAACGCAGTGGGGAAGCAGTATACCCAACACCAACTGTTGGTATGGTTGGACTTGTGCATGATGTAAAGCATGTAACAACGCAAGAGTTCAAGCAAGCTGGTGACCTCGTTTATGTAATCGGTGAAACGAAAGCAGAGTTTGGTGGTAGTGAATTGCAAAAGATGGTGCACGGGGAGATTTTCGGTCAGGCACCAAGCATCGATTTAGAAGTAGAAGAAAAACGTCAACAGCAATTATTAGTAGCGATTCAAGAGGGACTTGTACAATCAGCGCATGACGTTGCAGAAGGCGGATTAGCAGTTGCTTTCGCAGAAAGTGCAATGGGGGCAAACGGATTAGGTGCAGACGTGAAGTTGGCTGGAGAAGCGACAGCAATGTTATTTGCAGAATCACAATCTCGCTTTGTTGTTACAGTAACACGCGAGCAAAAAGAAGCGTTTGAAAATATGGTAGACGCACTTTGTGTTGGGGAAGTAACAAATACAAATCAATTAATAATTCGTAATGAAGAAAAAGAAGTGTTGCTTACAGCGGATGTTGATGAAATGAGAACGGCTTGGAAAGGGGCTATTCCATGCTTAATGAAATAAAGGGGCTAAATGAAGAATGCGGCGTTTTCGGAATTTGGGGGCATGAAAATGCAGCACAAGTTGCGTATTATGGGTTGCATAGCTTGCAGCACCGTGGTCAAGAAGGCGCTGGCATTGTTGTAAATAATGGGGAGAAAATCACTGGTCATAGAGGGCTTGGTTTAATATCAGAAGTGTTTTCACGCGGTGAGTTAGATGGTTTAAACGGAAAATCAGCGATTGGGCACGTTCGTTATGCAACAGCAGGCGGCGCAGAAGTTGCGAATGTTCAACCACTGTTATTTCGTTTTTCAGACCATAGTATGGCACTAGCTCATAACGGTAATTTAATTAATGCTAAAATGCTTCGCCGTGAATTAGAGGCAGAGGGAAGTATTTTTCAAACAAGTTCGGATACAGAAGTATTACTTCATCTAATTAAACGCAATACAAAAGGTACATTAATTGAAAGTGTAAAAGATGCATTAAACAAAGTAAAAGGTGCTTTTGCCTATTTATTATTAACAGGAAACGAAATGATTGTTGCATTAGATCCAAATGGATTCCGCCCGCTTTCGATTGGAAAGATGGGAGATGCATACGTTGTAGCATCTGAAACATGTGCCTTTGATGTAGTTGGGGCAACATACATTCGGGATGTAGAGCCTGGAGAATTACTTATCATAAATGATGAAGGAATTCATGCAGATCGTTTTACAAATGATGTAGAACATGCCATTTGCAGCATGGAGTACATTTACTTTGCGCGTCCTGATTCAAACATTGCTGGTGTTAACGTTCATGCAGCACGTAAAAATATGGGGAAATTGTTAGCAAAGGAAGCTCCGGTTGAAGCAGATGTTGTAACTGGTGTACCTGATTCTAGTATTTCAGCGGCAATCGGCTATGCAGAAGCAACGGGAATTCCTTATGAGTTAGGGTTAATTAAAAATCGTTATGTTGGACGTACGTTTATTCAACCTTCTCAAGAACTGCGTGAACAAGGGGTAAAAATGAAACTTTCAGCAGTACGCGGTGTTGTTGAAGGAAAACGTGTCGTTATGATTGATGACTCTATTGTGCGTGGTACAACAAGCAAGCGAATTGTTCGTATGCTGCGCGAGGCTGGGGCAACAGAAGTGCATGTAAGAATTGCTTCGCCGCCTCTTAAGTATCCGTGCTTTTATGGAATTGACATTCAAACAAGAAAAGAATTAATTGCAGCAAATCACTCAATAGAAGAAATCCGTGAAATCATTGGAGCAGACTCTTTAACATTTTTAAGTGAAGAGAGCTTAATTGATGCAATTGGCCGCCCGTATGAAGGGAAATATGGCGGTTTATGTATGGCTTACTTTAATGGGGATTATCCGACGGCTCTTTATGATTATGAGCAAGAGCTTTTAGCAAGTATGAAATAAAGCACAAGATAGCAGCTTCTACTATGTGCTGTGTAGAAGCTCGCTTTTTCTTACAGTTACTGCCCAGTAGGCGGGAGAAATTCTTTCAGTATAAAAAGACGAGGTGTATAGAAACGATGGCGAATGCATATAAGCAAGCAGGAGTAGATATTGAAGCTGGATATGAATCGGTATCTCGCATGAAAAAACACGTGCAAACAACGATGAGAAAAGAAGTGCTAGGCGGGTTAGGTGGTTTTGGAGGAATGTTTGATCTTTCAAAATTTGCATTAGAAGAGCCAGTATTAGTATCTGGAACAGATGGTGTAGGAACAAAATTAATGCTCGCTTTCATGATGGACAAACATGACACAATCGGCATCGATGCAGTTGCAATGTGTGTAAATGACATTGTTGTGCAAGGGGCAGAGCCGCTCTTTTTCCTTGATTATATTGCTTGCGGTAAGGCAGAACCTAGTAAAATTGAAAACATCGTCAAAGGAATTGCAGAAGGATGCCGTCAAGCTGGTTGTTCATTAATCGGCGGGGAAACAGCTGAAATGCCGGGGATGTATTCTGAGGAAGAATACGATTTAGCTGGTTTTACAGTTGGTATTGTTGATAAAAAGAAGATTGTTACAGGACAATCTATTGAAGAGAATCAAGTATTAATCGGACTTGCTTCTAGCGGAATTCATAGTAATGGCTATTCTCTTGTCCGTAAAGTATTACTAGAGGATGGACAGCTTTCACTTGACCGTATTTATGGTCGTTTAGAACTACCACTTGGTGAAGAATTATTAACGCCAACAAAAATTTATGTCAAACCTATTTTAGAACTATTGAAGAAATATAACGTAACTGGTATGGCTCACATTACTGGCGGTGGATTTATTGAAAATATTCCACGTATGTTGCCAGAAGGTATTGGAGCACAAATTGAACTGGGTTCTTGGACAGTTCATCCAATTTTTGAGTTACTGCAAGAAGTTGGTCAATTAAAGAAAGAAGAAATGTTCAATATTTTTAACATGGGTATTGGTATGGTAGTAGCAGTCAAAGAAGAAGATGCAGAAGGTGCTATGAAACTTCTAGAAGAACACGGGGAAACAGCTCGTATCATCGGACGCACTGTGAAAGGTTCAGGTGTTACTTTCGCTGGAGGAGCAGTACTATGAGCCGTTTAGCAATTTTTGCTTCAGGAAGCGGTTCTAATTTCCAGGCGCTTGTGGATGCAGTAGAAGCTGGAGGGTTAGATGCGCAGCTTAGTTTGCTTGTATGCGATCAGCCAGGCGCACGTGTTATAGAGCGCGCAAATCATCATCATGTTTCTTGCTTTTCCTTTTCAGCGAAAGCGTATGAATCAAAGGAAGCATTCGAACAAGAAATAGTAAAGAAATTGCAAGAATACGAGATTGATTGGATTATTTTAGCGGGGTATATGCGCTTAATTGGTCCGACATTGCTAACTGCTTATGAAGGGAGAATCGTTAATATTCATCCTTCACTATTGCCAAGCTTTCCTGGAAAAGATGCAGTTGGACAAGCAATTGAATATGGTGTGAAAGTAACAGGTGTTACAATTCATTACGTTGATGCAGGGATGGACACTGGGCCAATTATCACACAAGAAGCAGTAACAGTTTCTGAACATGATACACGGGAAAGTTTACAAAAGAAAATTCAACTTGTCGAACATAGATTGTACGTGGATACGGTGAAATCTTTATTACATTCTGAAGTAAGGTCATAAGAGCAGCAATTTAATACAACTAGGGGTGGAGAATAAATGAAAAAGCGTGCATTAGTAAGTGTTTCAAATAAAGCTGGAGTTGTAGAATTTGTAAAAGGATTACTTGAGCAAGGTATTGAGGTTATTTCAACAGGTGGAACGAAAAAATTACTGGAGGAAAACGGCTTACAAGTAATTGGTATTTCTGAAGTAACAGGTTTTCCAGAGATTATGGACGGTCGAGTGAAAACATTACATCCAAACATTCATGGTGGACTTCTTGCTGTACGTGATAACGAAACGCATATGGAGCAAATGAATGAGCTTGGCATTCAGCCGATTGACTTTGTTGTTGTAAACTTATATCCATTTAAAGAAACAATTGCAAAGCCAGATGTAACATTTGTTGATGCAATTGAAAATATTGATATAGGTGGACCAACAATGATTCGTTCTGCTGCGAAAAACCACGAGTTTGTAACGGTTATTGTAGATCCAACAGACTACGATGTTGTATTAGGAGAACTAAAAGGAAGCGGAGACGTTTCAAAAGAAACAAAACGTAAATTAGCAGCAAAAGTATTCCGTCATACAGCAGCATATGATGCATTAATCTCAACCTATTTAACAGAACAAACAGGAGAAGAAAGCCCTGAAACGTTAACTGTTACATTTGAGAAAAAACAAGATTTACGTTACGGCGAAAACCCGCATCAAAAAGCAGCGTTTTATAAAGCACCATTTGCAGCAACTTCTTCTGTTGCTTATGCAGAGCAATTACATGGTAAAGAACTATCTTATAATAACATCAATGACGCAGATGCAGCTCTTAGCATCGTGAAAGAATTTACAGAGCCAGCAGTTGTTGCTGTAAAACATATGAATCCGTGCGGTGTTGGCGTTGGGGCTGATATTCATGAAGCATATACACGTGCTTACGAAGCAGATTCAGTATCAATTTTTGGCGGCATTATTGCAGCAAACCGTGAAATTGACAAAGCAACGGCAGAAAAACTGCATGAAATTTTCTTGGAAATCATTATCGCACCTTCTTTCTCAGAAGAAGCTTTAGAAGTGCTACAAAGTAAGAAAAACTTACGTTTGCTAACTGTTGATATTGCTAAAGTTAGGGCAGCTAGTAAGAAGTTAACTTCTATCCAAGGCGGTTTGCTTGTACAAGAAGAGGACACATTAGCGCTAGAAGATGCGACAATCACAATTCCGACAAAACGTGAACCAACAGAGCAAGAATGGAACGATTTGAAATTAGCTTGGAAAGTTGTAAAACACGTAAAATCTAATGCGATTGTTTTAGCGAAAGATAACATGACAATCGGTGTTGGTGCAGGTCAAATGAACCGCGTTGGCTCAGCAAAAATTGCCATTAAACAAGCGGGTGAGAAAGCACAAGGAAGCGCACTTGCATCTGATGCATATTTCCCAATGCCAGATACAGTAGAAGAAGCGGCTAAAGCCGGCATTACAGCAATTATTCAACCAGGCGGATCCATTCGTGATGAAGATTCCATTCAAAAAGCAGACGAGTACGGCATTGCAATGGTATTCACTGGCGTACGTCATTTCAAACATTAATTTAGAGACGAAGGAGATGACCAAAAATCCACTTTTGGGTCATCTTCTTCTACTTTTGAATATGATCCAGCTTGCGTGTCGAAGCGTCGATAAATGCACCATTTTCGCCGATATATCGCGAAGAGGCTGGATTTTAACTTGAATAATGGAGGATGAAATATGAATGTTTTAGTAATTGGCCGTGGTGGACGTGAGCATGCGTTAGCGTGGAAGTTTGCAGGATCAAAGCAAGTAGAGACTGTATATGTGGCACCAGGAAATGAAGGGATGAAAGATGTCGCAACGCCTGTAGCGATTGATGAAAATAATTTTGACGCACTTATTGCTTTCGCAAAAGAAAATAACGTTGATTTAACATTTGTTGGACCGGAAATTCCTCTTATGAACGGGATTGTTGATCGCTTTGAAGAAGCAGGTCTTCGTGTTTTTGGTCCGAACAAAGCAGCAGCTGTTATTGAAGGAAGTAAAGCTTTTACGAAAGAGCTTATGAAAAAATATGATATTCCAACAGCTGCATATGAGACGTTCACAAACTATGAAGAAGCGGTAGCATACATTGAAGACGTTGGCGCACCAATCGTTATTAAAGCAGATGGATTAGCAGCTGGTAAAGGTGTAACAGTTGCTATGACGTTAGAAGAAGCATTGCAAGCTGTAAAAGAAATGCTGCAAGATGTGAAGTTTGGAGAGGCTAGCAAAAAGGTTGTAATTGAAGAGTTTTTAGATGGACAAGAGTTTTCGCTTATGGCATTTGTCAACGGAACAACTGTATACCCAATGGTCATTGCGCAAGATCATAAACGTGCTTTTGACGGTGATAAAGGACCGAATACAGGTGGGATGGGTGCCTATTCTCCGGTACCGCAAATTCCGCAGTCAGCAGTAGAACAAGCAATTGAAACCATCTTATATCCGACAGCTGCGGCAATGATACAAGAAGGACGTTCTTTTACAGGGATTTTATACGCAGGGCTTATTTTAACAAGTGAAGGTCCGAAAGTAATTGAATTCAATGCGCGCTTTGGCGACCCAGAAACAGAAGTAATCTTACCTCGTTTAGAAAGTGATTTAGTGGATGTATGTAACCATGTATTAGATGGGGAAGAGCTTTCTTTAGAGTGGTCTGAAGAAGCAGTAATTGGTGTTGTACTAGCTTCTAAAGGATATCCAGAAAGCTATGAAAAAGGCACGGTAATTAAAGGTATAGAAACATTAGAAGATGTAATTGTATTTCACTCAGGAACAGATATGAAAGACGGGGAATTTGTAACGAACGGTGGCCGTGTGTTGTTTGTTGCTTGTAGAGAAAAAGACTTACAAACAGCGAAAGATAAAGTGTATAAAGAAATAGCAAAAATTGAAAGCGACGGTTTATTTTATCGTAATGATATTGGGTACCGGGCGATTGGCCAGACTCTTTAGATGTTGGCAATGATAGAAGACCTCAAAGTGAAAATACATTTCGCTTTGAGGTCTTATTTTAATTTTGCAAAAAGAAAGACAAGGATGGCAACTATAAAATTGTTTCTGATGAAAAATTACAAGAAGCATTGCTTGCAAACTCAAAATTAATAGATAAAATGTTTGGCAATAAATAATTGTGATACCTCTAAAAGGAAAAAGAGTCCTACTCATTAAAAAGTTAGGACTCTTTTTTTATCTTACCTTTTTGCTTTGCCATCTCGCGAAGTAAATATTCAATGTGAGCATTTACACTTCGAAATTCGTCGTTTGCCCATTTTTCAATAACTGCGTACAATTCGGGATCGATTCGTAATGGGAAGCTTTTCTTTTTTGCCATGATTACCTACAACCTTTAGTAGAGACTTCCTGTATTAATAACTGGTTGCGCCCCTTTATCGGAAACAATAGCAACTAGTAAGTTATTGACCATGTTTGCTTTTCTTTCGTCATCTAACTCAAGTATACCTTCTTCATCTAGCTTTTGAATCGAGTCTTTCGCCATTTGTACGGCACCTTCGACAATTTCTTTTCTTGCAGCTAATACTGCTTTCGCTTGTTGACGTTGGAGCATTGCATGGGCAATTTCAGTTGCGTAAGCTAAGTGTGTTAAACGAGTTTCAATTACTTCCACTCCTGCAATTTCTAAACGTGCTTCTAATTCGCGTTTTAATTCTTCGGAAATTTCTTCTGCGTTTCCGCGCAGTGTAATACTATTTTCATCTTGGAAATTATCATATGCATATTTCGTTGCCACGTGGCGAATTGCTGTTTCACTTTGAATTTCCACAAAAGCATCATAATGCTCAACACCGAAAATTGCTTTTGCTGAGTCGACAACTTTATAAACAACAACAGCTGCAATTTCAATTGGATTCCCCTCGACGTCGTTTACTTTTAATTTTTTACTATTAAAGTTTTCAACACGTAGTGAAACGGTTTGACGAAATGCAAATGGAACTGTTAAAAACAGGCCATTTTCACGAATGGTTCCTAAATAGTTACCGAAAAATGTAATCACTTTTGCTTGGTTTGGCTGTACCATGCCAATGCCACTTGCTAGGATTGCTGCTAATAAAAAAGAGGGAATACCAATAGCGAATAGTTCATTAATAAAACTTAATAAACCAACTCCAATTAAAATTAAAACTGCAAGCAGTCCTAAAAATCCATTTACATGAAATACTTGTTTTTCTTTCATGATCTCGCCTCCTTTTGATATAAAAATGATATCACTTTTATATCAAAGGTGACAATAGGTTTTGTGGTAATTTTTAGAAAAAATAAAAAAATAACAAATAGAACATTAGTTCTTGTTTGTGGTAAAATAAAAAAAACTTAGCCACCCACTGCAGCAGCTAAGTTTCTTTGAGAGCATCTTGCATGTTGACAAATGATTCAAAGCGGTTTGGACAGAAGAGCCTTTTCAAGTTCAGACTCAATTTCTTTATCAGAAGCATCATAACTTCCATGGCTTGTCTTCTCGTCTTTATGAGAAGTAGGATGTGCTTCTTGTTTATTAGACTGTCCATTCTTCATAAAATCCATGCCTGGCATTTTTAAATCGGGAATGTTCATATATTTACTAAATTTGCATGCTTCGACAATAGGACAGAAACGAATGATGCCTTCTGCGATTCTCATTGCCCCGACCCAAAGCATAATTTTTGACCAAGTACACCATGGTTTTCTTACAAGCTTTGCAGTGCTGCAACTAAGCAATACAAGACCAAGTGTAATACGAATAAGGGCATTTATTGTGCCGATGTTTTGCTTGACCAAGACATTCACTCCTTTTCAGCAGCTTTGAAATAGGTTTATCCATTTCAAGAGTTATTGTTCCTTGTGTGCTTTTCCCATATACAATCCAACATTTGACGTAGAAAAAGATGTTGTACGGAACGTGTGTCAGTACCTTATTTTTTGTTATAATGAAAGAATGTGTAAAGATGATTAGAGAAAAGGAAGGGTGTTTTCATGTACGATATTTCACAGTGGAAACATGTATTTAAACTTGATCCCAATAAGGAGTTAAGTGATGAACATTTAGAGCTTATTTGTGAATCAGGAACGGACGCTATTACTGTGGGCGGAAGCGATGGAATTACAATTGATAATGTATTGCACATGCTCGTAAGCATTCGTAGATATGCGGTTCCTTGTGTATTAGAAGTTTCAACGTTGGATTCGATTACACCAGGATTCGATTTTTATTACATCCCGAGTGTATTAAATAGTCAGAAGGTAGAATGGGTAACAGGCCTTCATCATGCGGCATTGAAAGAATATGGAGATATTATGAACTGGGATGAAATTTTCATGCAAGGATATTGTGTGTTAAATCCAGAAGCGAAAGTAGCAAAGTTAACGGAAGCAAATTGTGAATTATCAGAAGACGATGTGATTGCATATGCGCGTATGGCGGATAAACTTCTTCACTTACCAATTTTCTATTTAGAATACAGTGGTACGTATGGGGATGTAGAGCTTGTAAGAAAAGTGAAAGCTGAGCTGCAGAGTGCAACATTATACTACGGCGGCGGAATTGCAAATGCAGATCAAGCGAAGGAAATGGCACAATATGCGGATACAGTTGTCGTTGGAAATTTAGTTTATGAAGATATAAAGAAAGCTTTAGCAACAGTAAAAGCTGTAAAAGGAGAGTAGGTGACCGAATATATGAGTATAACAGAAAAATTATTAACAGGATTAAATCCGCAGCAACAAAAAGCTGTACAAGCAACGTCTGGGCCATTGTTACTTATGGCGGGAGCAGGTAGTGGTAAGACGCGTGTGTTAACGCACCGCATTGCTTATTTACTTGGCGAAAAAGGTGTTGCACCGTGGAATATACTTGCAATTACGTTTACAAATAAAGCGGCACGTGAAATGCGTGAGCGTATTGATAAACTTATTGGTCCTGAAGCGGAGGATATTTGGATTTCAACATTCCACTCTATGTGTGTCCGCATTTTACGACGAGATATTGATCGCATTGGTATTAATCGTAACTTTACGATTTTAGATGCAAGTGATCAATTAACAGTTGTGAAAAAAATTATGAAAGAGCGCAACGTTGATCCGAAGAAGTTTGAACCGCGTTCTATTCTTGCGGGAATTAGCAATGCGAAAAATGAATTGTTATCTCCAGAAAAATATGCGAAAAAAATCTCAATTGCAGATCCATATGAAAAGCTGACGAGCGATGTATATACAGAATACCAAAAGCGTCTTCTTAAAAATAATGCACTTGATTTTGATGATTTAATTATGACGACTATTCAATTATTTGAACGGATACCAGAAGTACTGGAGTTTTATCAGCGTAAATTCCAATATATTCACGTTGATGAGTATCAAGATACGAACCGTGCTCAGTATATTCTTGTTAATCAATTGGCAGCGCGTTTTAAAAACCTTTGTGTAGTTGGTGACTCAGATCAATCGATTTATCGTTGGCGCGGAGCTGATATTTCGAATATCTTGTCATTTGAAAAAGATTATGACAATGCACAGGTTATTTTATTAGAACAAAACTACCGTTCAACAAAAAGTATTTTACATGCGGCGAATGCGGTTATTGAAAATAATACAAATCGTAAACCGAAGAAGTTATGGACGGATAATCAAGTAGGAAGTAAAATTTCGTATTACCGCGCTGCAACTGAAAAAGATGAAGCATATTTTGTTGCGAAAAAGATTCGTGATGAAATTCAAATGGGAAATCGAAAGTATACAGATTTTGCAGTACTATATCGTACGAATGCTCAGTCCCGTATGGTTGAGGAGATTTTCTTAAAATCAAATATTCCATACAAAATTGTTGGCGGTATTAAATTCTATGATCGTAAAGAAATTAAAGATATGTTGGCGTATTTGCGTTTAATTGCAAACCCAGACGATGAAATTAGCTTTGCACGTATTATTAATGTGCCAAAACGTGGTGTCGGAGCAACATCTATTGATAAGATTATTAATTATGGCGTGCAAAATGGTCTTTCATTGACAGCTGTATTAGACGAAATTGAGCATGTCGGTGTAAGTGCAAAAATTGCAAAGACAGTAGCGGATTTTGCAAAGCAGCTTCATAATTGGGTAAACATGCAAGAGTATTTATCGGTAACAGAACTTGTAGAAGAAGTGTTAGAAAAAACAGGTTACCGTGATGCGCTGAAGAATGAACGTACGTTAGAATCAGAGGGACGTTTAGAAAACTTAGACGAATTTTTATCTGTTACACAAACGTTTGAATCACAGAGTGAAGATAAGAGTCTTGTTGCGTTCTTAACTGATTTAGCACTTGTTGCTGATATTGATCGTGTAGATGAAGATCCGACTGCTGGTGAAGAAGTCATTTTAATGACAATGCACTCTGCAAAAGGATTAGAATTCCCGGTTGTCTTCATTTTAGGATTAGAAGAAGGGATTTTCCCGCATACTCGTTCTTTAATGGAAGAAGATGAAATGCAAGAAGAACGCCGCTTAGCATACGTTGGAATTACACGTGCCGAAGAAGAACTGTACGTAACGAATGCCCAAATGCGAACGATATTTGGTAGAACGAGCATGAATAAAGAATCACGTTTCATCTCGGAAATTCCTGAGGATCTTATTGAAGCACTTCATGAAGTAAAACCAAAGCGTGAAACTTTTGGTGCGAAGTCTAAACCTACAACTACAACGACAGTTCGTTCCCGTTCAGCCGTTGTTCGTCCAGCTGTGAAAACAACAGGCGGTGAGCAAATTGGTTGGTCAGTTGGTGATAAAGCATCACATCAAAAATGGGGGATTGGCACGGTTGTGAGTGTGAAAGGCGAAGGAGATGGGAAAGAGTTAGACATCGCGTTCCCAAGTCCAATTGGCATTAAACGATTAATGGCTAAATTTGCGCCAGTGACGAAAGTGTAAGAAAGGAGTGAGGTCATGTCGAAAGAAGCAGCACAAAAGCGTATTGAAGAGCTTCGTGACATTTTAAATAGACTTAATTATGAGTATCACGTGCTAGATCAGCCATCTGTATCAGATGCAGAGTATGATCGTCATATGCAAGAGTTAATCAAATTAGAAACAGAACATCCAGAATTTTTTACAGAAGACTCTCCAACCGTTCGTGTTGGCGGAGAGATTCTTGATATTTTTGAGAAAGTAACACATAAATCCCCGATGTTAAGTTTAGGAAATGCTTTTAATGAAGGTGATTTGCGTGATTTTGATCGCAAGGTACGTCAAGGAATTGACGATCAAAATGTAAGATATGTGTGCGAATTAAAAATTGACGGACTGGCGGTTTCCCTTCATTATGAAAAAGGACGCTTCGTTCAAGGAGCAACTCGTGGTGATGGTATAACGGGTGAGGATATTACGCAAAATTTAAAAACGATTAAAGCGATTCCGCTGCGTTTAACAGAAGAAATGACGCTAGAAGCGCGCGGAGAAGCGTACATGCCGAAACGTTCATTTGTGAAATTAAATGAAGAAAAAGAACAGAATGGAGAAGCGGTCTTTGCGAACCCACGAAATGCAGCTGCGGGTTCATTGCGTCAATTAGATCCAAAAATTGCAGCAAAGCGCAATTTATCTTTATTCGTATATGGGCTTACGAATTTAGAAGGAAAGACGATTGCGTCGCATAGTGAATCGTTAAACCTTTTAGGAGAGCTTGGATTTAAAACGAACCCGAATCGCCGAGTTTGCGAAACAATTGATGAGGTCATTCATTACGTGCAAGAGTGGCAAGAAAAACGTCCGCATCTTGATTATGAAATTGATGGTATCGTTATTAAAGTAGACGATATATCCCTTCAAGAAAGCTTAGGAACAACAGCGAAAAGTCCAAGATGGGCTATTGCATATAAATTCCCAGCTGAAGAAGTTGTTACAAAACTGACGGGTATTGAACTAAGCGTTGGACGTACAGGTGTTGTAACCCCAACTGCTGAGTTAGAGCCAGTACGCGTGGCAGGAACGATTGTTCGCCGTGCTTCCTTACACAACGAAGATTTAATTCGTGAAAAAGATATTCGTATTGGCGACTATGTTGTTGTAAAGAAGGCTGGGGACATCATTCCTGAAGTTGTAAATGTTATTGTAGACCGCCGCACAGGTGAAGAAGAAGAGTTTCGTATGCCAACGCATTGCCCGGCATGTGAGAGTGAACTTGTTCGTTTGGAAGAAGAAGTTGCGCTTCGCTGTATCAATCCAGCATGCCCGGCACAAATTCGAGAAGGATTAATTCACTTTGTATCACGTAATGCGATGAATATTGACGGACTAGGCGAACGGGTCATTACGCAGTTATTTGATGCGGATTATATTCGTACATTTGCAGATCTTTATACATTAACGAAAGAACAGTTATTACAACTAGAACGTTTTGGAGAAAAATCTGCTTCAAATCTAGTACAAGCGATTGAAGCTTCCAAAGATAATTCATTAGAACGATTACTGTTCGGTCTTGGGGTTCGCCATGTTGGAGCAAAAGCCGCTCGTACATTAGCGGAACATTATGAAACGATGGATAACATCGTGAATGCTACAGAAGAAGAGCTGACAACTATTAATGAAATTGGCGAAAAAATGGCGCAATCGATCGTTACGTATTTTGATAATGAAGATGTACAAGAGCTATTACAACAATTTAAGTCATATGGTGTGAATATGACTTATAAAGGGATAAAACGAGCAGAATTAGAAAACATTGAATCTTATTTTGCAGGAAAAACAGTTGTGTTAACAGGAAAACTAGAAGTGATGGGACGAAGTGAAGCGAAAAAGAAAATTGAAGCGCTTGGCGGGAAAGTCACAGGCAGTGTAAGCAAAAGTACAGACTTAGTCGTTGCAGGAGAAGCCGCGGGGTCTAAGTTAGCGCAAGCACAAAAACATAACGTTGAGATTTGGGATGAAGCGAGGTTCTTACAAGAGCTCAATAATTAAGAGGTGCAAAGTTACCATGAAAAAAGTGATATTAGCAGCGTTAAGCCTTGGATTACTTCTTAGTGGATGTAGTATAGGGCCAAAAAAAGAAGAAAAAATCGTAGAAAAAGGGAATTCGAAAGAGAAATCAATTATTTCGAAATACTCGATTTCAGATGATTATTATAAAACGGCACTTCCTTTTGAAAAAGGATCGGCGCGAGGATTAGCTGTGAAAGGATTAAATAGCCGTTTAGATGTTGATGAATTTGAAACAGGATTAATGCGCATTGCGAAAGAATCATACGATACGAAAGATTATATATTTCAAGGTGGAAAGTATTTAGATAAGGATACGATACAAGCATTAATCGAGAGAAAACGTACACCCGAGAAGCAAAGTGAGTTAGAAAAAGCGTTGAAGAAAAAATTGCCGAACGGTTTAAATCCAGAGCTACCACCAGGAGAACCGGAAACACTGGAAGCGAGAAATCAAAAGAGTCCAATGTATTTATCGCAAATTTTAGAACAGGATTACTTAAAAATAAAAGGTGAGAACCAAGCAGAGATAGGCGGAGTTGTTATCGGCCTTGCGATGAATTCAGTTCATTATTATACAGAGCAACACGGTTATCCGCGTGAACAAAAAATTGATGATAAAACATTACTAGAACAAGGGCAAAAAATGGCGCAAGAAATCTTACCACTTCTGCGCCAAAAAGATGACTTGAAAAATGTTCCGATTACGTTTGCGATTTACAGACAGGAAGCAAAATCTTCACTTGTACCAGGCTCCTTTTTATCATATACAACAGTTGATAAAGGCAGCGATAAAGTAGACGATTGGAAAGCCTTAGACGAGAAATATTATTTATTCCCTTCTAATGAAGCAGAAACGAATTATCGTGATGATGCAACAAGTGTAAAGAACTTCAATGCAAAATTAGCGCAGTATTTTACAGGTGATTATACTGCAGTTGTAGGCAGAGGATTCTATAAAGATGGTCAATTAAAAGAATTGAAGCTTGAGATTCCAGTTCAGTTTAATGGAAAGGCAGAGGTCATTGGATTTACACAATATGTAGCCGGGGCTGTTACCGATTTCCCTAATTATATTAAAGTGCAAGTTACAATTAAATCTGTAGACCGTCCAGAAGCAATTATTATTCGTGACGTAAAACAAGATAAGCCGTTTGTTCAAATGTTAGATTAAGAAAAGTCGTTCCTTTTATGAGGAACGACTTTTTTGTATATAAATTCATTTTGATTTTTAAGCATATAAGTCACTGCTATTTTAGAATGAAAAGTGACATGAAATTGCTTTTTCTCTTTGTTTTCGTATTGCCCGTGGCAGGAAAAGGACCTAACTGATTCTATGCATGGCCAGATGCTCTCGCCCCCTAAACTTCGTGTTTTAATTTATATTTATATAGTAGAAATTTTGCTATAATTTTTAATGTTGTTAATAAAGAAGGGGATCGAGGGAAAGTACAGATGGAAGATTTAAGTTTGCAAGTCATTATACTACTTATTGCTTTCGGTTTTTTAGCATCATTTATTGATTCTATTGTTGGAGGAGGAGGTTTAATTTCACTTCCGGCACTTATGTTTGTAGGGTTACCTCCAGCTTCGGCAATCGCAACAAATAAATTGGCGGCAACAATGGGTTCGTTTACGAGTACAATGTATTTTATTCGTTCTAAAAAAGTAGATTTTCGCATTGTAGGGAAACTTATTCCGTTCACAATTGTTGGGGCAGTTGCAGGTGCATTTGTTGTAAAATTCATTCCACCGGATGTGTTGCGTCCTATGGTATTAGTTTTACTTGTATTAATTGCTATTTATATTATTGTAAAAAAAGATTGGGGTAGTGTATCTACTTATAAAAAAATGACGAAGGGAAAAACATTTTTATTTTATCTAGTCATTTTGATTATTGGATTTTATGATGGTTTCTTCGGACCAGGTACAGGCTCCTTTTTAATTTTTGCATTTTTATTAATCGGTTTGGATTTTATCCGCGCGGCTGCTGCTGGTCGAATTTTAAATTTTGTTAGCAATATTGTATCGCTGATTACATTTTTATTTTTAGGAGCGATTCAATTTAAATATGGTTTAATTATGGGTGTATCAATGGTCGCAGGTGCATATTTTGGTTCGAGATTTGCTGTTAAAAAGGGTGTAGGATATGTACGAATTTTATTCTTGGCAGTAACAATTTTATTAATTGGTAAGAATTTTTGGGAATACATTCATATTTCATAACATGGTGCATATGCATCATGTTGTTTTTTTATTTATTATATTTGAAAAATTATTTAATTTTAAAAATATAAGTCTAAGAATATTTGAACAAATCTAAATTATCGTGTAGAATAATATTGTATTTAATGTAAACGTTTTTTTCTAAGGGGAGGCTAAAATAATGGTAGTAGCATACAAACATGAGCCATTTACAGATTTTACAGTAGAGGCAAATAAAGTTGCGTTTGAAGAAGGTTTAAAGAAAGTAGAATCTTATCTTGGACAAGACTATCCATTAATTATTGGGGGAGAAAAGATCACTACAGACGAGAAAATCGTTTCTGTAAATCCTGCAAATAAAGAAGAAGTCGTTGGCCGCGTTTCAAAAGCAAGTCGTGAATTAGCAGAGAAAGCAATGCAAGTAGCGGATGAAACATTCCAAACTTGGAGAAAAACAAAACCAGAAATGCGTGCAGATATTTTATTCCGCGCAGCTGCAATCGTTCGCCGCAGAAAACATGAGTTTTCCGCAATTCTTGTAAAAGAAGCAGGTAAGCCATGGAATGAGGCAGATGCTGATACAGCAGAAGCAATTGACTTCATGGAGTATTATGGTCGTCAAATGTTGAAATTAAAAGATGGCATTCCGGTAGAAAGCCGTCCAATTGAATATAATCGTTTTTCTTACATTCCATTAGGAGTAGGTGTTATCATTTCTCCTTGGAACTTCCCGTTTGCTATTATGGCAGGGATGACAACAGCTGCATTAGTGTCTGGTAACACTGTATTATTAAAACCAGCTAGTACGACACCTGTAGTGGCAGCGAAGTTTATGGAAGTATTAGAAGAAGCTGGCTTACCAGCAGGCGTAGTAAACTTCATTCCTGGTAGCGGTTCTGAAGTTGGTGACTACTTAGTAGATCATCCTCGTACACGCTTCATTAGCTTCACTGGATCACGCGATGTTGGTATTCGTATTTACGAACGCGCAGCAAAGGTAAATCCAGGACAAATTTGGTTAAAACGCGTTATCGCTGAAATGGGCGGTAAAGATACAATCGTTGTTGATAAAGAAGCAGATCTTGAATTAGCAGCAAAATCTATCGTTGCATCTGCATTTGGATTCTCAGGACAAAAATGTTCTGCATGTTCTCGCGCAGTAATCCATGAGGATGTATACGATCACGTATTAAACCGTGCAATTGAATTAACAAATGAATTAACAGTAGGAAACCCAGCTGAAAAAGGCATAAACATGGGACCTGTTAACGACCAAGCTGCATTTGATAAAGTAATGAGCTACGTTGCGATTGGTAAAGAAGAAGGTAAACTTGTAGCAGGTGGCGAAGGTGATGATTCTCAAGGGTGGTTCATCAAACCAACAATCATTGCTGACGTTGCAGAAGATGCTCGTCTTATGAAAGAAGAAATCTTCGGACCGGTTGTAGCATTCTGCAAAGCAAAAGACTTTGATCATGCACTTGCAATTGCGAACAATACAGAATACGGTTTAACAGGAGCTGTTGTTTCTAATAACCGTGAACATATTGAAAAGGCACGTGAAGACTTCCACGTTGGTAACTTATACTTCAACCGTGGATGTACTGGAGCAATCGTAGGTTACCAACCATTTGGTGGCTTTAACATGTCTGGTACAGACTCTAAAGCAGGTGGCCCTGACTATTTAGCACTTCACATGCAAGCAAAAACTACTTCTGAAACTTTATAAGAAGTATAGGAAAGACCTTCTCGTAACCGAGAAGGTCTTTTTATATATTAAACAGAATGAGTTTGATGGAGCATTGGCACTTCTCTTGCATTGTTTTCATAAATAAATCGGGGTCTTTTGGTGACGATATAAGAGCAATATCATAATTGCTATAAGTAATTTCTAAGCGTTTAAACGTCCAGGCAGGTGCGGAAAGTAAGTTGTAGGTGTATCTGATGCTAGTTATTTCATGGAGTGGAATCATAGTTTTGGTGAAACCAAATACAGCAACAAGATGTGTACTTGTAATCTCGTGATAAGAATGAAATAGTGCCCATAGAAGCATACCGATAATAGATACCATGTATTATAATAGCCCTGCATCAACTTGGTCTGTGAAGAACAGGAGAAATAGTATGGGGCATAATGCAATAATGAGTAGAGACAGCAATGGGTTACGTTGAATGGAAAATTTCACGAGTTATACCTTCTTTGTTATCGGTTTACCTTATTTTGGATATTTATACTTAATTTAAGTGGAAAACGCACAAAATGACTAGAAAATTTTACCCGTTCGTCATATTTCTTTGTATAAATTTTATAAATTTCCTGTATAATACAATTGAAGGAAAATCTATGATTAGACAAGAAGACACCGCTTTCAGTTTGCTCGCTGAAGGCGGTGTTTTTTATATACTTTAAGAAAAATAGAAACAATTTCTTTCGTTAAGCTTGAAGTGATTGCTCGCGTTGTAAAAATTCCGCTTCGCTTATTACCTCAGCATATACGCCGTTTAAAGCAGCTAGAATGGTATTGTGAATGTATACAGCCGGAATAGAAACGTTTTTAAAGACTAAATCTTTCGTTGCACACGCATCATGTATCAATGTGCATGTAAAGCCAAGGTCAAAGGCGGCACGTACTGTAGCATCAATACACATATGAGTCATCATGCCGCATATAACGACGTGTTCAATTTGTAAATTTTGTAATTCTTCTAATAGCGGCGTTTCACGAAAACTATTAGGAAAATGCTTCAGTATGACCGTTTCATGCTGAAAAGGACGAACACTTTCATGAATATGTACGCCTTCTGTATTCGGAAGAAAAAACGTTGCATTTTCCTGCATGGAAACATGTTGAATATGAAAAATAGGCTGATTTGTTTTACGGAAATGTTGAAGTATGCGCGTTGCATATTCGCTTGCTTCATCGGCGTTTCGCAGTTCCATCTTTCCATTTGGAAAATAATCATTTTGGATATCAACGAGTAAAAGAGCAGTTTTCATTTCAGTTACAGCCCCCCAGTTTTCAATTTTATATTCATTTAATTATTCCATAACTTTAGAGGGTTTTCCTTTTCACAAAGTGTGAGATAAAGAAATTTACATGAAATTAAAATTGAATTGTTTTAGTTTTTAATAAATCTGTTTAGAAATGGATTTTCCTATTTTGAATAAAATGGGGATTAAACTCGCTAACACTCCTGCTACTATAAGTGTGGACAAAAATAACTCGTTAAAAGTTAGTTCGTTATTTTTAAAAAATTGATAAAGAATAAAGCTATTAATAGGGATATTCAATAACATGCCAGTTAAAAGGCCTGGTGCATATCTTTTTAACACGATACTTGCGAGTAAATGAGGAAAAATAGCGTTAATAATCATTGAACTAATGAAGCCAATAAGAATATATTTAGCCAGACTTGAATTTGGAGAAAATAGATAATAAAAAGTTGAAAGGTAAGCTAAAGAAGTAATAACAATAACTGCAAAATAAAATTCGTTTTTCCCTACAGGTTTGTGGAATTTTGAGGCGTGATTTGACCACTCTGGTAACCATACTGCTTCTTCTAAATTATGTAATGTAATAGCAAATAAAAATAAAATAACCAATTCTCCCAATGAAAACCCCTCCTCTGTCCAATTTAGTTCTATTAAATAATTAGTGTGTATTGCGACGCTAATGCAGTATTTTTTCAAAAATCTACCCTACACATGGAAGTCTTAATTTTGCATGAGATTAAAACTAAGAAATTTAAGTGGAGGAGACCAGGATTTTCCCTGGTCTTTTCCTATATCATTATTCAATTGTCACACGTTTTAAAGAAGTTTCTGCAGGCTGCTTCGGTTCCTTTACATAAGAAGTGAGTTCTTCCTGAAATATATTTAATACCCCTTTTGCGCGCTGCTGAAGCGGGGCAGGTAATTCATTTATCATATATGCTCCAATCTCAATTTTCGTTCGAATCATTTTGCGTAGTAAGTCTTCACGCATGAACAATACCTCCAAATCGAATGTTGAGGACATCACCTTCAAATTTTGCACCTTGAATGGATAAATGCGTCAATGTTTTTGGTAATGTAATGTTTCGTTTTACGGAACCGGCGCGAATAATCAATTCGTCACCTTTTTGATTTAAAGAGAGTTCACTTTTATCAGAGAATGGGATGGATAGCACAAAGATATATTCATCCCCGTTTTTCGTGACATACTGCGTTCGGCCGTTGAATTTTACCGCAGTCGGATCTGGATCATGTTTAAATAAAGCATCGCCGACACGCTCTAACATAGATAAGCCGACTACTTCTTGTTCAAACATAGGTGCTTCGTAAATAGGGAGAGGCTGAAAACTATCTTGAATTAATGCTTTATATTTCTTTTGCGCATCTTTCCATGCTTGAAAATATGAATCTGTTACAGTATCAGGGATGACGCGATTAATCATGATGGCATCAACATTGTAGTCATATAAATTTAAATATGTGAAGCTGCGCTGTGCTTCTTTAATCACCATTTTTTCTGGATTTACAACAACGCGAATACTCGTTACTTCTCGGTTGGATAAAATCTCTCTCATTTCACCGAGTTGTTCGAGAGTATTTGTTAATTCTTCCATGGTATCGTCGGTAGGAAGGGGGAACCCGATAAGTGGCTGTGCAACGGGCCGTACGACTTTTAATACTTTACGTTTAATTGGAAATAGTTTTTCCATCCACCAGCCGAGCATATCAGGAAAGCTTAACATTGCTAATGTTTCGCCAGTTGGAGCACAATCAATAATGATGACATCGTATGTTTTTTGTTTATAGTAATCTAAAACGCGCAGTAAACTAATTAAATCTTCCATACCTGGGAACATCGTAAGTTCCTCTGTAGTAATATCGTCAGCTGCTTTTGATGTAAATAGCAATGTAATATATTTTTGCAGTTTCCCCCAGCCTTTTTCCATTTCATAGATTGTATTAATTTCTTGCGCCCATAGGTTTTCACAAATTTCTTGAGGCTCTGATGAAAGTTTCATACCAAAGGAATCTCCTAAGCTATGTGCAGGGTCTGTGCTCATGACTAACGTTTTTAATCCTTGCTTTGCGCTTTGCATTGCTGTTGCTGCTGAAATACTTGTTTTTCCCACGCCGCCTTTACCAGTGTATAAAATAATTCTCATCATTCATATCCCCTTTGTTTCGATAGTCGAATATTACGAGAGCCGAAATAAATTTTTGAATAAAAACCCGCAGAGGGGTCTATTCAATCGGAATGTTTTTCATCTTAGGTGAAGTAAGCTTTTCTTCTGGTTTTGGTTGTGATGTAGCGATATGATTCATGATTTTTTGGAAGATCTGTAGTAAAAATGCTTTTTCTTCTTCTGATAGCGCCTCTGTTACAAGGTTAAAGTAATAAGCAGCATTTTGTTTTACTTCTTCTACAAGCTCTATACCAGTTTCCGTTAAACGAATCAATACAATGCGACGATCACTTTCATTTCGGTAGCGCTCAATATATCCTTTTTTTACGAGACGATTGACTACACCTGTTGTTGTACTCATTGGAATATCGAGAAGTTCCGCAATTTTACTCATTGTAATGTCTGTATTTCGCTCCATCCAAAGCAAGCAAAATACTTCTGTTTTTGAAAGTGATAAATCAAGGCTTACCCATTCCTCTGGATAGAAAAGCTTCTTGGCGTTATCAAGCAGTAAGTCTAAAAAATGTTCGTATTGCAGCAATTATTTCCACTCCCGTATATTTCGAGGTTCGTAATATATTTCTCATTCTATGTTCAATTGTAATAAATGTCAATTGTTTTTAAATTTTCAGACTAAATTCATTTTATTCTTTATAAAGAATTATATATATGCTAGAGTAATACAAAAGATAGGGTATTTTACATATTATTTCATAATATGGATAATAATGAACTATCTAATGGTGAATTGGGCAATGATAAGGGGGATAATAATGAGAAGGAGAAATACTCAAGCGTTCACATTTTTAGCATGGACATCTTTTGTTTGTGCGCTTTCTGGTATGTTAATTGGTATTTATACATTAGAAGAACCACTTAGTGTAAAAGGCTATTATTTACTTGGTACATTATTTTTAACGATGTCTAGTTTTGTGCTGCAAAAAACAATTCGTGATAATGAAGAAGATAATGCAAACAACATCCATACTGAACCAATTTCTAAAAAAGAAACAATTGAGAAGTAAGATGGAATTTTATATAGCAAATTGATAAGGAAGGCGAAAGCCTTTCTTTTTTTGTCTAAAAATGAGTGAAGTGTGCTGTGTTTACTTGCTTGAACTACTGAAAATTTGGTATCATCAATAGTATTGTAGATTGTACGATATATTATGGAGGTGGCCTAGCCGTGTCAAGAATTTCCGTTGAGAATGTAAAGCACGTTGCCCATTTAGCGCGTCTTGCAATTAC
This sequence comes from Bacillus sp. BP-3, assembly GCF_028401955.1. Taxonomy (GTDB): domain Bacteria; phylum Bacillota; class Bacilli; order Bacillales; family Bacillaceae_G; genus Bacillus_A. The sequence continues at coordinate 29,288 of NZ_JAQOTJ010000006.1, forward strand.
AGATCAAGAAGCAGAAAAATTTCAAAAACAACTCGATGCAATTGTTACATTTGCTGAGCAGTTAAATGAATTAGATACAACAAACGTAAAACCAACAACTCACGTACTAGATATGAAGAATATTATGCGTGAAGATGTACCTGAAAAAGGTTTACCAGTTGAAGAAGTATTAAAAAATGCACCGGATCACAAAGAGAATCAAATCCGTGTTCCAGCAGTATTAGAATAGAGGAGGGGAATTTCGATGTCATTATTTGATCATTCTGTATCAGAGTTACACAAAAAATTACATAGCAAAGAAATTTCCGTTACGGATTTAGTAGAGGAATCTTACAAACGTATTGCGGATGTTGAAGATAAAGTACAAGCTTTTCTTACATTAGATGAAGAAAGTGCACGTGCAAAAGCGAAAGAATTAGATGCGAAGTTAGGCGCTGAAGATAACGGTTTACTATTTGGTATGCCAATTGGTGTGAAAGATAACATCGTAACAAAAGGTCTTCGTACAACATGTGCGAGCAAAATATTAGCAAATTTTGACCCGATTTATGATGCAACAGTTGTGCAAAAGCTAAACGCTGCTGACACAATTACAATCGGTAAATTAAACATGGACGAGTTTGCAATGGGTTCTTCTAACGAAAACTCTGGTTTTTATGCAACAAAGAATCCATGGAATTTAGATTATGTTCCAGGCGGATCTAGTGGTGGTTCTGCGGCAGCAGTAGCGGCAGGAGAAGTATTATTCTCTTTAGGTTCTGATACAGGTGGTTCTATCCGTCAACCAGCTGCATATTGCGGCGTTGTTGGTTTAAAACCAACATATGGTCGTGTATCTCGCTTCGGTTTAGTTGCGTTTGCATCTTCTCTTGACCAAATCGGACCGATTACGCGTACAGTAGAAGACAACGCATACTTACTACAAGCTATTTCTGGTGTGGACCGTATGGATACAACTTCTGCAAACATTGAAGTTGGGAATTACTTAGCTGGTTTAACAGGCGACGTAAAAGGCTTACGCATTGCTGTACCAAAAGAATACTTAGGTGAAGGTGTTGGCGAAGAAGCTCGTGAATCCGTACTAGCTGCTTTAAAAGTGTTAGAAGGCATGGGCGCTACTTGGGAAGAAGTTTCGCTTCCACACTCTAAATATGCATTAGCAACATATTACTTAATCTCTTCTTCTGAAGCGTCTGCAAACCTTTCACGATTTGATGGCGTACGTTACGGCGTTCGTTCTGATAATGTGAATAATTTAATAGACCTTTATAAGAATACACGTAGCGAAGGCTTCGGGGATGAAGTAAAACGTCGTATTATGCTTGGTACATTTGCACTTAGCTCTGGTTACTATGATGCATATTACAAAAAAGCACAACAAGTACGTACATTAATTAAAAATGATTTTGAAAATGTATTTGCAAACTATGATGTTATTATTGGACCAACAACGCCAACTCCAGCGTTTAAAGTGGGCGAAAAAGTTGATGATCCAATGACAATGTATGCAAATGATATTTTAACAATTCCAGTAAACTTAGCAGGTGTTCCAGCAATTTCTGTTCCATGTGGATTCGGTGCAAACAACATGCCACTTGGACTACAAATTATCGGTAAACACTTTGATGAAGCAACAATTTATCGCGTTGCACATGCGTTCGAGCAAGCAACAGACTATCATACAAAAAAAGCAAGTCTGTAAGGAGGCGAGCATAGATGAATTTTGAAACAATTATCGGTTTAGAGGTTCACGTTGAGTTAAAAACGAATTCGAAAATTTTCTCTGCGAGTCCAACAGAATTTGGAGCTGATCCAAATACACAAACAAGTGTAATTGACTTAGGATATCCTGGGGTGCTTCCAACTCTAAATAAAGAGGCAGTTAACTTTGCAATGAAAGCTGCAATGGCATTAAACTGTGAAATCGCAACAGAAACAAAGTTTGACCGTAAAAACTATTTCTATCCAGATAACCCGAAAGCATACCAAATTTCTCAATATGATAAACCAATTGGGGAAAATGGTTGGATTGAAATTGAAGTAGGCGGTAAAAAGAAACGTATCGGTATTACACGCCTTCATTTAGAAGAAGATGCAGGTAAATCAACGCATACAAGCGAAGGCTACTCACTAGTAGATTACAACCGTCAAGGTATGCCATTAATCGAGATCGTATCTGAGCCAGATATGCGTACACCAGAAGAAGCGTATGCATACTTAGAAAAGTTAAAATCAATCATTCAATATACAGGCGTATCTGATTGTAAGATGGAAGAGGGTTCCCTTCGTTGTGATGCGAACATTTCCCTTCGTCCAGTTGGACAAGAGAAATTCGGTACAAAAGCGGAATTGAAAAACTTAAACTCTTTCACTTATGTACAAAAAGGTCTTGAGTTTGAACAAGTGCGTCAAGAAAAAGAGCTATTATCGGGTGGTATCATTCAACAAGAAACACGCCGCTATGATGAAGCAACGAAGAAAACAATCTTAATGCGTGTAAAAGAAGGATCTGACGATTACCGTTACTTCCCAGAGCCAGACTTAGTAGAGCTTTACATCGATGATGAGTGGAAAGAGCGCGTTCGTGCTTCTATTCCTGAGCTTCCAGATGCTCGTAAAGTACGTTATGTTGAGGAGCTTGGCTTGCCAGCTTATGATGCACACGTATTAACGTTAACGAAAGAGATGTCTGATTTCTTCGAAGCAACAGTTGCAGATGGTGCAGACGCGAAATTAACATCAAACTGGTTAATGGGTGAAGTATTAGCATACTTAAACAAACAACAAAAAGAATTACAAGACGTAGCACTAACACCAGCTGGTTTATCTAAAATGATTCAATTAATTGAAAAAGGTACAATTTCGTCTAAAATTGCGAAAAAAGTATTTAACGAGTTAATTGAAAACGGTGGAGACCCAGAAGAAATCGTAAAAGCAAAAGGTCTTGTTCAAATTTCTGACGAAGGAGCTCTTCGTAAGGTTGTAACAGAAATTCTTGATAATAATGAACAATCTATTGAAGATTTCAAAAACGGTAAAGACCGTGCAATTGGCTTCTTAGTTGGTCAAATTATGAAAGCGACAAAAGGACAAGCAAACCCGCCGCTTGTTAACAAAATCTTACTTGAAGAGATTAACAAACGATAATAAAAAAAAGCGGAGCCGACTGTTTAGCCCTGACGGATAAGGTTCTTTCGCCCAGAAAGTGTTTTTTACTTTCTCGTGCGGAAGGTTCTTAGACGCAAAGGGCTAGGAGGCAGAGCTGGACATAAAGAAAAGCGGAGCTAGACAGTAACAACAACGATTAATCAGAAAAGCACCCATACATGGGTGTTTTTCTGGGTTAATCAAACGTTTGTTTAAATGGTATTTCGTTTAAACAAACGTTTGATTAACTGACAAATATAAACAAAAAGCTGTCATGTTAAGTATGGTAAGGTAGTTGCAAAAAGCTTGTAATAATGATAAATCTAAATTTAGAGAGAATTTTTTCAGCATATGAAATAAATAGTTCCTTAATGTGAAAAATGAAGTTATAGGGCTTCGTGAGAGTGAAAAATGGAAGGAGGGTATGCATAGGAATGCTAAGTAAGTGCTTAGCGGCTATTCCTTTCCCTTTTTTGATGAATGAGGGTTTTCCTGTGCTAATGTTATATGAAACGAGCAAGAATTATTTATAATCCAACTTCTGGTCGTGAGTTGTTTAAGAAGAACTTACCGGAAGTACTGCAAAAATTAGAACAAGCAGGATATGAGACATCATGTCATGCGACGACAGGTCCTGGAGATGCTACTGTGGCAGCGAGGCAAGCGGCAGAGCGTAAATTTGATGTTGTGATTGCAGCAGGTGGCGACGGTACATTAAATGAAGTTGTGAATGGGTTAGTTGGAAATGAACATCGTCCAAAGTTCGGAATTATTCCAGTTGGCACAACAAATGACTTTGCTAGGGCGATTGGTGTACCTCGTTCAATTGAAGAAGCTGTTGATATCATTTGTGCTGGTCAAACAGTACCTCTCGATCTTGGAAGAGCAAATGATACATATTTTATTAATATTGCAGGCGGTGGCCGCATAACGGAATTAACATATGAAGTACCAAGTAAGTTAAAAACAGTACTTGGACAACTTGCGTATTATTTAAAAGGTATTGAAATGTTACCATCCTTACATCCAACATATGTAGAAATTGAATATGATGGAAAAATATTACGAGAAGAAATTACAATGTTTTTGATTACAAATACACGATCAGTCGGCGGCTTTGAAAAAGTAGCGCCGTATGCTTCTATTAATGATGGTTTGTTTGATTTGTTAATATTAAAAAAAGGATCGATTGCGGACTTAATTAAAGCAGCGACACAAGCGCAGCGCGGTGAGCATATCAATAATCCAAAAGTGTTATATACACAAGCAAACCGAATTAAAGTACATTCAACAGAAAAACTAATGATTAATTTAGATGGTGAATACGGCGGCGATGCACCGATGGAGTTTGAAAATGTGTATCATTGTTTGGAATTATTTATTCCAAAGCAAGAAGAAACTACCTTGTAAGAGGTAGTTTTTTTGTGAAGAAAGGAAAATGAATACAAACTGAAAAACCGATATAAAAAATCTTTCTTTTTTGGGGGAGGCGAGAGCAACTGGCCATGCGTAGAAGCGGTCAGTGCCTTTTTTAAAACAAAGAAAGAAAGCGAGAGCAGATCATGTTGTGTTTTGCATAGCAGCTTATATAGAGAAACCTTTTAGATAAGTCATTATAGACTTGAAATAAGTCTTTGATGACTTATTTTTTGTGTCGAAACGTACGGAAACATAAGAGAATCGTGCATTTATAAGTTGGCACAAATTTTGCATTATAAAAGGAAAATGACTAAAAGAGGTGGAGAATATTATGAAAACAAATTTTGCAAAAGTAAATGAAAATATTCCGGGTTCAAAAGCAGCTTCTTTATTTGAACGCCGTCAAAATATTGTACCAAGAGGAGTAAGCAATGGAATTCAAACATTTGTACAGTCGGCTCAAGGAGCACTTGTGACAGATGTGGATGGAAATCAATTTATCGACTTTGCGGGAGCAATCGGTACAATTAACGTCGGACATTGTCATCCGACCGTTACAGAAGCTCTTCATAAGCAAATCGATCAATATATCCATACAGGTTTTAACGTAATGATGTATGAGTCATATATTGAATTAGCAGAAAAGCTAGCTGCGCTTGCACCAGGTGACTTTGATAAGCAAGTTTTGTTTTTAAATAGCGGAGCTGAAGCGGTTGAGAATGCAGTGAAAATTGCTCGTAAGTATACGAAACGAACAGGGATTATTGCTTTTACAAAAGGGTTTCACGGCCGTACATTAATGACAATGACAATGACAAGTAAAGTAAAGCCATATAAAAACGGATTTGGTCCATTTGCACCAGAAGTATATAAAGCTCCATTTCCTTACGAATACCGTCGTCCAGCGGGCTTAACAGAAGAACAATATGAAGATTTCATTATTGAAGAGTTTAAGAATTTCTTAATCACAGAAGTTGCACCAGAAAGTATTGCTGCTGTTGTGATGGAGCCTGTACAAGGAGAAGGGGGCTTTATTGTTCCGGGTAAAAAGTTTGTGAAAGAAGTACACCGCTTATGTGCTGAACATGGCATTTTGTTCGTTGCTGACGAAATTCAAACAGGATTTGGCCGTACAGGGAAATATTTTGCGATTGACCATTACGATGTCGTACCAGATTTAATTACGGTATCGAAATCGCTAGGAGCAGGCGTGCCAATTAGCGGTGTAATTGGCCGAAAAGAAGTAATGAATGAGGCCACGCCGGGTGAATTAGGCGGAACATATGCAGGAAGTCCATTAGGATGCAGTGCTGCATTAGCTGTTCTTGAAGTAATGGAGAAGGAAAATTTAAATGCAAGAGCTGTGCATATTGGAAAAGTAGTGATGAATCGTTTTGATCAAATGGCTAAAAAATATGAATGCATTGGTGATGTTCGCGGATTAGGAGCGATGTGTGCCTTTGAATTAGTGAAAGACAAAATAACGAAAGAACCGAATAAAGAACTAGCTGCCAAAATTATTGCAGAAACAAATAAGAGAGGCTTGTTACTATTAACGGCAGGTACGTACGGAAATGTCGTTCGCGTGTTAATGCCACTTGTAATTACGGATGAGCAACTTGAAGAAGGGCTTATGATTTTAGAAGAGTCGCTTCAATCTTGTTATGGAAAAGTAGATAAAGCGCACGTGTAAAAACCTCTTTCTTTTAGGTGGGCGAGAGCGACTGGCCGTGCAAGGAGCGTCTGCCACTAAAACAAAAGGAGGAAGCAAGTAGCAGTCTTATTGTGTTCTGCGAGGCCGCGCTTGAAGCTGTATTAAATATATATTTTAAAAACTTGTTTGCCACTGTTCCCATGCTCCCTGTTATATAATGATAAGAAAGCATTATATAAATTGGACGTGTTTGCATATTATGCCTATTAAAAGATAAACTCTGCGGTATTTCAAAACAGGGTTATGAAACTTTTAAAATATTTAAACCTCAGGGAGTGACTGGGATGGTGGCGGAAAAGGAACGAGCGTTTATGGATTTAAAAGATGTATTTGAATACGCTTTTGATGAAATTTTTGTAACAGATGAGAAAGGGATTGTCGTTCGTGTAAACAGCATGTGTGAAAGACATTACCAGTTACCGGCGGAACAATTAATAGGTAAGAGTGTAAAAGAGCTGCAGAAGGAAGGGATTTTTTATCCATCGGCAACTCTTGAAGTGATTGAAAAACAGAAGCCGATTGAACTTGTGCAAACAACAAAATCGGGAGAGTATTTACATGTTCGGACGCGACCAGTTTTTGATGATCAAGGCAATTTACGAAGGGTCATTAGCTACTCACGTGATTTAACAGAGCTCTATCAATTGCGCCAACAGGTAGAGACAATGACTGATCAATTAAAAACGTATAAAAAAGAATTACGAGAAACATATGAACATGAAGGGCTTATTTTCAAAAGTGCAGCGATGGAGAGAATAGTTGGAACAATAAAAAAGGTATCTGTAGTCGATAGTACAGTTCTAGTTTTAGGAGAGACCGGAGTTGGGAAAAGTCGATTAGTACGCCATTTACATGAACTGAGCCACAGGAAAAACGAAATGCTTTATGAAATCAATTGTGCAGCTCTGCCAACAAATTTAATTGAATCTGAACTATTTGGATATGCAGGTGGTTCTTTTACGGGTGCGCATCGTGAAGGGAAAAAAGGGATTTTAGAATTGGCTCATAAAGGAACGCTCTTTTTAGATGAAATTGGAGAAATGCCTCTTGAAATTCAGGCGAAACTTTTACAAGTATTACAGGAAAAAACGTTTCGTTCAGTAGGGGGCAGAGAATTAAAAAAAGTAGATATTCGCATTGTAGCTGCAACGAATAGAAATTTGCAAGAGATGGTGAAGCAGGGAACGTTTCGAAAGGATTTATACTATCGTCTTAACGTTATCCCCATTCATATTCCTCCTTTACGTGAGAGGCAGGAAGACATTTTACCACTCGTTTCTTATTACTTGCAGCATTTTAACGAGAAGTATGGCCGCAATGTGACATTATCCCCGCATGTGTTGCATGCATTTTTAGAATATCCGTGGGAAGGAAACAACCGCGAAATAGAAAATGTAATGGAACGTGTTGTCATTACCGCGGACGAGCTTGTTACAATGGACGATTTACCGTTATCTATGCAAAAGTCGACGATTGAGCAATCGGGAAAAAGTTTGTATGAAATGTTAGAAGAAGTAGAGCGCAGTATTATTTTAAAGACTTATAAAGTGCACGGATCAAGCTATAAAGTGGCGGAAGCACTAAAGATTAGTCAGTCTGCGGCAACGAGGAAAATTAAAAAGTTTATTGAAGAGGAAGGGACTTCAATAAATACAAATTGATAAAGTCGCCTTTTTTAGAAGGGCGAGAGCGGGTTATGTAGTGTTCTGCATGATCGCGAGCATCTCATTTTTTATGTTACATAAAAAGGTATATCATAGTAAATATAAAGGAGGACGAACAAGTTGGATAAAAAAGCAATATTAGATAAGAAAGCGATGTACATAAATGGTGAGTGGATTCATTTGCATGAGCAAATTGAAATTAACAATCCTGCTACGCAAGAAGTGTTTGCTACTGTTCCGAAGGGCGGAGTAACGGAGGCGAAGCAAGCGGTGGATGCGGCACATGATGCATTTAAGACTTGGTCGAAGTTAACAGCAGCAGAGCGTGCGAATAAATTGAAAAAGTGGTTTACATTAATTGATGAGCATAAAGAAGAAATCGCCTCTATTATGACAAAGGAACAAGGAAAACCGTTTGCGGAAGCGCTTGGTGAAGTAAATTATGCAAATAGTTTTGTAGAATGGTATGCGGAAGAAGGAAAGCGTATATATGGCGAAATGATTCCTGCTTCTCACCCGAATAAACGAATCCTTGTATCGAAACAACCTGTTGGTGTCATAGCAGCAATTACGCCGTGGAACTTCCCGGCAGCCATGATTACAAGAAAAGTAGCACCTGCATTAGCAGCTGGTTGTACGGCAGTTGTGAAACCAGCAAGTCAAACGCCATTAACAGCGTTAAAACTAGCTGAGCTGGCGCATGAAGCAGACATTCCAAAAGGTGTTTTAAATATTGTAACAGGCAGCGCGAAAGCAATTGCTGATACATGGATGAATGATGGACGTGTGAGAAAGGTATCCTTTACGGGATCAACGGAAATTGGAAAAGAATTAATGCGGGGTGCGGCAGAAACAATGAAAAAAGTTTCCCTAGAGTTAGGTGGCCATGCACCATTTATTGTGATGAATGATGCAGATTTAGATAAAGCTGTTGAAGCGGTAATCGGTTCGAAATTCCGTAATGCTGGTCAAACGTGCATTTGTACAAATCGTGTGTTTGTGCAAGAAGATGTATATGAAAATTTTGTAGAGAAGTTTCAAAAAGCTGTCGGAGAATTACAGGTAGGTGACGGTTTTGCAGAGGGAACAACTGTTGGGCCGCTTATCGATCAATCAGCTGTTGAAAAAGTACAGGAACATATAGAAGATGCCATTCAAAAGGGTGGAAAGGTACTGAACGGAGGAGTTGCAGAATTAGAAGGTTACTTTGTTCAGCCAACTGTAATCGGCGAAGCAAATGATGAGATGTTATGTATGACAGAAGAAACATTCGGGCCGCTTGCACCTGTTGCGAAATTTAAAACAGCTGAAGAAGTAATTGAGCGTGCGAATAATACGCCGTACGGCCTAGCCGCATATGTCTTTACAACAAATATTAGCCAAGCATTTCAAATTAGTGAAGCATTGGAATACGGAATTATTGGCTTAAATGACGGTCTTCCATCGGTTGCACAAGCGCCATTTGGTGGATTTAAAGAAAGTGGTATCGGCCGTGAAGGTGGTCACTTTGGAATTGAAGAGTATGTAGAAATTAAATATATTTCATTAGGACTATAAAAAGAATCGCATCAACGAAAACGTTGATGCGATTCTTTATTCTTATTAAAGTGCCCAATTGCCCTTACGGAAGATTGGTTCATGAGTACCGTCTGCTGTAATACCATCAATATCTAGTTCGCCGGAGCCAATCATAAAGTCTACGTGTGTAATACTAGAGTTTGCACCGTTTTCTGCAAGTTCTTCTTTTGACATTGTTTTACCGCCGTCTAAGTTAAAAGCATAAGCATTACCGATTGCTAAATGGCAAGATGCATTTTCGTCAAATAATGTATTGTAGAACAAAATATTTGTATTCGAAATAGGTGAATCGTGCGGTACTAATGCAACTTCTCCTAAGAAGTGAGAACCTTCATCTGTTTCAACTAAGTGTTTTAATGTTTCTTCGCCAACTTCAGCTTTGTATTCTACAATGCGTCCGTTTTCAAATGTAAGTGTAAAGTTATCAATTACATTTCCAGCATACACTAATGGCTTTTTACTTGTCACATAGCCGTTTACGCCTGTTTTTAATGGCATTGTAAATACTTCTTCAGTTGGAATGTTTGCCATGAATGGTACATTCTTTTCGTTAACGCTGCCAGCACCAACCCATAAATGTTTTTCAGGAAGTTCGATTGTTAAATCTGTGCCTGGTCCTTTATAAGATAATGCTTTATAGTGTTTGTCGTTTAAATAGTGTACTTTCGTATGTAAGTTATCGTTATGTTCGTTCCACGCTTCAACTGGATTTTCTAAGTTCGCACGAGTAGCTTGGAAAATCGCATCCCATAATTTCGCTACTTGTTCTTCTTTCGGTACATCTGGGAATACTTTTGCTGCCCATTCTACAGTTGGAACAGAAATCACACACCAGCTTACTTTGTCAGCTTGCATATATTCACGAACTGTTTTCATCGCTTCCCCAGCTGCTCGGTTTGCGCTCGCAATACGCTTTGGATCCACACCTTTTAATAAATCTGGATTTTCTGCGTAAATAGACATAAATGCTGCGCCTTCTTTTGCTAGTTCTTCACGTGCACGTGCTTTCCAAGCAGGGAATTCAGAAAAGGCTTCTTCTGGTGCTAAATCAAATTTTAAGCGTGATAATTGCTCATCTACAAAGTCAACGTATACATGTTTTGCTCCAGATTCATAAGCTTTTTTTGTAACAAGACGAACGAACGGAGCAGCTTCAATTGGTGCGCCAATACTTAATGTTTGTCCAGGTTGAATATTTACTCCGATATTTACCGCAAGTGAAGCATATTTTTCTAAAGTTTGCTCAAATGACATATGTATTCTCCTTTGTTTAAATATTTCTTATATACATAATACAGGAAAATTCTGAAATTATAAATAGAACCCGATTGTAAGCGGGTTCTATTTTCTTATTTAATTGCTAACGCAAACTGTTCTACAGTTGTGTTGTTATGAATACGGACACGTTTCATGTGTAATAACTCATCTGCTTCACCTTTTGTAATGAATTGTCCAGGTTTCGTTGTTGTCGCAAATTGATAATATTTTTTCGTTTCTGCAACAACTTGATCATTTACATGGCCAAATGGATAAGCAATCGCAATAACAGGTTTTCCGGTAACTTTTTCAAGTTTCTCCTTCGAACCCCTTAGCTCAGCTTCATAGTTTGTGATTTTTGGTAAATCTGCATGTGTTGCTGTATGAGATTGAACAGAAAAAATGCCGGAGTTCACCATTTCTTTTATATCAGCTGTAGATAGAGAACCGTCTGTATCAATAGAATCAGTAATCATATACTCTGTTGCAGTTGGTTTAAATTTATCATCTTTTAGCTTTTGTAAAATATGAAAAGCGTTTAAATTGTTTTTCATCCCATCATCAAATGTAACGAAAATTGGCTTGTTTACCTTGTTGATGTCGTCCCAACGTTCAAATGTTAAAAGTGTATAGCCATTATCTTTTAAATACCTCATTTGCGCTTCAAAGTTGGCAGGGGAAACAAATAGGTCTTTAATACCGCTTCCTTCTTTATAATCATCAATCGCATGATACATGAGAATCGGTACATGCTGTTGAAAGACAATTGCTGATTTTGTGAGTGGGATTGTTTTTCCATCTTCTTTCACACCATTAGCTTCAATTTGATATTCCCCGCGCTTACCTTCAAATTCTTTCAAATCGAACGGTAAAGAAAAATGATTTTCTTTTTCTTTAGAAGAGAATGTTTTGACATTTTCTTTTCCGTCAGCGGTGCGCCAAATTTTGTATTGCACCTCTGTCAGGGAATCTTTTACATCTTTTATATAGATAACAGTGTTTGTTGACTCGTGTGTAATTGGATTCCACGAAATGGATCCTTGTGGCTGCACTTTCTCTTCTGCCTTCTTAGTGGTTTGCTGCTTGGAAGTTGCTGCTTCTTTTTTCGGTTCTGTTTGCGTTGTATTACTGCAGCCAGCGATGAACAGCGTAGAGAGTAGTATAGTAGAAATATATTTTTTCATAGTATAAGCATCCTTTAATCAAAGTATAAGAAGAGGCTGCTTTGTTAATAAAACAGCCTTACAATATATAAATTCATTTTTCCACATATCGGTCGCTGTTATGCGGCAGGAATTTGCATTTATATTATTAATTGCGCTCTCTTACCAATGCTGTAAATTCACCCATTGTTGTTTTAGGTCCGACAAAATGGCGTTTAATTAAATATTGCTCGTTCGGTGTACCTTTTGTCAGATGATTGCCATGATCTGTTGTTACAGCAAACTCATAATATTTTTTTGTTTCTGCAACAGCTTGATCGTTATAAGAACCTACTGGATACGCAAGAGCAATGATTTTTTTGCCAGTAAGATTTTGAATTTTCTCTTTTGAAACGCGTAATTCTTCATCATAATTGTTTGAAAAAGCCATCATCGCATGAGTAGATGTGTGCGATTGGATAGAGAAAATACCGGAATCTACCATCTGTTTAATCTCATCTTTTGAAAGACGATTTGGTGCATCAATATCATTGGCAACGAGAAACTCTGTCGCTGCTGGCTGGAATTTATCATCTTTTAAACCTTGTAAAATTCTAAGGGCATTCATATTATTTTTTCGTCCATCATCTAAGGTGATAAAGATAGGCTTATTGACACGATTTATATCATTCCAACGTTCAAAAGTCAGCAATGTATACCCATTATCTTTTAAATACTTCATATGTAATTCGAACTGTTCGGGCGGTACATACAACCCTAACTCGCCGTCACCTGGTCCAGAGTATTTTTCAATTGCATGATACATTAGAATTGGTACAGATTGTTGGAATGTAATTGTAGATTTCGCAAGAGGTACTTGTGTGCCATCTTCTTTTAATCCTGTTGTTTCAATTTGATATTCTCCGCGTTTCAAATTGAAAGATTTTAAGTGGAATGGGAAAGCAAAGTTATGATCTTTTTCATGTGATGAAAATGTCTGTTTGCTTTCAGGGCCATCAGCAGTGCGCCAAACGTGGTATTGTACTTCTTTAAACGCATCTTTTAAATTGTTCATATAGAGCACAGTGTTTTTTGCATCAGGTGCAAAAGGCTCCCATGTGATGTTCCCTTGTGTTAAAGGAACATCGACTGTTTTTGCTTCAACTTTTTTCGTTTCCTTTTGCTTCTCGGTAGCTGCATCTTTTTTCTGTGTATCACTAGTTACACTAGTGTTGCAGCCTACAAGAATAGTAGAAGAAAGTAAAGCCAATAGTGCATATTTCTTCATCATATCCATCCTTCTATTGTGTATTATATCCTTGTTAATCATATCACTCTCGAAAGGAGAGGGGAATATACTTTTTTGGATAATTACGACAAAGATACTGAATTTTCGCAACTAACAAGGAAGATATATATAAATATCAAAAAAAAACGATATAAAAACCCTTTTCTTTTTAGGGAAGGGCGAGAGCGTCTGGGCGCGCATAGGAACGCTCAGGGCCTTTTCCTGCCACGTGCAACGTTTAAAACAAAAAGGAGAGACCAAATATTTATCCCGCTATTCGTGGTCAGTTATTCCCCACCTCAAGATTGAGAGAGAATCGAAGAAGATAGGTGGGGGCTGATTAAAGTTTCACTTTATCGGGTCTCTTGCTTATTATTTCTTTGGTTTCATATAAGGGACGATTTGTGCAGTAGCCCCTACAGAAGCACCACGAATGAAACCTTGATTTTCTAAGGAAAATAAAAAAATAGCTTCCTATTTTTAAAATAGGAAGCTATCTGCTAGTTAAATGAATAATCCTGCGATTGTAGCAGATAAAATAGAAGCTAATGTTGAAGCACAAAGGAGTTTCCATCCAAAGCGTGATACAATGCGCCCTTGTTTTTCAGATAGAGCACGAATTGTACCTACGATTGCGCCGATTTGGCTAATGCTTGCAAAGCTAATTAAGAATACTGTAACAATCCCAACTGTCCGCGGAGATAATGTTGTCATGATTTTCTTTAAATCAAGAATCGCAACGAATTCGTTTAATGCGATCTTCGTTCCCATAATACCACCAGCAGAAATAACATCATGTGCTGGAATTCCCATTAAGAAAGCAAATGGTGAAAGAATGTAACCGAAGATTTGTTGTAGTGTAATTTTATAACCAATTGCACCTGAAGCAGAAGAAATTACGAAGTTTACAACTTCCATTACACCGATAAAAGCAATCATTAATGCCGCAACAATTCCGGCTACTTTTAAACCGTCTAAAGCACCGTTAATCATTGCATCGATTAAGCTGTTACCAAACATATTTTTATCGAACTTTTGGAGCTTTTCATCCTCTTGTGCTGTATCAACTGGTGTTAATAATGAACAAACGATAAGACTAGAGAATAAGTTTAGCGGTAAGGCTATTAATACGTATTTTGTATCTAACATCATTACATAAGATGCTGTGACAGAAGCTGATACAGAGCTCATTGCCGAACAGCAAATGATAAACATACGGTTTGCATTAAAATGCTGCAAATCATTTTTAATAACAAGTAACGCTTCACTTGATCCAAAGAAGACCGAGTTCACAGCGTGGAACGATTCCACACGCGGCAAACCTGTAATTTTTGAAATCGCACCGCCAACAACACGAACGATAAAAGGTAAAATGCCAAGATAACTAAAAATAGAAAGTAGTGCAGAGAAAAAGACGATAATTAATAATACATTGAAGAAAAAGACAAAATCTTTATGAATACCGTTAAATAAAAAGTCCACGCCTGTCGTACCAAGTTTAATTAATTTATTGAAGACTTGACCGATAAAAACGATGATTTGCTGACCAACCTTTGTTCCAAATACAAACCAACCAATTAAAATTTGGAAAACAAGCATAATAATAATAGCGCGAAAATTCACTTTTGCTCTGTTGTTAGAGAAAGCAAAACAAATTCCTAATACGGCAAGAATGCCGATAATACTCATTACATAGTGCACAAAATTTTCTCCTTTCAGATGTGTAAATAAATAGAAGAGTAAACCTTAAAGATTTTAAGTCATACGTATGATGTCTGACCTTTAAAATAGAAATAAAAAAAGACCCATACAGATCGACTTTCTTCTATGCGAGAAAGCTAATCAATATGAGTCTTTATATATAATAAAAAAGTTAATATTCATTAGTTTCCCCCATAGTCCAGCAATTTCCGGTTGCCAGGTAGAGACTCTCGATCCATATCATCAAGTATATATGAGGTAACACCATCCGTATGCAATTAGTAGTAGCGTAACATTAATAAAGAATTATCGTCAATAGATTTTTTCTTCCAATGGCTAAAGAGCGAGGGAATATGGTAAAATGTAACGCAGTGTTATGAAAAAAGAGAGGTCGGAAAATGAGTAATAAAATGACGCCACCAGTTGAAAAAAACGAGTTTATAGATGTAGTGTTTGAAGATTTAACACATGACGGCGCCGGTGTTGCGAAAGTGGAGGGCTATCCTATTTTCGTCAAAAACGGATTACCAGGTGAAGAAGCGCAAATTAAAATTATTAAAGTAAAAAAGAACTTTGCTTTTGGTCGTTTAATGAAGCTTCATAAAGAAAGTCCATATCGCAAAGACGCAGAATGCCCAGTATACAATCAGTGCGGCGGTTGTCAGCTTCAGCACCTAACATATGAAGGACAACTACAAGCAAAAGAAAAACAAGTACGTGACGTGATGCAGCGCATTGGCGGACTACATGATGTACCCGTTCACCCTGTACTTGGTATGGAAAACCCGTGGGTATATCGAAATAAAGCACAAGTACCAATTGGCGAACGTGAAGGCGGACTTGTCGCTGGCTTTTACCGCCAAGGAACGCATGACATCATTAATATGGAAACATGCTTAATCCAAGCAGAAGAAAACGATACATTAATTCAAGAAGTAAAACGCATTTGTGAAAAGCACGGCATAACAGCGTACAACGAAGAGCGCCACAAAGGAACACTTCGTCACGTTATGGCTCGCTACGGACAAGTAACAGGGGAAATTATGCTTGTCTTTATTACACGCACCGCAGAACTTCAAAACAAACAGGCAATCATCGACGAAATCACAGCGAAGTTCCCAAGTGTAAAATCGATCGTCCAAAACGTAAACAACAAACGGACAAACGTCATTTTCGGCAGCGCGACAACAGTCCTATACGGATCAGAATATATTTATGATTTTATCGGTGACATTAAATTTGCGATTTCAGCACGTTCTTTCTATCAAGTAAACCCAACACAAACGAAAGTGCTATATGACAAAGCACTCGAGTACGCAAAACTAGATGGAAACGAAACAGTCATCGACGCCTATTGCGGCATAGGAACAATCTCCTTATTCCTAGCGCAAAAAGCAAAAAAAGTATACGGTGTTGAAATCGTTCCAGAAGCAATCGAAGACGCAAACCGAAACGCAGAATTAAACAACATGACAAACGTTGAATTTGGCGTAGGAGAAGCAGAAGTAGTTATCCCAAACTGGTACAAACAAGGCATCATCGCCGACACAATCGTCGTCGATCCCCCTCGTAAAGGCTGCGATGAAGCACTATTAAACACAATCATCGACATGAAGCCAAAGCGTGTTGTATATGTATCATGTAGCCCAGCGACACTTGCTCGTGATTTGAAAGTGCTTGAAGAAGGCGGGTATAAGACGCAGGAGGTTCAGCCTGTGGATATGTTCCCGCATACTACGCATGTTGAGTGTGTGGCCTGGCTTAAGTTGGTATAATAAAAAAGCAGTTGATATAGAAAAAATCTATACCATCTGCTTTTTTGTTTATAAAATACCATTCAGGGCCAATTTTAGTTAAAATAAACATTGCTGATTTTTACAACGAGAGGATTTGAGTTTGAAATGATAGATAATTTTTGGCGTGATTTACCACGACCATTTTTTGTACTTGCACCAATGGAAGATGTGACAGATGTTGTTTTTCGTCACGTAGTAAGTGAAGCCGGTCGACCGGATGTATTTTTCACAGAGTTTACAAACTCGGATAGTTATTGTCATCCAGAGGGTATGAAAAGTGTGCGTGGCCGTTTGATTTTTACAGAAGATGAACAGCCGATAGTGGCACATATTTGGGGGGATAATCCCGAATATTTCCGTCAAATGAGTATTGGTATGGCAGATCTGGGATTTAAAGGAATCGATATTAATATGGGCTGCCCTGTACCGAATGTGGCATCGAGAGGAAAAGGTAGTGGCCTTATTCTGCGGCCAGACGTTGCGGCAGAACTAATTCAAGCAGCAAAAGCGGGCGGACTGCCTGTCAGCGTGAAAACACGACTTGGCTATAAGGATATAAATGAATGGGAGGAGTGGCTAACGCATATTTTAAAACAGGATATTGCGAACCTCTCTATTCATTTACGAACAAGAGAAGAAATGAGCCAAGTAGATGCGCATTGGGAGCTAATTCCGGAAATCAAAAAATTACGTGACCGTATCGCACCAAATACGCTACTAACAATTAATGGAGACATTCCTGACCGTCAAACTGGGCTGGAGCTTGCTGAAAAATATGGTATTGATGGCGTTATGATCGGGCGAGGTATTTTTAAAAATCCTTTTGCTTTTGAAAAAGAGCCAAAAGAGCATAGCAGTAAAGAATACCTTGATCTTTTAAGACTGCAGCTTGATCTTCAAGATCAATATGCGGAAGTACTGCCACGTTCAATCACAGGGCTTCATCGCTTTTTCAAGATTTATGTAAAAGGATTCCATGGAGCTGCTGAATTAAGAAATCAATTGATGAACACGAAATCAACAGATGAAGTGCGTGCATTGCTTGATGCCTTTGAGGAAGAATGTTAATGGTACGGGAAAGCCGTCTTTCGTAAAATAAGTTTGGAGCAAGAAACAGGCAGTGTTTTTGAGAAATCAAAGCACTGCTTTTTCTTTTAGTCAATGCTGCAGCAGAAAGATTTTTATGAGCGTACTTCCGGGTTTAACAAATATGGACCAGATCTACAGGTGCAATGCAAGAGATAAAAATGAATCAAAAATCATTTTAATCTTTCCTAAGGCTCAAGGTCTTCTTGGTATAACCTTCACAAGTATTAATTCGGATAAGACTATAAAACATGTCTTTAAAATGTTAAAGTATTAATTTAGCGGAAATTAGCTTGAAAGTTATATTAAACCAGATAATTTAAAACATATTAGAGGATACGCTTTGAATACTGGATAAATAATCAATATTTTAGGAGGACTAACAATGGCTATGAGCAATAATGATATATTAAAGAGGGTAAGATATGCTCTAGATATAAAAGATACAGATATGGTGGAAATATTTAATCTTGGGGGTATTGAAGTAAAGAAAGAAGAAGTAGTTGATATGCTTACAAAAGTAAAGAAAACTCCCCAACATGAAGCTGAAAATGATTATGTACTAACATGCGATAATGTGATGTTAGAATCATTTTTGAATGGCTTTATTATTTTTAAAAGAGGAAAACAAGATCCGAAACCAGGGCAACCGGCGGGACAAGCGGTACCTTTACAGAATAATGAGAGTGCCAATAACCTTCTTTTAAAAAAAATGAAAATAGCACTATCATTAACGAGTGAGGAAGTGCTTGATATATTAGATGGAGTGGGAGTTAAGGTAACAAAAGGAGAGTTAGGCGCTCTATTAAGAAAAAAAAGCCATAAGAATTACAAGGAGTGTGGTGATAGATACGCAAGGAATTTCTTAAAGGGATTAGCTGTTAAATATAGAGGATAAGGAATAAACATTGTAACTTCTTAACATTGCATGTGTATCCATGTTAAGAAAGTAGATGATGCAATGGATAGAGTAGGAAGTTTGTATCCTACTCTTATTTTTTAATACATCGTGCAAAAATAACATGAACGAATATTCTAGGTGATGAAATGATACATACATATTTAGGTGAGACAATTCATTTTCATATAACTTACAAGAAGAAAAAATCTGTACGTATTTATATAGATTCTTACGGAAATGTTGAAGTACAAGCGCCTAAAGGGACGCCTGTTGAATACATAGTCCAATTGCTAGAGGAGAAGTGGGGTTGGATTCTGAAAATACGCAAAGAAATGGATGAGAGAATGCTTGGACCACAGGAGAAGGCTTATGATCAAGGAGAGAGCTTTCTATATTTAGGGAACACATATCCGATACAAATCTCTCAAGATGCAAGTATCGGGCAAGACCATGCAGTGTTTGAAGGAGATAAGCTACATATATATGTGAAACAGCTTGAGGATGAGAAAATAAAAAAGGCCTTAAAACGATTTTATTATCAGCAGTGTAAAGCGTTAATAGAGAAGAGTATTAAATCTTATCAAAGCAACTTTAAAACAAAGCCGCGTTCAATCCGTATTTCAGATAGTAAGCGTACATGGGGAACCTGTGATTCAAAGTTGCAGTTAACATTTAATTGGAAGCTGGCAATGGCACCACCGAGGGTAATCGACTATGTAGTCGTTCATGAAATGTGCCATATGGTCCATCTAAATCATGATCGATCTTTTTGGCGCCTTGTTGGGAAGATAATGCCTGATTATGAGGAAATGGAAGACTGGTTAGCGTTATCAAGCTGGAAAATGACTGTTTAGTATTGATATCGTTGGAGCGATTACTATTGCACTACAGTTTTAGTTTATAATTGTTTCTTCTTTTATAACTGAACTCACAAACACTCCATGTATTGCCGCATACACTGTGGACATGTGGAGTTTGTAGCAACATTAGTACTCCAATAAGAAGAAGCCCACTTACCACAAGGAAGTGGGTTTCTTCTTAACATCTATATAAATTATAAATTAAATCCAATTAAAATAACCCTAGAAACAGTTCACTCACATAAAGTAAATTTCAAAACATACTTATAGTAAGTATCTGCATGCCAGTGCAAACGAAGTAGATTTTTGTCAGAAAAACACTTCCAAATTTTGTTGTTATTCAATGTGAAAGTGTTATTCTATTTGAGTGGATAGGATTGAAAAAATGGGGAATGAAGGGAGAGCATAATGGAAAATAACAAAAGAATGCCCTTTGTGATTGTAGCCATGGCATTAGGACTGTTTATGTCATCTCTGGATAACACCATTGTTTCAGCAAGCATTAGTCAAGTGATTAAAGATATTGGTGGGTTTGATAAAATGAGCTGGGTTTTCACGGCTTATATGCTTGCGGCAACAAGTACGATGCTCGTGTTTGGGAAAATGAGCGATTTATTTGGAAGGAAATTATTTTATTTAATTGGGATTAGTTTATTTTTAGTTGGGTCAGCATTATGTGGAACTGCTCAAAATATAGACCAGTTAATTGCGTATCGTGTTATTCAGGGGATAGGTTCAGGAGCTATTTTTCCGATTTCATTCACAATCATTTATTCAATTTCTACAGATCCTAAGCAAGCTGCGAAAATGTCTGGTGTGTTTGCTGGGATATTTGGTATATCCTCAGTTCTTGGACCGCAGATCGGTACTTGGATTTCCGAAGCATCCTGGTTAGGATGGAGATGGTGCTTTTACGTAAATGTACCTTTTGGCATTTTATCGATTATTACTTTGTTGTTTTCTTTACAGGAATCTAAGTCAGAACATAAACCAAAAGTGGATTATCTTGGAACGATTTTATTAATTGCTTCAACTGTTTTACTTCTTCTCGGTTTAGAGTGGGGTGGGAAGGATTATGCCTGGGACTCCGTTCAAATCATTGGAATGTTTAGTGCAGCTGCTATATCGATTGTGTTGTTTATATTAGTGGAAAGAAAGGCCAGTGAACCGATTTTACCTCTTTCCATTTTTAAAAATAAAATGGTGATTGGCACAAGTATTATTGTATTTTGTCAGGGAGCAATTATGTTCTCTGCGATTACGTATCTTCCTATTCTTTCAGTAGCTATTATTGGGAATGAAAATTCAAATAGTGTGTTAACACCAATGATGTTTCCAATTATGATTGGTGCGATTTTAGGTGGTTTCCTTTGTACGAAAGTCTCTTTCCGTACTATTATGGTCATTTCTATGGCATTTGGAATATTTGAAGCTTACATGCTCAGTACCATCACACATGATACATCAAAATTAACAGTAACACTTGTTATGATTACAATGGGGCTGATTGTTCTTGGCCCACTTATGAGTGTCGCGCAAAATGCTGTCGCTCAATCCGTCGATATGAAATATATGGGGATTGCATCATCGGTTGTGGGATTTTGGAGAAGTATTGGTGGTGTGATGGGAGCTGCCATTACAGCAACTATTGTGAACAATGATTTAAAAGAAAAGATGGTGGATTTTGCAGCATCTTCTAGAATACCGGCTGATCAAATTGAAAAATTAGCAAAACCAGAAATCTTGATGCAAAATCATGCGCAGCTCCCTCCTCAGCTAGTAGAATTCCTGAGAGGGGCGTTAGAAGCAGCATTGCACCGCGGCTTTATATTGGCAATAATAGCTGGTATCATCGGGCTTCTTGTTTCCTTATTTGTAGGTGGAGATCGTTATAAGGTTGAGCCAAAGGACAGTAAGGAAAAAGCTGGAGCAGGTGGATTTGTTAGAGGTTAATAAATAAATGAAAGATGCCCCTTTACGAAGGGGCACTTTTGTAAGTGGTTAGAGAAGCAAACACCGCTCGGAAGATTTTATTCTGAGCGGTGTTTATGTTATGAATAGAAATGAAGGAAAAGGAGATGAGGTACATGAGCAGGTTAGTTGAGAAAGCAATGCAGTTTGCTGCTATTAAGCACGAAGGCCAAATGCGTAAAGGTACTAACATTCCGTACATTATACATCCATTTGGAGTAGCACTTATCTTACAGAAAGCAAAACAGCGTGATGAAGTGATTGCTGCAGGGTTATTGCATGATACTTTAGAAGATACCAATACAACTGAGGCTGAGTTGTGTGAGAATTTTGGCGAAGAAGTTCTGAAGCTGGTTCAGGCGGCTTCAGAACCAGATAAATCATTGTCATGGGAAGAGCGAAAAAACCATACTATTCTATCTCTCCCACACCGTTCGAATGAAGAGATTACGTTAATCATCGCAGATAAATTACATAACTTACGCTCCATTCAAGAGGATGTAGAAAGAGAAGACGATCAAATATGGTCGCGTTTTAAGCGAGGGAAGCGTGACCAATCATGGTATTACATGAGTATTTTGCATGCTTTGGAAGAAAAAAAACGGGACATTTCAATTATTCAGATGTTCGAAAAAGAAACACAAAACTTATTTATTGGAAAAGAAACACTTATATTGAAGGACATCGATGTATTATTCAGCTGTGCATATGGCATTTATGAGTCACAAAAAGCGAAATTGCATGAAAGAGGCCTATTAAAATTTGCGAAGGAAGTTTCTATTGCTGGTGAGGAAATTTATCGTAGTGGAAATATGGAAATGATCAGTCCATTGGCAAATGATCTGCAAGAAAGAGGGGTTTCTTTTCAGTCCAATTCAGATGGGCTCATAATTATATTGGCCTATTTAACTGAACTAAAGCATCGAATGGGTTGGTCCGATGGATTAGTTTATCAGTATTATTTAAGAAACTGCTCGAAGTTATAGAGAGGGCGAGCATACAATGAAGAGTGGAGGGAGAAAATTATCAAGTTATCTCTACCTTTTTCTAAGAAGGGCGTCTCATTGAAAAAGGTGATACACTACAGACAGTAGCATCTCACCTTTTTTTCTATAATAAAGAATATAAGAAAATGCGCTATTGTTATTTTACTTCCCAAACCAAACCAAATACTCCCATCCAAAAAACTCCATATCATACCCACGATAACCCTCCGCCAGCAACCTTTGCTGCCCAGCAATATCACTCATAAGAAACTTTTCTACATTCACTCATTCCTTTTGTTTCTCACCCTGCAATTCTTTCACAAACACATATCGCAATCGATCGTTATACTGCTCCTTCAGCGCATTCTTATAGATCCGAATTGAAAATATGCTTTTTTCATTGGACACACTCCTTTCTTGTTTTGTATAAACAAAGTGCACCCCAATTGATAGACTGTGTCTAACAATTGGGGTGCACTTCTCTGCTTGAGATGGGGGTCTTCTCGCCAGATATAATAAATGCGTGAATAATTATGAATTATCAGTGTTTGTTTCTTGACATTTACAAGAATATTGAATATGTTTTTGGAAAACATGATTGTTATGAATAATAAGGTCGTTTAGCATTTTATACATCTTAAGAGAGTGACTGCGATGTGAGAAGGGAGAGCACAACAGTGAAAAAAGTAGATTTCCAGGATCGGTTAAGCGGAATTTTTCAACATTTACATGAGAATCCTGAAGTGAGCTGGAAAGAGTATAATACGACTGCCTATATTGCGAAATTCTTAGAGGGAGAAGGCATTTCCTATAAAACGTTTGATGATTGTCCTGGTGTAATCGCAGAAATGGGAAGCGGGGAACCCGTTGTCGCGGTTCGAGGTGATATGGACGCGTTATGGCAAGAAGTAGATGGAGAGTTTAAAGCAAATCATTCATGCGGTCATGATGCTCATATGACGATTGTGATGGGGCTCATTTTACAGTTAAAACAGGCGAATTGGCAGACAGGAACAGTTCGATTCATTTTCCAGCCGGCAGAAGAAAAGGGAAGCGGAGCCCTGAAAATGGTGGAGAAAGGCGTTGTGGATGACGTTGATTTCCTATTTGGCATTCACTTACGACCAATAGAGGAATTATCATTAAAGCAGGCAGCACCATCTATCCGTCACGGTGCAGCTGACTTTTTAGAAGCTCATATAGTTGGAACGGACGCTCACGGTGCACGACCACATCAAGGTACGAATGCAATTGATGTCGTTACGATGATTAATATGGGATTGAAAAATATATGGTTTTCGCCGCAATATTCTTATTCTGTTAAAATGACGCGATGCCAAGCAGGTGGTGAAAGTTTAAATATCATTCCTGGGAACGCTCATTTCGCTTTAGATGTAAGGGCAGAAAACAATGGATTGTTGGAAGATCTAAAGAAAAAGATAGAACAAGTGATTCAATCAGCTGAATCAATGGGTGTAAAGATTTCTTATGACTGGGTTGACTATGTACCTGGAGCAGTCGTATCAGAAGAAGCGGAACAGTTTCTTCGTAAGGGAATTCTGCAAACATATGGAGTAGAGGGCTGCACTCCACCGCTTCGTACAGCGGGAAGTGATGATTTTCATTATTATACGGTGAAAAAGCCTCATTTAAAAGCAGTTATGTTAGGATTAGGAGCGAATTTAAAGCCAGGATTACACCATCCTCACATGACATTTGAGCGATCTTGTATATTAGATGGCGTAGAAATCTTGAAGCAAACGGTATTGGAAGTTTTGAAATAGTATTGTTTTTATTTTTTACCTTTATGGTTTTAAGCGTGAGTGTGAATGAAAGCTGATTCTTCCTTAACTTGGGGGAAATCGGCTTTTTTCGGGTGAAGAGACTTAATTGTTAAGTATCTTGAGTGTAGCAGCTGATTTATATTTATCCAAAACGTAAATTTGCTTTTTATCCATACAAGTTCATCATTGTTTCTCTAGTTATAACAATACTAGTACTGGCCCTTAGCGTGTTTTTTTAAAAATAATGATAATACCTCTCTATGACCAAATAAACAAGGAAGAGAATTTAAATACATTTCAATATGTATTATTGCATATTAAAATGTGTTGATAAAAATGTAAGCGCTTACTATAATAAGAGTATAAAGATGAACAACATCTTAACAACAAAAAAGAGGAGGAAATAAAATGGCAATCGCAATGGCAGTTTTAAAATTCTTAGGTGGAATCCTTCCATTCGTACAAGAACTTTTAAAAGCAGTACTGTAGGTTCTTTATTAAGAACAGTCATTTATACAAATGATCTGTATAACAAAGATGAATTAAAGTGTAGATTAGAGGAGGAAATAAAATGGCAATCGCAATGGCAGTTTTAAAATTTATCGGCGGAATTATTCCATTCGTAGAAGAACTTTTAAAAGCAGTAATGTAAGTTCATTATTCAGCAACTATTTATACAAATGATCTGTATAGCAAAGATGAATTAAAGTGTAGATTAGAGGAGGAAATAAAATGGCAATCGCAATGGCAGTTTTAAAATTTATCGGCGGAATTATTCCATTCGTAGAAGAACTTTTAAAAGCAGTAATGTAAGTTCATTATTCAGCAACTATTTATACAAATGATCTGTATAGCAAAGATGAATTAAAGTGTAGATTAGAGGAGGAAATAAAATGGCAATCGCAATGGCAGTTTTAAAATTTATCGGCGGAATTATTCCATTCGTAGAAGAACTTTTAAAAGCAGTAATGTAAGTTCATTATTCAGCAACTATTTATACAAATGATCTGTATGGCAAAGATGAATTGAAGTACAGATTAGAGGAGGAAATAAAATGGCAATCGCAATGGCAGTTTTAAAATTTATCAGTGGGATCTTTCCATTCGTACAAGAGCTTTTAAAAGCAGTAATGTAAGTTCGTTATTAAGAACAAACATTTATACAAATGATCTGTATAGCAAAGATGAATTAAAGTGTAGATTAGAGGAGGAAATAAAATGGCAATCGCAATGGCAGTTTTAAAATTTATCGGTGGAATTATTCCATTCGTACAAGAACTATTAAAAGCAGTAATGTAATTCATTATTCCGCAATTATTTATAAAAATTATCATACAAATGATGTATAGCAAAAGTGAATTGATATATATAGTAGAGGAGGAAATCATATGGCAATCGCAATGGCAGTGTTATCATTCTTAGGTGGAGTAATTCCATTAGTAGCAGAACTATTAAAAGCAGTACTGTAAATTCATTATTCCGCAATTATTTATAAAAACTATCATACAAATGATCTGTATAGTAAAGAGGAATTGCTGTGCAGATCATTTGTGTGAGCGAAGTCCCTTTCGTATTATGAAGGGACTTTTTTTCATATGGCATAGGTTTGGAACTCGTATATATATGATAAAATCGAAAGGGATCTGGAGTGTATCAAGATTCTTTTCGTAGAGAGTAGGGTGAACACATGAATGAACAATATTACGATGCAGTGTTAAATATAAAAACAGTAGGAGAGCAAAAAGAGTTTTACAAGTCTTTGCATTATCATCGTTATGAACCAACACCATATCGCGCACTCGAAACATTATTTACGCAATATGATTTAAAAAGCAGTGACCGAGTTGTTGATTTTGGATGTGGGAAAGGACGATTAAATTTCTATATTCATCATTTCTATCATGCGTCCGTTGTAGGGGTAGAAATGAACGAGACGTTCTATCAAGAAGCGATGGAAAATCGAGATCGCTATGTAAAGAAGGAGAAGAGAATTAAAAATAAAATTCATTTCCAATGTTGCTTAGCGCAAGAATACGAAATTGATCCGCTTGATAATAAATTTTACTTCTTTAATCCGTTTTCGGTGCAAGTGTTTATGAATGTGATCAATAATATATTGTTTTCAGTGGAACAAGTAGAACGAGAAGTAGAGTTGATTTTGTATTATCCATCAGAAGACTATATTTACTTTTTAGATAATCAAACCTCGTTTGAATTGAAAGAGGAGGTTATATTGCCGGGATTGTATGAGCGGAATTTAAATGAGAGGTTTTTGGTGTATCGGTTGGGGTATTAGTTAGTTTGGCGTTTTTGGAATTAATTTCGCAGAACCGTATTATAAGTAAACAAGTTTTTTGCAAAAAAGTAACAGCACCCTCTAATTTGATGGAGAGGTGCTGCTTTGTTATTTGAATGCCTAGATGAACATGTGTTGCATGAATGGTTGTTTTTGCTCTTGCAATGAATTTAATTTTTTGTTCAATCAGGATTTTCTTATCAAAATGAAGAAAAAGGATGACCATATACAAAAAATGGTTAAATTTCTCCATATACGCTTTTGCTTACTTTAATATTCTCCTTTAATTACAAAAAACGAGCCCCGAATTGTTCCAGCTAGTTTAGACTTCTGCCTAGCAAACTTAAATTTCCCTTCTAACTCCTTCGGTACCTCCATCCCATCAGAAAGCTTAAAACCAACGGCACGCTTCTTAGGGTCATCAACCGTATACATGACGTTAATCCCAAGACCATCCTCATAAAAGACGTAGGCGAATTTGATATTTTCCACTTGAAAACGCGACGTTTCTAAAGGTTTGGCCGCAAACTCAATATCACGTTCTTCTTTTAAAATTCGGTTCACATAACCAAGGGTCTCCTGGCTTTCGCTAGCTGGTACAACCGTAAATTCATGCTTGTATTTATTCATAAAGTAACGGGCTTCATTGGCACGTAAACCAGCAAGCGCTTCAGCTACAGGTGAAGACTCTAAACCAACTGTAGACATATTTTTAAAATCAACGATATAGGACATTTCCATCTCTCCTTTTATTTCTTTATTTCCTAACAACAGGAATCCACATTTCACCAAATACTAAGCCGTTTCGTTGCCCCATCTCAACCATCGCATTTGGCCCACCAACATAGGAAAAATTCTTTGCTTCTGGCAAGACTTGACCAAAGGCAATGCCGGTAAGCTTATTACTCAACTCATCAGCCGTATTCCCTTCCCCTTTAACAACTAGGTATTCCCCTTTAGGGAATTGGATAATTCTAGATTCTTCTGGTACCGATACCTCTGTCATGACGCCAGCATAATGCATCATCTTGTTATTCACCGCTTCGTTCACGGTAAAAATGTAATTATTTGCGGCTATGGCTTTTAAAGTGTCAAGCCTTCCATCTTGTTTGACGGCCCGCCAAAAGTCTGATTTTTCCTTGTTTATGCCAGCATAGTCTGTGTAATCACTCTTAAGCTCAGTTCCAATACCTAAAACGGTAAAGCGGTCTTTTTCTTCTAGGGTATAATCAGTCATATTCAAAACCCACCTCTTTTTTTATTAATCAAATGATTTGTCTTTTCACTTGATGAGTTTATAATAGCCTTAAATCATGTCAAAAAGTGATACTGTTTAGGAGGCTCAGATGAAAAAAGTTGAACGGATTAATATCATTATGCGGTATATCAACAACCGCGCCCACTTTACAATTTCTGAAATCATGCGAGAATTTAACATCTCTCGTTCGACAGCTATTAGAGATATCAGAGAAATTGAAGCTATGGGGATGCCACTTGTCGCTGAAGTTGGAAGGGATGGGGGGTATTTTGTCATGAACAACTCTGTCCTGCCCACTGTTCGCTTTACCGATAATGAGATCAAAGCTCTTTTTATTGCCTTTATGGCTACAAGAAATCAACAACTCCCCTATCTAAAGAGTCGTCATTCTTTAGCTGAAAAATTACTAGGCCTCATCTCAGAAAACCAGCAAGAGGATCTTGTTCTTTTAAATCAAATCTTGCTTTTTGAAGGGACCAACCCCAATAATCCCGATCTGCTTGATCTATCAGACCTCCCCCATCCTATGTTAGAAGAACTTATCCAAGTCCTGCTTCTTGATAGTTATTTATTGATTACCATCAAAGAAGAGAAGGTAATCAAGTCTTATCCAATTTATCTCTTGCACCTTTATCGTGAAAAAAGCCTTTGGCTAATTGAAGGCTTTGACTTAAAGGAAGAAAAGAGACAGATTTTTCCTGTCGACAATCTCACCAATGTCAAACCATACCCTACGAAAAAAAGATTAAGTAAGAAAAAGATTTTAGAAAAACTAAGTAAACAGGAAGAAGCGATCAATCTTGTTCTTGAACTTGGTCCAAAGGCGATTGCTCAATTCAAAAAATACCATCCTTTAAAAGTTTCAATTTCCTATACGAATCCTTACCAAACCACAGCCATTCTGAAGACTTTTATCAATGTTAATAATTCAGAAGAATTGACCGAAATAACAAATTGGCTACTTTTCCTAGGTGGGGATATTGAGGTCAGGGAAGTGCCAAAAGACGTCTTAGAAGGTTTACAAGAGAGATTATTCCTATACTGTCCATAAGCAATGCCAGTTGCCAGTTACTCCTTATTTTCGCACCCCCAGAAAAGATACAGATTTCTGAATGCTGGAAATAATTTTAAAGGGTTTTTATCAGCGCTGTTCTTTATTGAATTTTTAGTAAATGAGGTTTTTAATTGGCTAGTTTCAACGTCAAGAAGAGAAGAACAGGAAAACTAAAATCATTATTGAATTAAAAAATGCTAAGCCTATGTAAAGGAATTCGGGGAAGTTAAATAGTATTAGAATGTGTTCATATGATTGTAACAGTGGATTATAGTAGCTATAGTGCAATTTGGATATAATAAAAAAGCAATTTCATCGTTTACTTACGTTGACTGGAAATGATTGTCTATTTTTACAATGTAGGATTAAGTATGATTATACGAAGTAAACATTCCGTGTTGAAGTTATATGATAACTATAATTAGGGGGGGAAATGTGTGTCAAACACAAACATAGCCAAAAAATTGACTTTAGTATCCCTAGTATTAATGATTTTTACTTCTGTTTATGGATTCAACAACATTCCAAGATCATTTTATAAGATGGGTTATGCCGCTATACCTTGGTACATATTTTCAGCCATAACCTTCTTTGTTCCTTTTGCATTAATGGTAGCTGAATTTGGTTCCGCCTTTAAAGAGGAAAAAGGTGGTATCTATTCATGGATGGAAAAATCCATCGGTCCAAAATTTGCATTTATAGGAACTTTCATGTGGTATTTTTCTTATATAACTTGGATGGTCAATGTCGCATCAGGTATGTGGGTTCCGGTGTCAAATGCTATCTTTGGACAAGATACAACACAAAGCTGGACTTTATTTAATCTTCGAGGACCTCAAGTTCTGGGGGTTTTAGGAATTGTATGGATTCTTATAGTAACCTATACATCAACTAAGGGTCTGGATAAAATAAAAAAGGTAACCTCTTTAGGTGGTACTGCAGTCTTGTTATTGAATGTATTTCTTTTGGTCGGTGCAATAGTAGTACTTATAGGTAATCATGGACATTTGGCGCAGCCGATTACAGGGTTACATTCATTTACTCAAACACCAAATCCTAAATATGCAGGAGATATTATTGCTTCGCTAGCATTTGTAGTATATGCCCTCTTCGCTTATGGTGGACTTGAAGCAGTAGGCGGTTTAGTGGATGTAACAGAAAATCCAGAAAAAACGTTTCCGAAAGGAATTCTTTTATCTGCAGCCATAATCTCTGTAGGGTATTCATTAGGAATACTATTAATTGGAATATTCACAAACTGGGCATCTGTAATGGGCATTGCGAATGTTAACCTAGGAAACGCAAGTTATATAGTTATGGCCAATTTAGGCTACTCACTAGGTACCGCTTTTGGAGCAAGCCATGCTACAGCTACGGCTTTGGGATTTGGGGTTGCCAGATACATTGGACTTTCAATGTTCCTAGCACTGTCCGGTGCGTTCTTTACCTTAATGTTTTCACCGTTAAAGCAGCTGATTGAAGGAACACCTAAGAGATTGTGGCCCGGGAGAATCGGTGAAACAAAGAATGGGCTGCCTGTTAATGCTATGTGGATTCAAGCTGTTATTGTTTGTGTAATGATCGCACTAATCGCTTTCGGTGGAAGCACAATGGCGGCATTCTTTAACATACTCGTTTCGATGACTAACGTGGCTATGACAATACCGTATGTATTTATAGCACTTGCATTCCCGTATTTTAAGAGAAAAGTGGAAATCAATAAGCCGTTTATCGTATATAAAACACAATTGAGCGCAAATCTTTGGACATGGATTGTTGTTCTAACAGTTGGAATTGCAAATTTCTTTAGTATCGTACAGCCGGCTTTAGAAGGGGATATACAAACAACCATTTGGAGTGTGGCTGGACCTGTTATTTTCTCAGTTGTTGCATGGTTAATGTATAGCAAATATGAAAAAATACATGATATAGAAAAGCAGAAACAAAAGAAAATAAGTTAGCCTTAAAATTCAAAAAGATAAAGATTGAAGTGAAGTACAATATGGCTTCACTTTTTTTCTTGTCTAAAGCACCTCATTTAGATTTGTTACGGTAAATCTTATCATAAGTAAATGAGGTTGCATCCTAGTATGCGTTTTTTAGTAATGAAAAAGAGATCTAGGATTTATGTAGGAAAGGATGCATTAAATAAAGTGAAACTTCCATCAGTGGGGGTTTTTTCATCCCCCACTGATGGTTAGTTAAACCAATCGGGCTCTTACTGCCCGTTGATGCGGGATAAAATTGATGGTAAGTTAATAGGCTTGTCCAAAATGGACAAGCCTGCTTTATAATAACCCAGTATTACCTAATGCTCTATGATGATCTTAAGCATTAGGTAAAACGAAAATATGCCGCCGAAGATTTGTGCGGCATATAAGATCGGTTTAGCTTTGTATCGTTTTAAATAAACAAACTAAATAAAAACTGCTGCTTTCTTTTTATGTTCCAAATTCCGATAAACAAGTGCAAGCAGCATCGACGGTATGGTACAAACAATCATCCCGATAAAGGCATATCTTGGCTCAATTTCGTATAAATAGGCACCGAAAATTGTAAATACGGCAGTGCTCCAGCTAAGAGCCAGCGCTGAATATATGCCTTGTGCTTTCGGAATCTGTGTATGTGAAATGTTTTTGACTAGGTATTTCATAAAGGCATAATGCCCCATCGCAAATGAGCATGCATGCAAGGTTTGCGCGATACAAAAAACAATTACATTAGGAAAAGCAAATACTAATAGCCAACGTACGGAAGAACCAAGTGCTGCCAGTGCAAGTAAGGAGCCTACTGAAAAGTTTTGAAACTTCCGGTCTGCGATTGAGAAAAAAATGATTTCCGCGATTACGGCAATGTTGATAATTACACCTATTAAATATTTGGGTGCATGGATTTCTTGTAAAAAGAGATAACCATAATTGTAATAAGAAGCGTGTGCCGCTTGCAGTAAAATTACTATAATGAGTACCAAACTAAAGTGCTTGATATGAAATAGTTTTAACATGCCTTCTTTTTGTGCTTGGTCTGATTGAGGCCTTTTAGATAGAATGGCAGGTGCGCGCATAAAACCAAGACACACGAATATTACTGTGCCAAGTAACAGGGCCCATAAAATCACTTCATCTCCAAGCATCCCTGTAAAGATAGATAAAATCATGCCGGCTAGGACGAATCCGATGGATCCCCATTGACGGCTTCTCCCGTAATCTTTTAATTGGTTACTTTGTACGAGTACGCCAGCAGCGCTATCTAAAGCAGGCATCAATGTTGGATAAAAAAAGTGGAATGCTAATGTGGCTATAAGTAAGCTAGTAAAGGAACTTGCCGGAATATAACACAGAATAGCAATCAGCGTACAGATTCCCGCCCCGTTTAATAAGGTTTTACTACTAAATTTCCCTGATAAATAAGGAAATGCAAATAATGTGGAAAGGCCTCTTGCAACTAAACCTAAGCTCATAATCAAACTAGCTTGAGGAACCGTAATTCCTTTTGTATGAATCATCCATCCTGTCCAATAGGGCAGAAAAATTCCCCATGTCATAAAAAAACTAAAAAACTGTATACTCATCCAGCGATGTGTGTTCATGCTGTATCCCCCCTATAGTTTGCATGTTATCATGTAAGTACGAAAAAATAATATGAGATATCTCATATTTTTGAGGTGGATTATGGAAATCTACAAAGGTGAGGAAAAGCGACTGCAGTTGAAGAAGAGCTCTATTGCGCATTTATTTTCTTTTCCAGTTGAAGAGTTTATGGAAGTGCATGAGTATCAACGGGATGAATGGATTATTCAAGAAGGTATGAGAACGGATTTTCTATTTTATGTTATTGAAGGGAAAGCAAAGATATATGTAACACATCAAAATGGAAAAGTTTCCTTAATTAATTTTATTAACACAAATGAGTACATTGGAGAAATGGAATTATTTAATGAGGTGTACTATACAAAAGGAATTCAAGCATCAATGAAGACCATTTGTTTTGCTCTTCCTATTCATCGTTGTCGCACACAATTGATGGAAGATGCAAAATTTCTACGTGAATTAACTAAGTTTTTAAGTATAAAGGCAACACTTATGGCTGCAAAGTATTCACAAAGCCTTGCCTTTCCGCTTGAAAACCGGCTTGCAGACTTTATTTTGCAAACAGCTTATGAAGGGGTTTATAAGGAGAAACACGTAACGGTTTGTGATTATCTAGGTGTATCCTATCGTCACTTATTGCATGTACTAACACAATTTTGCGATAAAGGGTATTTGCAAAAGGAAGGACGTCACTATCGCATTCAGCAGCACAATCCACTATATGAACTTGCTGAGATGTTGAGGAATAAATAACTAACTGCGATTCATAAATAGTGGTATGCCAAAATAGAAGAACAGACATTTACGCCGATAAAAACCTTAATTTAACAAATCCATGATTAGCTCCTACAATTGGGAGTTGGTCTTTTTTATGCCATGTAAATGTTAAATAATATCGTATATTATTTTCCTTTATAATTAGGCGGTGTAGTTCATATGGGAAGGGGATTATGGAATATTATACATAATCCCTATATTAAATTAGGAGTCAAATTATTCAAGTAATCGTTCATTATCTCCAACAGCAGGACTACCAATGGATACAGCCTGCCGCATATCATTCGTCAAGTATAAAGATACGCAAGGTTTATTCATTTTTATCCCCTTTTTTTGCATCTCCATCTATTCCCCATACCTCTCGTAGTTTGGTTGGTATGAGAAACGGGGTATATTCATAATCGGTGATAGAAAGTGACTGCCGTCTGAGCAATGCCAGTCCGAGCTGATTAGTCATACTTCCAAAAACACCTGAATAATCAGGATCAAGAAGACCCATTAGTTCTTTGAGTTTCATTAACTTTTGCCAATTGGAGCGGGGCACTTCCATCCAATCTGCAATTTCGTCTCCTACGATTTCTCGAATTAGAGCAGGAATAATGTTATCAAACATCTGACCCGGAATTAGATCTGCATGGTATTCGAGAAGAGCTTGAGTCATCTGAATTCCTTCGGGGGACGGACCATGATGTCTTCTTCCAATAGTTTTTGTTAACATTATTGATTGTTCCATGGTCTCTGGGATAATGTCCTCCCGAACTCCTAGCATGGATCCTACGATTTTCCAAAAATATAGATAATCTTCGGCCTGTTTTTCTGTTATATTCATACCTAAACGGCGAAGGCCATCAATGATAACACTAGAGAAGGATAATAGAGTACCCAACAAGTCCTCCTGACAAATGGGGATCCCATTTTCTTTTTCGTTCCATCTACCAGTTTGTTGGATTAAGTGACGAATAGCCGAATGCATTAAACGAACTTTTTGGATCGCTTTGATTCCTTGTCCTTCGGATTCAAGACCATCTGGTGCCATGACATGAAGGACGAATTGTCCTGTTTCAGCTATCCTACGGTAGGCATTTTGACCTAAACGATAACTGAATGTAAGGACCTTAACACCTTTACGAGCTGCATAACAATACACAAGTGAGCCTGTTGCTAATAGTAAAGTGATAGCAATACCATGTTCCCGAAATAAGTCAGTTGCGTTTCTCATTCGGGCCCAGTCAACCCCTTGTGGACAATAAGCTGTATCCCTCAGCCAACTTTCAATGTTATCAGGAAGCTCTTCTGGATAAGCTTGATCATTGTTAATTAATTGTTTCAACAAAGAGTTTACTGCACCAACCTGACTATTTTTGAACAATTCTTTAATAATTCCATCCGGAATAGGGTCGCCTTCCATCCGTAAACTCTCCATAAACTCGTCGGTATATAACATCTATTTCCCCCTTAACTGTTTATTGTCTATACTCTAGTCAACCCGAAGGAGAACAAGAAGATTTTCAACATTATATATATATTCTATTTATAAAAGTAATATGAAAATCCATGAATAGTTAATGACATTGAAGTCAGTATGAATGCATATAGGCAATAATAAACTCTCGAAAATAATAGGTGGTGAAGGACATAAAAAAGAGTGTTCAATGGAGAGTTGATATCGAAAAAAATAAAATGAGAGGTTAAAAATGTTTTACAGGAAAAGGAAATTCTGCATTTGATTATTTTATTACTTTTCCATCAGAATCAATACAGTTTGGTATTAGTAATAGTAGTATAATAATGAATGAGGTGAATAATATGGAAGATATAACCTTAGGCTTACTACTGGATGTCGTTGGTGAACTATTTTCAGATGAAATTT
Source organism: Bacillus sp. BP-3 (assembly GCF_028401955.1). Lineage (GTDB taxonomy): Bacteria > Bacillota > Bacilli > Bacillales > Bacillaceae_G > Bacillus_A. Next base: position 64,426 of record NZ_JAQOTJ010000006.1, read on the forward strand.
CAATTGCCGTTTCGAATACAGAAGAATATATCTACTATCGGCCGAGTAAACGAATTGATTTAAAGATTAGCGTCGGGGACCCTATAAAGGAAGGGACGATTGCCCATAAAGCAATGGTAACGAAGCAAAAGGCCTCTGAGTTTATTAACCGAGATATTTTTGGTATTCCTTATCACGGAATGGCCGTGCCATTTTTAAATAATGGAAAGCTTGAGGGGTGTGTGACGGCAATTTATCCAGCTTTAACGGATGGGAAATCGGTCGTTACCTTAAAAACAATGGATGGCTGGGTTCCGGTTCCTTTTTCAAAGGTCATGTATTTAGAGGCGAAAGATAAAAAGACGTATGTAAATTCAGAAGAGTTATCAGGAACGCATAAGTACTCTCTGCAAGAATTCGAATATTTGCTTCCGAAGGATTCGTTTATTAGATGCCACCGTTCATTTATTGTAAATGTTAATCATATTAAAGCGATTTATCCTGATACCCATTCTACATTTTTACTTTCGATGGATAATGGTGAGAGGGTACCAGTTAGTCAATCATATGCCAGTTATTTTCGTAAGCTTCTAGGATTCTAAATTCTTCTGCTTTAGAGCCTAAATTTGCTATTTTGTCTGAATTTTTGGTATCGTATACCGAAATCCCTATTTTAATAGTGTTAATGTGTAAAATAATTATGAATATTCATTAAGAGAGGGATTACATATGGAGAATAATTTAGATAGAATAAGGGACCATCGTCTGAAGGACCGAGTAGTTACACCTGAAGAAGCGGCTTCCTGGATTGAAAGTGGAATGACTTTAGGCTTAAGTGGGTTTACACGTGCAGGTGATGTGAAAGCAGTCCCATTTGCGCTGGTGAACCGAGTTAAGCATGATAAATCTTTTAAAGTAAATGTTTATACTGGAGCTTCCTTAGGCTCGGATGTAGATAAATTATTTGCCGAAGCAGGAATTTTAGGGAAAAGATTGCCTTTCCAAGCCGATCCGACTATGCGAAAGGGAATTAATAATGGGGACTTTTTATTTGTGGATCAGCACTTGTCTCATACAGCGGAGCTACTTCGTGCGGACGTTATGGATATAGATGTGGCTGTTTTGGAAGCGGTTGCAATCACTGAGGACGGAATGATTATTCCAACCACTTCAATTGGAAACTCCTTAGCGTTTGCCCTAAATGCCAAGTCTATTATTATTGAAATGAATATGGCTCAATCTACACAACTAGAGGGGCTGCATGATTTATATGAACCTGGGAAACAGGGAGAAAGATCTCCAATTCCGCTCGTTAAATCAGATGATCGAATTGGAACGATTGGTATTCCGATTGATGTTGAAAAAGTGAAGGGTATTGTGTTTACGAACCAACTTGATTCGCCATCGACGATTGTTCCTCCAGATGAAGAAACTGTTATTATGGCACAGTATTTAATAGATTTCCTTCGAAAAGAAGTAAAAGTAGGCCGATTAACGAATAGTTTAGCGCCGTTACAATCGGGAATTGGTTCAGTGGCCAATGCAGTGCTGCATGGAATGTTAGATTCGGAGTTTGAAGATTTAGAAGTTTATTCCGAGGTATTACAGGACGCGGTCTTTGATCTTATGGATGCTGGGAAAGTCCATTTTGCTTCCTGCTGCTCTATCACGCTTTCTGAAGAGAAAATGCAACAGGTATTTTCCAACTTTGAAAAGTATCGTGATAAATTAATGATGCGCCCGCAAGAGATTTCCAATCATCCTGAAATCATTCGCCGCCTTGGATTAATCTCGATTAATACTGCTTTAGAATTAGATATATACGGAAATGTTAACTCTACTCACGTTTTAGGTACAAAAATGATGAACGGTATCGGTGGTTCTGGTGATTTTGCAAGAAATGCACGCCTAGCTATCTTTGTTACTAAGTCCATTGCGAAAGGTGGTAACATTTCAAGTATCGTTCCTTTCGTCTCTCACGTAGACCATACGGAACACGATGTAGATGTTATCGTCACTGAACAGGGATATGCTGACTTAAGAGGACTGGCGCCAAGGGAAAGAGTGGAACTGATTATTGAGAATTGCGCACATCCAATGTATCGTGACCAACTACGAGCTTATTACGAAGAAGCGCAAACAAGAGGTGGACAAACTCCTCATGTGTTAGAAAAAGCTTTTTCTTGGCATACGAATTTTGCTAAAAATGGGACAATGCTTGAAAAGGTATTAGAAACTGTATAGGCAAGTAATGGTGAACAGCAAGCAGTGGATTACATTTGATATTAAAAAATTGAAGTTAAGTTTTAAATAAACAATATCTCTTCTATTTATATACAAGGACAAGCTTACTTACATGAGCTTGTCTTTTTATATTTTACAAAATGGATTACTTTTTTATTTGCCTTTCACTACTATATAAATTCTTTTTCATGTTTCGACATATAAGTCACTGTTATGCAGAATACATTATGACCTGCACTTGCTTGCTCCCATTGCATCTGACTGCTCCTATACACGGCCGGATGCAATGGTTTTCTCACATAAAAAAGAAAGGAGTCTTATGTCGTTTTTTAAAACTTATATACAACTGTTTGGTAAAAAAAGTATACTTAATGTCATTGATACATTTAATTGGGAGTGATTTCTATATTTAGGAAAAATATAAAAAGGATATTTATGTCATTAATGACAAATCCAATATTAATAATTGTATACGGGATTTTTTGTTATGAGTTAGCTTCATATTGTAAGTATGGAAGAATGGATTATAATATTTATATTTTATTATTATGTATAGTATTTTTTGCATCTATCATTACATTTACTACAATGAGAATGATAAAAGATATAGAATATGAATCTAAAAAATTAACGAATTCAACTACATGGAAATACATTTCTATTATCATTATTGTTGTAACCACATCATTTTATGGGGTACAGATTTATAAAAGTGCAACAAATTATAATGGCAAACTTGCATGGCTTATAGAAAGGTTAAAACATGAAAGATCAGTTAAATTTAAACATAATAATATATATGAATCTGGAGTAGAAGGTATTTTTGAAGATATAAATAAAAAATATCCTTTGCCAAAGAAATTATATATGGCAACTGATTTTGATCTTACATTTCGTTCAGATGGAACAATCACAGCGTTTGATACATTTGTTTATGGGAAAAATGCTGATGGGAAAGAGGAAACTTATTTAATATCTTATGATAAGAAGAAATCAGAAGATATTACTGTTATACGAGATGGATATGCAAAGCCTGATTATGATGATGATAAACTAGTAGAACCTCTACTTCAAACGGTTAAGGCCATTCCAGTTAAGCGAACGGTTAGTAAGTGGAATGAAAGTAAGTATGGGTTGATTTATTACGGGAAAAGGAGTTGGGGATACAATACAGAGGGAATCATTAATATTACTGAGGATGGTAAGGCGCAGAATCTTAAAGAATCAGCTTCTGAAATCATTGGATATACTGTATCTATATTTGTTCCTGGAAAAGAGAAAGAGCTAGTACCTTCTAGATATAACTTAATATGTGACGCAAGTTGGAGTAAATCAAAGACTCCTCCAAATAAAGATAAGTTTAAAGAAAAGAAACAAGATTTAACGAATGACAAGGAACAGTTTTTCCTATCCAAAGAAGTTGGTTATAAACTAAATATGACAGAAAAAGCATTAGGTAGTGCTTTTTATTCACTAAGTAAGACTATTGATGAAGGTAGAACATGGGAGGTTATCAATACAGACCCATTCAACAGAGGAATTGGTAGTGTATCAGGAATAACCTTTATAAATGATAAACTTGGATTTTTAGGAGCAGTCCGTCCTTCTGGTAATGAGGGAGAGTTATATCGTACAGATGATGGGGGCCTATCTTTTAAAAAGGTAAATTATCCGCCTCATGAAGTGAAATTAGATCATACACAGTCTATAATAAGTCCTTTTGATTCTCCAGGTATGCCATATGAGAAAGATGGAGTTTTTAATATGTTAGTTGGACAAGGGGAAGATGGAGACTACAATGGCGATAGTAGTGTACTTTATCAATCAAAAGATAAAGGGGAGACATGGGAATTTGTAGAGGAAGTTAAAAAGAAATAGCGAGAATTTGCAATAACCCCATTACGAGTTATAACTCGTAATGGGGTTATTCCTTTCCAAAAAAGAAAGCCACTACACTACCAATCAGGTAGCACAGTGACTTTCTTTTTTGTTGTTTATGAACGGTACGTACTACTTATGTCCGTTCATTAATTACGGATTAGGTAATCGAATGCACCTAATGAAGCATTAGCACCTGATCCCATAGAAATAATGATTTGTTTATATGGGCTATTTGTACAGTCGCCTGCAGCAAATACTCCAGGAACGTTTGTAGCACCGCGCTTATCTGTTACAATCTCACCGAATGGAGTACGTTCAACAGTTTCGCCTAACCAATCTGTGTTGGGTACAAGACCGATTTGAACGAATACACCCTGTAGTTCAATGTGATGAACTTCTTCTGTTTCACGATCGATGTAAGAAATACCGTCTACTTTGTCAGTACCAGTGATTTCTTTTGTTTGAACGTTCTTTAGAACCGTTACGTTCGGTAGTCTATAAAGACGTTCTTGTAATACAGCATCAGCTTTTAGTTCTGGCATGAATTCAAGAACCGTTACGTGTTTTACGATACCTGCTAAATCAATTGCTGCTTCGATACCAGAGTTACCGCCACCGATAACAGCTACGTGTTTTCCAGTAAATAATGGACCGTCACAGTGAGGGCAGTATGCTACACCTTTGTTTTTGAACTCAGCTTCACCTGGTACGCCAACATTGCGCCAACGAGCACCTGTTGAAATGATTACGCTCTTACTCTTTAGAACAGCGCCGTTTTCCAGTTCCACTTCAATAAGTTCTTTCTTTTCTAAACCTTTCGCACGTTGTAGATTCATGACATCAATGTCGTATTCTTTTACGTGTTCTTCAAGGCTTGCTACGAGCTTAGGTCCTTCAGTGTGTTTTACGCTGATGAAGTTTTCAATACCCATCGTATCCATTACTTGACCGCCGAAGCGTTCCGCAACGATACCTGTGCGAATGCCTTTACGTGCTGCATAAATTGCTGCACTTGCACCAGCTGGGCCGCCGCCAACAACAAGAACATCGTATGGATCTTTATCAGAAAGCTCTGATGCATCAGGACCGTTACCTATCTTAGCAAGAATTTCTTCAAGCGTCATACGGCCGCTGCTTAAGAATTCACCGTTTAAGTAAACGGATGGTACTGCCATGATGTCTTTGTTTTCTACTTCTGCTTTAAATGCAGCGCCGTCAATCATAGTATGTGTAATACCAGGATTCAGTACGCTCATCAAGTTCAGTGCTTGCACAACATCTGGGCAGTTATGACAGCTTAGGCTGATGTAAGATTCAAAATGATATTCACCTTGAATATTTTTTACTTGATCGATTACTTTTTGTTCAACTTTTGGAGCTCTTCCGCTAACTTGTAGTAAAGCTAACACTAATGAAGTAAATTCATGTCCTAGAGGGATACCAGCAAACGTTACTCCAGTGTCTTCGCTGATACGATTTACACTGAAGCTTGGTGTTCTCTCCAATTGTGTTTTCTCTACCTTAATTTTGGATGACATTGTAGCTAACTCATCTACTAGAGCCAGCATGTCTTTCGATACATCATCGGATCCTGCGCTAACTTTAAGTAGTACATCGTTTTCCATCAGTTGAAGATACTGGGCTAATTGTGCTTTTATATCTGCATCTAGTATCATTTTGATTACACTCCTTAAATTTTTCCTACAAGGTCAAGGCTTGGTTTAAGTGTTGCAGCACCTTCTTGCCATTTAGCTGGGCAAACTTCACCTGGATTGTTGCGAACATATTGTGCGGCTTTAATTTTGTTTACAAGGATGCTTGCATCGCGACCGATACCGTCTGCATTAATCTCCATAGATTGGATAACGCCGTCTGGATCGATGATGAATGTACCACGAGCAGCAAGACCTTCTGATTCAACTAATACGTTGAAGTTAGTAGTGATTGTACGTGTTGGGTCACCAATCATAATATATTCGATTTTACCGATTGTTTCTGAGCTATCATGCCATGCTTTATGTGTAAAGTGAGTGTCTGTAGAAACAGAATATACTTCAACTCCTAGTTCTTTTAGAGCTGCATATTGGTTTTGTAAATCTTCAAGTTCAGTTGGGCATACGAATGTGAAGTCTGCTGGGTAGAAGCAAACTACACTCCACTTGCCTTTGAAGTTTTCTTCAGTAACCTGGATAAATTCACCGTTGTGGTAAGCTGATGCTTTGAATGGTTGTACTTCTGTGCCGATTAATAACATAATAAAATTCCTCCTAAGTATATATTCTGAGAATCATAGATTACTCAGTATGTAGTTTTAGTTAAAATATAATAATTCTAATTCGATATTAATTATTATATAGAAGTGTTTATTTTGTCAAGAGAAATGTTTGACGCATATTCCTAACAAGCTATAATAAAAACTAGATGTTCGTTTCAAAAAAAATTGTGGTATATAGATTGAAATGCTATCAATCTATTACTTTTACGGCTTTTAGAAAACGCTTACATTTAGGGTGGAGGGAGAAACCATGTCTAAGTTCAAGAAGTATTTTTTAATGGAAGCTAGTGATGTTATACCGTATGTGATGGAAAAACTATCGATGTTCGAAGATGCGCAGCGTTTGCAGTGTAAGGAAATTGGAGATGGTAATTTAAATTATGTGTTCCGCGTTTGGAATGAAGAGAAGGGAGCTTCTGTTATTGTAAAGCAAGCAGGAGATACAGCTCGTATTTCGGATGAGTTTAAGTTATCTACGAATCGCATTCGTATCGAGTCAGATGTGTTGCAGTTAGAGGGGAAACTGGCATCAAGACTTGTACCGGATGTGTATTTGTATGATGATGTCATGAATTGCTGCGTGATGGAAGATTTGTCAGATCATACAATTCTTCGGACTGCACTTATAAGTCATCAAATCTTTCCGAAACTTGCAGAGGATTTGACAACCTTTTTGGTGAACACATTATTATTCACATCGGATGTGGTCATGAATCATAAAGAAAAGAAAGAGCTTGTAAAAAACTATATTAATCCAGAGTTGTGTGAAATTACAGAAGACCTCGTGTATTCTGAGCCATTTACAGATCATAATAAACGAAATGAGCTGTTTTCTTTAAATGAAGGCTGGATTCGAGAACATATATATGGTGATTCTGAACTTCGCATAGAAGCAGCGAAGTTAAAGTTTTCGTTTATGACAAATGCACAAGCTTTGTTACATGGTGATTTACATACTGGATCTGTGTTTGTCAGAGAAGATTCTACAAAGATAATTGATCCAGAATTTGCATTTTACGGACCGATGGGATATGACATTGGGAACGTTGTGGCAAATTTAATATTTGCATGGGCCAATGCAGATGCAACAATGGTTTCAGAAGTAGAGAAAAATGTGTATATGAACTGGTTGGAGAATACAATTATAGATGTAATTGATTTATTTTCTGCGAAGTTTTTAGAAGCATGGGATGTTCATGTTACAGATATTATGGCGAAAGAAGCGGGATTTAGTCGTTGGTATTTACAGTCTGTGTTAAAAGATACAGCGTCTGCTACTGGACTTGAATTAATTCGCCGTATTGTTGGGTTAGCAAAGGTAAAGGATATGACATCTATTCTAGATGATGAAGCTCGTGCTAGAGCAGAACGTATTTGTTTACAAGCGGCAAAGTCGTTCATTTTACAAGCAAATACGTATAAAACAGGAAATGATTTTTTAAAAACGTTAAAAGCAGAAGCGCTGTCATTTAGTGCAAAGTAAGGAGAGAAGATGATGTCTGAACAATTAATACCGATTCAATGGAAAGAAAATACTTTAGTTTTATTAGATCAGACTCTATTACCAAATGAAGTTGTCTATGAATCTTTTGGGACGGCAGAGAGTGTATGGGATGCGATTCAAGTGATGAAGGTGCGCGGTGCACCAGCGATTGGAGTCTCAGCAGCTTACGGTGTATATTTAGGGGTAAAAGACGTTCAAGAAGATTTAGTAGAATTGTTTATAGGTAAAGTGCAGAGGGTATGTGCGTATTTGGCAACTTCAAGACCAACAGCTGTAAATTTATTTTGGGCGCTTGAGAGAATGGAGAATACTGCAAAGGAAAATGCTCATTTATCGATTAACGATTTAAAACAGAGATTGTTAGAAGAAGCAATAATGATTCATAGAGAAGATGAGGAGATTAATCGTCAAATTGGCGAGCATGCACTTATGTTATTTCAAGATGGTATGGGTGTGTTAACGCATTGTAATGCTGGTGCTTTGGCGACAACAAGATATGGAACAGCGACAGCGCCGATGTACTTGGCAAAAGAAAAAGGATGGGATTTAAAAATTTATTCGGATGAGACGCGTCCGAGGTTACAAGGATCTACGTTAACGGCATTAGAACTGCAGCGAGCTGGTATTGATGTAACAGTTATTACAGATAATATGGCAGCGATGGTTATGTCACAAGGGAAAATTGACGCAGTCATTGTCGGCTGTGACCGTGTGGCTGCAAACGGTGATGTAGCCAATAAAATTGGAACGTTAGGTGTATCTATTTTAGCAAAGTACTATAACATTCCGTTCTATGTAGCAGCACCGACACCAACAATTGATTTAAAAACGCCAACGGGAAAAGAGATTCCAATTGAAGAGCGTGATGCGTCGGAAGTGATTAATCGTTTTGGCCAATATTCAGCACCGCAGGATAGCAAAGTATATAACCCAGCGTTTGATGTAACGCCGCACGAGAATATTACAGCAATTATTACAGAAAAGGGAATTGTACGCCCACCGTTTGCGGCAAACTTGGAAAAGCTATTTCAGTAATTATGATAGATAAAATTGATGTAACAGTGGTCATTATAGCGAATGAGCAGTAAGAAACGTTTCACTGAGGGGGATGTATAGTATATGTTACTACAAAAAGAGAGAGAAGAAGTTGTAGAGTATGGGAAGAAATTAATTACAAGCGGTTTAACAAAGGGGACAGGCGGTAACATTAGTATTTTTAACCGTGAACAAGGACTTGTAGCAATGAGTCCAAGTGGATTAGATTACTTTGAAACAACGCCTGAAGATGTGGTTATATTAAATTTAGATGGTGAGATTGTTGACGGAACAAGAAAACCATCTAGTGAACTTGATATGCACCTCATTTTTTATCGGAAAAGAGACGATTTAAATGCTCTTGTGCACACACATTCTCCGTATGCAAAGACAATTGCATCATTAGGTTGGGAGCTCCCTGCTGTTTCTTATTTAATAGCCTTTGCCGGACCAAATGTACGCTGTGCTCCGTATGAAACGTTTGGGACGAGAGAATTGGCAGAAGCAGCTTATGAAGGAATGATCGATCGCCGCGCTGTGTTGCTTGCGAATCATGGATTAATTGCAGGTGGACATAACATGAAAATGGCATTTACAGTTGCTGAAGAGATCGAGTTTTGTGCACAAATTTACTATCAAACGAAATGCATTGGAGAACCGAAACTATTGCCGGAAGAAGAGTTGTATGTGTTAGCGAAAAAATTTGAGACTTACGGTCAAAAATGAGTTTTCATATGACTAGCTCCTCAATATAAAATGTATGTGGTAAAGTTGATATGGATGAAAGTTGAATTGATTCATAAAATGAGCAATTTTATTTACTCCTTTTATGAATAAGAAAGGACTGAACACATTGTATTTAACGGTAAAAGAAGCAGCTGAATTTTTAAGTATGCCAGAATCGTATATCGAAAGCTTAATTCAACAAAAACGCATACGTGCTGTTCATGACGGGGAGCAGTATTTATTGAATAAAGAGCAATTTAATACGCACTTAGAACAAATGGAGAAATATAAAAAGCTAGTAGAAGAAATATTAAATGAACCAATTCCGGAAGATATAGATGTGAAAGATGAGGACTAGGAAGTATTTCCTAGTCTTTATTATATGGGGTAGTACAATCTCTTATCAGTGGTTTAAGTATACAAAAGTCCTTTCATAATATCTAAAGGGACTTTTCCTACACAATTGGTGTTTTTTCATATCGAAATTGCTTAGCTTACATACTTGTTAAAATGTGGGCGTTTATGGTGACAATCTACCGATAAAAATTCGCAATGCCAATTATGAGCTATATAGAAATAATAACTACTCAGCTATACCTTTAGTTTAGTTGTTGCATAGGCAGAAATTCGGTCTGTTTTTTTTTTTTTTTTGACTACAACACAAACATGTGCAACACTATATCTTGTGATGAAACATTCAAACATATTATTTAATGGATGTTTCTAGTCATCTTATATCTTCATAAGATGACTAAGTAATTACCAGAAATATTTATGTAGGTTACGAGTTGGAGTTGAGTTTTTAGGAGGTTTAAATGAGAAAAATATTGCCAGGGGCCATTTTATCTTATACACAGTATGGGTATTTAAGGATTCCCAAAAATGTAAAAAGTCAGTGTCCTAAATGCGGTAAATCAGGTGAGTTTACGTTAAAAACAAATTTTTACCAAGTTACAAGAAGAGGATTATTCGCAGAAGGAATTTGTTTTGAATGTCAAAAGTCATCAGAATTTGTGATTATGTTTAATGGTGATTCGGATCGAATGAATAAAGAAGTGGAAGTGTATATTTATAGTCCTTCAGATTTAAGAGATCCCTTGGAACAGCTCGAACGCAATAAACGTATCCCTAGGGATCTTGTTAGGGCATATCAATCTGCATTAAATGTCAGTCAGTCAAAAGATAATTCTGCTACTGCAGTACTGTCAAAACGAGTTCTTGAAAGTGTCCTCAAACATTTTCTTGGAGAGAAAAGTAACGGACAGCTTCTTTCCCAGCAATTTGAACAATTGCCGAAATATGTCGATTTAGCTAAACAGCTTCAAGATGTTGGCCACCTCGTCCATCCGGAAAGCCCTTTGTATGAAATGCTTGAATTGAAGCAGGAAATTGATGATGAAGCAGTAGCTTTATTAGCAGAATTATTAGAAGTACTTATCGAATATTTATTTGTGCTGCCTGAAAAAATCGAATCAGTACATGATAAGATTGAACAGAAATTTAAAAAGGAGTAGCATGTACACTTTAATGATTTTATCCGCTAAAAGATTTTCAAAAAACAATAGTATAATTTTAATTTAAAGATAAGTTTTGAGACACCGGTTAAGCTGTCTTTATCTTATTTTACGTTGAAGTGCATTTGTCTCAAATACCTACCGACGTTTTTGAGGTTAGGTGATCTTTCTCATGCCCAATTTTACTTAGCGTATATTTTCATTAAAATGTGGGCCGTACGCCAGTACGAAAATACAGTCTTTATATGAGAAAGTGGATAAAAAATTATGAAAGTGAACTATCAAGATTACAACAAATCATCGATAACCTAAAAAAAGAAAGTAGTGAAAAAGCTGACTCATAAGAGCCAGCTTTTTTGTATTATTTAAGTCAATTTATGTAAGACTCATCAAAATGGATCCACCCTTCAACACCCTCACCTGTTAGAAAAATCCAACTTTCGTAATGATGATGAATGACATAAGCAGAATGTTACGTAATATCTAAAGAGACTTTGCTCATACAAATAATCTGCACAACAATTCATATTTGATGTACAGATCATTTGTATGATAATTATTTATAAATAATTGCGGAATAATGAACTTACATAAATGCTTTTAAAAGTTCTTGAACTAATGGAAGTACTCCACCTAAAAATGATAAAACTGCCATTGCGATTGCCATAGGATTTCCTCCTCTTTCTTCGTGTTAAGATGTGATTCATCTTTATATCCTCATTATAGTAAGCGTTTACATTTTTATCAATACATTTCAATATGCAATATTGCATATTGAAATGTATTTTAAATTCTCTGCTATTTTTATCCCGCTATTCGCGGATAAGTAATACTCCCAATTCAAAATTCAGCGAAAGTAAAGAGGTGTAAAAGCCCGATTGGTGAGGGCTGATAATCAGTGGGGATGAAGAAAACTCCCGCTGATTAAAATTTCACTTTATGTGGTCATAGATTAAGTAGTTTAGGAAAAAATTGGTTGTTATTTTTGAAGATAGGATTGTAGGTTATATGTATATCGTTATAATAAAAATGGTGGGGTATAGTTTAATAGTTGTTTATAAAATTGTTGTTGTCGATAAAGGAGTTTTAACATGGACAAAGCTTTTACTCTTATACAAGAGGAAGTTAAAGCATTAAAGCTTTTTTTAAGTTTATTTTATGTAATCTTCTTCCTGAGTGATATCATATATTATTATATTTATCCAAAAGTACATATGCGAAGTAGCGATATAGGTTTTACGGAAGGTAGTTTAGGATTCTGGATGTATGCTTTTATGTTCTTATTGTTGTTAATCGCTATCTATTTTATAAAAAAGAACAATGTATATTTTGTAAAATATATTATTTTTATAGGATATATTTTTATTGATTTGATTAATAATATAATGGTGTATTATGGCACTACAAAACAATTTGATGATGGTAATGCGGTAGAACTGTTTTTATTTTTGTTTTCTCCCATTTTTGTGAATAAACGCTATTTTTGGGTAGTGTCGATTGGGATTATTGGAAAGTATGCCTTGTTAGGAATTGTGTTACATACACCAATTGTAATTGTACCTATTGTACTATGTGTAAGTTTTGCAACGATCGCGTTTATTCTGTTAACACGTTTTCAATCGTATGTACATACGATTGAAAACATGTTTGAAGAAGCACAACAAGCTGAAAAACTAGCAGTCATCGGAAAAATGGCAGCTACAATTGCACATGAAATACGCAATCCATTAACATCATTAAAAGGCTTTACGCAGTTGCAGAGAGAAAAACATCCTGAAGATGCAGAGTATTATAACATTATGGTGCAGGAGATTGAACGTATGAATGCAATTGTTAGTGAATTAATGGTTCTTGGAAAACCGAAACAGAGACAATATGCATTACATAATATAGAAGATATTTTATCTTATGTGATTTCGATTGTAGAACAACCAGCTTCTCAATATGGTATTACCATCACAACAGCGTTTGCGAAAAAGTTACCTTCTATAAAGTGTGATGAGAAACAGATGAAACAAGTGTTTCTTAATGTTATTAAAAATGCGATAGAGTCTATGCCTGATGGCGGTAATATTATTGTAGAAGCAAATGTAGTTCATGATAATCAGATTGTAGTGAGTGTAATTGATGAAGGTTGCGGAATCATCCAAGAGAAAATAGGTAAAATAGGTGCGGCTTTTTATACAACAAAGGAAGATGGAACAGGTTTAGGGTTAATGGTTACATACAAAATTCTTGAAGAACATCACGGTGAAATGGAATTTGAAAGCACACTTGGTGTTGGAACAAAGGTAAATGTTAAGCTGCCGGTAGGAGAAGTGAATTAAATATACGTGGAAAAACTCTATTTTGAAAAAGATGAATCAAAATGGAGTTTTTCTTTTTTATTTATTATAATATTTCCATCAGAAAGATTAATCGGAATATTAAAGAAAAGGATTGGTTATATGAAAATCTCTAGAAATCCTGAAGAAATTCACGCGCCAGTAGCTCCTTATGTACATCAAATTGAAGTAACTGGACCTAATAAATGGTTAACGTTATCTGGACAATTAGGTATGGAAGTAGATGGAACTGTACCTGAAGATCCAGTAGAACAAATGAGGTTAGCGCTTGACAATATCCGAAAAAATCTTGAAGCTGCTAACATGAGTGTTCAAGATTTGACAAAGCTAGTTTTTTATTTGGTTGAAGAGATTGACCCTGTTCAAAGAAAGAAGGTAATAAATGATTTTCTTGGAGACCACCTTCCTTGTACGACAATGATGTATGTAGTCGCATTAGCTGCACCTGTCTTTAAAGTCGAAATCGATGCTTGGGCATGCCAAGAAATAAAATAATTCACGTTTCTAGAATGATAAGTGGTATGAGCTATGTATGTTTCAGTGTAAATTCCCTTAATATAAAGAAATAAAAAAACGAGATGCGTGTTTGAACTGCACCCTAATTGTTAGACAAGAACTAACAATTAGGGTGCAGTTCAATTTATCACGATCTCGTTTTTTAATCGCTATTCATTATCAGCCTCTAAAAATTCTTTAAGAGCCAATAATCTTTCATCCCAATATTGTTCAAAAAAGGAAAGCCATTCTTTTAGTTCGGCAAGAGGTTCTGGCTGAAGCTTGTACCGTGTTTCTCGTCCGATTTTTTGACTGCTGACAAGACCCGCAACAGAAAGAACATGCAAATGTTTATTAACTGCAGTACGGGTTATTGGAAAATATTCCGTAATTGCAGTAATTGACATTTCTTTTTCAGCAAGCAATTTTAGTAGCTTTCTGCGAGTAGGGTCAGCGATTGCTTGAAAAATATCATAATTGGATGGAGATGTGGCCAATTTAAGCCTCGATTTTTGCCGGAAGGGTTTCGACAATTTTTTCCCATCCACCGGCCATGAAGCCTTGAACAACTGAGTGAGGTTGTCCAAATTCTGTAACTTTTTCTGCATCCCAGCCAGAATGAATTAGTGTGAATTCTGTTTTCCCATCTTCTAATTCTTTTAAATCAAAAGTAAGATGCCAGTCTTTACCCCAGTCAAAACTAACACGGTTCATAGGAGTAATTTCTGTTACTTTACAAGGAGAATCACCATATTGACCTGCATGAAGGATGAAATCGCGTCCTACGATAGGCTCAAAAGTACTTGGCATCCACCATGAAGCAATACCTTCTGCTGTTGAAACAGCTTTCCATACTTTTTCAATTGGTGCATTGATTACAACCGTTTTACGGATTTCTGGTAAAATTTTATCTGTTTGCATAATTGTTCCTCCAAGTTCAAATATAACACCTTTTGGTGTCGGGATTTCATTGTAACACCTTTCAGTGTTATGTCAAATGCTTTTTTATTTCCCTTAATCGTGTTCGGAATTCTATCACAGAGTAGAAAGCTCAGTTTGTCAGAGAATCATAAAACGATCACTTATGGAACTTTATTAATATTTACTCAAATAGAACAAAATATTATTCAAATCCACACTTAAACAAAAAACCACTGATGGATGTTTCACATTCTATAAAGCCATTTTGATTTTTTAACACGTACTGCTATGCAGAACAAAATATGACCGCTACTGGCTTTCTCTCTGTGTTTTAACTCTTGCGAGTGGAAGGAGAGGCTTTGACTACTTCTATGCATGCCCAGGTGTAAAAAGAAAGGGGATATTTCGTCTTTTTAATTTGTATTTGTGGGTATTCACCTATTCCCTCTTACTTGCATATCGTAGCTTATGTAATGAAACTGCTTACAAAGGAGTGGAAGGCAGTGACAGGAAACATAAAAAATTATTATGCTGGCGGTAATACAGCAAGGGGATTTTACAGTTTGTATGAAGAGAACGTAGCGGGATTAGACCGATTATTTATTCTAAAAGGCGGGCCTGGAACAGGAAAATCTTCACTGATGAAGGCGATTGGTCGTGAGTGGGTGAAGAAAGGATACGATATTGAGTTGTTACATTGTTCATCTGACAATCATTCAATTGATGGTGTGATCATTCCCGCGTTAAAAGTAGGGATTGTTGATGGAACGGCACCGCATGTGATTGAACCGAAAATGCCAGGTGTTGTAGAAGAGTATGTAAACTTAGGGATTGCTTGGGATTCTGCTGAACTTAAGAAACATAAAGGTGAGATTGTACATCATACATCAGAAGCGACGAATGCATTTCAGTCAGCTTATGCGTGCTTTAAGACGGCACTAGAGATTCATGATGAATGGGAGAAGTTTTATATTGATCACATTGATTTTGAAAAAGCAAATGAATTAACAAAGAAGCTGGTTCAGCAATTTTTCACTGATAAAACGTGTACGAAAAAAGCGAATGTGAAGCATCGTTTTTTAGGAGCGGCAACGCCAAAAGGAGCAGTTGATTTTGTTCCGAATTTAACAGAAGATGTACCGAAGCGTTATTTTGTAAAAGGGCGACCTGGTTCTGGGAAATCGACGATGTTAAAGAAATTAGCGACGGTAGCTGAAGAGAAAGGATTTGATGTTGAAATCTATCATTGCGGCTTTGATCCAAATAGTCTTGATATGGTTATTGTCAGAGAGCTTGGTTTTGCCATTTTTGATAGTACAGCACCGCATGAATATTTTCCAACCCGTGAGAGTGATGAAATCATTGATATGTATGAGCTTATTATTGAACCGGGAACAGATGAGAAATATGCAGTAGAAATTCAAGATGTATCAAGACGCTATAGAGAGAAAATGAATGAAGCGATGTCCTATTTAGCAAAGGCAAAATCTGCCCGTGATAAACTAGAGAAAATTTATATTGCAGCGATGGATTTTGAAAAAGTGGATGCATACAAAGCGGAAATTCAAGCTGAGTTTGAGCGGATTGCTGAACTTGTTGCCGAGAAGCAAAAGTGAAGAAAAGATGAGATACTTTGTTGTATCTCATCTTTTTCAAATCGGATGTGTTTGTCTGTATAAATCAAGATTTGGACTTGATCCATTTATAATAATATCTCGAATAATTCTCGCAAACACCATACTGTACACTATACCATTATCCCCATAAGGATAGATAAAATAGCAGTTAGGCATTTCGTCATAAATACCAATCATTGGTAGGCCGTCATGCGTGCCGCCATAAAAGGCACCGAAGTAAAATTCAGGTGTCACATCGATAGTAGGAAACAACTTTTGAAATTCTGTTAGTAGTGTATCTCGTTTATGGATGAGTTTCGCATCTCGTTCTTCGGCGATATCTGTATCTTCATCAAGCCCGCCGATAATAATGCGGTTGTCAGCGGTAGTTCTTATATAAATATATGGGCGAGCAGTTTCCCAAATAAGTGTCCGCTTGTACCAGGAAGAAAAATCGGATATAGGGGTTGTGATAATTGCATAAGAACTGCTAAGTGTTGCATTTTTGTCTTTTTTGAACTCTAAGCCTTCATAGCCAGCAGCAATAATTACTTTTTTGGCAGTGATAGCATGACCGTTTTTTGTAAAAAGAGTGGCTGTATCTCTTTCTAATTTCTGCCCTGTTATTTCGGTATCCTCATATATTTGTACGCCTTTATTTGAGGCTTGCTTTAAGAGACCGTGCGTATATTTATATGGATTAATTTCACCGTCGTTATATGTATAAAGAGCAGCGTGTTTTTGGAAGGGATACTTTTGACCAATTTGTTTTTCTGTTAACCAAATTGCCTTGAATCCATGTTTTTGCAAGTAATAAAGTTCTTTTTCTAGTTTCTTAACATCGCTTTCATAGCTGGCATAGTACAAGCTATCACGTCGAATAAAATCAGATGAAATGGGTGAATTTTGAGAAGCGGCTTCAATGTCGAAAATGGCTTGTTCGCATAATTTAAAATGACGAACAGCATGCTCTTCTCCAAACGTATTCACGAGTTCAAAAAACATTTTGTCACCTAAATATTGAATGAGTCCCGTGTTCGGTAAATTGCTGCCATGCGCAACTTTTCTTTTATCAACAACAACGACACGTAAGTCTGTTTCACTTAAGAAATGTGAAAATTGTGCTCCAGAACTTCCTGCACCTATAATTAACACGTCACATGCTATATCTTCTTGTAAAGAGGGATACGTGGGTGGACTTGGGAGAGTTGTCGTCCAAAACATTTTACCTGTATGTAAATCCATTCCTATACACCTGCCTAAATGAAAATCATACTTCTAAAGTTACCGATTTAATGGAGTTGTATACGTTTTTGAATAAAAAGAAGGAATGTTATTTTATTTGTCGAATTTCCGAGGAAATGATCAGAAAATGAGAGTGATACATATGAGAGAAACAATCCAATTCGAATTAGAAAGAATTGAGAAAGAGAATGATGTGAAAATTTTGTTTGCAGTTGAGTCAGGGAGTCGTGCATGGGGATTTCCATCAAAAGATAGCGATTATGATGTGCGTTTTGTATATGTACATCGATTGGAATGGTATTTATCAATTGAGCCGAAGCGGGATGTTATTGAGTATCCAATTAACGATGCCCTTGATATAAGCGGTTGGGAACTCCGCAAGGCACTGCAGCTATTTTCGAAATCGAATCCAGCTTTGTTAGAGTGGATCAGTTCACCAATTGTATACGCGAAGGCATCAGATCTTTCTGAGCGTTTGCAGGAAATGAGTAATCAGTTTGATCCAAAAGCAACGGTATATCATTATTTACATATGGCATCTAAAAACTATCGCGCATTTTTGCAAGGTGAAGAAGTAAAGTTGAAGAAATACTTTTATGTATTACGTCCAATACTGGCGTGCAAATGGTTAGAAGAGAAAGGAATATTGCCACCTGTTGAGTTTGAAAAATTAATGAATGGGTTATCATTGGATACGGCGCTTTTACAAGCAATAGAAGAACTGCTGGAGAAGAAAAAGGCAGGTGTTGAGCTGGACGTAGGCCCAAGAATTACGTTGCTGAATGAATTTTTAGAAGAGCAGATTACCTATTATGAAGAGTATGTGAAGAGTTTAGAAAAGAAATCAGTTACCGATATTGAAAAGTTAAATGTCCTGTTTCAAGATCTGTTACAGCAAAGCTGGAAAGAGCACCGATAATTCGTGCTCTTTCTTATATGCGAGATGAATTTTCATATTTACCTATATAAATTCATTTTTCAATATATAAATCGCTGCTATGAAAAATCCACCATGACCGCTACTTGCTTGCTCCTTTTGTTTGAAACCCTCGCATGTGGAAGGAAAAGACCCTGACCGTTTCTATGCACGGCCAGATGCTCTCGCCCTTCTCAAAAAAGAAAGAGGTTTTTATGTCTTTTTTAACTTCTATAATATAAAATGAAGAGTTTATAGCATTACATATCTTCAATTCTTTTTAAGGCTTCGTCTGCTGGCCCTTCAATTACCGCTCCTTCAATTGAAAAACGTGAACCGTGACAAGGACAATCCCATGTGCAATCGCCGCTATTCCATTCCACTTCGCAGCCTAAATGTGTGCAAGTTGTATCGACAATATGAAGCTTACCGTCATCATCTTTATACGCACCAGCACGTTTTCCATTTACACTTACAACAGCACCTTCTCCGTGTTCGAGATCTTCTGGTTTACGAAGAGCAAATTCCAGTTTTCCTTCAATCAAATGTTTTGCTACGTCGAGGTTTTGTGTAACAAACGTTTTTATATCCGGATCCGCATGGAATCGTGATGGTGCATAGAGTTCTTTATATGGGCTATCGATTTTCATAACGGATGCTTTTAGCAATAAAGCTGCTGCGGTTCCATTTGTCATGCCCCATTTGCGGTAGCCTGTTGCTACAAAAATGTTAGGATTATTTTCATTAATATGTCCGACATAAGGAACTTTATCAAGTGTAATTAAGTCTTGTGTTGCCCATCTGTATGGAATTGCCTCTATACCAAAGGTTTTTTCGCCAAATGTTTGCAATGCTTCGTAATGGTTCATCATGTTAATGCCTTGTCCCGTTTTATGACTTTCACCACCAATTAACACGAGTTTTTCGCCATCCATGGTGGTGTAGCGGAGGGAGCGTTTTGGGTTATCAACGTTTATATACATTCCTCCTGGATACTCTTGCTTTGTTTTCACGCCAAGGACATAAGAGCGTTCTGCGTACATTCTGGCAAAGAAGAAGCTGCTTGCATCATAAAAAGGAAAGTGAGAGCAAGAAATAATGTAACTACAAGTGATCCGATGTCCATCTTTTGTCATCACTTGTTGATAAGATCCTTTTTCTACATCAATTGCAATTGTATTTTCATATATAACGCCGCCATGTTTAATGAACTGTTCGACAAGCGCTGCTAGGTAGCGAAGCGGGTGGAATTGCGCTTGATTCTTTATAACAAGTGCCGCTTTTATGGGAATGGGAAGTGGGATACTTTCTACATATTCGCCAGGAATATCAAGTTTTTTGTATGCCTCTAATTCTGTTGTTAACTTGTGAAGATTATCGGTTTCGTTTGTATATAAATAAGCATCTTCTTCCATGAAATCACATTGGATATTGTGCTGCTGTACGGTGTTTTTTATAAATTGCAGTGCTTCATTGTTTGCCTCGTAATATAATTTCGCTTTTTCTTCTCCAAAATGATCAATGAGTTCATTGTAAATAAGATCATGCTGTGTTGTAATCTTTGCAGTTGTATGTCCAGTTGTTCCGTTTAAAATATTTCCTGCATCGATTAAAGCAACTTTGATGCCTTCTTTAGCGAG
Source organism: Bacillus sp. BP-3 (assembly GCF_028401955.1). Classification (GTDB taxonomy): domain Bacteria; phylum Bacillota; class Bacilli; order Bacillales; family Bacillaceae_G; genus Bacillus_A. The sequence goes on from NZ_JAQOTJ010000006.1 coordinate 84,762, forward strand.
TAAATAAGCAGTTGTGATACCAGTGATACCTGCTCCAACAATGGCAACTTCAGTTTTAATGTTCTCTGTTAGCTTTGGGAAGGTAGGCAATTGAATAGAATCACGCCAATATGGTTCTGGAAATTTTGGGAGTTGATTGTGTTCCAAGTGAATACACCTCTTATTCTAATGAGTTCTTGTTAGTTATTTTTTCCAAATAGAGAAATTTCATGTATTTAAATTGAATTACCTAAAATTATTTTTATATAATTTTTTAGAGGGGGTTCTATATGCAATTTTGTATTTTAAGTGAATTAGCAGAACGCAGAGTAAATAAGATTAAGTATAGTAATCATCGTGAAATGAAGTAATTAGCGAAGGACGGATGAAAAGATAATAAGAAGTGTAAATGTTGATAAATAAACGTCTTTTCTTTAGTAACATAGAAAGTGATTATAAAAATATAACCAACTTTTATGACCTAGTAATAAATTGTATTGACAATGTGGAAAGCGTACTGATATGATTCATCTTGTGGAAAGATTGATAAAGAGTAAAAAGAGAAATGTTTTTCAATGAATAATAATTGTAAGAGTGAGTGAGCATAATTTTCTTAGAGAAAGAAAATTTATAATAATAGTATTATCAATCTGGAAACAACAATCGATGCAAAGTGCGTAAGCGCGGCATGAGAAAGGGGCAAAAGGAATGAAGGATCTTCATACGTTTGGTTGGTATGCAGCCCGTGTATCACCACATTTGCCAAAAAAGGCATTTAAACCAGTCCCGGCTCGTTTGTACGGCGGACTAGCCTACTTATTGATTACGATAGCAGGGTTTTTGGCAATTGGCTTATTCAATTTGAATGTGTGGGCCAATCTTGGAATTGCAATCGTTTTAGGATTGTGTTTTGCATCTATGGGATTTCTTGGACATGAGATTTTACATGGTACAGTAGTAAGAAAAGCTTGGTTAAGAGATTTTCTTGGAGCAATTGCGTTCTTGCCATTATCAACTGGACCAAAATTGTGGAGAAAGTGGCATAATTTAACGCACCATGTACATACACAACATGAAGAAAATGATCCAGATGCATGGCCAACGATGGATAAGTTTAAGAAAAGTAAATTTTTACGCTGGGTATATCGCCTTCCGTTACATGTTCGCTCTTTCTTCAGCTTTTTGTCGTTAACAATTCAATTTACAATGCATTCGTCTCGTATGTTTTTCCTTTTTATTAAGGAATTTAAACCGCAGAATCAAAAATCTGTGTGGTTCCAGCTTCTTTTGCCATGGACAGTGTGGATTAGTTTATTGTTTATTATGGGTCCTACAAAATGGTTTTTCGCTTATGTCGTTCCATTGTTAATTGCAAATTTCATTGTAATGGCGTATATTGCAACAAATCACCGTTTGAATCCAATTGTTCCTGTAAACGATCCGCTTGCAAACTGTTTATCGGTAACAGTGCCGCGCTGGATAGACGTATTACATTTTAACTTCTCATATCATACAGAACATCACTTGTTCCCAGGTATGAGCTCGAAATACTATCCGTTAGTAAAAGAAAAAATTAAAGAAATGTGGCCAGAACGCTATCATGAAATGCCGATGGAGAAAGCGTTAGCTGCGCTTTGGAATACACCGCGTGTGTATTATCAAGGTAGTGAGTTAGTTGATCCACATAAAGCACATTTATACGGCTCTTTAGGGAATGGGTTAGATCCTGCGAATATTGAATATCGCCAGGAAAATATAGAAGAATCAAAAGTTGTGAAGAACGGCTAAAATATAAGTTTAAAAAATGAAATACCCCCCTTTTTTTTAGGAGGGTGAGAGCACCTGGCCGTGTATAGAAGCGGTCAGGGCTTTTTTTTGCCACGAGCGATGTTAAAAACAAAGGAAGCAGGCGAGTGCTCATGTTTTATATATACAGAACGATAAAAGCACGAGCTCGCGAAGAGTTCGTGCTTTTTACATAGGAATTTCTTTTTGGTTTGCTCCTTGTGGATAATTCGTGTTTTTTCGTGCCAATCTTTTTTCAAGAAGATGTACAAAGTACGTGAATAGAAGGACAAGTGCAAGGTAATAGATACTGACAATCATATATGTTTCGAGCTGCTGAAAGTTTGCGGCAGCTTCAGAAAGACCAGTACCCCACAGCTCTGACATTCCTACATAGGCAACGAGAGAGGAGTCTTTTAAACCAATAATAAACTGATTACCAAGCGGCGGGAGTGATAAACGAAAAGCTTGTGGCAAAATAATCCGCCGCATTGCTAATGGATATGACATCCCTAAAGAACGAGCTGCTTCAAGTTGGCCGCGGTCGACGGATTGAATAGAGCCCCTAAAAATTTCTGTAATATAAGCACCGTTATGAACAGCAAGAGCAATTGCCCCCGCCCAAAACGGGGATAACACAATAATAGATGTAATTCCAAAATAGAGGATCATAATTTGTACAACTAGCGGTATCCCACGAATAATCGCAATATATATATGGGCGATTCCATTTAAGAGTTTGCTATTGGAAATACGAAAAAAGGCAAATAATAATCCAATTAAGCATCCAAGTAATAAGGACGTTATAGTTAGTTGCAGTGTAATGACAACTGCTTTTAGGAACGCTGGATATGTAGATACGAAAATATCAATCATCGTTATCACCTCTATATCAGTTTTTTACTATGGTAACCATGCCCCACTGAAAGATGTGGGGCACTATTTTTAAAAAAATCTATTTTGCTTTTTCACCTAGAATGTTACGGCCGAACCACTTTTTACTGATTTTTTCATAAGTGCCGTCTTGAATGATTTCATCTAATGCTTTATTTAATTTCTGTAGTAATTCTTTGTCGTCTTTCCGAACAGCAATGGCCATTTCATCAAGGGATAGTGGTTTTCCAGCGTCTTTTATATTTGCTTTTCCTTCTTTCATCATGCGAAGACCTACCATTTGATCTGTCACAACAGCATCAATTCGTCCTGGTTCTAAGTCCATAAGGGCAGTAATATCACTATCGTATTCGGTAATTTGGTCTGTTTGTTTGGCAATAAGTGTTTTGAATGTACTTGCTTTTACAACACCTACTTTTTTTCCTTTTAAATCCTCAGCGGAGGAGATGGATTTGTTCGTTTTTGTAACGAAAATTTGGGCGCCAGAACGATAATATGGATTTGTAAAGTTAACTGCTTTTAGACGATCTTCTGTGATGGCCATACTTCCTAAAATCACATCATATTTTTTCGCTTGCAGGCCTTGGATTAATGTTTCCCAAGGATTTGTAACAGGAACAGCCTTCATGTTCATTTTCTTAGCAAGAGCTTCACCAATTTCAACGTCAAAACCGGCAAGTTTACTATTTTCTTTATAGCTGAACGGTTTATACACACCGCTCATCGCGTAGCGAAATTCTTTCTTTCCATCAGTCGATGAAGTACTGCTTTCTTTGCTACAGGCACCTAATAATAAAGAAGCACATAAAGTGATTGCTACTATCGCTCTAAACATATTTCGTTTCATACAAGTACCTCCAATTTTTATAAAATATTTCGTAAAAATTGCTTCGCGCGCGGGTTTGAGGGAGCAGTGAAAAATTGTTCTGGGGGTGCATCCTCGACGATTTGTCCGTCATCCATAAAAATAATGCGGTCAGCTACATCGCGAGCAAATCCCATTTCATGTGTGACGATAATCATCGTCATCCCTTCTTTTGCGAGATCTTTCATAACTTGTAGTACTTCTCCGACGAGTTCAGGATCGAGGGCTGAGGTAGGTTCGTCAAATAACATAATTTTTGGATTCATTGCGAGTGCTCTTGCAATAGCAATTCGCTGTTTTTGACCACCGGATAAAAGATCGGGTGTTACATTCGCTTTATCTTGCAATCCGACCTTTTCTAATAATTCGTAGGCAATGTTTGTTGCTTTTGTTTTATCTAGTTTTTTGACGTGAATAGGAGCTTCTATGATGTTTTCTAGTGAGGTCATATGAGGAAATAAATTGAAATGTTGAAAAACCATACCGACATTTTCGCGGACTTTGTTTAAATTTGTATGTTTCGGATGAATTTGTTCTCCCTGTATCGAAATTTCTCCATTATTATACACCTCCAGGAAGTTTAAGCAACGAAGTAATGTGCTTTTTCCTGAACCGCTTGCACCGATTAGGACAACAACTTCTTTTTCTTTTACTTGTAAATTGACATGTTTTAACACGTTTAAAGAGCCAAATGATTTTGTAAGATTTTGGACTTGTATCATGCATCCCCCTCCAAAGAAATGTAGATGTATAAAAATAACTTATTTTTGTTAATTAGTCATTAATTGTCAAATTCCTTTATTTTCGTTAAAAATTCAAAGGGATTATCGGTCGTATATTAATAGAAAACAGGAAAAATTGTTATTTTAGAAAGTAGAAGTAAAAAATAACTCGATTCATAGTATCCATGTAGAAGGTTCGGATGTAACGATGGTAGATAGCGGTGGGAATACGTTGGCATCTTGTTCAAGGAAAATGGGGGAATAGTATACACAAATCATTTGCTGTCACAGGTTGAGGTGTATATAAAAATTAGTTGGGTAATAGTACTAGTATTACTTAGATAAGAGTACCTAAAAGGCCCCCTAATAAGTTTGTTACTAAGTCTAATACAGGAGTTGAAAGTTTTGTAAGCATAATTATTTTCCCTCGCAATATAGTTATATAAAATTTTAATAAATATGGTTTTTGATTGTGATAATAAGAAATGTAAATATAAATAGTTTATATTGTTATAATATACGGGCAGAATGATCCCGTATTCTGGATCTCATATATAGCAAAATACCCTAAGGTTTCATTATGGAAAGCGAAGAACGATAAACATTCTTCGCTTTTTTGTATCCTTCCTACATATTGTCATGTAAGGAAAGGAATAGGATTAGAAATATTTATTTTAAAAATTGTTATATCTATTTATAATGAAAAAGTAAATAATAATATATAGAGTGTGTTTATATTATTTGGATGGGGGAGCTTGGAATGGAAAAAGAAAAAAAGCCTTTTTCTTTTGGGCTGCATTTACAGTTAATGTTTTTTATAACGGTATTAGCGCTTATTACGTATTCAACAAGTTTAATTTTCATTTATGTTGTATATGATTATGTTCATGAATATGTAAATCAAACTATATACAATATTGTTGTAATGATATTAGGGGTTATTTGGTCAGGGATTTTGGCATATTTTGCAGCAGATTTTCTTATTAAACCGCTTCGAAAGCTTGAGGAGGCTGCTCATAAAGCGGCGAATGGTGATATTCGTGAAGATGTTTCGCTTCCAAAAGCAGATGATGAGATCCGTTCTTTAAGTGTCGCTTTTAATGCGATGCTTGGAAATTTGCGGAAAATGGTGGAGAATATTGATACGACATTTACATATACAAACCATCAAGTGCAGCAAATTCGTGAGCAAACGGGAGAGGCAACGAAACAAGCACAAGGTGTATCGGAAACGCTTACTGAAATTTCTGTAGGAGCAGAGCAATCAGCTGCTTCTATTCAAACAATTGTTTCTACAGTCGATGCGACAATTTCGATTGCAAGTGAAGTAGAAGAAAAAGCAAAGCAGTCTGATGAATTATCTTCGCAAATGGTGCAGGCGCTCGGGCAAAGTACACGTGTCTTTGTATCGCTTATTGAAGGAATTCAAATGTTAGCGAAAGAAAACGAGCAATCGATGAAAAGTGTACAAAAGTTAGAAGAACATACAAAACAAGTAGGGCATATCGTTTCGTTAGTGAGTGAGATTGCTAGTCAGACAAATTTGTTAGCATTAAATGCATCGATTGAGGCAGCTCGTGCTGGGGAGCATGGGAGAGGATTTGCAGTTGTTGCTGAAGAGGTACGAAAATTGGCAGACGAAAGCGCAAGTTCAGCACAAAATATTTCAAAATTGTTGCATGATATGCAAAACGAAGTGAACCGTGTTTCTATGCAAATGACAGATCAGGTGAAAACAGCAAGGGAAGAAGCGAAACGAGGAGAAACAACGGAACTCATTTTGAAAGACATGACAGAGAGTATTATGGAAGTAGCGGATGCAATTCAAAAAATCGGCGGTTATATGAAAGAACAGATGAATTATATTCATGAAACTGGTGTACAAACGAAGGAAGTAGCAGCGATTGTTGAAGAAACCTCGGCAGGAGCACAAGAAGTTGTCCGTTTAACGATGAAGCAATCTGAAAATATGATATCCATTGATCAACTATCAAAAGATTTAGAGAAGCGCGCAGGAGAGTTAAAAAAGACAATTGCACAGTTTATGATATAGGGAAGAACGATGATTGTTCTTCCTTTTTATTTTGCTATAGATGATGCAGAGGATGTAAACGAAAAACTTGTTATAAAAATAAAAATATGAACGTTTCCGCAACATTTATCTTTATCTCTTTCAGATGAAAATTATAGCAAGATATAATGTTAGAGGGGGTGCCTTTCATGAAAAAAGAGAAAAGACAACAACTAATTAAACAATTGGTGAGAGAGAATGAAATAGATACACAAGAAAAATTGGTAGAGTTGTTACAGGAACGTGATGTATTGGTTACACAAGCAACGGTTTCTCGAGATATTCATGAATTAAATTTAGTAAAAGGAGCTTCTTCAAAAGGAGTAGCGATATATAAGGTTTTTATAGAAGAGAACCAGCGAACAGATATACAGCTAAAGAAAAAAATAAGAGAAGTGGTTGAAAAAATCGATTATGTAGAACAACTGATTGTTATTAAAACTTTGCCTGGGAATGCCCATGTTATCGGTGCTTTACTAGATTCTTTAGACTGGAAAGAAAAAGTAGGATGTATATGTGGGAATGATACATGTCTTGTAATTTCTCGATCAAAAGTAGATAGGGAGATTATAAAAGATAGATTGGGTTTGATTATGTAGATACAAGTTAAAAAAACGACATAAAAGCATTCTTTTTAGGTGGGTGAGAGTACCTAGCTATGCATAGAATGTGTCACATACGAAGTAACAATAAAGGGAGAAAGTAGTGGGCTCCAAAATATATTTATACATATAAATGAGAAGGCTGTTTCTAATGGAAATTAGAACAGCCTTTTTGCTTTTACTGAACTGTATCCCGCTATTTGTGAGCAGTAATACTCTCACCTCAAGATTTTGAGATAAACTGCTGGTATGCACTCGATTGGGAGGGCTAACTTCTTGTGAGGGAAAGCGTCTAACAGGAGAAAGTTTCACTGTATGAGAATACGAGATAAAAATTTTAAATCAAAAATAGAGGCAATTATACAGCTAATATACGTAATATTTTACCCCATTATTTAATTATGAAATGAAATACCTTATAAAAATACAATTACATATATGTTTTAAAAAATAATTTGTGAAATATTTCACTTAAAATTGTTAGCGTTTTCACAAATCGATATGTGCATTCTGTTTATTATGTATTTGTAGACATCAAACAAATTTAAAAGGAGGTACAACAAATGAAACATCCGATACATGTTACTTCAGAAATTGGAGAATTAGAAACAGTTTTACTAAAACGTCCTGGTAAAGAAGTGGAAAACTTAACGCCAGATTATTTGCAACAATTATTATTTGACGATATTCCATATTTACCAATTATTCAAAAAGAACATGATTATTTTGCGCAAACATTACGCAATCGGGGTGTCGAAGTTCTTTATTTAGAAACACTAGCAGCTGAGGCGTTAGTTGGTAAAAAACTTCGTGAAGAATTTGTTGATCGTATTTTAAAAGAAGGACAGGCTGACGTAAATGGTGCATACCAGAATTTAAAAGAATATTTACTTTCCTTTTCAAATGAAGAAATGATTCAAAAAATTATGGGGGGCGTACGTAAAAACGAAATTGAAACTAGTAAAAAGACCCACCTGTATGAATTAATGGAAGATCATTATCCATTTTATTTAGATCCAATGCCAAATCTATATTTTACTCGTGACCCAGCAGCTAGTATAGGTAGCGGTTTAACAATTAACAAAATGAGAGAACCAGCACGGAGACGTGAATCGTTGTTTATGGAATATATCATTAAACATCATCCACGCTTTGCGAGTCACAATGTACCAGTTTGGTTAGATCGTAATTATGAGTTTCCAATTGAAGGTGGCGATGAGCTGATCTTAAATGAGGAAACAATTGCGATTGGCGTATCAGCTAGATCATCAGCTAAAGCGATTGAGCGCTTAGCAAAAAATCTATTTAGTCGACAAAATAAAATTAAGAAAGTACTAGCAATAGAGATTCCAAAATGCCGTGCGTTTATGCATTTAGATACAGTATTTACAATGGTTGATTACGATAAATTTACAATTCATCCAGCTATTCAAGATTCAAAAGGTAATATGAATATTTACATTTTAGAAAAAGGAGAGAGTGAAGAAGTTCTCAATATTACTCACCGTACATCTTTAACTGAGGCTTTAAAAGAAGTGTTAGGTTTGAGTGAATTAGTTCTTATTCCTTGCGGAGGAGGAGATGCGATTGCTTCTGCCCGTGAACAATGGAACGATGGATCCAATACACTAGCAATTGCACCGGGTGTAGTTGTTACATATGATCGCAACTATGTATCCAATGCTTTATTACGAGAGCATGGTATAGAGGTTGTGGAAGTATTAAGTTCGGAATTATCTCGCGGCCGTGGGGGTCCACGTTGCATGAGTATGCCGATTGTTCGAAAAGATATCTAGGATAAATTCAGGAGAAAGTAGGGATGAGTGATGATGATGACAAAACCAAACTTAAAAGGAAGAAGTTTTCTTGCGGAAAAAGATTTTACAGAGGAAGAATTATTATATCTTATTGATTTAGCGGCAGAATTAAAAGAGAAAAAGAAAAACGGTATCCCGCATCATTATTTAGAAGGCAAAAATGTGGCTCTTTTATTTGAAAAAACTTCAACTCGTACCCGTTGTGCATTTACGGTAGCGTGTACAGATTTAGGGGCAAGTCCTGAATACCTAGGTAAAAATGATATTCAGCTAGGAAAGAAAGAATCGGTTGAAGATACAGCAAAAGTGTTAGGACGTATGTTTGACGGTATTGAATTCCGTGGATTTTCCCATGAAACAGTACAATCTCTAGCAAATAATTCAGGTGTGCCAGTATGGAATGGCTTAACAGACATGTGGCATCCGACACAAACACTTGCAGATTTGTTAACAATAAAAGAGCACCTCGGAAAATTAAAGGATATTAAGCTCGTCTACGTCGGAGATGGACGTAACAATGTGGCGAATAGCTTATTAGTCGGCGGTTCAATGGTAGGAATGGAGGTGCGCATTTGTACTCCAGAGTCACTATTCCCAGCACAGGAAATCATTGATACTGCTAAAAAGTATAGTGACCGGATTATGGTAACGAGCAATGTGGATGAAGCTGTAGCAGGTGCCGATGTTATTTATACAGATGTATGGGTATCTATGGGTGAAGAGGATAAGTTTGCTGAACGTATTGAACTTCTTACTCCATATCAAGTGAACATGGAAATGGTTAAAAAGACTGGAAATGAAAATATGATTTTCTTACATTGTTTACCTGCATTTCATGATGTAGAAACATTGTATGGAGAGGAAATATATGAAAAATATGGCATAAAAGAAATGGAGGTAAGTGATGAAGTATTCCGCAGTAAGCATTCAAAAGTCTTTGATCAAGCGGAAAATAGAATGCATACAATTAAAGCGGTTATGGCAGCTACTTTAGGAAATATGGAATAAAGAAGGAGGAGATTCCTCCTTCTTTATCCCTCTATTAATAGAAGTTTCACTTTATCCCGCGTTAACGGGCAATAATACTCCCACCTCAAAACTAGGTGAAAGCATTGTCTAGCTCTAGCGGCTAGAATCTCCGGTCGTTTCGTCCCCTCGGACGAGGCAAAAAGTGCCTCTCTGCCCTGGGCGTGGGCGTCCTGCGATTCTGAGCGAGCCGCCTCCACTTTTCTTAAAGAAGTTAAGGTGGGAGATAAACTGCCTGTAAAAGCCCGATTGGTTCAACTAATAATCAGTGGGGATGAAGAACCCCCCCACTGATTAAAGTTTCACTTTAGTCCTATCTGATAAAAGAGAGGTGAGTGTAATGGGGGAAGAAAAAAAATTAGGACTGTTTACTTTGACCGCGCTTGTTGTAGGCTCCATGATCGGAGGCGGAGCATTTAACTTAGCAAGTGATATGGCAAAGGGTGCAGGTGCAGGGGCAATTATTATTGGTTGGGTTATAACAGGTATCGGAATGGTTTCTCTTGGATTGGCGTTTCAAAATTTAACAGTGAAAAGACCGGATTTAGATGGTGGGATTTTTAGTTATGCAAAAGCTGGATTTGGTAATTTCATGGGGTTTAATAGTGCCTGGGGATACTGGCTATCCGCTTGGCTCGGAAATGTAGCTTACGGTACGTTATTATTTGCTTCACTAGGTTATTTTTTCCCGATTTTTGAAGGTGGGCAAAATGTAGCATCGATTATTGGAGCAAGTATATTACTATGGTGTGTTCATATGATGATTTTACGCGGTGTACACTCAGCGGCACTTGTGAATTTAGTAACAACAATTGCAAAGTTAGTACCAGTCTTTGTATTTATTGTTGTAGGGATATTTGCTTTCCATATTGATATTTTCGTAGATGGATTTTGGGGGCAAGGTGCTGCTTTTTCATGGGCGGATGTAGGAAGCCAAGTTAAAAGTACAATGCTTGTCACACTTTGGGTGTTTATTGGGGTAGAAGGAGCTGTCGTCTTATCAAGTCGTGCAAAAAGTCGAAGTGATGTTGGGAAAGCAACGGTTATTGGATTAATAGGAACTCTTATTATATACATTCTTCTGACACTATTATCATTAGGGATTATGAAGCAGGCTGATGTTGCGAATTTAAAAAGTCCTGCAATGGCCTATTTATTTGAAAGCGTTGTCGGAAAATGGGGAGCTATCTTTATTAATTTAGGTTTAATTATTTCTGTATTAGGTGCTTGGTTAGGCTGGACGTTATTAGCATCTGAAATTCCTTACTTGGCTGCTAAAGACGGCGTATTTCCAAAATGGTTTGCGAAGGAAAATGAAAATAAGGCTCCTGCCAATGCATTATGGTTAACAAATGGTCTGATTCAAGTGTTCTTGTTGACATTTGTTGTTTCAGATCAAGCTTATCACTTTGCATTTTCGCTCGCTTCTTCGGCAATTTTAATTCCGTATGCTTTTTCAGCATTCTATCAATTTAAGTATAGTTTGCAGTCTCAAGAGAAAGATCGTACAAGAAATATTGTCATTGGTTTAGTTGCGAGTATGTACGGGATTTGGTTAATTTATGCAGCGGGTTTAAATTATTTATTGCTGACTATGACATTATATGCACCAGGAATTTATATCTTTTACAAAGTTCAAAAGCAAACAAATTCAAAACAAATCTTTACTCGTGTCGAGCTTATTTCCTCGATAGTTATTGGAATTTTAGCACTGTTTGCGATTTATCAATTGGCTACAGGCGGTATTACTCTTTAAAAAACTCTTTTGAAAAGAAATGGAGGGTTACAAAATGACAAGAAAAAAAATCGTCGTTGCACTAGGAGGAAATGCAATCCAATCTGGAGATGCTTCTGCACAGGCACAACAAGAAGCATTAGAAAGAACGGCAGAACAATTGGTTAAAATCATGGAAAATAATGTAGACGTTGTCATTGCACATGGGAATGGTCCGCAGGTAGGTAACATCTTATTGCAGCAAAAAGCAGCAGAAACGGACAAAACACCTGCCATGCCATTAGATACTTGCGGTGCAATGAGTCAAGGGATGATCGGGTATTGGATGGAGAATGCAATTGAAAAGGCATTGAAAAAGCGGGGTATCGAAAAAGATGTAGTAACGGTAATCACTCGGGTTGAGGTGGATGAAAAGGATGAGGCGTTCGAAAATCCAACAAAACCAATTGGTCCCTTTTATACAGAAGAAGAAGCACGGAAGTTAATGGAGACAACAAAAGCGACATTTAAAGAAGATGCAGGACGTGGCTGGCGACGTGTTGTTCCATCGCCAAAACCGGTAAGCATTCACGAACATAAAGTGATTAATGCATTGGTAGAGGACGGTGATATTGTCATCGCTGTTGGAGGCGGAGGCATTCCAGTTATTGATTCAAAAGATGGATTAATAGGAACGGAGGCTGTTATAGATAAAGATTTTGCTGCTCAAAAATTATCTGAATTAGTAGATGCTGATATTCTCGTTATTTTAACTGCAGTTGATTATGTGTATGTAAACTTCAATACACCAGATCAGAAGAAGCTAGAGCATGTTAAAGTGGATGAGCTAGCGCAGTATATAGAAGAAAATCAATTTGCACCTGGAAGTATGCTTCCGAAAATTCAAGCAGCTATTAACTTTGCGAATACAGATCCAAAACGAAAAACAATTATTACTTCATTGGAAAAGGTATATGAAGCGTTAGAAGAGACTGCGGGTACCATCATTTCCAAGTAAAATCTATATATTTGTACATAAAAAGAATGAAGTGACATGCTTCATTCTTTTTATATGTAAATATATAAGAAGTTCATAAAGTATTCATTCATAAAGGGAAAATACAGCGTTTTATTATGATAAAATAATTTTTGAAGGCGCTTTCTTTATGCTGCATTATAACTTATCCTACTATTCGTGGGAACTCTCACCTCAAGATTCAAAGAGAAGCGAATAAAATAGGGCGAGGACATCCTCAACTGATGGAAGTTTCACTTTATAGAAAGAGAGAGGACGTTTCATGCAAAGACGAAATATAGTTGAAGACTTAAAGCAATTTGAATTATTTGCTGATCTATCAGATAAGAAATTAAAAAGTTTAGCAGAGCTTGTTTATTGGCGAACCTATAAAAAGGGCCAATTTTTATTTTTAGAAGGTGATTCAAGAGAAAGAATTTACCTGATGTTAGATGGATTTGTTAAATTAGAGCGAGCGAATCAAAGCGGTAATTTGTTATATGAAGATTATATAAAGCGTTTTTCTATTTTTCCTTATTGCGGTATGTTTACAGATGCGTCATATAATTATACTGCTATAGCAATGACAGACGTCGATGTGTACTATATTCCCACTTCTATCTTTGAGGATATGGTGAAATCAAATCAAAAGCAGCTTATGTATATGGTTCAGGAGCTATCTTCTATATTGAAAATAAATGAAAAACGAGTCCAAAATATTACAATTCCAAATGCCCAAGATCGCGTCATACAAACATTAGGTTACTTGATGAACGATTTAGGAGAGGCAGCGGGAGAAGAAATTTTAATTTCATGTCCTCTCACAACAATTGAAATTTCTAAAATATCCGGGACATCTCGGGAGACGGTTAGTGGGGTATTAAAGCAACTAAAAAATGATTGTATCGTCACAATTCTGGATAAAAAAATTACCATACATGATCCGACTTATTTTGAAGAAAGTTCGATGTGAAAATAATAAATAGTAAGGAAAGTAAAAAGAAGGTAGCAATAACAAAACTGATTGTTCATCTTTCTTTTCCTATTTTCTATAATGAAAGTTCTTTATATGTTATAAAGGACTTTTTTGGCGTTATCAAATAGTGGGATAAAAGTTTCACTTTGTTTCAGACTAATCATACATATATATATTTAGTAATAATATAAAATTTATCGTTGCAAACTCTTTATATTTTGTTATGATAGTGTTACGAAAACGTTTGCATAACCTTGTGCAAAAAGGAGAGAAGGAGCTATGAACAAAACGTGGTGGAAAGAAGCTGTAGCTTATCAAATTTACCCGCGCAGTTTTATGGATTCAAATGGTGATGGTATCGGAGATTTGCAAGGAATGATCTCAAAGTTAGACTATTTAAAAGATCTGGGCATTGATGTAATTTGGATTTGTCCAATGTATAAATCGCCAAACGATGATAACGGCTATGATATTAGTGATTATCAAGATATTATGGACGAATTTGGTACGATGGCAGATTTTGATGAATTATTAGCAGAAGTGCATAAGCGTGATATGAAGCTGATTATTGATTTAGTTATTAATCATTCAAGTGATGAGCATCCTTGGTTTATTGAATCGCGTTCTTCTAAGGATAATCCAAAGCGTGATTGGTATATATGGCGCGATGGGAAAAATGGAAAAGAACCGAATAACTGGGAAAGTATTTTTAACGGATCTGCTTGGGAGTATGATGAGGCAACAGGCCAATATTACTTACATCTGTTCTCACGTAAGCAACCAGATTTAAATTGGGAAAACGAAGAAGTGCGCCAAGTTTTATATGACACAGTGAATTGGTGGCTTGATAAAGGAATTGACGGCTTCCGTGTTGATGCGATTAGTCACATTAAGAAGGAAGATGGATTCAAGGATATGCCGAATCCGAAAGGGTTAAAGTATGTGCCTTCTTTCGATAAGCATATGAATGTTAAAGGGATTCAGCCGCTTTTAGAAGAGTTAAAAGCAAACACGTTTGCTAAATACGATATTATGACTGTTGGCGAAGCAAATGGCGTGAAAATTGAAGATGCTGAGCTTTGGGTTGGAGAAGAGCAAGGGAAGTTCAATATGGTATTCCAATTTGAGCATTTAAGCTTATGGGATGCAGAAAAGAAAAAAGAACTTGATGTTGTAGGCCTTAAAAAAGTGTTAACGAAGTGGCAAAAAGGTTTGGAGAATAAAGGATGGAATGCGCTGTATATTGAGAATCATGATAAACCTCGTATTGTCTCTACTTGGGGGGATGACAAACAATATTGGCGCGAAAGTGCAACAGCTTTAGGGGCAATGTATTTCTTTATGCAGGGCACACCGTTCATTTATCAAGGGCAAGAAATCGGGATGACGAATGTTCAGTTCCCGCGTATTGAAGATTATGATGATGTGGCGATTAAGAACTTATATCGTCAAAAGATTGAAGAGGGAGTACCTCATCAAGACATTATGGAGATTATTTGGGCATCTTGCCGCGATAACTCACGTACGCCGATGCAGTGGAACAGCGAAGAAAATGCTGGCTTTACAACAGGTACGCCATGGTTTGGGATGAATCCAAATTATAAAGAAATTAATGTCGAAGCGCAGCAAGTAAACGAAAATTCTATTTTGAATTTCTATAAAAAGATGGTTACACTGAAAAAAGAACATGAAGTGTTTACGTATGGAACGTACGATTTACTTTTAGAAGATCATCCACAAATTTATGCGTATACACGTACGCTAGGTGATGAAAAAGTCGTTGTTATTAGCAATATATCAAAGAGTGAAGCTGTATATGAAGAGACTTTATTCAAGTTAGAATGCAATCGTTTGCTTTTAAATAACTATAAAGTAGAAGCTCATGAAGCAGTGACAACAATTACTTTACAACCATTTGAAACAAGGATTTATCGTGTTAAATAATAGAAAAAGATGCTGATATAGCATCTTTTTTTTATAAAAATTTATATTTTTTATAAAATTATTATTGCAATATGAAAACGCTTTTATTAAAATATATTTATGAAAACGATTACGCAAACGTTTTCGTAAAGGGGATAAGCAATTATTACTTATACATGAGGGACTAAGTTAGAAAAAGGAGGAACAAAAAATGAAGAAGCTTGCATCTTTTGATTTTTGGCAAAAGTTTGGGAAAGCTTTACTAGTAGTAGTTGCGGTTATGCCGGCTGCTGGTTTAATGATTTCCATTGGTAAACTAATCGGTATGTCTGCTGGGGATGTAACTGCAGTACAAACGATTGCTAGAGTTATGGAAGATATCGGTTGGGCGATTATTGTAAACTTACATATTTTATTCGCTGTAGCAATTGGGGGATCTTGGGCGAAGGATCGTGCAGGCGGTGCTTTTGCAGCATTGTTAGCATTCATATTAACAAACCGAATTACAGGGGCAATTTTTGGTGTGAACGCTGCAATGTTAGTGGATCAAAAAGCGAAAGTCTCTTCCTTATTAGCGGGAGATTTACTTGTAAAAGATTACTTTACTTCTGTTCTTGGTGCACCAGCACTTAACATGGGAGTTTTCGTAGGGATTATTTCAGGTTTCTTAGGAGCTACGCTATACAATAAATATTATAACTATAATAAATTACCACAAGCATTAGCTTTCTTTAACGGAAAACGTTTCGTACCATTTGTAGTAATCGTTGGTTCTACAATCACTGCTATTATTTTATCATTCGTATGGCCATTCATTCAAAGTGGATTAAACGAATTTGGACGCTGGATTGCAGCTTCAAAAGATAGCGCACCAATAGTTGCACCGTTTGTATACGGAACATTAGAACGTTTATTATTACCATTTGGATTACATCATATGTTAACGATTCCAATGAACTATACAGCGCTTGGCGGATCGTACACAATCTTAACAGGTGCTAAGGCAGGACAAGTTGTAGCGGGACAAGATCCATTATGGCTTGCATGGATTACAGACTTAAATAACTTAATTACTAAAGGTGATATGAAGGCATATCATGACTTATTAAATAGCGTTGTTCCTGCACGTTTCAAAGTAGGACAAGTTATCGGTTCAACTGCATCATTAATTGGTATCGCATTTGCGATGTACCGCAACGTAGATGTAGAAAAACGTCATAAATATAAACCAATGTTCTTCTCAGCAGCATTAGCGGTATTTTTAACTGGGGTTACAGAGCCGATTGAATTTATGTTTATGTTTATCGCTCCAGTATTATATGTTGTGTATGCAGTTATCACTGGTGTAGCATTTGCATTAGCAGATATTATTAATTTACGCGTTCATGCATTTGGTTTTATTGAGTTATTAACTCGTACACCAATGATTGTAAAGGCTGGATTAACAAGAGATCTTATTAACTTCTTTGTTGTATCAGCTATCTTCTTTGGATTAAACTTTACAATCTTCAACTTCTTAATTAAAAAGTTCAACTTACCAACACCAGGACGTGCTGGTAACTACATTGATAATGAAGACGGTACTGAAGAAGTAGCAGCAGCAAGTGTAAAAGAAGGCTCATTAGCAGCAGCGGTTATCGCGTTGTTAGGTGGGAAAGACAACATTGCCGATGTAGATGCTTGTATGACGCGTTTACGTGTGACAGTAAAAGACTTAGATATTGTTGCAAAAGAAGCAGAGTGGAAGAAGAACGGCGCACTTGGATTAATTGTAAAAGATAAAGGTGTACAAGCTGTATATGGTCCAAAAGCTGACGTATTAAAATCAGATATTCAAGATATTTTAGGGATATAAGAAATGAAATTATTAACACTAAACTGTCATTCATGGCAAGAAGATGAGCAAATTGCAAAGATTCATTATTTAGCAAAAACGATTCAGGAAAATGACTATGATGTTATCGCATTGCAAGAGGTAAGTCAGTCAATTGCGGCCAGAGATGTATCTGGAAACATGAAAGACGATAATTTTGGACGCTTATTACAAGCGGAGTTAGAGAAGCTTGGCGCGGCAAAATATGACGTTGTATGGGACTTTGCTCATATTGGCTACGATGTGTATGAAGAAGGTTTAGCTATTTTAACAAAGCATTCTATTAAAAAGAGTGATTCATTTTTCGTATCAGATAGTACCGACACAACGTACTGGAAAACACGAAAAATTGTAAGCGTTACGCTTTCTTATTACAATCAGCCGGTGACATTTTATTCTTGTCACCTCGGCTGGTGGAATGATGAAGAAGAACCATTTCAGAAGCAAGTAGATCGTTTATTGCATCGTGTAGAGGATAATGAGTTGTCGTTCTTAATGGGTGACTTCAATAACAATGCACGCATGCAAAATGAGGGCTATGACTATCTCATGCAAAAAGGTTTATATGACACATATCAATTAGCAGAACGAAAAGACGAAGGAACAACAGTGCAAGGAAAGATTGCTGGATGGGATGAGAATAAGCAGAATTTACGTATCGATCTTATTTTAAGCAATCAAGCTGTACAAGTTACTTCTTCTAAAGTCATTTTTAATGGGATAAACCGAGAAGTAATATCAGACCATTTTGGTGTTGAAGTTCAAATTAGCATGTAATGAAAAGGCAACCACCGTACAAAATACGGAGTGGTTGCCTTTTTTATTACATTTCATATATAATCTTCAATATTGAACGTAAAACTAAAACGGTCAATTTGTTTGTATATTTCATTGGAATTATCATATAATGATGTATACAGTTTTTTAGGACCGTATACGGTTCAGCACCGTAACATGGGATTGTTTTTTTGAAAATGAATCATTTTTAATACGCGTAACGGAGAGTGGCGACTCCTGTGAGACCCCGCAGGTTGCTCTCACCTGCGGAAAGCGGAGTGTACATCTATATGTCCCCCTCTCGTTTGGTGATGAACTAACATATACATCGTTTCAGTTAAAGTTTTCTAAAAATAATGTTATAATGGCGAAATGTATGTATGAACTTGGAAAAAAGAAAAAACATATGATTAGGTGATTAATAATATGAAACAAATATGGCGTATTTATACGACAGACATAAGGAATGTAGCAAGGCACTGGGCTGCAATTGTTATCATCATAGGGCTTACGATTTTACCATCGCTCTATGCGTGGTTTAATATTGAAGCCTCGTGGGACCCTTATGGGAATACGAAAGATGTTCCCATTGCAATAACTAATGAAGACAAAGGTGCAAATCTACGAGGGAAAGACATTAATATAGGGAAAGAAGTCGTGGATTCCCTAAAAAAAAATAAAAACCTCGGTTGGAAATTCGTTGATGAGAAGACAGCGATACATGGCGTGAAGCATGGTGATTATTACGCAAGCATTACGATTCCAAAAGACTTCTCAGAAAAAATTGCAACGGTATTGGATGAGAATCCGCAAAAGCCAGAGATTCAATACTATGTAAATGAAAAGGTAAATGCCATTGCACCAAAAATCACTTCAAAAGGTGCGTCTGGTATTGTTGAAGAAATAGGCAAAAATTTTGTCAAAACAGCAAATGGTGAGATTTTCAAAATCTTTAATGAACTTGGCATTGATTTAGAAACAAACTTACCAAGTATCGAAAAGGTAAAAGATCTCGTTTTCAAATTAGAAGCGCAAATGCCAGAAATCAATAAAGTGGTGGATACAGCATTAACAGATGCTGGCACAGCGCAGGATCTTGTCAAAACAGCACAAGATACGATGCCAAAGGTTGAAAGTATTATTCAAGATAGCCAGCAGCTAACGAAAAATTTAGATTCGTTCTTTGCAGCAAATGATCAAACGTTGGATGAGGCACCAGCGGCGATTAAGAGAGACTTAACGTATGCGAAAAAAGCTGCTGATGGTACGGTGCAGATTACGGATTTATTAAAAGATCCGTTGAAAAATGTAAATAAGGAAACGATGAAAGAGCAAATTAAATCTGTGCAAGGAATGGTGAATGGAATAAAGGAAGTTTCGCAAAAGATTCCTGGTTATACAGATAGGGCAAGAAAAGTTTTAAATAAAGCACCAACTGCGGAAGAACTCAAACCGATTGTTGAAGGAATAGATCAATTATCTACAGGAGCTATCGACCAGATTGATATAGCTATTAAAAGCTTACAGGATTCTAATCAACCTGATAAAGATGTGCGTATTAAAGAATTAGAACAATTAAAAGAATCATTAAATGCAATCAAGAAAAAGTCAAAAGCAATAACAGAAGCAGCGAATGATCTCAATAAGAATAAGCAGTCCATTGAAAATGATTTAAACCGAATCGATAGTGCGGCAAAAGAGGCTGAAGGGCTTGGAGATAGTGTTATTAATGCTACAAATAATGCGATGAATATCCTTGATAACGGTGTAGGTGATAAAGGAACTTTAGAACCGATGAAACAAGGACTATACGACGTTCAATCTCAGCTTCAAAAGGGAATTAATCTGATTGACGGAATTATCCCTGTATTAAATAGCGCAGATAAGCTTGCTGGTGACGCGGGGAAAACGACAACTATTCCTGAGAAGGTAGCAAAATTAAATGATATAAAAGCAACAATGCAAAAGGGAATAGATGTAGCGAACAAAGGCATTGATATGATCAATAAAGGAGAACGACCTGCAAAAGATATTGTAGAAAGTTTAAACTCCCTATCTAAAGGGGCATCCAACACATTAGGTGGTATTTTAGATCGATACGACTCTGAAATTGTTCCAAGTTTCAACGATGCAATTGCTAAAACGAAAAGAATAAACAAAAACACAGCAGATGTTTTAAACACAGCGAATGCAAAGTTGCCTGATGTGAAGAAGTTATTAGAGGATGCATCAAAAGGGTTAGTTCTTGGCAAAGACAAAGTTGAAAAAGTAAAAGCAGAGCTTCCAGAAGCTGAGAAGAAAATTAAAGAAATTGCTAATAAAATTCGCGAATTTGAATCACAAGAAGATTTAAAAGACATCATTCGTTTATTAAAACATGATGTCGAGAAACAAAGTGATTATTTCGCAAGTCCAGTAAACTTAAAAGAGAACAAATTATACCCAATTCCAAACTACGGTTCAGCGATGTCGCCGTTCTACACAGTGTTAGCGTTATGGGTAGGGGCATTGCTCATGGTGTCATTATTAACAGTAGAAGTACATGAGGAAGATGCGGAGTATAAAAGTTATCAAATTTACTTCGGCCGTTTCTTAACATTCTTAACGGTCGGTCTTGCTCAGGCATTTATCGTAGCAATGGGAGATATGTTCATACTGGGCACTTATGTAGTTGATAAATTCTGGTTTGTCCTATTTAGCATGTTAATTGCTGGAGTGTTCGTTTGTATTGTATACTCACTTGTTTCTGTATTTGGAAACATCGGTAAATCTATGGCAATCGTGTTACTTGTATTACAAGTTGCTGGTTCAGGGGGAACATTCCCAATTCAAATGACGCCGAAGTTCTTCCAAGCGCTTTATCCATTCCTGCCGTTTACGTATGCAATTCGTATTATTCGTGAGACAGTGGGTGGGATGCTTTGGGGTATTGTATGGAAAGACCTTCTCGTATTATGTATATGGGTAGTTGTCATGCTTATTATTGCCTTGGCCCTGAAAAAGCCAATTAATAAGTCGAGCGAAAAGTTTGTAGAAAATGCAAAAGGAAGTAAGATAATTCATTAATAACAAAAGGTTCCTGCCAATTGGTAGGAACCTTTTGTTTATGAAGAGTTATGTTGAATAACGTCGAAGCGCCGATATATTAGTGGGCATGGAAAAAGGAGTTGGCAAGCCAACTCCTTTTAATCAAACTTCAATTTCTTTAATGCTTCTGCTAATGCATTATTCAGAGGTTCTTCCTGCTGTTGTTGCTGTTTCATGTATTTTTGAACGGCACGTTTATCTGCTTTGTTACCTGATTCTTTTTTACGACGTTCTTGGAATGTAGAAAGCTTTTCGCGATAGCCGCATTTACATGCGAAGATTTGGCCTTCTCCTTCACCGCGAAGTTCTAGTTTTTTCTTACATTGCGGGCAGCGTGCGTTTGTCGTGCGGGATACATTTTTACGATGGCCGCATTCACGATCTTGGCATACAAGCATTTTTCCTTTTTTACCGTTTACTTCTAGTATTGGTTTGCCGCAGTCTGGGCAAGTTTTTGTGGAAATGTTGTCGTGCTTATATTTTTTATCGCTCGATTTAATTTCGGAAACAATTTCTTTTGTGTAGTTTTTCATTTCGGAAATAAATACTTCTTTTTTCAATTTGCCTTTCGCAATGGCCTCAAGTTTTTGCTCCCACTCAGCAGTTAGTGTAGGGGATTTTAACTCTTCTGGTACTAAATCCAGTAATTGACGGCCTTTTGATGTAATGTGAATGTCTTTACCACGTTTTTCAATTAAGAACGAATTGAACAATTTATCAATAATGTCAGCACGCGTAGCAACTGTACCTAGTCCGCCGGTTGATTTTAATGTGTCTGCAAGCTGTTTGTTTTGCGTGTCCATGTACTTTGTTGGATTTTCCATTGCTGAAAGTAATGTCGCTTCATTAAAGCGTGCAGGTGGCTTCGTTTGACCAGCTGTCCCTGCAATTAGTTTTACGTTTAATGTATCGCCTTTTTCGATGCGAGGTAAAATTTGTTCCTTCAAGTCGTCTACTGCATCGTCATCTTCAAAGCGATTTTCATATACTTCTTTCCAGCCAGAATTCACAATTGTTTTGCCGCGTGCGACAAAATTTTCATCACCGATCTTTGCACGTAACGTTAGTTGTTCGTATTCGAAGGCAGGGAATAAAACTGCTAAGAAACGTTTTACAACTAAATCGTAAATTTTGCGCTCCTTATCTGCGAAAGCTGAGAAGTTTACATAGCTTTCTGTTGGAATGATTGCATGGTGATCACTTACTTTACTATCATCAACAAAAGATTTAGAAGCTTTGATTGGTTTCGTTAAGACTTTATTAGCTAAAGAACGATACTCACCTACTCCGCAAGCTTTCAGACGTTCTGGAAGTGTTCCTACAATGTCAGATGAGATATAACGTGAATCTGTACGCGGATATGTTAATACTTTGTGCTGTTCATAAAGTTTCTGCATAATATTTAATGTTTCTTTTGCAGAATAACCAAAAATTTTATTTGCATCACGTTGTAACTCTGTTAAGTCATAAAGACCAGGAGCAAACGACTTCTTAGGTTTTTTCTCAATTTCTACTACAGTCGCATTTTGCTTTCCTAATTTTTTCACAATCGCATCAATTTTTTCTTTATTAAAGCTGCGGCTATTGCCTTTCGCATCTTGCCAAGTGAGCTTTAACTTCTCTGTTGTTTGTGCTTCAATACCGTAGTAGGTTTGTGCTTTGAAGTTTTTAATTTCGTCCTCACGCCCTGCAATAATTGCTACAGTAGGTGTTTGGACACGACCGCAATTTAATTGTGCATTGAATCTTGTAGTTAATGCACGTGTTGCGTTAAGGCCGATATACCAGTCAGCTTCCGAACGGGCAACAGCTGAAGCGTATAAATTGTCGTACGCTTTACCTGGCTTCAAATTGGCAAAGCCATCTTTGATTGCTTTATCGGTAACAGATGAAATCCATAGACGTTTAATCGGCTTATTAATTCTAACTTTATCAATAATCCAACGAGCTACTAATTCACCTTCACGACCAGCGTATCTCCATAATAATGTACAATAAAAATATACTCAATATTAAATGAATTCAAATAAATTTAATTATTAGGTTTCACAAGGGTATAGGGAGATGATAAACTTTAAAATGCATTGTACATAATTAATAAGGGAGGAAAGTTAATGGGGGAATTAATCTCAGTAAAAAGTGTGAATGAAAACTTTAAATTTATAATACAGCCAATTTGGATTGATTATGTAATTGAAGAAAACCAAACAGTTAAAGAGAAACAACATATTTCATTAATTGCCCTTAAAAACATCAAAAAAGACACATATGTAATTCATCACCTTAGTAATTTTATTATTGAAAGATGGGGGTATAAGTCATTTAATACTCAGAAAAAGCATGCTACAAATATAGTGAAGTTTTTAAACTACTTAATAAAATATTATCCAAGTTTGAAAATCAAAAATTTAACAGAAGTGACTATTTCACATGGCTCAGCATACTTAAATTGGTTGGGTACCAATGGGGTTTCCCAAGATACTGTTAAAGACGCTGAAAGAACCCTAGTGCACTTCTATACTTGGGGAATAAAAAAATTACTATTCTCAAAAGTTAGTTTAACTGATTTTAAACAAGAAAAAAGCGAACACAATACGTTATATTATAAATCTCCTTTTACAGTGGTTTATCCAAAAAAGAAAGTCAAAGAAATTGAACACATTTTACCATTTGAATATATACCATTATTTTTAGAGATTGCCTCTACACACACTCCCAGAATCGCTTTAGGAATATATCTACAAATATTTGGAGGACTGCGAGTTTCAGAAGTAGTTAATTTAAAGCGTACACAAATTTCAAAATCCATAGCAAATAAAGAGTTGATATTAAAAATAGAAAACCAAAATTTCAGAACAGATTTAAAAGAGCATGCCTCAGTAAAGAAGACACGATCTCAGGTAGCGTTAGATGTGAATGGTTGGGGAACGACCTTGATTCGACAGCATTTAAGGTTATACTCCTCTAAACAAACTAATGCTTTGTTTTTAAACACCGATGAACAACCGATGTCTGGTAGAAGCTATAGACAGTACTTCGAAAAATGTAAAATTAAATTAATATCCACCTTAGAAACTTCAAATAATATTGAACATCGCTTAGTATCCCAGCATTTAAAAAGTATTAAATGGTCTACGCATATAGGACGGGGAACATTTACAAATCTTATTGCAAATGAAGCACAAAACCCTTATGAAATTGCACATTTACGAGGTGATTCTAGTTTAGAATCTGCACTCTCTTATATGGCTTCAACACCACGAATGCACAAAAAAATTGAAGAGAAATTAGATAATATGCATGAGAAATACATTCCTAAGCTTATTGAAAGGAGGTTGAAGGGCTATGATTCAATTGAATAAAGATTATTATTCAATTAAAGAAGCTTCGGAGATTCTTGGTAGGAGTATTCATACGATCTATAAACATCTTTATTCAAAAAACTCTACCCAAAAAATAAATGTAAAAAAAATAAATGGTCGATTATTTATCCCTAAAGAAGACCTAATGAAATACAAACAGTTTATAAATGAGCGTGATAGTATTGTAGAGATTGACTGTGAATATGCGATAAATAAAATATCTAACGAAACACAACAAAATAATTTGTTTATGGATACTCGAACTTTATTTATAACGTATTCACGAGCTTACTTTAATAAATGTACAGGATCTACAGCTCATAAAACAGGTACTATTAGTCAATTTATTAATTTTCATAACAAACTCCAAAGAAACTTATCTAGAGAAATTTTCAAAAGCGATATAGAGGAATTAAATCAATTATCATTAAAAGAAGGTTTGTTTACTTCAAAAGAAAGACTGTTATTTACTAGGTTTCTGTCGTATGCATTAGATCAAAAAAATATACCTCAAAAGAATAAATTGTTAGCTGTTCAAAAGAATAAAAATAAAGAACAGGAAATTTATTCGGCTTCAACTTTTAATCAAATATATAAGCATGTACAAAATATAGAACTTCATATCGAAAAAAGTCTTAATAGCAGACCGTATGCAAATATGTGGGTGTACGTTACTTTATTATGCTGTGACTTTATACGAGGAAGTGATTTAATTCGTAATACACCCAACTTAAATTTAAAAGAACTTGGCATTCAAGAATCAAATTTTCACACTGAAAATTTCACATTAAATGAACATCAAATTCAAATGATAATTAAAACTTTGTATCTTGCTTTTAGAAATAAGCGGGCATCTAAAACTAATGAGATACTTACTTTCTTAGTACCTTCAAACTTGGAGAAACCACTAGCTTATGCATTAGTTTTATCGGAGCGATTAAGAGAAACTAATACATTACAGTTAGAAACTTTTATTGAAGGCAAGTATCGTAAAACTAAAACCCAAGGTAGAAGAGGAACACATTCAAATTTCTTTGAAGGTTATAAAGAGTTTGAAGGGTTTAGATTTAGTAGCTTAATAATGAACCGTTCTTTGGCAACATACTTATATGGATCAGTAACTGAAGGAGATGCCTTTGATTCTGAACTAGCACTAACTTTAGCAAAAAATGCAAGGTCACATAAAAACGAAGATACCACAAAAACTTATATACAGCTAATGAATAAAGATGGCTCCATTGGAAGGGTTTCTATCAATATTTTTCGAAGAGGAAATTTTGGGTGGTTATATGAGCAATTATTAAGATTTACGTATACCGATAACTATAAAACCTTAAGCCTAGAAGATAGAACAACTATTGTGGAAGAAGTAAAAGAACATTTTTCTCTTAAGGAAATTGAGTCAATAGCTGCTTATGTTTCTGATTATTTAACCCCTGCCTTTATAGAGGAGACTGATAATGATTCGGTTGTGGAAGTAATGAAAGCAATCTATGAAAAGCGATTAAAAGTTATACATCAAGTTATGCGTTTAAATAAACAGCAATTACATGAGTTGTTTTCGAAAATATCAATTTATTCTATGCCATCTAAAATTGAACATGCACAATGTTTAGTATTTCCAAATTGTGCTTATCCAGCTTTAATGAATTGCATGTATTGTGAATATGTCCTTCCACAAAATTTGATTCTAATTCAATTAAATCAGGAGATTCTAAGACTCCTAACTTCAATACAGGGAAGTGATAATGAAAATCTTTTAAAAAGGCAAAGTCGCTTTCTACTGCAATGTTTATTGATACTGAGTGAAGCTAATAACACTTTCGGTAAAAGTTATGTAAAAGCTTATGTAGATGTTAATCAAATCAATGGTTTATTGAAGCGATATGCTCACAAAATCTATTTGCCAGGAGTTGAATATGGAAATTAGAAAGCTTTTAAATGAATCGAGTTTTTATAAGATAGAATCTATTCAACAAATTTCTAAAGATGATTTGTTATTAAAAGACTATAAACAGATTTTTGATGGTTTAGTCGAAAGTGAGGTTATAAAAAGTAACTCTTTTGAAGAAAATCAATGGTTTGTTTATGATCCTTTATCACAATTAAATTTACAAATAAGGTTTGATTTAATTAGTTATCCAAAAATTAATGAACATTTAAAGTTTTATATGTTGCTCAGGCTTATATCAGGTAAGAGGCCTAAAACTATTTATGATGAGTTAACTTCATTACGAAAGATTATACTTAGTTCGCAAGGCTTTGAAAATTTAACTCAATTAAAAAGTGTACTAGCTGAGAATATTGAGAAGTATAAATACTGTGGTTATCATATGGTTAATGCTACGTCTAATTTTATCGATTTCTATAGGATTGATAATTATCAAGAAATCCTTAATATTTGCTCAAATATGCCTAAATACCCTCAAACATCCAGAGATTTACCTGATTTTCAAGATGTACTTGAATTAGATGATATCATTAACCATTATTTTAAAAATCATACTGTAGAAGAAACTATAAGTTACACGCCAATTTTAGTCTGGTGGCTACTTACTAATACATTGCCTATACGCCCAAGTGAACTTCTAAAACTCAAAAAAGATTGCCTATCTTATGATGACAGTAAAAATGAACCCTATACACTTTCGGTTCCGCGAATAAAAAATAAGTCTGCAACCATTGGCTTTTCTATGAAGTATGATTCAGTTGTAATTGACCAGAAAACATATCAATTTTTAGTAGAAGTCAGGGAAAAGGTAAATATGTATTTTCCTTACTCCGAATATTTTTTTCCATCAGAAATGTTCAGCTTAAATTATAAAGTTAAAAGAAAAAAGCAGAATCCGATAATGAATTTACGAAATTTTCTTGATTTAAAAGATCGATTCTATAAATTAATCGTAGAAGAGAAATATGGACGATACAATTTAGAACGCGTGAAAGCTGGTGATACTCGTCATTTTGCTATCATCAATATGTGTTTGCAAGGTTTTAGTATGCACAATATCGCTACACTAGCTGGTCATACGGAACTTAAAGTTACGCAAGGTTATTTTAGTCATGCTAAACATTTCGTGCAATCGTATGTATATAGGCTGGCTCAACTAAAGCTTGAAACAGAGGTTGGCTATAGAATGGACAATTCTATCATAGGATGGAAAAAATATATTGTTCATAAATCTAACATTGAGAGAGAGAAGATAACCGAAATACACGTAGGTAGAGTTCAATACGGCTTATGTTCAGAGCTTAAAGAGAATTTCCCAAATACTTGTATTGAGTTTTGCGAGTTTTGTCCAAAATATATTTTCTCACCTAGTATAAATGAAAAAGACGATGCTATTAAGTGGCTATCTAGTCATTCTGAAGATTTAAAACAGCGAATTGAAGAAGCTATTTCACTTTTAGAAAGTTTATTTTCATTGCCACAAAGACATGGTTATGACTTAAATACAGTTGAAAGAAAATCAGCAGCCAAAAGGTTACAATATTATATGGAATTGAAATCTAAAGTAGATGCTAATATTGCAGGTGATATGAATGGTAAATGCTAAAAGAGGTAAACCCCAAAAATGGTCTGATGAGGATTTAAAGCAAATTGCTTTAGAAGTTAAATATAAACAACCTAATCTTAAATTAACATCGCTATTATTAGAAAAGGAAACGGGAATAGGGAGGAATACTTGGAGTAGGCGAATGAAAGAATTTATAAATCATTTAAATTCACCGGTTCATATCCCTAAGCTAGATGAGAGTGGGATTATAACTATTCCTAGTGTTGAAGAATTGTTTTTAAAATATGGTACTAATACAATAGAATTAAAAAATGAGATTGCAAAGTTATTAAACATTATTAGTGATCTCTATACAGACGCTAAAAAATTAGCAACACTTGAAGAATCAATGCCAAAAATGCAGTTAGAAATGCAGCAATTAAAAGAACAACTATCTAAAGTGACAGCTCAGAAGACTCACTACGAAGCACTCTATAATCAAATTGTTGCTGAAAGTTATTTCCCTCATTTATACGGACAATCAGAAAAGTTAAAACAAGCTAATGTGAAGGCAGAAGTTATTACCTTACCGAATCAGATTTCACAAGTCTTAGAATTAAACAGTCCTAATAAGGTTTTTCAAAATGAATCAGCAAATTTAAATACTGTTGATGTAAATAATAAAAAAATAGAAAAGCTTAATGAGTTATTTAATTTAGATTGGGAAGATAGCTAGAGTAAATCCAAAAAATAAATTTTATAGAATTACTCTTATTTATTAATTTAGGTTTAATTCTTACTATGTAGTTTATATTTGAAATAAAGTCGTGATGTTTATAAAAAAGATATGATTCTTTATCACTTCAAGTAAAGAATTCTAAGGGAGTTTTGAACAACCTTTTTTATAAAAATGAAAGTTCATTTAAAAAGAAAAAGATTCATTTTGATTAAAATTTATTCAAAATGAATCTTTTTAATTAGCTATAAAAAACGTTTTTAAAAGATGTTTTTACTCAAACTTTATTTTAAATCTACATGGAGAAGTATCACAAGACTTAGAACTGTTATAATAGCTATATTGATGTGAAAAACTTATAAATGAAAATATATGAAACAAAGAAATTGATCATGTCCTATGTGATGTTTCATAGAGTATCGAGGAGGCAGCAAAATGGCGACAGCAAACTTAGGCTTTGAAGAAAAGCTATGGCAAATGGCAGATAAATTACGTGGATCGATGGATTCAGGTGAATATAAAAACGTTGTATTAGGATTGCTATTTTTAAAATATGTATCGGATGCTTTTGAAGAAAAATACGGGGAATTAAAAGCGGATGAATGGGCAGATGAAGAGGATCGAGATGAATATGTAGCAGAGAATATTTTCTTTGTGCCTCAAGAAGCACGTTGGACATTCATCAAAGACAATGCGAAAAAACCTGAAATTGGTCAATTAATCGATGCAGCGATGGTTGCAATTGAAAAGGAAAACTCTTCACTTGTTGGGGTACTACCAAAATCATTTGCACGTCCAGAGTTAGATAAAACACGTTTAGGTGAGACAATCGACTTATTTTCATTCAAAGTCGGTGATGAAGAAAGCCGTTCAAAAGACATTTTAGGTCGTGTATATGAATATTTCTTAAGTAAATTTGCAAGTGCAGAAGGAAAAAATGGTGGCGAATTCTACACTCCTTCAACTGTTGTTCAATTACTTGTTGAGATGTTAGAACCGTTTAAAGGGCGTGTATATGACCCTGCTTGTGGTTCAGGTGGTATGTTTGTTCAATCATCGAAATTCGTCACAGAACATCAAGGGCGTATCGATAATTTATCAATCTATGGTCAAGAATCGAATCCAACAACATGGAAACTTTGTAAAATGAACTTAGCAATTCGTGGTATAGATAGTAACTTGGGAGCTCACAATGCAGATACATTCCATAATGATCTACATAAAGGGTTGAAAGCCGATTATATATTAGCGAACCCACCATTTAATATTAGCGATTGGGGTGGTGAAAAATTAACAGATGATGTTCGTTGGCAATATGGCATTCCACCAAAGGGAAATGCGAACTATGCGTGGGTACAGCATATGATTTCAAAACTAGCTCCAGCAGGTACAGCAGGCTTCGTTTTAGCAAACGGTTCAATGTCTTCTAATGCAGGTGGTGAAGGAGAAATTCGTAAAAACTTAATAGAAAATGATTTAGTGGAATGTATCGTCACTCTACCTGGTCAATTATTTTATTCAACGCAGATTCCAGTTTGCTTATGGTTCGTGTCGAAAAATAAGGTGAAAACAGGGAAGCGTGAACGTAACAATAAAATTTTGTTTATCGATGCACGTAATCTAGGTTTTATGGCAGACCGCACTCATAAAGAATTTAGTGAAGAGGATGTTAAAAAAGTTACGGATACTTTCCATGCTTGGAGAGGTACAAATGAACAAGAATATATGGATGAACTAGGCTTTTGTAAAGAAGCAACACTTGAAGACGTACGTGGTAATGATTATGTTCTAACTCCTGGACGATATGTAGGTTTAGCAGAACAAGAAGATGATGGTGAACCATTTGAAGAAAAAATGGTTCGTCTAACAGGGGAACTATCAGAGCAATTTGTGACATCAAAAGAGTTAGAAGAACAAATTCGCCGAGTATTAGGGGGAATTGGGTATGGGATTTAAATCGGTCAGCTTAGATGATTTAGTAGATTTTTGTGTGGATAACAGAGGTAAAACATGCCCAATAACTGATACAGAAAATGAATATTTACCTTTAATAGCTACCAATTGTATAACGGATAGATTATATCCTGTATTTTCTAAAATTCGTTCTGTGGATAAAGAAACATACTTAAATTGGTTTCGTTCGCACCCACAACCAGGAGATATTATTTTTGTAAATAAAGGTACACCAGGGAAAGTAGCAATGGTGCCTGATAAAGTGAATTTTTGTATTGCACAGGACATGGTAGCCCTAAGAATTAAGCCTAAATTTTATAATTATTATATTTATGCAGTATTGAATGATCCGAATGTGAAAATGCAAATTGATAACATGCAAGTAGGTACACTGATTCCGCATTTAAAAAAAACAGATTTTAAAAATCTGAAATTAAATATTTTTGAGGATTATGAAAATCAAAAAAAAATTGGTGATTTTTATATGAATCTCTGTAAAAAAATTGAAGTGAATTATTCGATTATCAATAAGCTAGAACAACTTTCTCAAACCCTTTTCAAACACTGGTTTATCAATTTTGAATTTCCAAATGAACAAGGACAACCGTATAAATCAAGTGGTGGCGAAATGGTGGAAAGTGAATTAGGAGAGATACCTAAAGGGTGGCCAGTTTATAAATTAGATGAATTTGTAGAAAGTATTTCTACTAGTATTAAGAAAAAAGAACAACCACTTGCTAGATTCTTAAATACTTCTGATATTTTAAACGGAGAAATAATGCATAAAGAATTAGATGAAGTTGCAAATATGCCTGGACAAGCGAAGAAATTAATTCAAAAAGGCGATATTTTATATAGCGAAATCCGCCCTAAAAATAAACGACATGCTTACATTAGTTTTGATTCAGATGAATATGTAGTTTCTACAAAATTGATGGTTTTACGCGTCAATGAAACTGTATACTCGGGTAAAGTTTTATATCAGTGGTTAGCTAGCGATACGGTAATCAATGAATTTCAACAATTAGCAGAAGATCGTTCTGGAACATTCCCACAAATTACTTTTTCTACAATTGGTCATTATAAGTTTGCAATTCCACCAATTGATATAAAAGATAAATTATTTAATCCTTTGGAATTAATGCTAGATAAAAGATTGAATTTGATAAATGAAAATAAAAAGCTCGTAGAACTCCGCGATACACTTCTGCCAAAACTATTGTCAGGAGAAATCGAAATACCCGATGAATTGGTGGTGGATTAGTTGTTTAAGTATAACGAATCAGAGTTAGAAATAGCAGCACTTGAATGGTTAGAAGAAATGGATTATGAAATTGTCGAAGGTCCAGATATTGCACCAGATGGTGATTACGCTGAGCGTGAAAGCTTCCATGATGTTGTGTTAGTTGACCGATTACGTGATTCGTTACAAAAGATTAATCCGACGTTAGAGCGAAAAGTCATTGAAGAAGCGATTCAAAAGATTATTGCAAATGCTTCTCCAAACATCGTTCTCAATAACAAGCAATTCCATAAATTTATAACAGACGGTATTGAAATACAAACACAAGGTAAAGATGGTTACAATCCAACTGTATCAGTGTATGTATTCGACTTTGAAGATCCTAAAAACAATGATTTTATGGCTGTGAACCAGTTTACAGTCATTGAAGGACAAGCCAATAAACGTCCTGACATTATCGTGTTCGTCAATGGGCTGCCACTCGTTGTCATTGAACTTAAAAATGCAACGAATGAAGATGTTGATATTACCGATGCTTACAATCAACTGCAAACGTATAAACAAGCTATTCCCACATTATTCCGTTACAATGCATTCTTAATTGCGAGTGATGGTATTAATGCGCGTGTTGGTTCATTAACCGCGAATGAAGAACGTTTTATGAAATGGCGTACGGTAGATGGTGAAACACTAGCTAGTCCTGCTGAGCCACAACTTGAAGTGATGATTAAAGGAGTGCTTGAGCCTAGTCGTTTGCTTGATGTTGTACAAAACTTTATTTTATTTCAAACTGATGGTGTCGATACATTCAAAATTTTAGCAGCGTATCACCAATATCATGCTGTAAATAAAGCCGTTGAAAAAGCAAAAATTGCAACAGCACAAGATGGTGACCATAAAATTGGTGTCGTGTGGCATACGCAAGGGTCAGGTAAAAGTTTATCGATGGTATTCTATGCTGGGAAGCTTATTAAAGTGATGAACAACCCAACACTTGTTGTATTAACTGATCGAAACGACTTAGATGATCAACTCTATAAAACATTCTCAATGTCCAAGGATATTTTACGTCAAACACCGAGCCAAGCTGAATCACGTGATAGTTTACGAGAGTTATTAGGTGTGGAATCGGGAGGAATTGTTTTTACCACACTTCAAAAATTTGTACCAGATGAAAAGACCGGAGAAATGCCATGCCTAACAGATCGTACAAACGTTATTGTAATGGCTGATGAAGCACACCGTTCACAATATGGTTTTAGTGCAACTGTTACAAAAGATAATACGAAGTATGGCTTTGCCAAGTATGTACGCGATGCTTTACCAAATGCCTCATTTATCGGGTTCACTGGTACACCTGTTGAAGCTAGTGATAAAAATACACCTGCCGTATTTGGTGATTATATTGACGTGTATGATATGTCACAAGCTGTCGAAGACGGCGCAACGGTAAAAATTTTCTATGAATCACGTGTTATACCACTGGAATTACCAGAAGGATTATCAATTGATGATGATTATGAAGATATTACCGAAGACCAAGAAACATCTGTTAAAGAAAAATTAAAGTCAAAGTGGTCACGTCTAGAAGCAATTGCAGGTGCAGGGTCACGTGTTGAAAAAATGGCACAAGATATCGTACATCATTATGAAGAGCGTCAACAAGCGATGTTTGGTAAATCGATGATTGTCGTGATGTCACGTAGAATTGCTATCGATTTATATAAAGAGATTGTGAAACTGCGTCCAGACTGGCATTCAGATGATGACGATAAAGGAGTTATTAAGATCGTGATGACTGGCTCATCAAGTGACCCAGCCGAATGGCAACCATTTATCGGCAATAAAAAACGTCGTGAATTTTTAGCACGTCGTATGAAAGACAATGATGATCCATTAAAAATTGTCATTGTCCGTGATATGTGGCTTACAGGCTTTGATGTACCAGCAATGAATACGATGTATATTGATAAGCCGATGAAAGGTCATAACTTGATGCAAGCCATTGCACGTGTTAACCGTGTATTTAAAGATAAGCCGGGTGGTCTTGTTGTTGATTATATTGGTATTGCAGATAATTTAAAAGAAGCCTTAAAACAATACACAGATAGCGATCGTAAAACAGCAGGGGTTGATACAGCTTTAGCGGTTGATGTGATGCTAGAGAAGCATCAACTTGTATTGGAAATGCTACACGGACACGACTATTCAGGTTATAAATCTGAAAAATCATCATTTCGCATTAAAGCGATTGTTAATACAATGGATTATGTTATTGGTTTAGGTGAAGATGAAAAGAAACGCTTTTTAAATACAGTGACAGAGCTTGCGAAGGCATATGCACTATGTGCGACAACGCCAGAAGCAGAAGAATTGAATGATGAGATTGGTTTCTTTAAAGCAGTTAAAGCGAGCATTGTGAAAACGATCGGTGATGGAAGTAAAAAGAAAACTGGATCACAGATGGATGCCCAAATCAACCAACTTATTTCGAAATCGGTCATTTCTGAAAATGTTGTCGATATTTATAAGGAACTCGGCTTAGAAAATCCTGATATTTCAATTTTGTCTGATCAATTTTTAGAAGATGTTAGAGCATTACCTCAAAAGAATTTAGCAGTAGAATTATTAAATCGTTTGTTAAATGGCAAAGTGAAAAATGTTCAACGTAGTAATCTTATCCAAGCGCGTAAATTTTCAGAGATGTTACAGAACTCACTAAATAAATATAATAAGCGTACTATTGAAACATCTAAAGTTATCGAAGAATTAATTGAGTTAGCAAAAGAAATGGATGCAGCATACAAGCGTGGCGAACAAACTGGTATGGTTAAGGAAGAAATCGCTTTCTATGATGCCCTTGCTTCACATAAAACTGCTGAACAAGTTTTAGGCGATGATACGTTAAAAATTATTGCGCATGAATTAACAAGGTCAATCAAAGAAAACATGAGTATTGACTGGAATTTACGTGAATCCGCTCGTGCGAAAATGCGTATAACTGTTAAACGACTGCTTAAAAAGTATGGTTATCCACCTGATCTTCAAGAGGATGCGATTGAAATTGTAATTGAACAGGCAGAGCGGATGTCAGAACAATTAGTATTAGAATTATAAGTTAGTAACTAGATACGAAATTGCCTTCGTATCTAGTTTTGAATAATTAGCAAATTAAAGTTTTATTGTATATGCTACATATAGTTATTCTGGTGTTTTATGTTATTTGTTTTTTTACATTAATATCCAACATTGTTCCTCCTAGTAAGTAGCAAGAATACCCCTTAACAATAATCCTGCTCGTTACTTTAAGTACAATTCTTCATAATCTCATCTTAACTTAAAATAGCTATGCTCTTTTCTACAGGAAGAACCGAAAACGACGTTTATGATAACGTCTTAGAGAATTTTATTACTGAGAATTTATCAGTTCTTCCATTTCTTTAATTAATTCATGTGGAGCAATATTTAATACCTTACATATAACAAATATGGTAGATATGCTTGGTTGTCTTTGAGCACGTTCAAGTAACCCAATATAAGTTCTATCTAGATTACATTGAAGAGCTAATTGTTCTTGCGAAAAATTAGCTTTTTTTCTATGTTTTCTTAACACTTCACCGAAAGCTTTTGGGATTTCCATGACATCACCTCTTAGTTAATTAACTAAGAAAAATGGCATTTCAATCGACCGACTATAGTCATCAAAAGAAGGTGGTGATACAATAATAAACTATCTAGGTAATAAAATTTTTACTAGAAAGGGTTTTTAAGTAATGACAAATAAAAAATATGAAGAACGCTTTAAAAAAGAAATTGCAAGGTTACACATTGAAGGAAAATCTGTTACGGATTTAAGCATTGAATATAATATATCTCCTACTTCTATTTATAAATGGATTAAGCTATATTCAAAACAGCAAGTGATAGTTACTCCAAAGCAGTTTAATGAGGTTTATAGAGAGAATAAGAAATTAAGACAGGAAGTAGAGATTCTTAAACAAGCTATGTCAATTATGACTGCCAAATAGAAGGGGTTCCTTACTGTTCTTCTTGAAAACTGTGGTATATTAAACGGTATATAGTTAGTAAAGGAGTTTGAATAAATGGCAAAGAGTGTAGTAATTGCTGAGAAACCATCAGTTGCACGTGATATCGCAAAAGTATTAAAGTGTACAAAAAAAGGTAATGGATTTTTAGAAGGTGACAAATACATCGTGACTTGGGCGCTCGGGCACTTAGTGACGCTTGCAGACCCAGAAGCTTACGATAATAAGTATAAAACATGGAATCTTGAAGATCTTCCGATGCTTCCAGAACGTATGAAATTAGTTGTTATAAAACAAACTGGAAAACAGTTTAATGTTGTAAAAAATCAACTTACTCGAAGTGATGTTAATGAGGCGATTGTGGCTACCGATGCCGGAAGAGAGGGCGAATTAGTCGCACGTTGGATAATTGAAAAAGCAAAAGTGAATAAACCAATTAAACGTTTATGGATCTCTTCTGTAACAGACAAAGCAATTAAAGATGGTTTTAACAATTTGAAACCAGGTAAAGCTTATGAAAATTTATATGCCTCGGCTGTTGCCCGTTCAGAAGCAGACTGGTATATCGGTTTAAATGCCACTCGTGCACTAACAACAAAGTTCAATGCTCAATTAAATTGTGGCCGTGTACAAACACCTACTGTCGCTATGATCGCTAGCCGTGAAGATGAAATAAAAAACTTCAAAGCTCAAACTTACTACGGTATCGAAGCTCAAACAACCGATAAATTAAAACTAACTTGGCAAGATGCAAACGGTAATAGCCGTAGTTTTAATAAAGAAAAAATTGATGGTATTGTAAAAAATCTAGATAAACAAAATGCCACTGTTGTGGAAATTGATAAAAAACAGAAGAAGTCATTCTCTCCTGGTCTTTACGATTTAACTGAATTACAACGTGATGCAAATAAAAAATTTGGTTACTCTGCTAAAGAAACATTAAACATTATGCAGAAGTTATATGAACAACATAAAGTGCTAACGTACCCTCGTACAGATTCGCGTTACATTTCATCAGATATAGTCGGAACACTTCCAGAACGTCTAAAAGCGTGTGGCGTCGGAGAATACCGTCCTTTAGCACATAAAGTATTACAAAAGC
Organism: Bacillus sp. BP-3; assembly: GCF_028401955.1. Taxonomy (GTDB): domain Bacteria; phylum Bacillota; class Bacilli; order Bacillales; family Bacillaceae_G; genus Bacillus_A. The sequence goes on from NZ_JAQOTJ010000006.1 coordinate 121,827, forward strand.
CTATCAAGCCAAATAAATCATTTGTTGACGATAGTAAAGTAAGCGATCATCACGCAATTATTCCAACAGAAGGATACGTTAACTTCTCAGCCTTCACAGATAAAGAGCGTAAAATTTATGATTTAGTTGTAAAACGTTTCTTAGCTGTTTTATTGCCAGCATTCGAATACGAGCAACTAACGTTACGAACAAAAGTTGGTAATGAAACGTTCATTGCACGCGGAAAAACGGTTTTACACGCTGGTTGGAAAGAAGTATACGAAAATCACTTTGAAGACGATGATGTAACTGATGACGTAAAAGAACAACTTCTACCTCACATTGAGAAAGGCGATACATTAACTGTAAAGTTAATTATGCAAACATCAGGTCAAACAAAGCCACCTGCACGTTTTAACGAAGCGACTTTACTTTCAGCGATGGAGAATCCTACAAAATATATGGATACGCAAAATAAACAACTTGCTGATACGTTAAAATCGACTGGTGGATTAGGCACTGTAGCGACACGCGCAGATATTATCGACAAGCTCTTCAATTCATTCTTAATTGAAAAACGTGGTAAAGATATTCATATTACTTCAAAAGGTCGTCAGTTACTTGATTTAGTACCAGAAGAACTAAAATCTCCTACACTAACTGGTGAATGGGAACAAAAACTTGAGGCGATTGCAAAAGGTAAACTGAAAAAAGAAGTATTCATTTCAGAAATGAAGAACTATACGAAAGAAATTGTTGCTGAAATTAAATCGAGCGATAAAAAATATAAACATGACAATATTTCAACGAAGTCTTGTCCGGACTGCGGTAAACCAATGCTAGAAGTAAACGGCAAAAAAGGAAAAATGCTCGTATGCCAAGACCGTGATTGTGGGCATCGTAAAAATGTATCTCGTACAACCAATGCTCGTTGCCCACAATGTAAGAAGAAACTTGAATTACGTGGTGAAGGCGCTGGCCAAATTTTTGCATGTAAATGTGGCTATCGCGAGAAACTTTCTACATTCCAAGAAAGACGCAAAAAAGAATCCGGTAACAAAGCCGATAAACGCGACGTTCAAAAATATATGAAGCAACAGAAAAAAGAGGAAGAGCCATTAAATAACCCGTTCGCAGAAGCATTAAAGAAATTAAAGTTTGATTAAATCCGTATTTAAGAGGCTATTCACAAAGATTAAATGCCTTTATGAATAGTTGCTTAATTAAACTTATGGTGGGGTAGCTTTGAATTAAAGTTTGATAAAAAGGTCCCACAAAACTACATTTTATAACAAGTAAAAAGAATCCATTTTGAAAAATGTTTGATCAAGATGGATTCTTTCTTTTTAATTTAGTATACAATTTTTATAAAAAGGTTTAATCATTTTGTGCGTACTTTAACAATCGCGCCCTTAAATGGAATACCTAAAATGGGACCTTATCCTAAAAAGCACTTATGCTTCTTAAATGCACCTGTTACTTTAAGTGTAATTATTCACTATTCATTCAAAAATCTTTTATCTCCAAGTTTAACGGTTAACTCAATGCTAATTTCATCATCTTCATCTGTGTGGGGATTTGGATGGTATGTATTACTATAAAATACGAATTCTTCTTCAATCACTTGTTCAAAAATTTCTAAATTTATTTTTAAAGCTCTGCAATTTTCTATTTTATTCTTAAGTTCTTCTAAATCATCTTCCTGCAATCTATCTACCGTATGGCTATCTTTCAGTTTACAATCAAATGCAGCTGCTTCATCTAATGCATAAGCATCAAAATTAAGTTCTCGGACATAATACTCCAAAATCTCACCGATAAAATCATACATAAAATCCTGAACATAATACTCTAATAAATAATTAGTCTTTTTGTGACTAGTAATTTCACGAATTACAGAAAGGTCTTCTTCATTCAAGCGTACAACAAGTCCTTCATCATATAAAAGATCTTGTATAATAGCTTTTTCTGCAAGAGTACTTTCTAAAAATGCATTATAACTACTGTATGTCATGTGAATGTATTGCGCATCTTCCTTATTTAAGGATAGTTCACACAATAAACAATGACCATAGTACCCAACTTCTTCTGCTGCTTCAAAAAATATATGCTCTTTTTGAAAATAAGGTTGTTTACAACTTGGACATTCATAATATTTAATATATTTTTCTTTCTTAATCTCTTTTAGTTTTTTAGCATAAGTCTCGTTCGAGGACTTTATAGAACTAATCAATTCCTCAGACTCAAAAAACTTTTTGCGCAATGAAAAATGTCTTAAAAATCTCCAAATGTGATAGTCATTTACCTGATTGGTACCATTTATATTAAGATTATGTTTACTTACGTATTCCTCAAAATTAGGTATCAGTTTTTTATAGATTGGAAAAATAATTGTTAGTACTTGAGTTATTAAAAAATTGACCTCTTTCTCAGTTAAATTACACTCGTGATGGGTAATTGAATTACGTAAAGAGTTTAACCTTTCAAAACAACCATAGTCCACTTTAGAGATTTCTATATCAGATTCATTCAAGACTACAGCTCGATCAATTGCTTCCATAAAAGTGATAGTTTTAACTTGAAATTTTGTTACACCATCACCCTTGATACGATTCATTTCTTTTGAAAAATAATCTTTCAAATCTTGATAAATAAGTAGGTCATGTTTATTCTTCACCAAATACTTAAAAAGAGTTTCAGTTGAATGATGTAGTCCTAATATCACCTCTTTTACAATAAACTCTCTTTCGTCTCCTGATGTTCCATCTATATCTTTCAAATTATTAATTGCCTTTTTTAAAGAATGTAACCCGTTCTGTAATAAGTCCATACAATCTCCTCCAATTATTCATAAAGAGTCACCTGTATGATAGTGAGGTTGGCTCTTTGTTTTTACTATATATTTAACAAGATTTTATACAATAATATTATAAAGATTGAACTAACTCTTTTGCAGGAATACTCACTTCAGCTAATTCATCTACATATATTATTTCAAAACCAATTTCTATGAGTGCTGCTTTTTCTTGTTCTTTTAAGTTCTCAACATTAATATAGAGTCCCGAGATTGCTCTACTTAATGCAACATAATAAACTCTATGTACTTCTATATCCATGTTAGGTGAAAGCAGAAAGTTTAGCTCTGCTCCTTGTTTTTGGGGAGGAACTATTACTAAAATATTTTCAAATTCATCTCCTTTAGATTGGTGAATTGTTTTAAAATCACTTAAGTCATCTAAAATCTTCATTTGAAGAGCAACTTTTCTATAAGTTAAACCATCATATAATGTTTTGGCTGATCCGCTCGAAATACGGCCCTTAACATTGTATTGCCCTACAATTAAATCGTTGTGGAAGTAAGTAATGCTTTTGTTTTTAAATTCATTGTACATATTTAAAAATCTTTTTAAGTTAACAAAAGCCTCTTTATCAGTAAAAGGCCCATCTTTTCGATAAGCAATTTTCATTAATCTTAAAGCCTCTTTTAATTGAAACTGCTTAGCTAATTCGATAGATTGGATTATATGGAAAATTCTCCAGCCTCTTTCGTTATTTGAATCTTGAAGAATTATATTGAAATCCATATCTTCAATTAAATCTGTTTCATATTCAACGGACTTTGAGTTTTCAATTTTATATGCTAGTACAACTGTTTTTTTTGATTTATCATTCAAGTAATGATAAGCACTTTTCTTTGCTCCTACCAGTATAGTAGGAAGATTACCAGATTTATGAGTGGGAGAGGATTGCTCAAAGTCTTTATTTTTACGCATATGATTAAGTACATTTATAATCTCGTTACTTGATCGATGATTATCCTTTAAAATATATAATTTCATATTTTCAATTGAAAACATCTCAAATGATTCTACGTTTGCCCCTTGAAAAGAATAAATTGATTGGCATAAGTCACCTATTACTCCTATATTAACTTCTTTTTGCCCAATTAATTCAATAATTGCTGTTTGTAATGGACTAGTGTCTTGAAATTCATCAATTAAAATATGGGGAAATTTAGCTCTGATAATATCTATTATGCGTGTGTTTTCTTTTAAAATTTTATACGCAAAATAAAGGACATCATCATGACTTAATTTTCCTTCAGGCCAATATAATTGTTTATATTTATAATAAGCACTTTTTTTTAGGAAATAATCTCCTATCTTACCATCATAAGCATTTAAAAATTTTAATGTTGGTATTTCATCGTCTAAAACCCATTGAAGTTTATTTAGCGCCTCACATAATTCCACATCATTTAAATAACTTTGTCCAATTTCAATTTTTAATTGATTGATTTGACTGTGCCGTAGCTTAATTTGTTCATGCCCATCTATTTTATCAATAGGTAAAGGTGAATCTTCTAAAATCCAAATGTATGGTTTGACAATGTGCTTATAGCAGAAGCTATGTATTGTGCATATTTCTAATGATTCAATAGAATCTTCAAGTTTATTGATAAGAGTATTAACGGCAGTATTTGTATAAGTAATACAAGCAATTTTTTTTGCTTTTCCAAGTTTAGTTGATTGATGTAGAATTCTTTTAATATGATTGGTTAAAAAAGTGGTTTTTCCTGCACCGGGTCCAGCATATAATTTAAAATGCTCATTAACGGGTATTATACTGTTACTATTTTCTAATTCCGTGGCTACTGACAAATCCATTTTATCGCCTCACTTATATAATCTGGTGGTTCAATTGTGCCCTGTTCAGCTGTACTTATGACATAAGCAATTTCTTGCGCCGCTTCTCCTTTAGAGATAGATAATAGATATCGACTAGCAATTATGCCTTGCTTTACGCTTAAATCATCTTTTAGCAATTCAAGAGCAAGTAAGTTTAAAAGCTCGTCTTTAAAGGCATTCTTTCGTATTTTTTCAACTATTTCTTTTATAGGTTTATCTTTTACAAGGTCCATTAAATCTTTAAGCTCTTGAGCATTAGAAACTGAAGAGGTTATTAATTTTGTACAAGTCGGATTTTTTAAAACCAAATCATATTCAAATGTAGAGCTTTGTCCATAGGTCTGGGTAAAAACTTTAATTTTTGAATCATATTGGTTATATGTTCCCACGAGTGAATTAGAAGTTTGTTTATATTCATATTCCTCCGGCTGTAAGTCTAAAAAAATGGGAAGACACTTTTTCCAATTGTTATCGTCATCGTCGTCATTTTTCGATTTTCTAAGGGGATCTAAATCAGTTATACACGCTACTTTTTTTGTTAAAGCAAACTCACAGCGATTAGTATCAAATAATTTTAAGAAATGATTAAAATATCTTCCGCCAATATTCAATACAGTAGTATGGCTGTCTGCTAGATTTAAATTCATTGAATTTGCAAATTCAGGAATAACGAGCTGTTCAGCAATACCTTCCACTAGAATTACATTTTGTGCAAAAAACAAATCTGCTTTTGTTACATCTAAAAATCTCTTAACATAATTTCTGGATATGACATCTTCTTCATTTGAATCATTGAATACTTTACTTGGATATGCTATTTTAATTTCTTCATTAATTTTTTGAATAACTAAAATATCTTCTAAATCAACTGCAGCAGTTATATTTGGAGAATGTGAAGTAATAAATATTTGGTTAACATCTGAATCTTTATTTTCTTTCAGAAATTGTAAAAACTTATATTGCATACTTGGATGTAAATGTGCTTCCGGTTCCTCAATAGCTAATATGGAGAACACTTTAGAATTTGACCCTAAATATTCTCCAGATGCATCTTTTTGCATTTTTGATAGTAAAAGGGAGATATAAATTAAATTATTATAGCCTAGACCATTGCTAATTGCAGGTAGCTTAATTCCAGATTCTTTTTCGACAATGAGTCTCAATGCTGAATATAATTCGGTGTCCAAAATTTCTCCATCAAATGAAGGTTTAGATTTATCAATTCCAGCCCCAGTATTATGTACGTATTTTAAAATTTGTTCTTCACCGTTTTTCATTCGTTGCTGAAGTGACTCAATTATTTTCTTTGATTCAACTGAAAAATCTCTTTTTTTCTTTTGAATTTTTTCTATTTTTTCCTTTTTTTCTAAATCGCTGTCACTTTTAATATCGTAGTCCATAAAAAAATCTATTACTTCTCTTAAAAGACTATTATTTCCTTTAAATAGATCTCTTTCGACATCACGAATTGCAGTTAAAAATTGAAAATCAAAACGATTTATTTCATCATTCTGCACAGAATTTTTGAATTCAGGATTTCCAACATAAATCCTATGAACATACTTTTTTAAGAAACTATGCTCAATAGCTTTCCAGTATTTATTAATATCTTTAGTCGATATGTTGGCCATTAAATTCTTATATTCATCTACTTCTTTTTCTGGTAAGAAATATTCATAAGTAATTGTAGCTTCATATGGTGTATTGAGGGTTGTTAGCCAGGTAGCCACCGTGACTAATTCATCTGAATACTCATCTTCATTTTCAGATTCTTTTAGCTTGGCAGATATGTATATTTTAGGTGGGCACAATTTTAGTTCTGAAATTGAAGCACTACGATTAAAATCGTTAATGTTTAACCTATTACTAGAAGAATTGTTGAAGAGTATATCTAATGCCTTTATTACAGTTGTTTTACCAGCATTATTTTGTCCAATAATTACATTAATCCCATCATTAAAATTTAACGTTGTTTTTTTATTAAACGATCTAAAATTGTTTATTGTTAACTCTGAAATGTACATAAAATCCTCCTCGTATTTCCTATTATATCCAGTTAAATTTTATAATATTTAAAGATAAAAAGCTTCATTAAATAAATAAAAAGCACATAATTTAAAGAAAAATTATGTGCTTCTTTTTATGTGCAATTGTAAAAAATATTAGATATCATTGTTAAATTAAGGATGAAAGGTGTTTTAGGATTTATGTGCAGTTATATTTTATAGAGATAACGCAGGGTCTGTAGCTACGATAATTTCATTTACATCATTTCTAGTCAATTGACTTTTCACAGCATTAAATTGCTTGCCAGTTTGTTTAATCACCGTTAATTTTAAGCGTTCCGGCAGCATCGGAAGATCTTCTAGATTCCACTTTTTATACTTCACATCATAACTTTCTGGGTCTGCTAATGTAACGAGGTGCCCTAAAGCCCACGTAACAATATATTTACTGCCCTCAATGTAACCATTTCCTTTTTTATCGCACTTCAATACACGCGCAATATCACGTGCAACAGAAGGTTTCTCAGCAATTATTACACTTTTTTCCATATTTCAAACATCCTTTCAATTTCCGTAAGTTAACTATAGCATACATCCCCTTCGGATTCAGTTATTCCGAAGATTTGAACCACATTGTAGTTTTCATGTTTCTAAGTCGCTGCTATGCAAAATACAACATGACCGCTCCTATGCATGGCCAGGTGCTCTCACCTATCGAAAAAAGAGGTTTTTATATCTTTTTTTCAACTTGTTATTTCAATAGAAACGGAGTAGACTCTGAAGTAGATGAATAAGAAAACACATGGGAGTTTGTGGATGCAAACTGAGAGTACGGCTAATCCGTCGTTGACCATTTGAACCTGTTGGGTAATGCCAGCGTAGGGAGAGTGTAAAAAGCACATTATGAAGACACTTTGCATGCGCAAAAGTGTCTTTTTTGCTATATCTCCCGTTATAAAAAAGGAGAGATACATATGAAAATGAAAAAAATTGCACAAGTAGTTGAGACAGTACGAGAAAGAAATCCGCTTGTTCATAATATTACAAATGTCGTTGTGACAAATTTTACTGCCAATGGATTGCTGGCATTAGGTGCATCGCCTGTGATGGCATATGCGAAAGAAGAAGTAGCTGAAATGGCAAGTATCGCGGGAGCGCTCGTTTTAAATATGGGAACACTTCACCAAGAAGAAGTAGAGGCGATGCTTATTGCTGGAAAGTCAGCAAATACGCACAATGTACCAGTTGTATTTGATCCGGTCGGTGCTGGGGCAACTTCGTATCGAACAGAAGTGGCAAGGTATATTCCAAGTGAAGTAAAGCTAGCAATCATCCGTGGCAATGCAGCAGAAATAGCAAATGTGATTGATGAGAAATGGGAGATTAAAGGTGTTGATGCAGGGGGAGGAAATGGTGATGTTGCCTCAGTTGCAAAATATGCAGCTCATCAGCTCAATACTGTTATTGTTATTACAGGAAAAGAAGACGTGGTAACAGACGGAGAAAGAACGTTCATTCTTCGTAACGGTCATCCCATTTTAACGAAAGTAACAGGAACGGGTTGTTTATTAACATCCGTTATCGGAGCGTTTGCAGCAATCGAAAACGATTATGTAAAAGCGGCTGTTGCGGCGGTAACATTTTACGGTGTAGCAGCAGAAATTGCTGCAAGTAAAACAGCTGAACAAGGGCCGGGAAGTTTCCAAATTGAATTTTTAAATCAGTTAGCAAGCGTTACGGCAGAAGACGTTGAACAATATGGAAATGTTGAAGAAGTTCGTTAAGAAGGGGTGAGAGAAATGGCACGTATCGATACACAACACATGTCTGAATTACTAAAAGTGTATTTTATTATGGGCAGCAACAATTGCCGTAAAGATCCATTACAAGTTATGAAAGAAGCGCTTGATGGCGGAGTTACACTTTTTCAGTATCGTGAAAAAGGTGACGGAGCGTTAACAGGTGAAAACCGATATGCATTTGCAAGACAGTTGCAATCTTTATGCAAAGAATATAATGTTCCGTTTATCGTAAATGATGATGTGGAATTCGCACTAGTGTTAGATGCCGATGGTGTTCATGTTGGGCAAGATGATGAAAACATTCAGATTGTACGTGAAAAAATGGGGGATAAAATCATTGGTGTGTCCGCTCATACAATAGAAGAAGCTCGTTTTGCGATTGAAAATGGTGCAGATTATTTAGGAGTAGGACCGATTTTTCAAACAAACACGAAAAAAGATGCAAAAGCGGTACAAGGAACGGCAGGATTACGTTTTTTCCGTGAAAGTGGTATTGAAATTCCGATTGTCGGTATTGGTGGGATTACCGCCTACAATGCTGCTTCTGTCGTGGAAGCGGGGGCGGATGGAGTTTCTGTGATTTCAGCAATTAGTTTAGCAGATTCCCCTTTTGATAGTACGAAAAAATTAGCGGAGTTAGTAAAAAAATAACGGGTTCATACATGAAAAGAACGATTTCTCATGTGCAGAAATGGTTCTTTTTTGTATAAAACAAATTGTGCTGTTGAAACTAAAGTGTATGAATATACTGTTTCAGAGGCGACAACATGATTACGTTACAAAATATTATAGCAGCTCATGAAAAAATGAAGCATTAGCTTATGCACTTGATTTAAAAGAGCGAAATGGAGCGATATTTGTTCATCCATTTGATGACGTATGATCGCTGAACAAGGAACAATTGGGCTAGAAATATTGCAGCAAGTATTACAAATTATCATCGATTTAGAAGCAAATGTTCCTCACATTCATTTAGAGAAAATTGGATCAGGTTATGCACAGTTTCACCTTTCTCTTGAGACGAAAGAGAAAGAGCATGTTGAGCAGGTGCTAATTGGGATTATAGTATCGAAGTCATTGATTGATCTTCTCCCACCTATGAGGGTCCATGAATAGTGGGATAAATATTTAAACAAACGTTTGATTAAAAGAGCTAGTCCTTGTAAAGACTAGCTCTTTCTGAATTAAAACATCAGTGAAACGAGAAGCATTCCAATTCCAATTGATGTAATTGTTGCGACAAGACCCGGGATCATAAAGCTATGATTTAACACATATTTACCGATACGCGTTGTACCTGTACGGTCAAAGTTAATTGCCGCAACGATTGTTCCGTAGTTTGGAATAAAGAAATACCCGTTTACAGCTGGGAACATTGCAATCAATAGTGCTGGTGAAATGCCAAGTGTTAATCCAAGTGGTATTAACGCACGTACTGTTGCAGCTTGGCTATATAACAAGATTGATAGTACGAATAGTGCAATTGCAAATAACCACGGTGCACTCGTTACAATCCCCTGAATAGAACCTTGAATCATTTGTAAGTTACCGTTAAAAAACGTATCCCCCATCCATGCGATACCGAAAATCGCAACAACTGCTGTTGCTCCTGCTTGAAAGACGTTACCAGACACGATGCTTTCTACATTTGGTTTGCAAAAAATAATAATCAGTGCAGCGATTGTTAACATCACCATTTCAATGGTGTTCGGCATAGAAAGACGTACAAGTTTTCCGTCTATCATCCAGCTAGGACGTAACGCTTCAAAAGATCCAAGAAGAACAACTAGAACTGTTGCAAGTAAAAAGAGGATAACAGACAATTTTGCACCTTTTGGGATAAGAAATTCTTTCTTTTCTTCTAGTTTTGGAATCACACCCTCTTGTAAGCGCTTTAAATATTCTTCATCTTCGTTTAACTCTTTTCCCATTTTGCTTGCCACGAGAGCAGCTAACATACAAGCGATAAGGGTAGATGGAATACTAATCTTTAAAATATCTAGTAGTGTAATCTTATAGTCAGTAAGCATAGCGAGAAGTGCAACGGTTGCTGCTGAAATTGGACTCGCCGTAATTGCCTGCTGCGATGCAATAACAGCAATTGACAGTGGACGCTCTGGTCGAATTCCAGATTCACGTGATACTTCAGCAATGACAGGAAGAACTGAATAAGCAACGTGTCCTGTTCCTGCGCAAAACGTAAATGAATACGTGACGATTGGGGCGAAGAACGTAATCCACTTCGGGTTTTTACGGAGCGCTTTTTCTGCAATATGAACAAGATAGTCCATTCCCCCAGCAGCCTGTAAGGCTCCAGCGGCTGTAATAACTGCTAAAATCATAAGCATAACATCGATTGGAGGAGAGGTTGGTTGTAAGTGAAAGAAGAAGACAAAGATTGCCATCCCAACACCTCCCATTACACCAAGGCCGACGCCTCCAAGGCGCGCACCGATAAAAATGCAGAGTAATAAGATGATAAACTGTAGCCAGAACATAGTATAGCACCTCCGAGATAATGATCAATCGTTATTATCAAATAACTTTATTTGTTGCATGGTTCGAAAGTTGAATAATATATATACAAGTTAAGAACTCGACATAAAAAGACCTATCTTTTTTGGTGGAGACCAGAGTATTTGGTCGCGCATAGAAACGGTCTAGCGCATGCAATGCTGAAAATAAAAGGAGAAAGCAAGTAGCGATCATGTTGTACTTTGCATAGCAGCGACTTCTATGTCTAAAAATTAATATATATATGGAATAAATATGTAAAAATAGCTTTGTTTTCATTATATAGCACATTAAAAACGTGATTTGCCCTGTTTGTTAACATTATGTTACAAGAGGATTGTTTTAAAATTTTATAATTTATATGTGTAAATAAGTAGACAAATTGATTTAAATGTTGTAATCTGTGGACAGAGAATTGTTTAATTCTCGTAAAACTCCCATATCGTTCAACTCGTTCTCGAGAAAGGCAAACTTGTGGAAACGCAAGGTCGCAAAGCTATAGGAGCTAAGGTCAAATGAGACTATGCTAGCCAGTTACCGGACTGATAGGGTTGGTTTAGGCCAATGTTTTTATAACATTGGTCCTTTTTTGTGTAAAGATTTGAATCGAAAAGATAAGCTACTATCAGTAACAAATGGGATAGCAGCGTGATTCTGATAAATTGCAAGTGGTGATTAAAAATAAAAACCTGTCGTTTTGACAGGTTTTTATTTTTAGGAGGAAATTTGTATTCTGTGTTGTATATGAAAAAGTCTGTGCTATGAAACGTAATGCACGATTGTTTAAAAAAGATTATTACCTTTTGGGGAGGAGGATTTTATGAAAAAAATTGTAATTATTGGTTCGGGTGGCTCAGGGAAATCTACATTAGCAAGGCATTTAGGAGAAAAGCTAAAAATAAACATTTATCACCTTGATGCATTATTTTGGAAACCGAATTGGGTAGGTATTCCAAAGGATGAACAAAGAAAAGTACAAAATAATTTAATTAAAGAAGATGAATGGATTATAGATGGAAATTATGGCGGGACAATGGAAATCAGACTTAATGCGGCTGATACAATCATCTTTCTCAATATTAATAGAACAATATGCATCTATCGTGCGTTCAAAAGAATAGTACAATATCGAAATAGAACAAGACCAGATATGGGCGAAGGATGCGAAGAAAGATTTGAACTTGAATTTTTTAAATGGATATGGGAATATCCAACGACCAAAAGACCTGCAATTTTAAAAAGACTGGATCAATTATCTAGTGATAAAAAAGTTATTATCTTAAAATCACCAAAAGAAGTTCAACGGTTTTTAGAACAAGTGCAATAATTTTAAACTATGCGGTGTACCCCATACCCATCAACCTTTATCATAGCAAGACCCGATACAATTACCATGACTAGAAGTTCAGCCGAGACGTAATAATTGAATAGGTCTATCATGCAAAATTAAGAGATATTAACACATCCATTTTTCACACAAATTGCATTTCCCTACATCAATTGTTGGGTATGATTTCCTGTATGAAGAGCACCTAAAAATAGTATTTACAGGAAAAAAATAAATTTGTTTGTTCATAAAAATAATCCGTGCTACAATGAAAACGAATTGAAACAGGGGAGCCTATGTGGCTGAGAGGATGTAACAATACATCGACCCTTAACCTGATCTGGATAATGCCAGCGTAGGGAGTTGTATCAAGAATCGTAGCGACTGTTATTCTATGATAACTTGTATATAAGGCTTTCCTGCTTCGCTGCAGGAAAGCCTTTTCTTTTTGCATGAAATTTATTTAATATGGGGAGGAATTTAGTATGTCACAGCAAGTTACAGTTTCATTTTCAGTTGTACCACAAGCAAAGCATAAAGATGTATATACGGTTGTAGATAAAGCAATTGAGGTTGTTCAGCAATCAGGTGTGCGCTTTGAAGTTGGCGCGATGGAAACGACGATGGAAGGGGATTTAAACGAGCTTCTTGATATTATTAAACGTGCGCAGCAAGCTTGCATAGATGATGGGGCAGAAGAAGTCATTACTTCTATAAAAATTCACTATCGTCCAAGCACAGGCGTAACGATTGATGAAAAAGTGTGGAAGTATCGTGAAGAACATGAAAAAACAGAAACGATCTAACATAGCAATTACGACAATTTGGCTTTTCCTTCTCATCGCCATATGGGAAGGAGCTGTTTCGATATTCCATATTGAACCGTGGATTTTGCCGAAGCCTTCTGCAATTGTACATGAACTGATAGAAATGAAAGATTTACTGCTTCCCAATACGGTACAGACTTTGCAAGAAGTGTTCATAGGATTATTTTTTGCAATTATACTTGGAACGATCATTGCAATTACTATGGATGTGATTCCGTTATGCCGTGTGTTAATCAATCCATTATTAGTAATTTCACAAACGGTTCCAATCGTTGTACTCGCACCTTTATTTATTATTTGGTTTGGCTACGGAATGCTGCCAAAAGTAATGGTTGTTATTCTTGTATGCTTCTTTCCCGTTACACTTAGTATTTTAGAAGGTTTTCAAACGGTAGATCAATCGATGCTAAAGTTACTTCAAACAATGCGGGCAAGCAAGTGGCAAGTCTATCAAAAAGTGAAATTTCCAGCAGTATTGCCATACTTTTTTTCAGGGTTAAAAATTGCCGTTACATATAGCGTAATGGGGGCCATTATTGGGGAATGGCTTGGGGCAAGTGAAGGTTTAGGGGTTATGCTGACAAGGGCAACGAAATCTTTTTTAACGGCTCGTGTGTTTGGAATCGCTGCTGTGATTGCCTTTGTAACGCTATTCTTGTATTTTATTGTTGAATTTATGGCAAGACTAACAGCACCATGGGTTTACAGAAAGGATGGAGAGAAATGAAAAAAGGGTTAAAAGCGCTATTAGCAGCTTCTTTATTATTTACATTTGCAGGCTGCTCAGTAGGGAAGAAAGAAGAAAGTAAAGAGCAGAAAGTAAAAGTAGTATTAGATTGGTTTCCAAATACAAACCATACTGGTTTATATGTAGCAAAGACGAAAGACTATTATAAAAAACAAGGATTAGATGTAGAAATTATTCAGCCAGGTGAAAATACGTCTGCTGAACAAATGGTTGCATCAGGAAAAGCTGATTTTGGTGTAAGTTATCAAGAGAACGTAACAACAGCTCGTGTTGAAGATATTCCAGTTGTATCAATTGGTGCGGTTATTCAACATAATACATCTGCATTCGCATCTCTAAAAAAGGATAACATCACATCTCCAAAAGCATTTGAAGGAAAACGATATGGTGGCTGGGGAGCACCAGCTGAAGAAGCGACATTAAAAACAATTATGGATAAGCAGCAAGCAGATTATAATAAAGTACAAAAAGTTGTACTTGGACAAACAGATTTCTTTAAATCTATTGGACGTGATGCTGATTTTGAGTGGATCTATTATGGCTGGGATGGTATTGAAGCAAAGAGAAAAGGCATTGAGTTAAACACGATTATGCTAAAAGATTTAAATCCAGCGTTAGATTATTATAGCCCTGTTATTATTACAAGTGAAAAACACGCAAAACAAGATAAAGACTTTGTGAAGAAGTTTATGAAAGCAACAACAGATGGCTATAACTTTGCAATTAAGGAACCAAAAGAAGCAGCGGATATTTTAATTAAAAATGTACCAGACATTAATAAAGAGCTCGTACAAGAAAGCCAAAAATGGTTAAGTACGAAATACCAAGATGATGTGAAAGCGTGGGGAGTACAGAAGGAAGAAGTATGGACCAATTATATGAATTTCTTATATGACAATAAAGTTATTAAAAAGAAAATTGATGTGAAAGCGGCCTTTACGAACGAATTCCTTCCGAGTGAGAAATGAGCGGATTACAAGTAAAAGACGTTACGAAAACATTTGATGGGAAAACAGTGCTAGAGCATATGAGCGTCTCGGTTCAAGAGGGGGAATTTGTCTCTTTCGTTGGACCAAGTGGTTGCGGAAAAAGTACGTTATTAAACATTATTGCGGGGATTGAACAAGCAAATGATGGAGATGTATGTTACGAAGATCAATCCGTTATGAATCGTAACGTTGTTAGCTATATGCCGCAGCAAGATCTTCTGCTTCCATGGCGTTCTGCTCTTCATAATATTGTATTACCTTTAGAAATTGAAGGGAAATCCAAAAGAAAACGATTAGAAGTTGGTATGGAAGCGCTAAGGCAATTTGGACTTGATGAATACGCAGATCATTACCCAGATGCTTTATCAGGTGGAATGCGGCAGCGTGTTAGCTTTTTACGAACGTATTTATGTGATAAACCGATTATGTTGCTTGATGAACCCTTTGGAAAACTAGATGCATTTACAAAAATGGAAGTGCATAGCTGGTTATTAGAATCATGGCAAAAAGGGAAACAAACAATCATTATGGTTACGCATGATTTAGATGAAGCGATATTGTTATCAGATCGTGTCTTCATTATGTCACAGCAACCATCAACAATTGTTGGCGAAGTGAAAGTAAATTTGCCGCGTCCTAGAACGATGGACATGTTAACGTCAGAAGAGTTAAAAGAAGATAAAACAGAGATATTGAAAATATTGGCTCCTTATATGAGGAAATAAGATGTTGCCCCTTAACGGTTTTTGGTCCAATTACTGTTTAGGGGTTTTTGTTAGATTTTAAGCAGGAATCTTAACAAATTTGCAGAATATAGCATATGATAGAATAAATGTATGATTTTTGTTTATTCTATATACAAATAATAATTTATAAAGAGGTGAAAGGATAAGATGACTTTATCGACTGTTCTTCAAATGGTTTTGGCTTGATAAGGGAGTAGTCTGCCCAATTTTTGAGTAAAAGCCAACCGAAAGACAGTAGATAAAGAACCTTATTCCTTTTTTGCGATAATAATTTGTAATGGATAAGGTGTGTTTGCCTTATCCATTTTTACGTTTAGTGAATTGAATATTGTTTTTTGTACTGTTCTCTCGTTTGGCTTTCAATATGAAGCGAAAAGGAGAGAGTAACATGAGTATGTTATCAGTTGAAAATCTTACCCATATGTATGGGGATAAAATAATCTTTCAAAATATTGGTTTTCGATTACTTCGAGGTGAGCATGTTGGTCTTGTAGGGAGCAATGGAGCGGGAAAATCGACATTGCTACGAATATTATCAGGAGAGTTACTTCCTGATAAGGGAACAATTGAATGGTTTCCTCAGATGAAAATCGGTTTTTTACAGCAACATATCGATTTACAGGTTGGCACAACAATTATGAAGTATTTACAAAGTGCCTTTGCCCACTTGTATGATATCGAGAGCAGGATGCTGCAAATCGCAGAGAAAATGGCAACAGGTGATAATCTGGAACAATTGTTAGTACAATACGGAGAATTACAAAGTGTATTAGAGCATTCTGATTTTTATCATATTGAGGAAAAAATCGAAATGATTGCTGCGGGATTAGGAATTTCAGAACTTGGTATGGATCGTGCTGTGGAACAACTAAGTGGTGGCCAACGAACAAAACTGTTATTAGGAAAATTATTATTAGAAGAGCCGCATATTTTATTACTAGATGAACCAACAAACTATCTCGATAACGTGCATATTGAATGGCTTATGGGGTACTTGAAAAATTACGAACATGCTTATATCGTCGTTTCGCATGATGAAAGGTTTTTAAATGAAATTACGAATGTCATTTATCATTTAGAACATAAAGGGTTGAAACGCTATATAGGTAATTATCAAACATTCATAACAAACTATGGGCAACATAAACAGCAATTACAAGTAGCTTATGATAGGCAGCAAAAGGAAATGAAAAGATTAAAGAATTTTATTCAGAAGAATAAAATTCGTAAAGCAAAACAAGCAAAGAGTCGTGAAAAAGTATTAGCGAAAATAAATGAAATCGGAAAGCCAACTTCTGCACTGCAACCGCGCTTTATGTTTCATGTGCATTTAGATCCTGTTAGTCGAATTTTAGAGACGAAAGATATGCAGATTGGCTATAAAGAGCCTTTATTTAGTCCTATTGATTTACAAATAAAACGCGGTGAAAAAATTGCTATCGTCGGCTATAACGGGATTGGGAAAACAACAATGTTAAAAACATTGCTCGGGTATTTGCTGCCGTTAAGTGGTACGGTGCAAATAGGAGAGCGAGTAAACCCAACTTATTTTGCACAAGAAGAATTTGCCACGGAGCAAACACCGCTTGAGGAAGTATGGTCACTGCGGCCAGATATGACGCAAAAACAAATTCGGCAATCATTAGCAAGATGCGGTTTAACAGAAGAGCACATTTTACAGCCGCTTTGCTCATTAAGCGGCGGGGAACAAACGAAAGTACGCTTATGTGAATTAATGTTAACAGAAAGTAATGTACTTGTTTTAGATGAACCGACGAATCATTTAGATGTTCAGGCAAAGGAAGCACTGAAGCAAGCTCTTATGCAATATGAAGGCACGATTCTGCTCGTTTCCCATGAACCAGATTTTTATGAAGAATGGGTGACGCAAGTTTGGACAGTGCAGGACTGGTGTAAACGCGTTTAATGGTGAGGGAAGTGTTTCATAGAAGAGAGAAGGAGGTGGTGTTATGGATATCTTTTCGATTCTTGCGGAGGAACGTATTCGTCAGGCAATGAAAGATGGTGAATTTGAAGACCTGCCAGGGAAAGGGAAATCTCTTGCATTAGAAGATTTATCAACGATACCGGAAGAACTTCGCATGAGTTACAAAATTTTGAAACATGCTGGTATGATCCCTGAAGAAATGCATCTGCAAAAAGAGGTGTTAAAAATTGAAGATCTACTGGCGTGTTGCCATGATGAGGCACAGAGAAAACAATTACAAGAAGAATTAACGGTGAAATCACTTCGTTTTCAACAACTGATTCAAAAACGAAAAATAAAAGGAACAGCTTCATTTGGTATATACCGCAATAAGATATTTCGAAATTTTCTATAAGGAGATTCGTAAGATTTCGAAGTAAATAAGAGTTAACAATTGTTATCTGTACTATTAGTTCGAAATTTATCCTAATTTAGGTAAAAATGTAATTTTATTAGAGGATATGGAGAGAGTTTTGGCGAAATATTTAGTTGTGATTATTTTCCCTAAAAAATATAAACTGCACTCTAGTTGAAGAGTGAAAGGGGGATTTTAGAATGGAAATGGAAATGGTAGTAGGCGTTATATTTTTTATTTTACTGTTTGCAATTATTGTAAAAGCAAATGTATCGAGTGAAAGAAAAAGGAGACGAAACCGATATCATTCCGATTCAACGGATAGTACAGGATATAGTGCACCAATATTTTTTGCAGAATCTAGTGACAGCTCGGGAGATTGCGGAAGTTCTTTTGGCGGAGATGGCGGCAGCTGTGGTGGTGGAGATGGCGGCGGCGGTGGAGATTAACATAGAAATGCGCCTGAAAAGGCGCATTTCTTATTGCTTTGAAATGTAAACAAACGTTTGATTAGTTGGGGGAAAGGCTTGTGAAATCTATTAAACAAACGTTTGATTAATAAAGAGATAAAGAGGGAATATAGAATGGAAAAAAAGCCGAAAGTAAAAAAAAATTGGAAAATGATCGCATTTGCTGTAGTAGGGGGAGGCGCTATTTTATTTAAGATTGCGTTAAAAATAGGGAAACTGTATGCGATTCATAATTGGATTGATAAGATGTTTTCTTAAATAGAGGTCACCTTCATACCCATCAACTTAAGAAAACAGGTTCTGGTGCAAATACTTCCAGATATTTTGAAGTATTTGCACCAGGACACTAAAAAAGATGGCTCCAGTAGAATACCGAAACCATCTCTTAAGTGCTTGATTTTTTATGGTCTTTTTATTAAACTGTCCATTTTATAGGCTACAGTTCATTATCAAGGAGTGTTTTTTAGGAAGTTCAGGTTATTAAAAAATCAAAAAAACCAGGAACTTCTAGATTATTAATAACATTAATTTTTTCAAATATTTTCATGTGAATCTCTTGTTCTAAATCTTCTCTTTCTTGATATGGGGTATTTTGTAAACATTTCCGGATTTTAAGATTGAAGGATTGTAAAATGTCTTCATAATTATAGTTAGTTACATTTGAGTCTTTTAGTTCTAACATTTATTTTTTCACCTCATATTAATTGTGATTTAAGTTTTTCTAAGGCTTTTTTATGATTATAAGAAATTGTTTGTTCCGATTCTGATAAAATTCTCGAGATTTGTTTATTATTATATTCGTGAACATAATATAAATTTAGTATATGTAACTGCTTTTCTGTTAATAAATCTAAAGCTTTGTATAGCAATTCATCTGTAATATGCTCTTTTAAATGAATTTGATTTTCTTCAAATTGTTTACAAGTTCTATCTGTTAAATCACTGTTCATTACTTCCAACATGGTTGTATTATTATTTTCATCGCTAGTAATTGTCTTATC
The DNA here is from genome assembly GCF_028401955.1 of Bacillus sp. BP-3. Lineage (GTDB taxonomy): Bacteria > Bacillota > Bacilli > Bacillales > Bacillaceae_G > Bacillus_A. The sequence goes on from NZ_JAQOTJ010000006.1 coordinate 141,266, forward strand.
TAAAGTTAACAAATTCCTATTCATATTAAGGGTAACTTTTTTATCAAAATCTATTGAATAAAAATAAATTAATTTACTAATATAGCTTAGCATTTTAACTTGTTTAAAATGGAGTTTAAACGCTTCATCTAGTAATTGTTTGTTTTTACTTGTTGGCTCTTCTATTGCTTTTATAAATAATGAGTGATTCTTAGGATCTTTGAGAAACTGTTGTACAATAGGTTCTTCTAATTTTTTTTGGTATTTATTGTAGAACAATGCTAATTCCTTACTATTCAAAAAAACAACCTCCCAATCTTTAAAAATATAAATGAAGGTATAAAAAATATCTAATTATAAATAATGATATAAATTTAGCTGTATTTTAAAATTTATATCTTATTAATAAAAGAAGTAAAAAGGGATGGAAAATAAAAAAACAGTCTATTTATTTTAATTTGCTAAGGAATTTTATAAATATAAAAGTAGCTTTAGATAAAAAAATAATTTTTATATAAGGATATATAAAAGTGAAAAAGAGAGTGATTTTTTATATGATAGCTATCCATGTATATAGCTATTCATTACAAAGACTCTCTTCTAAATTATTATTTTGGGTTTCTTATGATTAAGAAACAATAAGTTTGTCTATTTTTCTTATCAGACTTTTAATTAAAATAAATTATTCATGAAACTTTTATGTAGCAGAGCATTTTGATAATTAATAGATAGAAATTTTCTAAAAACGAACATTTGTTCTATTTCTATTTTACCACTTTTTTCTTTAAAATGAAAGAGATTTTAGAGTGAACTAGGGGATTTGGAATAAATTTATTTCAAGAAAAAGCTAAGAAACTTAGGTGTATGAAGGAATACTTTTTAGAGAAGCATGAGATGAAGTATTCTAATAATTCCCCAAGTAAATAGTTGTTATTTTATAGACTGATGTAAAGATATACGCTTCCTTTGGTTGCAGAACTAAGAGAATATATAGAAAAAGCAATTATTTCATATAATAATGATGGATGTAAGTTTTGTATGGAGATAAAAGCAGGGGCAGAAAAAATGTATCCCATTTACTATGAAAGATACAATGATACGAAATTTAAGATTGGGTGTAATAGGTGGGATAGGATATTGGAGCTTGATTTGCTATGACCAAATGAAGTTTCTAAATAAAAAAAGACCACAAAGCTTTTTTGAAAAAGATGCCTTGCAGCCTGATGATTTCGTATCTTTCCTAAATGAAATCAATCGTATTTCTTTTTGAATCGACAGCGCGATATAAATACGTCTATTAACCTTATTATTTAATAATAGGAGCAGAAGCTAGTATGTTTGAATTTTGATTAAATGAATAGAAAAAGAGAATTCTCTATTTTTTTTCTTCTATTTTCACTTCTATGTATTCAAAGAAACTTGGTGGTTCATTTAAGGCTTCTTGTTTCAATTTTTCAAGCTCTTTTCGTTGGTTTGGATTTAATTTATCTAGTAGGTTCTTATCATTAGATATTTTTTGGGACAACACACTTCCCTCCTCAGATATTGAAGTTAAATTCATTATACTATATTAAAGTTTTTTTTCTATTTTTTTTAGTTATTCTACTTTCTTTTCACTTAATAGAGTAAGAGCATAATTTATTTAATGATTTGATTGAATATGCGTAGCTATTTTCAATCAAATTATTAAATTAAGCTCAATTAGTGAGGAAAAAGGAGAGAATTTCTAATGGCGGAACCAAAGATGGATCCAGCAGTATTTGCTGTACAAACATGGGTAAATGACAAGTGTCATAAGGTGAAGGGACTTCTTAATTTCACGACAAAAGCAATCTTTCATCTTTCATTTTCCATCTAGCATTGGGCTATCGTTCTGCACGCGTTTGAGGAAAAAATTCGTTCAGATAGAGTGTTAAATTTAATTTTTATATAGAACAATTGTTCTGTTTATGGTAAAATATACATATGGGAGATAGTTGAATATTCGAAGTCAGGCATTGTTAAAAGTTACTTTAACAGTAGTTGCAGAAAGGATTTTCGCTTTTGTTCCAATTACAAAATAAAAACAATCTCAGAAGGTATCAGCACCGATGCAACACATACAAGTCGATTTTGGTTAGATCGAGGGCTGATTTTTTATAAATATATAAAATGAGACTATTTTAATTGATAGTCTCATTCTTACTTTCTATGGAGTGGAAAGAAACCAACCAACCATCTAATTAAGTACTTTTTACCTAGAAAATGAAAAGTTTTATTATTGGCTTGAGGGGGCATATGTTGATGACAAAGGAACAGTTAGCAAAAGCAGCAGTTAAGTTAGGCTTGCAAGTGAATAGAATTACAAAAGCAACTGATATTTTAAAAATATGCCTAGATGAATCCTATAAAGATAAACAAAATACGTAAAAAAGAAGACTTCTTCTATAATAGTCTTCTTTTTTAATTATTCTTTTTCATTTGCATATAATTCACGTACATTTCTAATTGTTCCCAAGCTTTTTTCCGTTCTTCTTCTGGAAGACTCTCGATTATTGCCATTATATTTTTTCCTTCTTCACTTACTATTTTATCTTCTTCTGTAGTAAGTTCTGGGTCTTCTGATCTGCCTAATAAATAGTCTGTAGTTACATTAAAATAATCAGCTATTTTTTCTAAAGTTTCACGACCGGGTGCTTTCATTCCTTTTTCAAATTTAGAAACACTAGCCTTAGTTATTCCTATAGCTGTAGCAAATTGTTCTTGAGTAAGTTTATGTTCAGTTCTTAATAATTTCACACGCTCATTTAATTCCATTTTTTAACCCTCCTCTTTTTACGTATTTACGTAAGTTACTTTTATTATATTGTTTCCTATTAGGAAACGCAAATCCCTGAAAAGTTAACCTCTAGGAAATTTTTTATAAAAAACACTTGAAGTTTCCTACTGGGAAACTTATAATAAGTATATAGACATTAGAAGGGAGTGATTAAGTGCTAAATAACAATAAAAAAACAAAGTTAAAAATAGCTTTTGATAACTCTGATTTCACATACGGAAAATTAGCGGAGATTGTTGGTATATCAAAGAGTTATTGCTATAAAATCATAAATGTTCATAAATATAAAAAAATATTTATTATGGAACGGCAGCTAAAATTGCAAAAGCTTTGAATGAAGATATGTCAGAACTGTTTAATGAACACCAAATTTTTTTTAATCATATAGTTTCCCTTAGGGATACAATGTAAGGAGAGAAGAACATGAATCAATTAAAAGTCGTTGCTAATGAAATGCTTCCAATTTATCAAAATGAGGTAGGAGAAAAGTTCGTAAATGCTAGAGAATTGTATGAGCAACTTTTAGTATCAACTCCATTTCCTAAATGGATTGAAGGAAGAATTGAAGGCTATAGTTTCACTGACAATGAAGACTTTTGGACATATTTTTCCGTAAGCACTGGTGGTAGACCTTTAAAGGAATACATATTCACTTTAGATGCTGGTAAAGAGCTTGCGGTGATTGAGAATAACGAAATAGGAAAAGCAATTCGCAAATATTTCATCGAAATAGAAAAACGTTCTTATCAGCAACAATCCAATTCACCATTACAAGCTTTACAAATCGCTATTAATCAAATGGTGTTACAAGAACAAAAAATAATTCAACTTGAACAACAAGTAACAATTGTGCAGCACCGTATTAATAGCTTAGACACACTCGATACAGATGGTGATTTGCAGCAACGATTAAACAAAATGATTCAGCGTTTTGCTTGGAGCCAAGGCATTAACTTCAATAAAGCTTGGAAAATGTTCAGAAGTGCATTTAACAAAGCATACAGAACGAATTTGAAAACAAAAGTAAATAACTACAAAGAAAAGCATGGTTTAAAACAGCTGACAGTTCCACGGTACTTAGCGCTTACAAACCAATTAGAAGATGCAGTTAGAGTAGCAGATAAGCTTCTGAATAAAGAGAATGAGATAGCATAAGAAAACTACAAAACGTGACTATATAGAAGAACAAATCACTTCATTCCCCATTTTTGGTGAGTGAAGATCTAGAACCTATAAATATCAGTATAAATTGATGTTTATAAGAACACCTTCTTCCGTCGAACGTATTTGCCAAAAAGGCGGGAAATCCTACAAAAATAGACGGGCTCTGTACCTGTCGAAATGATCTAGAACGACATATTGACGCTCTGATGTATGTTGTATTCCCATGCTGTAACACAAAGTTTTCGATCATTACGATGCGTACAGCATCAATAAAACGAGAAAAGCGCCCCGATGCCGCGGGACGCTTTGGAGAATAAAACTCATTTTTTTGATACATCTATTGTATCATGCTTGTTCTCCCAATAAAAGGAGGAAAAGAAGGATGTTAGAAAATGCCATGATTATGCACAACGGTTACGGAATTAAAGACCCGCAAGAGTATGAGCCAGTACCAGTTGAAGATGAATGTGGGATTGAAGTTTTTTGTGGTGATGAAATTCTTGTAGCTCCAAATGGAAGTGTCGTCTTAAAAGAAAATGCAGTTGAGTATTTAACAAATGTTCTTGGCTACACGATTAGAAAGGCGGGAGAATGAGATGTCATTACAAAACAAAATCCAAGCTGAAATTCAAATTTTGATAAACATCATCGAACGTGAGAAGAAAAATCCAGATAAATATACAGCAGCATCATTAGTCGCTTATGAATACGGTTTACAAGCACTCATGGAAGTTTATGAAGCAAGTAAGCAATTAGAAGTAGCACCATTTTAAGGAGGATGCTGGGTACGAATGTGTTACATCAATCCAAAAGATATATAAACATGGTAAACCGTATAAAAATGTGAACCAAAAAATTAGCGGATTGAGTAAGAAGAGAACTTCGGTGTATGCAGGTCAATGTGATGAATTTAGTTACATGTGCGTTAAGAGGAAGGTGGATTAATGGTAGCTTTCAGAGTTAGTAAAAATAAAAACTACACAACAATTAATAATACAGGTCTTCGGGATGAACGCTTAACTTGGAAAGCTAAAGGGATTTTGGTATATATCCTTTCTCTTCCGGATGATTGGGTTTTCTATATGGAAGAAATTTCAAAACATTCTAAAGATGGAATTGCAAGTTTGAAGGCGGGCATGAAGGAACTAAAAGAATGTGGTTATGTTAAACGGTTCCCAATAAAAGGAGAAGACGGAAAAATTCATAAATGGGAAACGATTATTTATGAAGTACCACAAGTCGAAAAACCACAAGTAGAAATTCCACCCATGGAAAACCTACCAGTAGAAAATGAACTGCTACTAAGTACTAATATACCAAGTACTAATAATACTAATTCTGCACAAAAGAAAAGTCTACGTAAAAACGTGAGCGAAAGGGTTCTGGTGCAAAAACTTCAGGACAATTGCAATAAATCTACAAATCTTGGACATATTGATACTACTAATTTAAAGAAGGTGCGTGATTGGTATGGAAAAGGAAAATGTATTCAAATGGAAGCATTATCAACCTGATATTATTTTGTTAACGGTAAGATGGTACCTACGGTACAACCTCAGTTTTCGTGATTTAGTGGAAATGATGGAGGAACGGGGCTTATCCATTTCTCATACAACGATTATGCGTTGGGTTCATCAGTACGGTCCTGAATTGGACAAACGAATCCGACGTCACCTTAAACAAACAAGTGACTCCTGGAGGGTCGATGAAACATATATCAAAGTAAAAGGTCAATGGATGTACCTGTATCGTGCTGTTGATTCGAAAGGAAATACAATCGATTTTTACCTGAGCAAAACAAGGGACCAGAAGGCTGCAAAGCGCTTTTTCAAGAAGGCATTGCAGTCTTTTCATGTTTCAAAACCTCGTGTTATAACAGTCGATAAAAATCCAGCTTATCCTATAGCAATTGAACAGTTGAAAAAAGAAAAAAGTATACCTGGTGGTATGCGACTTAGACAACAAAAGTACTTGAATAACATAGTAGAACAAGATCATCGCTTTATAAAGAAGCGAATTCGTTCTATGCTAGGGTTCAAATGTTTTGACACAGCTACATCCATTCTTTCTGGAGTAGAAACCATGCATATGATTAAAAAAGGACAGGTTGCTTTACGAGATCAGTCTGTCCAAAATCAGAAAGAATTCATCCATCAATTGTTTGGACTTACAGCATAAGATACGATTCCGTTAGGAATCTATGCGCTTTATTATCTTTTATTCTATTTTTGCACCAGAACGAGACGTTATGTTAACCGAATATGAATCTTTATTCATCGCCATTTTCATAGTTTAAAAGGACAACTCGTACCCATTTTTTAAGGATAGAGGGAACAATCATGACGTAAAGTGCAAAACAAGCCCCTTAGAATATTGATTCTTTACTCCCACCAATGTTTCATCTCACTAATTCCAACATCCCACAGCTTAGCGTTTCCGGAAACGCTAATGGTCAGCTTGTTTACCTTGTTAAAAGGCAACTCCCGTAAAGCCACTGCTCCTTGAGAAGCTTGTTCGTTTAATCGATATACTTCTTGTCCATCTACAATTATTTTGGCTTCACCCTTAAAGTCTACATTGTCCGGAATGCCGAAATAAAAATAAAACCAGACATTTTCTTTGTTCCCAAGAATATAGTTGTATGTTTTGGTTGATTTACCTTCACTGCTATACACGTTCATTTTCGGCTCTATTCGCTCACCTGCTACAGTGAAACCTGGGAGGTTCTCAGTCATAGGTGTAGTTCCTGTCATTTCTTTCATAACAGTTAATGTTTGAATAGGGCCTTCTCTTTTTTTGTTGATTTCAGAGACCACCATGACTCCAATTATAAGGACAACAATAGATAGAGCCGAAGCCATGAGCTTTTTATAAGAAATTTTTGAAGAAAATCTAACTCTATAGGCAACATAGCCAATCATTGCACCTAATGTATTGGAAATAACATCATTTACATCAAAGCTACCAAGATATGTTAAAGCCTGAATAGTTTCTAAAACGAGAATCGCTAAAACAAACAAGGATATGAACTTCCCAAATCTGACACGATACAATAAGGGAAATAGTATTCCAAAAGGGATAAAAGCAGCAATGTTTCCAAAATCAACAATCCATGAATAATTTAGTTCTGGAAATTTAAGTGGTACTCCTTCTGGAACAAGGATAAAGGTGTACCGTTCTACACTGGTTACACTATCGAGCCTGTTAAACGCAAAGAACATAAAAAATAAAACTAAAATCGTATAGCATATGGTACCAGCTAAAATGATTTTCCGTGATTTCGTTTCCATAATATCTCCTTAATTTCAACATATTATTTACCACAAATATTATAATACTAAAATATCAGTTTTTTTAAAAAAACCGGGAATATGATAATTCTAGCCAAAATCTAGTTTTATTTATACTAGGAATATATTAATATCATGTATAACTCATACTTTGTTTGATTTATTTGTGTTTACATTGTTTTTTATACACAAATGAAAGCAAATAATTTGAATCGAACGATAAGTTTGCGGCCAAGCTTATCGTTCGATTTTTTTATGGAAAAAATATCGTTCTAGGGTTTCAAAGAGAAAAAATAGAGTACAAATCAGGGAAACTATTTTGTAAAATGATAATAAAATTGTTGGATTTTCAAAAAAGCCTTCACGCAATGATAATTGCATGAAGGCTTTTGATGTTTTCTTATTTTTTTGTCTCGTTGACCCATGTAATAATGTCCTGGATGACGTACTCGGGAACATTTGCAGGGATTTCGTATTCACTAGGGAGACTTAATTCCCCATCACCCTCCGTGAAGAAATGATTCAATTTCGGGTATTCTTTGAACTGAACATTCCTGCGGTTTGAAAGTCTTTCCTTCCATTTTGTATATTCATTTTTTACTGTTACTTGATAATCGCGTGCCCCTTGCAGAATCAGTAAAGGCTCTTTTCGTGATTTTGCCTCCTCAACTGGATGCCACCTAGAAACATCATACATAAAATGAGGCGACCCAAAATTGTAGCCAGCTGGCGGATAGTCAGGATTGAAAGTAGGATCCTGGATAAAAGCGAACTGTCTTTTTAGTTCATCGATTCCTTCCTTTGGCGCCCCAAGGTATTGATTCACATCAATGGCAATGTCAGTCAAAGGGCGTGCAGGTGGTGCGAGTAAGATACTTCCTCGGATAAGTGAGGAAGGTGCTTTGCTCAGTATACGCGGCATTGTGCCAGCTCCTAGGCTATGTCCGAGAATGAAAATATTATTTGGATCAATGCCTTCCTGCTGCGCTGCTGATTTTGCTGCATATATGGCATCATCTGTAGTATCACGGTCTAACGTAACAGGTTCTGCACTCATCTTTAATGCATGTTCTAAGGTACGTTTTTCATAGCGCAACACTGCAATTCCGTTGGATGAAAGGCCCACCGCAAGGTCTCGTAAGATTTTTGTTCCCAAATAGGTAGCATCACGATCATGGATGCCGGCACCATGAACAAGAACAACAACGGGTACCTTTTCACCAGGCTTATGTTTCGGAACCGTTAATGTGGCTGGTAACGGATAAGTAGAATTTCCAATGACGATTTCACGTTCTTGATAGGAAGCAGGTTGATCATAGCTAGGATGCGGGATGGTATAAGATTCCTGGGGCGGTCTTTCCCCAACTTCATCTACTTTCCCGCCAGGTGTGAATTTAATGAGTAGCGGTATGGTAGTTCCTTTAATAGCTCCTGGAATTTCCACCGTCTGATGGACCAAGTTTCGTTCTTTTATTACAGGTGTTCCCATGATTTCTATCCCACTTTGTGTCCACCAGTTTTGTAATGTGTTCGCTGTAAACTTGGATTGGAAAGCAGCAGACGTCAACTGGAGTGCCTCTGCATACTTACCTTGCTGGAGATATTCAAAAAATAATGATGCACGCTCCGTTAAAGAGACTAGTTTCTTTTCTGCAGATTGTTCCTCACGTGTATCTGCGTGAATAGCTGTTGTAAGTGGGAAAGATGAAACGCCTAAAGAAAAGAGTAGGGTAAAGGAAAGTGCTAATTTTTGTATTTTCTTTTTTTTATTCATGTTTTAACCTCCAATATGTGATGGTAAAAAACAGGTATGGTAATTAAGGTTCTGGTGCAAAAACTTCAAAATATCTGCAAATAATCTCCAAAACCTTTTTTCACATGCATATTAACCCCAGAAATAACCTCTCTTCCTTCAAACGATTTTGTAAGTTAATTTGTTTTTAATATAAATGACATATCGTTCTCCCCTTCACTTTATATTTTGATTTTACGAAACAAAACTCTCGTTTTTCTTACTTAATCCTTACAAATCCCTTAAATGTATAAAATTTGTAAAAGAGGTACCGCCAGCGAAACGGAAATAAACCATGCTAAAGATTTTTGAGTCGTTTTAAAACTAATTTAATTTGTGTTGCATCGAAATACTCTTAACGGGACAAAATTCACATCATTTTATGCTGAATTTTGCTTAACATGTTTTTTTTCCAAAATGCTGACGGTACCCCATTTAGTGGTTTTGTTATTATTGGCATTCTATCTAAGAAGGACAAGAGATAAATTTATTAACTTCCGAGAACGGAACAAAAGTAAATGTTGAGATTCAGGCACGGAATACGCAAGATATGATAAAAAGGTCGTTGTATTATTGGTCAAAACTATATACATCTCAAATTGAAAAAGGCATGCCATATCGTGCTCTTCGTAAAACCATTGCCATTAACATATTAGATTTTTGTTTATTCCCTCATTTTGAGGATATTCAAACAACAGGTCAATTATGGAGCCGACAGCAACGGCGAGTGTTACTGGATGATTTAGAGATTCATTTTATCGAAATTCCTAAGTTGCTCCAGCAATGGAGAGAAGAAAAAATCAATCCGTGGGATAATAAATTTGCTCGTTGGTTATTACTTTTACCAGCACATGAGGATGAACATTTAACCCACACACTGGAGGAGATCGCTATGAATCAAGATCCAATATTACAGAAAGCGCTCAATAAATGGGAAGATATGAGTCAAAATAGTTCTTTCAGATTACAGTATGAGGCTAGGGAAAAGGTTTTATTTGATGAACAGGCAAAATTAGCTCACGCTCGAGAAGAAGGCTTAGAGGAAGGCTTCAAAAAAGGAAAAATGCAGATGATTCAAGGGATGCATGAATTAGGTGTTCCAATTGAAACAATTGCAAAAGCAAGTAAATTAGGCGTTAAAGAAGTAGAAATTATTTTAGAACAACTTACAAAAGAGAATGAATAAATGAAAAGATATGACGCAAGGGAAAAGACATTAATGGATGAGGCTGCTGGAATTGCTCATGCACTAAATAAAGGGCGTGAACAAGGTAAAATGCAACTCATTCAGGGGATATATAAGAATGGTGTATCTGTACAGGATATTGCAAAGATGACTGGATTATCAGAGGCAGAAATACAACGATTCTTACAGAGTTAATTTTTAGAGATGCTGTCTCATTTATGAAACAACATATAGTTCCTATTTGGAAGTATGGTAAAATACAAATTAGGCAATAGGCTGAGAAATCAAGTGGTAATAAGTTAGGTAAAAGGACTCATGAATTGAGTCCTTTTATTTTTAAGATTTAACTTTTCATTCCTCAAAATTCTCTTTATCTGATTCATTCGTGAAGCCTTCAGGCCAAATTCTCTCTTTGATCTCTAAGAACTCTTTATCTTTTTTAAGAATTTCTTTGAATTCCATAAATAATGAATCTAAATCTAATTGAGGTACAGCCGAGATACGTGTATATCTCGGTTGTACCTCTATATGATGATGGTGTGCTACCCCAAGAAATGAAATCATTAGCAACTCTTCCAATAAGGGGTACCACTACATGTCCATCAAGCTAATATTTTAGAGTATCCCCAAAACGAAAATTGTATCTCTTCATAGTTGTTCATGAAAATCCAGTTCATTTTTTCATTTTGGGGAACAATTAGTCTCTTAAGTTGATTGGCATGTATGGTGATCCCATTTACTAAATATATAATTGTGCTCTTTTTATTTCTAATTTGATTTTACGGTAGCCGATGAGGCTTCGTCATTCCATATTCTTTCCCCATCACCCATAGAGCTACTTAAATTATAAAGAGCTCCTGTATTTGCTAGTCCAATCGCTCGACCTTTCCCATCAAAATCTTCATATATAATTGTATAATCTCCATGGGCATGTGTACGAACAGAAGAAATAGAATCATTAGAATCCCCAGTGAAATTAAAAATCTTCACAGGATTTTTACTTGCAGGTATATTAATAGTAGCCCCGTTACCATCAGCATCTTTATAAAAAGTCGAATGTATGGACGCTCTATTTACCACTAAGCTACTATTATTCGGGTTTTTTCGATTAACAGGATGTTCTTTTAAGTAGTCTTCAAAATCAGCTTTGTTTTTAAAATCAATTGACATTTGTGGTCCAATTATTCCTTTAATCATTACTTGATAAGGTGCAACAGATTTTGGTAGAGAAGCTGCGGAGGCCTCTGAATTAGATACACCTAGCACTAGAGTTCCAGCTAATAATGCTGTAGAAAGTACGCCAACTATACGTTTCAATATTAACACTCCTTTAAGGTTTATAATACATATTCTATATGTAACATCATAATCTTTAGAAGTAGTGATATTAAATTCACCTAGTTACATTTTAGAAAGTTTCTTTGTCTACAAGGGGTCACCATATCAAAAAAAGAAAATTGTACGTTTAGACACATTTGTCCAGAAAACTTTATGTTTATGAACAGAGGATAAAATTCAATAATATCAACGTTTTCTAGCTATAATCGTGTTCATAAAGTGTGTAAACAAATCAATGTTCAATTAAACTTAGATTTTTATCTTTCTGAACATGTATTAAACATTAAAGAACGCTGTAATGATAAAGGTTTGTAGTCCTTAGCGTACAATTTTCCCATAATGATATAGTGACCCCCAATAGGTCATGTGTTTCACTAATTGATAAATAGAATAAGGCAGTTCCTCTCTGTGTTTTCCCGCAAGAGTCACGTCTATATCCGACAAAGCATTTTTGGTGGGAAGATGTCCTCGTTCTCCCCTTAACGATTTTACTCATGCCTCGCTAAACGCTTTATTTGATTACTCCATAATAATCGACTCACATCCTGTTTTATTTTCTAATTTGTTCATTTTATTGTTCCGTTTCTTTTATGAACATTACGAGAAAAAATATCAAGAATCATCGGCTTCTTAACTTACAGTTTTTTTGTTCGTATCAAGCCTATAGCCTTTTTCTTTTATCTATCACATAAGAAAAAGGCTATTTTTTAAATTATTCTACTATTTGAAATGGATTTGTTTGAGTTACTTTCATCATTTTCATACGAGCAAATCGCTCATCTAAATTATTTTCAAGTACCCATTCATGATGTGTTTCTGCAATCATTGGTTTATTCTCAGCAGAAATACCTTCCCATTCAAAATCTACAGAAACATGTATTGTGTTATCCGTATTTTCTGTAATTGAAAGATTTTTCGGATAATGTCCGCTTTGTTTCACCTGACTCGAAGCAGTTGCTAACCATTCATTAAATCCTTTTAGTGTATCGATTTTAGAACCTGTACTTAAATTCAATTCAAATTGTTCTGCTAGTAGTTCTTTGAATTTGTCACCGTTCACAGATGCTGTTTCCATTAAATATAACCAATAATGCATAAATGATTTTGCTCTATTTTCTGCATAGGCAGATGTAAATTGTGGATTTTCTACAGTACCGATTGGCTCTAAATGAACCTTTGTAAAAAGAGGTAAGTCGTTTTCTCTAAGTTTCAGGCTTGTTGAATAATGAATTTTGTAGCTGTATCTACTATCATCTGGGCGTATATTTTGATAAAGAATATCCGCTTCTAATGAAAGTTCTTCATCGTTCAACTGTTTGATTGATGTGTTTTCAACATGATGCGCATTTTGCCATCCTTCAAACATTCTTAATCTATCTTCTATACCCATTTTACCTTTCGACGTTCCAGCTTGTGATGAAATTTCGATTTCTTCCGCTAAAATATCTAACTGATTGTTAATACGTGCTTTGTTAAGTGGGACTTCATATACTTGATACCAACGATAGTATTGTGTTAATGCTAAATGATTATTTTGAATGTCTTCAAATTTTTTCATGTTTTTTACGCTCCTTTAGGATCGAAATTGATTATGATCTAAAACTTCAATTTGGGTACATAAAATTATTTTCTTGTTCTCGTCACATACGGAAAAATCGGATCTCTTAATTGGAACTCATACGTTTCTCCATTCACAATGCCAACAACTTTTTCGCTATCATAAAGTTCTAACATAAATCCAGCCATTTCTTTTGCAGTATGAAATTTAGGAATTACACCCTCATATTGGAATTCATCTGTATCCAAAGAACGTTTAGCAAATTCCGTTTCAGTTGCAGCAGGAGCTAAAACTTTCACTTGCATGGCCGCTCCTTTTTCTTTCAATTCTTGTGCTAGACCTTCTGTAAAGGCACTTACATAGAACTTTGACGCGCAGTAGGTCACAGAATCGGCAATGATCAAGTATCCGCCTCCTGATGAAATATTGATGAGTTTCGTTCCTTCAACCTCTGCATAATCTCGTACATAAAGAGTGGACAGAATCGTTAAAGCTTCAATATTTAAGTGAATCATCGTCTCGATTTTATTTAAATTTTGTTCCCCCACAGAAGCAAAGTTTCCAAACCCGGCATTGTTAATCCAAGTCTCAATCTGATAATTCCGCAGACTTTCGTAAAATTCATAAGCATTCGCTTTAACAGATAAATCAACAGTTCGAATGACAACATCTAGGTCTGGGTTCATTTCTGCCATTTTTGATTTTAACTTTTCCAATTCTTCCGTTCTGCGGGCTGCTAAGATTAAGTTTTTTCCGCGAGCCGCAAAGGCAAGGGCTGTTTCATACCCAATTCCTGAACTGGCCCCCGTAATAACTGTATATTTCATATAAATTCCTCCTGAATTTTATTCAATTAATTTTATTGTGAAAGAACAATGAGTTGATTATACTGATTAGAGTAAACTCTAAGTCAAGAGAAAATTAATGTGGAGGTTTCTTATGCACACGATTGGTGAAGTGGCTAAAATGTTAGGAATAAGCACACACACATTGCGGTATTACGAAAAAGAAAAAATTATAATTCCCGTTCGTGATACTAGAGGAGACAGACAATATAATGATTTACATATTAAATGGCTGCAATTTGTTATCAAGTTAAAAGAAACACAAATGCCTATTGCGAAAATAAAGGAGTATGCTTCATTAGTTTTAGAAGGAGACCATACCACAACAGAGCGATTAAGGCTTTTAGAAGAACATAAACACTCTATTAAGGAACAAATCAGAACGTTAAAAGCTGCGGACGAGATGCTTGAACATAAAATTGCCGCTTACAAAGATTTCATAAGTAAACGAGATTAGATACGGGTTCTATAAAAGGAATCATCACGTGGCAATAGAGAAAAAGGGGATACCATCACTTAGGGAATCAATTCATTTTTTATAACTATTTCGAACTTCATTTATCTCTACTTGGTTGGGAGCATATTACTTTGACAGGTGATTATGTTTGGAACTTAAATCAAAAAACAAATTTCGATAATTTAAGACCATTACGAGACAAAAACTCCATCAAAAAGCAGTAAACTAATTAACTGGTTCCTTAATGTACAGGGAATTGGTTGATTTTTTTCTAAATTGTGTCTAAACGTACAATTTTCTTTTTTTAATATGGTGCCCCCTACAATGCTATTGAATTAAAGAGGAAGCTTAGTTTAAGTACAAAAGTGCTCTGCATTTGAGAAAGCAAACAGAAAAATAACTTGATTGACGATATTAAAGTTAAGTGTTAAATTTATTGATGTAATTTTAAATTGAATAAGGGCAACATGGCTATGGACGTCATGTTGGCGAATTAACATAAAATATGTTTTAATGCAGAGCCTCCTAATTCTTAGGAGCTCTGCATTTTTTTTACTTTTGGAGGGGATTAGATGGATAATAGAATTTACCTACTTACGATTATTACCTTTGTTGTAGGTCTAGCTGAATTAATTATTGGGGGGATACTTCCTCTTATTGCCGAAGATTTAGATGTTTCGTATGGTCAAGTTGGAATGTTAATCTCAATGTTTTCTTTAAGTTTTGCGATATCAGGTCCCATTTTATTATCTTTGACATCTAAGATAGAAAGAAAAAGGTTATTTCTAATTGTTTTACTCATCTTCTTTTTGTCTAATTTAATAATAGTTTTGAGTGATGGATATATTTTTCTTATGGTAGCAAGAATATTATCAGCCATGTGTGCAGCGCTACTTATTTCATTGTGTGTCACAATAGCTTCCCAAATAAGTGATGAGGCGTATAGAGCTAGAGCGATTGGATTTATATTAATGGGAGTTAGTGCTTCCCTAGTTTTGGGTGTTCCATTTAGTTTATGGTTAGGGAACGAATTAGGCTGGAGGGCCCCATTTTTGTTTATTGCAATTTTGACATTAATACTTATTTTAGTAGTATTTATCGCCTTGGGGAGAATTGAGCCCAAAAAGAGAATACCCTTGAAAGAACAGGTAAAGGCTTTGAAGAATAGAAGAATTATCCTTATTCAGTTGACCTCTATTATTTTTTTTGCAGGTCACATGACTCTATATGCTTATTTAACACCATTTCTTCAATCAATTTTGAATTTGACAGAGAATTCACTTAGTCTTATGTATTTTATTATTGGATTAGTCGCCATGTTCGGAAGTTTGTTGGGTGGGTTTCTTACTGATCGTGTTGGTGCAAACCGAACTATTATTTTGGTACTGTCTCTTTTTACGATAACTATTATTACACTTCCGTTTTTAAGATTTTCTATCGTGTTGTTAATTGGGGCAATGTTGTTATGGAGCTTATTAAGCTGGTCGCTTCAACCTGCAATTCAAAGCTATTTAGTTTCTTCTGCACCGACTACATCTGATATACAACAAAGTTTAAATAATTCTGGTGTTCATATTGGAATGGCTATAGGCTCTACAATTGGTGGAACTATAATTGATTTATATTATGTTGAATTAAACGCAATAATTGGTGGTGCAATTACTTGTCTCGCACTGTTAATTACATTTATGGCTTTTAAATTTCAAAGAAATTAAGGAGATGTATAGATGCTTATTAAAGATAATATTTATGGTCAATTTATTATTAACGATAAAGTCTTAGAAAAATTGATTATGAGTGAGCCGATTCAGCGATTAAAAGGGATTCATCAAGGGGGAGCAAATTATTTAGTTAACGAAAAATGGAATATTACACGCTTTGAACACTCAATTGGTGTAATGCTATTAATTCGTAAACTTGGAGGTTCTTTAGAAGAACAGATCGCAGGGTTGCTACATGATGTTTCTCATACTACATTTTCTCATGTAGTGGACTATGTCTTTGAGAACGGATTTGAAGATTATCACGAAAATATATATAAGGATGTAGTGGATAATTCCGAAATACCCAATATTCTTTCTGACTTTAATTATAATTACAGTGAAATTACTGACGATTCTAACTGGCCAATATTAGAACAGCCTGCCCCAGCTTTATGCGCTGATCGCATTGACTACACACTTCGTGATATGTATGAGTATGGTTATATATCTTTAAACGACATTCGAAATTTTCTGGACAATCTGATAGTATTTAAAGGTGA
Organism: Bacillus sp. BP-3; assembly: GCF_028401955.1. GTDB lineage: Bacteria > Bacillota > Bacilli > Bacillales > Bacillaceae_G > Bacillus_A. The sequence goes on from NZ_JAQOTJ010000006.1 coordinate 157,956, forward strand.
AATTCACCTTAGAGATATAGAGATAGCAGAGTGGTTTGTTGAAACTTACTATAAAGAGGTCATTGACTTCTTTATGAATCCATTGTGTATTTATGCTAATTATATGCTGGCTGAATGTTTAAAAAAAGCTTTCGACAAAGGCGAAATCACAAAAACAGATTTTCTTAGAACAGATAATGAATTATTAAATAAAATATACAGAACAAAAGATGCTGAGCTCATAAATATCTTAGAAAAAATTCATCCAAAGGTACAATTACGTATTGATCAAAAAGACTATGATATCTTTCAAAAAAATAAAGTACGTATAATAAATCCATTAATTCTGAAAGATGGGATATCTAGTTTCTCTTCAGATTTGTCTGTAAATGTGAGAGGAATGACTAATCAAGCTCATCGCATTGCTACAAAAGGAATATATCTTAAAATTTATTAATCTATAATTGATAATGCTGCATAAGTACGGTACTCATTTTATTATTGCTATTCAACTAAAGGTACGTTTGTTAAATAAAGGGGTCACCATACATGACCATCAACTTAAGAAGTTTTGTTACTCCAAAGTACAAAATAACGGGTTCCCAATGGGAACCCGTCTAATTATTTTCTTTTAATAATCGCAATCCATTTAAAATAACAAGAATTGTGCTTCCCTCATGACCGATAACGCCAAATGGGAGAGCTAAAAATTGTAAGAAATTCGAACAAATTAACATTGCAATTACTGTTAGTGAAAAGATAACGTTTTGTTTTACAATACGATTCATTCGTTTTGATAAACGAATTGCTTGAGAAAGGCGAGAGAGTTCGTTTTTCATAAGAACAATGTCAGCTGTTTCTAAGGCAACATCTGTTCCTTCCCCCATAGCAACACCGATACTTGCTGTAGCAAGTGCTGGAGCATCGTTAATTCCGTCACCAACCATAGCAACTACACCATATTTTTCTTTTAGTTGTTTTACTGTTTCTACCTTTGTTTCCGGTAAACATGATGCATAGAATTCTTTTATATTACTTTCAGAGGCAATTGCTTTTGCTGTTTGTTCATTATCACCAGTAATCATAATCGCTTCTACACCAAGGTTTTGTAAGTCACGAATTGCGGCAATTGTTTCTTGACGTAATGTATCTTTCAATGCGATTAGACCAAGAACTCCCTCTTCGTCACTAATATACACGACTGTTTTTCCTTCTTGTTCAAGTGTAGTAGCAATGCCATTATGGAACAAATTCGCTTCTTCACCAATAAAATCAGCTTTTCCAATTTTATAAGCTTTATTTTCAAGTGTCCCTTTTAAGCCGAATCCAGTTACATCTTCAACATTTTCTGGTTTTGTTAATTCAATATCGTATGCGTGTTTGGCATGTTTAACAATTGCTTCTGCTAACGGGTGTGTTGAATGGCTTTCGATGGAGGCTATAATAGATAATACTTCTTTTTTTGCCATACCATTTCTCACATATACATCTGTTACAGATGGCTTTCCTTGTGTTAATGTACCTGTTTTATCAAAAGCAATTGCTTTTACGGAAGCAAGTCGCTCTAAATGAATGCCCCCTTTAAATAAAATACCATGTCGTGCCCCGTTAGAAATAGCAGCTAGCGTAGCTGGTGTAATCGATGCTACAAGTGCACAAGGAGATGCAACAACGAGTAAAATCATAGCTCTATAAAATGTTTCATTCCAACTCCAATGTAATAAAAAGTGTGGAACAAACATCATAAGAGCAACAACCATAAGCACGCCTTTTACATATGTTCCTTCGAACTTTTCAATAAAGAGCTGTGATGGTGATTTTTCGCTTTGAGCACTTTGTACAAGACGAATAATTTTTTGGAACAACGTTTGATCACTGCGCTTCGTAATTTTCACTTCAATTGCACCGCGTAAATTCACAGTTCCAGCAAATACTTCATCACCTATTGTTTTGCTATTTGGGATAGGTTCTCCTGTAATCGCAGCCTCATCAATATTTGTTTCACCAACATGGATAATACCATCAGCAGGTAAACGTTCACCTGGTTTAATTAAAATAATGTCATCAATTTGTAATTGATCTACTGGAATTCGTTCTTCCATTCCATTCGAAATACGTAAAGCTTCTTCAGGTTGTAAATCTAACAATGCTGAAATTTCTTTTTGGCTTTTACTTAGTGTATAAGTCTCCATCGCACCACTTAATGCAAAAATAAATATTAAAATTGCACCTTCTGCCCAGTAACCAATAATAGCAGCACCAATAGCAGCAAAAATCATGAGCATCTCAACGTTTAAATCTTTTTCCTCAATCGTATCTGTAATACCTTCTTTAGCTTTTACGTAACCTCCAGTGAGATATGCGAGAATATAAAAGATAATCCCAGCTGTTGTTACTTCGTTTTTTGTTAAGATCCAACCAGCTAAAATGAAAATACCAGATAGAATAGCAAGGATCAGTTCATGGTGCTTTTCCCACATTTGCCCCCAAGTTGAATGAGAAATATTGTTATCTGTCGATAATGTTTTCCCTTCTGTATTCATCTTTATTCGCTCCTTTGTCATTTTTGTTGAGAAGAAGAATCAAAATCGAAATCCTTATAAAACGACGAAAGCTGCCATCCATATGGATAGCAGCTTTTTAAATAATCACACTATGTGTGGTTATTTGTTTTATAGTTATTCTTTATTACTATAGCATAGATTACTCTCGTTTGTAGTATTTTTCACACAGAAATCAAATGTTAAATATAAGAAACTTATTGGTTATTCATTTTGAGATAAGAACAACACACCACCGTACGATAACAGAAATAAATAGCTTCAAATCAATAAAAATACACTATTTTATCACAAAAACATCCTAAATCTTGTTACAAAACTTTATCTTGATGACAAAGTTAATGTATTTTTAAAGAAGTTTTAAAAATGGAGTAGTAAAATTACCAATATATATCTTGTTTAGAATGTTTGAAGAGCTGATTTCTCATATTCATCCTATTATGTTGCATTTCCCTATTGTATTAATTATTATGGCTACATGTTATGACTTATTTTGGATTATAACAAAACGGGAGCTTTCGCCGAAACAAGGTTTTTGGCTGTGGACCCTAGCTTTTATTTTTGCTTGGATTGCGGTTGGTACTGGTCCAGAAGACGATGTCGGAGGAAATACAAATATATTCGAGTATCATGAAAGTTTGGCGGACCTTACTACGGTACTAACCTTTCTTGTAGTTGCTTTCCGTACTCTTTTTCTTTTTAAAAAGAAGATATTTCAAAAATCTACACTGATTGTGTATTGTTTATTTTCATTAATATGTTCTGGCGCCATCCTTTCTGTGGGATATTTCGGCGGAAAAATGGTTTATGACCAGGGCGTAGGCGTAAAAGTAAATAATAAATATGTAAATCCCCCAAAATAAAAAATGCACTTTTTTATTTTATAAAAGATCCTAAAAGAAAAAAATAAAGTAGGGATCTTTTATAAATATTTGTTTAGCATGACTTTTTCAAAAATGTCATTTTGATAAGTTGAAAATACAATTTTCTCACTTTGTACAGCTGATGGATTAGTAATAAGATGTACTCGACTACTTCTCATCTTTTCTTTTCCTTGCAGCTCCGTTTTGTACGGGGCTGATTTTTTTATAAAGAAACAGCACTCATTGGAGTGCTAAAAATTAGTTATTTATCGAATTATTTTTTAAAACTTATTTTACCTTAAAAACTTTGATTTTAATTTCATTAGAGTAGTAACTTATTAGCAGTTTGGTTAAATGTTATCAAGCTTCATTATTGTTACGGTGCAAATAGCCACTAACGTAGGCTTAGTAAAATCGACTTTTATAAGCGGCTTCAAAAAGAAGGAATCGTTGCTGTACCCCAATTGGGGATAAAAACAAAATTATTGCTTTTCAAGTACATCTCTCGTAATATAATTGATATATCAACAATTGACGGATCAATAATTGATATATCAATTATATTAACAACCTAAAAGGAGGGGTAATTTGACCTATTCATGTTCAAAGGGAGCGGTTATTTTATATAAACTACATTTTCTCAATAAAGACATCAGTTCGAAATTTGAAGGTTGTACAGGGATTAGTCAGTCTAGACTTGAACTTTTACATCAACTTTATCAAGTAGATGAAATAAGTCAAAAAGAACTTCAAAAAGAAGTCAACATTGACAATGCAGCAATTACCCGGCATTTAAAGCAACTTGAAGCTAGCGAAATGATTACAAGGCGTAAAAGTCCGAATGATAATCGGGTAACTCTTGTTAGTTTAACAAATACTGGTCGGAATAAAATTCATTCCTTTCAAGAGGAAAAAGAGCGATTTGCCGCTTCTGTGTTAAAGGATTTTAACGAAGAAGAACGAGATGAACTTCTAAATATGTTAAATCGCATTCAAAAAAATATAACGGAATTCTAATGTAACCATTAGACAGAAAAAGGAGAAACTCTCTATGATTAACACACAAAAAACAAATAATTTTACAGAAATTATGACAGGCCGTCGTTCTATTCGAAAGTATGATCCTACTGTGAAAATTAGTAAAGAAGAAATGACAGAGATCCTTACAGAAGCAACACTTGCACCATCTTCTGTAAATATGCAACCATGGCGCTTCTTAGTAATTGATAGTGCTGAAGGAAAAGCAAGGCTTGCGCCACTTGCTAAATTTAATCAACTTCAAGTAGAAACATCAGCAGCAATGATTGCTGTTTTTGGTGATTTGAATAATTTCGAAAATGCTGAAGAAATTTACGGAAAAGCAGTTGAACTTGGATATATGCCTTCAGAAGTAAAAGAAAGTCAAATGGAGAAGCTTACAGCTTATTTTTCAACTGTTTCTTCAGAAGTAATGAAAGACACAGTTTTAATTGATGGTGGTCTTGCAGCGATGCAACTTATGCTTACAGCTCGTGCTCACGGATACGATACATGCCCAATTGGTGGATATGAAAAAGATAAAATTGCAGAAGCGTTTGGTTTAGATAAAAATCGTTATGTACCAGTTATGTTAATTTCAATTGGGAAAGCAGCTGACAGTGGCTACAAATCAGTTCGCCTTCCAATTGATAAAATTGCTCAGTGGAAGTAATTGTAGAAGATCACAAGGATTCATCATTTGCGTGATTGATTTTTTTCATAGATACAAATACAAGTAGAAAAGTGGGAGGAAACCGTACCATGATTATTATCCATGCTAGATTTCATGTAGATTCAGCAAAACAACAAGCGTTTTTAAATGAGATTCACTCGCTAATTAGTGATTCAAGAAAAGAAAATGGAAATGTATCTTATGATTTGTACAAGGATACCGAAAAAGAGGATGTCTATACAATGGTAGAGTTGTGGAAAAATACAGAAGCAGTTGCTAACCACAATAAGAGTAAGCATTTCACTTCTTTCGTTGACAAAGCAAATCAATTTTTAACTGCACCATTAGATATAACAGCTTTTGATGGTCAACCACTACAAGGGAAATAAAAATTAGAGAATCGAATTTATAATACCCCTATAACACTACTATATAAATGTAAGCTGAAAAGACGATATAAAATCTCTTTTTTTAGGAGAGAAAGAGAGCATTAGGCCGTGCATAGAAGCGGTCAGAACCTTTTCCTGTCACATGTGAGGTTCAAAAAGAAAATTCGCAATGTTACATCTATTTAGGGGATGTACAGTTTAATATCATAATTAGGGGCATGGGAACCAAAAGTAAAATACGGGACAATATGCAAGTAAACTCCAATTAGAAACAGAATGAGAAGAATAGAAAATTACAGTTAGCGTACTTAAATTCAAAATTTTAACAGGGAAGGAAGAGGAGAATGCAGAATTTTATGTTTTACAATCCAACAAAGCTAATTTTCGGAAAAGGTCAATTAGAACAATTGAAAACAGAGGTACCTCAATATGGGAAAAAGGTTTTACTCGTATATGGTGGTGGGAGTATTAAAAGAAATGGAATTTACGATAACGTAATATCGATGTTACAAGAGATAGACTCAGAAATTTTCGAATTAGGTGGTGTGGAATCTAACCCGCGTTTATCAAGGGTAAATAAAGGAATTCAAATCTGTAAAGAAAATAATATTGAGTTTATATTAGCTGTTGGAGGCGGAAGTACAATAGATTGTACAAAAGCAATTGCAGCTGGTAGTAGATATGATGGCGATGCATGGGATCTTGTTACAAAAAAAGTTATTGCAAAAGAAGCATTGCCTTTTGGAACCGTGTTAACTCTTGCAGCAACCGGTTCTGAAATGAATGCAGGCTCTGTTATTACAAATTGGGAAACAAATGAGAAGTATGGATGGGGGAGTTCAGTAACATTCCCGCAATTTTCTATTTTAGATCCAAACCATACAATATCTGTGCCGCGAGATCAAACAATTTATGGTATTGTTGACATTATGTCGCATGTACTAGAACAATATTTTCATCAAGGTACAAATACAGTACTGCAAGATCGATACTGTGAGTCTATTTTACAAACTGTTATTGAAACAGCTCCAAAGTTGCTACGTGATTTAGAAAGTTATGAGCATCGTGAAACAATTTTATATTGCGGTACAATGGCGTTAAATGGTATTTTGGCGATGGGCGTACGTGGAGACTGGGCAACGCATAATATTGAGCATGCAGTTTCGGCAGTGTATGATATTCCACATGGTGGTGGTTTAGCAATTTTATTCCCAAATTGGATGAAACATGTTTTGCATGAAAATGTAGATCGGTTTAAACAATTTGCGGTTCGAGTATTTCATGTTCAAACAGAAGATAAAACTGATGTTGATATAGCATTAGAAGGAATTGAAGCATTACGCCAATTTTGGATATCTCTCGGAGCACCAGCTTGCCTAGCAGATTATAGAATTGGTGAAGAACAAATTGATGTTATGGCAGAAAAGGCAATGGCATATGGTGAGTTTGGACAGTTTAAAAAATTAAATAAACAAGATGTTGTAGAAATTTATCAAGCATCATTATAAACAAAAACATTTCTTTTTAGGATGATGCTGACAAAGTAGAGAGCGATAACATATTTTGTGTTATCGCTCTCTTTCCTTGTTTAAGTTGAAATTTTTAAGGGGGTGACATTAGTAAAGGGGCATGGTAACATCACAATCAAGTTAAGAAAGTTTTTGTTCTCCAAAACGAAAAAACGAACTAAATCATCATAGACAATTGTAGTGAGATAAAATTTTTGTTTTAGGGATAATTTAAAAATTTAAGTTGATGGGTATGTAAGGTAATCCCATATAGTCAATAACAAACAAAATGAAGTTTAATAAAAAGAACTTGTAGGAATCACTACAAGTTCTTTTTAAGAAAACGTTAATAAGACAAACTATTCTTTTATTTTTTCTTCATATTGTTTAGCAAGCTTATAAAAAGAAGAACGTTTGATGCCATACTTTTTCATGGCTCCTACTGCTGTAATCGAACCGGATTTCCATTCCTTATAAGCTTCAATAAATGCTTCTGTTATTTCGACAGGAGGGCGTCCCAAGTGTTTTCCTTGTTTTCTGGCAAGAGCAATTCCTTCAGCTTGACGTTGTTTAATATCAATGCGCTCTTTTTCTGCAAAGGCAGATAATATTGTCAGTGTTGCTTTTTGAATTGCGCTCTGAATAACATCATTTGTACTTTCTCCAGTGTAATTGACGTTAATGTATGGTTCTTTTATAAATTGTAAATTTACTTTATGTTTTTCATAGTACCTAAATTCTTCTAATGTATCATTCATATTTCTTCCAAGTCTTGTTAAGGAATCAAATACGATGGTATCCCCCGTACGAACAAGACGTTTTAGCATTTGATAGTTCTCTCGCTCCATATTTTTTCCAGATTCTTTATCGATGAAAATATCTCGATCTTCTATACCTAAATCTTTCATATTCTGAATTTGTCGTTCTTCGTTTTGATCTTTACTCGAAACTCGGACATATCCAAATTTTTTATGCTTCATATGCTACACCTCATTAATAATTATACCAATTATGTCTGTAAAGGTATAGTTTTACAGATTATTCAAAGGGGAAACGTAACACTAAATACATGAAAGTTAAAAACGTATCTAAAGGTGTACCTTTGTAAACACATTATAGACATCTCACAAATGCATTGATCATAACAATTCAAATAATTTAATTTTTACCAAAAATTAGAATTTAATATTGTCGAAGTAGTTACAAAGTTTTTTTTCTATTTTTTTTATTTATTCTACTTTCCTTTCACTTAATAGGGTAAGAGCTTAATTTAATTAAATTTTTATTGAAATATGTATATTTATTTTTAACTACATTATTAAATTAAGCTTCACTAATAAGAAAAGGGAGAGAATTTATAATGGCAGAGCCAGTCGGAGATCCAGCAGTATTTGAAGTACAAAAATGGGTAAATGAAAAATATGGAAAAGTATCAGGTTTTCAGCCAGCGCCTTTCAATGGTAAAACAGGTTGGTCAACTGTTTATGCTTTAACAAGAGCCCTTCAAGTTGAATTGGGTATTACTTCGCTTGCAGATGCATTTGGACCAACTACAGCTTCTAAATATAAGCAGTGGGGTGAAATGTCTTTAGGAAATGTTCCTACTGATGAAAAAGGAAAAGCGATTGTTAAAATTTTAAAAGGTGCTATGTATTGTAAAGGATATAATCCGGGGAAATTTGATGATGTTTTTGATGAGAAAACGAAAAATGCAGTTGTAAGTTTACAAAAAGATGCTGGTCTTCCAGTAGCTGATGGTAAGGTGTATGACTATATTTTTAAGGCTTTCTTAACAATGGATGCTTATAGTCTTACTCCAGGTGGAGATGAATACGTACGACAAATTCAACAAGATTTAAATAATAAATATTACAAAACTTCTGGTGTTCAACCAACAGATGGTCATTACCAACGAGGTACAAATAAAGCCTTAGTTTACGGTTTACAAACAGAAATGGGAATTGCTGCAGATTCTCAAACTGGCTCGATTGGTCCTGCGACAAAGAATGGATTACCAATTCTAAAAGTAGGTAGTTCGGGTAGATTTGTTACATTATTTCAATATGCTTTATATTTTAATGGTTATGATTCTGGTTCGTTTTCAACAACATATAATGCGAGCATAGAAAGTGCAGTTAAGAAATTCCAAGAGTTCACACTACTTCCTCAAGATGGTGTTGCGAATAAGTCAACTTGGTTATCAGCACTAGTTAGTACGGGGGATCCAGATCGAAAAGGAAAAGCATGTGATTGTATAACGGAAGTCACTTTAGAGAGAGGTAAAGCTTTAAAGGCTGCTGGTTATGAAACTGTAGGACGTTATCTTGTTAATGTTGCAGGTGGTATCAATAAAAAAATACAACCAGGTGAATTAAAAAACATTTTTGATGCTGGATTATCTGTATTTCCCATTTACCAAGCTAATGGTAGACAGGCTTCAAGTTTTAGTGCAGAACAAGGTCGATTAGATGCAAAAGCAGCATATGATGCAGCGAAAGAATATGGATTCCAAGATGGTACTACTATTTATTTTGCAGTTGATTTCGATGCATATGGGACAGATATTACGGATAATATTCTTCCCCATTTCAAAGCCTTAAATGAGAAAATGGTTCAACTTGGTGGATCTTATAAAGTAGGTGTTTATGGAGCTCGAAACGTATGTATTCAAGTTTCAGAGAAAGGTTATGCGAAGACAAGTTTTGTTAGTGGAATGTCCACAGGATTTAGTGGGAATTTAGGATATCCACTACCAAAAAACTGGGCTTTTGATCAAATTTCAACAATTAAAGTTGGATCAGGTAGTGGTCTTATTGAAATAGATAATAATATGAAATCAAATCGAGATAACGGTGTTTCTAAAATAGAAAAGGAACAGTTATCCCTTACACTTCAACTTCTTGAAATGGCAAACAGTACGTATAATGATAAACTAATAGAGAAACAATATAAGAGTCCGGGAAATTGGTTATTATGGCAAAAATATACAGATAAATCAATGCATTCTTTTGATGTATATGTGTATAGAAAAGAAATTTCCAAAGACGAATATGCTTGTACAGTTGCATTTAGAGGTACACAGCAGTGGCAGGACTGGGTAGTAGATATCTTACAAGTAGGGTTAAACGCTGGAAGTTACCAAGTTGATGAAGCTATTAAGTTTGTTGAAAAATTAATAGAGACTGAGAATAAATGGATGAGTCACTTGTATATTACAGGTCATTCACTTGGGGGGTACTTAGCACAATTTGTACAAAGTGAAATAATTGATGAAAATTTACCTTGGGTTGAATCAAACGCAGTGACATTTAATGCGCCTGGTCTTAGTTCTAGCATCAATTTTCTTGATATTGTATATCAAGCAAAAGTAAGCAGAAAACTTGCTAATAATAAACTAAAAAAATATGATGATCTTATAATTAATCATCGTATTGACCAAGATATTATAAGTAGGTTTGGAGATGACTTAGGAACAGTCTATGTTTATGACAAATATAACAAAACGATTGAAGACACTAAGGGTCAAAAAGATATTATTGAATATTATCATCATTGCTCTCGCTTTAAAGAAGTAAATTTAAAATAGAAGTATTTCTAATAAGGTCACTATACTCTTATAGAAAAATAGTAAAAACCAGCTATATTGTGCGTATTTTGCATAATATAGCTGGTTTTTTGTGAATATTTAACAGTAAAGTGTACAGATTGCAAAAAAATTATAAACTGAACTTTATTTTTTGTCCCTGGTTGGGGTACAGCCGAGATATACGCGATATCTCGGCTGTACCCCTAATAGGGATAGAACCACGTGTATTTTTAGTCAATTCCAATTAAGTAATTGAAACTAAATTTCTATTTTATATTTTTTTCAGCTGCGTAATCACCATAAAAGTAAGTGTCCCAAAAATCACCATATTTAGGAGTGGCAATTATGGTATATTCACCATTTTCATCGACTTCAAACAAAACTACACTATTATTTTCCGATCCCACATAGTGATTTGAATTATCTATTCTCATATAGATACTGTATATTCCTTTTGTTAATACTCCACTTTTTTGAAAGTCCTCAATTAGATCTTTGGCCTTTGGAATAGGATGTTTATTTTTATTCATGTCAAATTCAAATAGAAAATTCACCACACCTATTTTCGATGCATACATGCCATGCTCGCCATCATCTTTTTTACTTCGGGGGTCACTTGGTATTAATGTAGGTAAAAGTTTAGTAGTATCTATCTTTTGGGTCTTTTTAAAATCATCAAGTAGCTCTTGAGAATTATTTATATCTATCTCAATGTTCTCGTAAGGAAAGATATAAATAGGGTTATGTCCTTCTAGGACAACTTTATTTGGATATTTCACTAATCCATATTTTTTTATGATCTGTTCAATTACTTGAACTACTTCTGGGTGTTGCTCAATATATGCACCCTTGAATTGTTCGAGATAGATATCGTCACTATCATCTTTTATAATTTTCAAAGTATCTTTTTCAATCATTAGGAACGGATAAGCACGATATGGCTTTTTCATTTCTACATAAGTTTGATGGCCAATCCCATTAGGCCAATTATTATCTGTCTGAATAACGGAAAACTCACCTTGTATTCCATAGTTTGTTTTTAAATACTCTTGTATTGGTTGATTCAGTTTATCTTTAGGAAAATAACATCCACTAAGAATTAGGATTGATGTACTTACTAAGATGACTTGAATCAATCTTTTCATACTCTTCATTTTTCACCCTACATTTCTCGAATTTTAATAATATTATAACATTTTTTATTCAACTAAACTGTCACGTTGGCTTAAGTGCACTTATTCACAATCTTAACGAAACAATTAATAAAGTTACTCCATAATCTGGACCAATTGCTGAATAACATGATCGGCGTTTTTAAAACAACTTTATTATCTCTGTACAAATGGTTATAAAAAAGGCGGTAACTGTGTATATGACAGTTACCTTTGGTGCGATATTGATATTGAAGTTGGTTATTCAAGTAATCCAAATGTTTATGGAAACTTTTAATCAACAAGCGTCTTCCTTTTGGAAGACGCTCTTTTTGTACGCCCAGCATATGCATATTCTCTAAGGTTCAAGTCTCGAATCGTGAAGTCAGTAGTAGCGATTAGCTTAAGGAAAGGGTGTCCGTGGTGACCTGAAATCTGAAGGAGGTCGGCAGTAAATCCCAGGTCTGAGGAACACGAATTTTATATAAAAATGCATCAGTTGTAAGAAAATAAGTTGTATTGTTTCTCTTTTTATTGTAAGGGAGGGATGAATCAATGAATGAACAAATTAAGCAAGATGATTTTAAAGAGCTATTAGTTGGATTAACGAGGGTAGAAACAAAACTTGATACATTAGGAAACGTAAAAGAAGTTGCAATTGAAGCCCAACAATTTGCTAAAAATGCGCATTTACGTATAGATAGGTTAGATAAATTAGTTTTTTGGATTGGAACAACTGTAGTGGGTGCAATCATTACAGGCGCTATTATGACTCTATTTAAAGTTGCAGGAAAGTAGGTGAAAATATGAATAAAGAAAATATCCAAAAACGTCTTCGTAACTGGCAAATGTGGGTTGCAACTTTTTCATTAATTGGGTTTCTATTTACTAAATTAGGAGTTCCGGAGGCAAAAAGTTTCTTAGACGAATTGGCGCCTTATTTATTGTCGGTCGGTATCGCACTTGGTATTTGGACAGATCATGAAGAGAAAGGAAATACTGAATGATGACTAAACATATCGTAGACTTATCAAAATACAATAATAATATCGATTGGGATATAGCTGCACCGCAATTGGGTTTAGCAATCTGTCGTGTACAATATGGATCAAAAAAAATAGATACACTGTATAATGAACATGTCCAAAATTTAGAAAAACATAGAATCCCCCATGCTGCTTATGCCTACGGGTGCTATGTAAGCATTGCAGATGCTCTTGTGGAAGCGAAAGACTTCTTAGCGCGTGTAAATCCAAATGCACAATTTCTTGTACTAGATGTTGAAGATGACACTCTAGCAAGTTGTGGAAGTACTTACCTAGCAGAAGCAACACAGGCATTTATCAATACTTGTCGGGATGCTGGTTGGAAAGTTGGCTTATATGTATCGCACCATATGTATGGATCTTATGGGTTACAAAATGTAAAAGCTGATTTCTTATGGATTCCAAGATATGGGGGAAATAAGCCTGAATATGAGTGTGATTTATGGCAATATGCAGATGGTGAAACAGGAGGATGGCTTGATGGAATGGGAAAAGTAGATCTAAATGTTTTAAATGGGGATAAAACAATCGAATGGTTTACGAATGATCAGGAACTTTATCGGATCTTTATAGGAGACTTCAATTCAGTTGAATGGATAGAAGCAGTATATCAAACAACCAAAGATACTTTCCCAGACTACGGGATATGGACACAATCGCTTGATGATGGTAATCAGCGTATCATCATTGGTGATTTCAACTCCAAATCGTGGTGTGATGAAACATTTGCAAAGTTGAAAGAGATTTTTCCGTCATATGGTATGTGGGTTGAGAGAATTTAGGGTTCTGGTGCAAAATTTTAATTTGAAAAGAATTCATCTGTAAAACTTGGACATACTGATACTATTAATCTAAAAAAGGGACGTGATCGGTATGGAAAAGCAAAATTTCTTTAAGTGGAAACATTATCAACCTGATATTACTTTATTAACCGTGAGATTGTACCTATGGTACAATCTCAGTTTTAGTGATTTGGTTGAAATGATGGAAGAACGAGGAATTTCCATTGCTCATACAACAATCATGCGCTGGGTTCATTAATATGGACCTGAATTAGATAAGCGAGTTCGGCGTCATCTTAAGCCAATTAATGATTCTTGGAGAGTGGATGAGACATATGTAAAAGTAAAAGGTCAATGGATGTATCTGTATCGTGCCGTTGATTCAGAAGGAAATACCATTGATTTTTATCTAAGTAAAACAAGAGATCATAGGGCTGCAAAGCAATTTCTTAAGAAAGCTTTGCGGTCTTTTCATGTTTCCAAGCCCCGTGTTATCACAGTAGACAAAAACTCATCCTATCCTATGGCGATTGAAGAGTTAAAGAACGAAAAAAAGATCCCTGTAGGCAGCCAAATAAGGCAAGTCAAATATCTCAATAACATAGTGGAACAAGATCATCGTTTTATTAAAAAGCGAGTTCGTTCAATGTTAGGATTGAAATCCTTTCACACAGCCTCTTGGATGATAAGTGGTATCGAAGCTATGCATATGATGAAAAAGGGACAAGTTCACCAAGGGGTAAAGTCTGCCCAAAATGAAGTTGAGTTCATCCATAAATTGTTTGGATTAGCATCATAATTCATGGATGAAGAGGATATTGAGGTTCTATGTTTCTAATAAATCATATTTGCACCAGAACCAAATATACAGAAATAAAATAAACCAGGCTGTGGAGAATACTTTCTCCACAGCCTGGTAAAAGGAAACCCTGAAAAGTTCCCTTTTTAGTTAATTAACGAATCCAAATATCGCCAATATCTGATAACATACGGTCAGTTTGGTTACTATCGTAAATGTCGTAAAGATCCACCTTAACACGCATACCTTGACCTGTACGAGGAACGTTAGTAAATCTAGCGTTAAAGTTTTCCTTACTAGTATAATCATTCCAAGATTCACCAGATTTTGAAGCAACGTCTTGCCAAGTTTCACGAACCGCACGTTGTAGCGTTAATTTTACAATTGTAGCAGCTTGCTTAGCAGGCTCGAATGTTGCATAAACATTGTTAGAATCCTCACTTGTTATAAGATAAGATTTCCCCCCCCATGGAAAGCCTTCCATTTCAATTTCTGTTCTTGTGTTTGCCATAATAAGATTCCTCCAATTTTTTATTTTTTGTTAATGGAGCTTAATTTATTGGTATAACTTAGAGAAGTATTTATTTAATCAGCTTTTCCAGTAAACTTGCCCCTTACTTTATTAAGTGAAACGAAAGTAGAATAACTAAAACATATAAGGAAAAAAATTTAAAAAAAGAATAGTTTAAGATAAAATATGAACTGTACCCCGAATCATGGACTTTTTTTGGTTCTGGTGCAAAAAATTTATAAAACTTGGACATATTGATACTATTACTCTAAAAAGGTGTGTGATTGGTATGAAAAAGAAAAATTTGTTCAAATGGAAGCACTATCAGCCTAATATTATCTTAGTTTTCGTGATTTAGTGGAAATGATGGAGGAACGGAGTTCATCCATTTCTCATACAACGATTATGCGTTGAGTTCATCCATAAATTGTTTGGATTAGCATCATAATTCATGGATGAAAAGGATATTGAGGTTCTATGTTTCTAATAAATCATATTTGCACCAGAACCCGTTAATATAATACTTCGCGACTGCCTTTATCGTAGTTTACCTGGAAAAGCTCTTCTCTACTTGGCGGTGGTGGGGCTTTTTCTTATTCACTTTTACTTTTTTAATTCTTTTAGCGTTACATTCCTAAAGAACTTTGAATAAGGTTTGTCACTATCGTTTACCTATGGGATACTATTTAAGCTTTTAATAAATCTTCGTCTAAAAAGAGTTCGATATCATCTAAAATATGCTTGGATTAAAATCATTGCAAACAGCTAAAAAAGTGATTGCTGGAATAGAAGTTATACATATAATCAAAAAAGGACAAACTCTCCAAGGTGAGAAGTTTGTCCAAAACCATGATCTCTTTGGTTTAACAATATAAAGTGAAACTTTAATCAGTGGGGGGGGCTTCATCCCCCACTGATTATTAGTTGAACCAATCGGGCTTTTATGGGCAGTTTATCTCCCACCTAACTCCTTTGCTTTCGCTGAATTTTGAGGTGGGAGTATTACTGCCCGTTAATGCGGGATAAAATTCAATTCTGCTAGGAATCTTTCGTTCTTTTTTCATTTCCCACTATTTTTGCAACAGAACCAACAATAGTGAATTAAAATAATGATCTAATACTTGCTAGGACAGTAAGTATACCTATAATAATGACAAATACATTGCTTGCTTTTCCTCTGTATTTAGCTAGTACTGGTACTTTGCGGATCGCATACATTGGTAATAGACATAAGATAGCAGCAACTAATGGACCACTAAGGGCATCAATGATTCCAAGAATACTTGGATTTGCATAAGCAACATACCAGCATGTTAATACAACAAAAGTAAGGATCATTGTCTTAACTGTTTTTTCCCCCATATTTTTCCCGCGTTTTTTACCGACTTTGATAATCATGTCACGCATTACCTCATATGCTCCTATATAATGGCCAAGGAAGGATTTTGTTATAGCCATAAAAGCAATGATAGGAGCTGCAATAGTGATTACAGGCGAATTAAGCTCATTAGCAAGATATGATAGGATTGACAAGTTCTCTTTTTTTGCCATTATAAGATCATCTGGAGTCAAACTCAATGTACTGCTCCAAACAAAGAACATAACAACAGCGAATGTCATGATATAACAAGCTTTTTGTATTTGAGCACATTTGGCATCAGTAGCTTCTATTCCATAAGTAGCTCTCTGTTTCATAACAAATGATGAAATCATAGGCGAATGATTGAACGAGAATACTATGATTGGTAGTATCATCAATATCGTTCCAAAATATCCTGTTCCTGTTGAAGCAGTAGAAACACTTGAAAAGCTAAGCATGGACGTATTCCACTGTGGAATCAAAGATATTGCGATAAAAAGTAGAGAAGCTATGAAAGGATATACTAGCATACTCATTATCTTTACAGTGATATCTTGACCGAAATTTAGTATAGCTATAAGACCGAGTACTAATACAAGTGATAAAATGGCCCTTGAAGGCTCCTTCATGTGCAATTGATTCACGATAAAACTACTTGCAGTATTTGTAAGTGCAACTGAATACATCAGCACGATCGTATAAATTGAGACGAAATATACTATGTTAAAAATTACACTTGCCTTATTTCCGAAATACTCTCTTATTGTACCTGTAATCCCCTCATCAGCAGAATTAGAAGCGTATATCATTTTAGCAAGCGCCCTATGTGAATAATACATAACAGGATATGCAAGTATGGTAATTAACAGTAATGATAATAAACCACCTGAACCTGCATTAATAGGTAAAAAGAGTACTCCTGCTCCAATTGCTGTTCCAAAAAGGCTCAATGCCCAGGTAGTATCCTGTTTATGCCACTTTTTAGGGTCTGGATATTTCTCATTTTTTATTGCAGTATTTTCAGCTTGAAATTTTATTTTTTTTGCAGTATTCCCACTCATATAATAATTCCTCCTTGTATCCTATTCTTACGTCTCTTTTTAAGGCTTAAGAATATAGATCATTCTTGTTGAAAAATAAATTGCTTACAAGGTGCGCCACATCGTGTGTCTAACCTAATGTATTTGTTAGCGCTTGCAAAACATTTCAATTATATATTAGTATACTTTAATTGTATAGTAGTATATTTTAATGATAATGGCTCTTACTATACAGACATCCTTAGGAGAACAATAGAGAATAGGATTGTTAACTATTTCACAATATTTCCAATAACTGTTTATGTATTTAATTGTTTCTCTCCAAATATTTTATTTTTAATGGAAATCCCTGTAGGCGTGGTCGCAATTCCGCCTAAACCTGTCTCTCTTAATTCGCGAGGCATCTGTCTTCCAACTCTATACATCGCTTCAATAACTTCGTCAGAATTGATGATATTGTTTACGCCAGCTAATGCGATGTCAGCTGCTGCTAAAGCATTTGCCATTCCAATAGCGTTTCTCTTTACACAAGGAATTTCTACCAAACCAGCGACCGGATCACAAACTAAACCGAGTAAATTTTGTAATGCGGTTGAGAAGGCTTCAGAAGATTGCTGTGGTGTTCCTCCGCCAGCTTCTACCGCTGCAGCCGCCGCCATTGCTGAGGCACTGCCTACTTCAGCTTGACATCCTCCGTACGCTCCGGCAATACAAGCGTTATTTGCGACTATCGTTCCAAATAATGCTGAAGTGAATAGAAAATGGATCATATCTTCATGACTTAACTGCAACGTATCTTTAATACTAAATAGGACTCCCGGGATCGTCCCACTCGCACCTGCTGTTGGAGTCGCACAAATAGCCCCTAATGAAGCATTTACTTCATTAACACCGATAGCACTTTGAATCCCTAACACCATCAAATCTCCAGAAAGAGTTTTTCCTTTTTCTCGATATTTTTTTATTTTAACAGCATCGCCTCCGGTTAAACCGGTCGGAGAAAATACCCCGTCGCCCTCAATACTTTTATTTATGGAATTTTCCATAGTCGTTAAATTTTTTTCCATTTTGCTCCAAACTTCTTTATAAGACGTTTTAGTTTGGTCGATTTCCTGTTCGATTGCTAATTCATAAATTGGCTTTTTCCTTTTATTAGCTGCATCTACAATTTCTTTTATAGACATATACATATTTTTTCACCCCCGAATGTAACTAAAGAATAATGATATTAGCTATACTGCTTAAACTTCTAAGTTCCTTCTGAACATCACAAGGCAATAGCGAATCCAAAGCAAATGCATGTAAATATTTTCCGTTTTCTTCTAAACTATGAAAGTCGTTAATTTCCACATCATATTGTTTAAAGATCCTGCGTAAGACAAATTCAAAGTCAGCTCTTTCGGAAATCGCAATAATAACTGGCAATGGCCCCTGCAGATCTAAGCTAAATCCGTCAATTTCAACATGTTTGACTTCAATTAATCCGCCGCCAACCGAAATACCTACCGTTCTAATACTTCGACTTTCATCCTCTAAATATACATCTGCCGTATTTGGATGACCGGCAGGACTATCACCTGCTTTTTCAATAAAGGTAATGTCAATTCCTTTAGATTCTGCTATTTTAATAGCATCTGGCACTTTGCTGTCATCGGTAGCAAATCCTAATATCCCAGCAATAACTGCAAAATCAGTTCCGTGTCCTTTATGGGTTTCAGCAAATGATTCATAATACCTTACCACGACTTTTTTTGGAAGACCTTGAAATAATTTATTGGCAACTGTTCCAATAGCTAAAGCCCCTGCAGTATGTGAACTTGAAGGACCTATCATTACCGGCCCAATCACATCAAAACAACTTTTGTATTTAACAACCTTTTTTTCTTTAATAGATGCTACATTCATGTTCATATAAGCACCCCCATAATTTATTATTTTTAATTGCAGTTGAATCTAAGTTATTAGAATCACCAATTCAAAATAAAATTTAAATGATAACGCTTCCATTTCCGTGTTGAATAAATTTCCCTTCTGATTACACACCTTTCTTAGAGTAATCGTATCAGTATGTCCAATTTTAGAAGATTACTTGCAAGGTCTTTAGAATTTTTGCACCAGATCCAGGTTTGCTATTTTTTCTGTAGGTAATAGATTATCTCTCGGCACCCTCATTATAACTAGTATATTTATGAGCTTAATATTTTTTTATTTTTAGAAAGATTGAATAAACAAAATCTTGAATAGGTAATGAATTCCACTTGGCGTGTAGCAATTGTGTCCATTGTTTGAAGCTGTATTAGTTTAGTAGAGAAGCAAAAATAACACAGAGTTACTTTTATTAACACATTGATTATATTGAAAAAACGTTATAAAGATACTTATAGTTTCCTTTTTTGAACATTTTATTTTAGACGTGAAAGCCATTGTAATAAATAATGAATGTAGATGGAAAGGAGTAAATTAAGGAAATATAAAATCCTCTTTGGGTATTTATTATTCGTATTGAATTTATATACATTTTTCAGAAAAAATGAACTTCTTTTTCGCAAATCCTGGACATACTGATATTATTCCTTTACAAAATGTGTGTGATTAGTATAGAAAAAGAACAGTTATTTAGCTTCTGGTGCAAAAAGGAGAATAAAATGCATATATCCCTAACAGAATCACACCTTTGCTATAAGGCCCAGTACCAGCATTCTTGCAACCAGAGAAAAAGTAGCAATTAAGTGCAGAAAGTTAGTCTTATATAGTGACCCTAAAATAAGAAAATTGCCTCTTGTAAGAAAGGGACATTTTCGTTAAAATTAGACTGAACGGTCGGTTTAATGAGGTGTAATGATGAGAAAGAGCGCTGAAGAAATTAAAAGAGAAATTGCTTATAAAGCAGAAGAATTATTTTCAAAAACAGGGTATGCAGCAACATCTATGGAAGACATTTGTGAAGTTACTGAGCGGAGTAAGGGCAGTATTTACTATCACTTTAAAAGTAAAGAAGAATTGTTTTTATTTGTAGTGAAGCAACATACGTACGATTGGTTGGAAAAGTGGGCCGAAAAAGAAAAACAGTATCGTACAAGTACGGAAAAGCTATATGGCCTTGCTGAATATTATGTGGAAGATGTCCAAAACCCAATTTCTAGTACAATTGAAGAATTTCTAACGAGTCAAGTTGTAAGGAAAGATATAATGGATGAAATGATAGCCTTAACTCGTGAAACGTATAGCATCTTCAAGAAGCTAGTCGAAGAAGGGATGGCATCAGGTGAATTTCGCCAAGACGATGTAAATGATCTCATGTACGTTGTGAACGGTCTGTTAGCTGGGCTTGGACCATTATATTATGAGATGGATGCAGAAGAAATGAAACGGATTTATAAAAAGGCAATTGATGTTTTATTACAGGGAATGGCAGCTGGATTGTAATGTCAGCAGCTTTTCTTTTAAAATAAATTAGACTGAACGGTCGGTTTAATGAAGGGGAGATATTGATGAGTGCTTTGCTAAAAAATCGAGTGTTTCTGCTTGTAATTGCTTCTGATATTTTACAACAATTTGCGATTTGGATCCGAAATATGGCGCTTTTGTTTTTTGTTATGGAACAGACAAATAATGATCCTATTGCTGTTTCTATATTGTCTGTCATGGAATATGCTCCTATATTTATCTTTTCATTTATTGGAGGTGCCTTGGCTGATCGGTGGAATCCAAAGCGAACAATGATTACAGGGGATATATTAAGTGCACTATCTATCGTTATGATTGTTTTATTGTTAAATATTGGGTATTGGCAAGCGTTATTTGCTGCAACATTTGTGTCTGCGGTCGTCAGCCAATTTTCACAGCCAGCAACTTCACGAGTTTTTAAGCATCATGTTGAAGAGGTACATGTTAGTGCAGCCATTGCTATATCTCAAAGTTTACAAGCATTGTTCCTTATCTTTGGTCCAGTTGTAGGAACATTCGTATATACGCAGCTCGGTTTATTTGCATCACTCTACAGCTTAATCATTATTTTTGCGTTATCAGCTCTTTGTCTTTCATTTCTGCCAGGGTGGATGAAAGATAAAGAGGTGAGGAAATCTTCATTATGGAATGATATAAAAGAAGGTTGGTTGTATGTGTTACGTTCGAACCCTTTGCGAATGTTGACGGCTACTTTTTCGATCATTGGTTTGGCTGCAGGGCTAGTCCAACCGCTTGAAATCTTTCTCGTTGTGGAGCGATTAGGGATGGAGAAAGAGGCTGTACAATATTTAACTGCAGCTGATGGCATCGGGATGTTAATTGGGGGCGGTTTGGCAGCTGGTGTTTCTAAAAAAGTAAAGCAGAAACATTTACTCGTTTTTGGAATGACTATTTTAGCTGTTTCATTTGTTGTAGAAGGATTTTCGACTTCGTTTTGGATTACAGTATGCATGCGGTTTATAACAGGAATTTGTTTAGCTTGTGTAAATATTGTAGTCGGAACGTTTATGATCCACCTTGTAGATGGGAACATGATTGGCCGGGTAAACGGAACGGTATTACCACTATTCATGAGCGCGCTGTTAATCGGTGTTTCGCTAGGAGGAATATTGAAGGAGACAACTTCGCTCGTAATCGTATTTAGCATAGCGGCAGTATTAGGGTTAGCAGCTATTTTACCGGTACTTCGAATGAAAATGACACAAACACAAGAAGGGTAAAAGATAACAACGCTCTCCCATAAAAGTTGGGAGAGCGTTTGATTATAATGTTTCTGGTTTTTGAGAAGGTTCTGTTACAGAAGGCGAAGAACTCTCTGGTACACGTGTTAACAGAAATCCTCCTATTATAAATAGTACGACAATACTTAAAACACCAGCGTTTGTTTTACCAGTTAACTGCGTTGTGACACCGACGAGAACCGGGCCCATAATGGCTGCGAATTTACCAAATATGTTATAAAACCCAAAGAATTCGTTTGCTGATTCTTTCGGAATGAGCTTTGCAAAATAGGAGCGGCTTAACGCTTGAATACCACCTTGTGAACTAGCAACGAGCATTGCCAAAATCCAGAAATCTAACGTTGTTTTTAGGAAGTAAGCGTACGTACAAATAATAATATAAATAATAATACCAACATATAGCATTTTCTTTCCGGTAAATGTTTCAGATAACTTACCATATAATAGTGCAAATGGGCAGGCGACAATTTGCGTAACGAATAAAATAATTATTAAACTTGTTGCGCTAATGCCAAGGTCCGTTCCATATGCTGTTGACATAGTAATGATTGTGTCGACGCCATCAATATAGAAGAAATAGGCAAGGAGGAAGAAAAAAACTGTTCGATATTGACGGATATTTTTAAACGTATAAGCAAGGCGTTTAAAGCTTGTCGCAACAGGATTTGGATCACGTTCGATATAATAATGTTGTTCAACATTTTTTAACATAGGGATTGTAAAGAGTCCCCACCAAAGCGCTGTAATTGCGAATGAAATTTGGCTTGCCACGCCGACTGACAATGGGACGATACTTTTTTGTGAAAGAATAATAAGGGTCATACAGCCGATAAATGGAATCGTGCTTCCAATATAGCCAAGGGCAAAGCCGCGTGTTGAAATACGGTTCATTCGTTCCTCTGTCGTCACATCTATCAAAAACGCATCGTAAAAAATATTGGCTCCTGCAAATCCAATTAAAGCGAGCATATAACAGCCGAGTAAAAGAATCCACTGTGAAGTTGGTACGACTGCCAACATACTTGTAAAAGTAATGCCTAATAGGAAAAAGAATGTGAAGAAACGTTTCTTAAAACCTTTATAATCAGCAATTGTACCAAGAATTGGAGCGAGTATAGACACCATAAGTGTCGCAAAGGAATTTGCATACCCCCAATATGCAGTTGATGTTGTACCTGCAAGTCCAGCTTCTTTAGCGGCTGCTTTAAAGTAGATTGGAAATATAGCAGTTGTAATAACGAGTGAATATACTGAGTTTGCCCAGTCATATAATATCCAGCTTTTTTCTTGCCTGGACATTTTCTTCATATATGTTCCTCCTCTAACTAATGTAATGTTATTGTACAGAAATACGTAAGTAAAAAAGAGAAACTAACTGAATATTTACACAGTATTTACGAAACTTTACAATTCTAATAGATCCTCTATAACCTTTCCGTCTGTTTCGCCAAGATATAATCCAAGTAATCTTGCAATTGTAGGACCTTCATCAATCAGTCGCATGTGCGGAATAATGGTGCCTTGACGAATTCCTTTACCAGCTGCCATAAAAATCGTTTCGTAATTTGGCTTTGATGGAGAATAGCCGTGGGTACCAAACGTATATTTTTTATTAGAGGTCACATCTTTTCTTGTAATCTCTCTTATCAAGTCTCCAGTATGATTCTCTAAAAAGTAATATCCTTCTCGTGCTTCCAGCATAAAGAGGCAATTCCCGTCGGCACCTAAATCTTTTGCTTCCTCATCGGTTAATAGAAATTCTATACCGTTTTGTTTATCTTGTATGAGCTCTTGTAGTAAACGGTGTAAACTTCCAATGGTTTCTGTATCATTTTTGTCTTTTACGTATATATAT
This sequence comes from Bacillus sp. BP-3, assembly GCF_028401955.1. GTDB lineage: Bacteria > Bacillota > Bacilli > Bacillales > Bacillaceae_G > Bacillus_A. The sequence continues at coordinate 181,785 of NZ_JAQOTJ010000006.1, forward strand.
GCTGAGCCGTCACAGCTTTGACAATAAGCTTTCCAATCTGTTACTTCCCCTTTTTGATTCACAGTAAGAAAGCCTTTTTCACGCAATAAGACATTTAATTGAATAGCCTTCTGCTCATCTAATGCGCTATGATCTCCAAGCGCAATGAGCGTCGCCTTGTCATACATACCGCTTTCGCGGAGTGCATCAACAATTGCACCTAGACGCTTGTCATGGCGATGAATCGCTGCGACTGTTTCCTCAGAAGAAAATCCATGATAATGGCGCTGTGTGTCTAAATCAGTAAAATGAACAAACATAAGATTTGGCTTTTTCGTTTGAATTGTGTGTACCGCAGAAGCAAGTACAAAATCATCTAGCTCCGGTTGTGACAAACCATTCCGAATGTGACCAAAACGCTGATTTAACTCTAGTTGATACAGTGGGTTCCCGCTGAATAAGGAGACGAGCACTTGATTTTGCCATGGACGATTTGGAAAAATTTCTGGCATGTTGTAGTCAATTTTTGCTCTTCCTGTTACAGGCCATAGAAGTGCAGCTGTTTTTAAGTTTGCTTTTCGCGCTTCATCATAGAGGGTTGTTCCTTGAATCGAGCGGCGGTACCAGTGCCAATCCGGTGATTCTTTCCCTGGTTGTAGCAGCGTATTGTTTACAACCCCATGTTTCGCAGGATAATTGCCTGTCACAATTGTTGTATGAGATGGATATGTAACAGATGGATAAATACTTTCAACTTTTTCAGCGTATGCACCACGCTTTAGTAAAGAACGGAAGTGCGGAAGGTTTTGTAATATAGGAAAATCTAAAGCTGATAAACAATCAAAAGATAAGATAATAACATGTTTTGCTGCAGGTCTGTTCATAGAATAATACCTCCAAAAGTCCTATAACCTATTTTTATATATTACTATTAATACTTGATAATAAAAACTACTACCAATAAGAGAGTTTTTTTAGAATTTTTAGACTTATAAACGTATAATATAATTAAAGGAGTGAAAAGAATGGAATTTTTTCTAATGAGTAGCATAATCACAATGGTTCTTGTTTTTTTGATTTCCTTCACATTACGCAAAAGTTTCCCAAATCGTTCGCTTGATATTTCGTTTGGACTTATTATGATTATCATTTGCTTGGTTGGTTTTTTATGTACGTTATTTTTCATTGGTGGATGGGAAGGTATGGGATATGGTTTCTTATGTCTTTTTATATCAATTGGGACACTTATTGGGATGTTACTTCATCAAATCGTGAAATTTTTCCGGAATAAATATATGTAATACGAGTATAAAACAAAATAAACTGAAAAGAATATATAAAAATCAAAAAATTCCCTATTGCGTTATAATGTGGTGTGTATTATGATAATCAACAAATTTATATTGTTATGACGATGAAAAAGGATTAGTACATATTCAATCTTTTCGCAGAGAGAGAATCCAGTGGCTGAGAGATTCTTAAAAGATAATATGGAACCTACCTTTGAGTTCTGCGTATGCAGCGGGATATTCCCGTTATCGAACAAGAGAGCATATACATGTTGTATATGAATCAGGGTGGTAACGCCGGCAAAAAGCTCGGTCCCTATTTTAGGGATGCGGGCTTTTTTTATTTTGTGAAGGAGGAAAAGAAAATGAAAAAAGAACAAGTACAAGCCATTACAAAAATGGAAGAAGATTTCGCACAGTGGTATACGGATATCGTAAAAAAAGCTGAACTTGTTGATTATTCAAGTGTAAAAGGATGTATGATTTTACGTCCGTATGGGTATGCACTTTGGGAAAACATTCAAAAAGTAATGGATGAAAAGTTAAAAGAAACAGGTCATGAAAATGTATATATGCCAATGTTTATTCCAGAAAGTTTACTTCAAAAAGAGAAAGATCATGTAGAAGGTTTTGCGCCAGAAGTAGCGTGGGTAACGCACGGCGGGGATGAGGAATTAGCTGAGCGTCTCTGCGTTCGTCCAACATCAGAAACGTTATTCTGTGAGCATTTTTCGAAAATTGTACAATCTTATAATGATTTACCAAAGCTATATAATCAGTGGTGCTCTGTTGTCCGCTGGGAAAAAACAACACGTCCATTTTTACGCACAACCGAATTTTTATGGCAAGAAGGTCATACAATTCATGAAACAGCAGAAGAGTCACAGCAAGAAACACTTAACATTTTAAATATATATGCATCGTTTTGTGAGGAGTATTTAGCGATTCCAGTTATAAAAGGGCAGAAGACGGAAAAAGAAAAATTTGCAGGGGCAAAAGCGACTTATACAATTGAAAGCTTAATGCATGATGGAAAAGCATTACAAACGGGCACGTCGCATAATTTTGGCACGAACTTCACAGAAGCATTTGATATTAAGTTTCTCGATCGAAATGGAAAGTGGCAATATGCGCATCAAACATCTTGGGGTGTATCAACGAGAATGATTGGTGGTCTTATTATGGTGCATAGCGATGATAATGGACTTGTATTACCACCAAAGATTGCACCAACGCAAGTGATGATTGTACCAATTGCTCAGCATAAAGAAGGTGTATTAGAAAAAGCAGCTGAACTGCAAGCTCGTATTCAAAAAGTTGCGCGCGTAAAAATGGATGCAAGCAACAAAACACCAGGCTGGAAGTTTAATGAATATGAGATGAAAGGTATACCAGTTCGTTTAGAAGTAGGGCCAAAAGATATTGAAAAAAATCAAGTTGTCCTTGTACGCCGTGATACGAAAGAAAAAGAATTTGTAGCTATAAATGAATTAGAAGAACGCATTACAAATTTAATTGAGGATATTCAGCAGTCTCTATTTGAAAAAGCAAAAGCTTTGCGTGAAGAAAAAACGTATATAGCCACTACTTTTGAAGAGATGAAGCAAGTAGCAGCAGAAAAGCAAGGCTTTATTAAAGCGATGTGGTGTGGAAGTCTTGATTGTGAAGAAAAGTTAAAAGAAGAAGCAGGCGTTACATCACGTTGTATGCCATTTGAACAAGAAGAATTAGCTAAGCATTGTGTGTGCTGTGAGAAAGAGGCAAAACATATGGTGTATTGGGGGAAGGCATATTAAAGAATGAGAAGGAGCTGACTCGAAAAAGGACTAATGTCAGCTCCTTTTTGTGTATTTAGGATATTGAACATTATCAAATGGCCTTTATCCCGTTATTTGTGGGCGGTAAAGGTTGGAGAAGAATGGGGAAGAAAACTGCCCGTAAAAACCCAATTAGGCGGGCCTTCCATCAGTGAAAAAAGCATCACTGGTGGAAGTTTCACTTTATATCGTGTCGAATCGCTGATATATCAGTATTCTTATAAAAATATATATAATTTTATAGATTTTAATAACTTTCAAACAGAAGGTGTGATGGTAACTATGCTATAATATGAGATAAGAAATAAGGAAAGGAAGTGACTTCAGAATATAAATATCCTTATATTCTAATTAATCATGAAACAAACAACAAAGCAAATAATAGCAGGTACATTTTTAGTGACGGCAGCATCTCTTGTTTCTACAAATGCTTTTGCGCAAGAAGAAAGCACAGCTGCAGTAAATGCCACAAATTTAAATATACGTCAACAACCAACGACTCAAAGTCCAATTGTCGGACAAGTAAAGCAAGGAACAACTGTAAAGGTATTAGAAGTACAAAAAGATTGGGCAAAAATTTCTTACAATGGGAAAGAGGGCTATGTTTCACTGCAGTTTTTAAAGATGGCAGGAGTAAAGCCTACAATAGAATCGAAGCAACAAATAACTATTAATAATGGACAACGTGAAACAGGTGTTGTCACAGCAACACGTTTAAATGTTCGTAATAGTCCTGCTGTAGGTAGCACTCTTCTTGGAAGTGTTCAAAAAGGAGAGACTGTTACCGTTATAGGAAAAGCGAATGGCTGGGCCAAAATTGAATATAAAGGAAAAGAAGGTTATGTTTCACTAGAATTTATCAAAGTGGGAGAGAAAGCAGGAGTAGCACCGCAACCAGCACCGCCGCAGCAACCAACAATTAATAATGGTCCGCAAGAGGCAGGAACAATCACAGCGACAAGTCTGCGGGTAAGAAGTGCGGCAAACACAAGCGGTACGATTCTTGGAAATTTAAAGCAGGGCGAGAAAGTAACGGTATTAGGAAAAGCAAACGGCTGGGCGAAGATTGCGTATAACGGAAAAGAAGGCTATGTATCGCTAGAGTTTGTGAAATTAGAAGGTAAGGCAGCAGAAAAACCGGCGGAAAAACCACCAGAAAATATTGCGACAGGTACGCAAGAAACAGGAACAATTACAGCAACAAGTCTGCGAGTAAGAAGCGCAGCGAACACAAACAGTAGCATTCTTGGAAACTTAAAACAAGGCGAGAAGATAACGGTATTAGGAAAAGCAAACGGCTGGGCGAAGATTGCGTATAACGGAAAAGAAGGCTATGTATCGCTAGAGTTTGTGAAATTAGAAGGTAAGGCAGCAGAAAAACCGGCGGAAAAACCACCAGAAAATATTGCGACAGGTACGCAAGAAACAGGAACAATTACAGCAACAAGTCTGCGAGTAAGAAGCGCAGCGAACACAAACAGTAGCATTCTTGGAAACTTAAAACAAGGCGAGAAGATAACGGTATTAGGAAAAGTAAACGGCTGGGCGAAGATTGCATATAACGGAAAAGAAGGCTATGTATCGCTAGAGTTTGTACAAATTAGTACGAATTCGAATGGGAACAATGGAAATAGTGGAAACAATGGACAAGTGACAGAAGAACGAGGAGTTGTAAATGCATCTTTATTAAATGTGCGCCAAGGTCCTTCAACAAGTGCTTCAATTGTAGCCCACTTGAAAAATGGTGAGTCCGTTTCAGTATTAGGAAAGGAAAATGGTTGGGCGAAAGTTCGAGTAAATGGTGTAGAAGGTTATGCTTCTCTACAGTTCTTAAAATTAAAACAATCATCTTCTTATGAAGTGGTCACAGAGGCAGGGAAAGTTCAAAAATCGAACGGGGCGGAAGCAGAAAAAGAACTGCAGACAAGGCAAGAAGATGGTTATATTGTTAGCGGTGGAAAAGTTATGAATATGAAACAAGGCTTTGTGCGAGCGAATAAGTTGATTAATATTTATGACATTGCGACTGGTAAAAAGTTAACATATGTACGAGAAGGAGCTGACTTAAAGTTCATAAAAGCCGATGGAGACCGTGTGCATGTGAAAATTGATGGTACAACAGGATATGTCAATATAGATGATGTTACTTTATATCCAAATATGGTTCATGAATCAACGTCATATTATACAGTGAAAAATGGAAAGCTTTATCACTATGTATATAATAACTCTACGAGTAAGTATACGCCGTACCAAATTGGTAATGCACCGAAGCACCTACAAGAAGGGCAGCGTTATGAGGCATTTGATAAAACACAAATTGGTGGACAAGATAGTTATCAATATTTTGAATATGTGCCGATTCGCGCTACCTCTACTTATACAGCAAAAGACATTGATGATTTCTTAAGAAAGAATAGTGCAGACAGTCCGTTGATTGGAACTGGACAGTATTTTGTTAATGCAGCACAAAAATATAATTTAAATGCGGGTTATTTACTATCTCATGCTATTTTAGAATCCGGTTGGGGAAAAAGTCGTATTGCACGAGATAAGAAAAATTTATTTGGTTTTAAAGCGGTAGATTCTGATCCGTATAATGGTGCAACGTCATTTAAAACATGGGAAGAAGGTATTAACTTCTGTGCTTCGTATATCGACAAAAACTATTTAAATCCAAATGGCTGGACATATAATGGCGGGAATTTGGGAGATAAATCACAAGGTATGAACGTCATGTATGCAAGTGATGAAAATTGGGGCCAACAAATTGCTTCTCTTATGAATAGACTTGACACCATGAATGGTGGAAAAGATTTGAATAGATATCAGTTAGGTACGGTGCAAGTTGGATCTGTGTTATTCAAAAATATAGGTGGAGCACAAGCGAGTGTAGCACCTCTTAATATGACAGTTGCAATTAAGAACACGATTCAAACTTCAAGTGGAACTTATTATGAGCTAGTTTCTGACAACACAGCGTATAATAGTGTGTATGTGAAAGCAAGTTCTGTAAAACTTGTATCCTCATATTAAAAAATAGCTAGATTGATAATGTTACAGGGAAATAATTTTTGGGTTGTTCACTTCTGACATCGGTGCAGAGAAATAAACTAGATGTTTTCATATAATCGAAAAATTATTCTTTTTCTCAATCTATGAAAAATGCTACAATATAAAGAAAGAATACAATATTTTCCTAGCTGGAAAGTGATTCGTAGAAAGGAAGAGACTTCATGCCTATCATTTTAGAAAAAGGACAGAAGATCGACTTAACGAAAGGGAAACCAGGGTTAACGAAGCTACAAGTTGGCCTAGGTTGGGATCCGATTGAAAAAGCGGGTGGATTTTTATCTTCATTGTTTGGAAGTAAGCCAAATATTGATTGTGATGCATCTGTGATCATGCTTGAGAATGATCGATTTTTACATAAACATGATCTCATTTATTTTGGCAATAAGTTATCTTCTTGCGGAAGTGTTGCTCATTCAGGTGATAATTTAACAGGAGAAGGTGCAGGGGATGATGAAACCATTTTTGTTGAATTACACAAAGTTCCATCTAGAATAAACCGCCTTATCTTTGTTGTAAATATTTATGATTGCGTGAACCGTCGTCAAGATTTTGGGATGATTCGCAACGCGTATATTCGTATTCAAAATCCGCAAACAGGTGAAGAGTTAGCACGTTATAGCTTAACGGATAACTACGGCGGAAAGACAACTTTAATTGCTGGCGAAATGTACCGTCATGATAATGAATGGAAGTTCTCAGCAATTGGAGAAGGAACACAAGCTAAAAATTTAAGTGAAATCGTTACGCGTTATCAATAACTTTTAAGGAGGCGCTACATATGGCAGTTATTTCATTACAAAAAGGACAAAAAGTAGATTTAACGAAAACAAATCCAGGTCTTTCAAAAGTAATTGTTGGTCTTGGCTGGGATACAAATAAATATGATGGACAGGCTGACTTTGATCTAGATGTAAGTATTTTCTTAGTTGGAGCAAATGGTAAAGTTGGCGGAGGAGAAGACTTCGTTTTCTATAATAATCCAACTGGAGCAAACGGATCTGTACAGCATTTAGGTGATAATCGTACAGGAGAAGGTGAAGGGGACGATGAAACAATCAAAGTTGATTTGAAAAATGTTCCTGCGCATATCGAGCGTATTTGCTTTACGATTACAATTTATGATGGAGAAGGTCGTCATCAAAACTTTGGACAAGTATCTAACTCCTTTGTGCGCATTTTAGATGAAGAGAAGAAAACAGAGCTAATTCGCTATGACTTAGGTGAAGACTTCTCGATTGAAACAGCAGTTGTAGTCGGTGAATTATACCGTCATAACAGTGATTGGAAGTTCAATGCGATTGGAAGCGGCTTCCAAGGTGGATTAGCAGCTTTATGTAAAAACTTTGGTTTAGATGTAGAGTAAAGAATCTATGTAAATAGAGGTGAATCGCGATGGTCATTCAGTTACAAAAAGGACAAAAAATTGATTTAGGTAAGACAAGCCCAGGCCTTACGAAAGCGATTATTGGTCTTGGTTGGGATATTAAACAATATGATGGTGGATCTGACTATGATTTAGATGCATCTGCTTTCTTATTAAATCAAGAAGGTAAATGTACGAAAGAAACAGACTTTATCTTTTATAACAATTTACAGTCTCCTTGTGGTTCTGTTACACATACAGGTGATAACCGAACTGGAGAAGGTGAAGGTGACGATGAACAATTAGTTGTTGATCTAAACAAAATCCCAGCTGATGTACACCGTATTGCGATTACAGTTACCATTTATGATGCAGAGGGTCGTCGTCAAAACTTTGGACAAGTTGCCAATGCGTTTGTTCGTTTAGCAAATGAAGAAACAAATGAAGAAGTGCTTCGCTATGATTTAGGGGAAGATTTCTCCATTGAAACAGCGGTTGTCTTTTGTGAATTATACCGTCATAATGGACAGTGGAAGTTTAATGCTGTCGGAAGTGGCTTCCAAGGTGGACTAGGTGCGCTTGTAAGAGCGTACGGCTTGGATGCATAAGAAGGAAGCGACTTTCGTTTCCTTCTTTTCCACTTTCTAGAAATTTAAAAATAGAATAGGAGTCAAAAGCTGTATGGAGATTTTACACGGAATTCTTGATACGTATGCCCAATTCTTTGATTTAGATATGTGGGTAAAAGTATTAACAGATCCAGTATCTTGGGGATTAATTGGTACGCTTGTCATTTTGGAAGGATTGCTATCTGCTGATAATGCGCTTGTATTAGCTGTTATGGTAAAACATCTTCCCGAAGAAAAGCGTAAAAAAGCTTTATTTTATGGACTTATTGGTGCGTATGCATTTCGTTTTATTGCCATCGGAATTGGTATGTACTTAATTAAATTAGCATGGGTAAAAGTACTAGGTGCTCTTTATCTTGCATGGCTTTCTGTGAAACACTTCATTGATAAATCTAAAGGAAATGAAGAAGATGAAGAAGGTCACGGTATGAAGCAAGATAGCATTCTATTTAGAATGTTTGGCATGTTCTGGGGAACAGTTGTAATGGTTGAGTTAATGGACATTGCGTTCTCTGTGGATAGCGTTCTTGCAGCATTTGGTGTTTCAAATGAAGTATGGATTTTACTTCTTGGCGGAATGCTTGGTATTTTAATGATGCGTGGTATTGCCGGCGTATTTTTACGATTACTAGAGCGTATTCCAGAACTAGAAACGACAGCATATATATTAATTGGAATTATTGCTGCGAAAATGTTGCTTTCTGTATTTGGTATTGAAATGCAGCACTGGTTATTCTTCATCATTTTAGTTATTGCATTTGGTGCGACATTTATTTTACATTATATGAAAACATCTCGCCAAACTCGTGAAGAGGTGGCAGCTTCTAAGAAAGAAGATTAATAGGTTAATAGACTAAATGGGTTTGCTCGTCATATGAGCGCCCATTTTTTATAAACGTTTCGTTTGGAGGTGAACGAGTGTGTTTTCACGTTTTACATTTCATCCACAGCTACTCGGTGGGGAAGAAGTATTAAAACAGTTTGAAGTCAGTTTAGCAAAGCGGCCGCATTATGAATTGACAGAGAATAATCTGCATTTTAGTTATATAGGATGTCGCATTCTTGGTGTGCCAAATGATGCGGATGAGTATTATAACCAGTTATTTGAGTATAGTCAAAATGAGAAAATCACTGTGCTTCATGAGCAAAATTTAAATAAGGTCATTTCTTCAGAGAAGCTTCGCGATATTCAGGAAGTTTTTTCACTGCACCAACAAGCCGCAAACGGTTTAACTGTTAATCGTCTCGTTGCTCATTTAACGGGGAAACGTTTGTTGCCCGAAGTAGATCATCCTGATATACAACACTACATACATACAACATTTATTTCAATTTTAAAGCTGTACGAAAAACAGCATAATCAATCGTTAAAAACAGAAGGTTTTCGCCGTTTTTTAATTGATATGATTAAGTTAAGTGAAAATTACATTTCGAAATGGTTTTCACAAAAAGATTATAAAGTACAAATGCCGCAAATTATATGGTACGGTGATGCGTCGGAAAGTCGAATTTACTTTTTATACTTTCTTATTATGCTCGGATGTGACGTATTGTATTATCACCCAGAAGGAAAAGATGGTTTTGAAACAATCGATGAAGAAAGTCGAACATTTGTGATTTCGCATCCAAGTCGAATTTCATTAGAGCCATTTCCAGATAAAAAGAGGGAGCGCGTTGCAACTGTTGCGTATCAAGCTTCAAAAGAGATTGAACAGGTGCTTCATCATGATAATTCACTCTTGTATAAACCATGGCAATTCAGGGCGTACACACCAGTTGCCCGGACGTTAAAAACGACGTATGATGAACTGTTTATCATTACGAAAGAAAAAGCATTTATAAGACCAACATTCTTTGTAGAAAACCAACATATTTATATTCCATCGTTATTTGCAAAAGTGTCTGGTGTCTCTAAAAATGAGAAAGAGTATTTTCAAAGATTAAAAACGTTAACATCATATGAAAATAGTTTGCTAATTAATCAATTTCCTTTTATGAAGGAACAGAAAGCGAATTTTCAATTCCATTATCGTGATGCGTTAAACCGTTCAGGAAAACTTGATGCACAGAACATCATTCAAAGTCATTGGTGGCCGCATAAGCGTTTACCAGAAGGATTGCAATATGGGATTGCAGAGGCAATCATTCATACATGTGAAAGTGGGCTTTGCAAAAGAATGGGATCTGAAAAAGAGCAAGATGTTGCTTTATATGTGTTTGCCCAGCTTTCGCAAATCCCGCCGAACATACTTGAGCAGCTTGAGAAATTTGATTATTCACAAGAAGTGCCGAAAATAGTCATATTTAACAATGAGAAAAGTGGAGAACTGACGCGTTCTGACGCGGTAGTCATGCTCTTTTTAAATCAAATTGGTGTCGATGTGTTACATTTTAATCCGACAGGACGTAATGATATCGAGCAGTATATTGAAGCGGGCGCATTTGATTCCCATTGGTTAGAAGAAGTGAGCTTTGATGTAGAGTTTCACGGTGCGTCGTCCTATAAAAATTTATCAAATACTTTAAAAGGGTTGTTTAAGCCGTTTTTATAAAGAAAGGAAGATACATATATGAATCCAATCGTACTAGATCCAACAACAGAATTGACTGAACAAACATCACAAAATATTCGTCTGCAGTTAAGAGAAGATCCTGAAGTACAGCGCATTTATAATGGTGTAGATATAAAAGATCAATTGGAATTAATTGAGCTAGGAAAAGAGCCATCTGTAGAGATTTCAAGGTTTGCTGATCAAATTTTACATACGATGACATTATCTAAAGTAGAAGATTCTGGTGAGCTATTAAAGCAGCTTGGAAAAATTATGGACAAGTTTGACAGTAAAGATTTCGTTGAAGAAAAGAGCGGTTTTTTCTCTCGTTTATTTAAAAAAGGAAATCAAATGATTGAACAAATCTTTAATAAGTATCAAACGATGGGACGCGAAATGGATAAAGTATACGTGGAAATCACGAAATATCAAGATGAAATGAAACGTTCAATTGGTACGTTAGATGGTTTGTATGAGCAAAACTTAAAATACTATTTAGATTTAGAGAAATACGTTGTTGCGGGTGAAATGTTACTTGAGCGTCTGCAAACAGAATTAGTTCCAATGTATGAAGAGCGTGTTCAGAGCAATGATCAACTTGCAGGAATCGAGCTGGAATCACTAAAGAACTCTGTAGAGATTTTAGAGCAACGCATTGACGATTTAGAAAAAGCGCGTATGGTTGCGCTATTAACAGCACCGCAAATTCGTATGATTCAACGTGGTAACAACAAGTTGATCGGAAAAATTAATACAGCGTTTATTACGACAATTCCTATTTTTAAAAATGGTATTATTCAAGCTGTAAATGCAAAACGACAAAAGCTTGTTGCGGATTCAATGGCAGAACTTGACCGCCGTACAAACGAACTATTAAAGAAAAATGCACAAAATATCGCGACGCAAAGTGTCGAAGTAGCGAAATTAGCAGGTTCCTCAAGTATTAAGATGGAAACGCTTGAAGAGACTTGGAACATTATTTCGAAAGGTGTTCAGGAAACAAAACAAATTGAAGAACAAAACAAACGTGAGCGTGAAGAAAGCCGTAAGCGTATGGCAGACTTAACGGACCGAATTAAGAAAGAAATGCAAGGATAAGAACAGAAAAGGCAGTGAGGAGATTCCTCACTGCCTTTTAAATATTTTTATTACTTCATTTATTAGTAGTGGAATCATACTAAGTAATAAAACAAAGCCCCAATCGTTTACTGTTAAAGCATGGACACCAAATATGCTTGCAAGAGATGGGATCGAAATAATACATACTTGTATACATACTCCGATAAGAAGAGAGAAAACTAAGTATTTATTTGTAAATATTCCGATAGAGAAGATTGATTTTGTTTGTGATCGTAAATTAAAAGAGTGAACGAGCTGTGAAAAACTCAGTGTGACAAAAGCCATTGTTTGCGCATGTAATAAGGCATCTGCTTCAATTTGCGATGGAAAGAGAGGGAAAAGATTCGTATCCCCTGTATATAATTTTGCGCCAACAATAAAGGCAATTAACGTGATGAGTCCAATGACAATTCCGTTTAGAATGAGAAATGGTACACTGCCGCTAAATAAGCTTTCTGCTGCGCGACGCGGTTTCTCCTTCATAACGTCCGGATCTTCTGGATCAACTCCAAGTGATAATGCTGGAAGTGTATCTGTAATTAAATTCACCCACAAAATATGAATGGGACGAAGGGGGGTAGCCCAACCGAGTAAAATAGCTAAAAAGAGTGCAATGATTTCTCCGAAATTACAAGAAAGCAAAAATAGAATAGACTTTTTAATGTTATGGTAAATGTTTCTTCCTTCATCGACTGCTTTGACAATTGAAGAGAAATTATCGTCAGTTAATACCATATCAGCTGCGCCTTTCGCTACATCTGTTCCGGTAACCCCCATTGCGACACCAACATCTGCTTGTTTTAAAGACGGGGCATCATTAACACCATCTCCAGTCATGGAAACGATATTTCCTTTTGCACGTAATGCTTTTACAATTTTTACTTTATGTTCAGGAGAAACGCGAGCAAAGACGTTTAAATGATTAATTTCGTTTGCGAGCTGTTCATCTGAAAGATTATCTAATTGTGTTCCAATTATTACTTCGGATTCTTTTTTAGCAATTCCAAGCTCTTTTGCAATGGCGAAGGCTGTATCTTTATGATCTCCTGTAATCATAACGGTGCGAATGCCAGCTTTCTTGCATTCTTTGATAGCTGCCTTCACTTCTAGGCGAGGCGGGTCAATCATCCCTACAAGACCAATGAAGATAAGATTTTCTTCTGCCTCATACATGTTAATAGGCTCGGCACTGTATTGTTTGAAAGCGAACGAAAGTACTCGTAACGCTTTTTTTGACATCGCTTGTGCCGCTGCTACTATTTCAGTTTGATCACTTTCAGTTAATGGCTGCACAGTGCCATTTTTAAAAATATGTGTGCACTTCGGTAAGAGTTTATCGATTGCCCCTTTTGTCATACTAAAGTAGTTGTCTTCGTATTCATGCAGCGTTGACATCATTTTACGATTGGAATCAAAAGGGAATTCACTTAGGCGTTTATGTTTCTTTTCCATTGCATCTTTTTGAACGTCAAAGGCCAATCCCGCAACAAGAAGGGCAATTTCTGTGGGATCCCCAGTTTGCGACTCAGAGTTGTAAGAGGCATCGTTACATAAAACCATATTTTCTAATAATAGGCGCTGAACATCATTATTTATGTTTAAATTTTCTAATGCATCGTATGTACAGTCACTATAAAAGTGGGTAACTGTCATTTTATTTTGCGTTAATGTACCCGTCTTATCTGAACAAATAATTGTAACAGAGCCAAGTGCTTCGACAGCTGGTAGTTTCCGTATAATCACATTTTGTTTAATCATACGTTGTACACCGATAGCGAGAACAATAGAAACGATAGCTGGTAAGCCTTCTGGAATCGCAGCAACTGCTAAACTAATCGCGGTCATAAACATTTCTAACGTATCACGGCCTTGGAAAAAACCGATTAAGAACATGATGATACATATTCCTACAGAGACAAAGCCTAGATATTTTCCAACTTGCGCTAAGCTTTTTTGAAGAGGTGTTGTATCATCATCAGCTTGATGCAAGAGAGTGGCGATTTTTCCTATTTGTGAATGCATACCCGTTTGGGTAGCTACGCCAACACCGCGACCATATGTAACAAGTGTAGACATAAAGGCCATATTCTTTTGATCACCTAGTGGTACTTTTTTGTTATGGTGCTTGGAAGGATTATACGCTGCATCTTTATCTACAGGAACGGATTCGCCCGTTAAAGCAGACTCTTCAATTTTTAAATTGGCTGTTTCAATGAGCCGTAAGTCACACGGAATATAGCGACCTGCATCCAGCAGAACAATGTCTCCGGGAACGACATTTTCGGATGGGATTTCTTTTAATTCACTACCTCGTTTTACAATTGCTTTTGGAGTCGCCATCTTTTTTAGAGCTTCTAAAGCTTGCTCTGCTTTTGATTCTTGAATGATCCCAATTACAGCATTTAAAATGACAACAACAGCAATAATGCTAGCATCAGCCCATTCGCCGACAACGGCAGAAATAAGAGCGGCAATTAAAAGGACATAAACGAGAATATCATTGATTTGGGCAAAAATACGTTGACCCAAAGTTCTTTTTTTCTTCATTTCGAGTTCGTTTTTTCCGTATTTTTTTAATCGCTCTTTCGCTCTTTCTTCACTTAAACCTTGTTGTTCATTTGTTTCTAGTTCACGCAATATCTGAGTTTTTGTCTTACTGTACCAATTGCTCATATGAAAGCACCTCCAGTAGAAAAACAGTTAGCAATTGTAGTGTGGAAATTTTCGATTTGATGTGAAGTCTCTGATGAGGGGTTGATATTATTTTACAATATTTTGAAGGCTTACGAATAAATGTGGGAATTTGTCATAAATTTGTTGAAAATAAAAAGAAACGGATTTCAAAAGATTGACATGTATCAAACTTTTGGAATCCGCCACCATGGACACTTGTTACTATTTCTTGATTAGTGTGCCTAATTCTTCTGTAATAGCTTGCATTTCGCTAATGCTAAATGTGTCGCGTTTCATAACGTGTTCATAAATGTCGCGTAAGTCTTCGTACATGTCTTCATTGAAGCTTGCAGCTCTCATTGCACCAGCGTTTACCATACGTAATTTTTCTTTTATTGCTTCTACCATATATTCAACGTTCTCTTGTGTTTTTACGGATAAATCCACGGAAGTTTCCCCCTTTAAAATAACATAGACTTATCTTAACATTTTTTTCTCATTTTCGTTAACGGAAGTTTGCAATCACATTAAATTAGTATCTATTTCCTTTATAAGTAATTGTTGATTGTTTATACTAAATATACAAGTTAAAAAACCGACGTAAAAATCTCTTTCTTTTTGGGGGAGATCAGAGCATCTGGCCGCGCATAGAAGCGGTCATGCTGTATTCTACATAGCAGCGACTTATATATCGGAAAATTAAAATGGATATATAAAGATAACAAATGCAGTATGAAGGGAAGAAACAAATATGGTTCGAGTTTTATTTGTTTGTCTAGGAAACATTTGTCGTTCTCCGATGGCAGAAGCAATTTTTCGTGAGCTTGTCAAAAAGGAAAAATTAGAAACAGTAATTGCTGTTGATTCGGCTGGAACAGGGGATTGGCATATCGGCCATCCACCTCATCACGGCACACAGAAAATTTTAATGGAAAATGCAGTATCCTTTGAAGGAATTAAAGCTCGTCAAGTAGAAAAAGAAGACTTAACAAAGTTTGATTATATTATTGCAATGGACAATAAAAACTTAGACGATTTAAAGGCTTTAGGCAAGGCAGGTCGCTATATCGGCAGACTATCTGATTTTGTTCCAAACGGTGGTTGGACAGATGTTCCGGATCCATACTTTACAGGGAACTTTCAAGAAGTATATGACCTTGTAACAGAAGGATGTGCAAAATTGTTAGCGTTCATTCGAAATGAGCAAGGAATATAAGAATGTTAGTTCAGAAAGTAAAATACTTGGCTCCGAGTGATGAGTTGAGTGAATCGAGCTCTTATGGTAAGTTTAATCTTAAAATTTTTTCTTTGAGATTTTCTTGTTCGTTCGAGTAAGATAACTTTCTAACAAAATAGATGAAAGGGTGAAGGAATATGGCAAAGAAGGGAAATCTTGTGCGAAATATTGCAATTGGTGTAGCAGCAGGTGTGGCGGTTTCTATGTTAAAGAAGGAGAATCGTGAAAAGGTAAAACTGACAGCAGGAAAAGCAAAAACAAAAATGATTGAAATTGGTGAAAATGCAAAGCTGAAAGAAAAGGTACAAACAGTTACCGATAAAGGACGCGAACTTGCTGATTTTAATGTTGTAAAAGCAAAAGTAGCGGAAATTAAAAAATTAACGCCAGCTGTTGTGGAAACGTTAAAAGAGACGAAAGATATTTTTAGGAAGAAGAACGCTGTAAAGGAACAACCAGAAACAATTGAAATTCAGGCAATTGTACCAAAAGAAGAGGTAAAGGTAGAAGAAGAGCTAATTACAGGGGAAGATCGCAGAGCGAAGGAACCGATTGCAGAAGAGAAGCAATCAGAAGCGTATATTGAATTAAAACAAAATAAAGAAGAAAAGCAAAGCGTTTAAAAGAGATGAAAACATTTGTACAAAAGGCAAGAACTCATCATGTTTTCACATTTGGAAAAGACTTGTATGATCGAACAATGCGAGATGATCTGGCGGGCTTAGCAGCACAGCTCGCTTATTTCTTCTTGCTTTCCCTTTTTCCAGCGCTCGTTTTTTTAATAACGCTTCTTGGATATATTCCAATTGAGACGGAAGATATATTAACCTTTTTAAGGAATTATGCCCCTGAAGATGCAATGAGTTTAATTGAAGCAAATGTACATACAATAATGAATAAACAAAATAGTGGGTTATTATCGTTTGGTTTACTTGCCATGTTATGGTTTGCATCCAACGGTGTTAATGCAGTGATGAAGGCATTTAACCGCGCCTATGATATCAATGAAACCCGTTCGTTTATTTTAACAAGAGCATTGTCAATTGTATTAACATTAGCGATGATTTTTATGATTGTTTTCGCTTTAATTTTACCTGTATTCGGCCAATTAATTGGATCAGCAATTTTTAAAATTTTAGGTTTATCTGATGAATTTTCGTTTGTGTGGAGTATTGTTCGATTACTACTAAGTTTTCTTGTATTGTTCGGTTTATTTTGCTTTTTGTATAAATTTGCTCCAAATCGTCATGTAAAGAGAAAAGAAGTGATGACAGGCGCATTATTCGCTGCAATTGGATGGATTGTGGTATCGTACTCATTTGCGTTCTATGTCGATAACTTTGGAAATTATTCTACTACATACGGTAGTCTCGGTGGTATTATTATTTTAATATTATGGTTTTATTTAACTGGCTGGGTAATTTTACTTGGCGGAGAAATTAACGCACTCCTAAATTATTATCGAACGAGTGACAATAATTCCCGTAATTAAAAAGAATCCTCTGTCCCATACTAAAAAGGAATAGGGGGGATTATTCATGGGTCAAAATAAGACTGGTAACAGCAAAAATGACAAAAATCAGCGTAAACAACACAGCAGCTCGCAGCCAAAACATAAAACGAGCAGCAGTGCAAACGGACATAATAGTTATCATTAAAAAAAGGGTTCCATATTGGAACCCTTTTAATTATTTGCCTTTAATAACCGTAATCCATTTAAAATAACAAGGATCGTACTTCCTTCATGACCGATGACACCTAATGGAAGTGCTAAAAATTGCAGGAAGTTTGAGCAAATGAGCAGCATGATGACAGTCAACGAAAAGATAACATTTTGCTTTACGATGCGATTCATTCGTTTTGATAAGCGAATGGCTTGCGCTAAGCGGGAAAGTTCACTTTTCATTAAGACAACGTCAGCTGTTTCTAAAGCAACATCAGTTCCTTCTCCCATTGCAACGCCAATACTTGCTGTTGCTAAGGCAGGAGCATCATTAATACCGTCACCAACCATTGCCACTGTACCGTATTTCTCTTTCAATTGTTTTATTGTTTCTACTTTTGTTTCTGGTAAGCAAGATGCGTAATACTCTTTAATATTACTTTCAGCAGCGATTGCTTTTGCTGTTTGTTCATTATCACCTGTAATCATAATTGCTTCGATGCCAAGGCTTTGCAGTTCACGAATGGCTGCAATTGTTTCTTGGCGCAATGTATCTTTTAGAGCAATCAGACCAAGAACACCGTTTTCATCGCTTACATATACGACTGTTTTTCCTCCTTGTTCTAAATGCATGGAAATGCCGCTATGAAATGTTTTTGTTTCTTCTCCAATAAAAGCAGCTTTTCCAATTTTGTACGCTTTATTTTGCAGTGTTCCTTTTAGACCAAACCCTGTAACATCTTCTACGTTTTCTGGTTTTGTTAACGTAATCTCATATGCCTGCTTTGCATAGTTCACAATTGCTTCCGCTAGAGGATGTGTAGAATGACTTTCAATGGATGCTGTAATGTGTAGTAATTCTTTTGCTGATATTCCATCACGCGTATATACATCTGTTACTGTTGGCTTTCCTTGTGTTAATGTCCCTGTTTTATCAAAGGCAATGGCTTTTAACGAAGCTAATCTTTCTAAATGAACACCGCCTTTAAATAAAATGCCATGGCGTGCACCGTTTGAAATCGCTGATAAAGTAGCGGGCGTAATCGCTGCAACAAGTGCACACGGTGAAGCAACAACGAGTAGAATCATCGCACGGTAAAATGTTTCATTCCAGCTCCAGCCAAGCGCATAATGAGGAACGAACATCATAAGTGATACAACGAGAAGTACACCTTTGACATACGTTCCTTCAAACTTCTCAATGAAAAGCTGTGACGGAGACTTTTCACTTTGGGCATTTTGCACGAGGCGAATAATTTTTTGGAACAATGTTTGATCGCTATGTTTTGTAATTTCTACTTCAATCGCACCGCGTAAGTTAACAGTTCCAGCAAATACGTCATCGCCAGGTTTCTTTTCATTTGGAATGGGCTCACCTGAAATCGCCGCTTCATCGATAGTCGTTTCACCCGTGCGAATCATACCATCTGCTGGAACACGTTCACCTGGTTTAATTAAAATGATGTCACCGATTTGCAGCTGTTCAACTGGAATACGTTCTTCCACTCCGCGCGAGATGCGCAGTGCTTCTTCAGGTTGTAAGTCGAGCAGTGCTGAAATTTCTTTTTGACTTTTGCTCATTGTATAAGCTTCCATCGCTCCGCTTAAGGCGAAGATAAAAATTAAGACGGCACCTTCTGTCCAATAGCCGATAATGGCTGAGCCAATTGCTGCAAAAAGCATGAGCATTTCGACGTTCAGCTCTTTTTCTGCGAGTGTGTCTTCAATACCTTCTTTTGCTTTTGCATAACCTCCAATGATATAAGCGAATACGTAAAATATAGTTGCAGGTGTTGTCATGTCATTCTTTGTTAATAACCAACCGATTAAAATTAACACGCCGGATGTAAGCGCAAAAATGAGTTCATAATGCTTTTGAAATGTTGCAAGCCAAGATGAAGAAGCCTGAGTTTCTTGTTGCTTTGATAATGTTTTTACTTCAGAATTCATAGCTTTTTTGCTCCTTTCTATTTGAGAAAAAATTGATTATGGAAACTCTTGTTTTCTTTTAAGGCGGTGTTCCTGTTTGTTTTAATAATGCTTTTATTCCAGCATTCATCGTTTTTGCTCCTTTCGATTGAGAAAAAGAATCATGATCGACAGCCTTATAAAACGGCGAAAGCTGCCATCCATTTAGATAGCAGCATTCTTCTAAGTTGAAATGTTCTTTTGTATTGCGAACATTTTTACTGGTGAATTCATCTCGTTTCACTCCTCTCTATTTGAGAAAAAGAATCATGATCGACACCCTTATAAAACGACGAAAGCTGCCATCCATACGGATAGCAGCATTTCTTAGAAAACACACTCTGTGTAGTTATTTACTTTATTATTATTACTATTCTAGATTGTAACATATGTTACCTTATCCGAAAAGATTTTTACTTATTTCGCTATACGTAGGGAAATGGCAGAAGCAAGGTATAAGTGAAAATACTTGTCTTTTTGACTCCGCTTTGTTATATATGAATATTGTTCATAAAAAGTACGGAAGGGAAGACATCTAGTGAAGACAGAAAGATTTTTTACACATCCGCTCGGTGTATTTATTGCAGCATTAAGTGCAACTTTTCTATGGGGCAGTGCGTTTCCATTTATTAAATTAAGTTATATACAGTTAGACATTCAACCTCATGAAGTAGGCGAGCAAATTTTATTTGCGGGTTACCGCTTTTTCTTAGCAGGAGTGATGCTTTTATTCTTCTTTAAATTGTTAGGGAGAAACTTATCTTTTCAAAAAGGAACAATGAAGCAACTTGTTCAAATTGGTCTGTTTCAAACGTTTTTACAATATGTTTGTTTTTATATCGGTTTGAGCTATAGTACTGGGATTGAAGGAGCAGTTATTTCGGGAACATCGTCATTTTTTCAAATTGTACTAGCGCATTTTCTATATAAAGACGATTCTTTAAATATGAGAAAAATCATTGGCGTATCTATCGGTTTTTGCGGTGTTATTCTTGTTAACATACCAAAAGGAGATATGAATTTTCACTTTGGCATTGGTGAATTGTTATTACTAAGTGCGGCAATGTTGTACTCATACGGTAACATTTTGGCGAAAGAAGGAAGCAAAACGATGGATGTAGGTTATATGACCGCATATCAGATGATTATTGGTTCTCTAGGCTTATTGTTCATCGGGGTTTTACAAGTTGGATTTATGCCGTTTACATTTGATATGCAAACGTTGCTTATGCTCCTATACTTATCATTTTTATCAGCAGCGGGATTTTGTATTTGGAATACTGTGATGAAATACAATAAAGTTGGAAAAGTATCGATGTATATGTTTTTCATTCCAGTATTTGGTGTGATTTTATCGAGCTTGATTTTAGGCGAAGCAATTCATTCTTTTGTATTGTTTGGATTGGCGTGTGTAGCAACTGGAATTATTATCGTGAATCGTACACGTAGTGAAAGAAACAAACCAAATGCAAAAAGTAGCGTAGTGTGAAGAGGTTCATGGAGAGCCTCTTTTTCATATGGAAAGTGAAACTTTCATGAATATCTCAGTGAAATTTGGAACGATTTTTCGAGGGTAATTATAGAAAAAGAAAGGAAAATGATGATTTTATATCGAATAACATAGATACTAATTCATCAAGGAGAAAAATATGAATGAAATGTACGTACTGTTAATTGGACAAGTAGTTTTATTTTTGTTCGGGACCATTTATGCAATAAGACAATCAGAACAAACAAAGAAAAATGAACCATTACCTTTATTTATTCGTTTACTCCTCACTTTCTCATTAACTGGAGCGGCGATATGGATGTGGGTACAGGACCCGGTAATACCTTATCGTCAGTGGGTTGCAATTGGGATGATTTTATCAACAATTGGTGATTTATTTATGGCAGGTTTAATTCCATTTGGGCATCGTCTCATTGGTGGGATGGTGACATTTGCGATTGCACATTGCTTGTATGTTACTGCCTTTTTAGAAACGGGTATTTCGTGGAATGGCTTATATATTGGTTTAGCGGGATACGGCTTGTTTTTAATTATTGGTTGGTTCTTTTTTATTCGAAATCATAAGCAAGATCGATTATTTACAATCGGAGCGCTTGTATATGGACTTTGGGTTGGCGGAATGGCGTGTTTTTCGTTTGCGCTCGCTTATTTCAATCAAGGAATGTGGTGGATTCCGGCGTTAGGTGGTTTTCTATTTGTCATTTCTGACTTTATTATTGGAATTACTGATATCGGTGGACGGAATATAAAATATGATCCTCTTTTAGTTTGGGCAACATATGTGGGAGCGCAAATGTGTATCATTTATGTTGGTATATAAAAAACAAGCTGGTATTTAACCAGCTTGTTTTTTGCGTTAGGCTACAATATTTTTTCGTTGTAAAGCAGCTAAGCTATACTCATCAGCAGATTTATACCCTTGAGCTAAAAGATCATTAATATATAGCTTATTATAAATAAAACAGAAAACTAAATTAGAAAAACCAAATGTAAACATACTTGCAACCAAGATAACCAAACACCATTTCCAGTCTCCACGAAACAATGCTGGGAAGAAGCCGAAGAAAAATACAGTCCAACTAAATCCTAGTTTCGTTTGTTTGATCTGCCCAGTTTTTTCATTTTTAAGCATAACTTTCATAATGAAAACGATTCCTCCTCATACTCTATGTACCAAATAAAAAGACCAGAAGTATTATATAAAATATTTATATATAAGGATACAGCGTATAATATAATTGTAATATTCGGTGAAAGTTACGGTTGTGTATGCTATAACATTTATCCCGCGTTAATGGGCAGTGATCCCCTTACATTAAGGTCGAGAGTGGATGAAACGTAAAAAGTTAATATATAAAATGTGAAAGAAGAACTGCCCTTAAGCGGTTCTTCTTTTGTTGTTAAACAATATGAATTTGTATAGAAAATGTTAGATTTTATTGGGGGAATTGTCCAGGTAATTTACTGATAATATAGAATTTATTGGTAGATGTATTTTATAATATAGATAATAGAGGGGTAAGGGAGAGGCGTATGAAGAAGAAAAGTCGTTTGCGGGAATTCATTGAAGTAGTTGCGATTGCATGTGTGCTTGCTTTTTTCATGAAAGTATTTGTCTTTTTTCCAACAACCGTGCAAGGAGCTTCTATGCAGCCTACCCTTTACGAAGGGGATAAGGTCATTGTAAATAAGATAACAAAGCAAATGGATAGTTATGATCATGGTGATGTCATTGTAGTTAACACGGATAATTATTATGTGAAGCGTATTATCGGTTTACCTGGAGATACGATTGAAATGAAAAACGATCAGCTGTACATCAACAGTCAATTGCAAAAAGAACCTTATTTAGAAAAAAATAAGAAACATGCAAAGCAACTTATGGTGAATTTAACAGAGGATTTTGGTCCGATGAAAATTCCAAAAAATAAAATTTTTGTCATGGGAGATAATCGATTAGTTAGTCGTGATAGTCGTAATGGATTAGGGTTCATTGATAAAGATGATGTATTAGGAAGTTTAGTTGCAATTTACTATCCTTTTAAGCGGGTGCAAACGATAGATTAGAAGGAGGAAGGCTATGGAAGAGATTGTCGGCCATATTTTAGCTGGAATCGCACGGGGAGCAGTTGCACTTTGGGAAGTAGCGGCAGATGCTGCTAAAGCAATCGTTCGAGGAACAATCGGGGTTGGAAGAGTTGTATTTGAAGCTCTGGCAGAAGAACTTGTAGAGTTAGTGCTAGAAAGTTTCGAAGGACGAGAACAGCGAAAACAAAAAAGATTTGCGCGTCATGTGGAAAAGTTAAAGGGACATGATTGGTTCAAGATTATATATGAAAATGGAAAATGCCGCAGTGTGATTCATACAGATAAACGTTATCTACGCTTATTGAGTAAGCGGCGGTACGTACAGAAGCTGGTTCGTAATGAAAACGAACGTACGCGATTTATCCAGCAAATCCGTATTGAAGCAAAGGTCAATGATGTGATATGGGATATACAGAAGGATTAATCGCATAATAACAAAGCAGCCGATAATGGCTGCTTTGTTGGTTTATTACAATTAAAAAGTTTGTGTTTCCTCTATGTTTGTTTCTAACATTGAATCTGTATCAATGTTCCGTTCATCTATACTTAAGACTACTTCATACTGACGCAATCTAAGTTCAAATAGTGTGATAGGATCACGATAAACTTCAGGATTTGATTTCATTTTATGCAATGTATTTTGATATTCTTGTATTTCTAAATGAGTCTGTTCGACAGCTTGTTTCAATGAACTAAACGGATCTCTAAAGAACATAGTAATATCCCTTTCTAGTGCATTTTCAAATAGCTCAAACTGTAAGAAAAACTTGTTTATAATAGAAGTAGTTACATCGGTAAAATCTTCATTTTCTAAATACTGCTTGTATTTGGTATAGAGCATTGTTTTATTTTTAGGAAGAGCTCCGAATAATTTCCCTGCACTTTTTAGTAAAAATTGCGTGGGCGTAAAGCGGCGGAAAATATTTACTTCTTCCATCTGTATTCGATTCGTCATTCGATCCGTATCGCGTCGCCAATCATCAAGTATTTTAAAGTCGCATTCTAACTGGATTCGATTTTCACCGCATAAAGAGTTAAGCCCTTCACTTATTTCTTCTAAATATGATTGACTTTGAAGGAACTCACTATTAGAAGTTTCAATCCAATTCTGCATGGATGAAGCGAAGTTAGGTAATACGGTTTGCTCTAAATAGTTTCGAATTCTCTCATTCATTGCTGCATTTAATTCAGTATCCATGTGTCTAAAATCGCTGTCCTCACTAATTAGATCAGAGCAGCTGTGCAGCAGTTTCGGAATATGCTCTGTAAGGTCATTCGTAATTGTATGTTTCATTGTACGGTATGAATCTGTAATAAAATGGATTTTTTCCTTTTCAAAGGCAGTAACATTATTAATAAAGCCATTTAATCTCATTAAAATGTCTTCGTTCCAATTAATAGAATCTACTAAGTTATTTTCCATCTCAACTCGTTTATCTAACAGATATTGAATTGCTTTTCGAATGAAAAATAGTATTTTTTTCGTACGTTCTTGCTCAAGATTTTTATACTCAAAGTTAAAATGAATAAAATCAGCGAACTCTTTTAGCTGTTGACTGTTTGTATATAACGATGAATAAGGTAAAACTCTCGCATGTGGAAAATATGCGTTTATTCTTGTTTGTGTATCGTGCATCACTCGTTTTATTTCTGCTTCGCTGTAAATGTTATCAATTTTATTTAACAAGAAATGAATTTGTAAATCTGGTGCATGTTCTTGAATGTTTAATAAAATGTCGCGTTCTTTGTCAGTGAAAGGTGAATCTGCATTCAACACGAATAACAAACTGTCTACTGAGTCTAAATAGCCGAATGTTTCATTTTTTAACTCGCTGTTTCTATTAAAGCTAGGTGTAACAACGAATGCTAGTTTGTTTTTACTTAAAAAATTGCAAGGTAATTTAAATTCAATACATGTTTTTTCTTTATATGTTTGTCGGTGCATAGACATCATGTTATGGAAATCAGAGAAATTATTAGTCGTTGAAATTGTCGCATCTGTTATGGCATTAATTTCCGTATGAGCGTCATCTTTAAAGATAACTGCATTTGAGCTTGCGTTTTCTAATATATTTTCTCCTAGTACAGAGTTAATAAATGAAGACTTTCCGCTTCCAGAAGTTCCTGTTACTAAAAGACGATTTGTTCTTAAATCTGCAAGCTCATAGACCAACCATCTAAAGCGATGTCCCATTTCTAAATCATTGTTTTGTGCCCACTGTGTAATAGAATCAAAAAGATGTAAACTATAGTCTAAGCCATCCATATAATTGGTAGAATGTAATAACAATTTTTCTGCATGGTTCACGTCTGCCGCATCTATTTTAGCGGGGAAAACCTCATCCCATGCCAACACTGCTGCAGATGGAAACACAGCATGAGAAGGAATGACCATTTTTAACCAATTCGTTAAAATATTCGGAATAATATCATGTAATTGTCTCAGCATATACTGGCCTTGAATTAATTCAAAATACGTTTCTTCGTAAAGAGAAGAAATGTCGTCCCATCCATCGGCTGAATGTACTTCGATATGTGAGAAAAAGTCATTTATTGTTTTAAGCCAAAGCAAATAAGTTTGTTCGTTCTTATAGCTGTGCCAAAGTGATGAAACAATTTGTGTAAATTGGACTAAGTCTACATGATGTAATGTAATGAGTACTTTATAAAAATAATCTGGTGAAATGGTTTTCGTAAATCCTTGATCAATATATTCTTTTAGAATCTCAAACCATTGGAAGGACTCTGTTCGAATTATTTCATTTACAGCAAGTTCCACCGCACTGTCCCAATCTTGCTGTTCTTCATAAAAGGAACGAGCAATGGTTGTAACGTTTGGATAATCGGGATTTGCAGAAACAGCTTCTTTAATAACGGCGAAAGCTAAGTCAAGTTTGTTTTGTTCTATGTAAAGAGAGAGTAATTGCAATGAAATTTCGGTCATAAGTATTTTATTATCAGTAGTAATGGACGTATACACAGTTTCGGCAGCTGATAATTGGTTAAGTTCGAAGTAAGCATCTGCAATATTCTTTTGTGCCCATGGTTCTAATTCATTATTGACTTTCTCCCATTTAAAAATAGCTGATTCAAAATCTTGATGGTGATAATAAAACTCACCTTGTGCAAAACGAATATAAGATCCATCCGAAAATTCATTTTTTTGCTCAGCTAAATATGCTTCTCCAAGTACTTGAAGAGGCGGATGTGTTTCATTTTCCATTAGAAATGTTTCATAATATATTTTTTTTATTAACTGTTTTTCTAGTGTCATGTTTTTCCTCCACTATATATTAAAAAATGAATATTCCTTCATATGTCAACACTTTCTTGCATTGATGTTTTTTATTCTAGCAAAGATTTTCTTTTAAAAAATTTCAATTTCCTTTCATTTTTAGAGTAGGATTGAATTTTCATGCATAAAGTTTCAGTTTTTTTTCAATTTCCTTTCAGTTCTGAAACAACATTAGCTCTTCCTAATAACATAATACGACTATAATATTCTACATGAAGTTGTAACATTGAATGTAGAGTTCGTCATAAAAACAATGTATAGTGAATATGTATACCATGTTTGCTTTATTGATAGAGAGGGTACAATGTGGAATAACGATAACGTATAGGATGTGTCGTGCGAATGGAAGAACATATTGGTGAATTAATCGCACACTACGGTTATTATGGAATTATTATTGCGCTTGCTGGAGGAATCGTCGGATTACCAATACCAGATGAATTTCTACTTACATTTGTCGGATATAATATTTCAAGGGGATATATGTCAGGAACAGAAGCTTTTACGAGCGGCATGGCTGGGGCTATAATTGGGATTACATTAAGTTATATGCTCGGCTTGAAATTAGGA
Source organism: Bacillus sp. BP-3 (assembly GCF_028401955.1). GTDB lineage: Bacteria > Bacillota > Bacilli > Bacillales > Bacillaceae_G > Bacillus_A. The sequence goes on from NZ_JAQOTJ010000006.1 coordinate 208,612, forward strand.
CTCCCTGTATTGAAAAAGTATGGTTCTAAAGTGGGGATTAAAGAAGCACAAATTGAGAAGACACATATTTTATTTGAGAAGTATGGTCCTTTTTTATTGGTGTTTGGCTATTTTATACCTGGTGTTAGACATTTAACTGCTTATTTTGCAGGAATGTCTGACTTAAAATGGGGGAAGTTTTTTTTATATGCGTATGGCGGTGCGCTCATTTGGGTGAGCGTTTTTATTGGGCTTGGGTGGAAATTAGGAGAAAAGTGGCGAGATGTAGAGTACAATTTACATCGATATGGATTTTGGATTTGTGTTGTTTCAATCATCATTGTTTTGATTGTTTATACATATGTAAAAATGCAAAAAGCTAAAAAAAACCGCTAATGTATATAGCGGTCTTTTTATGTTATTCTGCAATTTCCTCATATAAGAAGTATGTCACATTGTAAATATGTTCTACTTCGTCATCGGTCATATACATCAGTTCTTCACGTTCAATGCCTTTTTTCTTTTCAATAAATTCAATCATATTTTTCCGTTCTTCTCTTCTTATCATGTTTATTTCTCCTCCCAATCTGTTTTAATACAGTTTATTTAAGTTAATACTATTATATAACAGAATCTTTAGAAAGTTCCAGCTTTTTCAATTTTTTTTGGAAAAGAACTTTTCGACAAAACGAGACGTCGCAAAATATTAAATATATATGTATTAGAGAAGTAGGGTAAGAATGTGTCGCTTCTTACGATACGGTGTAATACGAGAAATACCAATTTTTTTATAGTTTGCTTACTTAATAAAAACTCATCATTTACTTCGGTATGCTTGTTAAGCTGAGTTTTTCTTTCTTCAGGAACGCATTTTACAATATAACATAACTCCACTTGTAGAAACATTGATAACATTTCTTCTTTCCTAAACATCGTTATTTGCAGTCAAGTACACTTAACAAACTCATACCATAATCTCAGTTCCAACTATTTTTGTGCGTAAAGAAAAGATAAAAAGCATCCGTTATTTCACGAATGCTTTTTATCTCATCATTTGATTAATAAGTTCCCGGTTACGTTGTTTAAAAACATCATTATGGGAAGAAACCATGCCATATTCACTTGCATCCGGCTGAATAAATTGTTTTGCTTTATTCACGGCGTTTCCAGCATCTTGAAAAGCACCAGCGATTAAATGCAATTTACCCTCGTGTTTTAAAATATCTCCCGCAGCGTATAATCCTTCTATGGAAGATTCACTATTTGCATTACCTGCAATAAAGTGATCATCTATTATTTCAATATTTAGTTCACTATTTTCTAATAATGTCATATCACGTTCATATCCATGATTAATAATGACTTCATCAATTGATAAATATGAAACTTCTCCTGTTTCATGATTTGTTAATTCCACACGCTCAATGGCTTCATGATTATCACCTGCAATTAACTTGGTAATCGTTGTATGCAAGAAGCATATTGCAGAGCTATTCATAAGTTGTGTTATTTGTGCTTCATGACCAGACAAAGTATCTTTTCGATATGTTAAATACACTTTTTTTGCAATCGGCTCCAATTCATTAGCCCAATCGATTGCAGAATTGCCTCCGCCTGACACAATGACCGTTTTATCCTGAAAATGTTTTAAGGATTTTACAGTATAATTTAAATTCGATACTTCAAATCTTTCAGCACCTGAAATTGCTAATTTTTGTGGCTTTAATATTCCACTTCCTGTTGCTACAATAACAGTCTTTGAAAAATGCCTTTCTCCAGAGGATGTCTTTAACACAAAGATTCCCTCTTCATTACGAGTTATCGATTCTACTTTTTCATTTAATACGACTTCTGGATGGAATGTTAATCCTTGCTCTACAAGTTGATCAATTAACTTAGCCCCTATAACTGGTGGCAATCCTCCAATATCCCAAATCATTTTTTCTGGATAAACATGTATCTTTCCACCTAATTGTGGTTGAAATTCAATAATCTTCGTTTTCATTTCTCTTAATCCACTATAAAACGCTGAATAAAGCCCTGCAGGTCCACCGCCGATCACAGTTACATCAAATAATTCCTCTTGATTCATTCGCGTTCACTCCTCAGTTTTTAATTCATATTGATTATCATTCTCAATAAAATATAACCTGTTTCAATTAGATTTACAATCTAAATTACTATTGACAATCTAAAAAGATAAAATTATATTATTAAGTGGTTGACATTGATAATCATTTTCAATTTATGCTTATTAACAAAGTTGGAGGGAATATAACGTTTCATTGACTTATAAATCATTCAAGTACTTTTATTGCAATAAATCTCGATATCAAGATTTGTAAGCACAATGTAGAACGAATTATGAGATATCATCCTGTTAGAAAGCTATATATTACATTCATTTTATAAAAGGAGAAGACGAATGAAAAAATTATTCATTTTACTTACAGTTCTATTTGTACTTGTTATGAGTGCTTGTAGCAACGGATCAACAGATAAGAAAGACGATTCAAGTGCAAAGGGAAGTAAATCAGAAACAATTACATACCAATCCGAAAATGGTAAAGTTGCAGTCCCTGCAAATCCAAAGCGCGTCGTTGTATTATCATCATTTGCAGGTAACGTAATGTCTTTAGGAGTAAATCTTGTTGGGGTAGATTCATGGTCCAAACAAAATCCACGTTTTCAAGAGAAATTAAAAGATGTTGCTGAAGTATCAGATGAAAATATCGAAAAAATTATTGAATTAAACCCAGACTTAATTATTGGTTTATCTAATATCAAAAACGTTGATAAGTTAAAGAAAATTGCTCCAACTGTTACATTCACATACGGAAAAGTAGATTACTTAACTCAACATTTAGAAATAGGTAAATTACTAAATAAAGAAAAAGAAGCAAAAGCTTGGGTGGACGATTTCAAGAAACGTGCACAAGCAGCAGGGAAAGATATTAAAGCAAAAATCGGAGAAGACGCAACCGTTTCTGTTATTGAAAACTTCAACAAGCAAATTTATGTATACGGCGAGAACTGGGGCCGTGGAACAGAAATTCTTTATCAAGAAATGAAATTAAAAATGCCTGAAAAAGTAAAAGAAAAAGCATTAAAACCAGGTTATTATGCATTATCTACTGAGGTTCTACCTGAGTATGCTGGGGATTACTTAATTGTAAGTAAAAATAAAGATACCGATAACTCATTCCAAGAAACAGAATCATACAAAAACATTCCAGCTGTGAAAAATAATAGAGCATTCGAAGTAAACATGATGGAATTCTACTTTAATGATCCACTTACATTAGATTTCCAACTAGACTTCTTCAAGAAAAGCTTTCTTGGTCAATAATACAACAATGAGGAATTCTTAAAATAAGAATTCCTCTTCCTTTATTCTATGAAAAGAAAAGATGTGAAACGAATGACAAAAAACAATCTACGTTCTGCCGCCTTTACGTACAAATTTATTTTAGGAATCATTGCGTTTTTCCTTATTTTTATAATCGCGATGTTGTTTGGTGCGGCAGATACAACTGTAAAGGATGTATGGTTAGCACTTACTTCTTCAGCCAAAGGAGAAAAGCTTTCCGTGATCAGGGAACTACGCTTACCACGTGAAGTTGCAGCTATTTTTGTTGGGGCCGGTCTCGCAGTTTCTGGTGCAATTATGCAAGGATTAACTCGCAATCCACTTGCTGATCCGGGTCTACTTGGTCTAACTGGTGGCGCTAACGCTGCACTTGCTATTACCATTGTCTTTATACCCTCTGTAAATTACGTTTATATGATGATTGCCTGCTTTATTGGAGCAGCAATCGGTGCAATGATGGTTTTTGGCATTGGGTTGATTCGAAAGGGAGGGCTTTCTCCCTTTCGAATCGTCCTTGCTGGATCGGCGGTTTCAGCCTTCTTAATTGCGGTGTCAGAAGGTATTGGGATTTATTTCAAGATCTCGCAAGACGTATCTATGTGGACAGCAGGAGGCGTAATTGGAACAACATGGAGCCAGCTACAAATCATTATTCCCGTTATTTCAGTAAGTATATTCATTGCCATTTTATTTTCAAAGAAATTGACGATTCTAAGTCTAAGCGAAGAAGTTGCAATTGGACTTGGTCAAAAAATCATCGTCATTAAAACTGTTCTTTTTATTGTTATCATTTTGCTTGCAGGTGCCTCTGTTGCACTTGTTGGAAACATGGCATTCGTCGGTTTAATGGTGCCCCATATGGTACGATCAATCGTCGGGCCAGACTATCGCTTTGTTATCCCGATGTCTGCAATAGTTGGAGCTTCTTTTATGCTACTTGCTGACACAATCGGACGTACAATGAATGCTCCATATGAAACGCCACTTGTTGCCATTGTTTCCATTGTAGGTCTACCATTCTTCCTATTCATTGTACGGAAAGGAGGAAGAACATTCTCATGATTCAACAATCAATTTTAAAAAAACAACGACTCATTATAATGGTTTTACTTATACTTATTATCACAACAATCATAGTCGGTATGGGATTAGGAGCTGCTTCACTCTCCTACGATAGGCTGCTTCCGACATTATTTGGACAAGGAACATTTAAAGAAGAATTTGTTTTATTCTCTCTTAGGTTGCCTAGAATTACAATTACACTATTAGCCGGCATGGCACTTGCCTTATCAGGGGCTATATTACAAGGAATTACTCGAAACGATTTAGCTGAACCTGGAATTATCGGTATTAATTCAGGAGCGGGTGTAGCGATTGCAATTTTCTTTTTGTATTTTCCAATCGATGCAGGTTCATTTGTATACTTACTACCAGTTGTTGGATTTATGGGGGCTTTTATTACAGCTTGTCTGATTTATGTCTTTTCATATAAAAAAGCTACGGGACTTCAGCCGATAAATTTAACATTAACGGGGATTGGATTCTCATTCGCACTCTCAGGGACAATGATTGTAATTATCTCCTCTGCTGAACGTGCCAAAGTAGATTTTATCGCAAAATGGATTGCCGGAAATATTTGGGGAGATGATTGGGTCTTTGTATTGGCTATCCTTCCATGGTTAGCTATGCTGATCCCGTTCACGTTATATAAGGCAAACCGTCTAAACATTCTTGCCTTAAACGAATCCGTAGCGATTGGCGTCGGGATCGAAATTGAAAAAGAACGTCGCTCTCTACTACTAGCAGCCGTTGCATTGGCTGCCACTGCAGTTTCAGTTACAGGGGGAATCGCCTTTATCGGGCTCATGGCTCCGCATATTGCAAAATCTTTAGTTGGGCCAAGACATCAAATATTTGTCCCTGTAGCCATTCTAATCGGTGGATGGCTCTTATTACTTGCAGATACAATTGGTCGGCATATTGTAGAACCAAGTGGAATTCCTGCAGGTATTATGGTTGCTTTTATTGGTGCTCCTTATTTTATGTATTTGTTACTGAAAAAGTAGAAAAAGCCTGTGAGAATTTCCTTTCTCAAGGCTTTTTCCATTTCTTGTTATTGGCCATAGCCTTCAAACTATATTTAAAATTTAACGAAGTCTTGTTTTGTTCGTTATCCCGCTATTTGTGGGCAGTAAAGGCTGTGGAAGTTTCACTTTATAGACGTATAAATTCTGGTTGTGTTGTACCAGCACTATCAATGTAATAAATTGTTTCAGGATTGATTTTGATTAACACGTAATTTGGATCTTCAGGACCAAGTAACCACCGTTTTAAACTATTTGTCCAAAATTTATTTTTTAACGTACTGTCTTCTTCAATAGAAGCAATGCCTTCTATTTCAAGATATTCTTCGTCCCATTTTTTTCCCTCGCGACCAAGTAAAATATGAACAGTTGCATTTTGTTCGATATCCGTTATTTTTTTTGATTGCCGATCTGTTGCAGCATACAATACAAAATCTTCGTGAAAAAACATCATAAAGCAGCTATACGGTTTGTTGTCACGAATGGTTGCGAGGACACCAATTTGTTGGTTTTGGATAATATTTGCTATTTTTTCTTTTAGATGCATTTGTTTATGCTCCTTTCGAGTATCTCATACTTAACATTCATATTTTTTGTTCGCTCTTACTTTTTTCTTCAATGCTCTTTTTTAAACGTAATTATGATAAAAATTGGGTAAATTAAAAGAATAATAATGGTAATATAAAGAGTGATTGATAAAGGAATGGAAGGATGAAAAGGATGTTTAATAAGATTTTTTTGCTTCTTGCAGTCATTGGTGTACCGCTTTCTGTCCTTGGTAACGTAATGCATTGGCCCCAAACAATCATGTTTTCCGTATATTGCGTTACAATTATTGCACTGGCCGGTTTTATGGGGAGAGCAACGGAAAGTTTGGCAGTTGTGTCAGGACCTCGTATAGGAGGCTTGTTAAACGCAACATTTGGTAATGCAGTTGAGCTTATTATTTCTATTTTTGCATTGCGAGCTGGGTTAACAGAAGTAGTACTTGCTTCGTTAACAGGTTCTGTTCTTGGGAACTTATTATTAGTGGGTGGACTCTCTTTTTTTGTAGGTGGTCTAAAGTATAAACGTCAAAGCTTTAATGTATATGACGCGAGGCATAATTCATCTTTATTAATTTTTGCGGTTGTCGTTGCTTTTGTCATTCCAGAGATATTTTCAATGAACATGAACGTAGAAAAAACGTTCCAACTTAGCGTCGGCATTTCTATCATTATGATTGTTTTATATTTAGCGGCATTGTTTTTTAAACTTGTCACGCATCGCGGTGTATACCAGCATAAAGAAGAAGTAGTAGAGCATGATGAAGAGCCAGAATGGTCAAAAGGAAAAGCGTTGCTTATTTTGGCAATTGCAACGGTAGCAGTTGCTTATGTATCAGAGGCACTTGTACATACAATTGAAACTGTTGCGAAAACGTTTGGCTGGAGTGAATTATTTATCGGGATTATCATTGTGGCGATTGTCGGAAATGCAGCAGAGCATGCATCGGCTATAGTTATGGCTTATAAAAATAAAGTTAATGTTGCTGTTGAAATTGCAGTTGGTTCCACATTACAAATTGCCATGTTTGTTGCGCCTGTACTTGTTATTATTTCTATGTTCTTTGCGGTAAATATGCCTCTTGTATTCACGATTCCAGAATTGGTAGCAATGATCACGGCTGTATTTTTGACAATTGCTATATCAAATGATGGCGATACGAACTGGTTTGAAGGTCTAACATTACTTGCAGCGTATTTCATTATGGGAATCGGTTTTTATTTATTATAAAAAGTTTGGATAACAATAGAGAGCAGGGAAAAGAATATAACCGTATAGTCCCATTAGGAAGGAGCTTTACGGATGAAACGAGTGTGCAATATTTATATCACCATTATGTTCTCGTTTATCTTTTTATTTCCTTGTAGTAGTTTTGCGAAGATAGAATTGAATGTGAAAGTTCCACCATCTGTTTTAAACATTTCAAAAGAAAATACGTATCCAAATCCAACACAGGATTTGCCGCGCTTGCAACCGAGTGAACTAGCCAAAACGTTGCTTGAGACATCGCCAATAAAGATTGAAAATCCGGATTTAATTCGAATGTTTAATGAAACATCTATTTCTAATGCACCACTTGCAGTTGGGTACCGCGCGAAAATTTATTTAGGACAATGGCCTTTAAATTATGAATCGATTGAAACAACAATGAACTGGGAATACAGGCAAGTCAATCGGAATATTCATGATAATCGCGGTGGACAGGGATTTTATCCGCTTCGCTATAGACAAGAAGCACAAAAACTAGTAGAAGGTGGGCTTACTTCTTACATTAAGGATCCAGAAGATGTGAAGAAGATGATGCTGCTAAAAGCGATGGAAAAAGTACGTTTACCTCTTTCGTTTAAAACGATTATTGGTTATGGAACCCAGCATGAACGAGTATATAATATTAGTCCGAAACAACTTGGATACTTATATGCGTATACGCCAGCCGTTAACGAAAAAGGAAAAGTAACATTTGGTGAAGTATATCTTGTCTTAAAAGGAAATCAGCGAAAATTGATGATTAAAAATATTACATCACAAGGAATTGGAGCGTCCATACCAATTCAAGATCATATTTCTTTTAAGTTTATTTCGTCTCCTGATCCAAAGTAAAGGTTAAGAAAAAACGTCAGCATGATAGTACGCTGACGTTTTTTTCTTATAATGTGATGTTTGATTGTTTTGTTAAGAAATTTTCTGTTGGATAGTAACTATTTTTGACAAGAATATTTGGTCCAAGGCATTTTACAGCTGGACAATGGCAGCTTAATTCTTTTGCTGTTTTTGAGGCGCTCCACTTGTCATAAGCTTCTTGCAGTGTATTCGTTTGGACATTTCCAAGCATTGGCACGTCACCGAAATCTGTAACGATAATACTGCCGTCAAAAATATTTACATTTAAGCGTGAACGACCGTCAGGGTCATTACGTACTGTTACATTTTTACTTGTATGCAGCTTTTTGAATACTTCTAAATCACGTTCGTCATCGCTACATGCATAGAATGGCAATGTTCCAAATAGCATCCAGACATTTTCATCACGAATATCGAGAAGGTTTGAAATGGCACTGCGAATTTCATCTTTCGTTAAAATTTCAAGATTGCTAGCAAAATCACTTGGGTACATTGGATGCACCTCATGACGTTTACAGCCCATCTCTTCAACAATTTGACGGTGAATGTGTTCAATATGCGGAAGTGTACGTTTATTTAGCATTGTTTCAGCAGAAACAAGAACACCTGCTTCTGATAATGCTTTACTATTTGAAATCATCCGTTCAAATAATTTGGCACGTTGTTCATATGACGGTTTGCGCTCCATCATCGCAAATCCGCCCTGAGCGAAATCATCAATCGTTCCCCAGTTATGAGAAATATGTAAAACATCGAGATAAGGAATAATTTGTTCATAACGGGCTAAATCTATAGTTAGGTTAGAGTTAATCTGGGTGCGAACGCCTCGTTCGTGAGCATACTTTAAGAGCGGTGTTACATAATTATCAACAGACTTTTTGGAAAGCATCGGCTCGCCGCCTGTAATACTTAAAGAACGTAGATGCGGAACTTCATCTAATCGTTGTAATAATAAATCAAGCGGAAGTGGATTTGGATCTTTTGGCTGTAACGTATAACCAACAGCACAATGTTCGCAGCGCATATTGCATAATGTTGTCGTTGTAAACTCAACGTTTGTTAATAATAATTTGCCATACTCTTCAAGGTCCATATAAGCTTCCCATGGATCATAAGAAGGAGTAATCGGCTTCATTTTTTGTGATGTATTCATTTATGAAATACTCCTTTGACTATTGAAATAACAATTTGTCCATCCTCTATGATAGAAGAAGATTGCTTTTTAATAAAGTGAAACTTCCAGCAGTGGGAAGTTTTTTTCCTTCCCACTGCTGGTTAGTTGAACCAATCGGGCTTTTACGGACAGTTATCCCCGCCTATCTTCTTTGCTTCTCTCTTCATCCTAGGAAGGGGATTTACTGACCGTTAATGCGGGATAAAGTGAAACTTCCAGCAGTGGGGCGTTTTTTTCATCCCCACTGATGATTTTATAAATCAAAAACCATTCTTTTTGATGGGCGAGAGCAGGCCACACATAGAAGCGGTCAGGGCCCTTTTCTGCCACATGCGAAGTTCAAACAAAGGGAGAAAGCGAGAGAAGGATCTTTTTTCTGCATAGCAGCAATTTATATATTGAAAAATTAAAATGGATTCATCTAGTTGAACTTTCTGCAATTTCCCTTGAATTTTGAGGTGGAGGAATAGCGGGACATATTATTTTACTCAAATTAATGCAAAAATTCATGTCCGTGGTAATCATTTTTACTGTATAATAAAATAAAGATTCAACAAGCAAACGAATGAGTATGCTTAGTATGAGTCGAAGCAATAGGGTTATATAAATATATTATTTTTTGTAAATATATAAGAATACTTATGTTTTTTAAGAAATAATCAAGATAACTCGCACAAAAAGGAGAGAGCACCTATGGGAAATGCTACTTATGATAAAGATTCACAATTAGTATATTTGAAAGAACGTTTAAATATGTTTATAGAAGTTATTGATACAATTGAACCAGAAGACGTGGAACTAGAAGATGTGGATCGTCTTCTTGAAATGTTAGATGATATTGAGTTTAAGTGTGAGCAATTTAAAAAGAGTGAGTAAAGGATCAGCGAACTGCTGATTCTTTTTTGTTAGAAGCAATGTAAAAAAAGAGGTATAATCAAATTGTGAAATTTTGAAATGCGTTTTGGTAGCGTTCACAATTGAGGGGGAAGTAATCATGAAAAAGCTTCAAGAAAGCATGTATAAACTAATTGTTGAAACGTCAACAAATTTACCGAAAGATGTTCGACGTGTGATTCAACAAGCGAAAGAACGAGAAAGTGCAGGAACTCGTTCCGCGATGGCGCTTGGCACAATTACCAATAATATTAAAATGGCAGATGATAATATTTCGCCAATTTGCCAAGATACAGGGATGCCAACTTTTAAAGTGTACACACCAGTTGGGGTAAACCAATTACACATTAAAGAAGCAATTTACAAAGCGATTGAACAAGCAACGAAAGACGGGAAGCTTCGTCCGAACTCTGTAGATTCTCTGTTTGGTGATAATAGCGGAAATAACTTAGGGCCAGGAACACCTGTCATTAAGTTTGAGCAATGGGAAAAAGATTATATTGATGCACGCCTTATTTTAAAAGGCGGTGGCTGTGAAAATAAAAATATTCAATACAGCTTACCTTGTGAACTTGAAGGACTAGGACGAGCTGGTCGTGATTTAGAAGGAATTCGTAAATGCCTTCTTCATGCGGTATATCAAGCACAAGGTCAAGGATGTAGTGCTGGCGTAATTGGCGTTGGTATCGGAGGAGATCGTACGTCAGGTTATGAGCTTGCGAAAAACCAATTGTTCCGTACATTAGATGATGAAAATCCAATTCCAGAATTAAAGCAGCTTGAAGATTATATTATGGAAAATGCGAATAAGCTTGGGATTGGAACGATGGGATTTGGCGGCGAAACATCATTACTTGGCTGCAAAATTGGTGTATACAACCGTCTTCCAGCTAGCTTCTATGTTTCTGTTGCATATAACTGCTGGGCATATCGCCGCCTAGGTGTAACGATTCACCCAGAATCAGGTGAAATTATTGACTGGTTATACCAAGAAGGTGAAGATACGCTAAAACACGAGGAAACAAACGAAGAAGCAAATACGCAACGTGAAATCGTCTTACAGGCGCCAATTACGGAGGAACAAATTCGCGAACTTCGCGTTGGTGACGTTGTAACGATTAACGGTATGATGTATACAGGCCGCGATGCAATTCATAAACATTTAATGGATAACGACTGCCCAGTTGATTTGAATGGACAAGTTATTTATCACTGCGGACCAGTTGTTGTAAAAGATGAAAATGACAATTGGAAAATTAAAGCAGCAGGACCAACAACAAGTATTCGTGAAGAGCCATACCAAGGCGATATTATGAAGAAATTTGGTATTCGCGCTGTTATTGGTAAAGGCGGTATGGGTGCGAAAACATTGGCGGCATTAAATGAACATGGCGGCGTATATTTAAATGCAATTGGCGGTGCAGCACAGTACTACGCAGAGTGCATTAAAGACGTAAAAGATGTTGATTTCTTACAATTTGGTATTCCAGAAGCAATGTGGCATTTACGTGTAGAAGGATTTAAAGCAGTTGTAACAATGGATTCTCATGGTAATAGCTTACATGCTGATGTGGATAAATCATCTTTAGAGAAGTTAGCAACGTTTAAAGAACCAGTATTTAAATAAGAATGAGGAGCTGACATTTGTCAGCTCTTTTTTGTGCGTTCGGAGGGGCTTTATCTTATGTCGAAGCGCCGATATATTGAATCAGTGTCTTGCTTTGTATTGGTATAAATGGAAAAACGTGTTCAGCATGAAAAAATTATAGACACAGAAACTACAAGTACGATTATATAAGAAAAGGAGCTTATACAATGAAGCGTAATTGGTTATACATTGGTATTATCTTTTCAATTATGATGGTACTTGTTCCGGCTTCTGTGCTTGCTTATGTGAATACGCCAAATCATTGGGGAATTCCGCGTGCGAAAAATGAAATTCCTCCGGATGCTGGTCAAAAATTTACAGAGCTATTGCAGAAAAATGGAGGATTTTATTTAGGCGATACAAAGAAAAAAGATATTTATTTAACGTTTGATAATGGATACGAAAATGGCTTTACCGGAAAAATTCTCGATGTGTTAAAAGAAAAGAAGGTACCGGCAACCTTTTTTGTGACAGGGCATTATATTAAAACTCAGGAAGATTTATTAAAACGAATGGTAAATGAAGGGCATATTGTTGGAAACCATTCACAGACTCATCCAGATTTTACAACGGTAAACGACGCAAAGCTTCGTGAAGAATTGCAAGTTGTAACAGATGAAATTAAAAAGATAACAGGGCAAAAAGAAGTAAGATATGTAAGACCTCCGCGAGGGATTTTTAGTGAACGTACATTAGCACTTGCAAAAGATATGGGCTACTATAATGTCTTTTGGTCGCTTGCTTTTCTCGATTGGAAAGTAGATCAACAAAGAGGATGGCAATATGCTCATAATAATGTAATGAATATGGTTCACCCCGGGGCCATTATTTTGCTGCACTCTGTTTCGAAGGATAACACAGAAGCACTTGCGAAAATCATTGATGATTTACGCGAGAAGGGGTATCATTTTAAAAGCTTAGATGATTTAGTAAAAGGCAATCAACCGTAAGCATGTATGCTTGCGGTTTTCTCATGCTATAATGATGTGTAAAAAGGATGAGGAATGCATGTGGAGCGAACAAATTACGTTAGATTATCCATATCGTTTTGAAGAAGTATTAAAACGTTTATCTTTTGACCCGTTAAATATCATTCATTTAGAAGATAAAACCATTCATGTCCCACTTATCCTAGATGGGGAACAAATTATTGTTCGTGTACAAGGGAGGGGGACAACTGAAGCGCCGCAATTTTGGATTTCTAGCCAAAGCGATAAACAAGATGAAATTATGAAGCGTATTTCTTCTATTTTTCAATGGAATCAACCTTTTCATGTGATTCAGCATCATTTTTTAAACACATCGTTACGGCCGCTTTTTGAAACATTTGCATATACTCCAATTATTTTAGAGTTCGATTATTTTGCTTGTCTTCTTCGCTGTATTATTCATCAACAAGTTCACCTGAAATTTGCGACAGCACTTACAGAACAATTTGTAAAAACATATGGAACAGAAAGAAAAGGAGTTTTCTTTTTTCCGACGCCTGAACAAGTAGCGAATATTACAGTAGAAGAATTGAGAAATCAAAAGTTTAGTCAGCGCAAAGCAGAATATATCATTGGACTTGCACAGCATATTGTGGGTGGAAAGTTAAACTTAGAAGAATTAGAGAGAAAAACGGACGAAGAGGTTACAGCAATGCTATTACCAATACGAGGTATTGGAGCGTGGACTGTACAAAACTTCTTACTGTTTGCTCTTGGACGCCAAAATATGTTTCCAAAAGCAGATATCGGGATTCAACGTGCGCTTCAACAGTTATTTCAATTAGAACAAAAGCCAGATGAAGTATTTTTAGAACGAATGAAACAAGAGTGTGAACCATATTGCAGCTATGCATCATTATATTTATGGAAAAGTATAGAGTAGAGGTGTAACAATGATACAAAAACAACATGAGAGTAAGTTAGAAGTTGGTCAAACGTTTCCTGTGACAATAAAGCGTCTTGGGATTAACGGAGAGGGCGTAGGTTACTTTAAGCGCCAAGTTGTCTTCATCCCAGGGGCATTACCAGGAGAAGAAGTTGTTGCAGAAACAACGAAAATTCAGCGCGGTTTTGCGGAAGCAAAAGTGAAAAAAGTTCGTAAAGCTTCCCCACATCGCGTGAAGCCGCCGTGTGCTGTGTACGATAAATGCGGCGGTTGTCAGCTTCAGCATTTAGATTACAAAGAACAATTAAATCAAAAACGTGACATCGTTGTACAAGCATTTGAGAAGTATATGAACGGCAGTATGGAAGATAAGATTCGTCAGACGCTTGGTATGGAAGACCCATGGCATTATCGTAACAAAAGCCAACTGCAAGTCGGACGTAAAGATGAAAAGGTCATCACTGGATTATACGAACAAAACTCACATCGCTTAATTGATATCTCGCATTGTATGATTCAACATAAAGCAACGAACGAAGCAACAAAAGTTGTCAGACGTATATTAGAAAAACTGAACATTTCTATTTACAATGAAAGAAAACAAAAAGGTCTTGTACGGACAATTGTAACGCGTGCTGCCGTTCAAACAGGCGAAGTGCAAGTTACATTAATTACAACAAAAGAAGAATTGCCAAATAAAGAACAGTTTATTGCAGAAGTACAAAAGCAAATGCCATCTGTAAAATCGATTATGCAAAATGTGAACTGGCGTAAAACATCTGTTATCTTCGGTGATAAAACATTCCGCTTAGCTGGAAAAGAAGTGATCCAAGAAACACTTGGTGATTTATCATTTGAATTATCTGCACGTGCATTCTTCCAGTTAAATCCTGAACAAACAGTTGTGTTATATAACGAAGCGAAAAAGGCAGCTGCTTTAACAGGGACAGAAAAAATCGTAGATGCGTATTGCGGCGTTGGTACAATTGGACTGTGGCTTGCAAAAGATGCAGCCGAAGTACGCGGTATGGATGTCATTCCAGAAGCGATTGAAGATGCGAAGAAAAATGCAAAGCGTCACGGCTTCACAAATACAAAATACGAGGCTGGAAAAGCAGAACAATGGCTACCAAAATGGGTAAAAGAAGGCTGGCGTCCAGATGTCATCGTTGTTGATCCGCCGCGCACAGGTTGTGATGATAAACTACTCGAAACAATTTTAAAAGTTAAACCGGAAACGGTTGTATATGTATCGTGTAACCCATCATCACTTGCGCGTGATGTGAAAACGTTAATGAAGAGTTATGACGTGGAGTATGTACAGCCAGTGGATATGTTCCCACATACGGCACATGTGGAGAATGTTGTTAGGCTTGTTAAAAAAGAAAAATAAGTGAATTACGCTGAACCGCACCATAAGTAAATGGTATAAATAATAAAAACAAAGAAGCAGACAATCATTTAAGATTTCCTGCTTCTTTGTTTTTATAAAGAAAATTCTTGATATGTTAGTACACGACAACCGGTTCATGAGTGCTGAGGTTATCATACACAGTTTTCGCAATACTAGGAGGAAGGTTGACACATCCGCCTGAACCCCCAGTTAAATAGGCATTATTTGCCCAGTTTGTCCGCCAGCTGGCATCGTGGAACCCTTGCCCACCGTTTGTGAACGGAGCCCAGTAATCTACCTTAACGGAATAATCTGGTTTACCTACTGCACTACCTTTGAGTGTGTACGGTGATCGTTTATAGAGGATATACCATACACCCGGTGATGTATCTTCACTCGTGCTATGCTTACCTGTAACTACATTTGTTGTGACTGCTAATTGTCCATCTTTGTAAATCCAAATTTGTTGTTCTGCAATAGACACTTCCGCATACGTGTCTCCAATTCCATTATTCGCTGTTGTTTCATAACCGATGCCTTCATTTTCCCAGCCATTTCCGTAAATGTTAGAAGCGGAAAGTGATTTTTCCCCTTTTTCGAAAGCTTCTTGGATTCGTTTTGCTTCTTTTTCAGCATGTATTGCCCAGCCATAGCCTTGCCCTTTTACTGATATGACCGAACCAGAATGGGTTTTAAATGTGAAGTCTTTATTTAATGTTGATTTAGCATTATTAATTTCAGTAATCTTTTTCTTAATGTCGCTCGCGTCGATTGTAACTTTCATATCTTTTGACATAGATGCGTTTTGAATTAGATCTTTAGCTTTTAAAGAGTAAACTTCATTTTGTACCTTATAATCAATGGTTTGTTGAAGAAGGTCCTGAAGTGCCTTCTCTTCTTTTTTGACAATCGGATCGTTTTCTTTAATAGGCTGTATGTATACAGGCTTCAAATGGATTTCACTTTTATACTTCTGCTTGTCGTAATCTTTCAATAGACTAGCAACATCATACTGTTTTCCGTCAACGCCTTTTGAGATAACAACTTTGCCCTGTTCGAGCTTCGCCATAGCATCTTGAGGTGCTTTTAATTTTTTATTCATAGAGATGAGCTTTTCTTCTACAAGTTTTTTCATCGTTCCACTTCGATACTGATCCGCCTTTTCAGGTAGCAGTGAATAATTTTTTTCTTTTGAGGAAGGGAAAAATGTCCACTGGCTTTTTAATAGTTTCTTAACTTTAGGCAAATCCTCATTCGTAAGTTCCGTCTGCGTATCTTTTTCATCTAAAATTTGTTGTTGGCCGACATAGACTTTATTTTCTAATCCAGATGTTTTTAATTTCTGTATTGTCTGATCAGCAGTTAGACCGCCGACTTTTGTGTCATTAATCGTAACCTGTGAATTGAAACGAGTTGCCTGATAATAACTCATTCCCCCAAGGAGTGCAATTATAACGACGCCACCTGCTGTGATAAACTTCCAATTTTTAAAACGATTGCTTGAGTTGACTCGTTTTTTATCAACTTCTTCAACTGATTCCTTTATTGTGTTGTTGTTCATAAACTATTCCTCCGTATATATCAACGTCAACTGATTTTAAACTAAAACCATTGATTAGTGTACCTCATTATTCTTAAATTTTCATTATTTTTGACTAGATTTTATTGTGTTAAATTGGTCGAATTTGGATTTTTGTTATAGGCAGGAAATGAATAGCCCCCTTACAAACCCCTTGCAAGCACATCAAAAGCCCCTTACAAGTAATAAATCATTACAAAAACAAAATAAAAAACTACTACTACAAGAATCATCTCGAAAGAAATAAAACCGTAGTAGTCATTTTAAAAAAATCAAAGTGCCAAATTTTCTCATTCGTCCTTATATCTATTAAGGATGCGGCAATTTTATATGTGTCGTGAAAGATGGGAGGAATAGAAATGGCAGTATACCGAAATGTACAGGTGAATTTTTGGCAGGACGATTTTGTATTAGAGTTAACGCCGGAGGAGCGATATTTTTACATATACTTGCTGACATGTTCTAAAACGACGCAATGCGGTATTTATTCCTTACCGAAGCGTTTAGCGGAGATGGAAACAGGCTATAACCGAGAAACTGTTGAGAAGCTGCTGCAGCGGTTCATTGATTATGGGAAAATATTATATGATGCAGAAACGAAGGAGTTATACATCCAAAATTGGTTACGCTATAACCCAGTTACGAACACGAATATTGAGAAATGCGTGTTGCGTGAGCTCAAGACTGTGAAAAGCAAAAAGTTTATACATATGTTTCTTCAAAAATGTTTGGAGGAAGAGATGAATATCCCTCTATTATTAGAGTATTTTGGCATACCTGCCCAAGAGTCTCAAGCTGCCGTTGAAAGCTGTGAAGCGGATGGAGAAGCGGATTCGGATAGCGATGTATTCACGTTTTATGAACGAAACTTTGGCGGCTTGTCACCGTATACAAAGGAGGAGCTGAATGCGTGGATGAATGACCTGTCAGATGAACTTGTATGGAAAGCACTCCAGATTGCCCATGAAAACAACAAGCATACGCTGGCTTATGTGAAGGGCATTTTACGGGACTGGCATGAGAGAGGATATACGAAGCTTAGTGAAGTAGAGAAAGCAGCAGTACGGTTTCGGAAGAAGGAGCAGTCTGTTGCCTATGAGACTGAGGAGTTTCTAAAGGAGTGCGAAGAGTGGGAGAAAAATGTACCGTCTGAAGAAGAGCTTCAGAAGTTTTTACAGGAACGTGGCTGGCATCCGTGAACGAGAAGAGAGAGTGTGTACACTGTTGATTCCATTAATTGTATTTACAAAGATATTGAAAAGTGAGATAATAAAGAAAATTTCGGAGGGGGAAAGTAAGTTATGACGCCAACTAATTGCTAATATTGATTTTAATTTAAAATTAATATGGATTTTATAACGAGTATTAATTTTCCTAATTTTGTTAGGTCTATTTGGTTATGCTCTTTATGGGATCAAGGCAATTTAGAAGGTAACTTACTTTACTAAAATCGAGATTATAATTTATAACATATTTCACCTCTGTTTAGGAGGCGAGATATACAGGCATAACAATGTGTTTTTGATATACTTATTTTCTGCTTGTATAGTTACATAAATTATATTCACAGATTATTTAGGCTGTAAGAAGACATCATCTTCTTACGGCCTTTTTATTTAAAAAATAAAATAGTATTGAAGGTCTTCTTTGTCCTGTCCATAAAATGCGTAACTTGTATTATGGATGAAAGAAGGGAATTGTATGTTTGAATTAACATTAAACGGTATTAAGAAATATATGGATGCTACACTTGTTCTTAAAAATATAAGTTTTGAGGTTTATGCAGGAGAGAAGGTTGGGATTGTTGGCGCAAATGGTAGCGGAAAGAGTACGATCCTGAAGTTAATTGCAGGGATAGAGCCTATGCATTACTATCCAGGTTATCCACAAACCTCAAGCTATGGATATGATGAGGGTCTTATTCATTTTCCGAGAGGGGCAACTTGTGCATATCTTGAGCAAACGCCTTCGTATCCACAAGGCTTAAAGGTTATTGATGTTTTAAACATGGCTTTTGAGGAAGTTCATTGTATAGAGAAAGAAATGCGTGTATTAGAAGAACAAATGAAGACGTTAGAAGATGTCGCTTTAGAAAAATCCCTGCAAAAGTACAGTGACTTAGTTCAGTTATATGAAGTGAAGGGCGGATATGATATAGAAGAAAAATTAGGCAAGGTTTGCACGGGGCTGAAATTTGATGAAAGCTTTTTAAACAAGGATTTTGATTTATTGAGCGGTGGTGAAAAAACTACCGTTGTACTTGGGAAACTGCTGATTCATGATCCAGACATATTGTTGCTTGATGAGCCGACCAATCATTTAGATATGGATTCCATTGAATGGCTCGAAGGCTATTTGAAAAGCTACAAGGGAGTTGTCATTATCGTATCCCATGATCGATATTTTTTGGACAATGTAGTCACAAAAATTGTAGAAATAGAGGATATGGAGTCTATCACCTACAAGGGAAACTATTCATCTTATGTGAGTCAAAAGGAAGAGAATTTACGCATTCAATATGAGCATTTTAGAGAGCAGCAAAAAAAGATTAATTCCATGGAAAAGACCGTAACAGATTTGAGAGATTGGGCTATGAGAGCTGATAATAATAAGTTCTTTAGAAGAGCTGCTAGTATACAAAAAAAGCTCGATAAAATGGAGCGGATTGAAAAGCCGGTTTTTGAGAGACAAAATATGAAGTTACATGTAAAAGCTGCGCAAAGATCCGGAAATGAAACCATTAAAGCAGTAGGGCTTTCTAAAAGCTATGGAGATAAAGTAATTTTTAAGGATGCTGATGTAATGGTTCATTACGGGGAAAGAGTGGGGCTAATCGGCTCTAATGGCAGCGGGAAAACCTCGTTTTTAAAGATGCTTTTAGGGGAAGAGCAGCCGGATCAAGGTGTGGTGGAATTAGGTGCTAATGTGATAGCGGCATATTTACCACAGAAAATTATTTTCAAAGATGAAGAGCTTACGGTGCTGGAGTGCTTTAGGGAGGATATCTCGATACTGGAAGGAAAAGCGCGGGAATATTTATCAAAATTCATGTTTTATAAAAATAGCGTCTTTAAAAAAGTAAAACATTTATCAGGGGGAGAGAAAATTAGACTCAAACTTGGTATGTTGTTATATCAAGATGTAAATTTATTAATACTGGATGAGCCGACAAACCATCTTGATATTGATTCGATCGAAACTCTTGAGGAAGCGCTGGAAGACTTTAAAGGAACAATATTTTTTATATCTCACGACAGATATTTTATTAATAAATTCGGTGAAAGAGTGATTGTTATTGAGGAGCATTCCTGTAAAAGCTATCTTGGAAATTACGATTATTATAAAAGTGTAAAAGAGGAGTTAAGCTTACAGAATGTGAAGGAGCCGGTTAAAAAGAGCGTGAAGGTGAAGAAACAAAGAAATGGTTCTGACGGTATAAAGGAGGAGGCAGGAAAGGCTAAGGCACTAGCAAAGATTGAAAGGCTTGAAGAGGAGATAAGACAGCTAGATATAGCTATGGCTGCTGATCATATCGAGTATGAGGAACTTAATCAGCTATATGATAGGAAACTTGAATTAAATCATGAACTAGATTCGGTGATGGAGTTGTGGTTAAGTTTTGGGGATTAACTCTAAAGTCTCGTGAAATTAAATGGAACAGGGTAAAGCTATGCTATGATCACAGCTAAATCTATGTGGAGTGTATGGTTAGGGTTGTTAGAGTAACTAAAATAAATTTTTTCTTTTTTGTAAAGAGAAGTTTCGGTGTTTTCATTCTTTTTATTTGAAGTGAAAAGGGGAGAAGATTCTAAAGGAAAGGAACTAATCCTACAGGCGCATAGGGCCTTTGGGGATTAGTTCTTTTTTATTGCGTACGAATTTTAGGGATATTTAGAAAAGTAGCCTGTGTTTTATTACTACTGTATGTGAATGAAATGATATTATCTAACTCCTTGACGCGTAATTCTCGTTTTCATACTCTGTCAATTTTTTATCAAGTTGAGTTTGCTTGATCTTAATGGCTATGTTTTTAGTACATACTAATATGTAAAAGGCATCGTCTTTATGTGCTAGAATATAATACATCGGTAGAGGTAGACACTAGAGAGGTTTCCTTGTGTTACTATGGAAAGAAGGTAAGGAAAAACATTATAGAATGTTTATAAACTTTGTTTTATTAACGGAAAAAATTAGGATGCGGAAAGACAAAAGGGGAAAAGGGGTTACTATGAGAAATATAAAGGATTTCTTTATAGCTTCCTTGCTCGGTGGTGCTATCGGGGATGCTCTTGGCTATACTGTGGAGTTTATGACACTAGATAAAATTAAATCCAAATTTGGAGAGCAAGGAATAACAGAATTAAAGTTAGATAAAGTAACTGGTAAAGCTCTTATATCCGATGATACACAGATGACCATATTTACAGCAGATGGAATGGTATGGGCATACCAGCGTTGTAGCGAGAGAGGCGTTGGATCTTATGCAGGGAGCGGCATTCATCAATCCTATCTTCGTTGGTACTATACACAGACTGGAAGGATTCCGATTGATAATGATAAGTTGTGGCTGGAACGACAGCCACATGAAGAAAGAAATAGTATTTTAGATTATAAGGAATTGTTCTCCAAAAGGGCACCAGGACATAGTTGCTTAATGGCTCTTGGAAGTGGGGAAATGGGAACAGTGGAACAGCCAATCAATAATAGTAAAGGCTGTGGAGGAGTAATGCGTATTGCACCAGTAGGTTTGTTTCTTCATAGAGAACCAAAATATGCATTTCGAATTGGAGCTGAAGTTGCGGCAATCACTCATGGGCATCCTACAGGATATCTTGCAGCAGGAGCACTTGCCGCTATTATTGCGGAACTTATAAATGGAAAAAGTATTATGGAAAGTACAATGACTGCAATTGATGTACTTAAAAAACATAAAGGCTGTGAGGAAACTTTAAGTGCAATAGAAAAGGCCATAGAGCTTGTAAAAGGTAATGAAAACCCCCAACGAGCTATTCAAAAGTTAGGTGAAGGTTGGATTGCAGAAGAAGCATTAGCTATTGCTTTGTATTGCACGTTAAAGACATCTGCTGTTAAAGAGGCTCTCATTATGTCAGTCAATCATGATGGTGATAGTGATTCTACAGGAGCAATTTGTGGCAACATACTCGGTGCAGCTTATGGTATAGCTGCTCTACCAAAGGAATGGATAAGCAATCTTGAGTTAAAGGATTTGATAACAGAAATGGGAAGCAAGCTGTTTGATATGTCAGATCAGATGGCTTTTTGATTAATAGAGGTCACGTTTTATAGCTGACAAATACAGGGGAAGTTTTAAATATCCACGATAATAGCTTTAAATCATTAATATTAAGATGTGTCTTTAAAAAATATTAGGAGTTAAACCAAGGAGAAAACAATGAACAACTACAAACTAACAATCCAATATGACGGCAGCCGCTATAAAGGTTGGCAGCGTCTCGGTAATAGCGAAAATACCATTCAAGGAAAAATAGAAAGTGTACTATCTGAAATGCTAGGAAAAGAAATTGAAATCATCGGTTGCAGTAGAACAGACGCGGGTGTGCATGCTCTTAATCAAGTAGCTAACTTTAAGATTGATGAGAATTTGACGGAACATAAAGTGAAAAAGAATTTAAATCAATACTTACCAAATGATATTAGTATTACTGATGTGGAATTAGTTGCGGAGCGCTTCCATGCTCGCTACAATTCGAAAGCGAAAACGTATTTATATAAAATTTGGAATGAAGAACATATGAATCCATTCATGCGTAAGTACAGCATGCACGTTGGAAAAAAATTAAATATTGAAAGTATGAAAAAAGCAGCTCAATATTTGATTGGTTCGCATGATTTTACAGCTTTCTCTAATGCGAAGTCGAAGAAAAAATCTATGGTTCGTGAAATCTATTCATTAGATGTAACGGAAAAGGATGGATTCGTCGAAATTAGAGTAAGTGGAAACGGCTTTCTTCACAATATGGTGAGAAAGATTGTTGGAGCGTTAATAGAAGTTGGATTAGGTCAATTAGACGCTGAAGCAATGCCACAAATTTTAGAGGGAAAACAACGAAATCAAATCAACTGTCTTGCTGATGCAAGTGGATTGTATTTGGAGAAGGTTGATTTTTAAGTGGAAATAAAGGCCGTTCCTTAAATAAGTAATTCAGTTATTATGGAGAAATCCTAAATAACACACCAAAAAGCTCAGCGCAAAAAAGCTCTGAGCTCTTTAATTTTAATGTCGAATTACCCCATTACAGATTTTTCCTGGAATAACGATTATTTGGATTTAAAATAAATAATTTCGGGGTCTCCTTCATCTAGGTTTTCAACTATTCCACTCTGTACAAATCCATTTGATTCAAAAACTTGCTGCATATCATAGTTAGAACGATTCGTAGAAGAAAATATTTTCATAGTCGGTGATATATTCACCATATAATCCATTAGGTAACTTGCATATCCTTTCCGTCTCTTAGATGGTGATACTATGATTAGTGAAATAAACGCACAATCAAAGAAGTTAGTATCGTATATTAAAAATCCAACAATAGAATTTTCTTCTATTGCAACTATACAACATCCTAATTCGATGGCGTTTTGTATATAAGTTTGTCTGCTTTTATTTCCAATAACCTCGCTGTCTATTTCAACAATTTTTTCTAAATCTATTATTTGAGCTTTAACGATATCCTTCAAATTATTTCCCCCCGTTTGCTATGGTAAAATTAAAGTTCGTTCAATAATCTTGTCCGTTAATAAAATATAATTTGATCATTTCAATGAGCCATATTCCGCAAACGCCTCTGTTAGTTCAATAAAAGTAATAATGTAATTTTATCCCCATTATTCCCTCCTGAAATGTGAAAGACTAATTTTGCAACTGTGAATATAATACCATAATTTACCTGTTAATTTGTTATTTACCCTCTTGGATGATAACTAAAATAGTACCCTAAATACGGTTTGGCAATAACTATTGTCATGTTAGTAATCGAAGTGTGATTTGTGCATTTAATCCTTATATAACAACAAAAAATCGAGTATAAAACCAATACGGTTTCTGACCCGATTTTTTGTTGTTTCTTCACGTTATCTGAACTACTTATCTATAAGAATAAAAGCTTACATAAACTCCTAATATTACGTGTTGATCCCATACTTTTTTAAACGATATTGCAAATTTTGCCTACTTAATCCTAAGTATTTTGCTGCTTGTGAGATATTCCCTTTATGTTCGTTAAGGATTTGAATGATATATTCTTTTTCCATTTCTTTTATTGTGTTTTTTAAAGTTTTCGATGTGTGATTTGATTGATCTGTTTCCCACTTAGATAGGGGAGGGTGAATAGGAAATTCATTTTTTGTTAGCTCATAAAAACGGGTTGGAAGATGAGAGGTTGTAATTACATCTTCGTCTTCAATTAAGTTCATAGAGCCTTCAATGATGTGCTCTAACTCGCGTATATTCCCAGGCCAATCATGTTTATAGAAAAAGTCGATTACGCTGTTATCCACACCTTGCACTTGTAGAGCAAATTGCATGTTATATTTTTCAATAAAACGATGAAGAAGCGGTAAGATGTCTTCTTTACGCTGTCTTAAAGGCGGGAGAAATAAAGTAACGACGCTTAATCTGTAGTATAGATCTTTTCGTAAGCGATTGTGCGTGATCGCTTCAATAGGATCTTCGTTAATTGTAGCTATGATTCGAACGTCTACTTCTTTTTCTTGTGTTCCGCCGATTCTTCGGATTGTTTTATCTTGGATGGCACGCAACAATTTAGCTTGCAGTGCTGGGCTTAACGAGTTAATTTCATCTAATAATAAAGTGCCTCCTTGTGCTTCCTCAAATAAACCTGGTTTATCGATTGCTCCTGTAAACGCTCCTTTATTTGTACCGAATAATAAGCTTTCCATTAAAGTTTCAGGAATGGCAGCGCAATTTTGCGAGATAAAAGGCCTTCCAGCACGCTGGCTTTCATGATGAATACTTTGTGCAAATAGTTCTTTTCCAGTTCCTGTTTCTCCCACGATTAGTACAGAGGAAGAGGTACGTGTTACTCTTTTTGCTTCCGCAATAACCGATTGAATGGCGCTAGAATTCCCAATTATATGATTGAAGGTAAATTTCGTATGATGCCCTCGTATGGCGTTTCCTCTACTAGTTTGTTTTAATGGAGGAATCTCCTTTACTATTTCAATAGCGCCCTTGATTTTCCCGTTTTTCACGATAGGAAAGGTATCATGAATCGTTGTAATCTCTTGTCCTTTATTATTAAAATAAGTTTGTTTTATATTTTTTCTCGCTTTTCCAACTGTTAACGCCTCGATAAGAGTACTATTTTGATTTTCTTCAAATGCAAATACGTCTAAAAGATTTTTATATAGTACCTCTTTGCGATCCATCGATTCAATTTCCATCATTTTGCGATTATAGATAATCGTTTTACATTCTTCATTAATCATGTGAATCCCAATATCAATTTCATTCAGTAAAGTTTCATATAACGTATTCATTTCAACTAATTTTTTGAAATTGATTTCTTCTGTATACATGTTTCACCTTCTCCTTGTTATACCCTATGAAGACTGATTTTTCTTAATTTTAATAAAATTTTTGCGAGTATGCAAAAAAAATTTGCGTTTTTAAGGTTAAAAATATTTAAGAGAGAAGAAAGATTTTGCGTAGAATGAAGATTTTTTCAGTACAAACTCTTAATTCCAAGTCAGAAATTAGGTTGGTACATATCTTGCATAAATAATAATTGAGTTCTAGCAATTTGGAGGTGGGGTAAAAGCTTTACAAGCGTACTTAATAAGGAAGAGAGGTTTAAAAGATGAAAACAGTAGTAGAAAACGTGTACAGTCCTTGTTATGGCAGAGTTGCAAAGTTATTTATTCATGAAAGTTCCTATGTTTATGAGTGGGAGAAATTAGCTTTAATTGAAACCATGGATGAGCAGAAAGTAGAAGTTAAAGTGGGAATTAGCGGCTATGTGGAATTGCTAGAAGTAGAAGAAGGACAAGCTATCACGAGTGAAACATTATTAATAGTAGTTAGGGATGATTTATTGATCACAGGAAGTGATTAATACAGTCTTTCTAGATAATGTACCGTTTTCTAAGAGTCTTTTAAACAATTGTAGTAAATGATAAAAAATTTTCGTAGCAACTATCTATCGAGTTATCGGTGTTTCCTTGGATTGGGAGATTTTCTTTTGAAACATCTCCCTCCTATTACAAATCTATAGTAATAATGAGAATGCACTTTATTCTTTTTATATTATTTTTAAAGCGTTTACATCTTTGACTAGGGGGAATTCATATGGAAAAGCAAAACCAGGAGTTAAAGCGAGAGCTAAAAAGTCGACACATATTTATGATTGCACTTGGAGGGGTTATTGGTACAGGGCTTTTCTTAGGATCTGGCTACACAATTCATGAAGCCGGACCAGGTGGTGCACTTGTCGCGTATCTTGTTGGAGGCTTTGTTATGTATTTAACGATGCTTTGCCTTGGCGAATTAGCAGTTGCCATGCCGAATGCAGGATCTTATCAAGTGTATGCTACAAAGAATATTTCGCCTGCGGTAGGTTATGTAGTTGGGTGGATGTCATGGCTAAACTGGGCTGTTACGATAGGAATCGAGTTAATCGCAGTGAGCATTTTAATGAAGCGCTGGTTTCCGGATGTTCCATCTTGGATTTGGTGCGTCGCTTTTGCAGTCCTTCTTTTTGCCATTAATGCATTATCATCACGGAGTTTTGCAGAGGTTGAGTTTTGGTTTGCGAGTATTAAAGTCATTACGATTATTGCGTTTATTATTTTAGGCGGTGCAGCGATGTTTGGTTTTTTACATATGAAAGGAAATGAAGCAGCACCGATGCTTTCAAACTTTACGGATCACGGGGGACTGTTTCCGAATGGACTGAAAGCGATTCTAGTTACAATGATTGCCGTCAACTTCTCCTTTCAGGGAACTGAAATTGTTGGTATTGCGGCTGGAGAGAGTGAAAATCCAGAGAAAACAGTTCCGAAAGCAATTAATAACACAGTTTGGCGCATATTCGTGTTTTTTATCCTTTCGATGTTTATACTCGCTGGCTTATTCCCATGGCAACAAGCAGGATTAGTAGAAAGTCCGTTTGTAGTTGTATTTGATAAAATTGGGATTCCATATGCCGCAGACATTATGAACTTTGTTATTATTACAGCGGTGTTATCAGTAGCAAATTCTGGCTTATATGCAACTTCTCGTATGCTTTGGTCTATGTCCAGCCAAAGAATGATTAGTCCGATTTTTGGGAAGTTATCTAAAAAGGGTGTTCCAATCTATGCATTAATCGCAAGTACGATTGTTGGTTGTCTGTCATTATTATGTGGTATATATGCAGAGGATACTGTTTATTTATGGCTTCTTTCCATTGCAGGATTCGGTGCAATATTAGTTTGGGCATCGATTGCGTTATCAAACCTTCTAGGTAGAAGAATGTTTATAAAGCAAGGCGGGGATATTAAGGATTTGAAATTTAAAACGCCGTTGTATCCGTTTGTGCCGCTTCTTTCTTTCATATTAAATATGATTGTAATTGTGAGCATGGCTTTTATTCCAGATCAACGTATGGCATTGTATTGCGGCATTCCGTTTATGTTAGTTTGCTTACTGTTTTATCATTTTTCTAAGAATAAAAAAATGAAACAGGTTGAAGAAACGAATGCAAAAGAAGTTCACAGCTTATAATAAAAACAAAGGAAATCGGGGCATGTTGCTCCGATTTCCTTTGTTTTTTATGTGGAATGAGCTATTCTTCTTTCTCTGATTTGTTCTTCATCTCAAGTAATTTTTCCTTTGCTAACTCTACTGCAATTGCATCATCTAAATACCCAATGGGAAAGACGTAATCTGGAATAATATCGGTTGATAAAACGAAATAGAGCAAGGCACTTCCGAGAATTGCTCGTTCTTGAGATGTAATTGTTTCGTTGCAAAATTGATGATACATATCTGTGAGTTGATCAATGAAAGGACCTGTACTATCAAGTTGTTGCAATTTTGTTAAGAATCCTTCATGAATAAGGCGTGTGCCTTCTGTTGTTTTTGCATAGCGTTCGTAATTTTCAAGCTCTTGTTTTACACGAGTTGTTGTGTACTTGTAATCAAATAAGTTAGAGGATTGTAATGTGTTTTGAATGGCATCAATTGATGTATACATTTCAGCCTGGGGTTCAGTAGTTTGGTGAGGCTGTTTGGCATACGTTGCATCATATAAGAACTGGATAGGAATTTGGAGACATTCTGCAAATTTTTGAAGATGCTTTTTCTTCGCTTGTTGCTTTCCATTAATAATTCGTGAAATGGTGGAAGGGTCAATATTAGTGAGCGTTCCAAATTGTCGCATTGATAATGAACGCTCTTGTAACAATTCTTTTAATACGGTACCAAGTTGATGATTTATATTTTGAGTAGACATAGGTTTAAGCGCCCCTTTTTGTTTCTGAAATGTTGATATTTTATTAAAAGTATATGAAACAGACAGGCACAATTGCTCAATATTTGCATACGATGCAATAAAAATAGCAATAAAGGAGTGCGTATTGATGTATATAACAAGTTTGCTTTCCATTCTTTTTATTGGGATCGCTTCAAATTTAGATAATGCGGGTGTAGGCATTGCTTATGGAATTCGGAAGATTCATATCTCATGGTTCAACAACTTTATCATCGCTTTCTTCGGTTTTCTCTTTACACTTTTGGCAGGTTTTTTTGGGAATTGGATTTCTTTGTTTATTTCAGATGTTACAGCTAATGTGATTGGTGCTATCGTATTGGGGAGTATTGGCGTATTGGTATTATGCCAGCCGCTGCTTAGTAAAGAAGTAGATGAGAGAAAGAAAAGCAATGTGTTGATGCATATTTTACGTAATCCAGAAGCAGCCGATTTTGATGAGTCTAAAACAATTGGCTTTTCAGAAGCAATTGTACTTGGCGTTGCATTATCCATTAATAACATTGCAGGTGGCTTTGATGCAGGTGTGACAAATTTGAATTTGTGGATGACCGCTATTATTTCAGGATTTTTTAGCTTCTTATGTGTGAGGTTTTGTTCTTACATCGGTAAAAAATACTTAGCGCTGCACTTAGGGAAATGGGCAACTGTCATTGCTGGAGCTCTGCTTATTATCATTGCAGTTAAGCAGCTTTTATGAAAGATATATAAGTTAAAGAACGACATGATTCCTCTTTTTCTTTTTGGTTGGACGAGAGCGTCTGGGCGTGCATAGAAGCGGTCAGGGCCTATTTCCGCCACGTGCAATGTTTAAAATAAAAGGAAAAAGTGAGTAGCGGTTCTGTTGTATGCTGCATAGCAGCAAGTATAGAGGAAAACATTTTTCTACCATTTCCTCGGAAATACAACAAACCATTGCATATGTCGACGAACTTTTATTTATACTAACATAGACTTTAGGTAAAGGAAGGTGTTAGTATGGGACGCGGTAAATCCTTTGATCATAAGAAAAAAGGACACGATCATCAACCTCCAAAAGGTGCGTATATTCATAAAGATGTAAATGAACATACGTTAGAAGAGGAAGAATTACCAGTAAATATTGAAACGTATAAAAATAGTTTGAAAAAACATTAAAAAGCACCTAAAAAGGTGCTTTTTCTACATGTAATGGAAGCTTCATTTTACCGAATATCTTCAAATAATTGTTCCGTTTCTTCATACATTTCATAGTCACTTAGTACTTGAATACAGCGCCATTTTAACTCTTCGATATTTTGTTCTAAATCTTCCGGGATTAAATTTTGAATGTCTTCTAATTCGATGCCAAGATGGACAATTTCCAATACTTTATCATCAATACTTCGGTCCATTAACAATTCTAGTACGTCTAGATTAAATATGTATCGATAGGCTTCATCAAGGGAAACAACTTTCAATTTTAAACTTTCAACGATGCTTAATACAAAAAGAAGGATGGTCTTTTCGAGAACTGCCTGATCTTCTGTTTGAAGGATGAGTTTCATGAGCACCTCCATTTTATTCAGAATGCTTTCCGTAAGAGTAAGTTAGTTAACCATTTAGACTCCTAAATGGAAATATACTAGGCTGTACTATACTATTCGGAGGTGTATGGTGAATATGCACAATTATATTGAAAAAAGCGTCATTTCAGACGCTTTTTAGAAAATGCTCCAACCTTCTTGTTCAGAAAGTAATTCTAATATTTTCAATCCAGCAAGGCTATTTCCGTTTTCATCTAGTGCAGGACCGAAAATACCAATACCCATTTCACCTTTTACACATCCTAAAATACCGCCAGCTACACCACTTTTCGCTGGGATCCCAACGCGAATTGCAAATTCTCCAGATTCGTTGTACATACCGCATGTCACCATAAAAGTTTTACAAATTTTCGTAATGTGTTTTGGGATAATTTGCTTCTTATAGTATGGATCATAACCATCCATTGCAAAGATGAGTCCAATACGAGCTAAGTCGATACAACTTACTTCAATTGCGCATTGGCGTGTGTATAGGTCCATTAGCTCTTCGATATCCCCATCAATGATGTTGTTTTGCTTCATATAGTAACAAAGAGAACGATTTAAATAAGCCGTTTCTAATTCAGAGATGGCCACTTTAGAAGAGTAGTTAATGGAAGGATTATCTGTAATATCACGCACAAATTGAAGGATACGTTCCATTTTCTCTTCATTAGAATTTCCTGCAATCATACTTGTAATCGCTAATGCCCCAGCATTAATCATTGGATTTAATGGTTTAGATGGGCTTGTTGTCTCTAGCTTAATAATAGAATTAAAAGGATCGCCAGTTGGTTCCATGCCAACTTTAGAAAATACATATTCTTCACCACAATCTAAAAGTGCGAGTGCCAGTGTAATTACTTTTGAAATACTTTGAAGGGTAAAAAGGGTCTGGGATTTTCCAGCATGACTGTAATGGTTGTCTT
Source organism: Bacillus sp. BP-3 (assembly GCF_028401955.1). Classification (GTDB taxonomy): domain Bacteria; phylum Bacillota; class Bacilli; order Bacillales; family Bacillaceae_G; genus Bacillus_A. Next base: position 239,279 of record NZ_JAQOTJ010000006.1, read on the forward strand.
TATGATAAATTGCAATCCCTAAATCATCAGGATTTGCATTTCCTAACTCAGGAATATACGTTGCAAGCTTACCTTGTTTCGTATAGGGCTGAACTTGATCTAATAATTGTTGTAAGTTGTTAGTCTCGATACACTGCATAATAAACACCCCTAGTTGTATTAGTGATTAAATTTAACTTGCCCCTACAAGTGTGGAAATAAATAATAACACGAAATTAAGGAATGATAAAATGAAACTTCTATGCATTTCCTTTTATATAAAGAAAATGCATAGAAATCCCTCTTTTTTAGGTGGTCGAGAGCATTTGGTCATGTATAGAAGTGGTCAGTTCCTTTTTTTACATGTGCGAGGTTTAAAACAAAGGGAGACAACAAAAGCAGGTCATGTTGTTTTCTGCATAGCTACGATTTAGATGCCGTAAAGTCAAAATGGATTTATATAGATTACAAAAGGAAAATAAATTTATAAAAAAAATGAGTATAATAACTACACATCTATACAACTATATGTTATTATGTTTTTGTAATAGAAAGCGTTTTCTAAAACATATTTATAATTGGTAACGATTTCATAATTTTGGATAGGGGGAATTCAGATGTTGCAGTTTTTACAACGTATTGGTAAAGCACTAATGCTTCCAATTGCGGTACTACCAGCAGCCGGTCTATTACTCCGTTTAGGGCAACCTGACGTATTTAATATTCCTGTTATGGCACAAGCCGGTGCAGCAATTTTTGATAACTTAGCACTTATTTTTGCAATTGGTGTTGCAGTTGGTTTGTCTGTTGATGGCAGCGGTGCCGCGGGTCTGGCAGGTGCGATTGGTTATCTTGTTTTGAAAAATACGACCGATACTTTAAGTAAAGGGTATTCAGCGGTAGAGTTAAACGATAAATTGAAAAGTGTTCAAGATTTAATGGGTTCTGTAGATCCATCTAAAGTAGCAGATACGTTAGGTAAGATTTCTAAGGCGGCAACGTTAGCACCAAAAATTAATATGGCCATTTTAGGTGGTATTATTGCTGGTATCGTTGCGGGATTACTATACAACAAATTCTATAAAATTAAATTACCAGAATGGTTAGGATTCTTTGCTGGTAAACGTTTCGTTCCAATTATTACATCTGTAGTGATGCTTCTGTTAGGTTTAGTGTTTGGAGAAATTTGGCCAACGATTCAAAGCGGTATCGATGCGGTAGCACATGGCATCGTTAATTTAGGAGCAATTGGTGCAGGGATTTTCGGTTTATTAAACCGCTTATTAATTCCAATAGGCTTACACCATGTAATGAACACGTACTTCTGGTTTGTATTTGGTGAATTTACAAACTCAGCAGGAGCTGTTGTAAATGGCGACATTGCTCGTTTCTTTGCAGGAGATCCAAGTGCAGGTATGTTTATGACAGGTTTCTTCCCAATCATGATGTTTGGTTTACCAGCAGCATGCTTTGCGATGATTGCAGCAGCAAAACCAGAAAAGCGTAAAGCAGTTACGGGTATGTTAATTGGTCTTGCCTTAACTTCATTTTTAACTGGTATTACAGAACCAATTGAATTCTCATTTATGTTCTTATCACCAGTATTATATGGGATTCATGCTGTATTAACAGGTCTTTCTTTATTTATAACAACAAAGCTTGGCATTCACGATGGTTTCTCATTTAGTGCGGGTGCAATTGACTACGGTATTAACTTTGGTATTGCAACAAAGCCAGTATTATTAGCAGGTGTAGGCTTAGTTTACGCAGCAATTTACTTCTTTGTATTCTATTTCTTAATTAAGAAATTAAACTTAAAAACGCCTGGTCGTGAAGATGATGATGAGTTATTAGAAGAAGGAACAATTGCAGCAGGTGAAGCCGGTTCCATCGGTGAAACTTATGTTGCAGCGTTAGGAGGAAAAGAAAATTTAGCTGTTATTGACAACTGTGCCACTCGTCTTCGCCTGCAAGTAAAAGATGCAAGCTTAATAAATGAACAAGCATTAAAACGTGCCGGTGCAAAAGGTGTTATGAAGTTAAGTGATACAAGTGTACAAGTCATCGTTGGGACAAACGTTGAGTCTGTCGCTGATGATATGAAGAAGCACGTATAAGAAATAGGAACCCCTCATTGATAAAGTGAAACTTTAATCAGTGGGGGGTTTCTTCATTCCCCACTGATTATCAGCCCTCACCAATCGGGCTTTTACGGGCAGTTTATCTTCTTTGCATCCGCTGAATTTTGAGGCGGGAGTATTACTGCCCGCAAATAGCGGGATAAAAATGAGGGGGTTTTTTCATTACAAATGTAACGACTATCTTGCATTTTTGGTGCTCTTTTTTATTTTTTAGTGCATAGCATTGGTAAAATACTGGCTGCGTGATAAAGTAAGATGTGAAATGAGCAACTATGTGAAAAGGCAGGTTTTTATTGCTATGAAATCTCACAGACCGATTGTATATATAAAACGAACGATTATTCTCAGTCTGTTGTTTGCCCTTATTTATTGGGGGTATGCGAAAATTACTTCCCATGATAAAAAAAAGGCAACTTTGCAAGCGATGAAAGAAGTAAAAAAAGAAGTAAAGAAAGAAGAAGTAAAGAAAGAAGACGTAAAGAAAGAAGTTGTAGAGAAACCAAAAGAAGAAGTGGTAGTGGAGCAACCTCCGCAAGAAATTAATAATAATGCCCAATTAGATGAGTATATGAAGAGTAAAAACTTTAGCGGCACAGCGGTTGTTGTAAAAAATGGGAAGGTTCTTTTGAACAAAGGATATGGACTTGCCAATCAAGAAAAAAATGTTGCTAATAATTCAGAGACAGCCTACTATATTGGTTCCATTACAAAAGCTTTTGTCGCAACTTCACTTATGCAATTGAAAGAACAAAATAAATTAAACATACAAGATACTGTCGCCAAATATATTCCTGATTTTCCAAGAGGCGGAGAAATTAAATTAGTGAATCTTCTTACGCATACATCAGGGATCCCAGAGTACAGTGAGGGGTCAGAGAATATTACCCATGAGGAATTAATTAGAAGAATAGGAAAGCAAAAATTGGCATTTCCGCCCGGATCACAATGGAAATACTCCGATTCTAATTATTCCGTGCTTGCGTATATTGCCGAGAAGGTAAGCGGACAATCCCTTCAAGATTATATTCAAAAGAATATCTTTGAAGTAGTTGGTATGAAACATTCTGGATTTGGTAGTAATTTTCAACAAGAAAAATATCCATCTACTGGTTATAAAATTGTCGATAATAAAATGACAACACCAGCTTTAACAAGTATGTCGCAATTATTTGGCTGTGGTGATATATATATGACTGCATATGATTTATATTTATTTGATCAAGCTTTGTTTACAGGAAAGCTGATTTCAAGTGAAAGTTATCATCAAATGTTTACGGCAGTTAAAAAGGATTATGGTTTTGGTTGGTATGTGGACCCTGGTAGTTACTCAAATCATGGTGTTATGCCAGGATGGAATTGTTTAAATAGTTTTAGTAAAGATGGAAATACGTATGTTGTGTTATTATCTAATATTCAAAATAACATTAAGTCGTTTGGCGTTGTAAGTAATGATATTTATACGATGGTACGGCATGTAGAAGGTTAGAAAGCTATCTTATGAGATAGCTTTTTTGTAGTTTTATATGGGGAATTTTGTGGGAAAATAAAGACCTAAAAACCTCTTCTTTTTAGGTAGGCGAGAGCAGGGCATGTTTTATTCTACATATCCACAATTTATAGTTTGAAAATTTTGAAATTTATACCTTTGGAAAAAACATGTGGAAATGAGATAATAAAGAAAATGTGTAAAAAACAAGGAGGTAAAAATGGGGATCCATGAGCATCATGCCCGGAATGGAAAAAGGTTATTTCTTTTTTCTATTTTTATATTTTTAATTGCTATTATAGCGTTTATCCTTGATTATGTTCGAACGCCGCATTTTCAGTGGAATAAAGATACGATGACCTTTATTAGTATGATTATAACAGCCTTTCTTTTTATGATTTATAGCTTTGTAGAAAGAGAGAGGGCAAAGAAAATTGGCACAACAATTTGTATCGAAGGGACATCGTCGCTCTTGCACCACCATCGATTCGTTGTACGAAGAGAGGCATCTTTCGTAATCACTGTTACATACTTTTCGATGGATGGAAATACAATGGCTACTTTAAAAGAAGAATATGAAACAAGCCTACAAAGACTATGGAAGATTTTTATATCGTTTTTTTTGAACGCATTGATTGAAAAACGCTTTGTTTTATATAACGAACTGGGTGAAGCGATGCTGATTGTAAAACAAAAAGCAGGCATGTCCTTTTCTTATACGTTTCATGACTTGGTAGGGAATAAGATTGGTGGATTGAAACAAATCTTAAGCGTAAAAAAGTTGAAGTGGCTCTTACTGTCTGAGCATGATGAAGAAATTGGTGAAATTAATGGAGATTTGTATGCGAATATCCAAAAAGGCCAATGGAATGATGGTAGTTCTATTGAAGTAAAAGAAGATGCAATTCCAGTAGAAGCGATTGAATATTTTTCGGCTAGCGGTGGCTCGCTTGTTAATTTATCAGTGGTAGAACATGCGAAGTATGAGAAAGCTTTATATTATGCTGTGGCTGCATTATTAACTTTGAAAAATAATTAGATATGGTGGAGGCAGATGACATCGTGCATCTGCCTCTTTTACTTTACTAGCGGGCAGAGAAATATCTATTTATATATAAATTCATTTTAATTTTTCGTCATAGAAATTGCGCTAATGCAGAATACAACATGATCTGCTCTTGCAAAACATTGCATGTGGCAGGGAACAGGCCCTGACCGCTTCTATGCGCGGCCAGATGCTCTCGCCCCTCTAAAAAGAAGAGGATCTATCGTTTTTTATTATTTTACAACTTCAATTTTCAGCAGATTTGTTGTTCCGCGTTCGTTAACAGGGACGCCTGCTGTTACAATGATGAGATCTTGCGTAACGACAAGCTGTTGTTCTTTTGCGTTGCTTATTGCTTGTTCAATTACTTCATCTGTCGTTTGTTTCGGAGCGGTGAAAAATGGGTGTACGCCCCATACGAGTGCGAGTTGCTGCATAACAGATTGTTCAGATGTTGTTGCAAAAATTGGCGTGTGCGGACGGTATTTTGAAATCATTTGTGCTGTATGACCGCTTTTCGTTGGTGTTAAAATTGCCTTTGCTTGTAAAGAATAAGCCGCTTGGACGGCAGCAGCACCAATTGTTTCTGTTATTTGTTTGTAGTTATTATGAAGGGATTGCTTTTGGTTTTGGAATAAAGAAGATTCCTCTACTTGTAGAGCAATCTTATCCATCATTTGTACAGCTTCTACTGGATATTCACCGGCAGCTGTTTCTCCTGAAAGCATAATCGCATCTGTGCCATCAAAGATGGCGTTTGCTACATCTGATGCTTCCGCTCTTGTTGGTCTTGGATTTCTTTGCATGGAATCAAGCATTTGTGTTGCTGTAATGACTGGTTTTCCTAGCGTATTGCAAGTGTGAATCAATTGTTTTTGAATGATTGGTACATATTCTGCTGGGACTTCAATTCCCATATCACCGCGCGCAACCATAATCCCATCTGCAACTTCTACAATTTCTGCTATATTATCAATTCCTTCTTGGTTTTCGATTTTTGCGATGATACGAATATGCGAGGCGTTATGCTCTGTTAATATATTGCGTACTTCTAAAATATCCGCAGCTTTACGTACAAAAGAGACTGCGATGTAATCAACCTGTTGCTGTATGCCAAACAGAATGTCTTGTTTATCTTTTTCAGTAATACCTGGTAGGCGGATTTTTACATTTGGTACGTTTACACCTTTATGATCTTTAATGATTCCACCATGTATAACTTTCGTTTGTAATTCACCATTATCTTTGTTTGTTACTTCTAGCTCTAATAAGCCATCATCGAGTAATAGGTGTGACCCTACTTCTACATCATCATATAGTCCTTCATAAGTGACAGAAAAACGTTTAGATGTTCCGAGGACTTCTTTCATTGAAACACTAACTGTTTCCCCATCAACTAATTCAGCTTGTCCACCTTCAAATTCTCCAGTGCGAATTTTGGGTCCTTTAATATCTTGTAAGAGCGCAATGTTCTTTTTGGAGGCTGTTGCGGCTTTTCGGATTGTATCGATCCGTACTTGATGTTCTTCATGCGTTCCATGAGAGAAATTTAGCCGAGCTACATTCATTCCGGACGCTAGTAAAGAAAGCAACGTTTCGTATTGTTCACTTGCAGGTCCAATTGTACAAACAATTTTTGTTTTTCGCATATCAAATTCCTCCTACTTATAGAAGTTTCACTATATTATGTTGGCACTTGGATGTGTACTTCATGTATAGGTATGTGATTTGTTTTACAAAAAATGTGCGCTGGTTTAACACCAAAGTTGGCATTTCTGTATACATTGATAAGTGTGGATAGGTTGTCCATACAGAGAATTGTATATAGGAGGAAAGGATCATGTCTGCATTCAAAGGTTATTGGTACAAGCTTGCACGGGTTGTGCGATGTCAATTAGATAGCTTTTTTTACGAAAAATTCATGCCCGGTCTAGAAGAAATATTATTTTCACCACGGTTTGCAAGGTATATAGAAATTTATACAAAAAAAGGTGTCAAAGAATATGTTGAATCTGAGGATTTTCAAAATATCATTTGCTTTATTTTAAAAGAATGTAATGTTTCTCCATTTAAAGAAATTGCAGAACAATTGCTAGGGAAAGAAGTTGAAATTACTGTAACAGTTGGCATGTTAACAGGTGTAATTTCAGAAGTAGGAGATGATTTTTTAACATTACAAGAATCAGCTGGAAGCGTCATTTTATTACCATTTACAAGTATTCTTTCAATTCGTGAGTTATAGGGAAAGGGGAGAAAGAGAATGAAATTTATTGATGCATTACGATCTCATGTGGGACAACTTGCTCAAGTTGTACTTGTTGGTGAAATTGTGACGGGCATTATTTTATCTGTAACGGATGGAGTAGTTGTGATACGAACATCTCCATCTTATGGTCCGCCAGAAGATGTTATTGTAAGAATTCCAGTTGTTTCATATGTTCGATTGTATAGTTAGGAGGAAGAGAATGCGTATATCTGTTGTGATTCCAGCCCATAATGAGGCACAGACGATAGGCGGTGTGCTAGAAGAAGTAAAAAAGGTACAGCCTTATGAAATCATTGTGGTCGATAATGGATCTACTGATCGAACGAAAGAAATCGCAGAGGGCTTCGGATGTACAATTATTTATAGTGAGCACCCATTAGGTAATGATGTTGGCCGAGCAATTGGGGCAAGAGAAGCGAAGGGAGAAATAGTTTTATTTTTAGATGGAGATATTATCATCCCACATCAGGAGCTATTACCATTTATTCAATGTATGAAACAAGGAAAGGATATTGCAGTTAATAATTTAACTTGGTCTGTGTATTTGAAGATTCGTCCGCATTATACAACAGTGAGTAAATTTATGTTTAATCGTTTTTTGAATCAAAAAGAGCTTGTTGTAGGTTCACTCATTGCCATTCCACATGCGATAAAAAGAACTGTGATAGAGAAAATAGGCTGGTGGAATTTAGCGGATCCAGCATTATTTCAAGCAATGGCCGTTATAAAAGGGATGACCATTGGGGACTTAGGGTCTGTAGATGTCATTCATTCTAATAAAGTTCGCCCTGTTCATACAGGCACATCTGCTGGATCACCTTATCCAAAAGCGACAAGTCGTATCATGGGAGACCATTTGCGTGCATTACATCATATGATTGAAGTATATGGTATGCGAGGAGGATTTACAGATGGTGGACGAAATCGAGATGTTGTAAGTGATTATACTCTTTTCATTCCAGAAGAAAAAAAGGCAAAATATAGTGCAGTTATTCCTGCAGGTGCAGAACGAGAAACAATTACGGCTGTTATTAAAGAAGTAAAACGAGCAGGAATTGATGAAATTATTGTGGTGGCTAATGGATCAGATCAGGAGACGATTCGAAAGGCTAAAGCAGAACAGGTTATTGTAGTAGAATTTCGTGAAGCACTTGGACATAATGTTGCAAGGGCAATCGGAGCGATGTATGCAACAGCAGACGTTCTCTTATTTGTTGATAGCGACTTTGTTATTCAAGCTGAAGAGCTGCGGCCGTTTGTACAAGCAATCGAGAATGGTGTTGATATAGCATTAAATGATATGCAGTGTTTGTTAGATGAGTTTCATCCAGTAGATCCAATTAGCGCTGGAAAATACTTTGTGAACTTAGCTGCAAAGCGTCCGGATTTATGGAATAACTCTTTAACAGCTGTTCCGCATGCTATTCATAGAAAAGTAATAGGTACAGTTGGTTATAAAGCGTTAATGATTCCACCGTTAGCTCAAATAAAAGCGATATTAGCAGGTTTTTCTATTCAAGCTGTTCATCATGTTGATGTTGTAAAACCGAATCGAATTCGTCCAGAACAACATCATGTTGTAAACGGGCGAATCCCCGCTTTTGATCGTATTTTTGGGGATCAACTAGAAGCGATAGCGTATTTATTAAAACATACAGATAAACGAGGAAGTTTTACAGATGGTGAACGTGATCGGGAGATTATAGAACAACTTAGAAAGGAAGATGAGCATGGAAACTAATCATTGCAAAGTGGCAGTTATCGGTTTAGGGTACGTTGGCTTACCGTTGGCGATCCATTTTGCGCAAAATGGATACAGGGTGATAGGAATAGACAAAGATCAAGAGAAGGTAAAAAGTATTCAAAATGGTGTTAGCTACATCCCTGATGTTGCATCTAAAGTGTTGCAGCAATTCGTTGAGCAGGGGATCTTTGGAGCGACAACTCTAGAACAAGGAGTGAAAGCATTTGAAGAAAGTACTCATGTGATTGTAACGGTGCCAACACCGATAAATCAAAATGGTGAACCAGATTTAAGTGCGATCATTTCTGCCTCACATTATATTCAAAAGCATCTTCAAAGAGGCCAAACCTTCATTTTTGAAAGTTCAACATATCCAGGTACGTTAGAAGAAGTAATAATTCCGATTTTATCAAAAGGCGGTAAAAATGTTGGGATAGATTATTATATCGGATATTCCCCTGAACGTATTGATCCTGCAAGTACGACACATACAATACAATCAATTCCAAAAGTTGTAAGTGGGCAAACGGAGCTGTGTAAGAAAAAAGTTATGGAATTATATGAAGATATATTTGATGATTTAGTACCAGTTAGCTCACCGAAAGTTGCTGAAATGTGTAAGCTCTTTGAAAATATACAACGGCTCGTTAATATTTCATTGGTAAATGAAATGGATTTATTGTGTAAAGAGTTAAAAATAGACTTTCACGAAGCTTTAGAAGCAGCGGCGACGAAACCATTTGGATTCACACCGTATTGGCCGGGGCCAGGAGTTGGGGGACATTGTATTCCTGTTGATCCATTATATTTTCAATGGAAAGTGAAGCAATACGGTATGGTTAGTCAGTTTATTGAGATTGCACATCGTATTAATAAGGAAATGCCGAAACATATTGTAAAACAAGTAAAAGAACAGGCACCAGAAAAAGCAAATGTTTTGTTAATAGGTCTCGCTTATAAGAGAAATGTAAATGACCTACGTGAATCAGCTGCTCTTATAGTTGCCGACCTACTACAAAGGGAAGGGTATAACCTATCGTATCATGATCCGCATATTCCCGTGGCACACGTTGCTGGTAAAAGATATGAATCTATTTTATTAACGAAAGAAGCGATTGATCAAGTAGATTTTGTAATTGTTTTAACAGATCATTCTATTATTGATTGGAAGATAATTAAACAGGCGAAGAAAGTATTAGATACACGTGGTGTATTAAAGCAGGTGAATATATGAAAAAACGATGTTTAATTACAGGAGGAGCTGGCTTTATTGGTTCCCATTTAGCTGAAGAGCTTTTGCATCGTGGATATGATGTAACGATTGTAGATAACTTCTATAAAGGACAGCGTAAATATCATTTCGATTTAACAAAGAAAATTTCAACTGTAAAAGCAAGTGTATTAGATAAAGGAAAAATAGAGCAATTGGTTCAAAGTCATGATGTAATATTTCATTTAGCAGCTATTTTAGGTGTAAAAAGCACGATGGAAAAAAGTGTTGAGCTCATTGAAACAAATTTTGACGGGACGAGAAATATTTTACAAGCTGCTTTAAAGGGACAGAAAAAAGTTGTATTTGCGTCTACATCTGAAGTATATGGAAAAGCAAAACCACCATTTGTAGAGGATGGGGATCGTTTATATGGTGGGACTGCAAAAATTAGGTGGAGCTATGCGATTTGTAAAACGTTAGAAGAGACACTTTGTTTAAGTTACGCTCGCCAAGGATTAGCAGTAACAATAGTCCGCTATTTCAATATATACGGACCACGCGCTAAAGATGGTCCGTACGCAGGAGTTATTCCGAGGTTTATTAGCGCAGCTTTGCAAAATAGAGAAGTTCCTGTATATGGGGACGGTACACAAACGCGCTGTTTTACGTATGTAACAGATGCAGTAGAAGCAACAATTAAAGCAATGGACGAGAAAGTAAATGGTGAAATTATTAATATTGGTTCTGAACATGAAATTTCTATTCAAGATGTTGCTGTAATGATTCAGAAGATGGTTCAAAGTTCTTCGGATATTATTTATGTTCCATTTGAGGAAGTATATCCTGATGGATTTGAAGAAATTCCACATCGACGCCCGAATGTAACGAAATTAACTACTTTATTACAATTTCAACCAAAAGTGGCATTTGAAGAAGGGTTACAGAAAACCATTGCGTGGTTTCGTGAAGAATTCTATGGTTAAATCTTTATCAATTATCGTTCCCATATATAATGAAGCTGATTCTATTCGAGAGGTAATTCTTTCTGCGAAGGAACTGAATCCGCTTGAAGTTATTATTGTTGCAAATGGATGTACAGATGATTCGGAACGAATTGCAAAAGAGCTTGATTGTATAGTCATAAGTAGTAGTGAAGCGCTCGGGAACGACGTTGGGCGTGCGGTAGGTGCCAAGTTTGCTAAGGGGGAAGTTTTGTTATTTTTAGATGGTGATTTTCCTATTTCTTCGTCTAGCCTCCGTTTTTTTCTTAATCCCATTTTACATGGACAAGCAGACGTGATTTTAAATAATTTTGATGATTTATTTAAGAAAAAGCAACGTCCGCATTCCATTACTGTTTGGCGCCAAATTATAAATGATATAGTGAACCGAGCAGATTTACAAATTGACTCTATTTTATCAGTACCGCATGCGATTACGAAAGAAGCGATTGAAAGTATTGGTTATGATGCGTTATGTAATCCAATTGTTGCACATGTTCGATTAATAACGAAAAAATGGCGAATACAGAGGCATTGTGCAATTGATGTTATTACTCCAAATAAGTTTCGTCCAGCTGAGCATGAAGCATATGGGAATCAACTTGCACATGCAGAGCAAAGAATGATAGGGGATCATATAGAAGCATTAGGCGAATGGTTGGCTAATTATGATAGCCGAGGGGCATATACAGATGGAAATAGGAGAAGAGATATTGTATTTGCCTTACGAGAGTTTGGTAATCAAGCATTGCCGTCATATTATAAAGGGTGGGGAGTTCAATCTAACTTATATAATGAGAAACAACTTTCTATTATCATTCCTGTTCAAAATGAAGAAAAGACAATCGCAATGGTTATTCAAGAAGCACGTAAAATTGAACCGCTTGAAATTATCATTATTGTTAATGGATCAAATGATCAAACAGCAGCGATTGCAAAGCGGTGCGGTGCTACAACTATTGTGTATGAAGAAAGACTTGGAAATGATGTGGGACGTTCTATAGGTGCTCAAATGGCTAAAGGGGACATTTTACTATTTATTGATGGCGACTTCGTGATACCTGCAAAAGATTTGTACCCTTTTGCAAAAGCGATTGCGGACGGACAAGATGTGGTATTGAACGACTTAAATTATTATTTAGATTTACGAGCGCCATTACACCTTGTTACGGCGCTAAAATATGCTTTAAACTTAGCTTGCAATCGAAAAGATCTAGGGATAGGTTCACTAGTAGCTGTACCGCATGCGTTTAGTAAGGTTTGCTTAGAGTATATTGGATTTGATACTTTATTGTCGCCATGTGTGGCACAAGTAAAGGCGGCATTAGCGGGTTTCTTAATTTCCTGCGTGCATCGTGTGGATGTAGATCGATTAAATCGTATCCGTCCGGACGAACATTTTGCAGTACGGGGCCATGCCCCTGCTGTACTTCGAATTATTGGGGATCATATAGAAGGTATGTCATATGTGATAGAAGAACTTGATGTTCGAGGTGGTTTTCATGATGGAGAACGTAAGAGAGAAATATAATGGAGAAGGTGTACCGAAACAGGTACACTTTTTTCTATTCTGTTTCGAAAAAACTATAACAGAATAGAAAGAGGCAGTGTTACAGTTTGCGATAAGTACGACTCTTATATTATAGAAAAGGTTTCCTTTATTAGAATGCAAAAAAAATGAAATTATTAAAATATGGGTTGATTTAACAAAGTTTGTAGGTAGGGTTTCCACTACGCCGATAGTAGTTTGTGCAATTATTCACAAACATGTCACAACTTAAACGTCCCTTTTTTTAAAAAAGTAGTATCCTAAATACGTGAGCTGTTATATAAAAAATCTAAGTCCTGTACTAATCAAAAATGGAGGAGATTAGGATGACTGAAGTATTAGAAAATGTAAAAAATGCATGGGAAAATTTTAAAGGTGAAAAGTGGAGAGCGGAGGTTGATGTTCGCGACTTCATTTTAAATAACATAAACGTTTACGAAGGTGATGATTCCTTCTTAGCTGCTGCAACAGAAGCGACAAAACAACTTTGGGATCAAGTAATGGAATTAACAACACAAGAACGTGACAATGGCGGCGTCCTTGACATGGATACAGAAATTGTTTCTACTATTACATCACATGGTCCAGGATATTTAAATAAAGATATTGAAAAAGTAGTTGGTTTCCAAACTGACAAACCATTTAAGCGTTCATTACAACCATTCGGTGGTGTTCGTATGGCAGAGCTATCTTGTGAAGCTTACGGATACGAAATGGACAAAGAACTAAGCCGTATTTTCAGAGACTGGCGCAAAACACATAACCAAGGTGTATTCGATGCTTATACGCCAGAAATGAGAGCAGCTCGTAAATCAGGCGTTATTACAGGTCTTCCAGATGCGTATGGCCGTGGTCGTATTATCGGTGACTATCGCCGCGTTGCATTATACGGTATCGATCGTTTAATCGAAGCGAAAAAAGCAGATTTAAATACAACGAGCAGTGTAATGAGCGAAGAGACAATTCGTTTACGCGAAGAGATATCTGAGCAAATGCGTGCCCTTCAAGAATTAAAACAAATGGCAGCTTCTCATGGTTTTGATATTTCTAAACCAGCAACAAATGCACAAGAAGCATTCCAATGGTTATATTTTGGTTATCTTGCAGCAATTAAAGAGCAAAATGGTGCAGCAATGAGTCTTGGCCGTACATCTACTTTCTTAGATATCTATGTTGAAAGAGATTTAGCAAACGGTACATTAACAGAAGAAACAGCACAAGAAATTGTTGACCACTTCATTATGAAATTACGTCTTGTGAAATTCGCAAGAACACCTGATTATAATGAATTATTCTCTGGTGATCCAACTTGGGTAACAGAATCTATCGGTGGTATTTCACTTGATGGTCGTCCATTAGTAACGAAAAACTCATTCCGTTTCTTGCATACATTAGATAACTTAGGACCAGCTCCAGAACCAAACTTAACAGTTCTTTGGTCTAAACAATTACCAGAGAACTTTAAAAACTACTGTGCGAAAATGTCTATCAAAACATCTGCAATTCAATATGAAAATGATGACATTATGCGTCCAGAATATGGTGATGACTACGGTATTGCTTGCTGTGTATCTGCAATGAGAATTGGTAAACAAATGCAATTCTTCGGAGCGCGTGCAAACTTAGCGAAAGCATTATTATATGCGATCAACGGTGGTAAAGACGAAAAGTCAAAAGCACAAGTTGCACCTGAATATGCACCAATTACTTCTGAAGTATTAGATTTTGAAGAAGTTATGCGTAAATTTGATGTGACAATGGAATGGTTAGCAGGTCTTTACTTAAATACATTAAATGTAATTCATTACATGCATGATAAATACAGCTATGAGCGTATCGAAATGGCACTTCATGATACAGAGATTATTCGTACAATGGCAACAGGTATCGCAGGATTATCTGTAGTAGCTGACTCTTTAAGTGCAATTAAATACGCGAAAGTAAAACCAATTCGTGATGAAAATGGTATTGCGGTTGATTTTGAAATCGAAGGAGATTTCCCTAAATACGGTAACAATGATGACCGTGTAGATGAAATGGCAGTAAACCTTGTAAAAACATTTATGAACAAGCTTCGTAAACATAAAACATATCGTAACTCTGTTCATACAATGTCAATCTTAACAATTACATCTAACGTTGTATACGGTAAGAAAACTGGTAACACACCAGATGGCCGTCGTGCTGGCGAACCATTTGCACCAGGTGCAAACCCAATGCACGGACGTGATACAAAAGGTGCACTAGCATCATTATTATCTGTTGCGAAATTACCATATGAAGAAGCAAGAGATGGTATTTCTAATACATTCTCTATTATTCCAAAAGCGCTTGGAAAAGAAGAAGATGTACAAATTCGCAACTTAGTATCTATGCTAGATGGATATGCTATAAAAGAAGGTCATCACTTAAATATTAACGTATTTAACCGTGAAACATTAATGGATGCAATGGAACATCCTGAAAAATATCCACAATTAACAATTCGTGTATCTGGTTACGCTGTTAACTTCATTAAGTTAACTCGTGAACAACAAATTGACGTTATTAACCGTACAATGCACGAAAGCATGTAAGTAAAAAGTTTCCCTCTGTTTTTCATAAGACAGAGGGGAGCTGTTTTAATAGAGGAGGAAGTAACATGGTAAAAGGAAGAATTCATTCTGTTGAGTCTTGTGGTACTGTTGATGGCCCAGGGATTCGTTATATCATCTTTACACAAGGGTGTTTACTACGTTGTCAATATTGTCATAATGCGGATACGTGGGAGATCGGTAAAGGGAAAGAAATAACAGTTGAAGAAGTGATGCAGGATGTTACATGTTACCTTCCTTTTATGGAAGCTTCTGGCGGTGGGATTACAGTAAGTGGCGGTGAGCCACTATTGCAGTTAGACTTTTTGATTGAGTTGTTTAAGAAATGTAAAGAGATCGGCATTCATACGACAATTGATTCTTCAGGTGGGTGCTATTCTGAAGATGAAGAATTCCAAAGAAAATTAGACATTTTGATGGAATATACAGATTTGGTATTACTTGACTTAAAACATATTGATTCAAAAAGACATCGCAAATTAACAGGCAAACCGAACGAACATATTTTACAATTTGCTCGTTATTTATCAGATAAAAAGAAATCAATTTGGGTGCGTCATGTACTTGTACCTGGAGTTACTGATGGTACAGAGGACTTAGAAAAGCTCGGAGCCTTTATTCAAAGTCTTGATAATGTACAAAAGGTAGAAGTTTTGCCGTATCATAAGTTAGGTGTTTATAAATGGGAGGCACTAGGTCACAAATATCCTCTTGAAGGAGTAGAGCCTCCAACGGAAGAAAGTGTTCAAAAAGCAAAGAATATTTTAGGAGCAGTCTAATCCAATTGTGGATTAGGCTTTTTGCTTTCTTTCGATAAATAGTAGAGCAAAGATAAGGAAAAGAGTATACTTATATTATATATTGACTATTTTTGTAAAGAAATGATATGGATAAATTTACAAAAATGTAAAGGGAAAACGAAACAATAGAAAGAATTAAGAAATAGTGTAGTGCGTATCATGAAGTATAGACAAACGTCAAGTTATTGCGAAAGCAGTTATAGGAAAGTATAATGTTAAGATATGAGCAGATGGGATTAAGGGGTCAATAACATATGCTTTGTATATCCACGACAGGTACATATCCAGCGGGAATTCGTTGGAGTTCAAACTTGCAAAATTATAAGGAAATTGTTTTTTATATTGTGACAGGTGCAATATAAAGGACCGAAAAAGCTAGGAGTGGATTTGTTTGATTAAAAACCCCAAGGTTTTAATATTAACAGCACATTACGGTAACGGTCATGTACAAGTGGCAAAAACATTAGAACAAACATTTCGTCAAAGAGGACTTCAGGATGTAATTGTATGCGATCTTTTTAGTGAATCACATCCTTTCATAACAGATATTACAAAATATTTATATTTAAAAAGTTATACAATTGGGAAAGAGCTATACCGCTTATTTTATTATGGCGTTGAAAAAATTTACGATAAAAAAATTGCATCATGGTATGCCAATTTTGGACGAAAACGTTTAAAAGCGATATTACAGGCTGAAAAACCCGATATTGTTATTAATACATTTCCAATCATTGCGGTGCCAGAGTTAAAAAAACAAACAGGTATTTCTATTCCTGTTTATAATGTACTGACTGACTTTTGCTTGCATAAAATATGGATCCACCGAGAAGTGGATCGTTATTTTGTCGCAACAGATTATGTGAAGAACATTATGATAGAAGTAGGAGTACCTGCTGAGCAAATTGTAGAGACAGGAATTCCGATTCGGAAAAGCTTTGAAGCATCTGTTAATGTAGAAGCCTTGTATGATAAGTATAATTTGTCACGAGACAAAAAGACTTTACTTATTGTGGCAGGGGCACATGGAGTGCTAGGAAGTGTAAAAGAGTTATGTCAGTCCTTTCTATCAGTTCCTAATTTGCAGATAGCCGTAGTTTGCGGGAAAAATAAAGCATTGCAGGAGGATTTGCTACAACTACAAGAAAGCAATCCAGATGCATTAAAAGTATTCGGTTATGTAGAGAATATTGATGAGCTGTTCCGTATTACCTCTTGCATGATTACGAAGCCAGGAGGAATTACATTAAGTGAGGCAGCAGCTTTGCAAGTACCTGTCGTTTTATATAAACCAGTACCAGGACAAGAAAATGAAAATGCGAAGTATTTTGAAAAACAAGGTGCAGCAGTTGTTATTCGTGAAGATCATGAAATCTTTCCGAAAACGAAAGAATTATTGCAAGATGATATGAAGCTATTGCAAATGAAAGAAGCAATGAAACACATTTATCGTCCGGAACCAGCGTTTCATATTGTAGATTCTATTTTAGAGGAAAATCACGTGCGGGTACATTCACCAGTACGTTCACCAGCCCTTGTACAGTCTTTTACTTAATATAAGAGCCTCTTTTCTATCTGTAGAAGGAGGTTTTTTTCGTTTCTGTATAAATCCATTTTTATTTTTCGACATTTTTGTCTAGCTCTGCTTCCTAAGCCCTCATGTCTAAGAACCTTCCACACGAGAAGGGAAATTGTTTGTAGAATTTTAAATTATCCACAAAAGAATTCGCTTTCAATATACAGTAAACTTAAAATATTAACAAAAGTATCCACAATATCCACAAGTTTTAGTGAAAGTATCCACAAATTAAACAAATGAACTGTGATGAAATTCCTCTGTTATAGGAAAGATACTCAGATTTATACACATTCCCAACGATTCTGTGGATAAAGTTTTCCACAAAAAAACTACCTCTTTTAAACAAGAGGTAGTTGTATGTTAATAAATTCCTTTTGGTTTATATCCAGCTGCACGATCTGCTCTTTTAAATTCACGTTGATAGAGAACTTCTTGTGTGCTAGATAATTTACTTTTCGTTTTTTCGCGTCTTTTCTTATCCATTCCAGTTCACCTCATGTCATAAAGTCATTACCTATCGTTACCAATGACAGAGGGAGATATACATAGATTACGCTTCTTTTAAATGGTGAGCGTCTTGGAATGTTGCTTCGCGCATTGTGTGTAGTGTGTACTGATCTTTTGGAATTTCATATAAGTTATATACATCACCGTTTGCGTTAATTTGATCGTATACACATTTACGTGTTTCATTTGCTAGATTCACGTATGGTAGTTTTTCGGCAGCTTTAATAGAACGAGTATTTAATTTACGAATTCGCATGAAAATAGTCTCAATATCTAATTCATAGAAAAGCTCGCTAAAGAAAGCGTCTTTTGCAGGTTTATTATAACCCTTTCCATGATAGGGTTTACCGAGCCAAGTACCAAGAAATCCTGCTTTTTCTTGGATGTCGAATAAAGTTATTGTTCCGATTGGATTTCCCCATTCATCAACAATTGTGCGCGAAATTAATTCTCCACGTTCTTCCGCTTCAATTGTTTGCTTTGTTAAAAACAAAAATTCATCATAAGAAGACGCCTTCTGACGCACAAAGGGGAAGACATCAGGGTGCATCATCAAATCATATAGAACGTGGCTGTCATGTAGGTCACGTTTTTTTAACATACTATCTCCTCCTAAAAGAGGGCAGCATGACGACAAAAAAACATCCCACCCTCGAAATTTTTATATAAAACTTAAAAAAATTTCGGGGTGGGAATCGAACCCACTAGAACCAGTCTATAATGCTGGTGGCGCACCATTTGCCTTCCCCATTCATCAATTTGAAATTACTCAACACGACACAAATTGATCATGGTTTCATTCAGTTTATAATCGTATAATACTTCATCTAGTCAAAAAAATAAACTAGTTTTTATGAATTTTTTGTGTAGATAATTTTTCCATCTATCATCGTTAATACAGGCTTGGCTAAATAGTGAAAAGGATGATGAGTCCACAGGACAAGGTCAGCGTCTTTTTCAGGTTCTATGCTACCGATTTTCTTTTCTAGTCGTAAATTGCGAGCTGGTATAATGGTAATTCCTTCTAGAGCCTTATGTTCATCTAATCCTTCTCGAACGGCGATAGCCGCGCAAATATTTAAATATTGAATGGGTGTATAGGGGTGGTCTGTCGTAATAGAAACTTCAATCCCATGAGTAGATAAAGTATGATATGTTTGCCAAGATTTATTTTTAATTTCAATTTTTGAACGGCGTGTTAATGTTGGTCCGACAGATACTTTTAAATCGTGGCCTGTTAATTTATCAGCAATAAGATGGCCTTCTGTACAGTGTTCAATACGTAAGTCGAGATTAAATTCTTTAGCAAAGCGAAGAGCAGATAAAATATCATCTGCACGGTGAGCGTGGGCACGTATAGGAATTTCACGGTGGAGCGCTTGCAAAATAGGAATCATTCGAAAATCGGTATCATTTCCATAGTACTTTGCTTCATAAAATGCTTCTCGAAGCATTCCCATAATTCCCATACGGGTAATAGATTCTTTGTTTCCGTTGCTATGCATTCGTTTTGGGTTTTCTCCAAATGCAATTTTCAAGCCAGCGGGTTCTTGAATGACCATATGATCAATACTATTTCCGGCTGTTTTGATGACGCATGTTGTTCCGCCGATTACATTTTGACTACCAGGCATAACATGCACGGTTGTAATGCCGTTTTGCAGGGCATCTTGAAAAGCCACATCAAAAGGATGAATGCCGTCTAGAGAACGAATATGAGGTGTTAATACTTCCGCGGTTTCATTTGCGTCATTTCCAGCCCAACCAGTTCCTTCATCATATAAACCAAGATGTGTATGCACATCGATAAAACCTGGAAGAAGGTGAAGGCCGCGTGCATCAATAACGATCATATCTTTGCTAGCTTCAATAAATCGTTCTAACGCAATGATTTTGTTATTTTCCACCAATACATCACCTTTCAATTTAGGAGATGTAATAGGGTAAACAGTCGCTTGCTTAAATAAAGTTTTCATAAGAACCTCTTTAGTTTTTTCTAGCGGAAATTTAGAAATCGTTAGTGCAATACAATATTTTGAAGCGCATGTTCTAAAGTAGCATAGGAATGTGTATACCCGTGTTGTATTGCCTTTTGAGGTAATACTTTTTGTCCTTCTAAAACAAGGATGCTCATTTCACCGAGAAGGGTTTTAAGTGCAAATACAGGTACTGGTAACCAATGTGGCCGATGAAGCACTTTTGCAGTTGTTCTTCCGAATTCTGTCATTGTTACAGGGTGAGGAGCTGTAATATTGAAAGCACCGCTTATTTCTTTTGTATGAATCGCAAAATCGATCATTCGAACAACATCTTCGAGGTGAACCCAAGAAAGCAATTGGTTTCCTGAACCGATTGTTCCCCCAATAAAGAATTGATAGGGAAGTAACATTTTCGGTAGTGCTCCTCCCTCTTTGCCAAGAACAACACCGAAGCGCGTATAAATCGTACGAATACCAAGATCAGCTGCTTTACTCGCTTCTTTTTCCCATAGTTGAACGGTAGTAGCTAAAAAATCATTCCCTTGCTTAGGGTGATCTTCTGTAAATGTGTCTGTCTCTGATGTACCATAATAGCCAATTGCGCTTGCATTTATAAACGTGCTTGGGTATTTGTGTAACGTTTGTAGTTGTTTAATTAAGCCTTTTGTTGTGTGTAAACGACTATTTATAATTTTTTCTTTCTGTTTTTTCGTCCAACGACCATTATTGATAGATTCACCGGCAAGGTTAATAACGATATCAACGGAAGAAAGCGGAAATTCCGAAGCATCAGCATCCCAATGTATATACCGTATATTTGCGGGGGAATGATTTTCTCTTAATTGACGTGTGAGGATGTATACGGTATGACCTTTGCTAGCTAAATATAAAGTGAGTGCTTTTCCGATAAAACCTGTGCCTCCAGAAATCGCAATTTCCAAGAGAAATCCCTCCTCATTATGTATATTCAAGAAATTCAAATTTGTTTCATATATGTTAAAATGATGTTGAGGTGAAATGTATGGCTGTCATTACAAAAATAGAAGTACAAAAACGAACGAAAGAAAGATTTAATATTTATATTGATAAAGGTCATGGAGAAGAATATGGTTTTAGTGTTGATCAAGTTACCTTAATAAAACATGGGCTTCAAAAAGGTTTGGAATTTGATGATGTTGAATTAACCAACATTTTATATGATGAAGAAATACAAAAAGCATATTTATATGCAATTACTTATTTATCGCATCAAATGAGAACGAAGAAGGAAGTAGAAGAGCAATTACGGAAAAAAGAAATTGGACAAGCCATCATTTCTGAAGTTGTTTCAAAACTATTACGTGACCGTTATATTAATGATAAAGAGTATGCAATTGCCTATGTGCGTACGCATAGCAATGTGAATCAAAAAGGACCAGTTGTTTTGAAACGTGAACTGTTAAGTAAAGGGATTTCGGATGTAATGATTACCCATAGTTTACAAGAGTATCCTGAGGAGAAGCAAATTGAAAATGCTCTTGTACTTATAGAAAAGAAAAAAAAGTCTTATCAAAAACATTCTTTTTTTCAAATGAAACAAAAATTAGAAGAGATGTTAGTGCGGAAAGGATATGTGCGTGATATCATTCAAATTTGTTTAGAAGAATTAAAAGATGAAAAGGATGATAAAAAGCAAGAAGAAGCTCTTATCTATCATGGTAATAAATATCATGAAAAATATAAGAAATATGATGGTTGGACGTATGAAAATAAGATGAAGCAAGCGTTATATCGAAAGGGTTTTTCGATTGATGAAATAGAAGTGTTTATTCAAATGAAACGTGAAGAGGGATGAGGGGAAAATATGAGAAACATGCCAAAGCGCTATAGCGAGATGACACCACATGAGCTAAGGGAAGAAATAGGCGTTTTAAAAGAACAGGCAGTAAAAGCAGAACAACTTGGCATTGTAAATGAATTTGATGTTTTAATGAGGAAAATGGCGATGGCACGTGCTTATATGACAGATATCAATGAATTTCAGATTGGCGAAACGTATGAACTTGTAGAAGAGCCGGGTGCATCGTTTACAATTACGTATTTTAATGGGGTATTTGCTTGGGGTCACAAACAAAATGAAACAGAGGAAATTGGTATTCCTATTTCATTATTGCAAAAGAAGTGAAAACTAGAGAGCCTTGGCTGCTCTAGTTTTCACTTTTTGTAATTGTTAAAGGAGATAGGCGTTTAAAATTGGCGTTTTTTCATTTCATTTGCCAAAATAATAAGAGA
Organism: Bacillus sp. BP-3; assembly: GCF_028401955.1. Lineage (GTDB taxonomy): Bacteria > Bacillota > Bacilli > Bacillales > Bacillaceae_G > Bacillus_A. Next base: position 261,433 of record NZ_JAQOTJ010000006.1, read on the forward strand.
CTGCGTTTGCTGCGTTTGTCCATTTACTTGTGCTTTTGCGTGTTTTGGACGAGCCCACGTTGGAGCGAATAATTCAGAATGACGGTCTAAACGGTTACGATAGCTCATTTTATCACCTCGTATAAAAAGTTATCGATAAACAATTATGCTTCTTCTTGATTAGCAGCACGCATTCGCTCTTGTGGATGCGTGTTAATAGTGCCGTTAGGTCGTTTGGAAGCAAAGCGAGCTTTTGCTCGCGGTTGACCGTTGATTTTGCTGTTGTTTTTGGATTCAGACCAAATTTCAGATTGTTTGCCCAAGAGGAACTCCCCCTCGCTACAGTTTGATACAAAAAGTATCACTTATAGGTTGTGCAATGTGAGAGGAAATATTCTAGAGAAATACAAATAAAAAGCTATACACCCCCCTTTTTTTTAGATGGGAGAGAGGATCTGACTGTGTGTAGAAGCGGTCAGTGCCTATTTCTGCCCCGTGAGATATTTAAAACAAAGAGAGGAAGTAAGTGGCGGTTATGTTGTGTTTTGCATAGCAGCAGCTTATATGTTAAAAAATAAATGAATCGATTAAAGGAGATATAATATGAACGATATTTTTGAAAAATTAACGAAAGAACTTCTTGAAAAAAACCCCTCTCTTTCTTATTCTCAAGCGCGTACTTGGGTTGAGTTGTTATGGGAGGACTTTGGTGCGACATATGCAAAAACAGGAACGTATCAAGGGATTGAAATGACAGAGAAAGTGGTACGAGCGTGGATTAACAACCAAGGGGCGCGTTTGCATGAAATTCAAACGAATAATCCAAAGTATAGTCATTTAATTAACAAAGACGATCACGTTAAACATTAAAAAAACGACCAATTTTGGTCGTTTTTTTAATGTGGGAGTAATTCTAATTTTTTGCGCAGTTTTTCTTCACTGAAAATCCATCCTGTGTAGGAACTCATAATTTCAAGATCTTTATTCAGCTGCACAATTGCAACAAATGGATAATAATCTTTGCTGCGATAGCGCAAATCTATAAATCGAACTTCATAATAATCGTTGTATTCAAAAATATCCCAGCGATAGACAGGAGAAAATGATAAGAATGCTGAAATGTTTTCATCTTTTTGAGCAGCACGAATGATATCGTTATCAGGTAATGGAATGCGCTCGAATTTATCATGAACCATAATACTACCGCGATGCCAACGAGCAACATAATAATGGTCTTTTGTCACAATGGCTAAGTGATAATGATAAAAGCGATATGACGGTGAAATGATGACTTGTTCAACGTCACGAAACCGTTTCTTTACGACATTCTTTACATTTTGGCGCATCATAATTCGGCCAATATAATAAATGATCATTAATATATAAGCAGCTGCTCCGGCATAACCTTTATTTGCACCGACAAGTATACACGCAATTGCTAATGTATGAATGAAGAAAATGACTGCATCAAATGTATTAATAACACCTAGTGCCACCCACTTCTTAGTGAAAGGTCGCAATGCTTGTGTACCGTATGCATTGAAAATATCAACGAAGACATGAAGAAACACAGCAATAAATGACCATAGAAGAAGATGAAGATAGGGAGGACTTTGGAATATGGCTAAAGAAATCCCGCTAACAAGAAATGACCAAAGAATAACAGCTGGGATGGAATGAGTAATCCCGCGATGATTTCGAATATATTTTGCATTGTTTCTTAATTTTAAAACAGTATCAATATCAGGGATGTTTGAACCGACAATTGTTGCAAACATCACAGCTTGTGGTCCAAAGTCACTTTGACTGAGCGCTGGATCTAACGTTGCTAAGCTTCCTAATGTAACGCCCATGACAAGATGAGTGGCTGTGTCCATGAAAACCACCTCCGTTTTTTATTAATGTAACTCTTTTTATTCTATATCACAAGGCATTTGCCTTTTATTTCTTCAATCATCTTACTTAAATTTTCTCCTAAATTCTTTATAATAGTACGTATATGCAAAAAATGAGGAGGATCAAGTTTGAAGCTCGAAATATTAGATGACTTTAACATAGAAAAATTTCAACATGATTTAATCAGTTGGTTTGAAACAGAGCAGCGTGATTTGCCTTGGCGTATCAATAAAGATCCATATCGCGTTTGGATTTCGGAAATTATGCTTCAGCAAACGCGAGTTGAAGCTGTAAAACCATATTACGCAAATTTTATGGGGAAGTTTCCAACATTAGAAGCATTAGCTGATGCGGAAGACGAAGAAGTGTTAAAAGCGTGGGAAGGCCTTGGTTATTATTCGAGAGCACGTAACTTACACGCTGCCGTAAAAGAAGTAAAGGAACAATACGGGGGGAAAGTTCCTAACGATGTAAAACAAATTGAAAAGTTAAAAGGTGTAGGACCCTATACAAAAGGGGCAATTTTGAGTATCGCTTACGGGATTCCAGAGCCGGCTGTTGATGGAAATGTGATGCGTGTATTATCGCGTATTTTGTCAATTTGGGATGATATCGCGAAACCAAAAACACGTAAAGTATTTGAAGATATTGTCCGCCAAATCATTTCAAAAGAAAATCCATCTTATTTTAACCAAGGGCTGATGGAACTAGGGGCACTTATATGTGTTCCGAAAAATCCATCTTGTCTTCTCTGTCCTGTTAGGGAGCATTGCCGCGCGTTTGCAGAAGGTGTACAAAAGGAGTTGCCAGTGAAAAGTAAAGCGAAGGCACCGAAAATGGTTCCAATCGTAGCCGGAGTATTGCGTACTGAAGATGGGAAATACGTAGTTAATAAAAGACCCAGTACGGGATTACTTGCTAACATGTGGGAGTTTCCGAATGTAGAAATTGGAGAAGGCATCCGTAACCATAAACAACAATTTACAGATTACATGAAAGAGAAATTTTCTCTTTCTGTTGTCATTGATGACTATGCAATGAATGTTCACCACACATTTACTCATAGAACGTGGGATATATTTGTATTTTACGGCACTGTATTGCAACCAATTGTTGAAACGGATCATTTAAAAATAATTACTACTGAAGAATTTGAACAATTACCTATTTCAAAATCACATCGAACAATTTTTGAAGAATGTGTCAAAAAACTCCAACCATAATGGTTGGAGTTTTTTCGACATAAATATAATAATCTCTTACAAATATTTCATATTCCCTTAACAAATGACAAATACACTGGAAGTTGTAATGAAAAATTTTAAGGGGGATAGAAAATGTTTAAAAAAGCAATCCGTTCAGCAGTTGTAGCGACCTTCTTGCTTCAAACATTAGCTGGGTCAGGCTATGTCACTTTTGCTGAGGAGAAGGAACAAAATCAGCAGGCTCTCATTTCAGAAGTTCATTATACAGACGATCTACGCTATATCGAGTTGTATAACTCATCGGCGAAAGTTATGGATATGAAGAATGTTCAACTGAAGGTTAATGGAAAAGTGCTAAAATTTCAAGATGAAGATGAAAAGCAATCTGTACAACCAAAAGAAACGAAGTTAATCTTATTTGGAAATAAAACAGTTAATGAGATTAATGAGCGCTATAAGACAGAAGTAAAAGAAGACCAAGTTTTATTTGCTACTGATGATTTAAGTGACGAACAAATTAGGATTGAAGTAACGAATGAGAAAAATAAAACGGTAGATGTCATTGAAACAAGAAAAGAGAATAAAGATATATCAATTCATTCTTTTTGGAATGAAACAAAGAAAGAAATAAAAAATGAAATACCATCCCCTGGGACTTACACTACATTCCAATCGCACGAAAAAGAAAAAGCATCTACGAAATCCACACGAAAAGAGGCAGTCCAACCAAACCCCAAACAACTAGAGCCTGCACAAAAAGAAAAAACCTTACAAGAGACAGCGCATGTACCTAAAGTGAAAATTAATGCACATGAGGATTTACCGATTGAAATTCAGTTAGCAAGTACGTACGATGAGGCAAAAGTAAACCTTGTATATCGTAGTGCCTCCGGTTTATTAGTGAAAAAAATGAAAATGAATAAAGGTGAGAATAATCTGTATTCCACTGTTGTTCAAAAGTCAGATATTTGGTCCGATACGTTTACATATTGGTTTGAAATTGAACAGGGGGGAAAAGTTATTACCTTCCCAGAAAAAGAACAATATGTAAGTACTGTTCAGCATCAGGTAGAAGATTATACAAAAAATAAGACAGTTATGATTACTGAGCTAATGCCAGATACGATAAACGTAAACGGAAAAGATGGATATGAATTTATAGAGATATATAATAATTTAAGTGAAGCAATACAATTGAAAGATTATAAACTTATATATAAGTATTCAGAAACTGGAAGTGAAGATTGGAATTTCACAGAAAATGCGACAATCCCATCAAAAGGAACGAGAGTGTTGTGGATTAAAAATGAAGGAAATGCAGGGTTATTAAAACAAGATTTTATTCAAGCATACGGTGGGAATATAACTGAAGAACAAGTGCTTCAAATTGAATCAGATGGAATGTCTAATAGTGCTGGAAGAACCATTCAATTGGCCGATCAGTACGGAACAGTTTTATCATCTGCAACATATGAGAAATCGAATGTAAAGGTTGGTCAAAGTGTTGCTTATGCATACAAGCCTGAAAGTGTTGAAATGCAAAAAGTAGGTTTGTTTGAAAAAGGAACACCTGGTGTACAAATACCATTTCAAGTGCCGTTAGAGCCGGTAAAACAGTCCGATCAAGCTGGCGTTACGATTGAGCATACAGCATCACTTACTCATACAGAGGCAGAGGATCTAACTATTACTGCAACGATTAAAGGTGGGGAAAATGTAGCTGTTTTGTATACGCAAGATGGCAAATTAACACACAAAAAATTGCAGATGAATAAAGAAGGAAATAGCGATATTTATAAGGTGACAATTCCTAAAAAAGAGTTGTGGGGGAACACACTATTCTATAAAATTGTCGTGCAAGGTAATCAAGAAACAATTGAAAAATCCTACGAAACAAAAGTAGAACATAGAAAAATAGATCCGCAAAGCGTACCGCCATTTTTGATTACCGAAGTAACGCCAGACACGACGAATGTTGGGAAAGCAGATGGATATGAATTCATTGAAGTGTATAACAATAGCGAGCAGGATCTTAATTTTAAGGATTATACAATTCGATATCGTTATCCATCTGAAGGACCAGAGGGAGATCTCATTTGGGGATCCACCCCAGATGACGTTGTAATTCCATCGGGGCAGTCTCTCGTATTTTGGATTATAAATGGTGAAAATAATGAGAAGAATGTAGCTGATTTTAATAAACAATTTGAAGTGAACTTAGTAGAAAATAAAAATATTGTTAGAGTATACTCAAATGGAATGGCGAATGGAAGTGCCCGTGGCATTGTCGTTGCAACAAAGACGGGGAAAGAAATTGCAGCTTCCTACTACAATGATCAAGCAAACCAAGCTGATGTGAAAGCGAATAAGGGAATTTTATATCGTTATCCTCAAGATGGCTCGCAAATCATGCAAAAGATTAGTAGTGCAGAGCATAATGCATCTCCTGGAACTGTATTCGAAGGACAAGTACCGGCTGAACGAGTTGCTTTGAAGGCAGATACAATTCCGCCGACAATTTCACATGAACCGGCAGAAGGGCTAATTTCTGAATTTCAAGATCATAAATTGAATTTTTCTGTTCTTGATAACGAACAAGTTAAAAGTGTGAAATTATACTACAAAACGAATCCTAACGCAGAATATAAAGTCGAAAATTTAGTAGAGAATCATATAGATAAAAAATATCATTATACCATTTACTCACCTGAATTAATTGGAAAAGAGAAAATAACATATTACTTGGAAGCTTCTGATGGCTTACATGTAGTAAAAAGTGATATGTACTCAGTACAAATAGCTGGTGAGAAAGATAAGGGCCCTCTTCGTCTTAATGTAAAAGATGATGAAGTGGTCGCAAATCAAGTTTTATTAAAAGGAACTTCTTCGTCGGCCCAGTCTGAACAGCTTTCTCTTTTAGTGGACGGAAAGAAAGTAGAGACGAACACATATCGAGCTTTAGAGAAGCCTGCCTATTTTGCTTTCGATGTGAAGCAAACTGACTTGTATTTTAAAAACGCAGTCACAATTGGAAATGAAGTATTGCGTGTATTTGATGATACGTATAGTGATTATGTCACATTAACTGTAAAAATTGATCAATCAAAAATTAAATATAAGGAACCGTTCAAAATTGATATCAGGTCCGGAACAAAAACGTCTCCATTTGATGATCGAGTTGAAGAGAACAAAGATGATTTTTATTTGAAAAATGTTCGTCTTATATTAGCAGATGGAACGACTTTATATGATCCGAACTTTGTAAATCCAAATCAGGAGTTATCAGTTGGTGATGGAGATACATCAACGCCAGTATTTACGTTCGGATTCCAGGTTCCGGAAGACAAATTTATTTCGAATGCGTATTTATGGGATACAAAACAAACGAAGGATGGAAGTCATCGAATTGCAGTGCAAGATGGTGTAAATAAAGAAGTCGCCTCGAATGTAAAAGTTGATAACACACCACCACAGATTTCTACTACGGTGCAGAATGAAAAAAAATATAAAGGGAAAATTCCAATCGATGTAACAGTTAGGGATGATATAGCAGGAGTGAAAAATAAAAAAGTTATATTGGACGGTAAAGAGATTATAACTCCATACGAAACATCATCTGCACAATTAGTAGCAGGAAAGCATGAGCTACATGTGGAGGCGGAGGACCAAGTCGGAAATCGTCAAGAAAAGACAGTTATGTTTGAAACCTGGGCAGAAAATCCAACAGATCCTACTCCGATTGCACCTAAAGACGGAGAGGGAAATGTGAGTACGAGTCCGACACTTGAAGCAAAAGTAACTGATCCAACAAATGATGCAATGAAGGCAACGTTTTATAAAGGGTATGCGTATAAGCCGAGTCAAACGGATCATATGAAAATTACCGAAAATGCAATAGAGCAAGAACCACCACAAGCTTTTGTTGTAAATGGTGAGAAACGCTTTGACCAAGATCAGCTAAGTAAAGTTAGTAAAAAAGATGGGAAATATTATACAACGGAATCAACAGAGAAATTCCCATACCATCGCTTTGATGTAACAGTTGCTGCTGATGTGAGAAACGATGATACGGTAGAAGTAAAGTGGTTTGGTCATTCTCTAGAAGGAAGAAAAGTTACAATGTATGCTTGGAACTATACGACAAATAAGTGGACAGAACTTACATCGAAAATTGCTGGAGACAAGGATTTTGAATTAAAAGGTGCTGTATTAGCAAAAGAATATGTACAAAATCAAAAAGTAAGTGTAATCGTGCAAGACCAAATTCCAAGTTCACCAAATAAGTTTGATTATACATTTGTATGGATGTCTGATACACAGTATTATTCCGAAAGTTATCCACATATTTATAAAAGTCAGGTTGATTGGATTGCTGCGCAAAAAGATCCATTAAATATTAATTATGTGTTCCATACAGGAGATCTTGTTGATAAGGCATATCAAGAATTTCAATGGCAGCGTGCAGATGAATATATGAAAGTACTTGAGAATGCGAAAGTACCGTATGGTGTGTTGGCTGGGAATCATGATGTAAATCATAAAGATGAGGACTATACAGCATACTCAAAATATTTTGGGGATTGGCGTTTTAAAGATAAGCCATTTTATGGTGAAAGTTATAAGAATAACCGTGGACACTATGATCTAATTTCAGCAAAAGGTAACGATTTTATTATGATGTATATGGGATGGGGCGTTACAGATGAAGATATTCAATGGATGAAGGAAGTATTGAAGAAATATCCAAATCGAAAAGTAATTTTATCATTCCATGAATATTTACTTGTATCGGGCAATCGTAGTCCGATTGGCGATAAAATTTTTAATGAAGTAGTGAAACCGAATAAAAATGTGTTAGCTGTGTTGAGCGGACATTATCATGATAGTGAAACATTGGTTGATGAAATTGATGATGATGGGGATGGAGTCACAGATCGTAAAGTATATCAAATGCTAGCGGACTATCAAGGTGGTCCAGAGGGCGGACAAGGTTATATGCGTCTTTTACAATTTGATACGGTTGCAAATAAAATGTATGTCAAAACGTATTCTCCATATTTAAATGAATATAATTTTTATAAACCAGAAGAGTATCCAGGAAAAGATGAATTTGTAGTAGACGTTGATTTAAAACCTGCAATAAAACAAGTTGCAACGGACTATGTAGAAGTAAACGTGTACACGAATGAAGTAATTGGTAAAGATGATTTTGTGGCAAATTGGCGTAATGCAAAAATGAAATTGGAGAATTTAAAGGAAAATACGACGTATTACTGGTATATAAAAGTCGAAGACCGGTATGGTGGACAAGTGACTTCACCAGTTTGGTCCTTTACAACAGGTAAAAAAGATAGGAGATGGAACGTGTTCCCAAGTTAGGGAACACGTTTTTCTTAATCGTAAAAAATTTTTGTGCCATGAGTCCAACTAGCTTCGTTTTTTTGTAAACCACCACGTGCCTCAATTTCTTTTACAACTTCTTTATAAATGGTTTGTCCTTCTACGTTTAAGTAGGGCATCATTTGTTGTAAGGAATGATGAAAATAAGCGAGTTCTTCTTGATTCCATTGATCTTTTGGAGTCATTGATAACTCTGTCATATCACGTCCAACATACATCGTGTAGCACCTCCATCATCATTAGTTTGAATGAACGTTTTTGTCTGTATACGTAAAAAATATTTTTCTTTTTGTCTTTTTAACGGATATGTTCAGGTAAGGATGGTTACATTATTTGTTGTGGAGGTGAGAAAGATGAACAAAAAACAACACAATTTAGGTAAAACAACTTCTGGTGCTAGCATTCAAAGCGCAGGTTTTGGAACAGAATTTGCTTCTGAAACAAATGCACAAGAAGTAAGACAACAAAATGCACAAGCAGAAGCTAAAAAATCACAAGCTTCTAGCGCTAGCGCTCAAAGTGCAAGTGCTGGCTATGGTACAGAGTTTGCAACAGAAACAAATGTACAAGCAGTAAAACAACAAAACGCAAAATCAGCTGCAAAAAAATCTTAGTACGAACGAATAACAAAGAAAAAACACTCCTCTAATATAGGGGGAGTGTTTTTTCTTTTTATTTTTGTGAGCCGACATAACTTCTAATAAGTCAACAAATAAAGTCAAAGGAGACGGAACGGCTTTATTCGAAAATATGTAATAGGATTTTTAGGAGGGATAGAATGAAACTGTTTGATGAATTGGTTGAAGAGCAATTGCGGACGATGGATGAATTATTAAAGTTGCAAGTTCATTTAGAAAAATATCAACACCTTGAAATGAATCAGCAAGATGCGAAAGAACTCCATTTTATTCGTCAAGAAATTCAAAGAACAGAAAAGGCATTAAAAGGTTTACAGTTGAAATTTGAGCAACAAACAGCGGCGGTGATTCATTCTTTTGAAAATGAGAAGATGCTTTCGAACGAAGAGCCGATTTTATGAATCGGCTCTTTTGTTTTAAAATTTCGACAGAACCGTTATAATAAGAAGAAAAGTGAATTCGGCTCAATATGTTTGAAACAGAAGGAAAAAACAAACGGTATCACAGATAACAACTTTAGAAGAGCATTCACGGCGAAAGAAGGGAGAAAGTATGGGGTTTCCCAAAGAAGGAGAAAAAATACAAATACATAGTTATAAACATAATGGCTCCATTCATAGAATGTGGGAAGAGACAACTGTTTTAAAAGGAACGCAAAGTTGTGTTATTGGGGCAAATGATCGCACGGTCGTAACAGAAGCTGATGGACGAACGTGGATTACTCGTGAACCTGCTGTTTGTTATTTCCATTCAAATTATTGGTTTAATATTATCGGTATGTTAAGGCAGGAAGGTGTGTATTACTATTGTAATTTAAGTTCGCCATTTGCCTATGACCATGAAGCATTAAAATATATTGACTATGATTTAGATATTAAAGTGTATCCTGATATGACGTATACATTGTTGGATGAAGATGAGTACGAAAAACATCGTGAGATTATGAATTATCCAGCTGTCATTGACACGATTCTAAAACGAAATGTTGAATATTTAACGCAATGGATTCATCAACGAAAGGGTCCGTTTGCACCTGATTTTATTGATATGTGGTATGAACGATATTTAATGTATAGAGATTAAAGAAAAACCTGCTAGGGCATCCAGCAGGTTTTGTCCTTTTAACATGATGGGGGGAGTGGCATGAAAGGAATAAAACGGTATCTACAATTTGTAAAACCGTATCGGTGGCTCATTACAATCACTATTGTTATAGGTCTTATTAAATTTGGGATTCCGCTTATTATGCCGTGGCTATTAAAGTATATTATTGATGATATTATTCAAGGCGGAAGTTCACTAGAACAGAAAACATCTCAATTATTTGTGGCCATTGGGATTGCATTGTTTATTTTTGCAGTATTACGTCCTCCAATTGAATATTATCGTCAATACTTTGCGCAGCGTATTGGAAATGCAGTGTTGTATGATTTGAGAAAACATATTTTTGCGCACTTACAAAAATTAAGCTTACGGTATTACTCTAATACAAAGACAGGTGAAATTATTTCTCGTGTTATCAATGATGTTGAGCAGACGAAGGACTTCGTTATTACTGGCTTAATGAATGTGTGGCTTGATACAGCAACGGTTTTTATTGCAATTGCGGTTATGTTTTCGATGAATCTGAAATTAACGCTTGTTTCTTTACTCGTACTTCCTGTTTATATAGTTGCAGTCAAATATTTTTTCAGTCGTCTTCGAACATTAACGCGCGAGCGTTCGCAAGCACTAGCAACGATGCAAGGATATTTACATGAGCGTATTCAAGGTATGCAAGTGACGCGGAGTTTTGCATTAGAGGAATATGAAAAAGAGCAATTTCAAGGGAAGAACAGCGAATTTTTAACGAAGGCATTATCACATACAAGCTGGACAGCAAGGACATTTTCTACTGTAAACACATTAACGGATCTTGGACCTTTACTCGTAATTGCTTTTTCTGCTTATGAAGTTATTCATGGATCGTTAACACTTGGCACAATGGTCGCTTTTGTTGGATATATGGATAGTTTATATAGTCCGCTTCGCCGCCTTGTGAACTCTTCGACAACACTTACACAAGCTTTCGCTTCCATGGACCGTGTTTTTGAATTACTAGATGAAGAGTACGATATTGTAGATCGTCCAAATGCGATTACAAAGAAGTCGCTTCGAGGTGAAGTTATATTTGAAAATGTTTCATTTCGCTATAATGACCATGAACAAGATGTGCTCCGAAATATTTCTTTATCTATTTCACCGGGTGAAAAAGTGGCACTTGTCGGTTTAAGCGGGGGTGGGAAGTCTTCGCTTGCCAGTTTAATTCCTCGCTTTTATGACGTTTCTAGCGGAGCGATTTGTTTAGATGAAATTGATGTTAGAAATTATAATGTGCGGAATTTACGCAGTCATATTGGTCTTGTTTTGCAAGACAACATTTTATTTAGCGATACAGTTGGAGCTAATATTTTATATGGAAGACCCGAGGCAACAGAAGAAGAGATGGTAGAAGCAGCTAAAGCTGCACATATTCATGATTTTATTATGAGGTTGCCTGATAGATATGAAACGGTGGTCGGGGAAAGAGGTGTGAAATTGTCTGGTGGGCAGAGACAACGCATCGCAATTGCGCGTGTATTTTTAAAAAACCCGTCGTTGCTCATTTTAGATGAAGCTACATCTGCACTGGATTTAGAAAATGAACGCTATATTCAAGAAGCGCTGCAAACGTTAGCTGCTGATCGAACTACAATTATTATTGCGCATCGATTATCGACAATTACACACGTAGATACAATCATTTACTTAGAAGATGGTGAAATAAAAGAAAAGGGTTCGCATCAGCAATTAATGCAAAAGCGCGGTTATTATTATAATTTATATCAAATTCAACATATAAAAGAAACGACCCCTTCGTAATAGGAAAGGGTCGTTTTTTATTCATCTTCTCGTTTTTCATGAATTTGTAGTTCGTTCTCTGGGTTATGATACGTATAGAAACTGTCTACAAGTAAATCTAAATGTTCTACTTCCTCGCTATAATTAATAATAGCTGAAACGAGAGGAAACAGGTGAAGCCATATTCGATAGCTCTCTTCATCATCTTTATTTTGATAGTTCATAAATATATCAATTAGTTGTTGTTTCCCAATAGAAACTTCGTCAAGAATTTCAACAGATTGTTGTTTCTTTGCTTTCCCGATAAATTTGAGTAATACTTGCTCATGATAATGAGTTAATGAATCAAGCTCATTTTGAATCGATTCTTGAAATGATTCTGGCATATATCGTAACTCGTTCTCTGTTCGATGGAGCGCCTTTAATGTACTTAAAGCGCGGCTTGTTGTTGCTAACATTTGTCTAAATAGGACTAGTTTACGAATTTTAGCAACTTGTACTTTTTTTGTATAACTTCTTTCTTCTTTATACAACAAATAGTAATGATTGAGACGAATCATTTTTTCTTTCATACGATCAATATCTGTTTTCAATGTTGTGAAATCAGATGCTTGCCTACTGCTCATTCGAATCCATTTTACAATTTCTTCTGTGTTATCTACGATTTTATGGTAGAGTTTTGTTTCGTATTTTGGCGGCATAAATACTAAGTTTACGAGAGATGCCGCAATAATTCCAACCATAATTGTTGCAAATCGTAATAGGGCAAAATCAAAGAAATTTGCTCCTTGATATTCCATAATCGCAATAACCGTTACGAGCGCAATAGAAATGGTATTTTCTAGATGTAGTTTTAAAGCAAGTGCAATAACTAATATGCACGTTAATCCAATAGTAAGAGGATTACTTCCAAAAGCAAACACAAAGACAATGGCAAAAATTGCTCCCATTACATTTGCTTGAATTTGTTCTAAAGCTGTTAAATATGAGCGGTACACAGAAGGTTGTACAGCAAAAATTGCTGAGATTCCCGCAAATACAGGGCTTGGTAATTCAAGCAGAACACATGTAAATAAAGCTAATGTAATGGCAATACCCGTTTTTAAAACGCGAGCACCAAGTTTCATACTCTTTTTTATATCCTTTCTTCCTCGTCAGAATAAATGTACAATATGATACTATACATTCATTAACTTATGTTAGCAAGTAGTATTTTAATGAAAAAACCTGCTGAATTTCAGCAGGTTTTTTCGATTTGTTATAGAGTACTATGAGAATGAAAAGTCGTCAATAAGAAAGCTGTTAACCTTTCGCTTTACTCTGTTGAAACAGATGGATCGGCTTGCTCTTTTGTTGGAATTACTTCGTAGAAATGAGAATTTAGATTGGATAACAAAAGTGAGAGAAGAGCAACCTCTTTGTATTGTTCATGCTCATTTAATATACGAAGGTAATCTAATAATAACTCCTTCACATCAGATTCTCCTGTTTTGCTGAGTGGGCGAAGAGTAACATTCGCTCCTTTTGCAATTCGTCGTTTTAATGATTGTTCTGTTAATCCAAAATCAGGATGATGACGTAAGTAGACAACTCCGCCCGTCATTCCAGCACAAATCCATGGGCCAGGGTCACCGAGGACGAGCGCGCGACCGTTTGTCATATATTCAAAAGCAAATCCTTTTATATTAGCATGAACACCAATATTTCCATGTTCTTCTTTCGGGATTGGTTTTGTCATTCTTCCGCCAATAATCATATCAGCTCCTGAGAGACGAATGCCTGCTCTAGCGTCAGCATTTCCTTGTACATATAATGCTCCTTTTTGTGCACCGTATCCGAATCCTTTTCCAACAGAACCGTTATAGTATTTGCCATCTTTTCCTTTTGTTTTCGTAATATAAATACCACCGCCAAAAGCTGTTTTTCCAATACCGTCTTGTGCACCGCCGTTGACATGAATAAAGAGGTTCTCACTATTATAGGCGCCTAGTCCATTTCCAGGAACAGAACCGTTTGTATATTTTAATGTGATTGGATCTAATACACCATTTTCATACAGTTTACTGCGAATACGATAGCAAGATTCCATACCGCCCATCACACGTTGATCGACACCAACACGAATAAGTTCTTTAGATGTAATAGAATAATGAGCATTGCTGTATTCTTGAGGTGTTGCTGTTTGCAGGGCAGTGTATGTTACATCTTCTAATGTTTGTAATAAGTAATGTAAATTTAGTAAATGCTGGCCATGTGTTTGTTCTAATAGATCAGAACGACCGACGATTTCTTGTAAGTTGCTATAACCAAGCTGCGCTGTTAATCGTTTTAGTTCTGTGCCAAAAGCTGTGAATAAATGTAACAATCCTTCTACAGCACTTTCAAAATCTCGCGGCACGAAGCGGCGCAGGCCATGTTCTTTCGCTTGTGCTTCAGATTCAATTTGCGTTGCAATCCCGACATGACAAGTATCTAAATGACAGCCGCGGCATGTTGTACAACCAATCGCAATCATAGACAGTGTTCCGAAGCCGATGCGGTTTGCGCCAAGTAGCATAATTTTTAATGCATCTGCAGCACTGCGGATGCCGCCGTCAGCCCAAATTTCTACACGATGCCTCATTCCTGCTTCTAACAAGGCGTTATGAGCAGCTTTTACACCAATTTCAACAGGAAGACCAACGTGTTGCAGGGCATGAATACGTGCAGCACCTGTCCCACCATCGAAACCACTAATATTAATAAAATCAGCACCAGCTTTGGCGATGCCTACTGCAATGGTTCCGATATTAGGGACAACGGGAACTTTAACAGCTACTTTTGCGTGTTGGTTGGCAGTTTTAATTTCAGTAATAATTTGTGCTAAATCTTCAATTGAATAAATGTCATGATTATTGGAAGGTGAGATTAAATCCGAACCAATTGTTGCATTTCGCGCTTCTGCAATTTTTGCCGTTACTTTTGAACCTGGTAAATGTCCGCCTTCTCCTGGCTTTGCTCCTTGCCCAATTTTAATTTCAATTAAATTAGATGAATTCAGAAGCTCAGCGTTGACACCAAAACGCCCTGATGCGATCTGTTGCCCGCGTGTATGTGGATATTTACCAATCATATCTTTAATTTCGCCGCCTTCGCCGTTTAAACTAATCATATTTAATCGGTTAGCAGCCTCGGCGTAAGCACGGAAGGCAATTTCATTTTGTGAGCCAAATGACATCGAACTAATAATAAATGGGAGACTATGATTTTTTACTGCAATTGAAACTTTTTCAATGGGCGTTTTATCATCTGTTTCTTTTATTTTTATTAGGTGACGAATTGCCGTTGGATTTTTTGCTTCTAATTCATCCAGTTTTTCACGGTAGTCATCGTATGCATTTCCTTTTGCAATATCTCCAATCGCTTTCCAAATGCGCGGGAATAGATGAAACGTTTTTCGTATGTTTGTTTTTTCATTTGTATAATCGATTGCCCGGACTTTTGCATCTTCTGCTAGTGCTTGTAGCGAAAAATCCAACGCACCGGATCCAAGGAAATTTGTAATATCCAATAGTTGTGCAATTTCTTCGTGTAGACCTATGGAAGAGAAGAGGCGACCATAGCCGCGTAATTCATGAATTCCAAGTGTTGAAATCACTTTTTCAATGCCTTTATTCAATGCGTTATATAAATTGAGAAGAGACGTTTTTGTTCCATCGTTTACTGTTGCAAATGTAAGGTATGGATTGATAACATCTGCTCCTAAACCATATAAAGTTACAATGTCGTGCAGGGAACGAAGCGCCGCGGAACGTACGACAATTGCACAATCACGGCGGAGTTTATGCTTCACGAGCTCTTGATGGATTTTTGCTGTAAGTAAGTGCGGATCAATCCATAATTGGCCGTTTTGATGAGCTTTTGCATCATCAATGATAAGAAGCGATGTCCCTTTTTTTATTGCAAGTGCAGCTTCTGCTCCAAGGCGATTCAGTGCCGCACCTAAAGTTTCATCCTCTGTAAACGTTCCAGATAATTTATAAACAGTGCTGTGCAGAGCAAACATACGGATGAGTTGTTCATAAGATACTGTGTCTAGCTGCCCGGCAGCTTGTTGTCCAGATGCTCCTTCTAAGACAACTGGGCTTGGGAGTTCTACAATAAATGGTTGTTCGTTTGATGCGTGCAGATTTGGCCTTTTCCCTACAATTGTACGTGTAGAAAAGTGCTCTACTTCTCGGTCGCGATCAATTGCAGGGTTTGTTACAACAGCAACGCTTTCCTTTATAAAATCAGCAATGTTTCGTCTTCCTATATCGAGTGCTGCAAGAGGGGCGTCGTGCCCAAGGGAACGAATTGGTTCAGCTCCTTTCTCAGCCATTTGTTCGAGAAGCTGAATATGTTCGCGGTCCCAACCGAAAGCTGCGTATTGCTCTGTTTTTACTTCTGTAATTGAAACTAGGTCATCTAATGCATCTGTTGGCGGAGCTTGTAGATGATAACGATAGTTGATACATTCAATTCGTTGTTTCATACGTGCATATACTTCTTTTTGGTATGCGTCGTATTCGTATAAAATAAGATCGCCTTCTGCGTTTCGCTTTAGTCCTATTTTTTCCCCTGGAGCAAGTGATTTTGGTTCTGCGACATATTCAGCCGGAGAAATAACACCTGGTTCAGAGGAAAAAATATAAGAGCTTTCTGTTTCTACTTTCCAAACGGGGCGTAACCCAAGGGAGTCTACGCTAAAAACAGCCTCATCTTTATGGCGTGAAATAATTCCTGCCGGCCCTTGAGCGAAATGTCCCCATGCTTCACGTATATACGTATATAAATCTTGCATATGCGGTTTGTATAATTTAATTTCATTAACAATTGGTGGAAATAATATGTCCATTGCTTCGAATAAGCTGTAGTTATAATGGGTAAGAAGTGTTTCTAGCGTCCTGTTTAAGTCTTGTGAGTCACTGCCACCATTTGTAAGCGGCACATCAATCATTTCTGCTTGATCTCGCAGTTTAGAGATTGTATTAATTTCACCATTATGTCCAAGGATACTAAATGGTTGAACGCGAAAAAAATTAGATAATGTATTAGTGGAATAACGGTTATGGCCAAGTGTCATTGTAGATGCGATGAGTGGATGACGCAGGTCATCATAATAGGATACAAGTGTATCACCAGCTCCGAGCACCTTATAAACAACATAATCTGGACTGAATGACGCAATATGAATTGCTTCATTCTTTTCGATTTCAATCGTTAGCGAGAATAATAATTGATCAATCTTTTCATGTTGTTTTTCTGGAATAACGGCAATTTGCCAAAATAGCGGTTCTTCTTGTTTGCCAAGAGGTCCAAGGGCATCAGAGTTGGTTACGGCGCTAGTTTCAAATATAATCGCTAAACTTTCTCTTTGTAGTAAAGAACGGATATCATTTTGTAAGGCGTTTGTATCTTGTTTTTGATGTAGAAAAAAATGGCCAACGATAAAGTGAGGGTGGTTCACTAATGTTGGATTATAACCGTTTTTCCGTAATTTTTCTTTCCAAAGTGTTTTCGGAAGATCAATATGAATTCCGATTCCATCGCCTTCGTTATTAATAAATCCAGCGCGGTGATTCATTTTTACAAGAGATTGTATGCAAAGATCAATGTTTTTTTTCGTCGGAATGTTTTGTTTCTCCATTACGGAAACGATTCCACAAGCATCATGTTCGGCATTTGCATAATTTTGAAATAGAGATGGTGTCCATTTATTTGTTGTACCTGGCATTCGTCAATCCTCCTTTTTTAATTCAGAATAATCGAAATATTGAAGGTGTACGACACCTAATATTTATAATAATAACAATGAAACTTTTGGCTGTTATCCCTTGCGTGTGTTTTCACGTTTCTTGAATATTGAGGTAGGAGCTTACTGCCAAAAAGAAGCGGGATAAATCTTTATTTCTGATTAAAGGTAGATAATTATGAATAATTATACTATTGATGTGCAATTTATGAAATAGTAAAAATAAAAAAACAGAGGGTGAGCTCTGTTTTTTTGTTTTATTATAAGGCAGCAAATGCTCTGCCAACGGCTTCAATTGTGTACGCAATGTCTTCTTTTGTATGTTCTGTAGTTAAGAACCAAGCCTCATATTTAGATGGTGCTAAGTTAATTCCTTCATGAAGCATTAGTTTGAAGAACTTACCGAACATTTCACCATCTGTATTTTGTGCAGCATCGTAGTCTTCGATCTTATCTTTTGTAAAGTATACTGTTAAAGCACCTTTTAGACGATTAACTGTAATATCGATATTATGTGTAGTAGCTTGTTCTAGAATGCCTTTTTCAAGCATTGCTCCAAGTTCATCTAGTTTTTCATATACACCTTCTTGCTTAAGTACCTCTAAGCACGCGATACCAGCAGTCATAGAAGCTGGGTTTCCGGCCATTGTACCAGCTTGATAAGCAGGACCAAGTGGTGCAACTTGCTCCATAATTTCTTTTTTCCCGCCGTAAGCACCGATTGGAAGACCACCGCCGATTATTTTGCCAAGTGCCGTTAAGTCTGGTGTTACTCCAAGTAAATCTTGAGCGCCGCCATACATAAAGCGGAAAGCTGTAATAACCTCATCATAAATAACTAATGCACCTGCTGCATGAACAAGTTCATTTACTTTTTCAAGGAATCCTGGTTTTGGTTCAACAATACCGAAGTTTCCAACAATTGGTTCTACAAGAATCGCGGCAATTTCATGTCCCCATTTATCTAAAGCTTCTTTTAATGTATCTACATTATTAAAAGGAACTGTAATTACTTCTTGTGCAATACTTTGCGGTACACCGGCAGAATCAGGAGTACCAAGTGTAGAAGGACCAGAGCCTGCTGCTACAAGAACTAAGTCCGAATGTCCATGGTAGCAACCAGCAAATTTCATGATTTTTGTGCGTCCTGTATAAGCGCGAGCGACACGGATTGTTGTCATAACAGCTTCTGTTCCTGAGTTTACAAAACGTACTTTATCCATCGCTGGCATAGCTTCTTTTAGCATTTTTGCAAATTTTACTTCCAAAGCTGTTGGTGTTCCGTATAACACACCATTTTCGGCAGCGACTTTAATCGCTTCTGTTACATGTGGATGAGCATGACCCGTAATAATCGGTCCGTATGCTGCTAAATAATCAATATATTTGTTGCCGTCCACGTCCCAAAAGTAAGCACCTTTACCGCGCTCCATTGCAACTGGTGAACCGCCGCCAACTGCTTTAAAAGAGCGAGAAGGACTGTTTACACCACCAACGATATGTTCTAAAGCTTCTTTATGTAGTTCTTCTGACTTTGTGAACTTCATGAAAATTCATCTCCTTACAAAAATCTATGTATTATTTTAACACGTTTTTGAGAAAGGCGTATTGTTTGTACAAGTTGCTACGGTTGGGTAAACTATTCGTTGTGCGAAATAGAAACTTTCACTATTGCATTGATAATTATATAAAAACCCTTTTTTAGAGGGACGAGAGCATCTGGCCATGGATAGAAGTGGTCGGTTTCTTTTCCTTTCATATGCCAAGTTTAAAACAAAGGGAGAAAGCGAGTGGGTCAGGTTGCGCGATTTATATATCAAAAAATATATAGTTGGGCATATCGCCAGGAAAGATACTGTTTACTAGAGTGGAAGGTAGAAAGGAGAATCGGAATGGAGACGGTTATTGAGGTAAAAGATTTACGAAAAGAATTTACATCGTATTCAAGCCGCTCAGGATTAAAAGGAGCGTTTCGCGATTTATTAAATCGTAATTATAAAATTGTCCCAGCAGTAAATGATATTTCGTTTACTGTAAAGCAAGGCGAGATGGTTGGATATATTGGAGAAAATGGTGCTGGTAAATCCACTACTATTAAAATGCTAACAGGTATTTTGACACCTACTGCTGGACACATTACTGTGAATGGCATGAATCCTCACAAACAAAGGGAAGAATTTGTGAAAACAATTGGTGTTGTGTTTGGTCAACGTTCGCAGCTTTGGTGGGATATTGCTGTGCAAGAATCATTTCGGTTGTTAAAAAAAGTATATGGTGTATCTGATGCACAATATAAAGAACATATGGAACATGTAATTGAAACGTTAGATATTGGTCCGTTATTGGATAAGCCCGTTCGGAAGTTATCGCTCGGACAACGAATGCGCTGTGAATTAGCGGCAGCTTTAATTCATAATCCACCGCTATTATTTTTAGATGAACCAACAATTGGTCTTGATGTTCTTGTGAAATTAAAAATTCGTGACTTTCTAAAAGAAATGAATGAACGTTATAAAACAACAATTTTACTAACGACACATGACATTACAGACATTGAAGCGCTTTGTGATCGTGTTGTCATGCTAGATGAAGGGAAAATAATGTATGACGGTTCTTTAGACAAGCTACGCGCGCAATGGGGAGCAGAAAAAGAAATTCATTTTCAATTTGTAACCTCAGTTTCTTATCAGCAACTTGCGATGTTAATGCCTGATAATGATGTAGTTTGGGCACAAGGAAAAGAACAACATACATGGATTGCCAAGATCCCAAATGAAGAAGTCATAATTTCGACTCTTATCTCAAAAGTTGTCCAATCTTTTGCAATTAAAGACTTAAAAATTAATGAAGTATCTACAGAAGAAATTATTCGTAATATTTATGAAGAGGGCATGATTCATGGGTAAGTATATTGAAATGATTCGCGTTCGTTTTCTAATGATGCTTGCGTATCGAACAAATTATTATAGCGGTATTATCATTTATACAATTAATATCGGAGCATATTACTTTTTATGGCAAGCCATCTATAGCGGAAAAGAAAATATCGAAAGTTTATCTGTTACACAAATGACAACATACATTGCAATTGCCTGGATGGCCCGTGCATTTTATTTTAATAATATTGATCGGGAGATTGCGATGGAAATTAAAGAAGGACGGGTTGCGGTTGAGTTAATTCGTCCCTATAACTATTTAGGTATGAAAGTAATGCAAGGATTAGGAGAAGGGATTTTCCGATTTGCTTTCTTCTCTATCCCAGGTATGGTCATTGTTACATTATTATTTTCACTGCAAATGTCAACAAATGTTCAAACGTGGTTGTACTTTTTCCTATCATTATTATTTAGTTTTATCATTAATACACAAATTAACTTAATGACAGGGATGTTAACGTTCTTTTTATTTAATAATAATGGAATTATGTATGCAAAACGCGTTGTGATTGATTTGTTTTCAGGATTATTACTTCCGATTAGCTTCTATCCGTTATGGGCGCAAAAAGTAATGACATTTCTGCCGTTTCAAGCAATTAGTTATATTCCGAGTATGATTTTCTCGGAAGGAATAAAAGGTGAGGCGATTTATAAAGCTTTATTATTTCAAATAACATGGGCAGTGCTGCTCATTATTCCAATTGTTATGATGTGGAAAACAGCAAGAAAACGGCTGATTGTACAAGGGGGATGATGAGAGAATGTTATATTTTAAGTTGTTTTTACAATATGCAAGTCAATATATAAAAACGAAGCTAGAATATCGTGGGGATTTTATTGTTGGTTTACTATCCGATTTATTGCTGCAGGCAGTAAACTTAATTTTTATTCTTGTTGTATTTGGACATACACAAGCGTTAAAAGGGTGGAACAGGGAAGAAGTGATCTTTATTTATGGTTTTTTCCTAGTTCCGTTTGCGATTTTCTCTTCATTCTTTAATATATGGGATTTTAATGATCGTTATATCGTAAAAGGGGAAATGGACCGCATTTTAACACGCCCTATTCATAGTTTATTCCAAGTAATTTTAGAACGAATGGAATTGGAGTCTCTCATTGGTGCAATAACCGGTTTTGGCGTAATGGGATATGCTGCACTTCAGCTTCAATTAACATTTCATTGGTATGATGTTTTTCTATTTCTATTGATGGTACTAGGCGGTGCATTCGTGTATGGTGGGATTTTCGTAACGCTTGCAAGTATTGGCTTTTGGTCAGATGCAAGAAGTTCGATTATGCCGCTCATGTATAACATCGGAAACTACGGACGTTATCCTGTTAATATTTATAATCGCGTCATTCGTTTTGTTTTAACGTTTATATTACCGTTTGCTTTTGTTGGTGTATATCCGGCATCTTACTTTTTAGGAAAAACAGAATGGAACTCCTATGCATTTGTAACACCGATTGTTGGGGTTATTTGTATTTCAATTGGGTTTTTTATTTGGAATTTAGGAGTAAAGCGATATCGCGGTGCGGGAAATTAGTCTATATCTTTAGACTAAGAGGGTTCATATGGGATAAATCACCTTTTGTCCTCATAGAAATAAAATGAGGTGGAGGACATGTTGTGGGTGATGATTTTATTAATTGCTGCGATTGCTGTATTACGAAGTATACAATTGCTATGGAGTTCGGCAGGAGAATCAAACCGTTTTTTCTCTTTGTATAATCTGATTTCGTTATTTCTTATTTATACAACGGTACTCATTGCATTTGCGCTTAGTTATGTTGTATTAGAAGAAAGTGGATTTTCGGTATTGAAAGAAGACGGCAAATTAGTGGTGAATCACTCATTTGCTCTTGTAGAAATATGTTTATATTTTAGTGCAATTACATTGTTATCAGTCGGATATGGCGATGTAACGCCGATTGGAATTGGCCGTTGGATTGCGATTGTAGAAGCGCTAATTGGATATACGATGCCATTTGCATTTGTTGTGCGGACAGTTATGGAAAATGAAAAGTAATAGGATATTTGATATAGTGGAAGCAAAAGAGAAGGAGTGATTTTGCATGGTTGCAGTAGGAGAAATGGCACCGGATTTCACGTTAGAAGCAAGTAATGGAGAACAAGTAAAATTATCTGATTTTCGAGGGAAACACATTGTCATTTATTTTTATCCGAAAGATATGACACCAGGTTGTACAACTGAGGCGTGTGATTTTCGTGATCACCATGTAACTTTTGGGGAGTTAGAGTGTGTAATTTTAGGGATAAGCACAGACTCTTTGCAGCGACATGAGAAATTTACCGAAAAATATAGTTTGCCGTTTTTGTTGTTAGCTGATGAAGATCACGCAGTTGCAGAAATGTATGATGTGTGGAAGCTTAAGAAAAACTTCGGAAAAGAGTACATGGGAATTGAAAGATCCACATTTATAGTCGATAAAGAAGGACAGTTAGTGAAAGAATGGAGAAAGGTTAAAGTTAAGGGGCATGTAGAAGAAGCGTTGGAATTTGTTAAAGAAAATTTATAATGGGCCTCTAAAGTAAACGAGACAGTATGTACAAATAGAAATTTACACAGAATAAAATAATTAGTGAAATATTGTAAGGCATATGACCATACACTTTTGGGAATTTTTCATATGTTAACAGTGTAGGGCATACCTCCTCAGATGATAGTTTTTCATGTGCGAGTTTTTCTCGCACTTTTTTCGTGTAAGTGTATAAAAAGAAGCCAGATCACCTAAAAATAAAATAAAGTGACACTTTATGAAGGGGAAGTATATATTCTCCAACTAACCTTTTTGTTTTTTTGATATCTTTGAAGTGGGATTGTTGTTGACACCCACGTTAACTATGTTTGTACAGTTTATTAAATTTGGAACAAGTTTAAGAATAAAATACATAGTTATAGTAGAAATGTTGACGAGTGGAAAGAAAAGGAGTACACTCTTTATAAGAATTATAAAATGATAATCCGTATAGAATCGGGGTGCATGACGGTGGTCAAAGAAGAATTAAAAGAAGCGCTGGAAATGTTGAAAAATACGGGTGTACGCATTACTCCACAGCGTCATGCTATTTTAGAGTACCTTGTGGAATCTATGATGCATCCAACAGCGGATGAGATTTATAAAGCGTTAGAAGGTAAGTTTCCAAATATGAGTGTTGCAACAGTTTATAATAACTTGCGCGTGTTTAAGGAAGTGGGGCTTGTAAAAGAGCTTACCTATGGTGATGCTTCTAGTAGATTTGATTACGTTACCAGTCAGCATTATCACGTTATTTGTGAAAACTGTGGTAAAATTGTTGATTTTCCGTATACAGGTCTAGAGGAGATTGA
Organism: Bacillus sp. BP-3; assembly: GCF_028401955.1. Taxonomy (GTDB): domain Bacteria; phylum Bacillota; class Bacilli; order Bacillales; family Bacillaceae_G; genus Bacillus_A. The sequence continues at coordinate 285,493 of NZ_JAQOTJ010000006.1, forward strand.
GAACGAAGCTGCGAAAGCAACGGGTTTTGTAATCAATAGTCACCGTTTAGAAATTTACGGTGTTTGTCAGGACTGTAATAAGTAATACAATTAATTAAGGAGCTGACGCTTTAAGTCAGCTCTTTTTTATTGAAAGTAAATATAGGTTTCTTGTTAAACTTTGTAACCCTTTCGGTTGTATTTTTCATCAAACTCTTTTCCTTCTAACTGTCGATCAAGTGTGAGTGGCTGATTACAATGCATGCAAGCATCAACTCGCCCGAGTATTTTTGTTGGTTTGTTACAAGATGGACAAATAACTTGAACGGTTTTTGTTGATAGCATACCAATCCAAAAATAAACAACAGTACTAGCGATGACAGCAAAAAAACCGACCATCATAAAAATTGTCATAATAAGAATGTTTTCTCGGAAGAAGACCCCTAAGTATGCAATGAAAAGTCCAATAAATACTAAACTTAATGCAAAAGTTCTAATCTTATTGATTTTATTTGAGTATTTTATGCTCATCCCTTTCACCTTCCTATAGTTTATAATATAACATAAATTTCTGAATTTTTGGATTATCAAAGACATCTAGGTGTTTTATTGGGATGTGAATTTTTTTATAAAAAGTGTTGACCATCTATAATGAGCATGCTATATTAATGAACGTCGCTGCTGCACAAGAGCAGAAAGTAGACAAAAAAGAAATGAAAAATGAAGTTGACATCAAAAAACAAAGATGTTAACATGAGGAAGTCGCAATTGAGCGGCGGATAAGTTCTTTGAAAACTGAACGAAACAAACAACGTGAAACGTCAATTTTTATTTATGATGCTAGACAAACTTTATTGGAGAGTTTGATCCTGGCTCAGGATGAACGCTGGCGGCGTGCCTAATACATGCAAGTCGAGCGAACCGA
>NZ_JAQOTJ010000060.1 GCF_028401955.1 Bacillus sp. BP-3
GCTGTTACTTCTTTTGTATCAACTACTTGACCGTTTTGCAGTAAATCGACTTTGATTGTTGCTGGACGATCTGTCGCATTGTTGTCATTCCACGTTTTTGTTCCGTCTACTCTCGTTTGGCTCACTTTTGTATTTGTGATGTCATAACCATTTACTTCAGATTTATATCCATCTACTGGTTGTTCTTTCACTTCATACTTGTACGCTACTCCGTTTGCATCGTACGCTTGTAGGTTGTCAAATGTGTACTTCCAATTGCTTGTCGCTGTTACGTCTTTTGTATCAATTACTTGACCATTTTGCAGAAGGTCTACTTTGATTGTTGCCGGACGATCTGTGGCATTATTATCTTTCCACGTCTTCGTTCCTTCTACTTTTGTTTGACCTACTTTTGTATTCGTAATGTCATAACCGTTTACTTTGGATTGGTATCCTGCTACTGGTTGTTCTTTCACTTCATACTTATAAGCAACACCATTTGCATCATACGCTTGTAGATTGTCAAACGTGTACTTCCAATTTGTTGCTGCTGTTACTTCTTTTGTATCAACTACTTGACCGTTTTGCAGTAAATCGACTTTGATTGTTGCTGGACGATCTGTCGCGTTATTATCTTTCCACGTTTTCGTTCCTTCTACTGTCGTTTGGCCTACTTT
>NZ_JAQOTJ010000061.1 GCF_028401955.1 Bacillus sp. BP-3
GTGTGGCGGAATTGGCAGACGCACCAGACTTAGGATCTGGCGCCTTTGGCGTGGGGGTTCGACTCCCTTCACCCGCATATGCGGTCGTGGCGGAATGGCAGACGCGCTAGGTTGAGGGCCTAGTGGGGGCAACCCCGTGGAGGTTCAAGTCCTCTCGGCCGCACCAAAAAAAGAAATGAAAAAATACTTGCATTAATTTTACCGCCATGGTATATTAATAAAGTCGCAAAAAACAAACAACATACATTAAGCGCCCGTAGCTCAATTGGATAGAGCGTTTGACTACGGATCAAAAGGTTAGGGGTTCGAGTCCTCTCGGGCGCGCCATTTACGGGAAGTGGCTCAGCTTGGTAGAGCACCTGGTTTGGGACCAGGGGGTCGCAGGTTCGAATCCTGTCTTCCCGACCATGCGGGTGTAGTTTAGTGGTAAAACAAGAGCCTTCCAAGCTCTGGTCGAGAGTTCGATTCTCTTCACCCGCTCTTGAGTTCTTTGAAAACTGAACGAAACAAACAACGTGAAACGTCAATTTTTATTTATGATGCTAGACAAACTTTATTGGAGAGTTTGATCCTGGCTCAGGATGAACGCTGGCGGCGTGCCTAATACATGCAAGTCGAGCGAACCGA
>NZ_JAQOTJ010000062.1 GCF_028401955.1 Bacillus sp. BP-3
TATCTAAATGAATAAATTAATAGAAAGGAGGGAATACCATGGCTTGCATAAATAAAAACTGTTTTGATATCTGTATAGAAACAATTTTAAACCCTAATGGCGGCGCTGAAATCGTTGTAAAGTGTAATGATGAATGTTCCTCTAGTTTTAATGTAATACCTTTTATTGCGTGTTTTAACACGAATTTAAATGATGATTTCAGTTTTTCTACTAATCTATTTAGTCTCACAAAAAGATAAATAAATTCCATTAATCCACATATACGATTAAAATGGTTATTATGCCGTTCCTCTATTATTTTTGATTCATATTCTATCAATGAACGCTAAATAAAAGGAGGGAAATTTATGGCATGTACTACGAATGATATGTGTTTTAATGTCTGTCTTGTAATTACAATTACCCCCGGAGGTGGAGCAGCATCAGTTATAAATTGTGGTGAAGCCTGTGGGACAAGCCCAACAATTGTAGTTAATCCTAATGGATCAGTTGTTATTACACTACCATTATTGGCATGTTTCTCAATTACATTAAACGATGATTTAAGTGTTTCATCTTCATTAACAAGCCTTTCATTTGTAACTTATTAAAATAAATAAGATATTTATTTTAAT
>NZ_JAQOTJ010000063.1 GCF_028401955.1 Bacillus sp. BP-3
GCTATCAAGCTAACAAAACAAAATACCCCCTAAAATGAAAAAATACGCTATTCTTTCTGTAGAATCATAGGAAAGGATGGCGTTTTTGTATGTCTATTTCTGTATCTGATGAATTACAACTATTTGCTCAAGAAATTCAAAGTTTCTTATCCCCAAATATCTTACGAAATCTTGCTAGAGATGTTGGTTTTGTACAGCGAACCAGTAAGTACCAAGCAAAGGATTTAGTCGCTTTATGTGTATGGATGAGCCAAAATGTCGCTACAACTTCTTTAACCCAGTTATCTAGCTGTTTAGAAGCATCAACAGAAGTGCTCATCAGTCCTGAGGGACTGAATCAACGATTTAATAAAGCGGCTGTCCAATTTTTACAACACATATTAGCTGAACTACTAAACCAAAAATTGGCCTCATCTATACCGATTCCTTCTCCATATACTTCTGTTTTCAAGCGTATTCGTATTTTAGATTCAACTGCATTTCAACTCCCAGATCCCTTTTCATTTGTTTATCCAGGTGCAGGAGGC
>NZ_JAQOTJ010000064.1 GCF_028401955.1 Bacillus sp. BP-3
TGGAGCGGAAGACGGGATTCGAACCCGCGACCCCAACCTTGGCAAGGTTGTATTCTACCACTGAACTACTTCCGCAAGACATGTATGAGTTATTTTACTGAAAGTGCGGGTGAAGGGAGTCGAACCCCCACGCCAAAGGCGCCAGATCCTAAGTCTGGTGCGTCTGCCAATTCCGCCACACCCGCATATTATTTTTAAAAATGGGGCGACTGATGGGAATCGAACCCACGAGTGTCGGAGCCACAATCCGATGCGTTAACCACTTCGCCACAGCCGCCATAATCCTGGTGCCGGCTAGAGGACTTGAACCCCCAACCTACTGATTACAAGTCAGTTGCTCTACCAATTGAGCTAAGCCGGCATTTATATGGTGGAGGATGACGGGATCGAACCGCCGACCCCCTGCTTGTAAGGCAGGTGCTCTCCCAGCTGAGCTAATCCTCCATTTGCCTGGCAACGTCCTACTCTCACAGGGACAAAGTCCCAACTACCATCGGCGCTAGAGAGCTTAACTTCCGTG
>NZ_JAQOTJ010000065.1 GCF_028401955.1 Bacillus sp. BP-3
AGCGTATTCGTATTTTAGATTCAACTGCATTTCAACTCCCAGATCCCTTTTCATTTGTTTATCCAGGTGCAGGAGGCCGGGGGTGAAGATTCAGCTAGAGTATGATCTATTAAGTGGCCAGTTCCTGCATATCCATACAGGTTCAGGTAAACAACATGATCGAACCTACGGTTCCCTGTGTGTTCCAACTGTGACAGCGAATGATTTATGTATCCGAGATTTAGGGTATTTTCATTTGAAAGATCTTCAACATATACAAGACCAAAAGGCTTACTATATCTCTCGTATCAAGTCGAATACACGTATTTATCAAAAAAATCCCAATCCTGATTATTTTCGAGATGGAAGAATCAAAAAAGGTACGGAGTATATACAGATAGATATGGAGGTATTAATGAATTCTCTTCAGCCAGGACAAACATGTGAAATACCCGACGCTTATGTAGGAATGACTGATAAAGTACCAACTCGTGTAATTGTTCATCGACTAACAAAAGAACAACAA
>NZ_JAQOTJ010000066.1 GCF_028401955.1 Bacillus sp. BP-3
TATGTTCTTTGAAAACTAGATAACAGTGTAGCTCATATTTTTTTAATTTTGGTTAAGTTAGAAAGGGCGCACGGTGGATGCCTTGACACTAGGAGTCGATGAAGGACGGGACTAACACCGATATGCTTCGGGGAGCTGTAAGTAAGCTTTGATCCGGAGATTTCCGAATGGGGAAACCCACCATACGTAATGGTATGGTATCTTTATCTGAATACATAGGGTAAAGAAGACAGACCCAGGGAACTGAAACATCTAAGTACCTGGAGGAAGAGAAAGCAAATGCGATTTCCTGAGTAGCGGCGAGCGAAACGGAATCTAGCCCAAACCAAGAGGCTTGCCTCTTGGGGTTGTAGGACATTCTATACGGAGTTACAAAGGAACGAGGTAGACGAAGCAGCCTGGAAAGGCTCGTCATAGAAGGTAACAACCCTGTAGTTGAAACTTCGTTCCCTCTTGAATGTATCCTGAGTACGGCGGAACACGTGAAATTCCGTCGGAATC
>NZ_JAQOTJ010000007.1 GCF_028401955.1 Bacillus sp. BP-3
TTTATCAGTGTTGACAGATAAAAAGAGGTTCAGACACAAAAACAGGCTGCGGAGAATACTTTCTCCACAGCCTGAAAAAGAAAACGGCTATTTACTATACATAGTAGATAGCCGTTTTCTTTTTGTTTTTGTATAATTAGTCGGTTTTTATTATTTATCTAAAGCAGAAATGCTCTTATCAACCTTGGATGACGAATAAATTTTATCTAATTAGTTTTGAAGTAGACTGTAATCTAAGAGAGAATATAACCTTTAGTTCAAAGAGTTTAAAAAAAGACTAAGTGGAACAGAAGAATATTTAGAAACAAAAAACAGTTGAAAAAATCTAGCTTAAAAGCAGGGATACTTTGGGGGATTTCAAATGTTTATTTTAAAAAATCTTATTAATAAATAAAGATATTGTGTTTCTTGAAACTGTCACTGAAATGTCTTTGTCTGTCCTGGTGAAATAAAATAAATTGTGCTATGATGTGGGCAAATAAAGTGAAACTTCCATCAGTGGGGGCTTTATCCTCCACCTATCTTTTTTGGTTTTCTTTGAATCTTGAGGTGGAGGGTTTAATGCATTGTTAATGTAGGATAAATTTATTGGAGGGATTTACATGCCACATGTTGTGTTTCGTGGAATTACTACTGAACAATTAAAGGATATAAGTAAACCATTAGTAGAAGAGCTTGCAGAGATTTGTGAGTGTGGTACAGATAATTTTACGTTAGAACTACCAAGTTCTACATTTGTATATAATGGGGAAGAAGTAGAGGCGTTTCCTCTTATTGAAGTGAAATGGTTCGAGCGAGGGCAGGAAACTCGCGATCTATTTGCTAAGGCCATTACTACGTATTTAATGGATTTCGGACTTCCTGAAGTAGAGGTTGTGTTTACGGTTTTCACAGAATCAGCGTATTATATTAACGGAAAGCATTGTGCAAGTTAAGGCTATAAACTTTTATACATAGGAGGAATTAGATATGATCGTTACAACAACTTCTGTTATTCAAGGAAAAGAAATTGAAGAATATATTGATATTGTAAACGGCGAAGCAATTATGGGGGCGAATATCGTTCGTGACTTATTTGCTTCTGTTCGTGACGTTGTTGGCGGCCGTTCTGGTGCTTATGAAAGTAAGCTAAAAGAAGCACGTGATATTGCAATGGAAGAAATGAAGCAGCTTGCAGCGCAAAAAGGTGCAAACGCGATTGTTGGCATTGATGTTGATTATGAAGTAGTTCGCGAAGGCATGTTAATGGTAGCTGTAAGCGGAACGGCAGTTAAAGTTCGATAAGAGAATGATTTTATGAACCCTTTCTCAACTAGGAGGAGGGGTTCTTTTCATATGGACTTTAAGTTGTCTTTTCAGCGAAATCGTTTAGACTAATAGAGAGGTGAAAACGAATGAAAGAGAAGGTTTCAAGTACGAAATGGTTCGGACTTGCTGTGCAATCTTTATTAGTACTAGCGGATTATGATGGTATTTGTCCTAGTGCAGTTATGGCTGAAAAGTTAGGAACAAAGCCACTCTTTTTAAGAAAAATCCTTACTCATTTAGTTAAAGCAGAACTGATTGTAGCGAAAGAAGGACGAGATGGCGGTTATTATTTAGCTAGAGCAGCAAATGAAATTACATTAGTAGAAGTTTATGATGCGATAAGAGCAGATCCGTATTCAAAAGGATTTCTTGATGTAGATGAGAAAGAATGTTTTTCTCCTTCAACATGTTCAGCGTTATATGAATTAAGAGATGAAATGGAAAGATGGCTTGTAGATGGACTGGCAAAGAAAAAACTAGCTGATTTACTTCCTAAAGAATAAATAAAACGGAACTGTAGTTTTCGTTTTATTTTTTTGACATTAACTGTTCTTGACAAAGGAACAGTTAAAAGAATATACTGTTCTTAAAATCAGAACAGTTAAAGGGGAGAAAAATGATGTCAGCAAAAAAATCGGCAACAGAAGAATATTTGAATAAAATCCATGAGCTTAATACTCATACGGAAGCTCCAAAAGAAATTACGGACACAGATTTCTTTACTATCGCTAAGGAGCGCCAATCTGTACGTCATTATGATCCACATTTTAAAATGGATGAAAAAGATATTCGTGAAATTTTAGAGCTCGCAACTTTAGCTCCGTCATCGTCAAACTTGCAATCATGGAGATTTCTTGTTGTGCAAGATGAAGCAGCGAAAGAAGAGTTATTACCAATCGCAAACAATCAAAAACAAATTGTCGATGCATCTATTGTCATTGCTGTTTTAGGAGATAAACAGGCCTATAAAAATGCGGAGAAAATTTACGGAGAAGTGGTGAAAAAAGGAAGAATGACAGAAGAAACGAAGAGTTTCTATGTTAATTCGATTGTTGAAAACTACGGAAAATTCTCTAATGAACAAGCTACTCGCGTGGCGATGATTGATGGTGGTTTAGTAGCGATGCAGCTTATGTTAGCGGCAAAAGCAAAAGGTTTTGATACTGTACCAATTGGTGGTTTCCATCCGCAGAAATTTGTAGAAGCTTTCTGTGTTCCAGAAAATCTTGAACCTGTTATGTTAATTTGTGTAGGGAAAGCGATGCAGGCTGGATTTGAAAAAGTTCGTCTTCCACTTGATGATGTGTTAACTTGGAATAAATTTTAATCGGAAGAAAAAACGGGGCTGACTTTGGTCAGCCCTCTTTAGTGTGTCTAATATTGTCGAAGCGCCGTTATATCAGAGGACAGCTTTTTTGCATTCTTTAATTTCGCGCAGTAATTGCTCGTATTCACTTTCCAGAACAATCACATCATCGTGACGCCCTGGCATCGAAATGCGTCCAATTACTTCTGTTAATTTTGTTTGCAGACGTAGTAGTTCTTGCTCTGCTGGATTGATAGAAGATTGTTCAGTTCGTTTCGTATACTGCTCGTAATTTCCTTGAAAGATCCGTGGTTCGTTCTCATCTAGGTGTAAAATGTGGTCAGCAATTTTATGAACGAAGGTGCGGTCATGACTAATGAACAACACAGTACCAGGATAATCTTTCAGCATGTGCTCTAGTTCTTCTTGCGTAGCAAGGTCTAAATAGTTTGTCGGTTCATCAAGAAGAAGAAGATTATAGTCTCCTAAGAAGATTTTTGCTAGTGCGACCTTTACACGTTCGCCGCCGCTTAATACGTTTACTCGTTTATAAACATCTTCTCTTCGAAATAAGAGGCGCGCAAGAATTGTTCGTACGAAAGATTCGTCATAACGCGTTTCTTCCATTATGTTTTGTAAAATGGTTTTGTCGTTTTGTAAAATAGCTAATGTTTGTTCAAAGTAACCAATTTTACAGCTTTTTGAAAGCTGAATTCCTCGTTCCTTTGCTTGAATCATATGAAATAGCGTTGTTTTTCCACTTCCGTTTTTTCCGAGAATCGCAAGTTTTGCACCTGGAGTTATACTTCCATTTATGTTGTGAAAGAGGGTGCGGCTGCCGATTTTTTTCGTAACTTTATTTAATTGCAGGGCCGTTTTACTATGAATGGGTGCATGGTATTGTATATCAAATTTTGTATGCACAATTTCTTTTGGTTTTTCTTTCTTTTCTAATTGCTCTAATCTTGTTTCTAGTGCTTTTGCGGCTTTTTGAACGTTGCCTTGGCTATAAGCTGCTCCGGATTTGTATAGACAAGATTCATAAGAAGAAAAGCGCGTTGGGATTTTTGTCATACCAGAAGCCCGCTGTTGTCTGCTGGCGATTGCCGTTTCTAAACGTTGTCTTTCTTTCGTATATTTTTCATATTCTGCTTGCTGGCGCTGCCTTTGTTGCTGCTTTTGCTCCCGGTAGTTTGTGTAATTTCCTTTATATTCCCGAACGGTACCATCTTCAATTTCGATCATCTTTGTACAAATGGCGTCCAATAAGGCGCGGTCATGAGAAATTAAAATAATCGCTCCTTTATAAGATTGTAATGCCTGTTCTAGTTGTTCTGTACCATGCATATCAAGATGACTTGTCGGTTCATCAGCAAATAAGATAGCTGCTTCTTGTTCAAGAGCATGAGCAATTTTTAAACGTCCGCGTTCGCCGCCGCTCATATTTGTTGTGATGTGAGAAATGCCCCATTGTCCTTTTGCAAGAGAAGAGGCTGTTTCTAATGTCTCCTCATGGAACTGCGGAATGGTGGCGATTGAACCGTAATGAGTAATCGTTCCTGCATCAGGTGCTATTTCCTTACTTAATATTTGTAATAGCGTTGATTTCCCGGCGCCGTTTACACCGACGATTCCAATGCGGTCGTGCGCATAGATATCAAGTGCTTGTAACGTAAATAAAGTGCGATCACCAAAGCTTTTTTCAATGTTTCGTGCTGTTAAAATGGTCATAAAAAAACCTCCCTAGTTTCACTAGAGAGGACATATTTCACCCGTAGTATGTAAAAGGAGATGCACAAAAAAACTGTACACGTATTTTTACATGTTCCTGTCAAAAGAAAGTTATCGACAAAAGGGCATACTAATCCTCTTCTAGTTTTCATCATTTTGGTTCACTATTTGTGATGGATGAATAAAAAAGAGAATTAGAACTTCATTGGCCGATGTACCTTCCTTTCATAATTTCACCTTTATTGTATGCATTTGGGTTTGCATTTGTCAAATCATTCTGTTAATTTTTCTTAAAAATTTGATTATATAGTTTTGCCTTTTCGGTTGCTTCCTTGTCATCCACAATCTCTCCTGGTGCATTGGCAGATCCAATTATATAACCTTCAAAAGAAGCGCCGACAAAGTCAAAAATGTATTGAAACTGTGCAATGAGCGGAAGTGCTTTTAACTTTGGATTGTCGCCGCCGACAATGACAACATACAATTTCTTATCTTTCATACGTTCTTTGAAATGAAGGGATGCATCTCGTAAGCTTTGTGACCAGCGATCGACAAAGTTTTTCATATATCCGCTCATACCGTACCAATAAAGCGGCGTTGCAAAGACAATTGTATCATGCTCAAGCATTCTTTTAATGATGCCTTCGTAATCATCATCAATTGGTTGAAAGCCCTCCGCATCGTGGCGCTGATCTGTAATTGGTTGGATTGTATGATTGCGTAAATATACTTCTTCAGTTTGGACGCCTTCTAACAGCATATGTGTTAATTGTTCTGTATTCCCATGTGGACGTGAACTGCCGTGTAAAACGAACATCGTATATCAATTCCTTTCGTTTAAAAAATTAATATGTTTTTGTAAATTCGCTTCGATATGAGAAAGTAACGAAATCTGCTTTTTTACTTCCGCAAGCTTATCTTCGTAAAGTGTGATGATACTGCTGCACGGGTTATCGTATAAGTGCGGCTCTATTTCTAAACAGCGCAGCATTTTAGCGGTCTCTTCTAAATTTAGTCCAAGTTGTAAATACATTTGAATAAGTTTTACTTGCTCAATGGTTGTTTCATCAAAATCACGATAGCCATTTGCAAGTCGTTTTGAAGTCAGTAAACCCTTATCTTCGTAATGCCGTAGTGACCGTTCACTTACGCCTGTATGTTTCGATAATTCTCCGATGCGCAAATCTATCACTCCTTCATTTCACATTTTAAACCCTGACACTAGTGTAAAGGTCAACGATGTTGATTCGCAAAGTTTTGCACATGATCTAAAAAGACTTGAATCGCTTTAGAAGGAATAAAATATTTTCCCCGTATAATGGAGAAAGGGCGCATGAGCTTTTCGTTTGGCACAGGGATGTGACGTACTTCACCAGCTTGCAACTCTTTACGCACTGTCCAGTCTGATAAAATGGCAATGCCGAGTCCGGCAGCAACGGCTTCTTTTACACTTTGAATGCTGCTAAATGTGAAGTAACGCTTCATTTTTAAATGATGGTCGTGAATAAAACGGTCGCTGTAAGCTCTCGTTCCTGAACCGGTTTCACGGAGCACCCATACTTGATCTTGCAGCATGTTTGTCTGAATCGGGTTTGTCATCGTCAGAGGATGATTTGGCGGAACGACTAGCTTCATTTCATCCTCCATAAATGATTCTACGTCTACATCTGTGTAGATGACTTGCCCTTCTACTAAGCCAATATCTAGCTGATTCGAGCGAACACCCTGTAATACCTCTTCTGTATTCGAGATAAAGGTATGAACTTCAACGCGTGGATGTTCCTTTGCATAGTTTGCTAATATTTTAGGAAGAAGATATTCTCCAATTGTAAAACTAGCGCCAATACGCAGTGTCCCCGTAACGATATTATGAAGTTCATTAATTTCTTGTTTTGCTTCTTCATACAGTGTAAGCATTTGTTTTGCATGTATGTATAAAATGTTTCCCGCTTCTGTGACTTGGACATGTTTTGGTGAGCGCTGAATGAGTGTTGTACCAAATTCATTTTCTAAATTGCGAACGTGCATACTTACACCTGGCTGGGAAAGGTTCAACATTTCGGCAGCTCTTGAAAAATGTTTTTGTTCTACGACTGTTACAAAAATTTTTAAAATGTCGGTGTTGATGAGAATCATTCCTTTCATCTTTTTATTCTGTCCAGCTCCTGCGGTTAGAATGATCGGTGGCTTCGCGCCTTCCTTCGAGGCACAATACGCCTCTTTGTCAGGAGCTCCATCCCCCTCCCATTCTGAACGAGCCGCATCCGCTTTTCTTTTTATTTTATCATAAGTTTTCTTGATGATTGAGATAGCATATTAGTATTAAACTTATGATTAAAATACTTTTATAATGAGAGTAGAACAAATATGCATGTTTACAAGATAGGTATTGGAGTGATAAAAAGTGAATCAAATGATAGCGTTAGAAAAGGAGAAGCGTTTCGGATTCGCACAGGGCATTGGGATTACGTTACTGATCGCTATTGTTGCAAAGTATTTGGCGCAGCTTCCATTTTTAAATATTATGGGCCAATTGGTAATTGCTATTCTAATCGGAATGATATGGAGAGCAGCAATCGGTGTACCGAATCCAGCAATTGCCGGAACGAATTTCGCAAGTAAAAAACTACTGCGTCTAGGGATTATATTACTCGGTATGCGATTAAATTTAGTTGATATTGCGAAGGCGGGCCCAAAGGTATTGGTCATGGCTGCAATTGTCATTACATTTACGCTTACTGTTGTATATGCATTAACACGTTTTTGTAAAGTAGAGAAGAAGCTTGGCATTTTAACAGCGTGCGGAACAGCGATTTGCGGGGCGGCTGCTGTTGTGGCAATTGGACCGCAAGTAAAAGCAAAGGATGAAGAGGTTGCAGTGAGTGCAGCAATCGTTGCGATTTTAGGGACAATTTTCACGTTAGCATATACACTGCTGTATCCTGTGCTTAACTTGTCTCCGTATGGATATGGTGTTTTTTCAGGGGCAACGTTGCATGAAATTGCTCATGTCATTGCAGCGGCAGCACCTGGTGGAAGTCAGTCGGTTGATATTGCGGTCATTATGAAGTTAACGCGCGTTGCCTTTCTTGTACCTGTGGCAATTTTAATTGGCATATGGTTTCAGCGCGGAGAAGAAACAGGACAAAAAAAATCTTGGCGTGACATTCCGATTCCATGGTTTATTTTTGGCTTCTTAGCAGTGAGTGCGTTTCATTCGTTAGGAATTGTACCTGAAAAAATCGCAAGCGATATTGTTGTTATTTCCTACATGCTTATGGCAATGGCCATGGCGGGGCTGGGTTTAAATGTAGAGTTTAAGACATTCCGTAAGCTAGGAACGAAAGCATTTGTTGCAGGGCTAATTGGATCAGTATTACTTTCTGTTCTTGGATATACGCTTGTGTATGTGTTACATTTTGTGTAGAGGACTTGCTGGGCAAGTCCTCTTTTTATTGGAAATTTTGTAAAGATATCTTTACTTGTTTTGGGAAATATTTATAATGAAAGTAAAGATATCTTTACTTTTTAAAGGTGGATTCCATGAGTGTACAAAATAGAATTAAAGAATTAAGAAAACAAAATCATATTACGCAAGTTGAGATGGCAAAAGCAATGAAAGTGACGCGCCAAACCATTGTTGCGATTGAAAATCATCATTACAATCCGAGTTTGGAGTTGTCGCTCAAGATTGCAAAGTATTTTAAGGTGAGTGTGGAGGAGATTTTTACGCTGGAATAGGGGGAATGGTGATGGGAAGTTATAAATCGTTATACATAGGGACTTTTTTAGGGTTAATTATAGGAGATGGTCTATTATTTATGATGGATTCTTCTATACCGAAGATACCGGTATTATTGAGTAATGTTTTAGCGATAGTATTTGTAATTTTATACACTTATTCCAAAAAGAAAAAGTTTGAATGTGAAGAAATTCCTGAGATTGATGAACGGGTACAAGATAATATAAAGAGATACTTAAATATTTCTTTTATGATGTCATTTATTATTCTCATTTTCTACATTTGTATAAGTAAAGCGGTCGGTAGAGAAACGTTACCAATACAAGAAATGTTTCTTATGTGCTGCGTTTTGATGGCTGGTAGTTTTAGTGTTGCAACGGTATTTGGAAAGCGGGCGTAGCAGCAATTTATATGTTGAAAAAGTAATGTATGCAATTAATTTAATAACTTCTAAGAGAGTGAATAATGACTTTGAGGGAGAAATGAATCATGAGAAGACGGGTCGATGAATACGAATGGCATATAACAGGAAAGGCCTCTAGATACACCTTTATATTTTACAGTACATGCCTGTTAATTTGGACATTTTACGACATGATAACAAAAGGGAAAACAGGTTGGGAGTTTCTGATTATGGCAACTGGTAGTGCAATCTTTTTCGCGATTTGTGCATGGGAGAAACGAAAGCTAAAAAATCTTGAAGATGATGAATACGAATGATTTCGATAAAAGCTGTTTACACGAACCTAGATGTAAACAGCTTTTTATTTTTATAAATCCTCTTAAAACTAACGCTACGTCACCTTTTGTAATGAAAAAGAGAGGGTGGTGGAAATGATTTCTATTCAGCAATTAACGAAGGAAACGGGTGTTACAGTAAGAACACTTCGGTATTATGATCAAATTGGTTTGTTAGAGCCGAGCGGAAAGACGGAAGGCGGACACCGATTATATAGTGAACGTGATGTGCTGAAATTACAGCAGATTTTGTTTTTAAAAGAAATGGGATTCGCCTTAAAAGAAATTACGAATATGTTAGGAACAGAGCGTGTAAATGTTAAAGAGTTTTTACAACAGCAATTGCTGTTCGTAAGAGAAGAGCAGCAGAAGTTTTCACGTATGGAGAATTGTTTTCGGTGTAGATACGCTGATCACATTCTCGTATGTTATTCTCCCGAAAAAGAAAAAAACGAGATGTTGTCGCGCTAGGGTAACATCTCGTTTTTTTCTTTATTCCTCACGGTAGATACAGAACGTTTTTTGGATAAACACATTCAATCCACCTGGAGTAGAAGCAACATTTGAGACACTTAAGCTTTCAAAGTTTTCTACTTGAAATATTCTTGTACTTTCTGTAATTATAGCAGTAATAGGGTTACGAGGGCTTTTTGATATAATAGTTATCGCCAAAGGGACAGAATCTTTACCTTTTAATGAGGTAGAGCTTAGCTGAAGTAATGTTTTATTATGAGACCCTGTGAAATCTTGGAAAACAGGCTGATGGCTAGTGCCTTCTGGTACGAGAACGAGCACTGGTGAATTTGTCGATCCAATTATGTGATTTTCAACAAAACAGTTAGGAGTATTTGATTCATCTTTAAGAGATTTTTCATTAAATTTGTCATGATGATCAAGCATATTGGGATTAAACCTCTTTTCTTTATTTTTGATACATTGTATTCCTTAAATAGAAAACACGTGTGGACAATGCGTGACGAGCTAGTTGTTCGTTTAAGTTGAAGATTGAGCTAGGTGGATTTGACGTATGTCACTATAAAAAGAAGCTGCTGTCCTTAATGGACAACAGCTTCTTTGCTATCCCGCTCTAATAAGCGGTAAATAAAAATGGAAGTTTCACTTTATCCCGCCCAAACAGCCGGTAAGAAGTTAGGTAAGGAAGAGAGCCAAACCGTCTGTAAGGGCCCGATTGGTTCAACTAACCTTCTGGGGAAAAAACGCTCCCAGAAGGAAGTTTCACTTTAGGCAACGTCTTCTTTTTGACCATCTCTCAACGTACTATTTTTATAACCATAGCTGAAATATACAACTAATCCGATAATTAACCAAACGACAAAGCCGATCCATGTTGTTGCTGGAAGTTGTAATGTTAAGTATCCGCAGAATAGAACTGCTAATATCGGAACTAATGGTACGAATGGTACTTTAAAGGCACGCGGCAGGTCTGGTTGTTTTTTGCGTAAGATGATAACGCCGATTGATACAACGATAAATGCGAATAATGTACCGATGTTTGTTAATTCTGCTAGCTTGTCCAATGGAACGAATCCAGAAAAGAAAGCAACCATAGCGGCTGTAATCCAGCTGTTCATAACTGGTGTTTGTGTTTTTTGGTTTACACGAGAAAGTGCTTTTGGTAGTAAGCCATCACGACTCATTGCATAAAATAAACGAGTTTGTCCATATAGCATAACGAGTAATACTGTTGTAATCCCAGCAATTGCTCCTAAAGAGATAAGTCCGGCAACCCAATCTTGATGAATATATTGCAAAGCATATGCAACAGGATTCTTTACGTCTAATTGGTTGTAGGGAACGATTCCTGTCAATACTAATGAAACAACGATATATAAGATTGTACAGATTGCCAAGGAAGCAATAATACCAATTGGCATATTACGTTGTGGATTTTTTACTTCTTCAGCAGCTGTTGATACAGCGTCAAATCCGATATAAGCAAAGAATACAGTTGCTGCTCCAGTTGTTACGCCAGAGAAGCCAAATGGCATGAATGGCGTCCAGTTCTCAGGTTTTACATAGAAAGCACCAACGCCGATGAATAGAAGAACAACAAATATTTTGATAGCTACCATAATAGCATTGAAGCGAGCTGATTTTTTTGCGCCTCTTGTTAATAAGAATGTCATGATGAAAATGATACAAATTGCTGGTACGTCTACGTATGTGCCAGCCGCCGGATTATAAGCGCTTGTTAAAGCGTGTGGCAATTTAATCCCAAATCCAGATAATAATCCTTGGAAATATCCTGACCAACCAGATGCAACGGCTGAGGATGCCAATCCGTATTCTAGAATTAAGTCCCAACCTAAAATCCAAGCAATAATTTCTCCAAATGTTGCATAGCTGTAAGTGTATGCACTACCTGACACCGGTACAGTTGAAGCAAATTCGGAGTAACATAATGCCGCAAATACGCAGGCTAAACCGGATAAAATAAACGATAAAATAAGTGCTGGTCCTGCATGTTTTGCTGCTGCAACGCCGGTAAGAACGAAGATACCTGTTCCAATAATAGCGCCGACTCCTAACATTGTTAAATCAAATGCGCCTAGTTCCTTTTTTAAAGAAGCGCCTTTCTGCTGCGATTGCGCTAGTAGTGCAGAAATCGATTTTTTTCGAAATAGATCCATATAAGCTCCCCCCACCCTCTAGTTGTTAAAATATTCTGAACTTTAAGTTCGGTTTGTCGTATAATGTCGAATCTTTAAACGTATTGTAATATGAAAAGTGGGTGTTGTAAATGCAAATTTTTTAGAAAATTCTACCTATACAAAAAAGATGAATTTCTTGTCGATATTTGTATAGGTATTTTTGTTGCTACACTAAGTTATTTCATTTTGAATGGTAGTATAAAGCGGAACTTCTTACTGCCCGCGAATAGTGGGATAAAGTCAAAATGGGCTGGAGAGGATTAAGATGAGAAAAGGAATTGTCTTATTGTGTTTTTTATTCTATATAGGCGGTTTGGCGGGGTGTTTATCCTCTGTAAAAACGGGAAATCAAAAAAATGATGAAACAAAGGTTGATAAAAAGAGTGATATCATCGTAAAAATAGGTGGAGAATCTAATTTAGATAAGTTTCAGCAGTTTCTAACTCATGTGAAAAATGGCAAAGCTGATAAAGTTCGTATTGTGTATTATACAGATGAAGGAGATCCGATTTTTCAAACGTTAGATTATGATGGAATCAATATAAACTATCTTTTTGATGATTCCAACGACAAATTTGGAGGAAGTCAAAAAGGGAAAAAAAGTGATGTGTGTAAAGGGATTATGAAAGAAAAAAGTGATGAAGCTGTAAGTTATAAATTAAGTGAATGTAAAGGGAATCGTAAGAATGTGAGCTATTTTTTGCTGGAGGTACGTCATGAATAACTGTAGGAAGATGCTAAGTAAATAAGCATCTTTTTTGTTGTTATATATTGAATTTGTAGAAAGTGTGTCGAATTGTTTATCGAATACTTGTTCGTTTTTTTGGTTTTTTTATAGGCGTTCGTGTTAAAATGAAAATACAGATTTTTTACGAGGAGGGCGGATTTATTTGGAACATCAATTTGAAATTGTCTCAGAATATTCCCCGCAAGGTGATCAGCCAAGAGCGATAGAGCAGCTGGTAGCTGGGATTAAAAATGGTAAGAAACATCAAGTGTTGCTTGGAGCGACAGGGACGGGTAAGACATTTACGATTTCAAATGTTATTAAAGAGGTGAAAAAGCCAACACTTGTAATGGCTCATAATAAAACGTTAGCAGGACAGTTATACAGTGAGCTCAAAGATTTCTTTCCGAACAATGCAGTTGAATATTTTGTTAGTTACTACGACTATTATCAACCGGAAGCGTATGTACCACAAACCGATACGTTTATTGAAAAAGACGCACAAATTAATGATGAAATCGATAAATTGCGTCACTCAGCGACGTCGGCTTTATTTGAAAGAGATGATGTCATTGTTGTAGCGAGTGTATCTTGTATTTACGGTTTAGGTTCTCCAGAAGAATATAGTGAGCTTGTTGTTTCTTTACGCGTTGGTATGGAGAAAGATCGCAATCAATTGCTTCGTGAACTTGTTGATGTGCAGTATGGCCGTAATGATATTGACTTCCAGCGTGGGACGTTTCGTGTGCGCGGTGATGTAGTTGAAATCTTCCCTGCATCTCTTGATGAGCATTGTATCCGAATTGAATTTTTCGGTGATGAAATTGATCGTATCAGAGAAGTAAATGCATTAACAGGTGAAGTATTAGCAGAACGTGAGCATGTGGCAATTTTTCCGGCGTCTCACTTCGTTACACGCGAAGAAAAAATGAAAGTCGCCATTGAAAATATTGAAAAAGAGTTAGAAGAACGCCTAAAAGAATTAAATGATAACGGTAAATTGTTAGAAGCGCAGCGGATAGAGCAGCGGACGCGTTACGATTTAGAAATGATGCGCGAGATGGGCTTTTGTTCAGGGATTGAGAACTACTCCCGTCATTTGACACTCCGTCCAGCTGGTTCAACACCATATACATTGTTAGATTATTTCCCTAAAGATTTTCTCATCGTGATGGATGAGTCGCATGTATCAGTGCCGCAAGTACGAGCAATGTACAACGGTGATAAAGCGCGGAAACAAGTACTTGTTGATCATGGATTCCGTCTGCCATCAGCACTAGATAACAGACCGCTTATGTTTGAAGAGTTTCAAGAGAAAACGAATCAAGTTGTGTATGTATCAGCAACACCGGGTCCATATGAACTTGAACATTCACCGGAAGTAGTGGAACAAATTATTCGTCCGACAGGGCTATTAGATCCGAAAATTGAAGTAAGGCCAATTGAAGGGCAAATTGATGATTTACTAGGAGAGATACAAGACCGGATCGCGAAAAATGAGCGTGTATTAATTACGACATTAACGAAGAAAATGTCAGAGGATTTAACAGATTATTTGAAAGATGTTGGGATTAAAGTAAACTATCTTCATTCTGAAATTAAAACGTTAGAGCGGATTGAAATTATTCGCGATCTTCGCCTTGGCAAGTTCGATGTGCTTGTCGGTATTAACTTACTTCGAGAAGGGCTCGATATTCCAGAAGTATCGCTTGTAGCAATATTAGATGCAGATAAAGAAGGATTTCTTCGTTCAGAGCGCTCGCTTATTCAGACGATTGGTCGTGCAGCTCGTAATGCAAACGGTCATGTTGTGATGTATGCAGACCGAATTACAAAATCGATGGAAATTGCAATGGAAGAAACGAAACGTCGTCGTCAAATTCAAGAAGCATACAATGAAAAGCATGGTATTATACCGAAAACAATTCAAAAAGAGGTGCGCGACGTGATTCGTGCAACGATGGCTGCGGAAGATACCGAAACGTATGAAGCAGCACCACCTAAGAAAATGACGAAAAAAGAACGAGAAAATGTAATTGCAAAAATGGAAGCGGAAATGAAAGAAGCTGCAAAAGCGCTTGATTTTGAGCGGGCAGCTGAGCTTCGCGATTTATTATTAGAACTAAAAGCAGAAGGGTGAAGGCAATGAGTAAAGATTTTATCGTTGTAAAAGGTGCGAGAGCCCACAACTTAAAAAATATAGATGTCACCATTCCGAGAAATCAGCTTGTTGTTGTAACAGGGCTATCTGGTTCAGGGAAATCATCGTTAGCGTTTGACACGATTTATGCAGAAGGGCAACGTCGATATGTAGAATCGCTATCGGCGTATGCACGTCAATTTTTAGGGCAAATGGATAAACCAGATGTTGATGCAATTGAAGGACTATCGCCGGCCATTTCAATTGACCAAAAAACGACGAGCCGTAACCCGCGCTCAACCGTTGGAACAGTGACGGAGATTTCCGATTACTTACGCTTATTATTTGCGCGTGTGGGGACTCCGATTTGTCCAAATCATGGAATTGAAATTACATCGCAAACAATTGAGCAAATGGTAGATCGTATTTTAGAGTATCCAGAGCGTACGAAGCTGCAAGTGCTCGCACCGATTGTATCAGGGCGTAAAGGTGCGCATGTAAAGCTATTAGAAGATATTAAAAAGCAAGGGTACGTCCGCGTTCGCGTTGACGGAGAAATGCTTGATGTATCAGAAGAAATTACGTTGGATAAGAATAAAAAGCATTCTATTGAGGTTGTGATTGACCGGATTGTGGTGAAAGAAGGAATTGCTGGTCGCCTTGCCGATTCATTAGAAACGGCTTTGAAGCTTGGTGAAGGCCGCGTTTTAATTGATGTGATTGGAGAAGAAGAGTTGCTGTTTAGTGAGCATCACGCTTGTCCGTATTGCGGATTTTCTATTGGTGAACTGGAGCCGCGCATGTTTTCTTTCAACAGTCCGTTCGGTGCATGTCCGTCTTGTGATGGTCTTGGTTCAAAGTTAGAAGTAGATCTTGATTTGGTCATACCAAACTGGGGTTTATCATTAAACGATCATGCAATCGCACCTTGGGAGCCAACAAGTTCACAATATTATCCGCAATTGCTAAAGTCTGTTTGTAACCATTATGGCATTGATATGGATGTACCGGTGAAAGATATTCCGAAGCATTTGTTTGAAAAAGTGTTGTACGGAAGCGGAGAAGAAAAAGTGTATTTCCGCTATGTGAACGACTTTGGTCAAGTAAAGGAAAGCGAGATTATTTTTGAAGGTGTAATCCCGAACATTGAGCGCCGTTACCGAGAAACGAGCTCCGATTATATTCGTGAGCAAATGGAAAAATATATGGCGGAGCAAGCCTGTCCAAAATGTAAAGGTGCTCGTTTGAAGCCGGAAACTTTAGCTGTTTTTGTAGGTGGAAAAACGATTGCGGAAGTGGCGCAGTTTTCTGTGCAGGATGCGCACGAGTTCTTTACAAATATCGAATTAACAGAAAAGCAACAAAGTATTGCAAAGCTGATTTTGCGCGAAATTAAAGAGCGTCTTAGCTTTCTAATTAACGTTGGACTTGATTATTTAACGCTTAGCCGTGCAGCTGGAACGTTATCAGGCGGAGAAGCGCAGCGCATTCGCTTAGCGACGCAAATTGGTTCGAGCTTAACAGGGGTATTATATATTCTTGATGAACCTTCAATTGGTTTACATCAGCGTGATAACGATCGTTTAATTCAAACACTGAAAAATATGCGTGATTTAGGAAATACGCTTATCGTTGTGGAGCATGACGAAGATACGATGATGGCTGCGGATTATTTATTAGATATTGGTCCTGGTGCAGGGATTCACGGCGGACAAGTTGTTTCAGCAGGGACGCCGCAAGAAGTAATGCATGATGATCATTCGTTAACAGGACAATACTTATCAGGTAAAAAGTTTATTCCAGTTCCGTTAGAGCGTCGCAAAGGTGATGGTCGTAAGATTGAGGTTATAGGAGCCAAGGAAAATAACTTAAAAAATGCGAAGATGTCATTCCCGCTTGGGACATTTGTTGCGGTAACGGGTGTATCTGGTTCAGGAAAAAGTACATTAATTAATGAAGTGCTATATAAAGCAGTTGCTCAAAAATTATATAAATCGAAGAGTAAGCCTGGTATGCATAAGGAAATTAAGGGCCTTGAGCATTTAGATAAGGTAATTGATATTGATCAGTCCCCAATTGGGCGTACACCGCGTTCTAACCCAGCGACATATACAGGTGTGTTTGATGATATTCGTGATGTGTTTGCACAAACGAATGAAGCAAAAGTGCGCGGTTATCAAAAAGGACGCTTTAGCTTTAACGTGAAAGGTGGCCGCTGTGAAGCGTGCCGCGGTGATGGGATTATTAAAATTGAAATGCACTTCTTACCAGATGTGTACGTTCCATGTGAAGTTTGTCATGGAAAACGTTATAATCGTGAAACATTGGAAGTAAAATATAAAGATAAAAACATTTCTGAAGTGTTAGAGATGACAATTGAAGATGGGGTAGAGTTCTTTGCTAATATCCCGAAAATTAAACGTAAACTCCAAACACTTGTGGATGTAGGGCTTGATTATATGAAGCTCGGTCAACCGGCAACAACGTTATCGGGCGGAGAAGCGCAGCGCGTGAAGTTAGCATCTGAGCTGCACCGCCGTTCAACAGGCCGCACGTTGTACATTTTAGATGAACCGACAACGGGACTTCATGCACATGATATTGCCCGCTTGTTAAAAGTGCTTCAGCGTCTTGTTGATAATGGTGAAACGGTACTTGTTATTGAACATAACTTAGATGTTATTAAAACGGCTGATTATCTGATTGACCTTGGTCCTGAAGGTGGAGATAAGGGCGGACAAATTGTTGCAACAGGTACGCCAGAGCAAGTTGTGAAAGAAGAACGCTCTTACACAGGTAAGTATTTAAAAGGTGTTTTAGAACGTGATACAGCACGTATGAAAGAAAAAGTGAAAGAAGTAGAATTAACATAGTGAAGGAACATGTAACAGAGGAGCGGTGCTTCTCTGTTACATGTTTTCTGTTATATACATCCAAAGGAGTTGAGGATGTGGATTCTACCGAAAAAGTGTTGGCCTCTTGTTGTTACTTTAGTATTTTTGTGGCTCCGTTATTATTTCCAATCATTGTGTATTTTGTTGTTCCTCATGAAGAAGTGAAATTTCATGCAAAGAAAGCTTTTGTTTCGCATTTACTACCGTTCTTTTGTTTATTTTTCTTTTTTCTACTCGGGTTTGTGATGAATAAACCAGAACAAATTGGTGTAATGGTGCTTATAGCACTGTTGTTATTTGGATTAGTGAACCTTGTTATTTTCATTTGGAATGTTGTGAAAGGTGTACAATTGCTTGTGAATGAGTAAAGGATTGCCTGTGAGAGGAATTTTATCTGTAGTTTCATTTCATTTGTTCTTGGTAATTTTAGCGGATTTCAAGTATCATTGTTGATATATATATGTAGTTTAAGTATTTATTGTCCCTAGTGAAAAGGAAGTGTAAAGAACATGAGATGGGTTATATCACTTATTGTAAATAGTATTGTGCTAATCGTTGTATCAGGTCTTCTCAAAATGTTTGCACCAGGTGCGTTTGAAATAGCGAATATACAAACAGCAGTGATTGCGAGCGTTATTTTGTCTCTTTTAAATGTATTTGTTAAACCGTTATTAATTTTAATTACGCTGCCAATTACTGTGTTAACATTTGGTTTCTTCTTAATCGTTATTAATGCGATTACGCTAGAAATTACAGATTCGTTACTTGGTAATGCGTTTAATTTATCTGGATTTGGTGCAGCAATTATGGCGGCTATCTTTATTTCAATTTTAAATATGTTAATTGAGAAAGTGATTATTGAACCGTTATATGAGAAAAAATAATCAGACAGCAGGAAGTATCCGACAAAATGTAGAACATTTTGCGCAAAGCGTGGAATGTTTTTTTCTTTTTCAAAAGAAACCGTATTTCTTGTTTTAAGAAAAAAATGGTACAATAGCGGGTAGAGTGGTAGTACGCTGCCTAGATACATTCCGCAACGTGGAGGTTTACATATGCCAAAAGTTCGAACGAAAGATTTAATTGAACATTTTCAGTTAGAATTAGTAAGTGGTGAGGAAGGAATTCACCGTCCAATTGATACAAGTGATTTATCACGCCCTGGAATTGAAATGGCAGGATTTTTTACATATTATCCAGCTGATCGTGTGCAACTTCTTGGGAAAACTGAGCTTACTTTTTTTGATACGTTAACAGAAGAACAAAAGAAAATGCGCATGCAAGCGCTTTGTACAGAAGAAACACCATGTATTATTGTAACGCGCGGTCAAGATGTACCGGAAGAGTTAATGCAAGCATCTCGTCAGACAGGTGTGCCGATATTATGTTCACCGTTAAAAACGACACGTTTATCGAGTCGCTTGACGAACTATTTAGAAAGTAAATTAGCGCCAACGACAGCTATTCACGGTGTATTAGTTGATATTTATGGTGTTGGTGTAATGATTACAGGGCAAAGTGGTGTCGGGAAAAGCGAAACAGCACTTGAGCTTGTGAAGCGTGGACATCGTCTTGTTGCTGATGATAGTGTAGAAATTCGCCAAGAAGATGACGATACACTAGTTGGTAGTTCGCCAGAGTTAATTGAGCATCTACTTGAAATTCGTGGACTGGGCATTATTAACGTAATGACGTTATTTGGTGCAGGTGCAGTGCGTAATCATAAACGTATTTCACTTGTGATTAATCTTGAAATTTGGGATCAAAAGAAGAACTATGATCGCCTTGGCCTAGATGAAGAAAAAATGAAAATTATTGATACAGATATTACAAAGATTACTCTTCCGGTACGACCAGGTCGAAACTTAGCTGTCATCATTGAGGTAGCAGCGATGAACTTCCGCTTAAAACGTATGGGCGTCAATGCAGCGCAACAATTTTCAGAGCGTCTTATGAGCGCGATTGAACTAGGAGATCAAAATTAAATATAAGAAGCTTCCATTAGTGGAATAGAAAGGGAGTAGAGAATATGCTGTTAGGGTCTGTACCGCAGCTTGATCGCGTGGCAGTTCAGCTTGGACCGTTTCCAATTTATTGGTATGGCGTCATTATTGGTACGGCTGTGTTGCTTGGATTATGGCTTGCAACCCGCGAAGGAGAGCGTCTCGGTATTCCGAAAGATACGTTTATTGATTTGGTCCTAATTGCAGTGCCGATTGCAATCATTTGTGCACGTGCATACTATGTTATTTTCGAATGGGACTATTATTCCCAAAACCCGAGTCAAATTATTAACATTCGTCAAGGTGGTTTAGCGATTCATGGCGGATTAATTGGTGCAGTTCTTACCGGGATTGTATTTGCAAAAGTGCAGGGTCTATCTTTTTGGAAGCTAGCAGATATTGCAGCGCCAAGTATTTTACTTGGACAAGCGATTGGCCGCTGGGGCAACTTTATGAACCAAGAAGCTCATGGCGGTGAAGTAACGCGTCAATTCCTTGAAAGTTTACATTTACCACAGTTTATTATAAATCAAATGTATATTGATGGTGTGTACTACCATCCAACATTTTTATATGAATCGTTATGGAGTTTTGCTGGGGTTATTTTACTTCTATTTCTTCGGAGAGCAAATTTACGTCGCGGAGAACTGTTCTTTACGTATTTAACTTGGTACTCCATCGGTCGTTTGTTTGTAGAAGGGTTGCGCACAGATAGTTTAATGCTTGGTCCCCTTCGTATTGCGCAGGTTGTATCCATTGTCTTAATTCTCGTTTCTATCATTTTCGTTGTTGTGAGACGAAAAATGGGATATGCGGATAAACGATATTCAGAAAAATAATGATAGAACTTCAGAGGTAAATCAGAAAAAGTAGCGTCATACATGCGGCGCTGCTTCTTTTCATATCCCGCTCTAACAAGCAGTAAGTACAGAAGAACCCGATCGGTTCAACTAACCATTCGAAGGGAAGTGCACCTCCGAATGGAAGCTTCACTTTATTATACAACAGCTAAGGACGTGGAAAAGATGAACATTAATACAGTGTTATTTGATCTGGATGGGACGTTGATTAATACGAACGAACTTATTATTTCTTCATTTTTATATACTTTAGAAAAGTACTATCCAAATCAGTATAAGCGTGAAGACGTACTGCCGTTTATTGGTCCATCATTGCATGATACATTCAGTAAAATTGATGAAGGCCGAGTAGAAGAACTTATTCAATGTTATCGTGATTTTAATCATGAGCATCATGATGAATTAGTAGAAGAGTATGAAACAGTGTATGAAACTGTACAGGATTTGCGAAAGAAAGGGTATAAAGTTGGGATTGTAACAACGAAGGCGCGCAAAACTGTCGAAATGGGATTAAAACTATCGAAATTAAAACAGTTTTTTGATGTTGTGGTGACAATTGATGATGTAGAGCATGTGAAGCCGCATCCAGAACCGATTCAAAGAGCGTTGCAATTGTTAGAGGCAAAGCCGGAAGAAGCGTTAATGGTAGGAGATAATCATCATGATATTGTTGGCGGACAAAATGCTGGCGTGAAGACAGCAGCTGTTGCATGGACAATTAAAGGACGCGAATACTTAGAGTCTTATAAACCGGATTATGTGTTAGAAAAAATGAGTGACTTGTTAACGATCTTGCCTCATGAACTAGGCTGACAAGGGGAGAGAATAGTGCGACGGACAACACGCTATCCTGTGTCAGGAGCAAATTCATTATGGAACGTATATAAGACCGTTTCGTTTTGGAAAGTGATGAAAAACTTCATTGTCATTCAAATTGCGCGTTATACTCCATTTTTACGGATGAAAAATTGGTTATATCGTACATTTTTGCGAATGCAAATAGGAGAGCAAACTTCATTTGCCCTTATGGTTATGCCAGATATCATGTTTCCTGAGAAAATTACGATTGGGCGTAATTCGATAATTGGTTATAATACAACATTATTAGCTCATGAATATTTAATTACAGAATATCGCCTTGGTGAAATTAGAATTGGAAACGAAGTAATGATTGGAGCAAATTCGACAATTTTACCGGGTGTTGTCATTGGAGATGGAGCGATTGTTTCAGCGGGTACATTTGTTCATCGTGATGTACCGAGCGGTGCTTTCGTTGGTGGAAATCCGATGCGTGTTATTTATACGAAAGAGGAAATGACAGCGAGAAAAGGGAAATGTTAGAAATGTAACATTTTCCTTTTCTTTTCGGGAATGAAAAGGAAATATTTGCGTATAATATACTGTTTTGTTTTTAGAAGAATCGTTTATACTTATAGATAGAAGAATGAAATAATGGAGGATCTATGGGGAAAAATCAAGAAATTCATAAAGATAACGGACAAGTTATTTCTTTTAATCAATTAGCCGATTTCTTTTATGATAAAGGAATGAAGGCTTATCGCAATCATCATTTAGACGATGCGATTAAATATTTTAAAAGAGCGGCACAAAGTCAGAAAGAGCCATTTATTTTATGTCAATTAGCAACGGCGTTATCGGAAGTGGGAGAGTACCACGAATCGAATCAAATTTTATTACAAATTGTTCGTACGGGTGAACAAATAGAAGAATGCTATTATTTTATGGCAAATAATTATGCGTATCTTGGTCTATTTCAACAAGCAAAAAAGTATGCAGAGCGGTATTTAGACATTGCGACGGATAAAGAATTTATTGCAGAGACGATGGAACTTTTAGAGATTATTGAAGAAGAAGAAATGGATGCACCGGAATTGGAAGATGAAGATGGATTAATTGTGATGCAAGAGCAAGCAAATCATTATATTCGGAACGGTCAATTAGAAGAGGCGATTGCTACGCTTGAAGGCGTTATAACGGAATATCCGGAATTTTGGTCGGCACATAATAATTTAGCAATTGCTCATTTTCAGCTTGGCAATGTTGATCAAGCATTGAAAATGACAGAATTAATTTTAGAGAAAAATCCAGGGAATATTCATGCTTTATGTAATACGCTTATTTTTCTATATTCTATTGGGGAATATAAGCAAGTAGAAAAGTTAGCGGAGCAACTGGAGACAGTGTATCCGATGTCGTTTGAGCATCGTGTAAAACTAGGGACAACATTTGCGACAATTGGTCGTTTTGAAAGTGCATATAAATGGTTAAAAGTTTTAAAGCGCCAAGGCTACGAAGGTGATGTTAGTTTTTATTATTGGTTCGCATATTCTGCTTATATGGTAAAAGATGAACAAACAGCAGAGAAAATGTGGTCGCATGTTGTGGAGTTACATCCTGATAAAAAAGGGAAGGAGCCTTGGAATGCTATTAATTTAGCAGATGAAGGCCAAAATATTTTATTTCGAGAACTGCAGCAATCATTTCAGCAAAGTGAAACGTTAGAAGAACAAATGCTGGCTTTATATTTAATGAATGAGCTGACAACACCAGAGAAAATCGGCTTTTTCTTTGATGTGATGCAATCTCCTAAGCGTGTTCCAATCGTATCACAGCTCGCGCACTATTTCTTTTTAATGAATAGTCATAAAAGTATTCCACAAGAGCTTCAGCCGTTTGAACAATGTGTTCATATTGCTGATGCTTTATACAACTATACAAACAAAGATGATGAGCTGATTGAAGAGTGTTTACATCTTTGGTTTTGTACATTTATACGCTTATACACGAGCGGAACGGCGTTTACAAATGTATATGGCTGGTCAGCGGCAGTTGAATATATTGTAAGAGGCGAATTTCATGATAAATTGACGCAGGCAGAGCTTGGGAATATATATAATATATCGGTAGCAACTGTACGAAAGTATGTGCAAGCAGTAAGATGTGTGCATGAGTAAGAGTGAGCAAATCATTGGGAAAAAAACATTGCTGACAGTATAATGAGGGTGTTAAAAGATCGTTATGAACAGGAGATGAAGACTATGGCAGAAGAAAAAATTTATGATGTAATTATTATTGGAGCTGGTCCAGCAGGTATGACAGCAGCTGTGTATACATCTCGATCAAATTTAAGTACGTTAATGCTAGAGCGCGGTATTCCGGGCGGACAAATGGCAAATACAGAAGAAGTAGAAAATTATCCGGGTTATGACCATATTTTAGGACCGGATTTATCAAATAAAATGTTTGAACATGCAAAGAAATTCGGTGCAGAATATGCATATGGTGATGTGAAACAAATTATTGATGGAAAAGAATATAAAACAGTAATCGCTGGAAAGAAAGAATATAAAGCACGTGCCATTATTGTAGCGAGCGGTGCGGAATATAAGAAAATTGGCGTTCCAGGCGAGAAGGAACTTGGCGGACGCGGCGTATCATACTGCGCAGTATGTGACGGTGCATTCTTTAAAGGAAAAGAGCTTGTCGTTGTTGGCGGCGGCGACTCAGCTGTTGAAGAAGGTGTGTATTTAACACGCTTTGCAACGAAAGTAACGATTGTTCACCGCCGTGATCAATTGCGTGCACAAAAGATTTTACAGGACCGTGCTTTCCAAAATGAAAAAGTTGATTTCATTTGGAATCACACTGTAAAAGAAATTAATGAAGCAAACGGAAAAGTAGGCAGCGTAACACTTGTAGATGTAAATAGTGGTGAAGAGCGAGAGTTTAAAACAGAAGGCGTATTTATTTACGTTGGGATGTTACCACTTTCTAAACCATTTGCGGAGTTGGGTATTACAAATGAAAATGGTTATATTGAAACAAATGAGCGTATGGAAACGAAAGTTCCTGGTATTTTCGCAGCTGGTGATATTCGTGAAAAAATGCTTCGCCAAATTGTAACAGCAACAGGCGATGGAAGTATTGCAGCGCAAAGTGCACAGCACTATGTGGAAGAGTTGTTAGAGGAATTGAAGACTGTAACAGAAAAATAAAAAATCAGTGTAACTATTTAGCCATGGTATTATCCCCTTTAAGTAGCCATTCAAAAAAACCGTCATGATAAGATGAAGGAAAGAATGAAACTTGGAGGGGATTTTTCTATGGCGAAAAAGGGACAAGAATTTCCATCCTACACGGAAGAATTTAAATTAAATGCCGTTATGGCCTATGTGAATGGGGCCAAAAGTTATCAAAGATTTTCAAAATGATTAGGTATTCGAAATTGTACACAATTAAAAGCATGGATGGAAAAGTGGAAAAATGGTGAATCATTTAATGAACGTAGTAATGGTACTTCACCGTTTAAAGGATGACCACGTACAAACTTTAAAACAATTGAGGAAGAAAGAGACTATTTGAAAGCGCAGGTAGCTTATCTAAAAAAGCGGTATCCAAATCTGGTAACGGAGATGAAGTGAGCAAATCATCATTAAAAAATGAACCTGTTAGCTCGAAAAAAGTGCGACAAGTGTTCGATATATGTATCCAAAACGTGAAACTGTAGCAATTCCCTCTATTCGTCTTGCGTTTTTAGCTATAAGCTGAGTAGTTACAAATTAGTTAGAAATTTAGGTTTTTTAAGATAGATTCGATTTTGTATCGAGTCTATCTTTTTTATTCTGCATTAATAATTGTAGGACATTGCACATCGCTGATATTGAGTATTTATGGAGGTTACTCTTTGCTACTTGTACTTTCGTCCTAGTATCAGAGCTGCTTGCTTTAAAATATCATTTTCCATAAGAAGTTGTTTTGTTTTCTCAACGCTTTCAACTGGTCTCATTATCTTTCTTTTTAAACGAGCCAAACGTATGATTTGGATTGATCCACCGATTCAATGATGATGGTGTTAATTCGTATTCTTCAATAATGCCTTTCCTTGGTTTACCGTTTTTATACATTTTAGTATAAATGGAAAATATGCGTGATACACTGGGGTTTTCTTAAAAGTTATTTCTTACAATGGATATAGAAAAGAGGCTACATGAGAGGAGCAGGAAATTGAAGCGAAGGGCAGTTGTCACAGGATACGGAGTTGTGACTACAATTGGAAATACTGTTGCAGAGTTTTGGAGTAGCTTAGTCAATGGAAGGAGGGTGCCTATTAATTCGATGACAAGATATATGCTTGGCACTTCAGGAATAGTAGAGATTATATCTACTATTTTGTCTATCCAACATGGTATTATCCCCCGGGTTTTAAATTCCGAAAATTCAGATCAATCGGGTTGTGCTAAGTATTATTCGAGATGAGAATCTCAAGCGTTGTATTGAAGTTGCAATGAGTAATTCTTTTGGATTTGGAGGACAAAATGCAAGTCTATAGTAAAAAAATATGATGTGAATGGAGGAAACTTATGAAATCAATCATTGGATTTTCAATTAAAAACAAGCTTGCTATTTGGATTGTAACATGCTTTATTATTGTATTTGGAACATACGTGGGGTTCTCTATGAAACTAGAGACAATTCCTAATATTAATGAGCCGGTTGTAAATATTACAACTGTATACCCTGGGGCATCACCAGAGACAGTAATGAGTGATGTAACAGAACCAATTGAAAAAAAAGTACATAACTTAGAGGGAGTAAAAAATGTTACTTCAACTTCCTTTGAAGGTGCTTCCACAATAGCAATTCAGTATGATTTCAAGATCAACATGGAAAAAGCAGAAAATGAAATTAAGGAAATTATGTCTGGGGTGAAACTCCCTGAAGGAGTTACGGCTCCAGAAGTAGCAAGAGTTAACTTCAATGATTTACCTGTATTTGTATTATCTTTAACTGATAGCACGAAAAAATTGGAAGATTTAAGTAAGTTATCTGAAAAGGAGATAATGCCTGCATTTGAAGAGGTAGAAGGTGTTTCTAAAGTTGAAATCCTTGGGAAACAAAATAAGGAAGTAGAAATTAAGTATAAGCAAGATAAATTGGATCAGTATGGTTTGTCTGTAAAAGAGGTAAATACATATTTGAAAACCATTAAAAATGATGTGAATTTAGGGATGCAAGTACTTGATGGAAAAGAAAAAGTCATCAAAGTTAATGGGGCTGAAGGTAGCCTTGAAAAAATAAGAGAATTGCATATTCCTATCAATCTCAAAATACAAAATAGTAACTCTGTTGAAAGAGACATTTCGGTTTCTTTAAAAGATATCGCAGATGTAACAATTGTTCAAAAAGCCCAATCTGTTTCTAAGACTAATGGAATGGAAGGTATCAGCATCCGGATATTACAAAGTAGTAATGGTAACACGGTAGACGTCGTGGATGGTGTCAAAGAGAAAGTGAAGAAGCTACAAAAGAAGCATAACTCATTAGAGTTTGTCTCTGTCTTAGATAGTGGAGAGCCGATTAAGGGCTCGGTTGGGATGATGGTAAATAAAACATTAATGGGCGCAGCTTTTGCGATACTAATTATTTTACTTTTCTTAAGGGATATCAAATCTACAATTATTGCGGTTATTTCTATACCGTTATCGCTTGTCATCTCTTTAATTATATTAAACCATTTAGATATGACATTAAACCTAATGACATTGGGAGCTATGACGGTGGCAATTGGACGAGTTATAGATGATTCTATTGTAGTTATAGAGAATATATATCGACGTATGACCTTAGCGGAGGAAAAATTAAGTGGTATTAATTTAATAAAAGCAGCAACTTCTGAGATGTTTTCATCTATTATGTCATCTACTATTGTAACCATTGCGGTGTTCTTGCCATTAGGTTTAATTGATGGACCTGTTGGAGAGCTATTTATGCCATTCGGAGTTACTATTGTATGTGCTTTATTAGCTTCTTTAATTGTGTCAATTACTGTTGTTCCGATGATGGCGCATTTAATGCTTAAGAAGAAAGGCAAAGTTGTTAAGAAAGTATCTTCAAATAGAGTGGCTACAAGCTACTATAAGATATTGAATTGGAGTTTAAACCATAAATTAATTACTTTCTGTATAGCTAGTGCACTATTTATAGGAAGTATATTCTTAATACCATCTATTGGAGTCAGTTTTATTGGTTCCAGTGAGAATAAAATGATATTAGCAACCTATAATCCGTTGCCTGGTGCTACAGAGGATACAATTAAGGGTGACGTTAAAAAGGCGGAAGAATATCTACTTAAACGAGATCACATAAAGATGGTACAGTCATCTTATGGGGAAGGTAATCCGCTAAACCCAGCTGATAAGAAACAAGTGCTATTTTTTATTACTTATAAAGATGGCTTAAAAGATTTAAGCAAAGAGCAGAAATCTATTTTTAACGATCTTCAAAAGTTAGGAATGGGCGAATGGGGATTCAATAGTTCAGGAAATAGTAATGGTAAAGTAGACATTTTTGTTTACGGAAAAACGATTGACGAAATTCGACCAGTTGCAGATTCTGTTAAGAAAACTCTGGAGGATAATGAGAAGGTCACAAATGTCAAGTTAGATTTATCAGACTCTTTAAGACAGGTGAACTTTACATTAAATACAGAAAAATTGGTTACCTTAGGAATTCAGCCAACGCAAATATATAACAAATTGGGTTCCGCTAAGGAAGAGAAAATTGGTAATTTAAAAATTGATGGACAGGAAATACCGATAAGGACTGTGGAAAGAGATGCTATAGTACATCAAGAAGAACTTAGTAAGCAACAAGTTACTACAAATTCAAATCAAAAGATAGAATTAGGAGAAGTTTTGCAAAAAGCGGAGAGTGATGTACCGGCCTTCATTACTAAGCGAAATGGAGACATATATACAAAAATATCAGCAGAGATAACCGATAAGGATGCTGGAAAAGTTACGGAGAATATTCAAAAACAAATTGATGAACTCTCAGTGCCGTCTGGAGTACAAATTAATGTTGGTGGAGTAACAGAACAAATTGATGAATCTTTTACACAGCTAGGAATTGCAATGGTTAGTGCAATTGTAATAGTATATTTTGTTTTAGTTGTTACTTTTGGAGGAGGATTAGCTCCGTTAGCTATATTATTCTCTTTACCATATGCTTTAATCGGAAGTTTATTAGGTTTGCTAATTACAAATGAACCAATTAGTGTATCTGTAATGATTGGTGCACTTATGCTGATTGGTATTGTCGTAACAAATGCTGTTGTTCTAATAGATAGAGCAATTACAAATGAACAAAAAGGGATTTTATTAAGAGAGTCAATCCTTGAAGCGGGAGTAACTAGGTTGAGACCTATTCTTATGACTGCCATTGCTACGATTGGGGCACTATCTCCATTATTATTTGCAGAAACTTCAGATGGAAGCGGGCTTATTTCAAAGGGATTAGGAGTCACTGTAATTGGTGGATTGACCTCTTCGACATTATTAACATTAATTATTGTGCCTGTTGTATACGAAGGTTTAATGAAGCTAAAACATAGATGGGCTAAAAAGCGTAAGGATAGACAAGAATTAAAAATTGGTGCTTAGCGAAGATATGCTAAGCCCTTCTTTTTTATAAGTAAGAGATAAATAAGACCTTTAAGTATATTTTGTTTTTTAATTAGACAAAGGTAATTTATGAAATAAGAAAGAAGAGGGGGCATTATGGAAGGGATAGCTGAGTATAAGGAGTATTCACCAAAACTATTTAGAAATAAATCCTTTCTTTTAATAGTAATGGCGACTGGATTTTCCAGTTTAGGTGCTTCAATATTTCTTTTTACGCAAACATGGTATATAGTGAAATTTTTAAATTTAGGAGCAGCTGTAGGTTGGGTAATGATCGGTTCAAGTATTCCGCAAATGTTATTTTTGTTTGTAGGGGGAGTTCTTGCTGATCACTGGAATAAGTCAAAAATTATGTTATGGTCAGATTTTATAAGAACGATTCTTGTAGGTTCGATAGTGTTAGTATTTATCTTATTTACAAGGGTTCCTCTTATTATCTTTATTACTTATGCTTTTTTGTTTGGGATTCTTAATGCATTTTTTTATCCTGCTAGGGATTCAGTTATACCTTTAATAGTCGGAGCATCCCAGCTTTCAAGAGCAAGCTCTATTATCTATACAACAAATCAGCTTACAGTAATTGCAGGACCTGTAATTGGTGGGATATTAATAGGGAAATTCAGTTATATTATAGCATTTGCTTTTGTTTCTAGTATGTTACTAATAAGTACAATTATGGTTGCTATTACTAATATTCAACATGACCAAGAGAAAAGTGTGCAGAGAGTCAAGATTGGAACAGAAATGCGAGAGGGTATCAAATATTTACGTCAATCTAATGTTTTATTATCGCTTGTATTAATTTCTATTTTGGTAAACTTTCTTATTGTTGGACCACTTTTTATGGGATTGCCTATTTTTGTAGATACAGTATTAAACGGGGAAGCGTTTGACTACAGTTTCTTGGAAGGGAGTTTATCAATTGGCCTATTTATTGGGTCTATTATTATGGTATTACTCAATGTAAAGAAACAAAAAGGAACATTAATTCTTATACTTCTTATGTGTTTATCAATAAGTTTCATAATATTTAGTAAATCAACGAAGCTTTGGTATAGCATAATCATGTTATTTTTAGTGGGAACATTTACACAGATGATAATAATTCCAGTAATTGGTATTATTCAAAGTTATACGAAGAAGCAGTATTTGGGAAGAATTATGAGTTTACTCACCTTGGCATCTATGGGGTTAACACCACTTTCTTATGGACTCACATCAGTGCTTATTATGTATAATATTGGGATTTCAAATATTATATTTTGGAGTGGTATTTCTTTGTTTGTCTTATCTATTGTTTTCTATTCTTTACGTCAAGGAATACGTCATATTGATTAAGTTTTTCTATGATACAAGTTATTAAATTCTAAAGTTGAAACAGCAATGTTTGGAACCCTGCTTATTTATAGTCAGTTATGTAGTTGAATTGTAGTCAGAAATAAGAGATATGGCAGGGGTATAATATAGAAATTTTTGATGGAATGAACTGTGAGAAAAGATAAGAGAAATACGGTTTGAGATATGCATTTTGTAAGGAGGATAGGAAATGATTAAAAAGATTGAACACATTGGAATTGCAGTACATTCTTTAGAGCGGGCATTACCATTTTATATAGATGTATTAAAGCTAAAACTGTTAGGGATAGAAGAGGTAGAATTACAACAAGTAAAAGTAGCTTTTTTAGCTATTGGTGAGAGTAAATTAGAGTTATTGGAGCCGTTAAGTCAAGAAAGTTCAATTGCACGTTTTATACAGAAGAATGGGGAGGGCATACATCATATAGCATTAGGAACAACATCAATTGAGGAGAGGATTCAACATATGAAAGAGTATGGGGTACGGATGATTGATGAAGTACCTCAAATAGGGGCAAAAGGTGCGCGAATTGCTTTTGTTCATCCTAAGTCAAGCCACGGTACATTATATGAGCTATGCGATAAAGGGGGGAGAATATGATTGACATTTACGAAAAAATTAATGAATTATATGATAAAAAGAGCGATATTAGAATTGGAGGTGGTGACGAACGAATTTTCAAGCAACATCAAAAGGGGAAGTTGACAGCTAGAGAACGTATTGAATTGTTGCTAGATAATGATACATTTGTAGAGTTACAACCTTTTATTGAGCATCGGTGTACAGATTTCGGATTAGATAAAAAAATTGGCCCTGGTGATGGTGTTGTCACAGGATATGGAAAGGTGAATGGTCGCCCAATTTATCTTTTTTCGCAAGACTTTACCGTATTCGGTGGTGCACTTGGAGAAATGCACGCGAAGAAGATTTCGAATATTATGGATTTGGCAGCTAAAAATGGTGTTCCTATTGTTGGGTTAAATGACTCAGGCGGTGCACGTATTCAAGAGGGTGTATTATCCCTAGATGGATATGGTCAGATTTTTCATAGGAATGTAAAATATTCAGGAATTGTCCCTCAAATATCAGTAATTTTAGGACCATGTGCAGGAGGAGCTGTATACTCTCCAGCTATTACCGATTTTGTTATTATGGTTGAAGAAAAGAGTCAAATGTTTATTACTGGCCCAAAAGTAATTGAGGCAGTAACAGGAGAAAGAATTTCGCCTGAAAATTTAGGTGGGGCGATGGTTCATAATAAGATAAGTGGAAATGCACATTTTGCAGCGATCGATGAAGTAGAAGCGTTGTCCCTTGTCCGTACACTTCTTTCTTACTTACCGCAAAATTATCAAGAGAAACCACCTATGATAAAAGAAGAACCAGGGGAAGATTATCGTATGGACTTACCAGATATTGTTCCAAATGATACACAGCGCCCTTATGATATCCGTCGTGTTATTGAACAAGTAGTTGATTTTCCTTCTTTTTTTGAAGTGCAAAAAAGTTTTGCGAAAAATATTGTAATAGGATTTGCACGTATAAAAGGAGAAGTGGTTGGCCTAGTTTGTAATCAGCCGAAGACATTGGCCGGTAGCTTAGATATTGATTCATCTGATAAAGCAGCTCGCTTTATTCGTTTTTGTGATTCTTTTCAAATTCCAGTGGTTACATTTGAAGATGTAACAGGTTTTTTTCCCGGGGTAAAGCAAGAACATAGTGGTATTATTCGTCACGGTGCTAAAATTTTGTATGCATATTCTGAAGCAACAGTACCAAAAATTACAGTGATTTTGAGAAAGGCTTATGGAGGAGCATATGTTGCATTGAATAGTAAAGCTATTGGAGCAGATGTTGTGTATGCATGGCCAAATGCAGAAATTGCAGTTATGGGACCACAAGGGGCAGTGAATATTATTTTTTCAAACGATATTCAAAAGAGTGATAAACCTGAGGAGAAGCATAGAGAGCTTATTAATGAATACTGTGGTAAATTCGCAAATCCGTATATTGCTGCTAAACATGGGATTGTTGATGATATTATAGATCCGAGGGAAACACGTATAAAGTTGATACAGGCACTTGATATGTTACGAACGAAAAAAGAAGAAAAGTCAATGAAGAAACATGGAAATATCCCACTGTGAAAATAGTGAATATTCTTTTTGTTTTAATCTCTTCCTTCAGATAAGGCTGTTTTGTGGAACAGAGTGTCGTCTTATTGTTTATCTAAAAAGGGGAGTATTACATGGGCATATCCCTTCCAAGTAGACATTCTAAAAAGAATTTTATACCACGGTCCTTTTCCTATGTTCTATCGAAGAAAGGCCATGAAGTTTTTCACGGAATCGCTCTTGATTATAAAATATAATATGTTTCTGGATTGTTTGATTGTCCTTGTTTCACTATAAAAAAATCCCCTTCAGATAAACAGTACTGAGTCCGTCATACCAGATGGACTTTTTTTACTGTCTACCTAAAGAGGCGGATACCAATAGTTAGATTGTAGTACTACATTTTTATTAATGTAACAATCCTAAATGATGATTATTTTTGATGTACAAGCTTTATATAATTTAATAAGAAGTATTTTTAGATGTGTCCTCTTTAGGAAAGAATGTATAGGATAGAGAAATTACTGCATCTACAGCTAGTATGAGTGACCAAATTCTACTTAAATTATTAAAAGCAATGTTGTTAGATGGAAAGTGTGGCTGTTTTTCTTCAAACCACTGAGTTAGTGTATTTCCTATATTATTGAGATCACTAAGCTGGTCAGAGAGGCCGAATAATGATATTAGTATAATATGAGCTATTATATAAATAAGGAAATGGACAAAAAAATGCTTTCTTTCATTTCTTGCGTGTTCTTTTCCGGATAATTTTTTAATGCTTTTAATATCAGGTATAGGTTTTCCTTTCCATGCTGCAACTTTTCTTTGCATAAAAGCATCGAGCCTTCTAAAATCAGATTTTCCATTTGTAAGAGCATACACAATGATTACTACAATAACGACTTGATAATTTGAAAATTTTCCTGTTTGTAAGTAGTCAAAGAATCCCATAGTAGCAATCCATAGATCATTTACAATGAACAGTATAAAGAATGTTATACTTAATTTCTTAAATTCAAACCAATACCGTAATAATAAGAAGCTTATAACAGAAACCCAGAATACGGATTCAGCGATAATGAGAAACATCCATTTGTTTTCTAAAATAAAGTTCATTTTTAATCCCCCTTAATACTCCTGTAACATATCTAACCATTTAAGATCGGCTTCTAAATGAAGGAGCTTCCCTTCAATTAGGAATAGCATTCCTTCATTTTCCTCCGTAGAATCAATATGGATTCGTAATCTTTGAAGTTGTAATATGGTTTTTATAATTGATTCTTTTTGTTGTTTAATCATGTTTGATAGTTGAGAGTATTGTAGTTTTTTTGCACATAATAACTTAAAGTGAAATTCATCTTTCAGAATTGAAGTTTCTACAGGATGGAGGAGCCAATTGTGAAGTTCCTCTTGCCCATTTTTAGTAATTTTATAAATTTTTAAATCTGATTCATTTCCTTCGTTTATTTCTTCTACAAATTTATCCCTAATTAGTCGATCTATAGTCGTATAGATTTGCCCAGCATTTAGTTCCCATTGTTTATAAACCATTGTTTCGAAAGAAATCTTTAAATCATAACGATGTCGTGGAGATTGAGACAACAATGTTAATATTGCATGTTTTACTGACATATATATTCACCATTAATCCTCTTTTAGTGCTCTATCAAGTTTAGAATTTGCTGCTTGGTAAGCTGGTAAGATAGCTGACAGGCAGCTGACGAGAATGCCAGAGATAATTGCAGTTACTAAGGTAGGAAGTGGTACGGAAAATTCAATCAAAGGATCTGACGCAAATGACGTGTTTAAGTATATAGTAAAGATCCCTAGGATGACGCCGATAACTACACCGTTTATTCCTATAATAAGGCCTTCATATATAATCATTTTATATACTTGAGTAGTTGTGAAGGCAACGGCTCTCATAATGGCGATTTCTCGTACGCGATCTATTACATTGATAATTAAAGCATTTAAAATTCCAATCCCAGAAACAATGATTGCAATAATAAGTAAACCGTTAAATAAAGATTTTACCCCTGGCAGAGCCCGTTTTTGTTTTTCAATTTCTTCATGTAAAGTTTGGATTTCAGACAGGTCATTGTAAAATGTTTGTAGCATATTCTGTTTGACAATGTTCTCGCTTGCATTATTGGTAGTTAGTATAAGTCCTTTGTGAGCTTCTACCCCATTAAAGTGAGCGTCAAAGTTTTTTTGTGCCATGAAAGCGGTATAGCCACCGTACATTGAAGCATTGACTTTTCCAACTACCTTTAGTTCTTTTATTTCATTATTATCTTGTAAGATACTGATAGTATCCCCTATCGCTCCTCCCCATTCTTTAAATGCATAATTACCTAATAAAATCCCATTTGAATTCAAGTCTAGCTGTTTTAATAACTCTTTTTCTTTATGTTTGGGATCATAAAATAAAGGATTCTTTTTATACCAATTTAAATCTGTACTGATGATAGTAAAGTTACGAGTATCCTTTCCTGATTTCCAGATAACTTCCTTTTCTTTATAAGCGCTAACTTGTTTTACGCCGTTTATCTTTTGGATTTGTGTTAGCTTGGCGTCAATAGGTGTTTCAGTTGAAAATTGTAGATTTCCACCAAAAGAACGAGTTACATCTGTATGTACATTCTTCTCTAGTGAGGTAAAAATAGAAGAAACCAATAGTCCTAAACAGATAGCTACAGCTAAGATGGCAGACATGTTAGATGATCGGTTCAAGGTAAGTAAAGTATTATTGCTTGCAATACGCCCCTCGTAACCAAAAATATCTTTTTTACTCAATAATGTTGTAATTATTTTCATTAAGAAAGGAAACAACAACATAACCCCTATAAACAAGAATAATATAGAACTGGTGTGACTAATAAAAACGCCGACCAGTGATAAAATTCCAAGGATAATACGTAGTTTACCATTTCCTGTTTGGACAGAAGGTACATTTTTTAAGGTGGAAATTATATTAACTTTACTTGCATATGTTACTGGAATAATAGAGGCCAGAATAGGTATAACTATTCCTAGACATAGTGTTGCAGGTAAAGCAAATTTGTATTGCATTGTATACACCATATTTTCTTGAAATGAATTAAATAATGTTCCCTGTAAGATGTTAGCCAAACCAAATCCAAGAGGAATCCCAAAACTCAGACTAATACTAGCCAGTATAATTACTTCCATAAGGAAGAATTGTTTTATTTGGAAAGGGGTGTATCCAATTGTTTTCATAATAGCAATTTCACTTTTTCTCTCTACGATACTAACATACAAAGTATTATAGAGGATAAAAGTACTAATAAACATTGCCAATCCACCAATGGCATAAAGCATAAAATACAAGTCGTCCAACTGATTTGTTTGTTTTTCATCTAGAACAACCTCCTGTACTGATACAAAAGGGTCGGAAATGTTAGATTTTAAAGATGTTACAACCGATTGAGCATCTACTTCGGATTGGAATTTTAGTCGTACCTCTTGTACTTCATCAGGAAGATGAAACCATGACTGTACAGTAGCCAATGAGGCTAGTGCTCTCCAACTCTTATCACTTGCTTCCTCCCAACTATTTGGCCCTTCTAATAGTGGAGTGTTTTCAACAATAGCAGCAATTGGAACTGTCTTTTTTCCAGAAGGGAGGTTTAGCGTAATGGTATCTTTTACATCTAACTTCCAAATTCCGGCTGTTCTAATTGGAATGATAATTCCTTCATTAGTTAGGTTACCTTTGAGTACTTTAAGGGAAAGTAACTCATTTTGAAAGGAAGAGAGTCCTGTAATACGAATTCTTGTGTGAGTAAAGCCCCGTTCCTCTTTTAGGTTAAAACTTGATTGTTTATGGAGTACAGCAGTTGCGCTTTGTATTCCTTTTTCTTTTTCTGCAATATTTAATATGTCTTTGGAAAATAAGTGATTACTAGAAGAAATGACGTAATCCGCATTTCCTGTATAGAGTTGTAAGCGTTTATTTGTTAATCCTTTAGCTGTTTCTACGGTACTAATTACTGCAAACATGGTGGAAACCCCAATAATAATCGCCATAATTGTGATAAGAGCTCGTAGCTTTTTACGTGTTAAGTTTCGCCAAGACACTCGCCATAACATCATCAGTATCCCCCTCCATTGTTATATCAGACTCAATAATCCCATCTTTAAGTAGAATGATACGATCAGCATAACTTGCAGCTAATATATCGTGAGTAACCATAACGATGGTTAATCCTTCGTTGCGATGTAGAGAGGATAATAATCGTAATACTTCAGTTCCAGTTTTTCGGTCTAAATTTCCAGTTGGTTCATCAGCTAAGATTAATTTTGGATTCATTGAGAGTGCCCTTGCAATTGATACACGTTGTTGTTGGCCACCACTTAGCTGAGAGGGAAAGTTGTTTTCTTTTCCTTCAAGTTTTACGGCTTGAATAAGGTGGGAAATTTTTTCGTTTATAGAATTTTTCGCTATCCGTTCAGCCTGCATAGGAAAAGAAATATTTTCTGTAACAGTCATATTCGGTAATAGTTGATAATTTTGGAAAATGAAACCGATGTTCTTTCTTCTGAATAATGTACGTTGTTTTTCATTTAATCGATTTAAGGCATTCTCATCAACAAAAATATCTCCCTCATCAGATGTATCAAGACCTCCAATTAAATTCAGCAATGTGCTTTTTCCAGAACCAGATGGCCCCATTATTGCTACAAACTCTCCTTTAGCGATTTCTAAATCAATATTATGTAGTACATGAAAGGGTGATTCCCCAAGAAAATAAGTTTTATTTATATTCTGAACTTTAATCATAGAGTACCTCCTAGTTAATATATACTCGGTATATAGTAAGTGTATACTGAGTATATATTAACTGGGAATAATATGTCAAATTAATATTTAGAAAAATTTGGTTTATTTTTTTGCATAGCTGAATGTAGGGATATTATAGATGGAAGATAAATAGTATGAACGTTTATTATGTCCTTTGTGCAAATACAGGCGGAGTAATCATCCTTAACGGTAAAACTATTGAGTGTCCAATCTTCAATCTGAACATTTTTCAAATGAATATTTGGTGTTAGATATCCTGGGATACTATTTGGTGGCTTTTGAAATCCAGTTCCCTGCGCTTTTAAAATAGCTTCTTTTTGAGTCCAAAGATGATAAAATGCGTAAAGTTTTTCTGATTGATGGAACTTATGGAAATCTTCTAACTCTAGATCAGTCATAATGAGGGAGCTAAGTTCGTTAGGATCGAGTGTAGGATTTATATTCTCAATATCAACACCAATAGTTTGGTATTGAGAGAAAGAAAAAGCTGCAATATCTTGAGAGTGTGAGAGATTAAATTGTATGTCTTGCTGATTTTGTAAGGGAGGTACGAACGGCTTGCCATATGAATTATAGTGTAGCTCAATGTCTTGCGGGTTTAGTCTAAGGTAGGAACTTAATAAAAGGCGTAAAATTCCGCGACAAGCGATAAAAGTTTCTTTGGACTTTTGATCCAGAAATTGATGTGCCCTCTGTTTTTCATCTTCTGAGAGGATACTTTTTAGTAGATAGGCAGAACTATCTAATTCTAATAGCCATAAGTGAATATTGGATTTAGATAAAGGTGGAACATGTTTTAAACAATGTTTTAGTATACTCATTTTACCTCTCCTTGTAGTTTGTCTTCCCTTAACGTATTTGAAATAAATAAAGGAGTCAATATAATCCCTAATTTATTGCGCTTTATACGGATGTCTAAAAAGTTGAGAAATATTACAATTTTGTTAGGTTAAAAAGAAGGGGGCGTATGTTATATGAAAGATTTGCACTTGTTTGTAACACTACTTTTTGTACTAGTAATAATTATTGCAGTATCTCGATTTGTAGGATACTTATGTTTGCGTATTGGTCAGCCGCGTGTTTTAGGGGAGATGATAGCAGGGGTTCTATTAGGTCCAACTTTGTTTGGAGCTCTTGCCCCAGATTTACATGCAATTCTATTTTCAGCCGATATCAAAATGATATTGTATATGCTTAGTAATCTGGGTTTAGCTCTTTACATGTTTTTGGTTGGTGCAGAACTTAATTTTGGAGAGTTTGATAAGCGTTTTTATAAAAGTTCAGTTGCTTTAGCATCAGCGGGATTTATCACACCTTTTGTGTCTGGTATTTTCTTG
This sequence comes from Bacillus sp. BP-3, assembly GCF_028401955.1. Classification (GTDB taxonomy): domain Bacteria; phylum Bacillota; class Bacilli; order Bacillales; family Bacillaceae_G; genus Bacillus_A. The sequence continues at coordinate 38,241 of NZ_JAQOTJ010000007.1, forward strand.
GCACTACTATTACACGGTCAATTCTCAAAAGGAGGTAATTGGATACATTTCAGTTTGTTTATTGCGATTGCTATTTCTATGACTGCTTTCCCAATGTTAGCCAGAATTTTTCAAGAGAGAAAACTTATGAATTCTAAAATTGCTAACATTACCCTGCTAGCGGCTAGCATTATCGATGCATTTGGTTGGATCGCACTGGCTATTGTAACGGCTCTAGTAACAACTGACTCGGTTAGAGGTGGTCTGATTGCTGCAGGAGGAGCAGTAGTTTTTATGTTAGTATTGCTAACCATTGTAAAGCCATTAGTAAATAAATTAGGGAAGCTAGTTGAAGAAAGGGGGACTTTATCGCAAGGTAATATAGGAATCATTCTTGTTCTTGTATTGAGTGCTGCGGCTATAACGGATTACATTGGTGTATATTCAGTATTTGGTGGTTTTATGTTAGGGGTTGTTATGCCAAAAAACCAAAAATTTCAAAGTGAACTTCGTTCGAAATTAGAGGATATAGTTGTAGTATTTTTAGTCCCTATTTTCTTTACTTATTCTGGGATTAATACAAGTTTCTCAACTTTAAATTACTCTCTTTTCATTGCCTTTCTTGCTATTTTATTAATTGCTGTTGCTAGTAAATATGCAGGTTGTCTTTTTGTAATGAAAAGGATGGGATTTGGATGGAGGGAATCTTCTGCCATCGGTTCCCTTATGAATGCAAGAGGATTAATGGAGTTGATTGTTTTAAATGTGGGACTTGCTTATGGGATTATTCCCCAAGAGTTATTTTCTTTGCTGGTTTGGATGGCTATTATTACAACTGCTTTGGCAATGCCGTTATATAATCTTTCTTTCTCATTTAAGACTACAACTAAAAAATTAAAACAACAGTTAAAAGCCAGTTAAATATTTTTAATTATTAGAATCTTACAAAAATAAAACATATATAGGAGTTGTTGGAAATGAATAAACTTATTCACGATGTAGTAATTATTGGTGGGGGACCTGGTGGCATACAATTGGCATTAACTTATAAAGAATTATGTATAGAACAAGGAAAAGAGCCTAATATGGTAGTTCTTGAAGCCGCTCATGAGGTGGGACATTCATTTAGTAAATTCCCAGTTCATGGTAATTTAATCAGTAACAATAAGTTATATTCAGGGAAGCCTTATAAGAGTCGTTATGCAGAACGCTTCGATTGGAATAGCTTAATTACAAAAGATAAAGATATTTTAATGCGTAATTATAGCGTGGACTTTTATCCCCGTCGAGAAACTGTCGTTCAAATGTTAGGGGATTTAGTACGTAAGTATGAGTTACCGGTTCAATATGATACTCAATGGACAGGGACAAAAAAGAACGACCAGGGTTTATTTGAAGTGGAAACGACAAAAGGAATATTTTTAAGTCGTACAGTTGTTGTGGCGACGGGACTAAAGCCGAGTAAGCCTGAGGTTGAAGGTATTGAGATGGTTACAATGTATGAAGATATGAAACCAAAAGAATATTACCGTGATAAAAGGGTGTTAATTATTGGAAAAGGAAATAGTGGCAGTGAAAGTGCATTAGATATTTTAAATGAAGCAAATGTTATTATGTTAGCTAGTCCAACTCCGGCAAAATTAGCTTATCAAACACATTATGTTGGTAATCTTCGAGCTGTAAATTCTATTATTGCAGAGAATTATCAATTAAAACATCAGGCGGCTCTACTTGATTGTTACATTCAGAAAATTGAAAAAGTAGAAGGCGGATTTGACGTGACTGTAGCATACGTACATGCCAATGGCGAAGTAGAGAAATTATTTTTCAATGAGATTGTTGCTGCAACTGGATTTGAAGCAAATATAGAATCACTTATTCAAGATTTTAAGATTAATATTCTTCATAAGAAATTTCCTTCTATTAATGGAGTATTTGAATCTACTGAAGTTGAAAATTTATATTTTGCAGGAGTACAAACACATGGTTTGGATTATAAAAGTACATCTACAAGTGGTTTCATCCATGGTTTCCGTTATAATTCTAAAATTCTTGCTCACCATCTAACTGAAAAATTAGGCATAGCTGAAACGAGAACCAAGCCTGTGGAAGGTTGTATAGTAGAGCTAATTTTGGATGAATTGAATAATTCAGGAGAATTATGGCTTCAGCCTGCCTTAGTGGGACTATTATTACAAAATAAGAATGGTCAGTGGAAAGAAATGGGGCATCGTACATCACATGAATTCGAAGGTATGGAAGTAGAAGAAGGTGAAGTATTTGTATTTGTAACCCTTGAGTATGGAGATATTCATAAGTTTCAGGAAACTTTAAACATTCCACGTGTTCCAGGTGACGCTTCTCAAAGTGTTCATATTCATCCAGTTATTCGTGTGAAAACAGAAGGAGATATCCAAGAAAACCATTTAGAAGAACACTTAGAATCACGTTTTGATAAAGAAAAGTATGTTCCTTTCATTAAAGGAATTATTAATCAAATAGAAGTTGTACATGCGATAAATAATTAAGAAAAAGGGGAGTGTGATTTTACTTTTTAGTAGATAACATAAAAAAATTATGCAGTCAGCGTACGTTGATACTTGAGTGACAAACTGATTGAGCTTAGATTGAAATGGATCTTAATTATAGTAAATATAATCTTTAATGATTTGTTTTAACTTAAATTCTGAGCTCACTTGTCATAGTTACAAACTATTCGTTTTGAGGAGTTAAGTTCAATATAGGCGTGATCAAGGCAGTTTTCTTTGCAAGAGAGACTGCTTTTTACGTCACATGTTTCTAAAATTTTGTTGTACGGCTAAGGTGTATGAACGTAATGTAGTCTTTTTAAATAGAGAAGTACTTGATAGCGTTTGAGGATATACCATTACGTCTAGTTTGAATTTTCTAGTATAGAATTCAAATGGTTGCCCCTTTTCGTGAAAGAGCTATCATTTCAAAGGCTCAGTACTTGTGCCATTTGTTGTTTTTTTCTTTTTGAATATTGAGTCAAAATCTTTGTTATTACTACAGTTTTCTATTTTTTAAAGGTTGCGGAGAATACGGATGTGGTTATACGTACAGCTTTGTAGAATAATATTTAATTCAAAGTAAAGGAGATTATCAATGGGGAAGCGTGTAGTAGTAACAGGTATGGGCGTCATTACGCCAATTGGCAATGATGTGGAATCCTTTTGGCATAATGTGCTCCGTGGTGTAAGTGGAGTAGCGTATATAAGCTCTTTTGATACAGAAGGTTATACAACAAAAATAGGTGCAGAAGTGAAGGGATTTGATCCAAGACTCTACTTTAATTCTAAAGAGATTAATCGTATGGATAAGTTTGCACAATATGGGGTAATAGCTGCAAGGCAAGCTGTTGAAGGAGCAAAATTACCTATAGGTAAAATTAATCCATACCGTATTGGGACTATGGTAGGTTCAGGGGCAGGTGGTATGCATATGCTCATGAAAAATTATAAGAAATTCTTGGAGAAAGGGCCAAGAGGTATAAGTGCTTACTTAGCATCAGGAATGACAATTAATGCTACATCAAATGAAATTGCTATTCGCGTAGGTGCAAAGGCAAAGAGTGGAGCATTTGTAACTGCTTGTGCAACTGCAGCCACTTGTATTGGTGAAGGAATGCGAGCCATAAAGCATGATGAGGCTGATGTCATGATTGTTGGGGGGACAGAAGGGGACTTTACTCCAATTGATGTAGCCTCTTTCTCCAAAATTAAGGCGCTTTCTACTAGGAATGATGCTCCTCAAGAAGCGAGTCGACCATTTGATAAAAATAGAGATGGCTTTGTAATTGGTGCAGGAGGAGGCGTGTTAGTTCTGGAATCGGAGGAGTTTGCTAAGAGAAGAGGAGCGACGATATTAGCCGAATTGGCTGGATATGGAACGACGACAGATGCTTATCATATGACAGCGCCAGATAGTAAAGGTGAAGGGATACTAATGGCAATGAAACTTGCGCTAAAAGAAGCTGGCTTGAAACCGAATGATTTAGACTATATCAATGCTCATGGAACAAGTACGAGACTTAATGATTATATTGAAACAATGGCTATCAAAAAATTGATGGGGGATCACGCTAAGTTAGTTCCAGTTAGTTCTATTAAGTCTATGACTGGTCACCTGCTTGGAGGTGCCGGGGCTGTGGAGTTAATTGCGAGTATTCTAGCTCTACAAAATGATATTGTTCCTCCAACAATTAATTATACGGAACCGGATGAAGGGATGGATTTAAACTATGTGCCTAATGAGGCGCAAGTACACAAGGTTAATGCAGTAATGAGTAATTCATTTGGATTTGGCGGACATAACGCTTGTCTTGTTGTAAAAAAATATAATGGATAAAACAAGGGGGATTAAATGAACAGAATAGCAAGAAGAACTAGAGAGAATAACGTAGAAAGTTTTTTGAACATGGATTTATGCATCCATGAGCTAATTGAGAAACAAGTTGAATTAACGCCTGAAAGAACAGCGGTTATTTTTGAAGGAGAAGCTCTTTCTTATAAACAACTGAATGAAAGAGCAAACCAATTGGCTAACCTTTTAATTCAAAAGGATTTAGAACTTGAAGCACCAGTGGGAGTGTGCATGGAACGTTCTTTAGACTTGGTAGTTGCATTATTAGGGATTTTGAAGGCTGGAGGTGCGTATATACCTTTGGATCCGTCATACCCAAAACAAAGGTTGGAGTATATGCTTGAGGATTCTAGGCCATCATTTATTATTTCGACAAAAGATAAGAATGAATTATTTATATCATCTTTAAATCAAGAAAAATGTATTTTTTTAGACCAATGTGAAGAACTGGAGAATCAAATTAAAATCAACCCTAAGTCATCAGTAAAACCCGAAAATTTAATGTATATCATATATACATCCGGTTCGACCGGTAATCCTAAAGGTGTAATGAATACACATGCTGCTCTTAATAATCGTCTTCAGTGGATGCAAAAAGAATTTTCCTTAGGAGACATGGACCGTATTTTGCAAAAAACGCCTTACAGTTTTGATGTTTCGGTATGGGAGTTTTTCTGGCCATTGCTTTCTGGGGCAACTCTAGTAATAGCAAAACCAGAAGGGCACAAAGACCCAAATTATCTTATGAAAGTGATTGAGGAGTATCAAATCACAACGGTTCACTTTGTACCATCTATGCTACAAATCTTTTTAGATGCTTGGGAATCAAAACAACATCAAACGTCTTTAAAAAGAGTTATCTGTAGTGGAGAAGCACTAACTAAGTCGATGGAACAAACATTTTTTCTGAAAATGGGAAAAGTAGAACTCCATAATCTATATGGACCAACTGAAGCAGCTATTGATGTTTCTCATTGGAAATGTGATGGACTAGAATCAGGAAAGATGGTACCGATTGGATACCCTATTAGTAATATTCAGCTTTATATACTGGACGAGAATAAGGTACCCATTGAGGAAACAGGAATTAATGGTGAACTGTATATTGGTGGAATAGGTGTTGCTAAAGGATACTATAACAAGCCGGAGTTGACAGATGAAAGGTTTATTAAGAATCCATTCAAAGATGGAGGAAAGTTATATAAAACTGGTGATATTTGTAGATTTCGTCACGATGGTGCAATTGAATATGTGGGAAGAAGCGATTTTCAGGTTAAAATTCGTGGTATAAGAATTGAATTGGGGGAAATCGAAGCTATTATTGAGCGCCTTCCCCATATTAAACAGTGCGTTGTAGCTACGTTTTATGAAGAGAATCATACATACTTATCAGCTTATATAACGTTAGTTGAAGGGAAAGAATGGAATGAAGAGGAGACGAGAATAGATGTTGGAAAGTTACTTCCTGAACACATGGTCCCATCGTTTTTTGTTCAACTAAAAACCTTACCTTTATCCCTTAATGGAAAGATAAATCGAAACGATCTACCGAATCCAAAAATCTTACGCATTATTGAAGAAAGTGAAAAGCCTGTAACTACTACAGAGAAATTTATCGCTAATTTATGGGGAGAACTTCTTAAGTTGGACAAGGTAGGCCTTAATGAATCGTTTATCAACATAGGGGGGAACTCTTTGTTTGCCGCAAGGTTTGCTGCTCGGATAAAAGAAGATTTAAATATTTTTATAACATTGCAACATCTATTTGAATATCCAACTGTTCGTAAGATTAGTGAATTTATTGAAGAGCAAAAATCTGATTCAGAGCAGATAGAATTAATTCCAAGTGTCACATCTAATACCCGTATGAATCTTTCATATTCACAAAAAAGACTGTGGTTTATTAATGAACTAGAAGGTTTAAATTCTTTATATAGTTTGCCGAATTATATAGAGATCGAGGGAGACTTACATGTTAAGTCGTTGGAAAAAGGTTTAAATGAGGTAATACAACGACAGGAGATTTTAAGAAGTAATTTCTTTTCGGGAGATGGAGTACCGTATCAGATAATTAATTTTAATAAAAATTGTGTTTTGAATGTGATTGATTTATCTGCACATGGTGAAGAAAATGGAATGATAGAAGCAATAAAGGAAATGAAAGATGATGCTGCTATTCCATTTAACCTTGAGATAGATCTATTATATCGCTTTAAACTATTTAAAATTAATAAAAAACGACATATTTTATATTTTAATATGCATCATATTATCTCAGATGGCTGGTCTCATAATGTTTTTAAAACAGAATTATTTGAATACTATAAAAAAAGTATTGATTCAAAAATGCTTAATAAAGAAGAGAGAATTCAATACAGTGATTATATTGCTTGGCAGAATAATTTGACAAATAGCCCTTTATATAAGAAGCAACTGACTTATTGGAAAGAAAAATTATCTACTGAGGCACCTATTATTCAATTAGCTGCAGACCAGAGAAAAATCCCCTCTGGTAATTATGAAGGGAATATAAATACGTTTAGATTCCCACATAAATTAATAGTTCAATTAGAGCGAATATGTAAAAAACAAAAAAGTACATTATTTATGGCTATGCTCTCTCTATACAAGATTTTCCTATATCGTCTCTCTTCTGAGAATGACTTGGCTGTAGGAATACCTGTCGCTGGTCGTAATCATCCAAAATTGGAGGAGTTAATAGGTTTCTTTGTTAATACGTTAGTTATTCGCAATAGAATTGAAGAGGGGATGTCATTTGAGGATATATTACAGATTGTTCGAAAATCATCAATTGAAGCATTTTCTAATAGTGATGTACCGTTTGAACAGGTTGTAGAGGAGGTTCAACCTCAGCGATCTGTACACCAAACACCATTATTTCAATATATGTTTGCTTTTCAGGATTTTTCTCCTTCATTAGTAGAAGTTCCACATTTAAATGTTAGTGAACCAGTACTTATTCATAACGGAACAGCTAAATTTGATTTGACTTTATTTATTGAGAAGGACGTTAATGGCTATTATGGAAAGTGGGAATATCGAACTGATGTTTTTAGTGAAGAAGCGATTGAACGTTTTACAAATGTCTTTTTAAATTTACTTTCTGCTGTTATTAATTATTCTGATTTTCCTGTGGAGCAGCTTTCATTACTTACAAAACAAGAAGAAGAACTTTTAATTAAAGGGTTTAATCCTACAAAGAATAAGTTTCCTACTGTTTGTTTGCATGAACTTTTTGAGCAACAAGCAGTACGTACACCTGAATACATTGCAGTGAAGTATGAGGGGCAGCAACTAACATATAGGGAGCTGAATGAGAAAGCTAACAAACTGGCTCATTTTCTCAAGGATAAAGGAGTTAAGCCGGATACACCAGTTGGGCTACGAATTGATCGTTCTTTAGAACTTGTTGTGGCAATGTTAGGAATTCTAAAGGCGGGTGGAGCGTATCTTCCAATTGACACGGAACTTCCAGAAAATCGTGTGTATTCGATACTTAGCGATGCCAATGTATCGCTATGTTTAACACAGAAATCACGGGTAGCTTTACAAAGTCCAGGCATTGAATACATGGAGTTTTCTTTGCTTGAAAGTAATTTCGATAATTTTCCAGATACCAAGCCGCATGTTACGTTAAATCACGATCATCTTGTATCCGTATACTATACATCAGGATCTACTGGAAAGCCGAAAGGAGTCAGTAGTACACATAAAGGATGGGTAAATAGAATGAACTGGATGCAAAATAAGCATCAGTTAAAGGGGAAAGAGGTGGTTCTACAAAAGACTACTTTGACATTTGATGATGCTGCAGTAGAATTTTTTTGGCCGTTGATGGTTGGTGGAACTATTGCGCTTATTCCAAAAGATACACATAAGGACCCTAGTAGTATCATACATTATGCAATTCATTATAAGGTTTCGGTGTTACAATTTGTCCCTAGCATGCTACAAATGGTGCTGGATTTGATTACACCAGAACAAAAATTATTATTATCCAATTTAAGAATAGTTGTCTCAAGTGGTGAAGCTTTAAAAGTGGAGCTTATTAATGAGTTTTATAAAAAAATGCCAGGTAATCTATTTAATTCATGGGGAGCAACAGAGGTATCAATTGATTCTACGTGCTTTGATTGCCAACCAGTTTGTAATCAATTTTCAGAAATTTCTTCAGTAGGTAAAGCGATCGATAATAACCGTGTTTATGTGCTTGATCGTTACTTGAAGCCAGTTCCTCTCGGAACTGTGGGTGATTTATACATTGCCGGTATTGGTTTAGCTAGAGGGTACCTGAATAATCCTGAACGAACAGCAGAGGCTTTTATTTCAGATCCTTTCTATCCAGGAGAATCTATGTATCGGACAGGGGATAGAGGATATTTGCAATCCAATGGAAATATTATGTTCGTTGGCCGAGAGGATAATCAGATTAAACTGAGAGGTATGCGTATTGAACTTGGAGAAATTGAAAACACCCTGAGAATGTTAAAGAGTATAAAAGAAGCAGTAGTGATAGTAAAGAAGATGGATTCTGATATTCAGCATCTAGTAGCATATTACACAATGGAACAAGGTAATACGGATCCTTGGTTTATAAAGCAAGAATTGCAACAAGTCCTTCCTGATTATATGGTACCAAGTTACTATGTGGAGTTAGAAGATTTTCCACTTAATGCAAATGGTAAGATTGAGCGAAATAACCTTCCAGATCCTTCAAAGGAACATTTAGTAATTAACTCTCAATTTATAATGCCAAGAACTCAAGCTGAGAGGAAGATGGAGAGTATTTGGATTCGAAGATTAGGGCTAGAACGAATTGGTATTCAGGACAACTTCTTTGAACTAGGGGGCCATTCGCTACTTGCTGTACAAATTATAGCGGATATTAATAGAGAATTTAACACTAATATGCAGGTTAAGATGCTATTTGAGAACCCTACTATAGAGGGAATAAGTAGTAAGGTTCAAGGGAGATGTGAAATAGGTGCACGTAAAAACCCTATCCATAAGGTTGATCGAAGTAAACCAATTCCTGTATCAGACGCTCAAAAGCGGATTTGGTTTCTAAATAAATTAAATCATGACACTAAATACAATATGCCTCTTGTATTGAAATTTAGTGGCTTAGTAGATGAGATAAGGTTGAATCATTGTATTAATCAACTCATAGCTAGACATGAATCTCTGAGAACGGTATTTGTCGAGAAAGAAGGAGTTCCATATCAAAGAGTACTACCTCAAGTAAGTATTTCCTTACAGAAAAAATATCTAGAAGGAAGTGATTTGCAAGGGATTATTCAAGAGGAATTACAGCAAACATTTAATCTATCACAGGCTCCTTTAGTGAGAGGAAGTTTAGTGAGAAGCCGTAAGGAAGATACATTAATTCTAGTATTTCACCACATTATATGTGACGGTTGGTCATTGACTGTTTTAAAAGATGAACTCCTTCGTCTTTACATGGGTGAAATGAAATTGTTAATAGAAGAGCCAACTCAGTATCCAGATTATGCTGTTTGGCAAATGAAACAGCAAAAAGAACAGGATTATAAGGAGCAAGTTTTATATTGGAAAGAAAAATTAGCTGGTCCTATCCCTTTGCTACAATTACCGATAGATAAACAAGTAAATGACCTTAAACAGAAAAATTATACGATTCATAAGGTGCTCGATAGAAAACTCTCAAAGAGAATCAGGTCATTTAGTAGAGAACAAAAGGTAACAACATTTATGTATTTTTTGACTGCATTTAATATGTTATTGGGTAAGCAGTCAGGACAAAAAGAAATAATTGTAGGAACGCCAGTTATAAATCGGAAATTAGAAGAGCTATCAAGTTCAGTTGGACTATATTTAAATACCTTACCATTGAAAGCTGATATCAAAGAAGATATAACATACCTTGAGTTATTACAACAGATGAAGGAAGTTGTTATAGAGGCTTTTGAGAATCAAGATATCTCGTTTGAGAAGATTGTTGAAGAGGTTCAACCTGATCGGAACTTAAGTAGAAATCCACTATTTGATGTCCTAATAAATTATAGGAATTTTGAAGAAGAGAAAACTTACAGGCTAGGGGATTTGGAGGTACAAGAGGTTGTTGTAGATTCCATTGAATCGAAGTTCTTTATGACACTCTATATTGAAGAAACTTTGGAACACTTTAATATTAGCTTGGCTTTCCAAAATGATATGTTCTCTATAGAGAGAATGGAAGAGTTACTTAATCAGTATGTTTATCTTCTGGAACAGACGCTGCAAATTTCATCAGGACTAGTAGGGGATTTTTCTTTAATCACTCCTCAGGCCAGAGTATTACTACCGGACCCAACAGAGCAGCTGAGGGAAGAAAAATTTCAGACCGTTATTAATAGTATTGAACAATGGGCTTTAATTATGCCACATCATGTAGCTGTCGAGGAAGGAGATGTTCAATATACGTATGGCAATTTGCAACATAGATCTCTACAAATTGCCAGAGCACTTTTAAGCAAGGATGTAAAGGCTGAGACAGTGGTGGCTGTATATGGAAAAAGAAGTTTTGAAATGATTGCCTCTATTTTAGGAGTTCTTCAGGCAAATTCTATTTTTCTTAATATTGATCATCAGGTACCAGTGCAAAGAATGAAACAAATGTTAGAGATAGCACAAGCAAAATGTATTTTAGCTACTGAACCAATGTCAGCAGAACATGAGAAAATTGCTAACGAGCTCGGAATGTCGATAGTTAGAACGGATATGATTCCTTTATCGACTGAAGAGCCGGACATGGCTATTCATTCTAATTGTACAAGTGAAGATGCATATATTTTCTTTACATCAGGTACAACTGGTGAGCCAAAGGGAATATTAGGAACACATAATGGTTTAGCGCAATTTTTACAATGGCAAAAGACACAATTTCAAGTAACTCCGAAAGATCGCACTGCCCAATTAACACATGTAGCTTTTGATGTATATCTAAGAGATATATTTTTGCCTTTAACAAGTGGAGCAACTCTTTGTATCCCATTAGAGGAAGAGACAAATATCCTTGGATGGTTACAGAGGAAGGATATAACATTACTCCATGCAGTGCCATCTCTTTCAAGGATTTGGTTAGATCATTCAGCTAAAGGAGAATATTTAAATGAATTACGACATATTTTCTTTGCTGGTGAACGGTTACAAGCTAATTTAGTCCAAGCTTGGCAGCAGGTAACTGATGCGCAGATAAATAATTTCTACGGACAAACGGAGACAACGCTCGCAAAATGTTTTTTTGAGGTTCAGGCAGAATTAGATTTTGATGTAATTCCGATAGGGAAGCCAATTCCACAAGCACAGTTGCTGATTTTAAATGAAAGAGGGCAGCTTTGTGGTGTGGGAGAACCAGGTGAGATTATTGTTAGAACACCATATTGTACAAAAGGATATATTAATAAAAAAACGGAGGCATTCTTTGAAAGTACTTTTACAAAACACCCAGCGGATAAATTGTATCGGACAGGTGATATGGGAAGGTTTCGTCTAGATGGTGGAATTGAAATTATTGGGCGTAACGATGGACAAATCAAAATAAGAGGCGTCCGCATCAATAAAGATGAGATTACTGCTGTAATTCTTAAACAAACGAATGTAAAACAATGTTTAGTCTTAGATGTTCAAGATATGGGAGAAACAAGGCTCAATGCGTATGTAGTATTTAAGGAGAAAGATAAGGTTGATTTTAATCTACTACGTAGGGAATTAATGAGAGAACTTCCATTAGCCATGATTCCGAGTCAATTTATAGAAATTGATAGGTTGCCTGTTACCAAAAATGGAAAAGTGGATCAAGTGCAGTTGTTAGAATATGTAGTTGAAAGAAAAACGGAGTCTGAAGAGAGAAATCTGTGTCCGTTAGAGAAAGAACTTGTAGCAATTTGGTCAGAATTATTGCCTAGTAAAAACATTAAGCATACTGATAACTTTTTTGAATTAGGAGGACATTCCTTATTAATTGTAAAAATGATTTCCTTTGTTCGGGAGCGTTTAAATTATGATATTAGTTTACGAACAGTTTTTGAACATCCAACAATTCAAGAGATAGCAATTCATCTGCTTGATAGTAAGAAGAAAAAAAATATAGCTATTACAAGGGTTGAGAGAATTAAATATAGGATTGAAGAATAATGGAGGGAGTGAATGAGATGAGTAAATTGCCAGTTGAAAATGAAGTATATATGCTTCCGGCTTCCTATGGACAAACCCGAATGTGGTTTTTTGAGCAAATGTTTTCAAACAGTGCCACTTATGCAATCCCCTTTATCTTTAAGATAAAGGGGGCACTCAATAAAAAAGCACTAGAGCAAACACTTCAAAAAATTATTAATCGTCATGAAGTATTACGTACAACCTTTTATGAAAATGATGGGGAGATATTACAAAAAATTTCGGTAAGTGTTCCTGACTTTAATTTGGAAATGATTAAAAGAGAGGGGATTGAACAGGTACAACCTCTAGAGTCATATCTGAAGGAGTTTTCAAAAGAGACATTCGATCTAGTAAAGGGACCTCTAATAAAATTTAAACTTATTCAATTGGGCGAAGAATATCATTATCTTTTAGTTAACGTACATCATAGTATATTTGATGCCTGGTCTATAAATATATTGGAAAAAGAAATATTGAAGATTTATCCGTACTTCGATAAAGAGTTAAATTTTGATTGGGAAGAGCTTCCATTACAGTATGCAGATTATGCAGTTTGGCAAAAGAAGAGTTTTGAGGGTTTAAATCTAGAAGAGGGTTTGAATTTTTGGCGAAATTACTTACAACACGCTCCCTTAGTTTTAGATCTTCCAATAGATAGAGCTCGGCCGAAGGAACCTTCTTATCAAGGGGATAATTACAAATTCGCGTTTCCGAAAAATTTATCTAATGATATTCAAGAGTTTTGTCGAACCAATAATACAACATATTACGCATTTTTTTTATCGGTATTTAATATATTGTTATACAGATATTCTGGACAGAAAGATATTGTAGTAGGCACGCCTATTACTAATAGAAAGGATAAACAGATACAAGAATTAATAGGTTTTTTTGTTAATACCTTGCCGATTAGAACAGTTATCCAATCTAATAAAAGTTTTCGAATGGTATTACAGGATACGGTTGAATCTTTTCTTCAAGCTCATGAGAATGGTGATGTGCCATTTGAAAAAATTGTACAGGAAGTAAGTCCTGAACGTGATAAAAGTTACCATCCAATATTTCAGGTGCTTTTCACCTTACATGAAAATAAAGAAGAGAAGCTATCTCAACAGTTATTGATAGAACATGAAAAAATTAACACAAGCACTTCTAAATTTGATTTTGTTTTATACATTTCGTGTGAAACCGATAATATGACAGGAGAGATTGAATATAGTACCGACCTTTTTGATAAGGTTTCAATCGATAGGATTTTTGAAAACTATGTGTCATGTATTCAGGCAGTTCTTAAATCACCAGATGAATCTATTTCTGCAATAAATATGTTGACGGAGGAAGAGAAAAGTGAATTGGTCATTGAGGAGAGCGGGAATTTAGATTGTAGTAGATTTGTACATCATTTGTTTGAAAAAGAGGCTGCCAATTATGCAAACAAGACAGCAATAAAAGGTACAAAATATTCCTTTTCGTATAAGGAATTAAATGAACGAGCTAATCAAGTTGCAAATGAGTTGCAAAAACAAGGAGTTCAATCCGGTGACGTTATTGGTATATGTCTTAAGAGATCTCCAGAGCAGATCGCTACAATAATAGGTGTTTTAAAATGCGGTTGTGCCTACCTTCCAATTGATCCGGCTTTGCCTAAGGAAAGAATTAGACTTATCGTAGATGATTCTGGGACTAAAATGATAATAACTGATGGCATAGATTTAGCAGGGATATTAGATGTATCATTCCTTTCTCTAAATGCAATCTTTAGAGATGGAAGTACAGAATGTATCAAATGGGTTCCATATCAACACCCGAAGGAACATTTAGCCTATGTTATTTATACCTCTGGATCAACAGGAAAGCCAAAAGGAATAGGAATTACACATGCATCCTTACTGAATCATATTCAAGGTATGCTACAGGTATTTCCTATGGGGGATGATGAGAGAGTTTTGCAGAATATTACCTATAGTTTTGATGCATCAGTAACAGAAATATTTTCTACGTTTTTAGGAGGGGGTACTTTAATTCTTACTCATCCAGATAGACAATTTGATATTGAGTATTTGGCTGAGTTAATGATTAATGAGTCTGTTACAAGAGCGCAATTATTCCATAGTCTAATAGAGAAGTTAATAGATCTTTCTTCATTCACAGAAAAGAATAACCTTCGTTATGTATTTACGGGAGGAGAAGCGCTTAGTAATCAGTTGGTTCGCCTATTTCATGAAAAGATGGGTGAAAAAGTTTCATTTGTAAATCTATATGGCCCAACGGAAGCTACAGTGGCCTCTACATATTGGATAAGCGAACCTAATTGCAATCAAAATTCTGCCCCTATTGGTTCGGCCCTACCTGGATATCATTTGCTTGTTCTTAATGAAGATTTACAGCATGTTCCTAGAGGCGGAGTAGGTGAACTTTTTATTGGGGGAAAAGGTGTAGCACCGGGATATTTCAATAACAAAAGGTTAAATCAATCGAATTTTATTTCAATTAATAGTAATGGGATTAGTAATTTGTATTATAGAACTGGAGATTTAGTTAAACAATTAGCAAATGGTCAATTTGTTTTTCTTACAAGGAAAGATTCTCAAGTTAAGGTAAGAGGTTTTCGAATTGAACTGGATGAAATCAAGAACGAGTTATTAAAGCAAACAGAGATTGAAAATGCAGTTGTGATAACGAAAGAAATAAAAGGAGACAAGAAGATATTTGCATTTATCATACGTGCAGAGGGAGCGGATATTTCTGCGAATAATGTAAAGGAGAGACTTGAAAATACTCTACCTCATTATATGATCCCAAAAGTAATATCTTGGATTGATAAAGTTCCTATTACGTTAAACGGGAAGGTTGATCAGCAAAAGCTACCTTTTGAAAGAAACGATTTAACTAATAAGGAAAAAATATTTGCTAAGAATTTATTGGAACGGCAACTAGCAGATATTTGGGGAGAGGCATTGAACCTGACTTCTGTAGGAATAAATGAGGATTTTTTTGATCTTGGTGGCCACAGTATAAAGGCTATTGAAGTTATGGGATTGATTCGTAAGAAATTAAATCTTCATATACCGCTGTCTTGTCTATTCGAATATAAGACAATAAAAGAATTGTCTGAATATATAAAAGAGGGTGGTTATTCTGGAGGAACAGTTCTTACGCTTCCACTAAAGCAGACCACTTCTTCAGAACCGCCACTATTCCTTATTCACCCAGGTGGCGGTGGCGCATTATGCTATGTCCCATTAGCAAAAGGTATTACCAAGAATATAAATATATTTGGAATACAATCACAAGGGTATGAAACAAATAAGGAACCTTTAACAAGTATCTTTTCCATGGCGAAGTTGTACACGGGAGAAATACTGAAAATTCAGTCTAAAGGACCGTATCGTTTGGCAGGATGGTCTATGGGTGGAACATTGGCTGTAGAAATAGCGAGGTTGCTAGAGGAAAGAGGAGAAAATATTTCATTTATTGGTTTAATAGATGCACATCCATTTGATCAGTCTATGAAAAGACTGGATCGTGAAGAGCCATTAGTAGTGTGGGCATATAGTTTAGGCATTCAAGCTAATGAGCTCTATAACAAAAGTGAGATTGAAAAGTATCAAATTGTGTTGGGGGCAGCCAAAGAGAAAGGGGTAATTCCGAGAAGTGCGGAGTTAGAAGATGCAAAGCAAATTATAAAAGTAATGGCAGCAAACAACATGGCAAGTGATCAATATGAATTTGGTGAACCAATTCAATCAAATTTAGTTTTGCTAAATTGTAAAGAAATAGATTCTCGTTATTCTCATGAATTAGTAGATGTTGAATGCTGGAAAAATAGGACTAAGGGGAAAGTATATGTTTATCCTATTAAAGGGAAGCATAATAATTTGATGCTATCCCCACAAGTTGAGTATATAAGCGAGATAATTACAAATGTTTTAGAAGGGAGAGAGGGAATATGCAGACACAAGTAACGGGGCGTATTCAAAAATCACCCCATGAGGCATATATAGAGAATATTTTGTTTCCTCAATTTGAGTACGAGTTAGAAAATTATTTACCTCACTACTTAAATATTGAAAAGGTTTTATTAAAGGCTTATAAACAAATGGATGTTTTATCTGAAGAAGAGGTTTGTAAAATATGGGAATCTATTGAACGAGTTGATAGGGATTCTATACTTAAAATTTCAAGTAATAATATGACAGATATCGCGTTAAGTATAGAAAGAGTAATAGAGCATCATCTAGATAAATCTATTACAAAGTGGCATATTGATCGAAGTCGTAATGATTTTCAAGCTTGTGCACAATTAATGTATGCACGTGAGAATTGGATTCATCTTACTAAGAAAATGGATTCATTTGCTCAACTTTTGATAAAAAAAGCAAAAAAGCATATTCATACGGTTATGCCGGGCTATACTCATTATCAATCCGCACAAATCATAAGTGTAGGATTTTACTTAACTGCGATTAGTCGTCATTTATTAAGAACAATTAATAAGATGATTGACGTATTAGATACCATAAATAACCAATGCCCTTTAGGGTCAGGGGCAATGTCCGGTCAAGAGTATGAATGGGACTGTATTCAAATGGCTAATGATTTGGGGTTTCAATCTTATATTGGTCATGCGTTGAGTGGTGTAGCATCTAGAGAGTGGGTATTAGAAATTGCAGGATGCATTTCATTTTTTGCTAACAATATGAGCCGATTCCTAACGGATATTATGCATTGGGGAAGTAGTGAGTACCAGTTTATAGATCTACCAGATGAGTTAACTGGTATTTCTTCATCCATGCCTCAAAAGAGAAATTTTCCTGTTATTGAGAGGCTTAGGGGAAAGACGAGTCATCTAATTTCCTACCATATAGATTTTTTAATAGGCCAACGAAATACGCCATACAGTAACTTGGTAGAAGTATCAAAGGAAGCAAGTCGAAATTTATCTACACTATTTAAAGAAACCGACAGTTTATTAGATTTACTAATTTTAGTTTTTGAGAACATCTCTTTTAAAGAAGAAAATATGAAACACTGTTGCGCCTTAGAGTATTATGGTGGTTTTACGCTAGCTAATATATTAACAGAAAAGAGTGATATTCCATATCGAAAAGCTCAAGTTGTAGCGGGACGATTTATTACAAAATCTTTAGAAACTAACATTCTTCCTGCAGACGCTTCCGTTGAACTGTTGAATGAAATTTGCTCTGAATACGGATATTCTAATATGGTTTCGTTGAGGGAATTAAGAAATATATTTGATGTTGAGAAAGCATTGGGTTTAAAAAATACACAGGGTTCTACTAATCCAAATGCTGTAGAAGAAATATTAAAAAGCCAATGTGTAGAAGAAGAGCGTTTACGTAAGGAACTATGTACCTTTATGGATAAAGTTGAAAATAGAATTGATAAGCTTGAGAACTGGGGATCTATTTGTGAGGAGATTATATAATGAGACAATCGAATCAATTATTGTTAGAAAAGGAACAAACTAGCGTCATTAAAAAAGGGAGTGGGAAGGCTTGTGGAACCTTCGGAGAATTGTTACAAGGTGTTTTGCCAGAAGATAGAAATTTTTTGGTAACACTTCCTATTAATCGGTACTCACGGTGTGAATTTATTTCTATACCCGAAGCAAAGGAGCTTAGCATTTACCCACCAAACCAAACAAAATCTTTAGAGATAGCAAAACGAATTTTACAGTTTTATAGCTTACCAGCCGGAGGGTCTATCAAGATATACAGTGAACTTAGTAAAGGGAAAGGGCTTGCTAGTTCTACAGCAGATATGGTTGCGGTTTCAAGGGCTATTGAATCATGTTTTAAAATTAATATCCCTTCTTCCATCTTAGAGATGTTATTGCGCGAGATTGAACCATCCGATGGAGTAATGTACCCAGGGATAGTATCTTTCTATCATAAAGAAGTTAAAATTCGAGAATCAATCGCTGATTGCCCACCGTTAACTGTTATTGCATTGGATGAAGGGGGACAAGTTGATACAGTTGCTTTTAATGATCTTCCCAAGCCATTTAATTTAGAAGAAAAACAAGAGTATCAAATGTTACTAGAACAGATGGTGTTATCTGTAAGAAATCAAGACTTAACTTTATTGGGAGAAGTGGCTACCAGAAGTGCCGAATTAAATCAAAAACTTCATGCGAAAAGGACATTTGAAAAGATGCATTCTATTTGCGAAGCGATTGGGGGACTAGGGGTTGTAATAGCGCATAGTGGAACATATATAGGGATTTTAATTTCAAAAACAGATCCTTTTTACTCACAAAAAATTTCCTCCGGTCTGTTGAAAATAAGAGAATTAGGTTATCCAACAGAGATATTCCATACTGTATCATCATCTTGCTTACAAGAAGGAGGAGAGAGAAATGAAAGATACTATTATTGATTTAATTGGCCTAACGCCTTTGGTAAAACTTCGTGCCAACGGTGAGAAAAGAAACGGGGCGGTTTATGCAAAATTAGAAATGCAAAATCCATACGGTATGAAGGATCGTGTGGCAAAACAAATGATTTTAGAAGCAAAACGTACAGGTTTATTAAAAGAGGGCGCTCCTATTGTAGAGAGCTCCTCTGGTACCCTTGCAATGGGGCTTGCAATGGTTGGAACGTATTTAGGGCATGATGTTCATATTGTTACAGATCCTCGAATTGATGATTTAACTTACAAGAAACTTAAAGCCTTAGGAGCGCATGTCCATATTGTAGAGAAGATGGCAGACACAGGTGGTTGGCAAATGGCAAGATTACGATATTTAAAGGAATTACTTGTAAAGTATCCGACAGCATATTGGCCAAAACAGTATGAAAATATTCAAAATCCTTTATCGTATGATCATCTCGCTAAGGGTATAACAGAGGATTTAGGAAAGGTTGATTATTTAGTTGGAGCAGTAGGGAGTGGAGGCTCGTTATGTGGCACTGCCCAAGCACTCAAGTCTACTAATCCTGATTTGAAAGTTTTGGCCGTTGATGCAGTAGGAAGTGCAGTGTTTTTTCAAAAGGACAGACCATATCGTCTTCAAAGTGGATTGGGTAATAGTTTAAAGCCGCCAAATGTTGATTACTCAGTTATTGACGAAGTACACTGGCTAAATGATGAAGAGGCTTTTAATTGGACACTGGAATTAGCACGCCATGAGAAAATTATTGCAGGAAATAGCTCAGGTAGTGTATATGCTGTTGCCAGATGGTTAAGTACACAAGTTGAGGAAGATAAGGTAATTGCTTGTATTTTTCCTGATAGAGGAGATCGTTATGCTAATACGATCTATGATGATAGTTTTTATATACATCATAAACTAAATAGAGGGAAATTAAATATAAATCCGATAGAAATAGGGAGTATACAAGATGTCGACCATTGGACTTATTTTCATTTTGACAAAGGAAAGTGTATAAATGAAGAAACTACTATTTATTGAGTCAAATACTACTGGAACAGGAATGTTAGCTTTGATAAAAGCAAGAGAGCTAGGTTTTACACCTGTACTTTTTACAAGTAGTCCAAAGCGGTATATAGGGTTAGAAGAAACTCAATGTATAATCTTAGAATGTGATACGAATAATCTAGATTGTATTAGAGCAATAATTCGGTCGCAATTCGAAGCAGATGAAATAAAAGGTATCACAACAACAAGTGAATTTTACATTGAAACGGTAGCGGTCCTAGCTAAAGAACTAGGCCTTGTAGGGAACCCTATAGATACTGTGAAAAAATGCAGAAATAAGGCAGAAATGCGTCTTCTACTAAAAGATATGTGCAATATTTATCCACTGTGGTTTTATACTATTGGATCGCCTGAAAGGTTAGAGGAGATAAAAGATAATATAAGATTTCCATGTATTGTTAAACCTGTCGATGATAGTGGTTCTAATAATGTATTGAAGTGTTATTCATATGAAGAAGTAAGAAATCAAACTGAGAAAATTTTGAATAATATGTATAATGTTCGATCTCAAAAAAACATACAAAATGTACTAGTGGAAGAGTATGTACCTGGGCAAGAATATAGCGTGGAAGTTTTTGCTCACAATGGTAAGTTTCATATTGTTGGAGTTACTCAGAAGATTGTGGGGTATGAACCGTATTTTATAGAAGGTGGGCACACATTTCCAGCGCAAGTTTCTGATGATATACGGTTAGTTATTGAAAGAGGCGTAACTGCAATTATAGAAAAGATAAACTGGCAAAATGGTCCTTGTCATCTAGAAATTAAGGTAAGGGAAGAGAAAGTATTTTTAGTAGAGTTTAATGGCAGACTTGCTGGAGGAATGATACCAGAATTGATTCGGTATGCGACTGGAGTAGATTTGCTAAAAGAACAATTAAAAGTTGTAACAGGGATAGCGCCGGAAGTATATCAGAATCCTTTCTTATACGCAGGGATACGTTTTATTATCCCACCTAGAGATGGGATAATAAAAAGTATTGTTGGTATAGAGGAAATAGAGAATACTTTAGGAATTAAAGAGGTGAAATTCCGTGCGATTTTGGGAGAATCCGTACAAAAAGTTCAAAATGCTTATGGAAGAATAGGGCATATAATCGGGATATCACCAAATGTAGATGAACTAAATTTCCTTTTAGATAAATGTATGAATGCCTTAAAGATAGAAGTTGAGGGGTGTGGAGAGTGTGATTAATTACTTGAGTGACACAGTAACATTACCTACTGAAGAAATGCTAAAATCAATTCAAAATGTTGAGCTAGGTGATGATGTATATGGACAAGACAAGACAGTTAATCAATTAGAGGAATCAGCTGCTAATATGCTAGGAATGGAAGCTGCGTGTTTCATGCCAAGTGGTACAATGGCTAATCTTGCTTCTATCTTAGCTCATTGCCCAAGGGGGACTGCGGTTTTGGTTGGGGATGAATCTGACATTTATATTTATGAGGCAGGTGGGGCTGCAATTTGTGGGGGTGTTATGTACCAGCCAATTAAGACACAACCAGATGGTCGCTTTCTATTGACTGATTTAGAGGCTGCCTTCCCTAACGATGAAACAGATCCACAGTTTGCGTTGCCAGCATTAATATGCCTAGAGAATACTCATAATCGTTGTGGCGGGAAAGTACTACCACTCTCATACTTAAAAGAGATTAAAGAGTTTGCTATGAAGCGAAATATCCCAGTTCATATGGATGGTGCACGAGTATTTAATGCAGCAGTTCATTTAGGTATAGAAGTTAAAGAGATCGCGCAATATGCAGACTCCCTTCAATTTTGTTTATCCAAAGGACTATCAGCACCAATCGGTTCAATAGTAGTTGGGAAACATAAGTATATTGAGAAGGTAAGACGGATTAGAAAAATGTTAGGGGGAGGGATGCGTCAAGTAGGAATTATTGCAGCACCAGCTATTGTAGCTTTACAAACAATGACCTTGCGTTTGCAAGATGATCATAGAAGAGCGAAGAAGTTGGCGACCGGATTGGCGAATATTACCGGAATTGAGCTTGATGCATCAGAGGTACAAACAAATATTGTGATGTTTCGTGTAACAGATCCAAATTATAATTGGATAAAATTTCTAAAGGAAACTGAGGAAAGAGGTATCATTTTATCTGAAATGGGTTATGGTCGGATAAGAGCTGTTGTTCATCGACATATTACAGAAAAAGATATTGAATATACGATTGAAATAATAGAGAAGTTGTTGAACAACAGCCCTGTAATTAAATAGTTATAATTGTTTTGTTGTTTTTTAGACTTTCTTCCTCAAACGAGCGGTTCTTTTCCGCCTGTTTGAGGAAGTTGTGGGCTATGGCAACCAGCCCGAACTCGATTGTTACTTTCGTCAATCTCCTTAGCGAGAATCGACGGAACGATCGATTGCCCTTGATATGACCGAATGCGCTTTCTACCTCCGCTTTTCGCTTGGCGTAGATTTGTGATCCTTCGTCAGACCAAAGGCTTTGTTTTGCTTTCGCTTTTAATTCTTCATAACTGTCTGTCGCCTTTTTCCGTACAAAAGAATACTTATTGGCATTCGCTTCAATTTTTGTACCATCCAAAAAGTAATCCTCCATAGATATGTAGTTTTGTTTTAATAAGAGTTGGATTAATTCTGTGAAAAGTGGTTCAATCATATCTTTCATTCGTTCGGAACGAAAGCGATTGATTGTACGAAAAACAGGCGTCTGTTGCCCAGATAGTCACATCATCGGTAGGTGTTCTCGCGATGATCTGGCAATATCACGACAAGAATAGATTTTTTGCGTATATGCGTAGAGGATTACCTTTGTCATCATTTTTGGGTGATATGAACTACGACCACCACCTTGATAACGAGAGAAGAATAACTCGTCACTGACTTGTTCCACCATATCATGGATGACTCTCACCACATGATCTTCTGGAATTAGTTCGCTATAGTCCATTGGTAGAATTAATTGACCCATGTTATAATGAATGAAAGTAGCTGAATGGTTACTCATAAAAAATCGCCTCCTATTTTTGTTGGTTTGGTCACTTACAATTATACAGGATAAGGCGATTTTTTTGTGCGCAAAAAAGGGCCACCCATAAGTCGGTGAAACCGACTTATGGGACAGCCCCTTTTTTGGTATGTAATTTTACGTCTGTATGTAACTAGTTCTTCTTATATTTCACCTGAGCCTGTTGTTTCGTCTTTACTTCTTTGTAATTGATCATTTACTTGCATAAGTGTACGCTCGGTCTGCGTGATAAATTGGTTTTTAGATTCAAGAAAGAATATTGATAAAGCGTTTTCTAAATACTTTTTAGCACTAACTAGATCGTTCTTCTTTTTATGTAATATTCCAAGCATATGGTTAATTTCCCCGGCTGAGTAAGAAAGATGATTAGAAATAAGGTAGTATTGTAAACGGTATGCAATATCAAGGGATAAATCTTCTTGATCGTTTAAGTAGTACACATGGGCTAGGTTATACCCGACCCTTGGAAATAGGGACTTATCCTCTACAAATGGTAGGTTTTCAAAAGCATTTATCGCATTTGTGAGAACGGGAATAGCTTGTATCGACTTCTTTTGCTCTATAAGTATAAGGGAAAGTGAATTTGCTATATTAATATCAATTTCTGTGAGAATCCTATTATTTGGAAGGAGGTTCCGGAAAGTTTTTTCTGCTTTTATAAGATCATGTTCAACTTTATGGAATATAATCCCTTTTAGCCAGTGGGTAAGTTTCGCTAGTTTGCTATTTTTCATGCCTTGTTGATTGCTGAGGAATGCTTCGCATTCCTCAATGAGATACTGGATAGAGATGAAATCTTGGTAATATAGATTCTCGCGACATAACATTTTTATTTTGTTGATATATTCAACTATACTCTCATCCTCGTGGGACATGATGTAATCAATAGGTATATTAAGTTTTATACAAATGTTTTGTAGAATATCTAATCTTGGAGACTGTAGTCCTTTTTCAATGCGATATAGCGTAGAAGTGTCACAAATGTTTTCTGAAAGCTGTTGCCGAGAATAACCGCTTTTTTTTCGGAAATATTGGATTTTATTACCTATATTACTCATTAACTAACCTCCTGTTATAAATATTGCTTCTAGCTAAGTATTTGATTGTTGATCGTATTAAAAAAATTTAATTGTATTTTTAGTAAAGGGATTTACATTTATATAATACAGGGTAGATTTTTTCGTAGATTCTGATGTTTTTTGAGCAAATTTGAAAATTGGTATCACCATTTAGCTGGAAATTCCTTTTGGGGATTTTTAGCTAAATAGAAAGTATGAGACGCAATATTATAAGTTTTCTAGTTGTCTCGTACATAAATTCGTTCATCGATTAAAATGCATGAACTTTATATAACCTGAAATATTCATAGTCCCCCGAAATGAATCGATTTTCTAAAAGTATAATGATATTTCGTGTTTTTTTGTGAAAATTAGCATTTATAAATCTGATAAACTGAATATTATGTCAATTCAGTTATTGTTTTAGACAGACTTCACCCTTGGACTAAAATAACTGTTTTTTTAGTTAATCAAGGTATACTGTTGCAGCTTATTCAAGCTGAAGTTTTTGAATTTGACGATTGAAGTTAAGTGTTAATTGCAGTAAAGTAGCCACTATAAGAATCCCTTCTGTGGTTATTTGGTGGTACCTTTAACCTTATTAGAAATGGGTTCTTTTTTCACTTTTTAAGTGCAATAAAATTAAGGATTTTAAGCTTGATATAAAACCGGCTACGCTCATTTTTTTCGAGATTCTGTGAATAATTTGGATGTAATTGTGTCTCAATATTGCGCAAATACATATATATATTACCAAAATATCCAACTATAATAAAGGCAATAAAAGGATATGGAGGGAAAAATATGAATAATAAAAAGTCGATTTTTCTAGGTGCTATTTTAAGTGTTCTGTTAAGTGTAATGCCAGTGGTAGATAATTCAGAAGGAAGTACTGGAGCTAAAGTAGAAAATTCTAAAATTAACGTAGAACAGCCTATCTTCTTCTCGGATGACATAATTGGCGGGCATCACTAAGGATGTATAGAAATATGAAGAGAAAAAAGATTTTAGTTGCTGTTCAAAATGTAAAAGGTACCTCAATCTATTCGGAGATAGCGGCCAGCGGGCGGTTTCAGACTCATATTCTTAATAATAAATATATGTTGAAGGATCCTTCATTTTTGAGTACGTTTGATATTGTAATTGCAGATATCGCTAATTACAATATTTTGAAGGGAATGGTAATTAAAGCTCCTCATTTAATAGTTCTTATAAGTAGCAAAGAGAGGCACTTATTCTCAATGATTGAGGGAGTCGAAGCTATTGTGAAGAAGGGGGATTCTCATGAAATAGTAGAAGCTCTAACCGCCATTGAAAAAAATGAGTTCTATATTTCTGATGAATTTAGATTGTTGTTTTCGTGGGAAAGAAAAAGTGTATTGCTAAATAAATTAAGTTTCCAAAAAGAGGATCTGTCTGATTTGTTAACTAAGACGGAACTTCGTGTTATGAGAGAATTAATTAATGACAAGACAAATCAACAAATTGCTGACACCTTATATTTAAGTAAAAGGACAGTTGAGTATCATATAGCTGCTTGCATGCGGAAGTTGGAAGTGAAGTCTCGGGTAGGGCTAGCGGTGAAAGTTACTAGAGCCATTTTATTAAGAGGACAGCAATATGAATATAATGTCTGATTAATACAATAGAAGAATACCTTAAATAAAGAGATGTATGAAAACCTTTCCATACATCTCTTTATTATTTATTACAGATTTTTATGGTAGAAAAAGAAACTAATTATCCTGTCTTAGTTGTGTTTTTAAAGAACATGATAAATATTTTTATAATGCGTATTTGCGTGAATTACGGGTGTTTTTAAACAGTCTGATGTTTATGCTATAAATAAGATTTCGATATATTAAGGGGGATATTATGAAAGGGCATTTTGTTCAGCTGCAAGCTTTAGAAGAAGAAGATTATAAATTGTTTTCCAAGTGGGTTAGACCTTCCAAAATAAGTGCTTTGGCAAGAGGATCCCAAGATTTTGCTACTGTACGAGAAATTAAGATGGATATTGAGTCAGGTAACACACGTTACGCTACAGTATTGACCCATGAAGGGAAGAAAATAGGTTTTGTTTCGTGGCAGCCATTGAAGTATGAAGGTAGCTATGTCTTGGGTGGCGTTATTGGCGATTCGGATTTATGGGATATGGGATATGGAGCAGAAGCATCTATTTTAATTATGGACTATCTTTTTCATTTTAAAAATGCTCACAAGATTCAATTTGTAAATGGATTATATAATCAGAGAACTGTTCGTTTCTTAATGAAAAATAACGTAACAATTGAGGGGATTCTTCGGGATCATTTTTTCCTTGACGGTGAATATCATGACGCAGTTGTCTCCTCTATTTTAAGACATGAATATTACGCTGGTGGAGAAGGGGAGCAGCCGGAGGATGTAATACCTAAAAATGAAAAAGAGCAAATTCGAACAGAATTATATGAGTATCTAAATAATTATTGGAAAAATGAGTGTTTTCCGAATTTGATGAATCAAGGTGAAAAAAATGGAATGGAACGATAAGGTCGTACTTGTTACTGGTGCATCTAAAAGTTTAGGTAAGGAGATTGCACATCATTTTGCAGAATTAGGAAGTCGAGTAGTTTTAGGATATAGAAGTTCCCTTGAGGAAGTGCAAAGTGTGGTGTTATATATCAAAGAAACAACAGGGAACGAAAAAGTTACTTATGTAAAACTTGACGTGAATGAGTCCGTTCAAGTGCAAGAGACCATACAAAGGATTATAGATGATTATGGAAGTATTGATGTTCTTGTAAATAATGCGGGTGTTAGCTACGGTGGAGCATTAATTCCAAGTAACTCTCTTGATAATTGGAAAGAAATCATTAATACAAACGTGATGGGCACTATTAACTGTATCCAAGCAGTTTCTTTTCATATGTTAACAGAACAAAAAGGAGCTATTATTAATATCTCATCTGTAGCAGGTCTTACAGGAATGGAGAGACTTAGTGCTTATAGTGCTAGTAAATCAGGGGTTATTGGTTTAACTCGTTCTCTTGGAAAGGAATATGCACCTTATAATGTACGGGTCAATGCGGTAGCTCCTGGGTATACAGAGGATACTGGTATGGTAGATAGAATCCCAGAGGATCAGATGGAGGCTTTTAAAAAGAAAATTGCGATGAGACGTTTGGGAACTACGAAAGAAGTGGCCGAGGCAGTTTCATTTCTTGCATCTGAGAAAGCTAGTTATATAACAGGACAAACATTGGTAGTAGATGGTGGCCTTATATAAAGGGAAATGGAGGTAATATTAGAATGAAATCAGCACTGTTATTTCCACCATTAATGACATTGAAAAAAGGGGATTTTCGTGAATTATACGATCATATTCCAAATGTACAGAGAAAATTTGAAGTAGCTAGTGATGTTCTAGGGATAGATCTTGCCACTCAATTTTTTTCCGAGGATGAACAAATTATAAATACAGGTATTATAGCAAGGCCTAGTATCGTGACTATAACTACTGCATTATATGAATTGCTGAAGGAACAATTAGAGGGAATTGATTATTTTCTTGGCCCAAGTCTAGGGCAGGTAACAGCATTTCATTGTAGCGGATGCTTAGATTTTAAAGATACGTTAAATATGGTTCGTACTATGTGTGAACTTGAGGAAATGGAATTTACTAAGGGAATGTATAGTGTATATTTTTTTTATAATATTGATACTAGGATTTTGGAGCGTAGCATTTATAACTTGTGTCAAAAAGGATATATATTAGAGCCTTGTATGCATGCTACATCCAATCAAATGATTGTCAATGGGGACTTTGAGAGTTTAGAAAAATTAAATGAAGAAGTGCGAGAATATGGAGCGCTAGCTGTTAAGATTCCTTACGGTCCTCCTGGGCATTGTTCCTTGCTAGAAAATGTAAAAGAAAAATTTAGTAAAAACTTTATGCCTGGCATTCATTTGAAAAAACCAATTACACCATTAATAAGTAATATTGATGCCACAGAAGTTTTTAATGTGTCAAAAGTAGCTTATGACTTGGCAGAGCAATATACGAACAGTGTGAAATGGTATCAATCGTTGCAGACATTGTCGCAACGTGGAATTAATAGACTGTTTGTATTAGGACCAGGAAATTTTGTATACAAGTCTTTAAAGTTTACAGATATTCCATTTGAAATTGTACCACTTGTAACCTTAGCAGATGTGCAAGGAATAGTAGGCGGATTACAGGGGAGGGGGAAATAGAAAATGAAGGGGATCGTTCTTCCAGGACTAGCTCCGTCTAGTTATCAAGATGTTGGATTTTTCATTAATAATGACTCTTTTGCTATTCAGCGGTTTAAAGAGGCAAGCGAAATATTGGGTTATTCGCTTGTAAATGCTTTTAAGGAAGCTGATGAAACAAGTCAAGAAGTATATGAAGTTTGCTTCCTTGCTAATTCAATTGCATTGTTAGACCACTTTTATAATCGTTATAACTATCAGCCTGATTTAACAATTGGGGTAAGTTTTGGTGGAATGAGTGCAGCGGTACAAACTAATACGATTACTTATGCTGAAGCAGTATGGTTAACACATGAATCGGCAAAGCAGTCAAAAGAGTTCTTTAAGCAGATGAAAGGGGATTATCAAACACATTTTATTTACAACATGTCCTTAAATGAAGCCCAAGCTATTATAAAGGAGTTTCAATCAAAAGGGATGTACTTGGAGTTAGTTGGTTTTTTAGAAAAGGTGGTCTGTCTATGTGGGGATGCAAAGACAATTAATTTACTTAAAGAGAAAGTTAATACGATACCTAAGTGCTCCTCATTACATACTATGAAGCAACCAATTCATAGTGCTCTTTTAAAAGATTTAAATGTACAGTTGAAACAAGAGCTGTTTAATCAAATTAAGTTTAGACCGATGAACACACCAATCATATCTGATGTAAATGGAGATGTGATAACAGATTCTGAATTGTTCAAACAAACTTTATTAGATGGTTATGATAACCCTGTTCGGTGGGATTTGGTAACGGATACAATGAGGAAACAGAAATTAGACCAGACCTTTGTTGTAGGACCAAGGAATTTATTCGCACAATTACTAAAACGAGATTTTAATATAGTTAGGATTAGTCCGGACGAAATTGAAAACATAGCTACTTTATAATGAAAGATGGGAAGTTATGGTATATAAAATTTATACACCAGAAAAGGTTTATTCTATACAAGAATTTAGAAGAGATACTAAAGCTTACACGAGTTATCTAAAGGAAGTCGGTGTTGTTGCTGGAGAAAGGGTTCTACTTACTGCCGAAAATTCTTACACTTTTCTAATTGCATTCTTTGCCCTAACAGAGCTGGCGGCATCGATTGTTTTGGTAGATTGTCTTACAGGTGAAAAAGAATTAGATGAGATTGTAAGAGATTCTGGAAGTCATGTGTATATTTCGGATCGCACTGTTAATCTATCAACGGAAATTAAGAAAGTTCAATTGAACTATTTAATTGAACGAAACTCGTTTGATTTAGCAGATGATCGTATTAATCCTGCATGGATTAATAAGGAAGATGCTCTTATTTTATATACATCTGGCTCAACTGGTCGGCCTAAAGGAATCGTTAAATCTGGAACCTCTTTTATTTCAAATTTAATGAAGACAATGGATGTCATGCAATACCGAAATGAGGACGTGCTATTGCCTTTAATTCCTTTTACTCATTTTTATGGTTTATCTATTGTGTTTGTGTGGAGAATGATGAAATGTGATTTAGTTCTTTGTAATTATAGAAAGATCCGTTCAATTATAAAAGCAATTACTGAGAGGCAAGTAACTATTGTTGATGGTATTCCTTCCACTTATTATGTTTTGGCTAATATTCTTAAGAATCGAGAGAAACTAAAAAATAGTCTAAAACGATCACGAGTCCGTATGTGGTGTGTTGGAGGAGCACCTTTATCCAAAAGGCTTGGGGATGAGTTTCAGTCTTTGTTAGAAAAGCCCTTATTAGATGGATATGGATTATCTGAACTAGGAAACGTGGCACTTAATGTAAAAGGCCAGGAAGGTGGATGTGGTAAGCCCCTTGAAGGAATAGAAATTAAAGTTGTAGATACAATGGACGAACCGTTATCCCCTGGGGAGATTGGAGAAGTAGTTGTAAAAACACCAGAGGTAATGGAAAAGTATTTAAACCGACCTAACGAAACTCGTTTGGTTTTAGCTAACAGTTGGTTTAAAACAAGTGATTTAGGTTATTTAGATAATGATGGGAATCTTTTTGTTGTTGGTAGAAAAGGGAAAGAGATTATTCGAAAAGGTTATGTTATTCATCCGGCAACAATCGAAAAAAAAATAGAGGATACCTTAGGAATAGTAGGAAAGGTTATTAGTCTTCAAGATGAGAAGAAGGGAGCATATATAATTTTGTTCCTTGAGACTCCTTTAAAGGAAACTAGCCAAGTAAAGAAAGCGGTATTTGAGAATCTCGATTCTTTAGTAAGGCCAGATAAAGTTATTTTTCTGGAGGAATTTCCTTATCTTCCTAATGGAAAAGTAGATCTTGTTGCACTTGAAGTTCAAGCAACAGAATATAGAAAGAATGGAGTGGAGGAAGGCTTATGCAAAGTTTGATGCTGGCGAGCGAGTCACCTGCATTACTAGATGAACGTAAAGAAAATATTATTTCTTGTATACAATATATGAAAATTAATAAGTCGGAAATTTTAGAAATTTTGACGGAAATCAGTACGTATCAAACAGCTGAGAAGGAGTTTGATTGCTCGTTACAAGCTTTAGAAAATGCGATTGATGAAGTAATCCAGAATCATCCACCAACTATTGATCAAATGTCTGTTTTTATGCCGTCTAATGTAATTTTGTATTCTTATATTTTGTATTTAATAGTTCCATCATTATATGTAAAGAACATCGAATTTCGCGGTTCTAGTTTAGTTATTAATCAGGTTAGAAAACTTCATAATTTATTTAAGCCAGTTCATCAATTACCAATAGAATTAAGAGAGTATTCATATAGGAAATATATTAGGGAGTCGGTCTTAAAAGCAGATGTGGTTTTGTTTACAGGGACTTATCAAAATGCAGAGAATATTAAATTTCAGCTTTCGAGAGATCAGTTATTTATTTTCTTTGGACAAGGTGTAAATCCATTTATATTGACTGATTCTGCAGATTTAAAACAGGCTGTAAGAGATCTGGTTGATGTGAGAATGTTTAATACAGGACAAGATTGTATGGGGCCAGATGTAGTTTATGTACCTGAACGGATTAAAAAAGTTTTTATACAATTATTAAAATCAAAATTAAGTAGTTTAAAATTCGGAGATAATTCTGATAAAGAAGCGGATTATGGATCTATTCATTATACGTCCACGTTAGAATCGATTGCACAATATTTAAATCAAAATAGCCATTATATTATTCATGGTGGCAATATCAATTATAAGGAGAAAGTGATAGAACCAACAGTTTTGCTTAGTTCTTTAAAAGATCAGATTAAGATTGATGAATTCTTTTCACCAATTTTTAATATTGTGAGCTACGAAAACGTGGAAGAAATTAAGGGCGTTTTTGATACGGGTTACTTCCTCGAAAGAGCTATGGGAGCAACTGTGTATGGCGAAGAGCAAAATGATTTGATTACATTTTTGCAGAAAAAACATACTGTTTCGGTCAACCAGACTTTATTTGATATAGAAGATGGTAATACAGCTTTTGGGGGATATGGACCGATGGCCAATTATATTTCTTATCAAGGAGAATTATTCATTCAACCAATTCTCCTTTCGCAAACTTTTAATCAACACTGGAAAAAAAGAGGTGAAAAATGGAGCAAGTAAGTGTATATGAGGCAATTGCAAATGTTTTAAAAGAAAATGAGATAGATACGGTTTATGGGTTACCAAGTGATGATCTTCAATTGATGAATGCTATTGAAGACTGTGGTATTGAATTTTTAGTTAATAAAGATCAGAGAAATGCTGTATTTATGGCAACCGGGTATGCATTAGCTGCCAAAAGACTGGGCGTTTGTATCGTTGGAAAAGGTCCTGCCGTTTCCAATTGTGTAACAGGATTATTGGAGGCGCATTCTCAAAATGCACCTGTATTAATAATAGCATCTGGAACACGGACTCAGACATATGGAAGCCAAAGGGCTTTCCAAGAGACGAACCAGATGTCACTTGTATCACCGTTAGTAAAATGGTGTCATCGAGTAGAAACTCCTGATTCTATCGGTTGGGTTTTAAAAAGAGCATTATTTCTGGCGCTGAATGGAAAACCTGGTCCTATTTATATTGAGATTCCAGAAGATATTGGTGAATTGTATATAAATCTTGAATCAGTACAATTTTCACCAATGCCTATCTCAAGGACTTTACCTAATTTGAAATGTTTAGATAAAGTGAAAGAAAAATTAGTAGAGTCACAACGTCCTCTTTTGTTACTTGGAGGAGGTAGTAAAAGTTTAACTGATAATCATTTACTTACTCAGTTTGCAAATACTATAGGCGCTTCAGTATTTGTTACTGCATCTGGAAGAGGAGCATATGATGAGAATCAAAAGCTGTTTTGTGGATTAGCAGGATTATATTGTCCTAAACAGCTGTTTCCGATTGTACAGGAATCAGATCTTGTAATTACAGTGGGAAGCAAATTAGAGGAAACGGCTTTGTTTGGCTGGGAACAGGCACTCCGAACGAAAGAAGTAATTCAAATTAACATTGTCGAAGAAGATTTTAACTTGGATTTTAGTGGACTAAGACTTGTGGGAGATGTTGGACTGACACTAAAATATCTTATTTCTATAATTCAAGAACCATTGGAAAAAGAAAAGTGGATTGAGCGGATTGAACATCTTAAACAAAGTCTATTAGTAGAGAAGGATGAATATCTTCAAAATGCAAATTATTTAAGTGTAGCGCATGTATTAGAAGGTCTACAATTGTATACACCCTCTAATGCTATATATGTTCATGAAAATGGCTTGCAAGATATGTGGTCCTATTATTTTCCTTATTTAAGCTTAATAGAAGGACAAAATGCAATTGTACCAAGTGAACAAACAAGCCTAGGTTTTGGAGTAAGTGCTGCAGTCGGAGTAGCTAAGGCTAAGATAAATCAACCAGTTGTAGCCTTCGTTGGTGATGGTGCGTTCAATTTATTTCGAAGTGAATTAGAAACTGTTATCAATAACCGAGTACCCGTTATCTATGTGGTATTAAAAAATGGAGGATATGGTTGGTTACAGTTTCAAAATAAAAATAAAGAGAGAAAAAATCCACTCTCTTTTGTTAATCCAAGGCTTCCGCTGGTAGGAATAGAGAATCCGCAACTGGAGGTAATCTCTTTGAGAAGTAAAGATGACGTAGAAGATATCTTTAAAGATGTTTATAAACAATATAATCAAGGGAAAACAGTTATTCTAGAATGTATGATTCAACTTGAGGATGTTCCAGATTCATTAAAAGAAATATATGGAGACTTTCCTAAAAAGGAGGGATTTTAATTGGAAATGGGGACAGTGGACAGAAGGGGTGCTAAGAATGCAAGCGGTCTGGTTACACCTGTGACAATACAAGGGATTGGCTCTTATGTACCAGATGAAGTAATTACAAATGACATGCTGACTAGGACTTTAGAAACGACTGATGAATGGATTCAAACGAAAACAGGTATTAAAGAAAGACGGTTTTTACCAGAGGAACTTGTGACATCAGATATGTGTGTGTATGCTAGCAAGCAGGCAATTAAGGATGCTGGAATTTCAGCAGGGGAGCTTGATGCTATCATTCTAACTACGACTACACCAGATCAGAAATTGCCTTCTACGGCACTTATTATAAAAGAGAAAATGGGTGCTACTAATGCAATTCCCATCGATTTGAATCAAACAGGATGTGCAGGTGGGATTTTCTCTATTATGTTAGGATCTCATTTGTTACAGAATGAAAATATTCATAATGTATTAGTAATTGGGGCAGAAGTGCTATCACGTTGTACGAATCCAGAAGATCGTTCTACAAGAGTATTTTTGGGCGATGCAGCTGGTGCGATGGTCCTTCAGAAAACGAAAGAGGGAAGTGGTATATTATCCTGGAACATTAATTCCGGGTTATCCAATGCAGTGGAAATTACTGGTGGAGGAACGAAGTCATTACAAAATGAAGACATTTATACAAGTCAATTTATTAAAATGAATGGGAGGGAAGTGTGGAAGACGGCTACAAGTAATCTTCCAAATTCTATCTGTTCAGTTATAGAGCTTGCGGGTCTTGAGGTACAAGATATCGATCACTTCATTATTCATCAAGCTAACTTAAATATTATTAAAGAAGCGATGAATGCTGTAGGAGCTTCGATGGATAAAACGACTCTTACGGTACAAGAACAGGGGAATACTGGATCAGCAACAATTTTCTCTGCCTTTAATAAGGCTATGAGTGAAAATAAGATCAAACAAGGGGATTATGTAGTTTTCTCCGCAATTGGAGCTGGTTTTCTTTGGGGTTCAATATGTTTGAAATATATATAAAATGAAGAAAAGGGGTTTGGAAAATGATTAAATTACAAATAAAAGAGAAACTTGTAGAGATGTATAAGATGTCTATTGATCCTATGGAAATTGGTAATGACACACCTTTATTTGGAAAGGGATCTCCCTACGGTCTTGACTCTATGGATGTATTACTCTTTATTAATATTCTTAAGAAAGACTATGAATTAAACATTGGGGCAGTTGACATGGCTGTATTTAAGACTATTAATAGTATTGTTAAATATATCGGAGAACAAAAAGGGACAAGTGTAGTCGAATAATAAGAAACCTCCAATTTTTAGAGCTTTTTGAACTGGATCACTGATGTGAGACAGGAATAAAACACCTATGCTACCTGTTCCCTATACTCAATCGGGGACAGGTAGTTAAATTTTTAAAACGGTCGTATGTGATTATAATAATGCATGAAATAATTCGCCTTTTCTAGCACAATAGAATTTATAAGGTGTACCTTTTTTTTACAGCTCGCACACTATTTCTTATTAATTAACAGTCATAAAAGTATTCCGCAAGAGCTCCAGTCATTTGAACAATGTGTTCACATTGCTGATGCTTTATACAACTATACAAAAAAGATGATGAGCTGATTGAAGAGTGTTTATATCTTTGGTTTTGCGATTGTAGCATATTTTAGTAAGAAATAAGTGATTGAGGGGGAGCCCTCGGTCGCTTATTTTTTTTGTTTGTAAAAGATTAAAGACCTTAAAAAACTTAAAACCCACTTTTTTTAGGTGGGCAAGAGCGACTGGCCGTGCATAGAAGCGGTCAGGGCTTATTTCTGCCACATGCGTGGTTTGAAACAAAAGGGAGTTAGCGAGTAGAGGTCATGTTTTGTTGTACATGGCAGCGACTTGTATGTTGAGAAACCGTCATGCCCCCTCTTTTTTGGGGGAGGCCGAGCCGTGTATCGAAGCGGTTAGGGCTTATTTCTGCCACGTGCGGGGTTTGAAGTAAAGGGAGTTAGCGAGTAGGGGTCCTTCGTTGTGGCAAACTGTATTTGATAGTATAATGAAGGAAGTATATAATGGGGATTTCTCCGTTAGTAGCTGAGGTGAAGAAGTTTGCAAAGAGTGACAAACTGTGTGTTAATTAAGGATAATGAAGTTCTCCTATTACAAAAGCCTCGTCGAAATTGGTGGGTTGCTCCAGGCGGTAAGATGGAGCGCGGGGAAACAGTAAGAGAATCGGTTGTTCGCGAATATCGCGAAGAAACGGGTATTTATTTGAAAAATCCAGCATTAAAAGGTGTCTTCACTTTCGTAATCCAAGAAGGAGACAAGGTAGTTTCCGAATGGATGATGTTTTCTTTCTTAGCGACAGATTTTGCAGGAGAAAATAAACTGCAAAGCGAAGAAGGGATAATAGGCTGGCATACATTTGATAAGATTGATGAGCTGCCAATGGCACCGGGAGATCATCATATTATTGATTATTTAATTAAAGGAAATGGTATTATTTACGGTACATTTGTATATACACCAGATTTTGAATTGCTTTCGTATCGGTTAGATCCAAGTTAAATCATGAGGGGGGATATGATGGACGCGCATAATGATATTAAAATGGTTATTATTACAGGAATGTCCGGAGCGGGAAAAACGGTTGCCTTGCAGAGTTTTGAAGATCTAGGATATTTTTGTGTAGATAATTTACCGCCTATGTTGTTGCCGAAGTTTGTTGAATTAATGGCAGACTCGAAAGGTAAAATGAATAAAGTAGCGCTCGGTATTGATTTACGTGGGCGAGAGTTCTTTGATCACTTGTGGGGAGCGCTTGATGATTTAACAGAACGCACATGGATTATTCCGCATATTTTATTCTTAGATGCAAGAGATAGTACACTTGTAACTCGTTATAAAGAAACAAGGCGTTCACATCCGCTTGCTCCAACGGGTCTCCCGTTAAAAGGAATAGAAGCAGAGCGTTCGTTATTAACAGATATGAAGGCGCGTGCGAATATTGTACTTGATACGTCGGAACTAAAGCCGAAAGAGCTAAGAGAAAAGATTATTCAATTATTCTCAACTGAGGGTGAACAAGCATTTCGTGTAAACGTAATGTCATTTGGATTTAAATATGGTATTCCAATTGATGCTGATTTAGTATTTGATGTTCGTTTTTTACCAAATCCATACTATATTCCACATATGAAGCCATTAACAGGTCTTGACGAGGAAGTATCGTCATATGTGCTGAAATTTAATGAAACGCACAAATTTTTAGAGAAGTTAACAGACCTTATTTCCTTTATGCTTCCGCATTATAAGCGCGAAGGGAAAAGTCAGCTTGTTATTGCTATCGGATGTACAGGAGGACAACATCGATCTGTTACACTTGCAGAATATTTAACGAAACATTTGAAGCAAGAATATACAACTCATGTATCTCATCGTGATGTGGAGAAGAGAAAGGGACATTAAGAGATGGGAAAAGAGAGGAAGCCGAAAATCGTTATTATGGGAGGCGGAACGGGTTTATCCGTTTTGTTGCGTGGTTTAAAAAAGTATCCTGTTGACATTACAGCGATTGTAACGGTTGCTGATGATGGGGGAAGTTCTGGGAGACTTCGTGATGAGTTAGAAATTCCACCTCCTGGAGACATTCGTAACGTACTTGTTGCATTGTCAGATGTGGAGCCTCTTGTGGAGGCGTTATTTCAGCATCGCTTTACATCGGGAGAAGGATTAACAGGACATGCGCTTGGCAATTTATTGTTAGCTGGAATGACAGCTATTACAGGTGATTTCTTTCATGCCATTACGGAAACGAGTAAAGTGTTAAATGTCAGAGGACGTGTACTTCCAGCTGCAAATCAAAGTGTTGTTTTGCATGCAGAATTGGAAGATGGTCAAATTGTAAGCGGAGAATCGAAAATTCCGTATTATGGTAAAAAAATTAACCGTGTCTTTTTAACACCGGGGGAAGTAGAACCGCTTCATGAAACGTTAATGGAAATTCAAAAAGCAGATTTACTTGTATTTGGACCAGGAAGTTTGTATACAAGCATTTTGCCAAATTTAATGGTGAAAAAAATCGGGGATGCAGTTCTTCAAGCGAAAGCGAAGAAAGCATATGTTTGTAATGTTATGACCCAAGCTGGTGAAACAATGGGATATACAGCGTTTGACCATGTGAAAGCATTGCATGATCATCTTGGAGAAGCGTTTATTGATACAGCAATTGTAAACGATGAATTAATTCCATCTAAACTATTAGGACGTTATGCAGAAGAAATGTCGGAGCAGGTTGCAATTGATGAAGAATGTTTTGACGCACATAATATTAAGTTGATTAAAGGTTGTTTAGCAAAGTATGATGATCGCGTTGTTCGTCATGATACGATAAAATTGGCTTCGATTTTATATTCATTAATATAAAATCAAAGCTTGAAAAAGCTTGCATGGTATAAGGCGTTACTTCTTTGAGGTAGCGCTACAAATTCATTTAGGGTAGTAAGTATTGCTAGGAGGTGAAACTGTTGTCCTTTGCATCAGAAACAAAGAAGGAGCTAACAAAGCTCGAAATGAAGGAATGCTGCGAGAAGGCAGAATTGTCAGCATTACTTCGTATGAACGGTTCACTCTCCTTTTCAAACCGTCGTGTAATCATTGACATTCAAACGGAAAACGCAGCGATTGCACGGAGAATTTATACATTATTAAAAAAAGGATATAACGTGACAGTTGAGCTACTTGTGCGTAAGAAAATGCGCTTAAAGAAAAATAATGTGTACATCGTTCGTTTAGTTGAAAAAGCGCGTGAAATTTTATTAGATTTGCACATTGTACGAGAGGATTTTTCGTTTATTCGTGATATTTCAAAAGAATTAATTGAGAAAAAGTGTTGTAAACGTTCGTACTTACGCGGAGCGTTTTTAGCCGGCGGTTCTGTTAATAATCCGGAAACATCATCGTATCATTTAGAAGTTTTCTCGTTATACAAGGAACATAATGATGCAATATGTGAACTGATGAATGAATTTGCGTTAAACAGTAAGACGTTAGAAAGGCGAAAAGGGTACATTACGTATTTAAAGGAAGCCGAAAAGATTACTGAGTTCTTAAATATTATTGGGGCTCATAGCGCCCTTTTAAGGTTTGAAGATATTCGTATTGTGCGAGATATGCGTAATTCTGTAAATCGTCTTGTGAACTGTGAAACAGCAAACTTAAATAAAACGATTGGTGCAGCTTTAAGACAAATTGAAAACATTCGTTATATTGAAAAGACTGTTGGACTTGATTTTTTACCAGATAAATTACGTGAAATCGCAGAACTGCGTATCAATTATCAAGATGTTACATTGAAAGAACTAGGGGAAATGGTATCTGGGGGAAACATTAGTAAATCGGGTATTAATCATCGTTTGCGTAAAATTGATGACATTGCGGAGAAATTACGCGCCGGTGAAGCGGTTGTAAAAAAATAAAAGGCAAAGGGGAATGGGACAGTGGTTCAAAAACGGATAGAGGTGCTGTTGAAAACTGGATTACAAGCACGTCCGGCAGCGTTGTTTGTACAAGAAGCAAATCGTTTTCAATCTGATATTTTTATGGAGAAAGATGGGAAAACAGTTAATGCTAAAAGTATTATGGGGATTATGAGCTTAGCTGTTGGATCCGGATGTGAAGTTACGATTACAACAGAAGGATCAGATGAGACAGAAGCATTAGCAGCGCTTGTTGCTTATGTACAAAAAGAACAGTAAAAAGCTATCGCGAATGTGCGATAGCTTTTTACTGTACGTGGAGTGTCTGTGGCTGTCGAACGTGGTCGAAGGATCTTTATCCTGCTATTCGTGGGCAGTAAAGACCGGGAAATCACGTGGAAGAAAACTGCCCGTAAAGGCCCGATTGGGCAAGCTTTCCATCAATGAGAAAAGCGCTGATAAATGAAAAAGAGCTATCATGAATGATAGCTCTTTTGTATACGCGATTAACGGTTTGTAAAGATTTTATCAATTAAGCCGTATTCTAACGCTTTTTCTGCTGTCATGAAGTTGTCACGCTCTGTGTCGCGTTCAATTACTTCTAAATCTTGACCTGTACGCTCAGCAAGAATTTTGTTTAGCTTATCGCGTAAGAATAGGATACGTTTTGCAGCGATTTCGATTTCCGTCGCTTGTCCTTGTGCACCGCCAAGTGGTTGATGAATCATAACTTCACTGTTTGGAAGCGCGAAACGTTTTCCTTTTTCACCAGCTGCAAGTAAGAAAGCACCCATAGATGCAGCCATGCCGATGCAAATTGTAGATACGTTTGGTTTAATGAATTGCATTGTATCGTAAATTGCCATACCTGCTGTAATAGATCCGCCAGGACTGTTGATATATAGATGAATATCCTTTTCTGGGTCTTGTGATTCTAAGAATAAAAGCTGAGAAACGATTGAGTTTGCTACGTTGTCATCAATTGCGCTGCCAAGCATGATGATGCGGTCTTTTAATAAACGAGAGTAAATATCGTAAGCACGTTCCCCGCGATTTGTTTGTTCAATAACTGTAGGAATTAAATTCATGTGTAACTTCCTCCTTTAACACATTTGTTAGTTTTATAATACAATTATGGTCAATAAAGGTCAAACGAAACCACTTCAGTTTTAAAAAATATGTAGGTGTATCATGTTAATTCGCTATAAATAAGGAATTCCCTTCTTCTGTACCTTCCTCATCATAACCGAATTGTATGAATTTAAACATACCTATGAAACCCCCTCTTTTTTAGGTGGGCGGGAGCATCTGTTCATGCATAGGAGCGGTTGGTGTAACAATAAATAAAAAAAGAACGCCATTACATATATAAGCGTTCTTTTTCGTACTATTCTTTCAGTAAATACGTTACTTTATTTAAAATTTCCTCTAGCCTCTTGGCGTTGTTTACATACATGTTCGCGGCGGTATGTGATTTCGTTTCTAAAGAAAAGAGTTCAAGATCAGCATGACACTTTTTTAAGG
Organism: Bacillus sp. BP-3; assembly: GCF_028401955.1. Classification (GTDB taxonomy): domain Bacteria; phylum Bacillota; class Bacilli; order Bacillales; family Bacillaceae_G; genus Bacillus_A. The sequence goes on from NZ_JAQOTJ010000007.1 coordinate 78,849, forward strand.
AAGCGAGTAATAACGGTTTGTCTTGGGGAGAAGACATTTGAATTTTATCGTTGTATATGTCGACAGTTAGTTGACCGTAGGAGTCGATTTGTCCAATGAATACGTTGTCGATTGCAACCCCCATTTTTTCGAGTTCAGTACGAATCCAAGCGCGGTTATGACCGCTTGCAGAAAGAGGTTCATCTATTATGTTTCCATCCATAATGACTGTGTGCGTTTCTTTTTCATTTGGTAGTTTTAATCCGATATCTTTTGCAGTTAATGGTTGTCTGTCTTTCTTTAATAATACGTTTAATTCACCGCTCGGCTCTAATATAGCGAATTCAACATCGGTTATGTTGAATACATCTTTTTTTCGCAGAAGCTCTAGTAGTTCGTCGCTTGTATATTTTTCCTTTTTTAAATTATCTTCGAGTACTTTTCCATCTTTTATAAAAATAGTGGATTTCCCCTCTACAAAATCTCGTACCGTCTTATTTTTTAAGGAAATTAGTCCTGCGAAAAAGGGTATGATAGCAAAAACCAGCATACTGGAAATACCGTGGAAGAAGTTTTGTTCCAACCCTGTCGATACTTCTGCAGCGATATCACCAATCGTCATACCTGCTATGTATTCAAAAAAGGAAAGTTGAGAGATTTGTCTTTTGCCAAGCCATTTCGTAATGGCGAATAAAACAATTAAGACACATAAAGAACGTATAATGACAAGTGGCCATTCTGGTATGTGAATGTTAGGCATGTATATTCCCTCCAGTCTTCCTAAAATCCTTTATATTGTGGCTCTTCTCGTTCTAATGTTGAAACTCGCCCTTGTATATCAGCGATGATACTATCCATTTCTAACATACATTCATGAAAAACGCGCTTTGTTTCTTGATCAGCAGAGTTTTGTGAAAGGGCACTTAAACTTGCTTGTGCACCTTTCAAACTAGCAAGGCATGTTTTTACGCTTGCAACAACGGTCATGAGAACACCTCTTATCCTTTTGGTTTAAATAATAAAGCTCCAATAAATCCGAAGATAATTGCGGCGGATACACCAGCGCTTGTTACTTTAAACATTCCTGTTATAACGCCAATGATGCCATGCTCAGCCGCTTCTGCCATTGCACCGTGAACGAGAGCGTTCCCAAAGCTTGTAATAGGAACCGTTGCACCTGCTCCGGCAAAATCAATTAATGGTTCATACAAATTAAATCCATCTAATATAGCGCCAATGACAACAAGTGTCGCCATTGTATGAGCAGGAGTAAGTTTGAAGACGTCGAACATAATTTGTCCAATGACACAAATGAGGCCACCAATTACAAAAGCCCAAAAAAAGATCATGTATTATACACCTCCAGCTTCAATGGATACTGCATGGGCGATACAAGGAATCGTTTCTTGTTGCTGAAAAGTTAATGGGGAAAGTAAGGCCCCGGTAGCAACTACAAGTATTTTGCTAAACTCTCCTTTTTTCATCCGGTTTAGTAAATGCCCATACACAACAGTTGCTGAACAACCCGGGCCGCTTGCCCCCGCTAAGATAGGTTGGTCGTCTCTGTAAATGAGTAATCCGCAATCTTGAAATTGTTCGCTTCGTATAGATGTTCCTTGCTTACGTAGTAAGTCGAAGGCAATTTCACGTCCTACATGACCGAGATCGCCCGTTACAATTAAATCGTAGTAGGATGCGTCGATTTGTCGTTCTCTTAAATGGGCTTCTATCGTGTCGACAGCGGCGGGAGCCATAGCCCCTCCCATATTAAATGGATCCGTTAATCCCATATCAATCACTCTTCCAATTGTTGCTGATGTTACGCAAGGTCCATCTCCTTGATCGCTTAATAAGGCAACACCGGCTCCTGTTACTGTCCACTGTGCGGTAGGGGGCTTTTGTCCTCCGTATTCAGTTGGATACCTGAACTGTTTTTCTACAGCAGTATTATGGCTTGATGCTCCTGCTAATAAATATTTCGCTCCTTTTGCATTTACAATGCTTGCCCCTAAAGCGAGTCCCTCCATTGAAGTAGAACAGGCACCGAATAATCCGAGATAGGGAGTGCCGAGTGTCCGGCAAGCAAAGCTTGAAGGCGTAATTTGATTAATTAAATCGCCTGCCAGGATAAATTGAATATCTTCTTTTCGTAGTTTTGCTTTTTCGGTGGCCCTGCTGCAAGCTTCTTCGAATAAAACTCGATGTGCCTTTTCGTAGGAGTCTTGTCCTAACCATAAATTATCATGCAATGTATCGAAATCATCAGGGATGTTGCCGTTCGCTTCAAATGGCCCGCCAATAACACCAGTTGAGATAATCACGGGTTTGTTTTCAAATACCCATGTTCGGTGGCCTTGTAACATTTAAAACCCTCCCCATTGGATTAGAATCGTTCGAATCAGTGCAATCACAAAAGCGGAAAATACACCAAATAAAATAACAGATCCGGCTAATTTAAACATATTCCCGCCCACTCCAAGAACAAAACCTTCCGTACGGTGCTCAATACAAGCTGATATGACAGAATTTCCAAATCCAGTAACAGGAACAGCTGTACCTGCCCCGCCAAACTGGGCTAATCGATCGTATACACCAAAACCTGTTAGGAGCATAGAAATAAAGATCATTGTTGCTACAGTTGGATTCCCTGCAGATTGTTCAGTAAAATCGAAATAAGTTATATAAAATGTGGAGATAAGTTGACCGATTAAACAAATGAATCCGCCAACAAAAAAAGCTTTGATACAATTTTTTAGAACAGGACGCTTTGGTTCGCGCTGCTGTTCGAATTTTTTATATTCTTGTTGTACTGGTGTTAAGTCTTTATTTTGGCTCGACATATGAATCCATCCTTTTCTATGTTGAAAAGTATTATTCCGCTATTCGTGGGCAGTAAGACCCTACTGATGGAAGTTTCACTTCATTACGTATCAGAATGCATTTCCTCTTTGACTACTTTTAGTTGCTTCTTTATTTCTTTCTTGTCTGCTTCTTTGTTTTTAATCTTCGTTTCTAATTTATCTAGCAACATAAAAATTTTTTTATCCGTACTGACATAAATTTTTAAATTGGGATACGTTTTTTTTAATGTCTGTTTCATTTCCTTTTTTAATTTCTTTAGTTGAAAGCGTTCGTGGTGCTCTGGTTTCGCGGCTACATACAGTTGGTTATCTAAATTCACCGCTTTCACGTCAATCATTTCTTCCATATTAAAAATCTTATCTTTCGCTTGAGTTGCTATGGATTGATCAACAGTCTCCATACTGACTTGTTTTAAAGGTGTATCTTTTTTAGTTGTTTTGTGCTCTTCTTTCTCATTTGCTTCTTTTTTAACTTTTTTATCTAGTGGACTGTTACAGCCGCTTAGGAAATTGAAGAAGAGAAGGAATAACAAAGTAATGATCCTAAATTTTCTCATTGTATCATTCCATTTCTATAGCTCTATGTAATTCGAGGTGAAAAAAGGATGATATTGTATCACCCTTTTTTCGGTTCAGCATAAAGTGGGTATCATTGTTTGATTTAAATGCCCTTTACTGCTGTGTATATTGAGGTTCTTCTTGTTGAACCTCTTGAACGCGCGGAGATAAAGAATCAATGATTGATTGCGTTTGCTGCGCTGCGCTTTGGAATAATTGCTTCGCTTGCTGGTTATCAGTATCAAGAGCGAATCCTTCTAAACTCGCTTGTGCGCTTTTTAATCCTGAAACAGTTTGTTTAAGTTTCGTAATTACAGTCATAACGTAATTCCTCCTCTGATTGAATTGAATTTCAATCATTAGAATTTGTGAATGTGCGTTGAAATATAATTACCAATTTTAGGTTTCGTTTTAAGTGTGAATTTTATCCATATGTAATTTGGAATTATAAAGATTTATGGTGACAAATTATAATATCCGTAGTTATATTTAAGAATAACGATTATGTATGAATTTATAGGCTTTTGATTGAGGGTCTTTTCAGGAGGTACATATTTTATAATTCGTTGTTCAAAATATCATGTATCAATTCAAATTAGGAGAGTAAAGATTAGTAAATAGCGATTAAAAGGAGAAAGAGTTATGGATCATCACACTTTAGTTAGATGGTTGGAAGCGATGTTAATTATATTCGCATTAATTGCAATTTGGTTTTCTGCAAGTAATTTCAGTAGTGTGAAGCGTTTTTTAATTGGTCGTCCGATGCGAACGTCAGAGCTTCATGCGCAACATAACAAGTTATTTTGGTTAATCGCGCTGCCAATCCTGTCAGCAGACTTGTATTCCTCTGTTGCATATGGACCGGAATCAGGAATGACAGAGCTTGTAGGACTTGGTCCTGATGCGAAATGGTTAATTCTGCCGATTACCATTTCTACTATCGTTCTTTTGGCAATTTTGATTGTCTCATATATTATGGGGATTTTGGCATATCCAAACGGCGGGGGAGCGTATGCGATTGCGAAAGATAACTTCAAGCCACGCTGGATTTCTCTTGTTGCCTCCAGCTCTTTACTTGTTGATTATGTGTTGACCGTAGCTGTATCTGTATCTGCGGCGATAGAAGCTGTTTCTTCAGCGTATCCTGTAGTCGCTCCTTATGAAACGATTTTGGCCATTTTATGCGTCGTTCTTTTAGTGCTTGTAAACTTACGCGGAGTAGCAGAATCAGCTCGCGTATTTGCTTGGCCGACATTCGGATTTATGATTTGTATGTTAATGTTAATTTTTACAGGCTTTTTTGATGAACTTCGTCACGGGTTTATTCAACCGAGTACGCCAAGCTTTGGAACAGTTCCAGAGGGCTTAACAACTTTACTAGTTTTGAAAGCGTTCAGTTCAGCTTGTTCAGCACTTACAGGAATTGAGACGATTTCAAATGCAGTTCCTATTTTTAGAGAACCACAGCAAAAAAACGCAATTAGAACGTATATTGCTTTAGGTTCGATTACAGCTGTGACACTGTTAGGATTTTCGTTTCATCTGTATGCGAAAGGTATTACGCCAGACCCGCACAACACGATGTTGTCACAGTTAGCCGGCATGTATTTTGGCCATGGAATTTTATATCAAGTAATTATATGGTTTACGTTTATTGTGTTAATTTTAGCGGCAAACTCTACATTTACAGGATTTTCTCAGCTTGCTGCGATTGTAGCGGGAGACGGATTTTTGCCTCGAAGTTTAACAAATCGCGGAGATCGTTTAGGATATTCGAATGGAATTATTGCGCTAGCATCACTAGCATGCATTTTGATTATAGCGTTTCATGCGCATACGAATGCGTTAATTCCATTATACGCAATCGGTGTGTTCCTCTCGTTTACAGTAGCGCAAATTGGTTTGATGCGCCGCTGGAAGCGAGTAAAAGGGTCGCATTGGAAAATCAAGTTTACGATTAATACAGTCGGTGCTGTAATTACATCAATCGTTGCCGTTATTTTTGCTGTTACAAAGTTTACGGGTGGCGCTTGGGTTGTATTGGTTGTCTTGCCGATTATTATTTTCATCTCAATGTCCATTTACAAGCATTATGAAGATGTTGCAAAAGAATTGCGCATCGATATGCAAACGGAACGCCCAGAAGCAAGCGATGTAGTCACGCTCGTTTTAGTGTCAGGTGTTCATCGTGTTGTAAACAACACAATATCCTTTGCGAAAAGTGTAGATGTTGATCCAATTGCTGTATACGTTGGTTTCGATGATGTATCCATAAATAAAATGGAGAAGAAGTGGAAAGAATGGGGAACTCCTTGTAGACTGGTAGTTCTTCGCAGTAAATATCGATCTATACTTGAACCGCTGAATCGTCTTATTAAAACAATAGAAGCGAAACAAAAAGGTGGGGGACATATTCATATTATTATTCCGCAGTTTATTACGCACAAATGGTGGCACAATGCGTTGCATAACCAAAGTGCACTTCTTCTGCGCATGTGGTTTATGCGCAATAAAGATATTGTGATTACAACGGTTCCATATCATTTGCATAAATAGTATTGTTTAATGATTAGCGGCCCACATCATTACGTGATGTGGGCCGCATATTGCATGGAGAATTATTCAGGGATTACGAGATAAGAAGTAATTGCTTCCAAAACGAAGATATCGTATAATAAACAGTGCGCGATAGAATAAAAAGGTATCCTTTTGCCATAGAATTTATAATCATGCGCCCATAGCTCAGTCGGATAGAGCGGTGGTTTCCGGTACCACGTCTGCCGGGGGTTCGAATCCCTCTGGGCGCGTCAAAAAGTCCTAACTTACATTTGTAGGTTAGGGCTTTTTTAATTTTATAGTAATAGTATGGAAGTGAAATTTATGTTATTATATCTAAAATTAGTAGTTGATATTAGTATTTAGTATATATTAATCATTTACATGTGGTATTATTTTCTTTCAATATTATTCATTTTTCGGTTGTAAGATGGAAATTTCATTAATACATATAAGTTAACAATATTTTGGAATGGGTGTCTGTGCAGGATTCTCCTTTTAACAAACTTATTGTACAATAGAAGTGAGGGGGAGATTAGGGTGAAAGCAAGTCTTTTACAAGAACAAAGTTTACGTTTGGCAATGACGCAAGAGTTAAGACAAGCGATTACAATGCTCCAGTACAATGTGCAGGAATTAACGGAGTTTTTGTATGAGCAATCGCTGGAAAATCCCCTTATCGAGCTAGGTGGCTTTGACAGGGAAAAGAAAAAGAGTAAAACAACGAGTAAACAAACTGAGAATCAAATGGAAATTTATAGTGTGGATTCCACAACGATTCAACAACATTTAGTAAACCAATTGCAGTATTACAAAATAGATGAAGAGCAAAGAAAAATTGCCTCATTCATTATATTAAATGTGAATGAGAACGGGTATTTACAAGAAACGAATGAGGAATTAGCGTCGTTATTATCGGTACGTATAGAAGAAGTGAATAGCTGTATGGAGCTTGTTCAATCGCTAGAGCCAGCAGGGGTAGGAGCGAGAAATATTCAAGAGTGTCTATCCATTCAATTAAAGCGCTTACAAAAAAGGAGTGCTTTAGCGGAAATGATTGTAGATGAACATTTTGCATATTTTGTAAAGAAAGATTGGCGCAAGTTAGCAAACGTATTGAAGTGTAGTACAGAAGAATTACAAGAAGCTGTTCATGTGATTACATCGCTGCAGCCGAAACCAGGTTTGGCGTTTTCGGCGGAGAAGCCGATGTACATTGTTCCAGATATGGCGGTGAAAAAAGAAGAGAATCGTTTGGTGATTCAGATGAATGAACGTAATATGCCGAGAATTGAAATTCATTCAGAATATAGTGAGCTTCTTCATAATAGTGAAAGTGACGTCGCTTCTTATGTTTCGGAAAAATATCAGCATGTACAATGGATTATGCGTAGTTTAAAACAAAGGAAACAAACGCTTTTAAATGTAATGGAAGTAATTATTGAAAAGCAGCGCGACTTTTTTATGAGTGGTCCGCAATATTTAAAACCACTTGCACTAAAAGAAGTGGCCGAGATATTAGGAGTTCATGAGTCAACGATTAGCCGAGCAACGCGCAATAAATATGTGCAAACACCGTATGGTTTATTTGAAATGAAGTCGTTCTTTAGCAATGCGGTAGCAACAACAGAGGATGAGGCAATTTCAACGAAGAGAGTAAAGCAGCTTATCGGAGAGTTTGTAGAGAAAGAAAATAAGAAAAAACCACTTTCAGATCAAAAGATTTCAAAAATATTAGAAGAAGAACACGAAATTGTTGTTTCGCGCAGAACGGTGGCGAAATATCGCGAGCAGTTAAATATTCCAGCTTCTTCGCTGCGAAAAACGATTGTATAGGTGATGAATATGGAGGTTATTCTATATACAAAAGAAGAATGTGGTCTTTGTCAAAAGGCAAAAAAACTTCTGCAAGAGTTGAAAGATGAATACGTATTTGATTTGAAGGAAATAAATATATATGAGGATGAAAAACTGTTAGAGAAGTATCATCTTATGATCCCCGTCGTTGAAATTGAAGGGGAAGAGGTAGAATATGGAATTATTCACAAAGATGTCATAATAAACAGCATAATTCGCGCGATAAGAGTTGAATAACTTTAGATCTCCTGTTACAATAATAAATGTAGCAGGGATTATTTTTTTACTCTATGCGGGACACAATATGTCACTACGGGACATATAATGACCACATAGGGAATGAACCAATGTGGTGAGGAGATACAATATGATGCGCTCATGGATTCAGTATACAAAAAAATTATTACCTGATCTGCTACCTGTTATGCAAAAGAGAATGCAAATTCTTCAGTACATCAGGTTAACACAACCTATTGGTAGAAGAAATTTATCTGCAAGTCTTGGTATGACAGAACGAGTATTACGAAGTGAAGTACAAGTTTTGAAAGATGAGAACTTGGTTCACGTCGCCTCTTCTGGAATGACATTAACAGAAGAAGGAACAGCTGTTGTTCTTGCTTTGGAAGACTTTATGAAAGAAATTTCTGGTTTGAAGGTTTTGGAAAAGCAGCTTAAGGAAAGATTAGACTTGGATGAAGTTTTCGTTGTCCCTGGTGATAGTGATGAATCACCTTGGGTCAAGCTGGAGATGGGCCGCGCTTGTGCCTCTTGTATAAAAAATCGTCTGACAGCAAATAATATCGTTGCTGTGACTGGAGGAACCACGATAGCTGCCGTAGCTGATATGATGCAAATTGATTGCAGGGATCTACATATGTTATTTGTCCCAGCACGCGGTGGAATTGGAGAGAGTGTTGAGCTAGAAGCAAACACGATTTGTGCGAAAATGGCACAAAATACAGCGAGTAATTATCGCTTATTGTATGTTCCAGACCACGTAAGCAGCGAGGCATACGCATCCATTGTGACAGAACCTTCTGTGAAAGAAATTCTGGAGTTGATTCGATCTTCCAACATTGTCATTCACGGAATCGGTGATGCCTTAACAATGGCGCGGAGAAGAAGTACTCTAGAAGCAGATTGGATGAAAATTAAAGAGAACAAAGCAGTCGGTGAAGCCTTTGGATACTACTTCAATGAAAAAGGTGAAGTTGTTCATAAAGTACAAACAGTTGGCATGCAGCTTGAAGATTTAGGGCATGTGTCTCATGTCGTGTCAGTTGCTGGAGGTTCATCAAAAGCAAAAGCAATTCAAGCAGTAATTAAGCAAGGGCACACTTCATTACTAATTACCGATGAAGGTGCAGCAAAAGAGTTAGTAAAGGGTAAATAACCCTTAATATACATCCCCCAAGGAGGAAATTCAAATGACTAAAATTGGTATTAATGGATTTGGCCGTATCGGACGTGTGGTATTCCGCGCAGCTCTTAACAACCCTAACGTGGAAGTAGTAGCAATTAACGACTTAACAGATGCAAAAACATTAGCACATCTTTTGAAATATGATTCTGTTCACGGAACAGTAAACGCAGAAGTATCTGCAAACGGCGACAGCATTATCGTTAACGGTAAAGAAATCAAAGTTATCGCTGAGCGCGACCCAGCTCAATTACCATGGAGCGACTACGGTGTAGAAGTAGTAGTAGAATCTACTGGCCGTTTCACTAAAAAAGCAGACGCTGAGAAACACTTAGGTGGATCAGTTAAAAAAGTTATCATCTCTGCACCAGCTTCTGACGAAGATATCACAATCGTTATGGGCGTTAACCATGAGCAATATGATGCAGCTAACCATAATGTAATCTCTAACGCTTCTTGTACTACAAACTGCTTAGCTCCATTTGCTAAAGTATTAAACGAAAAATTTGGTGTAAAACGTGGTATGATGACAACTATTCACTCTTACACTAACGACCAACAAATCTTAGACTTACCACATAAAGATTTACGTCGTGCACGTGCAGCAGCAATGAGCATGATTCCAACTACAACTGGTGCAGCGAAAGCAGTAGCTTTAGTATTACCAGAACTTAAAGGTAAATTAAACGGTGGTGCAGTTCGTGTTCCAACTGCTAACGTATCTCTTGTTGACTTAGTTGTTGAGCTTGAGAAAGAAGTAACAGTTGAAGAAGTAAATGCAGCATTCAAAGCAGCAGCTGAAGGCGAATTAAAAGGTATCCTTGGATACAGCGAAGAGCCATTAGTATCTATCGACTATAATGGATGCACAAGCTCTTCTACAATCGATGCATTATCTACAATGACTATGGAAGGCAACATGCTTAAAGTTCTTTCTTGGTACGACAACGAAACTGGTTACTCTAACCGTGTAGTTGACTTAGTAGACTATATCGCTTCTAAAGGTCTTTAATTCTTAAGTTTATCAGTTATCAATGACAAAACGAGGGAGAGGGTTTGTTCCCTCTCTCTTCTTTCGTTTTAGAAGCAAATGTGATAAGCTTTTGAATGGGTTTTGTCAATCCTAACTAGTCGGAGGGAAATCCAATGAATAAAAAATCAATTCGTGACGTAGATTTAAAGGGTAAACGAGTATTTTGCCGCGTTGACTTCAACGTACCAATGAAAGAAGGCAAAATTACAGACGAGACTCGCATTCGTGCAGCTCTTCCTACAATTCAATATTTAGTAGAGCAAGGTGCGAAAGTGATTTTAGCAAGCCATTTAGGTCGTCCAAAAGGACAAGTAGTAGAAGAAATGCGTCTAACTCCAGTAGCGGTACGTTTAGGTGAGCTTCTTGGTAAAGACGTGAAAAAAGCGGACGAAGCATTCGGACCTGCTGTGCAAGAAATGGTTACAGCAATGAAAGAAGGCGACGTATTAGTTCTTGAAAACGTACGTTTCTATGCAGGCGAAGAAAAGAACGATGCAGAACTTGCGAAAGAATTTGCAGCTCTTGCTGATATTTTCGTAAACGATGCATTCGGTGCAGCTCACCGTGCTCATGCTTCTACTGCAGGTATTGCAGATTACTTACCAGCAGTATCAGGTTTCTTAATGGAAAAAGAATTAGAAGTACTAGGTAAAGCACTTTCTAATCCAGATCGTCCATTTACAGCAATCATTGGTGGTGCGAAAGTAAAAGATAAAATCGGTGTAATACGTCATCTACTTGATAAAGTTGATAACTTAATCATTGGTGGTGGACTAGCTTATACATTTGTAAAAGCACAAGGTCATGAAATCGGACAATCTCTATGTGAAGACGACAAAATTGAACTAGCAAAAGAGTTTATACAACTTGCAAAAGAAAAAGGTGTAAACTTCTACATGCCAGTTGATTGCGTCATTGCAGATGACTTCTCTGAAACTGCAAACCAACAGGTTGTAGATATCGATTCTATTCCTGCTACTTGGCAAAGTTTAGATATCGGACCAAAAACAAGTGCAATTTATGCAGATGTAATTAAAAACTCTAAGCTTGTTGTATGGAACGGACCGATGGGCGTATTCGAAATGGCTCCATATGCAGAAGGTACAAAAGCAGTAGGACAAGCATTAGCAGATGCAGAAGGTACATACTCTGTTATCGGCGGTGGTGACTCTGCAGCAGCTGTTGAAAAATTCGGTATGGCTGATAAAATGAGCCACATTTCTACTGGCGGCGGTGCGTCATTAGAATTTATGGAAGGTAAAGAACTTCCTGGTGTAGTTTGTCTTAACGACAAATAATTAGCAGCCAAGAAAAAGGACGGTGCAAAGCATGCGTAAACCAATTATCGCAGGTAACTGGAAAATGAATAAAACTCTATCTGAAGCAGTTAGCTTCGTAGAGGAAGTAAAAGGTCAAATCCCAGCAGCGGCGGCTGTTGATGCAGTTGTTTGCTCACCAGCTCTTTTCTTAGAGCGTCTTGTAGCAGCTTCAGAAGGAACTGACTTACAAGTAGGTGCACAAAACATGCACTTCGAGAAAAACGGTGCATTCACTGGCGAAATTAGCCCAGTAGCACTTAGCGACTTAAAAGTGAGCTACGTAGTACTTGGCCACTCTGAGCGCCGTGAAATGTTTGCTGAAACAGACGAGACAGTAAACAAAAAGACTCTTGCAGCATTTGAGCATGGTTTAACGCCAATCGTTTGCTGTGGTGAAACGTTAGAAGAGCGCGAAAGCGGAAAAACATTTGATCTTGTAGCAGGTCAAGTGACGAAAGCACTTGCAGGCTTAACAGACGAGCAAGTAAAAGCGACTGTTATCGCATATGAGCCAATTTGGGCAATCGGTACAGGTAAATCTTCTTCTGCACAAGATGCAAACGAAGTATGTGCGCACATCCGTAAAGTTGTTGCTGAAGCTGTTTCTCCGGCAGCTGCAGAAGCAGTTCGTATTCAATACGGCGGCAGCGTAAAACCTGAAAACATTAAAGAATATATGGCACAATCTGATATCGATGGTGCTTTAGTTGGTGGCGCTAGCTTAGAGCCTGCTTCCTTCCTAGGTCTTTTGGAGGCGGTAAAATGAGAAAGCCAACAGCTTTAATCATTCTTGACGGTTTCGGCTTACGTGAAGAAACATACGGGAATGCTGTAGCACAAGCTAAGAAACCTAATTTCGACGGTTACTGGAACAAGTTCCCTCACACAACGCTTACAGCGTGCGGTGAAGCGGTAGGTCTTCCAGAAGGTCAAATGGGTAACTCTGAGGTAGGTCACTTAAATATTGGTGCCGGCCGCGTTGTATACCAAAGCTTAACACGTGTTAACGTTGCAATTCGTGAAGGTGAATTCGATCAGAACGAAACGTTCCAAAGTGCAATGAAACACGTAAAGGAAAAAGGTACAGCTCTTCATTTATTCGGTTTACTTTCTGATGGCGGTGTGCATAGTCACATTGACCATATGTTTGCACTTCTTCGCTTAGCTGCAAAAGAAGGTGTGGAGAAAGTATATCTCCATGCGTTCTTAGATGGCCGCGATGTTGGTCCGCAAACAGCAAGAGGTTATATCGATGCAACAAATGAAGTAATCAAAGAAACAGGAGTAGGACAGTTCGCGACAATCTCCGGTCGTTACTACTCCATGGACCGTGACAAGCGTTGGGATCGCGTTGAAAAATGTTACCGTGCCATGGTGAACGGCGAAGGCCCTACTTACAAAACAGCATATGAGTGTGTGGATGACTCTTATGCAAATGGTATCTATGATGAATTCGTATTGCCGTCTGTAATGGTAAATGAAGATGAAACGCCAGTTGCAACAATCAATGATGATGATGCAATCATCTTCTACAATTTCCGTCCAGACCGTGCAATTCAAATTGCTCGTGTGTTTACAAACGAAGATTTCCGTGAGTTCGATCGTGGTGAAAAAGTACCTCGCATTCCAGAATTCGTTTGTATGACACACTTTAGTGAAACGGTAAAAGGTTACGTAGCGTTCAAGCCAATGAACTTGGATAATACGTTAGGTGAAGTTGTTTCACAAGCGGGATTAAAACAACTTCGCATTGCGGAAACTGAAAAGTATCCGCACGTTACATTCTTCTTTAGCGGTGGTCGTGAGGCTGAATTCCCAGGAGAAGAGCGTATTTTAATTAACTCACCTAAGGTTGCAACTTATGACTTGAAACCTGAAATGAGCATTTACGAAGTTACGGACGCTTTAGTAAATGAAATTGAAAATGATAAGCATGATGTAATCATTCTTAACTTTGCAAACTGTGATATGGTTGGCCATTCTGGGATGATGGAACCAACAATTAAAGCAGTAGAAGCAACTGACGAATGTTTAGGAAAAGTTGTAGAAGCAATTCTTGCAAAAGATGGTGTAGCACTTATTACTGCTGATCATGGTAATGCTGACGAGGAGTTAACTCCAGAAGGCACACCGATGACAGCTCATACAACGAACCCGGTTCCTTTCATCGTTACAAAAGAAGGTATTGAGCTTCGTGAAGGCGGTATTTTGGGAGATATCGCTCCAACAATGCTTACACTTCTTGGCGTTGAACAACCAAAAGAAATGACAGGTAAAACAATTATTAAATAATTACTCATATAAAAGGAGAGAAATAATATGCCAGCAATTTTAGATGTTTATGCTCGTGAAGTTTTAGACTCTCGTGGTAACCCAACTGTAGAAGTAGAAGTATACACAGAAAGCGGCTCATTCGGACGCGCATTAGTACCAAGTGGTGCATCTACTGGTGAATATGAAGCAGTAGAATTACGTGACGGTGACAAATCTCGTTACCTTGGTAAAGGTGTTCTTAACGCAGTAAATAACGTAAACGAAATTATCGCTCCAGAAATCGTTGGTTTCGACGTAACTGACCAAGCTGGAATCGACCGTGCTATGATTGAATTAGACGGCACTCCAAACAAAGGTAAATTAGGCGCTAACGCTATCCTTGGTGTATCTATGGCAGTAGCTCATGCAGCAGCTGACTATGTAGGTCTTCCATTATACCGTTACCTTGGTGGATTCAATGCAAAACAATTACCAACTCCAATGATGAACATCATCAACGGTGGTTCTCACGCTGACAACAACGTAGACTTCCAAGAGTTCATGATCTTACCAGTTGGTGCTCCAACATTCAAAGAAGCAATCCGTATGGGTGCTGAAGTATTCCATGCATTAAAAGCTGTATTACATGATAAAGGTCTTAACACAGCAGTAGGTGACGAAGGTGGATTCGCTCCAAACCTTGGTTCTAACCGTGAAGCATTAGAAGTAATCATTGAAGCAATCGAAAAAGCTGGTTACAAAGCTGGCGAGAACGTATTCTTAGGAATGGACGTTGCTTCTTCTGAGTTCTACAACAAAGAAACTGGTAAATATGATCTTACAGGCGAAGGCCGTAGCATGACTTCTGCAGAAATGGTTGATTTCTACGAAGATCTTTGCAATAACTTCCCAATCATCTCTATTGAAGATGGTTTAGACGAAAACGACTGGGATGGCCACAAGTTATTAACTGACCGTCTTGGTAAAAAAGTTCAATTAGTTGGTGACGATTTATTCGTAACTAACACGCAAAAACTTGCTGAAGGTATCGAAAAAGGTATCTCTAACTCAATCTTAATTAAAGTTAACCAAATCGGTACTTTAACTGAAACTTTCGAAGCAATCGAAATGGCTAAGCGTGCTGGTTACACAGCAGTTGTATCTCACCGTTCTGGTGAAACTGAAGATGCTACAATCGCTGACATCGCAGTTGCAACTAACGCTGGCCAAATCAAAACTGGTTCTATGAGCCGTACTGACCGTATTGCAAAATACAACCAATTATTACGCATCGAAGACGAACTAGGCGAAATCGCTGTTTACGATGGTTTAAAATCTTTCTACAACCTTAAGAAGTAATTTCTGTAAGGTAGTACAATAGGTATTGCTTTTAACCTCCTATTACTGTGGGATATCTACAGTAATAGGAGGTTTTTTATTATATATAGAAACTGTTGGAAAATGAAAAAACACTTGGCAATGATTTCGATTTCTTATATAACTAAGAGTAAAGTTGGTAATGGAGGAAGGGTTTATGAAAAAAATTATTGCAGTTTCCAGTTTTGTACTTCTTATAGGAGCGGGATGCAGCAGTGAAAAAACTACAAAGACTGAAGAACCTAAAACAGTATCAGTGCAAAAAGAGAAAGAGAAAGTTAAAGAACTAACGGCAAAAGATATTTTTACGAAGGCTACTGATTATTTCAAAAAAGCAGAACACGTTACTATGACATGTGATTTGAATACGAAGGCTGCCAATATATCAATAGACACGAAAGTAAAAGCGCAGTCTGAGCCGAATAAAGGAAACTCTCGAACTGAAATGAATATGAATGGGACAGATTTTGTCGTCTTTGATGTAGGCGGGAAGATTGCAGCTGAAGTGAAAGATCCGAATTCAGGAAAGTTTATCTCAGTTCCAGCAAATCAATTAAATCAAATGAAAGCTTATGATTTCAAAACATCTAAAAATACGATAGCAGAGCTTGAGAAAACATTACAACTGACAGATAAGATGAAAGTGGAGAAAGATGGAGAGAAATATAAACTTTCATTTCAGTTGAATGGACAAGAAGCGAAGGACTATTTAATCAGCGTGAATGAAAGTGCGAAAACAACATTTGAACGCCAACAGGCAACTGTTGATTCACTGCATACGGAGTATGTTATTACAAAAGAATTTAAAGTTGAATCTATTAAGACAAATGCCGAGATGAAAACGGGTAAAGACACGATTCAAATTACAGGGGATACAAAAATTTCTTATGATGAAAAATTCGATCCAATTCAATTACCAGAAGGAAATTAAAAGCGTTTCTTGCGAAAAACAATTGCGAAGTGAAGCAATTGTTTTTTTTTTTTTTTTTTTTTTTGTCACTCGAAAATTTTGAAAATATAAACTTTATATAACAATAAAAAAATCCAATTGCTAATAACGTTTACAAATACAGTAAAAATAGTAATGAAAGCGCATACCATATTGTGTTTTATTTGTCAATCAGATAAATTGCAGGTTTTTACAATTTGTACTATGATAAATGTAGAAAATGTCAAGAATCGCATAATGAAGGATGATAGGCAGATGAAATTCACAAAAATTATTGTCCAAGTAGCAGCGCTTTACGTGTTTAATATGATTGGAACGTGGATAGGAGAAGCACTTCATCTTCCGATTCCAGGAAGTTTAATAGGAATGTTTTTGTTACTTGTATCGCTTGGATTGAAAGTCCTTCCAGTGAAATGGTTTGAATTAGGAGCAGAAACTTTAGTTGCTCTTATGCCATTTTTACTAATACCTCCAACTATTGGTTTAATGAATTATGGTTCTTTTTTTATGAATAAAGGTATTTCGCTGTTCATTACTGTTGTCGCGAGTACGTTTTTAATTATCATTGTAGCAGGGCATACAGGACAATACTTGGCGAATAGAAAGGAAAAAGAGACACAATGAGTATAGTAATTGGAATTGGTTGGGTTATGTTAACAGCGTTATTGTATCAACTAGCAAAGAAGATTTATAAGTGGTTTCCAACACCGTTTACGATTCCCATGCTTGTCGCAACAGCTTTGATGATTATCTTGTTAATCGTATGTGATATACCATATCAACAATACATGCAAAGCGGCGGGGGCTGGATTTCGAAATTACTTGGACCCGGTGTAGTAGCGTTTGCGATCCCTCTTTATAAACAACGCGGCGTTTTGAAGAAGTATGTTGTCCCAATTGCTGGCGGTGTATTGGTAGGAACAATCGTTGCCATTGCAAGTGATATGATCATTGCAACTGTTATGGGAACGGATAAAAGTTTAATTTTATCTTCCTTACCAAAGTCAGTAACGATGCCAGTAGCTATGAGTGTGTCAGAAGAAGTTGGCGGTGTTCCATCGTTAACGGCTGCTTTCGTAGTAGTTGCCGGGATATCTGGAACAATTTCTGGTCCGCTTTTATTAAAATGGAGCAGAGTGACAAATTCTGTTGGAAGAGGAATAGGATTTGGCTGTGCATCGCATATTATGGGCGTTATGCGTGCGATGAAAAACAATGAGCACGAGGGCGTAATTGGATCGGTGACAATGACATTAACAGCAATCTTAACATGTCTATTAGGACCGTTATTTGCAGCTTTTTTTATTTAATCTGGTGAAGTATTAGGTGTATGAGACGCTCTCGCTTTTCCAATTATTTTATGTTACATTTAAAGTAATTGAAACTTTAGGAGGCATGTAAAGTGCATACGTTTTTATCAGTTTTACTTATTATTGTATCGCTGTTATTAATTGTACTTGTATTAATGCAATCTAGTAAGAGTGCTGGTTTATCCGGTGCAATTTCTGGCGGTGCGGAGCAATTATTCGGTAAGCAAAAAGCACGCGGAGTAGAAGCTGTATTAAACCGCATTACAATTGTTCTTGCTGTATTATTCTTCGTGTTAACATTTGCTGTTACGTATTTACAAGTATAATAAAAAAAGATTCACCTTCCCGGGTTGAATCTTTTTTTATTTCTCCGGAGGAAATTTCTGATTAGATTATGGAAAAGAAACTATGTTACACTATGAATAGACAATATATGAGGATTACATTATAGAAAGAGAAGGAGAAACAGAAATGAAACTAGCATCCCCAAAACCATTTACATTTGAAGCGGGAGAACGTGCAGTTTTACTATTACACGGTTTTACAGGAAATTCTGCTGATGTTCGTATGCTTGGACGTTATTTAGAGACAAAAGGCTACACATGTCATGCTCCGATTTATAAAGGCCATGGTGTACCACCAGAGCAGCTTGTGCACACGGGTCCAGAAGACTGGTGGAAAGATGTAATGGAAGCATATCAACATTTAAAAGATAAAGGATATGAAAAGATTGCAGCTGTTGGCTTATCGCTTGGCGGTGTCTTTTCATTAAAACTTGCTTATACAATGCCGATTATCGGAGTGGTACCAATGTGTGCCCCAATGTACATTAAAAGCGAAGAAACGATGTACCAAGGTATATTAGCGTACGCACGCGAATATAAAAAACGTGAGCGTAAATCACCAGAGAAGATTGAAGAAGAGATGTTTGCGTTTAAGCAAACACCGATGAACACATTAAGAGCACTGCAAGATTTAATTCGGGATGTACGCAATAACATTGATATGATTTATGCACCAACGTTTGTTGTGCAAGCGCGCCATGACGAAATGATTAATACAGATAGCGCGAACATTATTTATAATGGAGTAGAATCAAATGTGAAAGAAGTTAAGTGGTACGAAGATTCTACACATGTAATTACGCTTGATAAGCAGCGTGATGAGCTGCATGAAGATGTATATAACTTCTTGGAGCAACTAGATTGGTAAGATCTAGTTGCCTCTTTTTTACATATATAACAATATAAAAATCCATTTCTTTTTAGGGTTGGTGAGAGCAATTTGCCATTTGTGCCACGTGCGAGGTTTGAAACAAAGGTAGAAAGCCAGAGCAGGTCCTGTATTGTTTAGGATGACAGTGATGTATATGTGAAAAAACAAAATGGGTTTATCCCGCTATTCGCGGGCAGTAAGCCCCCCGCTGATGGAAGTTGCACTTTATATAAGACAGCATCATTTATATATGATTATCTTTTCGGATACAATATAAAATACGAGGATTTAGAAGGAGGTTTTTGTACTTGGAGGAAATTATTCAAAAAAATATCGATAAATTGTTATCGTTTATGAAAGAAGAAGCATATAAACCGCTTACTGTGCAAGAGTTAGAAGAAGCGTTTGGTATTGAAGATGCGGCGGATTTTAAAGAATTTGTGAAGGCACTTGTCATTATGGAGGAAAAAGGACTTGTTGTGCGGACGAGAAGTAATCGCTATGGTCTTCCAGAGAAAATGAACTTAGTGCGCGGTAAACTCATTGGACATGCCCGCGGCTTTGCGTTTGTCGTACCAGAAGAAAAAGGGACAGATGATATTTTCATACCGCCAACAGAATTAAAAGGCGCCCTGCACGGTGATACAGTATTAGCGCGTATTAGTTCAGAGTCAAGCGGTTCGCGCAAGGAAGGGACAATTGTTCGTATCATAGAGCGTGGAACAAAAGAATTAGTTGGTACGTATACAGAATCGAAAAACTTTGGATTTGTGCTCCCTGATAATAAACGCTGGACGAGCGACATTTTCGTTCCAAAAAATGCTTCTATGGGTGCGGTAGAAGGGCATAAAGTTGTTGTTAAAATTACAAGCTACCCGCAAGATCGTTTAAGTGCAGAAGGAGAAGTTATTCAAATTCTTGGTCATAAAAACGATCCAGGCGTGGATATTTTATCCGTTATTCATAAGCATAACTTACCGCTTGCGTTCCCGGCAGATGCAATGGAGCATGCGAACAGTGTACCAGAAACAATTGATGAGAACGATTTACAAGGGCGCCGCGATTTACGAGATCAAACAATTGTTACAATTGATGGTGCGGATGCGAAAGACTTAGATGATGCGGTTACAGTAACGAAGCTTGAGAACGGCAATTACAAGCTTGGTGTACATATTGCCGATGTAAGTCATTACGTGACAGAAGGCTCAGCAATTGACCGCGAAGCAGCTGAGCGGGGAACGAGTATTTATCTTGTAGACCGTGTTATCCCAATGATTCCGCATCGTTTATCTAACGGAATTTGTTCATTAAATCCAAAGGTAGACCGCTTAACTTTATCTTGTGAAATGGAAATTAACGAGCAAGGGGAAGTAGTGAAGCATGAAATTTTCCAAAGTGTGATTAAAACAGCGGAGCGTATGACGTACTCTGATGTGAAGCGTATTTTGGACGATGAAGATGAAGAATTAATGGCACGTTATGAGCCGCTAATCCCAATGTTCCAAGAAATGGGGAAACTAGCTGCTATTTTACGTGAAAAGCGTATGCGCCGCGGGGCTATTGATTTTGACTTCAAAGAAGCAAAAGTATTAGTGGATGAAGAAGGAAAGCCGACAGACGTTGTATTACGTGAGCGTTCTGTTGCTGAAAAGCTTATTGAAGAATTTATGCTAGTAGCAAACGAAACCGTTGCAGAGCATTTCCACTGGATGAACGTACCGTTTATGTACCGTGTTCACGAAGATCCAAAAGAAGATAAACTAGAGCGTTTCTTTGAGTTTATTACAAGCTTTGGGTATGCGGTAAAAGGACGAGGAAATGAAGTACATCCACGTGCGCTGCAACAAATTCTTGAAATGGTACAAGGTCAACCAGAAGAGATTGTGATCTCAACAGTTATGCTTCGTTCCATGAAGCAAGCGCGCTACGATGCAGATAGTTTAGGTCACTTCGGTTTATCGACAGAGTTTTATACACATTTCACATCACCGATTCGCCGCTACCCTGATTTAATTGTGCATAGATTAATTCGCACATATTTAATTAATGGAAAAGTGGACAATGAAACACAATCAAAATGGCGTGAAAATTTACCGGATATTGCGGAGCATTCTTCTAATATGGAGCGCCGCGCTGTTGAAGCAGAGCGTGAAACAGATGAGCTGAAAAAAGCTGAGTACATGCTTGATAAAATTGGTGAAGAATACGACGGGATTATTAGTTCTGTAACAAACTTCGGCTTATTCGTAGAACTTCCAAATACAATTGAAGGTCTTGTTCATGTTAGCTATTTAACAGATGACTACTATCGTTATGACGAACAGCATTTTGCGATGATTGGCGAACGGACAGGAAACATCTTCCGTATTGGTGATGAAATTACAATTCGCGTTATGAACGTAAACAAAGAAGAACGTGCAATTGATTTTGAAATTGTCGGTATGAAAGGCAGTGTGAAACGACAACGAAAAGATCGTCCAGTTGTCATTGACCAGCCAAAAGGAAATAGAAAAAAACGCGGTGATCGTGATAACAATCGCGGAGGGCAAGGAAAAGGATCAAATCACAATGAAAAACGAAATGGAAACAAAAAGAAAAAGTCATTCTTTGAAAATGCACCGAGCTTTAAGAAGAAAAAGAAAAAACGTAAGTAAGAAAGAAGCCGTATATGGCTTCTTTCTTCATATTTTGTTACAATGATACAAATGAAGGGAGGCAGCAAAGAGATGCCAAAAGGTCAAGGGAAAGTCATCGCACAAAATAAAAAAGCATTCCATGATTATTTTATTGAAGAAACATATGAAGCAGGTCTTGTCCTTCAAGGAACGGAAATTAAGGCGATTCGTGCAGGTCGTGTAAACTTAAAGGATGCCTTTGCGCGTGTGCAAAATGGTGAAGTATGGGTACATAATATGCACATTAGTCCATATGAACAAGGAAATCGTTTTAACCATGAGCCGCTTCGCACAAGAAAGTTACTTCTTCATAAAAAAGAAATTTTAAAGCTAATCGGTTATACGAAAGAGACAGGCTATACGCTTGTACCGCTTAAAATTTACTTGAAAAATGGATTTGCGAAAATGGCACTTGGTTTAGGTAAAGGTAAAAAGCAATATGATAAGCGCCATGATTTAAAAGAAAAAGAAGCAAAACGTGAAATTGCACGTGTATTCCGCGATCGTCAAAAGATGTAATACAGAAATTTACAATTGCAAAATGACGATCGTGTGCTATAATAACAAATGTAAGGCCAGTTGAACATTGAAAAACAGCTCAATAGTAGCTATCACGAATATACTTCGTATGCTCCATTTCTTATATGGGGACGTTACGGATTCGACAGGGGTAGTTCGAGCTTAGGTTGCGAGTCGAGGGGATCGGCCTCGTTAAAACGTCAAAGCCTATAACTGGCAAACAACAAAACAACTTCGCTTTAGCTGCTTAATAACAGCTTTTAGCGGTTCGCCCCTCCATCGCCCATGTGGTAGGGTAGCGGACTCACTCTAAGTGGGCTACGCCGGAGTTCGCCGTCTGAGGGCAAAGGAAGAGCATAACCAGACTAGCAACTTGGAAGCCTGTCGATAGGCCGAAGAGTTTGCGAAATGCTAATATATCGACTACACTCGTAGAAGCTTAAGTGCCGATACTTTTGGACGTGGGTTCGACTCCCACCGTCTCCACCAATACATATTTGGTGGTTTTTTATTTTTATAACAAGAAGCATAAGATGGCCGTTTTGGCCAACTTATGCTTCTTTTAGTTTACGGCCGACTTACGCTTTCAGGATTTGAAGAATATTTTTAATGTCGCCTTTAAATAAAGTCGCGACTTTTAGGGATAGCATCACATTGCCATCAATTTAAGAAATTCATTGTTCCTCAAAATGAAAAACGAACTGAATTCTCATAAATAAATGTAGAAAGAACAAACGTCGTTTTGGATACATTTCAAAGTCTCAAGTCGATAGGCATATGGCGGCTCATTTCTAGAATTTTTTTCATATGTCAATGATAGAAATATATTTTTTATTATGGCTACTTTTCAACTAGTACGATATCATCAAGATAGGCATCAAAGCTGAACCCGAAAGGATTATAAATGTAGAAATCACTTGACTTAATAGAATTTGGAGTAGTAAATTCGAGCGATTTTTGTTCATACTGTGAGGAGGTAAATTCCAAATTAGCTTGGCCGCTTCCATTAACCCCTACTGATACCACTACTTCTGAACCAGGAATATTTGCTTTTCCAGATACGGACAGTATGTATGTAGTATTAGGCTTCAAAGTTATGAATCCACTAATATATCCACCGTATGATGCGTTTAAATGAAGTCCCTTAGAATTATTTACTCCTGCATGCTCTTCAATATTGTAATTTATATTGCCCCATGGTTTAAGAGGTTCTAAACTTGAATTGTGGTCAAAATCAATATTTAAAATATAAGGTTTCTCCTTTTTCTTTAATTGTACATTATCAAACTTAACCCTCCCATTTGCTGTAGAAGCAAGTTTGACAGCAAAGTTTGACACATCTTCCCCTGTTTTAAACTTCATCTCATGATGTTCCGGCTTAAATCCTGTATACTGCTTCTTTGTTAATGGAACTATTTCTTGAGTGGCATTCAGATTACCTACTGTTACTTCTGCTGGAGAACCTATACTTCCCGCTACATCAAATGTTAATGTATATTCTGTATTCGGCTTTACTAATTGATTTTTCAGATGAAACTGCAACAGTAAAAGAGGAATATTTTAATCTCATTAGAAAAGTATTAGAAAGAGTAGCAAAGCAAGAGTTCATAGAAGAAGCTGAGATTTCTGTTACATTTGTTCATAACAAACGTATGCAAGAAATAAATTACATGTATCGTTAAATCAATCAGCCAACTGATGTTCTTTCTTTTGCAATGGAAGAATCTATTCTAGATGAAACAAGAATTATTAAGTGCAAAACACATTGTGTACTAGGTGATATTATCATTTCTATTTCAAAGGCAAAAGAGCAGGCTAAAAGGTATGTTCATTCCTTTGATTGTGAAATTTGTTTTCTAACAGTACATGGTTTTTTACATCTTCTTGGTTATAATCATCAGACAGATGAAGAGGAAAAGATTATGTTCAAACAGCAAAATGAAATTCTTAGAATCTGTGGATTAAAAAGGTAATATTCATATTTCTCTTTTTGATTATTGTTGCCATACTAATTGCATCATTTGTATACATTTATCTAAATAAAGAGAAACTAGATAAAGACACTAGTTTCTTTTTATTTTTTTATAAACATGAAGAAGTTTTAGGAATAAGTTTATCTTTTTTTAAGGATTTATTTAGAGGGAGTTTATATTTGAATATTAATATAATAAAAGTAGTAACTAAGTTCATTGATCGAATCTGAGTCATGACACTACAATCATAAAATGGGGAGACGATAAAAAATGAACAAAAAAGCAAAAGCAATATCATCAATACTGCTCGGATTCACATTAGTATTAACAGGGTGTGCTGATACTAAAGCCGCAGAAAATTATAGTAAACAAAAACAAGAACAAGTTGTTAAAGAGACTAAAAAGGAAAATAAGTTAACCAAAGGGCAGGAAATGGCTAACATTCTTAGTAGTACAAATTGGCAAGGTACAAGAGTGTATGACAAAGATAATAATGACTTAACAAAAGAGAATGCAAACTTCATTGGCCTTGCGAAATATGATGTGAAGTCAGGAAGATATGAATTTTTTGATGCTAAGACAGGTGAAAGTCGTGGCGATAAAGGAACTTTCTTTATCACAAATGATGGGAAGAAGAGAATATTGATTTCAGAATCAATGAATTATCAAGCTGTTGTTGACATGACAAAACTAAATAAAGATGTTTTTACTTATAAAAGAGTGGGAAAAGATGCTAATGGTAACAATGTAGAGGTATTCGTTGAACATGTTCCATATAAAGAAAAAGAGCTTTCTTTTACTGATCCGGACAAGCAGTTGGACACGGTTACAGGAGATATTATTAAAGACATTGATGGAGATAGAATTTTAGGCAGCACCCTTTGGCACGGAACAAAGGTATTAGATAAGGCTGGTAATGATGTAACAAAGTATAATTTGAATTTTATAAGTCTGGCAAAATTTGATGACAAGTCTAATAAATATGAGTTTTTTAATGCTGGAACAGGCGAAAGCCGCGGTGATTATGGCTACTTCGATGTTGTAAACGGAAATAAAATAAGAGCCCATGTTTCAATTGGAGATAGAAAGTATGGGGCAGCTCTTGAACTTACCGAACTTAATAACAATAAATTTACGTATAAAAGAACTGGTAAAGACAAAGATGGTAACGACATAACTGTATTCGTTGAACATGAACCTTATAAAGGTAATCTTAAACCAAAATTGAGTTTTTAAAGAACGTTAAATAAGATTGACATGTCGTCAAGAAGGGAATGGTTTTCTGTAGCTTTGAAAAATTCGAACCCTTTAAAACAAAATTTGATTAAAAATCCTGTACTGAGATGCAGGATTTTTCTGATTCAGCAAACGGGCGCGATTATTGAAAAAGAAGATAGAGATTGATACATATAATCATGACTAATATATACCAAACTCTATCTTATATGACTTTTTACGAATTAGGTCTTGATAAATTTCAAAACTACATCAAGTTTATCAGCTTTTCTGTCCGTGCTAAGTACAGAAACAAAATAGAATACGGTGATTTTAACGAATGCTCTTACCACCCACATGACCATGATGACCGATTCCACATTTTCAAAAAAGTCGGCAACGCTAATATATCGGGACGGGTAGACGAAACTAGCTGTAGCTCCCTCGGATAAGAAAAGCGTAACGCGATTCGTAACAACCATCACATGCCCATCAAGCTGATATTTTGAAGTATCCCTAAAACGAAAATTTTATCTCTCCACAGCTATTTATGACAATGCAGCTCATTTTTTTCATTTTGGGGAACAACCGATTTCTTAACTTGATGGTGATGAGATACCGCCAGCATTTCGGAAAAACCACGCTAACAGTATTGTTCTAAAAAAACTGTTACTCAAGAGCATGCTTGTAAATTTGTATAAAAAAGTAGTGTAAGCCAATAACCAGCCTACACTGTTAAAATCATATAGAACCTCAGCCCACAAAGCGAAGTAACTGACGTAAGTAATTTCTTCGAATCAACAAAAAGTAAGTAATCTGCACAAAAATAAACCCTGTAAAAACAAAAATGGAATTTTGAGCAACTGACAAATCTACGTGTTTATGCTGCGCTATATATTGTAGTGCCATAAATGCTACACCACTATGAACTACTGCTACTACAATTGGTACAAAAAATAACATACTAATTTGTTGTGTTACAACCTTCTTCAATTCTTTTTCCGTTAACCCCACTTTAGAAAGCATTTGATACTGTCTTCTATCTCGATCTAGATCTGTGAATAAACGGAAGTACAAAAAGCTAATGGCAAAAACAAAAAATACAATCCCTATTAATACACTAATAATAGATAATAACCCATTTACTTGTTTTCCTTCCAACCATTTTAACATTAGTGATTCAAATATATACGGAGGGTTTGCTTGTGTATTATCATAAGGCATTATACTCATAAGTTTATTAGCAACAACTTCTGTTTTTGTCCAATCTTTAATTAAAAAACCATATTGAGTATACTGATTACGTGTATTTTCCATCTCGATGGAATAAAGTAACATATCTTAAAACGTTTTAATCATTTTCCGTACCTTACTTATATCATTTTCTCCATTATAACGAGGATTGCTTATAAACATACACAAAAACCCCGAATCATGGACTTTTTTTTAGTGTCCACGATTCGGGGTACAGTTCAAATGAACAATAAATTTCTAGATCTATTCGGTGAGTTCATTGAAACAGAAGACGGCTTTTTACTTAAAAAAGTTAATGAGTAAAGTAGTGAATAAGCTAATCGAAAAATAATGGAGGGATAGAATTACTATATTCACATGTACAACTGCTGGATGGGAATGATCAGCGGTGTAATCATTGTGAAAGAAGCATAGGAGAAAATAAAAGCTCCATAAAGAAAATCGGCTGTATCCAATGGGGATATCTGTTTTTAAAAATAGTTAGAAAATCCAGTTGACACCCCCTACTACTCGGTGATACAATGTACGTGTAATAAGTAACACTGAATAGCGTGTTTTCTCAAAAGCTATTCAGTAAAAATTCCCCCTTAGTACTCTGTAATACTGAATATAAGTCAGACAGAATAGAGGAGGTAGAGGAGGATCTGAACATGGAAAATTTAACTGAAATGCTGAAGGGCTCGCTGGAAGGTTGTGTGCTGGAAATTATCAGCCGTCATGAAACCTATGGCTATGAGATTACCCGCCACTTGAATGAGCTTGGGTTTACCGAAGTCGTGGAAGGGACGGTCTATACCATCCTTGTGCGATTAGAGAAGAAAAAACTTGTGAATATTGAAAAGAAACCGTCAGATATGGGGCCGCCCCGCAAGTTTTATTCACTAAATGAGGCTGGCCGCCAGGAGCTTAAATTGTTTTGGAAAAAATGGGATTTTGTATCATCAAAAATTAACGTCTTGAAGTCAAACTAGCTTCATAAGATAAGATATTCCATCCGATATTTTTGGAGTATCTTGTTCAACTTTATAAAAAGGAGGAAAAATAACATGATGGAAATGTTCAAAAAAATAATTGGTGATAAAAAAGAATATAAGATGATGATGGCACGGGTTGAAGCCCTGCCAGAGGACTACCAGTTTGTATTTAAGAAAATTCAAAACTACATGTGGAATTTTTCAGCGGGCAACGGGATGGATATGCTACACATACAGTATGAATTAATCGATTTGTTCGAGGCCGGTGCGGCGGAAGGTAGACAAGTGCTGGAAATCACTGGGGAAGACGTGGCATCCTTTGCTGACGAACTAGTGGCAAACGCTAAAACATATGTCGCAAAGTATCGCGAAGATTTGAATCAGAGTATCATGAAGCGATTGAGAAAAAAATAAATTTAATAAGCGGTACCGACTGATTAGCTGGTTACAAATGTGAATTGCTGCCATCGCTATTCAGTTATATTTTTAACTCGGTACTAAGTAATACAGATTATCGGTCAGACTAAGTAGAAGAGTATAGGAAATCTAGCTCCGCAAAGCGCTTTTTATAAGGAGGAAAAAAGTATGAACAATGTAGCGATTTCTGTAAAAGGGTTAAAAAAATTCTTTAAAGACAAGGAAGTCTTAAAGGGGGTGGATTTTGAGGTGCGGCGTGGCGAAATTTTCGCACTGCTGGGCTCAAATGGAGCGGGCAAGACGACGACGGTCAACATCCTCTCGACGCTGATGAAGCCTGATGGCGGAGAAGTAGGTATTTGCGGCTTTGACGTCCAGCGTCAACCGGATCATGTTCGCCAGAGCATCAGCCTGACAGGGCAGTTCGCAGCTTTAGACGGCATGCTCACCGGGCGGGAAAACCTGATGATGATCGCCAAGTTGCGTGAAGTCTCCAATCCGGCTCAAGTTGCCGACAATCTGCTTACAAGATTTAGCCTGACCGATGCGGCCAACCGCCGGGCAGATCAGTATTCCGGCGGGATGAAGCGCCGGCTTGACATCGCCATGAGCCTGATCGGGACGCCAGCAGTCATTTTTCTCGACGAACCGACGACAGGGCTTGACCCCGAAGCGCGGATTGAAGTCTGGGATACCGTCAAGGAGCTTGCCAGCGGCGGCACAACCATCTTGCTGACAACCCAGTACCTGGAAGAAGCTGAACAACTGGCAGATCGTATTGCCATCCTGCATGGCGGAAAAATCATCACGACCGGTACCCTTACCGAACTCAAAGAGATGTTCCCACCAGCGAAAGTGGAGTACATCGAGAAGCAACCGACATTAGAGGAAATTTTCCTCGCAATCATCGGCAAAAAGGAGGAGATGTAAATGAAAAGCAAAACAGGGGTATTACTAGGTCGTTTAATGCGCAACATCATGCGCAGCCCGGATACGATTATCACAGTGGCGATTACGCCGATTATGATGATGCTGCTGTTTGTCTACGTATTTGGCGGCGCCATAAAGACAGGAACGGACAGCTACATCAATTATTTATTGCCGGGAATCTTGCTGATAGCTATCGCATCCGGCGTCGCTTACACTTCCGTGCGGCTGTTTACGGATGTAAAGAGCGGGCTGATGGCGCGTTTCATTACCATGCCCATCAAACGCTCGTCGGTATTGTGGGCTCACGTATTGACCTCGCTTGTTTCCAATGCGCTTACTCTCGTGGTGGTTATCCTCGTCGCGCTCTTGATGGGCTTTCGTTCCAGCGCTGATATCCTAGATTGGCTCGCGGTAGCTGGGATACTCGGGCTGTTTACGCTGGCGCTGACATGGCTGGCTGTCATTCCTGGATTGACAGCGAGATCTATGGAAGGTGCGACAGCCTACTCATACCCGCTGATTTTCCTGCCGTTTATCAGTTCAGCCTTTGTCCCCACCGAAACCATGCCTAAAATTGTCCGTGCGTTCGCTGAGAACCAGCCCGTGACTTCAATCGTGAATGCGATTCGTGCCCTCTTGTATGAAGGGTCTGTTGGCAACGATATCTGGGTCGCACTTGTTTGGTGCATCGGCATCATGGTCATCGCTTATTTCTTCGCCAGTAAAGCATTTAAACGCCAGTTAGGGTAAGTACACCATTGGTTCGGTGTCTCGTGGCAACTAAATCTTCCGAAATAAAATATATGTTAGGAAAAGCACGGGGAAATTTTCCGTGATTTTCCTATATGCCTCTTGTATCAAATTTTATTAAGTTAATTTAATCAATCTTTATTCCACCCACAAGAGAACTAGTGTGTTCTCTTGTTGAGGGGAACATGAGACAATTTTTTCAAGGGAATCACAAAAAATTTTGCTTAATAACAGGTATACATCCCATTTCTTTAAGAGTTATTCTAAGGGAGTTACAAAGGCTACCGTTACAAGCTCTTCTATCATTAAGTTATTATACAAGGACACCATTGTTAGAATTAATGGGTTTATCATGTAAAGGTCCTAGTGAATAAGCTATTAATTTTGAATATCCTATGTAGCTAATAGGTATTTTTATTTGCTGTTTTGTAGAATTCACGGCCGATTTATAGGTAAAGTGATATGCATGATTTGAACCATAAGTTTGCCATATCGGCAAGGTTATGGTTCTTTTTGTTTGCGGTGAAATTATAATTCTAAAATGTGGATGTACTTCTATGTAGGATTCAAAAACTAGTTTAAATATGGAGTGTTTCTAATTTTAAAAGATAAAAAACAAAGTGGAGGCGCTAATAGATTAGGATTTTCCATACAAAGGGAACTTGCTACATTCTCATATGCAACATTGCATACAAGAATGTATTGATAAAAATGTAAGCGCTTACTATAATAGGGATATAAAGATAAATCACATCTTAGCAACAACGAAAGAGGAGGCAATACTATGACAATCGCAATGACAATTTTAAAATTTCTAGGTGGAGTACTTCCACTCGTTCAAGAACTTTTAAAAGCATTTATGTGAGTTTACTATTTAGCAATTATAGATAAATAATTATTATACCTAAATACGCAAAAAAGGAAGAAGTTGATTTTTTTGAAAATTAGAAAAAACACTAAAGGAATAAAGTTACTAGCATGTTTATCAATTGGTTTATGCACTTTTAATTATTCATCTATTTCTTTCGCTGAAACACCTAAAAGTACTTCAGCTGATCAGGCAAAAAATGCTAGTGGCATTGATACTGGTATAGCAAATCTAAAGTATAACAATCAAGAGGTTTTAGCAGTAAATGGTGATAAAGTAGAGAGTTTTGTTCCGAAAGAAGGTACAAATTCAAATGGTAAATTCGTAGTAGTTGAACGTGAGAAAAAATCACTTACAACTTCACCAGTCGATATTTCAATTATTGATTCTGTGGCTAATCGTACTTATCCAGGGGCAGTACAACTTGCAAATAAAGCTTTTGCAGATAATCAGCCTAGTTTATTAGTGGCTAAGAGAAAACCTTTGAATATTAGTATCGACTTACCTGGCATGAGAAAAGAAAATACAGTTACTGTCCAAAATCCTACATATGGTAATGTGTCTGGAGCAGTAGATGAGTTAGTATCTACTTGGAATGAAAAGTATTCAAAAACAAATACGTTACCTGCAAGAATGCAGTATACAGAATCTATGGTGTATAGTAAATCTCAAATCGCAAGTGCTCTTAATGTTAACGCTAAATATCTTGACAATGCACTGAATATTGACTTTAATGCTGTTGCAAATGGAGAGAAAAAAGTGATGGTTGCGGCATATAAGCAAATCTTTTATACAGTAAGTGCAGAACTACCAAACAATCCATCTGACCTTTTTGATAATAGTGTTACGTTTGATGAGTTAACTCGTAAAGGGGTAAGTAATGAGGCTCCGCCTGTTATGGTGTCAAATGTAGCTTATGGTAGAACAGTTTATGTGAAGTTAGAAACATCATCTAAAAGCAAAGATGTACAAGCTGCTTTTAAAGCCTTAATTAAGGGTCAAGGCGTTGAAGCGAGTGGACAGTACAAAGATATTTTTGAAGACAGTACCTTTACTGCTGTAGTATTAGGCGGAGATGCAAAAGAGCATAACAAGGTTGTTACAAAAGATTTTAATGAAATCCGAAATATTATTAAAGATAATGCAGAATTAAGTTCTAAAAATCCGGCATACCCAATTTCATACACAAGCACTTTCTTAAAAGATAACGCAACTGCTGCTGTTCATAACAATACAGATTATATCGAGACTACAACTACAGAATACTCTAGTGCGAAAATGACGCTTGATCATACTGGTGGATATGTTGCTCAATTTGATGTATCTTGGGATGAATTCTCATATGATCAAAATGGAAAAGAAGTATTAACTCATAAAACTTGGGATGGAAATGGCAAAGACAGAACTGCTCATTTCAATACAGTGATACCACTTCCAGCGAATTCGAAAAATGTAAAAGTCGTAGCAAAAGAATGTACAGGTCTTGCATGGGAATGGTGGAGAACAGTTATTAATGAACAAAATGTTCCATTAACAAATGAAATAAAAGTTTCAATTGGAGGAACAACATTATACCCAAGTGCTAATATTAGTCATTAGGTAAAAGTGAAGAAGATGATCCCAAAGGCACATAAGTGCCTTTGGGATCATTGTTTTTTTTCGTTATCGACCGTTCTTTGCGTTATATTGGCGATTCGACATGATATAAAGATTCCTCGATGATATTCAACATGAAAGTAGTTGATTCGCTGAGCTGAATCATACTGAAAAGCGGACTTTTTAGTCAAATCATAAGAAAAAAGACGCTGTAATGATAAGGTTTTGTAGTCCTTAGCGTACAATTTTCCCGGTTATTTTAACTAGAATAAAACTTTCTCAACATTACTTCTGTTACTTGTATGATAAAATAGAAAAAACAGTTCCCCTTAAGCTGTTTTTTCAAAAGCAATGTACGTGGGAGCAAACTCTCTGATAGGAGGGTTTGTATTTTTTTTTTTTTTTTTTCTAGTTCATGCATAATTATTTCTTTTGGATTTACTATATATTTTGGCGCAGTGCTATATGTTTAGTTATTAATATGCCCAATGGATTTTGGGTGACTTTATTAATTTATTGTAATTTATATATATATATATAAGCATAAGATTGTCGTTTTGGCAATCTTATGCTTCCTATATGAAACAATTAGTATCTGTTTTTACACCCTATTTTTTTTAAGAAAGTAAAGCCCTGTAAGAGAAGAGAAAAGTGTAATTACAACTCCAACAGCAAGGATTCCCCAGGACACAGTACTGTAAGGAATTAAATTAGCAAAACCTGCTAAGAGTGCCCCCAAAACTCCTAACCAAGCTAGGCGTACCACATTATTCCAACCTATATTTTTTTTCATAGGTCATTCACCTTCCTTTCCCTAATTATACCATCACGGAGAAGTTAAATGTTGGGCGATTTAGAATATATATACTTGTGAAAATACATTTCGTATTGTGATTTCAATTTTTGGAAATAACATTCTATACCAAATATGTATCAACTAACGATAAGCTCATACTTCCATTTGCATTAGAAATAATGGAAATATGTTTAAAAACTAAACCTTTATGGATATTTGAGGTAAATATGATATCATTTTCATATTTTAGGAGCGATTGTTAAGATTTCTGTTTAAAGAGGGAAGGCGTATCAAGAAGTATTTTGGTGATAATATGTTAGAATAATTATTAAGAATAGTCTAGTTGACTGAAAAATGGGTAGTCATGAGAAGAGAAAAGGTTCGAAACGGAGGAATTACATGAGCATAATCAAAAAACACAAGCCAAATAAGCTAAAAATCGGTTTACGAGTATTAATGATTATTATTGGGGCATTTATAACAGCGTATGGACTAGAATCAGTATTAATCCCAAACAATGTGTCAGATGGTGGTGTGACAGGGTTAAGTATCGTTAGTTCAAAACTACTTGGGCTACCATTAGGCCTTCTCATTGCAGTCATTAACATCCCTTTTGTTTGGTTAGGGTATAAGCAAATTGGTAAAAATTTTGCTATTTATTCGATTATCGGTATTGCTTCATTAGCAATTGGTACGGTTCTTATGCACGGAATACCAACTATTATTCACGGTGATACATTGTTAGTTACCGTTGTTGGGGGGATTATTATCGGTTTTGGTATGGGATTAGCATTGCGTAATGGCGGTGCATTAGATGGAATTGATATGTTAGCTGTATTACTTTCTCGAAAATTACCTTTTGGGACAAGTGACCTCATCTTATTTTTAAACATGTTTGTCTTTATTTTTGTCTCCGCAGTATTTGGTCTTGAAGGGGCCATTCTTTCAGCAATTGCTTACTTTATTGCTTCTAAAGTCATTCACATCGTTGAAGTAGGTTTAAGTGGTTCTAAAACATTTAAAATTATCACAAAGGAACCTGAATTAATGGTAGAGACAATTCGAGATCGTTTAGGTCGAAGTGCAACATATAATGAAGTTTACGGCGGTTATTCACATGAACAATTTAAAGAAATTACATGTGTCATTAACCGTTTAGAAGAAAGTAAAATGAAAGAAATCATTCATGAGATTGATGGGAATGCCTTTGTTACGGTATATGACGTAGCAGAAGTAAAGGGCGGTAATTTCAAAAAACATGATATTCATTAATAGTGTCACAAAAAATCACCTTTTGAGTTTTATGAAAAGGTGATTTTTCTATAAAGGCTATGATGAAAAGTACTTAATATGAACTGACGGCAAGATTATTTGTTTGCTTTATGGTTCTTAAAATAGCATCGTTAAAAAACAGTTTTCCAATTGTGATTACTAAATTGTTATCATTTGTACAGTGAGGCGCTTTTGTTATAATGTATTAGTATGATTTATCAATAGAGGGGGTGCTAGAAGAAATGAGATCATTTAATGTTGATGAATTCATTTCCAGTGTTTTACAATGGGTATTGAATATAGCCCTTATCATATTATCCCTTGTTCTATCTATCTTTTTAATTAATGAAACAATTACATTTATAGAATACATATTTTCAGCAAAAAAATACACATCCTATAAATTAGTTGAAAGTATTATTGTTTACTTTTTATACTTTGAATTTATTGCATTAATTATTAAATATTTTAAATCAAATTATCATTTCCCGTTACGATATTTTATTTATATAGGAATTACAGCTTTAATTCGGTTAATTATTGTTTCTCATGACGAACCATTTGAAACACTATTATACGCAGGAGCTATTCTCATTTTAGTAATAGCCCTATATATATCTAATATGAGGGATCTGAAGAAACATTAAAACATAAAAAATAGTGCAGAATAAGATATTGGAATGCACTATTTTTTATCCCGCATTAACGGACAGTAAGATCCTTACCTAAAGATGTAGAGAAAGAAAAGGATAGATACAAGCAGTTGCATACTGCCTGTTCTATCTTTTTTTTTTTATGGTAAAAAAATATCCCATTTTAGGGAATGCTAATACAAGCTGCGCTATAATTATCGGGATTTATCCCGCTATTTGTGGGCGTCCTGCGATTCTGAGCGAGCTGCTTTGGCATTTCAAAAGAAGATAGGCGGGGGGTAACTGTCCATAAAAGCCCTCACTTTATAAATTAACAAAATAAAGCATCTAGGAGGAAGACAATATGCATGAAATTTTTATGTCAACGTTAGCAGGGTTAATTGTAGGAGTAATCTTTACGTTATTAAAACTCCCAATTCCTGCACCTCCCGTTTTCTCAGCAATTATGGGCATCGTTGGGGTATGGGCGGGAATGAAGATCGTTCAATTCTTTTGGAGTTAACAAAAAGGAAGCGGGTTTTGGCTTCCTTTTTTTGTTATGCTCGGGTAGGGTTGTCAATAAAAGAAGACTATGGCAGTATATAAAAGTATATATAACGAGTGGAGGAACTAAACTGATGTCAAATTTACCAAATTGCCCAAAGTGTAATTCAGAATACACTTACGAAGATGGAGTTCTGTTTGTTTGCCCAGAATGTGCACATGAGTGGACGTTAGAAGCGGGAAATAGTGAAGATGAAAAAGTAATTAAAGATGCGAACGGAAATGTATTACAAGACGGTGATTCTGTAACAGTAATTAAAGACTTAAAAGTAAAAGGAACTTCATTAGTTGTAAAAATCGGTACGAAAGTAAAAAATATTCGTTTAGTTGATGGCGATCATGATATTGATTGCAAAATCGATGGTTTCGGACCGATGAAGCTAAAATCTGAATTTGTGAAAAAGGCATAAAGTATTTATAGAAATTAAAAAGGATTACCTTGTATATTTATAAGAGGTAATCCTTTTTAATCTGCTTTCTTTTCCCTAAACATCGAAGTTTAACTCCTTTAAGCAATTTTTATCATTACATAAAAAATTGATGAACGACCTTGATTAAACCAGCAAGACAAGATAATAATACAAAGCCGCCTAAGCAAGAACCAGTAACAATTTGGGTAAATACTAAATCTTGATTTTCGTTCATGGGAATCCGCTCCTTTGTCATATTTTCTAACTTTAGCTTATATGGAATGAAGAAGCGAAAACATCGAATTTCCTAACAAGTTTCTTACATTATTGTAAGAATTCTTGTGTTTAAGAAATTCAACGTTTTTGATTGGAATTGTACTAGAATGCATGGGAGCTATTGTTATTCTTTTTTTGTTTCACTTGTTAGTTAGGTATATATACAGCAGTAATCATAAATGACCACATTTTAGGATAACTAGGGTATACAATCGCTTTTCGCCTTGTGTATTTTATTGTTTCCAAATTTAGAAAAGAGTAAACGTTATAATTCCTTCAAAAACAAATTGAACTTCTCCAAACCTTGCGACCTTTGTTTTCCGCGTTTCATAATAAAATCAATCTGCATTTTGTCACGTAGTTCTTTATGATGAATGGCTTTCGTTTCTTTTATCACATCCGCTGGTAGAATTGTTATCCCAAGCCCGGCATGAACCGCTTGGAGCATGGATTCAAGTGAATCAAATTCCATTATAGCTGGGTGAATCCAATTCTGTTTCTCGGCGAAATCGAGTAGTTTATTTCTATATACACAACTTGGATCGCTATTTATAAGTAGCGATGGCTGTGGTTGTTCACTTGAAGAAATCAGTACGATGTCTTCAAAATAATGATAAACACTTTCGAACTGCGAATCGTTGTATGGACCGCTTATGAAAATCCCATCAATCTCCCCGTAGGCAAGCATTTCTTGTAATTGGGGTTTATTAGCCGTTTTTATTTTTACATTCATGTTGTGATTGGACTGTAAAAAAGAAGCGAGTAGTCTGGGAACTTTCACAGCGGAAATAGTTTGTGGCGCTCCGATAATTAAAGATTCTCGCCACTTTTTAGGGTTTAATTTTGATTTTGCTTCGTCCATTAACATCATAATTTGGTCTGTATAATTCAATAAAATTTGTCCTTCTTCAGTCAACGTTACCCCTCTATTATTACGCTCCAGTAATTTGACGCCTAGTTCTTCTTCTAAGCTTTTTATGCGCTGACTAATATTTGGCTGCACATATCCGAGTTTTTCGGCGGCTCTAGAGATAGATTGTAATTCGGCAACATGTTTAAAAATCCATAAGTCATGACTTTCCAAA
The DNA here is from genome assembly GCF_028401955.1 of Bacillus sp. BP-3. Lineage (GTDB taxonomy): Bacteria > Bacillota > Bacilli > Bacillales > Bacillaceae_G > Bacillus_A. The sequence goes on from NZ_JAQOTJ010000007.1 coordinate 115,742, forward strand.
ATAGATCCCTCCACTGATATCATTTGAAATGATACCAACCTTATTATTCAGTATTATACCTTTCGCAAGAGTAAGGATACAATGAGTGATAACAAATAAGATAAGAAGAGGAGAAGGGACAATGGAGATAAAAGATAAAGTAGTCATGATAACAGGCGGCGGTACTGGTATCGGAAGGGCGACGGCTTTGAAGCTAGCAGATGCAGGGGCGAAAGTTGTCATCAATTACAGCCGTTCGGAAAAAGAAGCAGTAGAAACAAGGGACGAAATTGTAAAGCGCGGAGGTACAGCGCTCGTTTTAAAAGCTGATGTTGCAATAGAAGCAGAAGTGGAAGATATGGTCCTGCAAACTGTGAAGTCTTTTGGAACAGTAGATGCTTTAGTAAACAATGCGAGTATAACAGCGCAAATACCGATGGATGATTTGCAGTCTGTAACAGATGAAGTGTGGGATACTCTTTTTAACGTAAATGTGAAAGGGATGTTTCATTGTATAAAGGCCGTTGTTCCTTATATGAAGAGGCAAGGATTAGGTGCGATCGTGAATATAGGAAGCGTAGCTGGGACAACAGGGCTAGGCTCGTCTGTTCCGTATGCAGTAACAAAAGGGGCCATTCATACAATGACAAAATCGTTAGCTATTTCACTTGCACCTCAAATTAGAGTAAATAGTATCGCTCCTGGTGCAGTTCATACAAGATGGTGGGCGGATCATGAAGAGAAGATGCATCAACTTGCTGGGAACATACCACTGAAGAGAATTTCAACACCTGATGAAATTGCTGAGGCAATCCTGTTTCAATTGACGCAAGAATCAATTACGGGGCAGATATTTACAATTGATAATGGACAGACGCTATGAAGTTGTAGGAATTGATTTTGGTGTGAATTTAGTTGCCAATTTGTATGATTCAAATGACTGCCCTTTTTTCATTTGGGAGGAGTGAATCGGTAGCGTAAAGCAGTAGATAAAGGGAATTCTTATAGGGGAGGTTTCTTAAGAAAAACTTAAGAAACCTCCCCATTATTTGTTAAGAAATGCAATTTATACTGAGACCTATACAATACCGATGAAACGAGGTGATGTTTCATGCAACTTATTACATTTTTAGCTGAGTTTATCAAGCATCCTAAACACATTGGAGCGATTGCACCGAGTTCGAAACTATTAGCGAAAAAAATGGTGGATGCAATTAATTTTGAAGATGCAAGATACATTGTGGAATTAGGGCCAGGCACAGGGGTTTTTACAAGAGAAATTATGAGGCGAAAACAGAAACACACCACGGTTATTCTGATTGAAGTTAATGAAGTTTTTGTGAGGGATTTGCAGAAACAGTTTGGGAATGATCCAAATGTTTTCGTTATCCACGGATCGGCAGAAAATATACAAACATACATGAGAAAGCTACAGATAGACAAAGTCGATTATGTATTATCCGGTTTACCATTTACCTCGTTACCGCTGGAAGTATCATCACGTATTTTAAGCAATGTGATGGATGTGTTACAAGAACATGGTGAGTTTATTACATTTCAATATTCGCTCACCCGGAAATCGTTTATACAAACTTTTTTCCCGAAAGTATCTGTTACAAAGGTTTGGTTTAATTTCCCGCCAGCTTATGTGCTAGATTGTAGAAAAGAAGTAGGGAGTGCTGTCATGTATGGAGTTACATGAGCTGTTATCCTATATTCAGCATTACGGTTACGGTGCTTTGTTTTTTTGTTTATGGTTAGGAATTGTTGGTATGCCACTCCCTGATGAAATGGTCGTGATGAGCGGCGGATTGGTTTCATCCATGCATATATTAATGCCAATTCCAGCCTTTCTGTTAACGTATTTCGGCGTTGTATCAGGACTTTCTTTAGGGTATATCCTTGGAAAGACAGTAGGTTCGAAAGTTCTGGATGCATTGATGAAAAAGAAGAAGGCGAAGTATCTTTGGAAGTCACAAGTATTGCTTGATCGATATGGACATTATGCATTAGTAATCAGCTATTTTATACCAGTAGTAAGACATATCATTCCTTATTTAGTTGGAATCAACAATATGTCATTTAAAACGTATGCTTTGTATTCATATATGACAGGGTTTGTTTGGACGTTATGCTATTTTATGCTCGGGTATATGTTTGGAGGCAATATTAATTACATTGTAGAACTCACAACGAAGTATGGTTTCATTTTTGGGAGTGTCCTTATGTTAATGTTCGGTGTGTACTACATAGGCAGAGAGAATAAAGGATAATGTAACAAAATCTCAAATTTATTTGTTAAAATATTCCTATAATAGATTGATAATGTTGGAGGAGAGATTGTGAGCCGAGAAACAATACTTGTCGTAGATGATGAAAAAGAAATTCGTGATTTGATTGCGATTTATTTGAAGAATGAAGGATATGAAGTGCTCCAGGCCGGGGATGGTACAGAGGGGTTAGAAATATTACAAAAGCAGCAAGTACATTTAGTTGTATTAGATATTATGATGCCGAAACTAGACGGTATTCATATGTGTATGAAAGTAAGAGAAATAGCTGAGATGCCAATTATTATGTTATCGGCTAAAACGCAAGACATGGACAAAATTTTAGGGTTAACAACCGGAGCGGATGATTATGTAACGAAACCTTTTAATCCATTAGAATTGATTGCGCGAATTAAATCGCAGCTTCGCAGGTATATGAAAATGAGTGGCGGTTTAATCCAAAACGAAGATGAAATTGAAATTGGCGATATGAAAATAAATGTTGCGACGCATGAAGTGATTGTGGGACAAGATGAAGTGAAGCTGACACCGAGGGAATTCTCTATTTTAGAGTTACTGGCGAGAAATAGCGGGATGGTATTTAGTGCGGATCAAATTTATGAACGCGTTTGGAAAGAACCTGCCTTCCAATCTGATAATACGGTCATGGTACATATTCGAAAAATCCGCGAGAAGACAGAAGAAAATCCAAGGAAACCTCGTTATATAAAAACAGTGTGGGGAGTGGGATATAAGATTGAAAAAGATATTTAAACTATTTTATTATGTGATTCAAAAAATAAAAAGATTGTTACGTAGACCTATTAATTACATTCGTAAGAGTATTAGAATTCAATTAATTACGACATTTATTTTCTGTGCTCTGTTAGGTTTTTTCGTATCACGATTGTCTGTTCCGTTTTTTGAAAAAGCAAATCAACATGCCATCATTGATTATAGCGATGGTATGGAGCAAATCAATAATGAAGCAAAGCGAACAGCTGAGATGATAGTGAGAGAAAATACAGTAGATGCATTGCAAAGAATGATTGATATGGAAAATCAAAATGCTGAGCATGAACGGCATGCTTTAAAAGTGCTAGTTACAGATGAAACAGGAAAGGTTTTATATAAAACAAAGCTAGCAGAAGAAGAGCAAATTAATCTGCATAATACAATTCGTAATGTGATGTCTTTTGCTAGTAATCAACCGATTGATTACAATGGTTTAGGTTTAGGAGAAATCAGAGATTTGCACAAAGAATTTATTACTTTTTACCCAGTTACACTGGAAGGAAAAAATTTATACATGTTTGTAAGCGGCATTCCAACTGGTCAGGTAAAATATAGCAAGGAAGAAGGTCCTGTTCCATTCTTTATTGGGGTTCTCGTATTTATTTTTTCTTTCTTCTATATAACGAAGCGAAAGATGAAGCAAATTGAAGCGATGGCAGAAGGTGTGAAAGAGATTGCCAAGGGGAACTTAGCCTATCGGATTGAAAAAAAGGGCAAAGATGAAATGGCTTTATTAACAGAGAATATTAATCATATGGCAGAAGAGCTTATGGTGAATATTGAAAAAGAAAGAAAAATTGAAAAGCAAAAAAATGAATTAATTACCAATGTATCGCATGACTTACGAACACCGCTTACTTCAATTATGGGATATTTACGCTTATTACGTGATGGGAAATATGAAAATAAAGAACAATACGATGAGTATGTAAGAATCGCATTCTCAAAGTCAGAGCAATTAAAGAATTTAATAGAAGATTTATTTGAATACACGAAGCTAACAAATGAAAAGATTACATTAGAAAAACAAGAAGTATGCATAAATGAACTTCTTGATCAATTAATTGAAGAACTTGTACCGCAAGCAGAAGAACATGATCTTTCCTTTGTGAAAGAATTTCCCGAAGATCGTTTATACGCTTCCTTGGATTCAGAAAAAATGGTCCGCGTGTTTGATAATTTATTAATGAATGCCGTTAAGTATAGTAAAGATGAGGGAGAAATTATCGTTTCGCTTCAAAGAGAGCGACGTAACATTCGCATTTCTATTGCAAACGAAAGTGAAGAGTTTACAAAAGAAGAGTTAGAGAACTTATTTGAACGCTTTTATAAAAAAGATCAATCAAGAAGTCGAGTGTCAGAAGGATCAGGGCTTGGACTTGCGATTGCCAAAAGTATTGTGGAACTAGAAGGCGGAGAAATTCGAGCGGAATATAAGAACGGGGTAGTTCAGTTTATTATTGTATTACCGGTTGTGGCGGAGTGACGTGTTATGAAGAATGTAGCATTTATTAGAAATATATCGATTTTGATAATGATTTGCAAAATGATGTAATGGTATTATATAGGTAATACTACTTAAAGTAAGGGGAAATGGTAATGGGAATGTTCACAGCGGTTGCAGTAACTAGTGCGATTTTATTTTTAGCTTGGGCTGTAGGGAACCGAGAAAAAGGGCAGCAACAATAATATTAGATCAGCCTAATTGTAAAAGAATCTGATTTCAGCTATGTCAAGTGTTATATCTTTTCCATATTGTTATTTGTATTCTGCGTATATGATTTGATACTGGTCTTTGCATATGTGACTGATAGAACAGGTTATTGAATACCATCCATTATAAAAAGAGGAGCTCCTCAATCCAATTGAGGTGCTCCTTTTCTATTTATTTACACACGTACAGCTGTACCGCTTACCGCAACCATTAACATTCCGTCGCGAACCACTTCGTAGTCTACATCGATACCAACGATTGCATTGGCACCTTTTTGCGCTGCAAGTTGTTTCATTTCTTCCATTGCGATGTCACGGGCTTCTTTTAATTTACTTTCATATGCACCAGAACGGCCGCCTACAACGTCACGAACAGAAGCGAAGATGTCACGTACGATATTTGCACCCATAATTGCTTCACCGTTTACGATGTCTACATACTCAATAATTTCTTTTCCTTGAATCGTATTAGTTGTTGTTACGATCATTTTTTAACACGCTCCTATAATCTCTAAAGATGTATTATTTTCTATGCTCTTATTATTACATGGAAACAGTACGGAAACTATTTAAGAACCTTACATAAAGATGACAGTTTCGTAAGGTTTGTTAAGCATTGAAATAAACGACATATACAAGTTGAAAAAATCTTTTTTAGATTGCTTGACTTCTATCTTTGTTGTAACTATAATGATTACAACGGGGCGGTGATAAATATGAAAATTAGTAGCCGTTTTACAATTGCTGTGCATATTTTATCTCTCCTAAAAACTAATCCACCTTCTATTTGTACTTCAGAGTATATAGGGGAAAGTGTGAATACAAATCCAGTAATTATTCGGAAAGTACTATCGTATTTAAAAAAAGCAGGTTTTGTTCAAGTACGTCGCGGCGCAGGAGGAGCTTACCTCGTGAAAGGATTGTGTGAGATTACCTTGTTAGATGTGTACCGAGCCGTAGATGTGGTGGAAGAGGAAAAGTTATTTCATTTTCATGAAAAGCCGAATCCTGATTGTCCGGTAGGAGCAAATATACAAACTGTTTTAGAGGTTATTTTAGTTCAGGCACAAGAAGCGCTTGAGCTCGTATTGGAAAGTATAACAATGGAGAAATTAGTTACATCATTAGTAAATCAAATACATTCTGCAAAGTAATTTTTTTTAAATATGTTGTAACTTTATTGATTACAACTAAATAAAAAGTGAGGGAACATAAACATGACTGTAAAAATTAAAGCTTATTCTGATTTTATATGTCCATTTTGTTTTTTAGGAAAAGCTCCTTTGGATGAGATTGTAAAGGGGAAAGATGTAGAAGTAGAATGGATGCCATTTGAATTACGCCCGAGTCCATATCCGAAAATTGATCCATGGAAAGAACCTGACAAGTTAGGTTCATGGGATTCATTTATTGTTCCTACTGCAAAAAAATTAGGAGTAGAAATGCGTTTACCTCGTGTTTCTCCGCATCCATATACAAACCTTGCTTTTGAAGGATACCATTTTGCGAAGGAACATGGAAAAGGAACTGCGTTTCACGATAGAGTGTTTGCTGCTTTTTTCCAAGAAGAACAAAACATTGAAGATATCGAAGTATTAACAAAATTGGCAGGGGAAGTTGGACTCCCTAAAGAAGCATTTAAAGAAGCATTAGTATCAAGAAAGTATAAAGACGTACAAGAAGAAGCATTACGACATGCTTACGAAGAAGCACAAATTATGGCTGTTCCAACATTTGTCATTGGTGATGAAGTGATTCAGGGATTAGCGAGCAAAGAAAGATTAGCAAAAGCAATCGATCAAGAGCTAGCAAAAAGTAAAGAAAATGAATTAGATGGAATGCAATGTAATGTAGATGGATATTGTTAATAAGAGATTGGATGCAGATCAACATATAAAATATTGGGGGAATGAAACATGTCAGTTACTACAACAAATTTAAAAGATGCAATTATGAATCGCCGTTCTATCCGTAAAGTGAAAAAGAACGAAAATATTACGAAAGAAAGAATTAGTGAGATTTTAAAAACCGCTTTATACGCACCGTCAGCTTTTAATATGCAAAGTGGCCGCCTCGTTGTATTAATGGATGCAGAACATGAAAAGTTTTGGGATATCGTAAAAGAAACACTTCGCGCCCTTGTTCCAGCAGAAAATTTTGAGGCAACTGTAGCAAGACTGCAAGGATTCCGTGATGGAGTAGGGACAGTGCTATTCTTTGAAAATCAAGAAACTGTAAAGACAATGCAAGAAAACGCACCATTATATAAAGAGCAATTCCCATTCTGGTCTCATCAAGGAAGTGCAATGCTGCAATATGCAACATGGATGGCTTTATCTGCAGAAGGAATTGGGGTGTCTCTACAACACTACAATCCAATTGTTGACGAAGAAGTAAAACAAACTTGGAACATTCCAGCAGAGTGGAGCCTAGTGGCACAAATGCCATTTGGTGAACCAGATGAGCAGCCAGGTGAAAGAACATTGTTACCTTATGAAGATGTGGTGAAATTCTATTAAGAAAAGCGAATGATTTCCTGAATAGGGAACACACAATTATTATGGGGAATGGATTCAACTTAAAAACCGGATTATGACTATACTTAAAGAAAAAACGTCTCAAATATTAGAGACGTTTTTTATATTTATATAATGATTAAAAAACATTGATAACATTTGTATTTATTAATTATAATATAATGATATAAAATTGTTAATGTGGTAAAATAAATTTGTTTTCTTATGAAATAAGTAATATTTATTTACCATAATATAAAGTAGAATATTTTGAATTATTTTTATTTATTGAAAAAAGGAGGTATTTACAGTATATTTTTTGAGGAACATTTATTTTGATATAAAAAGGGGTTATTTATTTGAAGAAAATATTAAAAACGCTTTTATTACTAGTAGCATTAGTGGTTGGTAGTGTAGCTATATTTTTAGCCTATATTATGATTACGGATGAGAAACCTGTTAGTGTCCTGAAATTAAATGTAGAAAATAAAAATGAAAAAGTTTTAAAACAGGGAGACACATTTACAGCGACAACTTTTAACATAGGCTATGCTGGTTTGGATAAAAATCAAGACTTTTTTATGGACGGGGGAGAAGGTTCTCGTTCTAGTAGTAAAGAACAAACAGAAAAAAATCTGAAAAACATGCTATCTTTTTTACAAAAAGAAGGTTCTGATTTCATCTTATTGCAAGAGGTGGATACGAAATCTTCGAGATCATTTGATGTGAATGAGTATGACGTATTTAAGAGTGGCTTGAAAAACTATGAATCTTCTTTCGGATATAACTATCATGCACAGTGGGTGCCTGTTCCGGTTACTAATCCAATGGGATATGCGAATTCAGGAATGAGTTCATTTTCGAAGTATAAGATTGATACAGCAACAAGATTTCAACTGCCGGGGAAAGAGCCTTGGCCAAAACAATTATTTGATTTAGACCGAGCAATCGTTGAGCATAAAATCCCTGTGAGTAATGGGAAATATTTAAGGCTCGTCAATCTTCATTTATCTGCTTATGATAAAGGCGGAAAAATAAGAAGGCAGCAAGTTGATTATTTGAAAGAGTATATGAACGAACACTATAAAAACGGCGACTATGTGATACTTGGCGGTGATTGGAATCAACTAGTCTCTGATGTACAACTAAAAGATCCGAAGTTTCAAAAAGTATGGCCTGAATGGTTAGTAGAGTTGCCAAAAGATTTCACAGACGGTGGGTTCCAGTGGGCGGTAGACCCGACTGTTTGGACTGTTCGCGATGATGTGAAAAAATATGTAGAAGGTGAAAATTTCGTTACAATTATTGATGGATTTTTAGTTTCGCCAAATGTAGAAGTCGTAAATGTACATGGAAATGATCTGAAGTTTGAAAATAGCGATCATAATCCGGTAAGTGCAGTATTCAAATTAAAATAATCTTTATTTTGCGGTTCACTTTTATTTTGAAAGGAAAGTTTCGTATATGGAGTGGTTAAAGAGAAAATGCTTTTCTAATCTTGAGCAAGAATCACAAAAAAATCATTTATTACTGTTCATTAGCATGTTCAGTTTTTTCTTAGGAATCGCTGCAATTAGTTATTACGGATATATCTTCACGGCTAGAGCAATCCCGTTTTGGGTATGCGGTGCCACTGTGTTTATAGTGGGGATTCTTCTTAATTTCGTTCCGAAAATGGTATACATGTATAAATATATTATGACCTGTATGTTATTAGTGATGTCGTATATTATGATTCAAACGTTTAATGAAAGTCCGGCTATTTTTCAAATGGTCTATTTTACATTAGCGGTTTCCTTAATTTATTTAAGTGAGCGCCTTATTTTAATGCTTGGAGGAGTCGCTGTTATTACGACATTTATCCTTTGTAACTACTGGCCAAAGCAGTTTTTTGCTTATACTGCGGCTTCGGAAGCAGCTAATTTCGCAAGTTTACTGGCGATTGTGACGCTGGCGATGTGGGGCGTCACGAAAATCGGAAAAAGTCTTCTTGTACGTCTAAATAAAGAAAAGCAAGAAGTAATGAAAAAAGCTGTGGAATTAGAAAACACGCAAAAGCTGATTGAAGAAACTGTTCTAAAATTAGATCAAAATTTTAATAGCTTAAAAAATAATGTAAATACTTCAATGGAATCGATGGGAGAAATTAATGTTGCCTTTCAAGAAGTAGCTATGGGGGCACATTCTCAATCAGAGATGATGTCACACTCTGTAGAAGTACTGAATGATATGGAGACAAATATTGAACATATTATTTCACAGGTAAGAGAAGTATCGACAAACGTTGATGAAAGTTTAGAAGCTTCAAAGATAAGTGTGGGCACGCTGCAAAACTTTGAACAACATATGCGGAGCTTAAGTGGAATTCTTACACAGTCAGGACTTATATTTGGAGAATTAACAGAGCAATCGAAAAGGATTACGGAGATTGCAGACGTAATTACAGGAATCTCAGATCAAACGAGTTTATTAGCGCTAAATGCCAATATTGAAGCAGCGAGAGCGGGCGAGCATGGAAAAGGTTTTGCGATTGTAGCAAATGAGGTATTAAAACTTGCAGAAGAGTCAAATCGGTCGGCTGGAAGTATTCAAGGCATTTTAAAAGATTTTAGCAATCAAGCAAGTAAGGTAGAAGAGCAAGTCGGAAAAGGGAAAAAAGTGCAAGAAGAGTGTAATAAAATGTTGTCGGACGTTCTAGCAAATGTAAGCAGCCTTGGTACATTTATTGATTCTATTAATCGGTTAATGACAGAAATTGTTCATCATCAAGAAAGCTTCCAGGTGAAAACGACGAATATCGTTCAAGATGTCACGTACGCGTCTACTGTCATTCAACAAACATCTACTGCGACAGAGGATGTACTCGTAAGTGTGGAAAAAGAAAGAAGACGTAATGAAACGTCTGTTGAAGCGTTACATACTGTAGCGGTGCAAGTGAAACAGTTAGAAGCAATTTTAGAGAAATAGATGAAAAGATTTGTCTTAAGAAACGTCTCAAGCTTTGTTGGGGCGTTTTTTTATGCAAGAAATAAAAATTTTTGAAACCAAAACATTCCATATTCTATCTAATAAGTGGAAGGAGGGATAAGATGGATGAAATAAAATTAGTGAAAAAAGCGAAAAAAGGTGATGATGCAGCGTTTGAACAACTCATTAGCCTTTATCAAGACCAATTATATCGCACAGCTTACATGTATGTGCAAAATAAAGAAGATGCCTTAGATATCGTACAAGAAACAGTTTATAAAGCGTACGTATCTTTAGAGCAATTACAAAAACCAAACTTTTTTCTGACGTGGTTGACGCGTATTTTAATACATAATGCTTATCAAGTACTAAATGAGAAGAAGAAGGTTCAACAATTAGAAGATAGCAGAGAATGTAGAGATCTACGAAACGTAGCAAATCGAATTGAGCAAAACATTGACTTACAAGTAGCAATTGGAAAACTAGATGGAAACTATCAAACTGTTATTATTCTACATTATTATTATGATCTTCCGATAAACCAAATTGCGTGGCATATGAATGTGCCTGAAGGAACTGTCAAAACGTATTTACACCGGGCAAGAAAGTCGTTAAAGAAATTATTAGGAGGGAGTGATGGAAATTGGATAAACAGTGGGTTAATGATGAAATAAACAAAATTGAAGTTCCACAGGAAGACTTACAGATCGCGATAAAAAATGGTATGAATAGAGCAAAGCAAGAAAAACCAACAAAAAGAAAATATAAACGAAGAAAGATCGCATGGTTAGCCGCTGCATCAGTATGTGTAGGTGTACTAGGTTCGGGGTTTGTTTTCCCGCAAATGAATCGTGTATTAGCAGAAGTTCCGCTTATAGGGAAAGTGTATGATTATTTTCATGATACGATGGGGCAAGATCTTACAGAGAGCAAGCTTGTGACGGAGTTGAATCAACAAGCAGTGAGTAATGGAGTTAGTGTAACGATGAGAAGCGTCTATTATGATGGTGGACGGATTAGTGTTGTATTTAAAGTGGATAATCCTGAACAAGTAAGAATAAAAAAGACTTTTGCTAATGACTTTTATTATGATTTTAAACTTTTTGATGGGAGTCGGAAGTGGCAGAGTTCCACTTCATTTATTGGGAAGAGAACAGAAAATGGTTGGCTGGGTAATATTAAAATTGATTATCCTGAAAAGGAATTACCTCCAAATACAACGCTCCCAATTACCATTACATCTATTGGCGAAACGAAAGGATTCTGGAAGTTTGATATTCCGGTAAAGCAACTAGAGAATAGAAAAGTTAACCCGCAGCAGTCCATTAGTAGTGAGGATCAGCAACATACATTTAACTTTGAAAATATTACAATTGGTAAAGGGGCAACGACGATTGACTACAAAGCAATTTATCCACTTGTAGGAGAGAACGACTTAGCACGAATTGAAAAAATTACAGATGATAAAGGAAAAGAAATTCATATGTCCACTTCAGGGATTGAATTTGGAAGAGAAAAAGTAGGCGATCGTGTAGAATCAGCAGAACGTTCTATCTTCGAGAAGATTCCTGATAGTGCGGAATTTATTACAATGTATCCTGTTGTCCGATTGTCTGAAAAACCAGTGATTATGAAGCTAGATGAAAAAACACCATTTGAAATAAAGAGTACGCGTAGTGGTTTCAAAATAATCATTAATAAAATTCAGCATAAAAATCAGCGACTAATTGTGGATTACAAACTTCAAAATGTGGATACAAAACATATATCTATGGATGAGTTAATTAATCGTGGTGAAATTATGAACCTTAATGATTCTGCGTATATGGATGAGGAATTTGCACCGATTGGTCATGTTGTAAAGGGAAGTACTGTGAAAGTTTTAGATAAGAAGAAACTCCAATTTCAAGCAACATTTCAATTGGATGGAAAATATGGTGTGAAAAATTTCAGCTTAAAGGATTATGTACTAGAAGTGGAGATGTCATCGTATCACGCAGAAAAGTCATTACTCCCTGTTCAAATTAAAGTGAAATAAAGCGACACTTCATGATTTTATGTGCAATTGGTTATAGTAACAAAAGAACGATAACCAAGGAGGCTACAACAATGGATAACAGTAGTAATTTTGTAGAGAAACTGCACGATACACAGGAGAAAGCAGAGCGTAATAAAAAGCGTCAAGGCAACGGAAACCCGGGCAAAAAAAAGCCGAATAAAACGCATAAATAAAGAAGAAACCCACCTTTTTGAAGGTGGGTTTTCTTGATTTCATTGTGTTGCATTTGTTTTTTTTCTGCGGATGTATAGAAAAGCCAAAGCGGCAAGAACGGCAAAAATAATTAATACAACTAATAAAATAAGCCCATAACGGTGAACATAATGGTTGATTAGATGCCAATCTTTCCCGAATACTAATCCTAATTGAATAAAAGTAAAGCTCCATATGAATGCTCCTAGATAAGCGTACAGACAAAATGTCCGAATACGCAGACTGGAAATGCCGGTTAAATAGGCAGTAACATGCCGCACACCTGGAATGAAGTAGCCAAAAATCAGTAAGGGAGGACCGATTTTTTGAAAGAGGGTTTGTGTCCGAGCAATTTTATTTTCTGTAATGTGCATTTTAGGACCGAATTTCTTTAAGAAGGGAAGCCCAAGTCTTTTTCCTAATATGTAACTAAGGGAAATACCAACTGCCGAGCCAAACCATGCACTTAATAAGGCGATAGAGAAGTGCATTTTCCCTTGAAATATATAATATCCTACAAAAGTTAATAACGTTTCATCTGGTATTGGTAATCCAATAATTCCCCCAACTAATGCCATGATTAGTCCGAAATATCCATAGTGCGAAATGACATAATTTAAGTGCTGTTCTATTTGTGATCACCTTCCGTTTCATCTGCAATAAGAACTGTTGTATATGTCTCTTAGTTTCACCCAATTACGCGCAATCATTACTATGTTTCTTTATTATAGCGATTTTCGTTTCAGAGCCAAAAATAACCGTTGTTAATTTCATTTCTAAAAAGAATTTGAACTTTTTTAAACCTTTTTTAAAATTTTTTCAAACGACGGACATAAAATGATAGGTCTCTTCGAATAATATAATGAATCATCATAATCACTATATATATATAAAGGAGAAATGGAATATGGTTGAAACAGTAGAAAGATATGAAGATATTGCAGAGGTATTAAAAGTATTGGCACATCCAGTGCGTTTAAATTTAGTTGAAACATTAATTACAAAAGGACCTACGAATGTAACAACGATGCATGAGAAATTGGAAATGCCTCAAAGTACAGTTAGCCAACATTTAGCAAAATTAAAAGCTGCGAAAGTTGTTTCGGGCACTCGAAAAGGGTTAGAAATTTATTATGAAGTAGTGGACAATCGCGCGCGAGAGATTGTAGCTAATATTATTTAAATGAAAATGATGGTATTTTTACGTTTTTTAACAGTCTAATATTTTATTGTAGACTCTAAAATATAATATTAGACTGTTAAACGATTTATAGAGAGAAGAATCGCAGGTCGTATTTTGTTCTGCATAGCAGTAACTTATATAAATTCATACCAAAAAGCACAATTCGGTTAGGGGGATTGTGCTTTTTTTATGGATTATATTTCCGTGTTAGAAATTGTGACATGGAACAATTTGTTGTAAGCGTTTGTATTTTCGAGTATTTTGAAGGAAAACAGAGTATTAAAGAGATAATATGATATGAAATTGTTATTTTGTCGAAAATTGTTGATTTTTGAATGTATTTAAATTACAATTAAATCTGTGTAAGAAAAAAGGGGAGGGACAACATGATTAGCATTTTAGAAAAACTCGTTGGAGTAACGAATAATATTCTATGGACTTATGTAATTATTGCGATGTTAATTGGCTTAGGCCTTTATTTTTCTTTCCAAGCTTTTTGTATGAGTTCTGCAGCCTGCACGGGATCGGGAACTTAGCAGGGGTAGCATTAGCGATTTCCATGAGAGGTCCAGCTTATTATATGGGGGAAGGTTTAAATAAACGTTGGATGGGAGTATTATTCTCCATCTTAATTACAGTTAGTTATGGACTAATTTTCAACTCTGTACAAGCAAACACAGTTACAGTTGCTTGTAAGAATTAAGAATGCATTTGGACTTGAGCTTATATATAAGTCCAATTTAAAAATTCGGCATACAGAACAAGCATGATGGTGCAGTTGTTAGCTGTACGGTTACATGTGTATATGAGGCGAGTTTATTTATGTCGGAAAAATAAGATTATTTTATATGGCTTAGGCTACTAAATTTTGATATGAGGTGATGATATGGAACAATTTTTGACGAATCTATTGGGAGTAACAAATGATTTTCTATGGTCTAAATTGTTAATTATTATGCTTGTTACTGGCGGAATTTATTTCACATTTAAATCGAGATTTGTACAGTTTCGAATGTTAAAGGAAATGGTCCGTGTGTTAATGGAAGGGAAAGCTGGTTCTAAAGATGAAGTTTCCCCATTTCAAGCGTTCTGTATTGGTATGGCTGCTCGCGTTGGAACGGGAAATATCACAGGAATTGCAATTGCGATTGCATTAGGCGGTCCGGGAGCAGTATTTTGGATGTGGATTATTTCTATTATTAGCTCGGCATCAAGCTTTGTTGAAAGTACGTTAGCGCAAATATATAAAGTAAAAGATAAAAATGGTTTCCGCGGTGGTCCATCCTATTATATGGAAAAAGGATTAAACAAACGTTGGATGGGAGTATTGTTCTCTATTTTAATTACGATTACTTTCGGTCTTGTATTCAATTCTGTCCAATCAAATACCGTCACAATTGCTTTTGAGAATGCATTTGGTACAGATCGTTTCACTTTAGGAATTATTATGGCTGTTGCCTTTGCTGGGATTATCTTTGGCGGTGTGCAGCGTATTGCAAAAATAGCTGAATACAAGGTAATGTTTCTAGCGGTGTTATACATTGGTATTGCATTATTTGTTATAATTACAAACATAACAAAAATGCCGGAAGTTCTTTCTCTTATTGTTCAAAACGCATTTGGCTTTAAACAAATAGCAGGCGGTTCAATTGGTGCAGCGCTCATGCATGGGGTTAAACGTGGTTTATTCTCAAATGAAGCTGGTATGGGAAGTGCGCCAAACGTTGCCGCAACGGCAACAACAAGCCATCCGGTGAAACAAGGACTTATTCAAGCATTTGGCGTATTAACGGATACATTGATTGTCTGTACAAGCACAGCATTTATTATTTTACTTTCTGATGCATACAAACAACCAGAGCTAAATGGTATTGCACTTACACAAGCAGCATTAAGTGAACATGTAGGCTCTTGGGCATCAGGGTGTCTTGCTATCTTTATTTTCCTATTTGGATTCGGTGCGTTAATTGGTAACTATTATTACGGAGAAACAAATATTCGATTCTTAAAAAACAGTAAAGTATGGTTGATGGTATACCGAATCAGCGTGTTAGCTATGATTGTATTCGGTTCGGTTGCAAAGATCCAATTTGTATGGGATTTAGCGGATTTATTTATGGGCTTTATGGTTATCATAAATTTAATTGCGATTGCATTTCTTGGTAAATATGCATTTGCTGCACTTACAGACTATATGAAGCAGAAGAAACAAGGGAAAGATCCTGTATTCCATGCAAGTTCTATCCCCGGACTAAAAAATGCAGAATGCTGGGAAAATCCAGTGAGTGAAAAGGAAGAACAAGTAGGTTAGTAACGCGAAGGAGCATAGAGGCGGGACTCTATGTTCCTTTTTTTGTCTATTTTTCCCGTTAAAAATGTATTGCTTTTTTCAAAGATAACGCTTACAATCAGTTTATGGATGAAATTAAATGATATCATTCTCATATGCCAGAATAATTATTCAGTATAGAATTTCGGTTAATGCAAACGCTTACTAATGTGAGCGGCAAATTGTTTTTAAGGGAATTATTTTTTTAATCTAAATTGTCAGACGTCTATCGTTAGACGACTGGTACATCATGGTAGACTAGACTACAAAATGGAGGATTCAGGTATGAAATTTGTCATGTTTCTTGTCGGATTAATTGCTGTATTTATATTAGCGTTTCTTGTAAGTAGCGATCGGAAAAAAATTAAATATAAGCCAATTGCTATTATGCTTATTATTCAATTAGGATTATCATATTTCTTACTAAATACACAGATTGGATATTATTTAATTAAAGGAATTTCTGATGGATTTAGTACAATTTTAAAATTTGCGGATGCTGGAATTAACTTTGTATTCGGTGGAATGGTAAATAAAGGAGAATTCACATTTTTCCTTTCTGTATTACTTCCAATTATTTTCTTAGCGGTGTTAATTGGAATTATGCAACATCTTAGAATTTTACCAGTCATTATTAAAGCAATCGGATTCTTATTAAGTAAAGTAAATGGTTTAGGAAGATTAGAATCTTATAATGCAGTAGCAGCGGCAATTGTTGGCCAAGGTGAAGTTTTCATTACAGTAAAAGATCAGCTAAGTAAGTTACCAAAAAATCGTTTATATACACTCTGTGCATCTTCTATGTCAACAGTTTCCATGTCAATCGTTGGTTCTTACATGAAAATGCTTGACCCTAAGTATGTTGTAACAGCACTTGTTTTAAACTTATTTAGTGGATTTATTATCATTCACATTTTAAATCCTTATGATGTGAGTGAAGAGGAAGATATTTTAGAGTTGAAAGAGGACAAGCACCAAACGTTCTTCGAAATGCTAGGCGAGTACATTATGTTAGGATTTTCAATTGCAGTTACAGTAGCAGCAATGTTAATCGGATTCATCGCATTGATGGCAGCAATTAACGGTCTATTTGATTCTATTTTCGGTATTACATTCCAAACAATCTTAGGATATGTGTTCTCACCATTAGCGTTCATCATGGGTATTCCATCATCCGAGATGGTAACAGCTGGACAAATTATGGCAACAAAATTAGTAACAAACGAATTCGTTGCGATGCTTGATTTAGGAAAGGCAGCAGCTCATTTAACACCTCGTACAATTGGTATTTTATCTGTATTCCTTGTATCATTTGCGAACTTCTCATCTATCGGAATTATCGCAGGTGCAACGAAGAGTATCGATGAAAAACAAGCAAATGTTGTATCTTCTTTCGGATTAAAACTTGTATACGGTGCAACATTAGTAAGTGTGTTATCAGCAATTATCGTTGGGGTTATGTTATAAGATGAAACTTTAATCAGTGGAGGTCTTACTGCCCACGAATAGCGGGATAAAATAAGAAAAGCAATGAGCATCGGGCTCATTGCTTTTTTTTGTTGCGTGCCCAGCTAAACTGGACGCTGCTCACTAGTGAAAGTCCAGTCTAGGTAAGAAAACCAAGTTACCTAGTAGCTGACAGGCAATCGAGGGAGAAATTATGAGATTGAAGTCCTGCGGAAAAGTAACTTCTTACTAGAAGTGCGAGCGAATTAGCAGGCCGTAACATAAAGTGAAGCTTGCAGCTTCGTCAGAGCCCCCTAGCAATAGGAGAAAGTCGAGCCTGGAGTTAATAGGTGAAGACCATGGAAGATGTGAAGAACTTGGAAATGCAACATCGAAGAATCCCTTCGGGTAAGGAGGATGGTATGCCTCACGTACGGTTTGATGAGGGGAAGCTATCATCCGTTTCAGTTTTCTACTCTACTGCCTCTGTGCTCGCCTAGGCATGGCGAACTGCTTTTTACCGTTTAAAAAGAAAGAGGAGTACATAGATTATTTACAATACACAAAATTGTAACAAAGTAGACGGTATATTTAGAAATTTCAAAAGGTGTATATCACTTTCTTGTCGAATAATTTATATAGAGAATTTTGATCAAATAAAAACCCGAATCATAAATAAACATGATTCGGGTTATCATTCATCTTAATAAGCTAAGCTGAATAGACCTTTAATGTGTGATAAGTAACGAACGTTACTTGCTTCTTTCATTAGAGATGCTGGTAAGCCTTTAAGTGGAGTTGAGCTTGCTCCGATGATAGCAACCGCATCTTTACGGCCTAAACTTGCAAGTGTTCCAGAGTTTACTGGTGCAAACTCTTCGAATGCTTTTTCTTCTAGATGTGCATATAGATTGTAGCCAATTAGTTCGCCCATTTGCCAAGCGATTTGTGCTGTTGGCGGATATGGACGGCCTTCTGGACCGAAGACAACTGCACTGTCACCTGCAACGAATACGTCTTTATGAGAAGTAGATTGAAGGTATTCGTTAACAGTTGCACGGCCGCGGTTTACTTCAAGACCTGATTCACCTACTAGAGGGTTACCTTGAACGCCACCTGTCCAAACGAACGTATTTGCAACGATTTTTTGACCATCTTTTAAATCAATTGTATTGCCTTCAACGTTTGTTACGGGAAGGCCTGTTAAGAATTGAACGCCACGTGCTTCTAAGCTAGTAGTTGCACGTTCAATTAAATCATCCGGTAATACTGGAAGGATTTTTGGACCTGCTTCAACAAGCAATAGTTTGATGTCTTTCGGATTTACGCCGTGGCTTTTTGTAAGTTTTGGCATAATATCAGCAAGTTCACCAACTAGTTCAACGCCAGTTAATCCGCCGCCGCCGATTACGATTGTTGCGTCAGCTTCATTTTTTGTTTTCGCGTATTCTTGAATGCGTTCTTCAACATGTTTGAAGATTTTGTTTGCATCGTTTGCAGATTTTAATACCATGCTGTTTTCTTCTAATCCTGGGATGCCAAAGTAAGCTGTTTTACTTCCTAAAGCAACTACAAGAGCGTCGTAAGATAAAATATTGCCATCAGCTAATTTTACTTCTTTTTTGTCTACCGAGAATGACTCAACTGTTGCGATTTTAAGATCGATATCTTTGCCTTTGAAAAGTTTTTCTAATGGCATAGCAATTGCCTGTTCAGCAATATTTCCTGCTGCAAGGCGGTGTAGTTCCGTAATAATTTGATGTGTTGGATATTGGTTGATAACTGTAACTTGTGCTTCTGATTTGCTGTAATGTTTACGTACATTTAAAGCTGCAAGAAGTCCGCCATAACCAGCACCTAAGATGACAATTTGTTTTGACATAGTATGATATCCCCCGTCTTTACTAATTGTTGTGTAAGAAAGAATTATTTATGATTGCGTTCTGCAGTAATTTGAAGATAAGCGTTTACAAAACGAAACATTTTTTGTGCTTGCGGATCTTTTAGCATTTTTAAAAGGCCAAAAAGACCGATAACTTCGTTGCTTTCTTCAGCGCGATCTTTCGCTTCGATAGCAGTTGCAGCAATGGTTTTCACTGTATCTTTTACAGGTTCTGCAAGTTCTTGGATTGCGCCAACAGTATCATTTTTTAATACTTCATCAGTAGCGACTGCTTGAGCGAAATCATAAGACTTTGTTAAAATGTTAACGAGCTCAGTTAATTTTGGAAGTTGATCTACTAATGTAGTTAAAGACTCTTGAATTTCAGGCTTTAATAGCTGATCAAGTACATCAAGCTGTCCTAGGTTAGCAGAAGTTTGTAATGATTCTTGTTCAGGCTTTGTTTGAGTGATTGTTTCTGGCATCTCCAATTCTCCTTTACGATAGCAATACTTCTTAAATTTTGGGGGAATGAAAGAAGATCCCCCATTACAGATAAGATTTCTTCGTCCGTAACAACTCGAGGAAATTTGTAAAATTTTACACAAAGATTTAGAGCAAGATGCTCTTAAAGTTACTATTGCCCGTGAATATGTCTTTTCAAATCGTTGCAACATTCGAATGAACTATAAGTAATCACCGAATCCGAAATAGTAAATTTTAAAAGGCTAGTTGCTTCCTCTAGCTTATGGACTTGTCCAGTAAAAGACTTTGTCTACGAACTGAGTATATTATATACTACAATACACCTATGTTAACATAAAAATGATTATTAAGCATTCGATTTTAATGACTATAATCTACGAACTTACAGGGCGTTATACCTGTTGTTTTATTCCAAGTTTACAATGTAAGAATCATAAATCGACGAAAGTGGTTGATTTATGATTTTTTTGTACATTTTTTCCTTTAAAAATGTATCTTCTTTCGGATTAAAACTTGTATACAGTGCTACATTAGTAAGTGTTTTATCAACGATTATCGCTGGGGTTATGTTATAAAGTGAAACTTTAATCAGTGGGGGTCTTACTGTCCACGAATAGCGGGCTAAAATAAGAAAAGCAACGAGCATCGGGCTCATCGCTTTTTTGTTTACTCAGCAGGCGGAGTAAATGTGCGTTTTTCTAATTCTGCATCTAACATAAACAATGCGTTTGAATCACTTGTAATACGTTTTAATTTTTGAATGATACTATCGAAAGACGCCTCTTCTTCTACTTGCTCATCAACGAACCATTTTAAGAAGGTGATGGTAGCATGTTCGCGTTCATCCCATGCAATATCAGATAAGTTATAAATACGTTTTGTAACCTCACGTTCATGCTCAAGGGCAATTTCAAAAGCAGATAAAATCGATTCGTATTCGTTATTTGGATGCTCAAATCCAGTGATGATTGCACGCTCACCGCGATCGTTAATGTAATTGTACAGCTTCATAGCATGGAAACGCTCTTCCTCTGCTTGTACAAGAAAGAAGTTTGCAAATCCATCATAGCTTTCTGATGTACAGTATGCTGCCATTGCCATATACACATGGGCCGAGTAAAATTCAAAGTTCATTTGATCATTTAATGCGTCGCGTAATTTTGGAGATAACATAAAAAGACCCCTTTCATATTAGTACAATGTAATCATAGCATAATTGAAAATAATTCTCACTTATTATTCAAATCGTTTGGAAAGTTTTTTTACATGTGCTTCCATAATATCTTGCAAGTCTAGGTCATATTTTTGTGCTAAAATAATAAGGTTTCCTAGTACATCTCCAAGTTCCTCTTTTAATTCTATTATTAGTTCTTCTTCGTTCTTCGCCGTTTCATCTGGGCGATCACGACCGATTTCGATAGCGCGTATAACGCGAGAAACTTCGCCAACTTCTTCTGCTAAAAAATTAACGCGAATAAAAGAATTATATTGGGCCCATCCGCGTTCATGATAAAATTGTTCCACCCAATTTTGAAATTCATTCGTATTCATCCTTTCCCCATCCTCTCAATATGTAGTATGATTACATTGTAGCATAACAATATATGGTTTTGGGGTGGCAGAATGAAACGGGTTTGTGTGTTTGCAGGATCAAATGTTGGGGAACGTCCAGAGTTTCAAAATGAAGCTCGTCAGCTTGGGGAAATATTAGTTCAAAATAATATAGAGCTTGTATATGGCGGTTCTTGCGTTGGATTAATGGGAGAAGTTGCAAATCAAGTATTAGAGCTAGGCGGCCGTGTAACAGGCGTCATGCCGCGGGGATTATTTAGAGGAGAAATTGTTCATCACGGTTTAACAGAATTAATTGAAGTAGAAACAATGCATGAAAGAAAAGCGAAAATGAGTGAACTTGCTGATGCATTTATTGCATTGCCAGGCGGATATGGAACATTTGAAGAGCTGTTCGAAGTTGTATGTTGGTCGCAAATCGGGATTCATGAAAAGCCTGTTGGATTGCTCAACATTGCAGAATTCTATACACCATTATTACAAATGGTGGACCGTGCAGCAGAAGAAGGATTTATGAATCCATCAAATAAAGAATTACTTGTCTCTGCACAAACGGCTAATGAATTATTTGTGCAAATGAAGAATTATAAACGACCAGTTATGGGGAACAAGTGGAAGCAATTAACATGATAAAAACCGAGTGGGGGGTCCCGCTCGGTTTTTTTGTATGTGTTGTGCATCGAATATTGTTGGAGGGTCTTAAAGTTGTGTCGAATCGCTGATATACTGTGAAAATTGTCGATAAATGGTGCATGTACGTCGATATATCAGAGATTTTTCTAATGATCTAGCTCTAGCAGCTAGATCAGTCGGTCGTTTCGCACCTTCCTCCGAGGCAAAAAGCGTCTCTATGTCCAGGAGCGTGGGCGCCCTCCTGTTCTGAGCGAGTGGCTTCTGCTTTTCTAATTGTCCAGCTCCGCTTTTCTTATTGATTCAAGAATGCGCGTAACATCCATGCGTGTTTTTCAAGTTCTGTGTAGATGCCAAGTAGTAGGTCAGATGTCATTTCGTCGTCTGTGTCTTGGGCGATCTCCATGCCTTTTTTCAATTCCCCTAGCATCATTTCGTAGTCTTTCATAATTGTTTCGACCATCCCTTCTGCAGTTTCTCCGTAAGCTGCTTCTTGAATAGAAGATAATGTTAAATATTCTTTCATTGTTGCTACTGGTTTGCCACCAACTGCTAAAATACGTTCTGCAATTTCATCGATGTGCGTAGCTGCTTCTGTATAAAATTGTTCGAATTTCTCATGAAGTGTAAAGAATTGAGGTCCTGTAACGTACCAGTGGAAATTGTGTAATTTTGTGAATAAAACGTTCCAGTTTGCTACTTGTTTGTTTAATGTTTCAATTACTCGTGTGTTCATGTGATCAATCCCCTTTAAATTTTTATTTTATACTATTTGTTAATTTATAATTATTATAATCTAATAACAGGTATAAAATCAATCCTTTTTGCATATATAATTTTAAACATTTTGTGACCCACATGGATGTTTAAAATAAGAGCTAATGTGACATACAAGTAACAGAGAGTAAAGAGAAAGGAGAATGAAAATGCAGCTCCCATTTGAAAGGATCTATCAACAAGCTGGGAACTGGTATGTACTTGATGACGATTTTCCGTGGGATATACACCAAGTGAAGAGCGATGTTTTCTCATTAATTGAACGACGTGAGGTGCCTGTTATTTTCTGTGATACGTGTGAAACGAATGATGTGTTAATACGATTAGGAGAAGAGGAAGAAGAGTTTTTATTTCCTTTAAGCGGGTTTTATCATAAAGAAAAGCGACTTATTTTTGTTTGTATGTGGGAGAAGTATGAGAGCGTATTAGAAACATTGTTGCATGAGTTTCGGCACGATATGCAGCATGAACGTAAGTTATTGTACGTTGGAGATGAAATGTATGAAAAGCGTTGGATTGAAAAAGATGCAAGAGTGTTTGCGAAGAGAAAGCTGAGAGAATATAGGAGAAGATATATGAACTAAAATATATTTTTGCTATATTTTAGTTCATAACTTATTAAAATAAAGTAATTGACAATTATTAAGTTTAGTTCTAAACTGTAGTTACGATGCTAAGCAAGACGAATCAACATTTAAAAATAATGAGATTTGTCTGCAGCACAATTTAATACATTCATACAAATCAGATAGGGGAATATACAGAAGTAGTTCCTCTTGCAAGTAAAGCTCATTCGCGAGAAGCAGAAGCAACTGTTGGAATAATTAAGTACAGTTCAAAAAATTTTAAATAAATATCTCGAATTCGAGATAATATGAGGTGAATACTATGTTTAATAAAGTTGATCATAAACAAATGGGAAGAGCAAATCACGTTTGGTTAAATACACATTTTCATTTTTCATTTGCAGATTACTATAATCCAAGTAATATGAGATTCGGTGCACTTCGCGTTATTAATGATGATTTAGTAGCAGCGCAAACCGGATTTGAGATGCATCCGCACCGTGATATGGAGATTATTTCTTACGTAGTGGGCGGAGCATTAACACACCAAGATAGTATGGGGAACCGAGGAACAATTGAGCGTGGACATGTGCAATATATGAGTGCTGGAACAGGTGTCTTCCATAGTGAGCACAACTTAGGCGATGAAACATTGCGCCTTTTGCAAATTTGGATTTTACCAGACCGTGCTGGTCATACACCAAATTACGGTGAATTTAAATTTGATTGGAATAAACGTGAGAATACATGGTTCCACATGGTTTCGCCAATTGATGGCGGTGCACCGATTGAAATTCATCAAGATGCAAACTTGTACTCTCTTGCTTTAGAAAAAGGAAAAGAGATTACATTCTCAGTTGGTGAAGGACGCCAAGCTTATTTGGTTCAAATTGAAGGAAGTGGTGTTGTGAATGGTGAAACGCTAGTAATGAGAGATGCAGCAGAAGCAATTGAAGAAGATATTCGCATTCAAGCAGTGGAAACAGCTCATTATTTAGTAATTGAGATGAAGAAACAATAAGTATCTTCCAAGGGTAGCGTCTAAATAGGACGCTACTATTTTTTTTGAATATTATGTCGAAATTTTCTAAAAAATTAAATAAAGGATATTGCTAATTATCCTAGAACTGTATAAAAGTGTAAAAAATAGGGATGGGGAGTGTTGTTTTTTGAAAAAGAAAGTTCTATCTTCAACGGTAGCTTTGTCTATGGCTTTAGGAGCATTTACGACATTAGGTACATCAAGTACATATGCAGATGAGCAAAAAATTCAGTACAACCAAGAGTTTCAGACACCATCTTATATTGGAGAAGAGTGGAAAGCACCGGAAGGGCTAGATAAAAAAGAAACGGTGTTTGAGTATTTAAATGGTAAAAAAGACATGTTTAAATTAGCAGGAAATATGGAGAAACATTTTGAAATCGTTGGTGAAGAAAAAGATGCACAAGCAGAAACGACACATATGAAGCTTATTGAAAAACATAACGGTGTTCCTGTTTATGGATCTGATCAAACAGTAGCACTGGATAAAGATAATAATGTAAAAGCGTTTTTCGGACAAGTTATCCCGAATTTAGAAGATAAAAATATTCCAGCGAATGCGAGCATTTCAGAAGATGAGGCTGTAAATGCTGCGAAGGCTGATATTGAGAAAGAAATTGGCAAAGTAGATAAATATGATGGTATTAAAAAAGACTTATATGTATATGAAAAAGATGGAAACTATTATCTTTCATATCTTGTAAAAGCATCTATTTCTAAGCCGGCACCAGGATACTGGCATTACTTTATTGATGCAACAAACGGAAATGTAATTGAGAAGTATAATGCCATTGATCATATTACTGGATTTGGTTACGGTGTAGCGGGACAGCGAACAAGTTTTGAAATTGCACAGGACTCAAAAACTGGGGCTTTTCATTTATTCGATGGAAAACGTGGAAAAGGTGTTCATACATTTGATGCAAAAAATATGGATGAAAATTGGTTCAATTTATTCTCACAATGGCTTGGATATACCGGTGAGGAAATAGAAAGTAAAAATAAATTCTTCGAGGATAAAGCAGCTGTTGATGCGCACGCTAATGCTGAGAAAGTATACGATTATTACAAGAAAACATTCAACCGTAATTCATTTGATAACGAGGGAGCGAAGTTGATTTCTACTGTTCATGTAGGAGAAGGGTGGAATAACGCAGCGTGGAACGGTGTCCAAATGATGTACGGAGACGGTGATGGAAAAGAATTCGTTGCATTCTCAGCAGGACTTGATGTTATTGCGCATGAGCTTACTCACGCAGTGACAGAGTACACTGCAAATCTAGAGTATAAAAATGAGTCTGGTGCATTAAATGAATCGTTATCTGATATTATGGGTGCAATGGCTGACCGTGATGATTGGGAGCTAGGAGAAGATATTTATACACCAGAGATGAGAGGAACTGTACTGCGCTCATTAAGCAACCCAGCTTCTATTCCAAATCCATTAAAACCAAGTGAAGGCTATCCAGATCATTATAGTAAGCGTTACACAGGAAGGGTTGATAATGGCGGTGTTCATATTAACAGCAGCATTAACAACAAAGCGGCGTATTTAATTTCTGAAGGTGGTACGCATTACGGTGTTACTGTAAATGGCGTAGGCCGCGAAGCGACAGAAAAAATTTATTACCGCGCTCTTTCAAAATATTTAACTGCAAACTCAAACTTTAAGATGATGCGCCAAGCTGCAATTCAAGCGGCTACAGATTTATACGGACAAAATTCTAAAGAAGTACAAGCTGTAAAGAAAGCATATGATGCAGTAGGAGTAAAGTGAGAAACGAAAAGACCTGACTTATATCAGGTCTTTTTTCTCATTTAATCACGAATGCCTAATGCGATTTTAGCAAACCTGGACATGCGCTCTTTTGTCCATGGTGGATTCCAAACAACATTTACTTCAATTTCATTTAATTCAGGAACATTTGTTGCTAATACCATTTTGACATCAGATACAATTTGCCCAGCCATTGGACAACCGATAGAAGTCATTGTCATTGTAATGACGGCATTCTGTTGTTCGTCAGTTGTAACGTCATATACTAATCCAAGATTTATAATATCGACGCCAAGCTCAGGATCAATAACAGCCTCCAAGTTGGCATATACTTTATCTTCTAAAGTTTGAGACATAGTAGCACCTCTGTTCATGATTGATATTTATTCTCATTATAACGGATTTGCAATAAAGGTGCAGTGATCTAGCTCACAGTATTTTTTACATAGAAAAAAGCATTCCCCATAACAAGGAATGCTTTTGTTACTACTCTGTTTTAAAACGGGAAACAAGTGTGTCAAGTTCTTCTACAACATGTTTCATCTGCTGTGATTTACCAGACATGTCTTTTATTATGTGTACTTGCTCTCCTGCAGAGTTTGCGGTTTGTGTTGTCTCTGCTGCTACTTCACCCGAGATCGAAGCAATATTATTAAGAGAAGCATTCATTTCTTCTGCACTTGCAGCCATCTCTTCTGCAGTCGCTGAAACTTCTTGCATTTGTGAAGATACTGCATTAATCTGTTCGACAATGGTTGCGAAAGAAGAACCAGCTTCGCGAATTACTGTAATTCCTTGGGCAGCTTCTACTTGACCTTGTTCCATCATCGAATTTGCAGTTTTCGTATCATCTTGAATATGATGAAGCAACTGGTTAATACCCGTTGCAGCGGCTTTTGATTGTTCTGCAAGCTTACGCACTTCATCCGCAACAACGGCAAATCCTTTTCCTTGCTCTCCAGCTCGTGCTGCTTCAATGGAAGCATTTAATGCAAGAAGATTCGTTTGTTCCGCGATATTAGAGATAGATTGGACAGCTGTATCAATATGTTTTGTATGAGTGATTAGACGTTCGACGACTTGGGATGTAGCATTCACTGCGTCATGAATTGTTGTCATCTGTGTAATTGATTTTTCGATTACTTGACTACCTTCACTTGCACGGTCAGAAGTAGTTACAACTAGTTCTGCAACATCGGAAGCAGACTGGGCAATACGCTGTACACTAACTGACATATCATCCATTGCAGTAGAACTTTCTTCAATGCTAGAAACTTGCACTTGAATGCTATGTTCTAATTCGGACATTGTTGCTTGGATACTCGCTGTTGCATCCATAGAAATATTCGTTTCTTTTAATATGTTTTCAGAAGCAGTGCGTACATTTAAAGATGTTTTTTGCACTTGTCCAATAATATATTGTAGATTTTCTAGCATTTGATTAAAGGAAGCGGCAATTTCGCCGATTTCGTCATTGCTTTTTACATGTAATCGTGCTGTTAAATCGCCGTCTTGGGAAGCGAGTTCTTTTAGCTTTGTATCAATTTCTTCAATTGGTTTCACAAGTTTACCAGAGAACAACCAAGCTATGACGATTGCAATAATTGTACAAAGAACAAGAGAAATAAGGACAACCCCCTCAACAAACACGGATGAATCTTTCAATTGTTGGACAAGCTGATCGCACTTCGCATTTTCATCGTTACTATATTTTGAGAAATCACCGATTACTTTATAAACAGTTCCGTTTTGTTCAGCAGTCGCTTTTAGTGATTCGTCCCATTTCCCTTCGTCAATGAGAGGAATCACTTTTTCATTAATATAACGACTCCATTGTGATCCTAACTCAATTGTATCTTTTATATTTTGAGGAGTATTTGAATCGTTTAGTAGTTTTCCTTTTGTATCTTCTAGTAGTTTTTCCATTTCGTGAAATTTATCTAGTTCGGAACGGTTATGCTGTAATAGATAGCCTCGTAACGCTGAGATTTGTACTTGATATGCATCACTGCGCTCTTTTAACACCGTTGCTTTCGGTGCAACATCTTTTTGTAATGTTGTTGCTATATTGTTTTCTTTGTTGGCAAAGAAAAAAATACAAGCTAATGCAATGCCAAATAAAGCACAAATTGTTCCCATCATAAACATAAATTTTTTACGAATGCTCACGTATTTCATAATGATAAATCCTCCTTTTAATAATTGATTTATAAAGATTAATTAATATTATGGTTAAAAAGTACTATATTTCGATTTCGTTCGAAATAAAGCACTTTTCTTTCCTTTAGGAATTATAGCAGACAACAGTATGGAAAGTAAGGTAATATTTTTTTATTAAGATTTTTTCATATAATTAGAAAAAATGCTTTATCTCATATTACTGGGAAGGCATTGTCATGAAACAAAGCAGTAATCTTGCAAGTAACAAGTCAAATATCATTGTAAAAGTATGTATGTAAAAATTATAACAAACAGTATAAAGGAGAAATATAGAAAGAGGCTTTTGTTCGAAAAAAATATACATTTATATATAGGGGGATTTCAAAAAAGGTTTACTAATATAAAAATAAGTATTGTATTTATAAAAAACATACTGTATAATCCTAAATAATCGATGATGATTATCATTTTTCTTGTTTATTGGCATGTGTGTTATTATACCTTTTTTGCTGTATAGTCAAAAAACAAATTGTCCTATCTAACAATATTTTGGTAATCTCTTATCTCAACTCAACTTATACTATACACAGAAGAAAAGCTCTCTTCATTTTGAAGAGAGCTTTTCTATATATTTTTGGCGATGAGTGTATATAGTCCAGGGATACGATCTTCAATTCCTTTCAGGACAGGAAAGACCCATTTTTGCTTTGCGCCACATTCTTCTGTGAGCTCCTCGATATGAAGGCTTGCTTGTGCAATGCTTGTTACGATTTCTCCTAACGTCCATCTGCGAATCATATTTTTAGGTAAAGAATTACGCTCTGCTTCTGATAGGAGTATACTATAGGCTACATCTATTTCAATTACATCTTTTTGAAAGTAATCTCCGCTTGCAATTACTTTGTTATCTTCTACTTGTAGCAGTTTTGTATACATGGGGTGATAGTCTCGTAAAATAAATGTGCCACCGTGTTTTAGTAATTGAGAAATGATTGTAAATAAAGGTTTTAAATCTATGAAATAATGGAGCACACCAAGCTCAAGTAATACTACGTCAAATGAACCGATTGCTTCTTGTATATTGAGTACATCAGACACGATGTACTCAATATGTGTTTCAGCGGCTTCGGCAAGTTCTCTTGCATATTTTGCGTTGCTTTCTGAAATATCGACAACTGTTACATCTGCTCCGAGCAGAGAAAGTGCAACCGCTTTACTTCCTTTGGATCCCATTAGATTTATAATTCGTTTTCCATGTACTGTACCGATATAAGGTACATAATGAGTGACCTCCGCAGCGGGGTTTTTTCGTATTTGCTTGCCGTAAGACTGAGGTGTTCCGTGGCGATTTGTCCAAGCTTCATAAGCTGCTTTACTCCAGCTATCTTTATTTGTTGCACTTAATTGCTCTTGATTCAAAACAATCTCTCCTTTCCGTGAAGGTATATAGTTTCCTTATGAAAATTAGAGAATCCTGCTTGTGATCTGATAATAGTTTGATTTTTCAGCATGATTTGCATACAATGTATATTACATATGAAAAGCGTTGAAGAGGAAAAGTAGAATGACCCCATTCTTTCCAGAGAGCTTCGGGAGCTGAAAAGAAGCAAGAATGATCATTTGAACAATGGCCTCTGAGCTTCGTCCTGAACTTATCAATTGATAATAGTAGGCGGCGACGAGCGTTGGCTCTCGTTATCAAAGTCACAGTATACGAGCAATGATTGCTCCGTACTTGCAAAGGTCAATTGTGTGAGCTATTGACGAAATAAGGTGGTACCACGACTGTATATACAGCCTCGTCCTTATCTTTTTAGAAGATAAGGGCGGGGCTTTTTCATTTTTAAAGGAGGAATGTAGGATGAATATTTTTATTGGAGGCGCTTGGCCATATGCAAATGGATCGTTGCATCTTGGTCATATTGCTAGTTTACTGCCAGGGGATATTTTAGCTCGTTATTATCGACTAAAAGGGGACAATGTTTTGTATGTATCGGGAAGCGATTGTAACGGTACACCGATTACGATTCGTGCTAAGCAGGAAGGGGTAAGTGTTAAAACAATTGCAGATCGCTATCATGAAGAGTTTGAACGATGTTTTCAGGAACTTGGGTTTTCATATGATTATTATGCTCGTACTGACGCTGCTACTCACCATCAAGTTGTTCAGAATATTTTCTTAGAGCTTTTAGAAAAGGGGTTTATTTATAAAAAGACAGTGGAGCAAACATACTGCGAAACTTGCGAACAATTTTTACCGGATCGTTATGTGGAAGGTCTTTGTCCGCATTGCGGTGCGGGGGCGCGTGGTGATCAGTGCGATGCGTGTTCTGCTATTTTAGATCCGATAGATTTGCTTGGGAAAGCATGTAAATTGTGCGGCGCTGCACCGACAATTAAAGAGACAGAGCATTTTTATTTTGCGTTAACGTCATTACAGCAGAAGCTAGAAGAATATATAAAAACAGTAAAGCAAAGCGGTACGTGGCGTGAGAATGCTGTCCAATTAACGCTGCGCTATTTACAAGAAGGTTTACAAGACCGTGCTGTTTCAAGAGATTTACCAATTGGCGTGAGTGTTCCTGTTTCCGGATACGAAGATAAGAAGGTGTATGTGTGGATCGAAGCTGTGTCTGGATATTATTCAGCAAGTAAGCAATGGGCGCAAGAAACAAATAGTGATAATTCACAGTTTTGGCGAAAGGATACCCGAACGTATTATGTGCACGGTAAAGATAATATCCCGTTTCATACAATTATTTGGCCAGCTATTTTGCAGGGGATACAATCAGAAGCGTTGCCTAAATATATTGTTTCGAATGAATATTTAACAGTTGAAAAAAGAAAGTTATCGACGAGTAAAAATTGGGCTGTTTGGGTTCCTGATATATTGGAAGAGTACCATCCAGATTCGATTCGTTACTTTTTAACTGTAAATGCTCCTGAAAATCGAGATACAGATTTTTCATGGCGGGAATTCATTTATAGTCATAATAGTGAATTGTTAGGAGCGTATGGGAATTTTGTAAATAGAACGCTGAAGTTTCTTGAAAAATATTATGAGAATACTGTACCAACTGGTCAAATGAATGAAGAAATTGGAGAAAAGTTAAAAGAACTATACATTGAAGTAGGGGAATTCATTGAAAAAGCACATTTTAAACAAGCGCTGGAGCTGATTTTTGAATACATCCGCTATGCAAATAAATATTTTGACGAAAGGCAGCCGTGGAAACAAATAAAAGAGGATAAGGCAGCATGTGGTGATACGATAAGAAACTGTATTCACCTTATCGTGAATTTTGCACAAATATTAGCACCGTTTCTTCCGTTTTCGTCCGCGCGAGTACAACAAATGTTAGGAGTTTCAAAGAGCGGGTGGTCTTATAAGGTTGAAATCCCAGTGCATGTTTTGAATGTATCACCGTTATTTGAACGGATTGATGTGAAGAAAATTGAGGAAGAAGTGGAAAAGTTGAACGGATTTTTCAACGGTATATGAGAAGTGGGTTTTAATTTATATATAGAAAATAATCTCCTTACAAAAATGTAAGTTTATTGTAAGTTATTACAATAGCAGTTTGCTAGAAGTTTTTATACAATAAAAGTAAGAGATAAGAACGTTATAATAGATTGCGTATCAGCAAGAAAAGGAGAGATCAACATGGAATGGATTCACGAATTATTTCAACAGTACGGATACTATGTTGTACTTGTGGGATTACTGTTAGAATATATTGCACTTCCGTTTCCGGGAGAGCCAACATTAGCTTATGCAGGATATTTAGCGCATACAGGTGAGTTACATTTACCACTATTAATCTTTTTTTCTTTTTTAGGGACAAGTGTTGGGATGACAATTCAATATTTTGTAGGAAACAAGCTCGGTATGCCGTTTATTCAAAGGTACGGAAAATATGTTTTTTTAACGCAGCGTAAAATTGATTTAACACGAAAGTGGTTCGATAAGTATGGATATTTCCTAGTATTTATTGCATTTTTTATTCCTGGTGTGCGTCATTTTACAGGGTACTTTGCAGGGATTATTAATTTACCATTTCGCCGCTTTGCGATAACAATTTATTGCGGGGCGCTATTTTGGGTATTGTTCTTCTTAATAGGTGGTTATTGGTTAGGTGGCAACATTGATGCTATTTTTGGATTGCTTGAGGATCATATCGGAAAAATTATTATCGGTGTTGTTGTAATTGTGGCGGTAAGTGTAGCTGTGTGCTTCCGTAAAGAAATTAAACGTGTGTTTGCACAAACAGTAAATTAAAATAATCCATTTCATGTTGAGAAAGGCAGTGCTTAAGGAGAAGCACTGCCTTTTTATATAGATAATTCGGTAGTTTTTTCATTACTTATTTTTTTATATCGTTTTTTCAATTTGCACTTATATAGTGTTTACTTTTATGTTATATACATAATATAGTATATTTTAAGTTTTGATTAGAAAGATTATTGAATATTTTAAGCTTTACATATTTACACTTTAAAGATGCTAGGGCACTTTAAAGTTTTTAAATCTTATATTTCATACGTTGAAATTTAATAATGAAAAGGGGAACTACTATGAACTTACGAACACGAATTTTAGGAATTGTATTTGTAGTCCTCCTGGGGCTGGCGAGTATGAATTGTGTATTTTTATACTTTACTGCAAAAGGCACTGGGGAACAAACAATTGGCGAATTAGGGAAGACTCAAGTTGAAGCAATGAAAAAGCAATTTGATAAAGATACATATGAATTGTGGATAAAGGATCCCCAAAAAAATGATACATATGAAAAGCTGCGAACTACATTAAATGAAATGCGTGAACATAACGGCGCATTATATGTATATACGATGAATTTTAAGAAGGATGAAGCGGTTATTATGATTGATGGGCAACCAACTTCAAAGGAAGCTTCACCGATTGGGGAGAAGTCTGATAGTAGTCCAACAGAAATCAAAAAGCTTAAGCAAGGTGAATGGGTGTACAGTCCCATTATAAATGATGAAAAATACGGGAAATATATGTCCGTTCTTGTACCGTTACAAGACGGAAAGGGCCAAGTGTATGGAGCGCTTGGAATGGATATAAAAGCTTCTGTTGTCGATACGATTATGCATAACTTGTTGGCAGATCGAATGGTGAAACTCGCTCTTATTAATATAGGGGTTGTTGTCGCTGCCTTTGTATGTCTGTTCTATTTTATTTATCGAGGCTTAAAGCCACTTCATACGTTGAAAGAAGAAACGAAACGGATTGCAGAAGGGGATTTAAGAGAACTTCGCATTTCATCTCGTAAAAAAGATGAGATTGGACATATGATTGGTTCTTTCGGATATATGATGGAGAATTTGAGAGGAATATTGCATGGTGTACAGAAGGCTACACACTCTGTAACGCAAACATCGGAAATGTTGCTTTCTTCTACGCATGTGATGAAAGAACAAAACCAGACCATTTTATTATCGAGTCAAGAAATTACAAATAGTAATGCACAAACTGTTTCTTCGATGGAACAAGTTTCGAGTGCGATGCATTCCTTTGAAGAAGAAATACATGGTGTTGAACATGCGGTAGGTGATATGAAAAATATTTCTCAAGCGATGGCACAAGCGGGCGAAGAAGGCCAGGGAATGTTGCAAAATACGGTTATGCAAGGTAAAGAAATGAAAGAGACATTCTATCAATTTGAAGATACCGTCAATTCTTTATTAACACAAGTAAGTCATACGGGAGAAATTTTATATACAATTGAAGATATTGCGGCGCAAACGAATATGCTTTCCTTGAATGCGGCTATTGAAGCAGCTAGAGCGGGAGAATCGGGCCGAGGATTTGCGGTTGTAGCAGAAGAAGTGAAATTGTTAGCAGATCGTACCGCAGAGCAAACAGGGCATATTCGTCAGTTAATTTCTAAGATGCAACAAGAAGCATCTGGTACGACAGAACAACTGTCGCAAGCGTTGCAGCAATATGATGCGCAGTTCAATCAAGTAAGCGTCGTAGCAGAGCAAATGACGGCACTGCAATATATTTCAAACGAATTAAATCAGTCACTGCAGCATGTGATCGAAAAAATGGAAACGATGAAACAGCAGCAAGGCGTGATTCATACGGAAGTATTGTCTGTTACGGCTGCAAGTGAAGAAACAGCTGAAGCTACTGAGGAAGTAAGTGTTACTATAGAAGAAGTGGCACAACATATGAATGTGTTTACACAAGAAGTGCAAGAAATGGCAGCGCAAATTCATGAATTAAGTGAACAAACGAAGCGCTTTACATTGTCATAAAGTGGAACTGTAAAGAACTTGTACTCATAGCGCTGAAGTTAAGAAAATAATAGAAAAAGACCATCCTGTTTCAAAGTGAAGTGAATAAGGATGGTCTTTCATTTGTTTTTACTTCTATTATTTCTCTAATTAATAGTTAGTTGATATGAAGAGAAATGATTATGAATTGCTTTCTACCTGAACATGACTGTCATCTTGTAGTAAGTGAAAGATATCAGCCATGCAAAATGCGATAAACCACGTCCATAGACCGTGGAAGAAAGCTGTGCTAATTTGCAGCGGTAAATCATAATTCGTTGTTGAAAATGAGATGCAAGCGCCAACGATACCGATCATTGTTAAAAGCGTCGTTTTTCTAGCATTTTCTGCTGAACTGAAAAAAATAAATGAACCAATGACGGAAGCGCTTACAAAGGAATCAATCCCATTAATATATACATTTTCACCAATATGAGCATTTGTCCAAAAGCATAAGAGACCGCCTGCTATGGCAAATAATGTTGCAATAATAAGTTTCATTTTTTTGTTCATATGTTTTGCTCCTTTATCATCATAATTTGAATAGGAGAACCAATATATAAATCCATTTTAGCCTTGCTTGTGACAGCGACGTCGTTTCCCTAATCTAGATTTATATATGAAATAAGGCGCTATATGTATTGCTTACTTTTATAATGTATACATAGTATAACATGTTTTAGATTCGAATAAAAATAATTATCAGATATTTTGAATATTGGTATGCGTTATCCAATGACATCATAAAGTGAAACTTCCGTCAGTGGGGGGCTTACTGCCCACGGATAGCGGGATAAAGTGAAAAATAAAAACGCAAGGACATCATCCTTGCGTTTTGTTATACACGTTTAAATCGTCCGACTACTTCTACTGTTTCTGTAATGTTAATAAAGGCATGACTATCAACGTGCCTTATCAGACGTTTAATTTCTCCTAGTTCATAGCGCGTAACAACTGTGTAAATCATTTTTTTCTTATGATTTGTATATCCACCGACAGCATCAACCATTGTTACACCGCGAATTCCATTTTGGAGCAATGCGCTTTTCACCATATCCCCTTTTTCGGTAACAGTCATCACTGTTAATTTAATGTGCTTCGTATGAATGGAATCGATTACTTTACTTGCTACAAATCGGCTGATTAGTGTGTAAAGTGTAATATCCCATCCGAAAATAAAACCAGCGATTACAAGTAGAATAAGGTTAAAGGCAAAAATAATAGACCCAATTGAAATATCTTTATGTTTTGCAACGATTAACCCAATAATATCGAATCCGCCCGTTGAAGAAGCAAAACGGAAAATGATTCCTGTTGCAGCTCCGCACAGCACACCGCCAAAGACAGAAGATAATAAAATATCATCTGAGATTTTATGAACGGGAATAACGTTCATCGCAAGCGTCGATATAGTAACGAAATATGCTGTTAAAAAAGTTGTTTTCTTTCCTAAGTAAAAATAGCTAAGAAAGAGAAGTGGAATGTTTAATAAAAAGATGAGTGCACCAATGTTGTAGTGCATTAAATAACCGATAATCATCCCAACGCCCGTAAAGCCGCCACTGATCATGTGATGTGGAATAAAGAACATATTCATTGAAACCGCATAAAAAATTGAAGCAACTAAAACAACAATCAGCTGAATTATAAATTCTAAATGCCATGTTTTTGCAGCTGGGAATGATAAAAAGGCGGTATCGGGAACGTAATCGGCGTCTCCTAGTTGGCCCATGTCTGTTTTCATCTCCATATTTATTTTTGATTACAAGAAGAGAATAATGCTTTTTTCAACAACTGACAATAGTTTTATTATTATGCAAAAATTTTATAAAATTTTAACAACTTACATGCGAGTATAAAAACATGAATATGTCAAATATAAGGAATTTACATATTGAATTAGTATGCTATAATCCTGTCATAAGGATGTGAAGAGATGGAATTTCTGTTGCAAGATGCAATGTTATATATATCTGTTGTAACAACGGCACTTTGTTTATTAGAAGTTTTGTTTCTCACTAATGTTTCGCGTTTTGTACGCCAACAAACATATAGAGGGAGACAGAAGGCTTTCGCATGTGTTGAAACGTGCGAGCAGCATATAGGGAATACTTCGTTTTTCTCTGTCTTTTATAAACATGGAATGGCCCGCTCAGTCCGTAGGCAAGAAGCAAGCGGAGAGAGTGATGATGTAGGTCCGTATATACCAATGTTTCGCTAACGAATTATGAAACATTGGAGGAATATATATTATGTTTAAATCATACCGAGCTTGGCTCGTAAGTTTATCATTATTACTTGTTGTTGTTTTATCAGGGTGTGGTAATGCAAATGCGAATGCAAGTGCAGCACCGATTGATGCGAGTAGTCCTGGATTTTGGAATCACTATATTGTATATCCAATTTCTGTTATGCTGCAATTTGTGGCGCACCATTTGCCGAATCATAGCTTTGGGATTGCGATTATCATCATTACGATTGTAGTTCGTACGATATTATTGCCGCTGACGATTACGCAATATCGTAGTCAATTAAAAACAAAGAAAATACAGCCAGCGCTTCAGAAGTTGAAGGAAAAGTATGGCGATACGACGAAAAATCCGGAGAAACAAAAGCAATACCAACAAGAAATGATGATTTTAATGAGAACGAACGGTGTGAACCCGATGATGGGATGTTTACCACTCTTACTACAAATGCCAGTCTTCTCAGCATTGTACTATGCCATTAGTCATACAGAAGAGATTCGTTCAGCTACTTTCTTATGGGTAAATTTAGGACATCCAGATCCTTATCACATTTTACCTGTCCTTGCTGCTGTGACAACATTCCTGCAAATGAAAGTATTTCAAACCAATATGACAGGAGAACAAAGTCAAGTATTGAAAGTTCAGCAGTTTATGATGCCAGCAATGATTTTGTTTATGGGATCTGCTGCACCGTCAGGACTTGTTTTGTACTGGATTACAAGTAACTTATTTACTGTCGTTCAAACTGTATTATTAAAGAAAGTAATGGATCGTGAAGATGGACAACTACAAGAGGCGTAAGGAAAGATAGTTGTTATGATATAAAGAAAGAGTTATCCTCAAATACTGCTCTAGCGGGATTTTGGTTAACTCTTTCTTTATAAATATAGAGTGAAAAAGCGAGTACGAGAATAAGAAAAGCACCGCTAATAGTTATTTTATATAACTGTTATACTATACTGGGATGATTTTATATGTAATATAAAACACACTTGCTTTTTTGAAAAAATTCAATATAATGAATATTAATAACAAATTTCGACATTATAAAAGTATTGATAAGGACACGAGCTATTTTTTACGATTTTCAGAGAGGGAAGCCTTAGGCTGTGAGTTTCCTAATACGAATGAATAGTTTACCACCTTTGAACTGCAGCAGTGAACGAATATCTAGTAATTGTTTGCCGGCAATCTCCGTTATCTGAAACTTGAGAAATTGGTGATTTGTGTCTTCATGCCAATTGGAACAAGGGTGGAACCACGAATATAACACTCGTCCCTTTTATTAGGGATGAGTGTTTTTTATTTAAATCAAACTAGGGTTAGAGGGAGGACACACAGTTATGCATCACGATGACAAAAATAAAATTGGCCTAACGGTCGCATTATCAATCGTTGTTGGAACAATTATCGGGTCTGGCGTATTTATGAAGCCAGGTAAGGTATTGGATTACGCCGGAAGTTCTAACATGGCAATCTTTGCTTGGGTAGTAGGGGGTATTTTAACCTTAGCAAGTGGTTTAACGGTTGCAGAAATCGGAGCGCAAATTCCGAAAAATGGTGGTTTGTACACGTATCTAGAGGAGATTTATGGTAAGTTTTGGGGTTATTTATCTGGCTGGATGCAAACACTTGTATATGGGCCAGCAATTATTGGGACATTGGGATTGTATTTTAGCTCATTAATGTTAAACTTTTTTCATATTGATAAAGTGTGGAACTTACCAATTGCAATTGGAACAGTTGTATTCCTTGGTGTGATAAATAGTGTAGGAACAAAGTATGGGGGCATTGTTCAAACGATAACAACAATCGGGAAGATGATCCCAATCGTGCTTATTATTGTGATGGGATTTTGGAAAGGGAGCAGCGATGTATTTAACGTTGTTGTACCAGAGTCTGCAAATCAAAGTATAGGGATGGCAATTTTAGCAACATTATTTGCATATGATGGCTGGATTTTACTCGCATCTATCGGCGGTGAAATGAAAAATCCAACAAAGCTATTACCAAAAGCATTAACAGTTGGGATTCTTGTTGTAACAGCGGCATATGTGTTAATTAATATGGCATTATTGAAAGTTTTACCAGCACCGCAAATTGTTACACTCAGTGAGAATGCGACAGCGACAGCAGCTGATATGTTATTAGGTCAATATGGCGGGAAATTGATTAGTATAGGTGTTATCGTTTCAATATTTGGATGTTTAAATGGGAAAATTTTAACATTCCCGCGTATCCCAGTATCAATGGCAGAGCGTGGTCAACTTCCGTTTTCAAAATTCATTTCAAAAATTAACGATAAGTTTCAAACGCCAGCAAACGCAATCTTTGTTGAGATTCTACTCGGTATTATTTTAATGCTGATTAGTGATCCAAATGAACTATCTGAGATTTCCGTATTTATTATTTATATTTTCTATGTTATGACATTTATCGGAGTGTTCATTTTAAGAAAGCGTAATGCAGGACAAAAACGTGAATATAGTGTACCTTTATATCCAATCGTACCAGCATTAGCAATTTTAGGATCACTATTTGTAATCGGAAGTGCAATTATTAATGATCCAATTAGTTGTTTCTGGTCAATTGGTATTGTGTTAACAGGATTACCAGTGTATTGGTATTTAAATAAAAAGTAAGTGGATAAATAGGGTTTTGAAAATAGGCATCTTTTGAAGGTGTCTATTTTTTTGTGCAAGGATATGGGAAGAGGGTGCGAAATGTAAAAATGGGGGGACGAGAGCATCTGGCTGTGTATGGAAGCGGGCAGTGCCTATTTCTACCACGTGTGATGTTTGAAACAAAGGGAGATGGAAATTAGGATGGTGCCATCTATCATTGGTTTTCTATTTACGATACTCCCTATATTTGTGCTTGTTTTTGTATTTCGCTAGATTCGGTTTATTTATATAAACTCAGAAGAACAAATAAAACAAAATGAGCAAATCATTTCATTATTATCGGATATTAAGAAGCAAAATGAAGAACGGACATGAGTAGGGATACATGTCCGTTTTTTAATAGCGCAGTTTCATTAAGAGGTTTCGGATTTCTTCGTCATTCATAAATAAATCATGATGTTTCTCGGTAATTTTTGCAAGGGCAACGTCATGATAGAAAAATTCTGTGAAAAATTTAACGAATGGCTGGGACATTGTTTTCATTGCTTGCCATGAGTTTTGCTCAGTGCCCGCAAATAAAATTTCACGATCATCAATAATGATGAGTAAAAAGCGTTCAAGTGCATGGTGCTCTTCTGTTGGGATGAGAAGATGGATGTTTTCTAATGATGTATCAAGGTTTCCTACAACAAGTGCTTCTATCTCAACACCGTGTTTTTTCTTTTCTTCTAGAATCGGCACATACTCTAGAAATGTATCATTCCACGCAGACATACGAATGGATTTCTTCGCGCTTTGCACAAGTTGTTTACTTTGCGCGTGAATAGAAGATTGTACTTTTAAGCTCCATACACGGTCATCTGTAAATCTTTTTTTCGATACGTTGTTTTGTAATTCTTCAACATTTGCTTGGAATTCTGCCGTTAATTTTTCAATGGCAAGCTGTAGCGGCAGAGCCGTATATAGCTTTTTCTTTTCCGAAACAGAATCCATCACCATGCCTTTGTCGACAAGGCGTACTAATATTTCATATATCTTTGCTTTCGGAACACCAGAATACTTGACGATGCTCGTTGCATCAAGCGGTTCTTCGCTTGAAACGAGAACTTCGTATGCTTGACTTTCATATTGTGAAAAACCGAATCTCTGTAACATAATTCCTCCCGAACGAAAAATTCTTGTGTCTTAAGAATAAAGAACTCTTCTTTGGAATACAAGTACTGTTATTGTAATGGGGCATAGAAATGGTTGTATGAAAATTTAAATAAGAAGATAGAAGATTAACGTTTTACAAATATCACATATTCCTAATATAATAATATATAAGCTTGTGGAATTAATGAAGAAGGGGCTAGGGGGAGTAAGAGTTATGAGAAGTTTACGTTGGAAAGTAACAGTTGTATTTTCAGTACTTATTTCCATGATGTTTGCTATTTTTGGGACAACTGTATATCAGTTAGAAAAAGCGAAAGAGTCTCGTATCCTTGATCAATATTCTCATAATACGATGGATTTGTTAACAGAACAAATGAATGAGTTTATTAATGGTATTGGGGAGGATATGAAATACTATTCTAGTAGTGGAGCAATTGTTAAAATGCTACAAGACGGGGTTACACTAGAAGAAGAATCGGTGATAACGAAGGATTTTTTAGAGTTTAAAAATAATCACCCAGATATTTTAGACCTTTATATTGGCACGAAAGATAAGCAGACATTAAGTGCGAATCTTGCGGATGGTGGAAAAATACCAGAAGGATATGACCCAACAACAAGAGCATGGTATAAGACCGCTTTAAGTGATACGAAAAGCGTACATTGGGGACAGCCGCAATATGAAATTACAACAGGAAAATTAAGTGTTGGTGTTTCGAAAGCACTTTTATCTCCAGATGGTTCAGAAGTACTTGGTGTTGTAGCAATGGATGTGTCATTAGGCACAATTCAAAAGCTACTTCATAACATCCAGTACAACTATGGCGGAGAAATGTTTGTTGTAAATGATAAAAACATGGGAATAGTGTATCCAGATAAAGTTGGAAAAGATGTGTCAAAAGAACCACTGATTCAAAGTTTAAAACAAGATAGAAATGATTTTGTTGTAACTAAGTTAAAAGGGAAAGATGTCATTGCATACAGCCAGCTAATGAGATCTATGCCATGGAAAATTGGAATTGTCTATCCGAAAGAAGAAGTGGATAGTTTATTAGCAACAATAAGAAATATGGTTATAGGGTTAGGGTGTGTAGGTGTACTTGCTGCAATTGTTGTATCCTATTTCTTTGCAAGAAGGTTAATAAGACCACTTCAATCATTAACGAATCAAGTGCAAGAAGTAGCGGAAGGAGACTTAACGCTACAAATGAAAGTGCAAACGAACGATGAAGTGGGTGTACTCACAAAGCACTTTAACGATATGGTTGGACAAATGAATGAAATGGTTAGCCGTATTAAACATAACGTATCATCAGTGCAACAGTCAGCGGATAACTTGCATTATTTAACAAATGAGACTGTTGCTTCAAGTAAGGAAGTTTCTAGTGCGATGGATGATGTGACGGGCGGTGCGTCAACATTAGCGAATAGTGTGGAGGAAATTTCAGGGCAGCTAGAAAATATGGAACAGTCTGTAGGACAAGTAAATGGCTCAGTAACTTCTATAAAAGAGGTAACAAGTCAGGCGGAACAAGCGTCGCAAAGGGGTTTACAGACGATGCAACGTTTAGTGGATACAAGAAAGGAATCCTCTTCGATTGTGTCGGAAACAGAAACAGCAGCTGAGAAACTTGACCATAGTGTACAGTCTATTCAAAATGTCGTTGAGCTCATTAAAGGAATTTCTGATCAAACAAATTTATTAGCATTAAATGCTTCTATTGAAGCAGCGCGTGCAGGGGAACAAGGAAAAGGTTTTGCTGTTGTTGCGGAAGAAGTACGAAAATTAGCAGAACAGTCCAAAGAAGCGACTGGCGACATTGCTTCTATTATTGCAGAGGTGCAACAAGAAGTCGCTCGCGTCGTAGAAGTGATTGGGAATTTAAAAGATATCGCTAACGTGCAAGATCATGTAACGAAAGATGCGGAACAATCATTCCGAATTGTTATTTCTGTTGTAAATACAATCATTACTTCTGTTGAGAGAATTTCCACAGAAGTACAAAAGATTGGACATGAACAGAAAGACATTACACAAGTTATGCAAACTATCGCCGAAACGAGTCAGGAGAGTGCAGCTGTATCAGAAGAAGTGAATGCAGCAACAGAAACGCAAGTAGCTCATCTAGAAAAAGTATCTGGAACGATGAAGCAATTAACAGTGGAAATGAACGATTTAGAAAAGGTAGTAGAACAATTTAAAATAGACAAATAGAGATTCAAGCTGTCGGGATTTTCCCGGCAGCTATTTTCTATGTCGAATCGCCGATATATTTTTAAAGAGGAAAAAAATCTTGTACAATAGTAAAGAATCTATAGAAGAGGTGAACAAATATGGCAATTGTTGATGTTACCATTATTCCAGTTGGAACAGGTAATACAAGTGTAAGTGAATATGTAGCAGAAATACAAAAAGTACTTGAGAAAAATGCAGATCGCGTCAAGTATCAATTAACGCCAATGAATACAATTATTGAAGGAGAACTTCCGGTATTATTTGAAGTCATTCAACAAATGCATGAAGTTCCGTTTTCTAAAGGTGCAGGCCGCGTAGCAACAAATATTCGCGTTGATGATCGCCGTGATAAAGTCAGCTCAATGGAGAAGAAGTTACAATCTGTACAATCGAAGTTATAAAGTGTGAGGGAAGCAGTTATATTAGGCTGCTTCTTTTTTGACGAAGGATAGGATATTTGTTTATCATCAACTATAAAGAAACATGAAGGAGGGATAAGAGGGATGAGCGAAAAATTTCAAGAACAGTTTGATGGTTTGTTAGAGAAGTATACAGAGCTCTTATTAGGAGAGAGCAATGAAGAATACAAGCAAAAGGTTGAGAAGTGGGCGTTATATTCGTATGTCGCTAAAACGATGCCAGCTCTAGTAAAGCATTGGAATGAAACGTATCCGGATGCGAAAGAAGAGATGATACAGTTAATTGGAGAAATCAAAAGGTTGAATGACGAGCATAGACAAAAGAAGTGAAAAAGAAAAACGATATAAATACAAATTAAAAAATCGACATAAAAATCCTCTTTCTTTTTAGACGGGCGAGAGCATCGAAGCGGTCAGGGCCTGCAAGGTTTAAACCAAAAGGAGAAAGCAAGTAGCGGTCATACGGTATTCTGCATAGCCGCTGGAGTTAGATGAAGATGACGAAAAATTAGAATGGATTTATATAAAAAATCTTTCTTTTTAGATGAAGTACCTGGCCGTGCGGAGAAGTGGTCAGGGCTTTTTTTGTCACATGCGGGGAGAAATCGATAATGCCCATGAATTATTTTTATATAATGTTCATGTGTCATATGATATAGAAGTGATACTTTCGTCTTGGATATAGGATAAGAGACTCAAAACATTTGTCGAATTTACTGCTGAGAGATGTAACTGGCTTTTCATCTCTTAACATTTCGGGATGTCGAAAAATTTTTTATATGATTTTTCCTTTTAGAATTCGGATGTGCAAACATTCTCGTATTATTATGTTAATTATCTAAATAATTATTTGTATCAAATAATTTTAAACAGTGATATAATTTAGAAGAGGGGTAAAAAACAGACAAAGTACAGTCATAGGGGTGAAAGACATGGAACAATTAATGCGTAATTCTTTTTTGTTTTTATCAAAAAATAAAGCGCTAACAAAACTAGCGAAAAAGTACGGCTTACGTTTTGGAGCAGGGCGCTTTGTTGCGGGAGAAACAATTGACTTAGCGGTAGCTGCCATTAAAGATTTAAACAAACAAAACCTTTGTGTTACGATCGACTATTTGGGGGAATTTGTTGATAACGAAGCAGAGGCAAATGAGATGGCGGATGAATCGATTGAAGCAATTCGTGCAATTGGCCGTGAAAAGCTAAATTCTCAGCTTTCATTAAAAATGACATCTATGGGTCTAGACATTTCAGAAAATTTAGTTATGAATAATATGCGCCGTATTTTAGACGCAGCGAAAGAAAACGGTGTGTTTGTAACAATTGATATGGAAGACTATTCACGTTGCGGAAAAACAATTGATATCTTCAAGAAGTTAAAAGAAGAATATGACAATGTTGGTACAGTAATTCAAGCATATTTATATCGTACAGAGAAAGATATAGATGATTTGAATGCGTATACGCCAAATTTACGTCTTGTAAAAGGGGCATATAAAGAGCCCGAGGAAGTTGCATTTCCAGAAAAGAAAGATGTAGATGAAAATTATAAAAAAATTATTAAAACGCACTTATTAAATGGCAATTATACAGCAGTCGCTTCACATGATGATGCAATTATTGAATATACAAAAAAACTTGCTGA
Source organism: Bacillus sp. BP-3 (assembly GCF_028401955.1). Taxonomy (GTDB): domain Bacteria; phylum Bacillota; class Bacilli; order Bacillales; family Bacillaceae_G; genus Bacillus_A. The sequence continues at coordinate 160,717 of NZ_JAQOTJ010000007.1, forward strand.
AGAATACAACATTCCGCGTGATCAGTTTGAATTCCAAATGTTATACGGCATTCGCACAGAGCGTCAACTTGAGCTTGTGAAAGAAGGATATAAAATGCGTGTATATGTACCATATGGAAACGACTGGTACGGCTATTTCATGCGCCGCTTAGCAGAACGTCCAGCTAACGTAGCATTCGTATTAAAAGGAATGGTTAAAAAATAACCAAGGAAGTGTAAACTTCCTTGGTTATTTTAATTGCTCAAAAGCATATTCTGCCATCTTTTTGGCATCGGGATAAACTGTTTTGCGGCCAGTAGAGAGGACAACGGTAATCACTCTTTTCCCGTCTTTTTCATCTATTGTAACGACCGTATATTCTGCTAATGCTGAAAGACCACTTTTACTTCCAATCGCATGTGGATCAGCGTACAATTCCTCACGTCCATAGTTTGCGATCTTTTTCGTTTGCATAGATGTGTGCACTGTTGTATGAATGGTATTCATATCTTGCAACACTATTGGATATTTTAATGCTTCTTTTGTAATAAGTGCCAAATCGTATGGTGAAATTTTATTACTAAGCGCATCAGCTCCGCTTGCATTTTTAAACGTTGTATGTGTTGCTCCCAGTTGTTTTGCTCGTTCATTCATCATTTTTGCAAACTTTTCTTTGGAACCGGCGATATGCTCTGCAATCGATTCGGCAATTGGATCGGCACTAATGACAAGCATGAGCTTTAATGCTTCATCACGCTTTAATTTTTCTCCGGCATGCAGTGTAATTTTTTTGCTTTGGTTTTCTGTTTTTATCGCATATTCTGTCACAGTAATTTCTTCATCTTCTTTTACATTTTCCAGCAAAAGGAGAGTGGTCATCATTTTCGTTACACTCGCTGGATAGGAACGATCATGTTCACGTTTTCCGTATAAAATGTCTCCTGTTTTTGCATCAATCGTCACGCCGTACTTTCCAGATATATCAGGCTGATTGGCCTTAACTATTTGCCTATGCGCATATAAAGAAAAAATCATTGCAATAAATAATGTAGCTGAAATAACAAGTAGTGTAATGGTTCGTTTCATTATGTACCCTCTTTTATGTATGAAATAGACAGCGATATAGCTCATTTTTCATTATGCCATGTTCGCTGCCTATAGTTGTACTATTATTTTTCACCCATATTGTGTTTCTTATATTGCTGATTATTTCCTTGGCGGCCTTTTTCGATGCCGCGATCAACTGGGCCAGCATTTCCTGTTACGCTTGTTGAACTAATACCTGCTTTTGATGGATTTTTTTTAATTTTAGCCATAAGTTATGCCTCCGTTTGATCAAGTGTTTTAAGAAAGGAAGTTCACTACATATCATGTCCAAAATATGAAAAAAGAAATAAGTTCAGAAAATTTTATTTTTAAATATATTGCGAAAATTTAAACGTTAGCATATATTTATTAGTAGAGGCTCATTCATAGATTGCGACGTTTGTCGAAAAATTGAATGAGCGTTCATTCAAGAATAAGGGGGAGAATTGGATGTTCCAAATTAAAAAGGCTGCAGTTCTTGGTTCTGGTGTAATGGGTTCTGGGATTGCTGCACATTTAGCTAACATCGGTATACCGACATTATTGCTTGATATTGTACCACCATCGCTGACGAAGGAAGAAGAAGCGAAGGGACTTACATTAGAACATAAAAGTGTACGAAATCGTTTCAGCAACGGAGCGTTGCAAAAGTTGTTAAAGCAAAAACCAGCTCCTCTTACAGTAAAAGGAAACTTAGCATTAATTGAGGCGGGCAATATGGAAGATGACATGGAACGCCTTGCTGATGTTGATTGGATTATTGAGGTTGTTGTTGAAAATTTAGATGTTAAAAAGAAAGTATTTGAAAAGGTAGAAGCTGTTCGTAAACCAGGTTCTATTGTGAGCTCAAATACATCGGGTATTTCCGTTGAAAAGATGATCGAAGGGCGTTCAGATGACTTCAAAAAACATTTCCTAGGAACGCACTTTTTTAACCCACCACGTTATTTAAAACTTCTTGAGATTATACCAACAAAAGATACAGATTCACATGTGTTAGAATTCATGAAACTATTTGGCGAAGATGTACTAGGCAAAGGTGTTGTGGTTGCAAAAGACACACCAAACTTTATTGGAAACCGCATTGGTACGTACGGACTGCTTGTAACGCTGCAAGAAATGGTAAAACGCGGTTATAGCGTTGGAGAGGTAGATTCTGTAACAGGTCCGTTAATTGGTCGTCCAAAAAGTGCAACGTTCCGTACATTAGATGTTGTCGGATTAGATACATTTGTTCACGTTGCAAATAACGTATATGAAAATGTACAAGAAGAAGAGCGCGAAGTCTTTAAAGTACCAGCATTCATGCATGACATGTTAGAAAGAAAATGGCTTGGAAGTAAAACAGGTCAAGGCTTCTTCTTAAAACAAGGAAAAGAGATTTTAGAGTTAAATCCTGAAACGATGGAATACGAAGCACGTAAAAAATTAAAGGCAGCTTCTGTTGAGATAAGTAAACAAGAAAAAGGATTAGCGAATAAATTGAAAGCGCTTGTATATGCAAAAGACCGCGCTGGTGAATTGTTATGGAACATTATTACACCGACTCTTCTATACGCAGCAAAGCTTACGAAAGAAATTGCTGATGATATTGTTGCAATTGATAATGCGATGAAGTGGGGCTTCGGCTGGGAGCAAGGTCCGTTTGAAATTTGGGATGCAATTGGTGTTGCGAAGTCCGTTCAGAAGATGGAAGAGAACGGTCAAGTTGTTCCAAATTGGGTAAAAGAAATGATTGAGAACGGTGTTACATCATTTTATAAACAAGATAATGGCGAGAGTTATTACTATGATAACGGTGAGTACAAACAAATCGTTCGTAATAAAAAAGCAATTTCTCTAAAACAATTGAAAGAGAAAAATGGCGTACTAAAGAAAAATAGCGGTGCAAGCTTAATTGACTTAGGAGATGGCGTTCTTTGCTTAGAGTTCCATTCTAAGAGCAATGCGATTGGTATGGATATTACGCAAATGATTAACTACGCTGTTGATGAAGTAGAGAAGAATTATAAAGGGCTTGTTATTGGAAACCAATCGAAAAACTTCTGCGTAGGTGCAAACCTTGCGATGATCTTAATGGAAGCACAAGACGACAACTACTTTGAAATTGAGTGGGTTGTGAAAAGTTTCCAAGATGCAATGATGAAAATTAAGTACTGCTCAAAACCAGTTGTGGCAGCGCCTTACGGTATGACACTTGGCGGCGGTACAGAAGTTTGCTTACCAGCAGCTAGCATTCAAGCTTCTAGTGAAACGTATATGGGACTAGTAGAAGTTGGTGTTGGTTTAATCCCTGGCGGAGGCGGTAACAAAGAGCTATACATTAAGCATCTAAACAAAATGGCAAATGGTGTTGAGTTTGATCTGCAAAAAGTCGCAAACAAAGTGTTTGAATCAGTAGCGATGGCGAAAGTTTCAACATCTGCGCAAGAAGCAGTCTCTCATAACTTCTTAGGCGATAAAGATGGCATTAGCGTCAATGGTGATCACTTACTATACGATGCAAAACAAAAAGCACTTACTTTATATGAAGCAGGCTATAAAGCACCAATTCGTAAAAAGATTCCAGTTGTTGGGGAAACAGGATATGCAACGCTTGCGCTTGGAGCAGAAGCAATGCATTTATCTGGCTACATTTCCGAGTATGATCTGCACATTGCGAAAAAACTCGCATATGTCATTGCTGGCGGAAAAGTCCCATACGGAACAGAAGTGGATGAGCAATATTTATTAGATATTGAACGCGAGGCGTTTATTAGTTTAGTGAGCGAAATGAAATCACAAGCAAGAATGCAGCACATGCTTGTAAAAGGAAAACCATTACGTAACTAAGGAGGAAGATTGTTCATGAGAGAAGCTGTTATTGTTGCAGGGGCAAGAACGCCTATCGGGAAAGCGAAGAGAGGATCATTAAATACAGTGCGTCCTGATGACTTAGGAGCATTAGTTGTAAAAGAAACGTTAAAACGTGCAAATAACTATGACGGTCCAATTGACGATTTAATTTTTGGCTGTGCGATGCCAGAAGCAGAGCAAGGTTTAAATATGGCACGTAATATCGGCGGGTTAGCAGGGCTTTCTTATGACGTTCCGGCTATTACCATTAACCGTTACTGTTCTTCAGGTCTGCAAAGTATCGCTTACGGTGCAGAGCGCATTATGCTTGGTCATTCAGAGGCAGTATTATCAGGCGGCGCTGAATCAATGAGTTTAGTGCCGATGATGGGGCACGTTGTTCGTCCGAATAGCCGCCTTGTTGAAGCGGCTCCGGAATATTATATGGGCATGGGACATACTGCAGAACAAGTTGCTGTAAAGTATGGTATTTCCCGTGAGGAGCAAGATGCATTTGCAGTAAGAAGCCATCAGCGTGCGGCAAAAGCATTAGCAGAAGGGAAATTTGCAGATGAAACAGTGTCTGTTGATGTAACGCTTCGCACTGTTGGGGCAAATAACAAGCTGCAAGAAGAGACTATTTTGTTCTCACAAGATGAAGGCGTAAGAGCAGATACGACGTTAGATGTACTTGGGAAACTGCGTCCAGCATTTAATGTGCGCGGAACTGTAACTGCTGGTAACTCCTCACAAATGAGTGACGGCGCAGCGGCAGTATTACTAATGGATCGTGAAAAAGCAGTAAGCGACGGATTACAGCCGCTGGCGAAATTCCGCTCCTTCGCAGTAGCTGGTGTACCGCCAGAAGTAATGGGAATTGGTCCAATTGCAGCGATTCCGAAAGCATTAAAATTAGCGGGCTTAGAGTTATCTGATATTGGCTTATTTGAACTAAATGAAGCATTTGCATCGCAATCCATCCAAGTTATTCGCGAACTTGGACTAGATGAAGAAAAAGTAAACGTAAACGGCGGAGCGATTGCCCTTGGACATCCACTTGGCTGTACAGGATCAAAATTAACATTATCTCTTATTCATGAGATGAAACGCCGCAACGAACAATTCGGTATCGTAACAATGTGTATCGGCGGCGGAATGGGTGCTGCTGGAGTGTTTGAACTACTGTAATAAAAGTGGAAGCGGCTCGCTCAGAACAGGAGGGGGGATGGAGCTTCTGACAAAGAGGAGCTTTTTGCCTCGGCGGAAGACGCGAAGCCACCGACTGTTTTAGCCGCTGGAACTAGATAATATAAAAACGGACTTAGATAAATAAAGAGGGTATGCAAAAAAAGAAGGCTAGCTTCTCTTATAACAAGAGAAGCAGCCTATGAAAATATGAAGGAGGAATTTTTCATGGAAAAAACAGTAGGAAGTGCAGTAAAAGGCGGTAGCTTTTTAATTGATGATATTACAATCGAGCAAGTATTTACGCCGGAAGATTATAGCGATGAGCATAAATTAATTGCGAAAACGACAGAAGATTTTATTGTAAATGAAGTATTACCAGAGCTTGAATATTTAGAGAAACATGAGTTTGATCGCTCTGTTCGCTTATTAAAAGAAGCTGGCGAGCTTGGTTTATTAGGTGCTGATGTACCGGAAGAGTACGGCGGTATTGGTCTTGATAAAATTAGTTCTGCATTAATCTCAGAGAAGTTTTCTCTTGCAGGCGGCTTTGCAATTACACACGGTGCTCACGTTGGGATTGGATCGTTACCAATCGTATTATTCGGTAACGAAGAGCAAAAGAAAAAATATTTACCTGCGTTAGCAACAGGTGAAAAGTTAGCTGCATACGCATTAACAGAGCCAGGTTCTGGATCTGATGCATTAGGCGCAAAAACAACGGCTCGCTTAAATGCGGAAGGTACACACTACGTATTAAACGGTGAGAAACAATGGATTACAAACTCTGCTTTCGCTGATGTATTCGTTGTATATGCGAAAGTAGATGGCGAACATTTCTCAGCGTTTATCGTAGAGAGAGAATACCCAGGTGTATCTACAGGCCCGGAAGAAAAGAAAATGGGTATTAAATGTTCTTCTACTCGTACATTAATTTTAGAAGATGCATTAGTACCGAAAGAAAATGTACTTGGTGAAATTGGTAAAGGTCATGTTATTGCCTTTAACATTTTAAATATTGGTCGCTATAAATTAGGTGTTGGTACAGTTGGTTCTTCAAAACGTGCGTTAGAAATTTCAGCGCAATATGCAAATCAGCGTCAACAATTTAAACAACCAATTGCTCGCTTCCCATTAATTCAAGAGAAACTTGCAAATATGGCAGCGAAAATTTATGCAGCTGAAAGCTCTGTATATCGTACAGTTGGTTTATTTGAAAGCCGTATGAGCACATTATCGGAAGAAGAAGTAAAAGACGGAAAAGCTGTTGCAGCTTCTATTGCTGAATATGCAATTGAGTGCTCTTTAAACAAAGTATTCGGTTCTGAAGTATTAGATTACGTAGTGGATGAAGGTGTCCAAATCCATGGTGGTTACGGATTTATGGCAGAGTACGAGATTGAAAGAATGTACCGCGACTCTCGTATTAACCGTATTTTCGAAGGTACGAACGAAATTAACCGCTTAATCGTACCAGGTACGTTCTTGCGTAAAGCAATGAAAGGTGAATTACCACTTTTACAAGAAGCACAAAAATTACAAGAACAGTTAATGATGATGATGCCAGAAGAAGTAGGCGATGAGCCATTAGCGCTTCAAAAACATTTAGTGAAAAATGCGAAGAAAATTGGCTTAATGGTTGCTGGTTTAGCTGCTCAAAAATACGGTAAAGGCTTAGACAAAGAACAAGAAGTTCTTGTGAACATTGCGGATATCGTAAATAACTTATACGCAATGGAATCAGCTGTTCTTCGTACAGAAAAAGCAATCAAAGTAACTGGCCTTGAGAAGAACAAACAAAAAGTTCTTTACACAGAAGTATTTTGCCAAGAAGCATTCAACCAAATCGAAGCAGATGCAAAAGAAACAATTATCGCTGTTGAAAATGGCGATATGCTGCGCATGATGTTATCTGCACTTCGTAAGCTAACACGTCACACACCAATTAACGTTATTCCGAAGAAACGTGAAATTGCAGCGAAAGTGTTAGAGGATGAGCGTTATACAGTTTAATAAATAAGAAGGAGCTGCCTTTGAGGCAGCTCTTTCTTTCGCGTTTGACAATATATTGACGCACTCGATAGTTGTATAAAGAGAAATTAAAGAATAAAAAATATAAATGCTATGTATCCAACTGAAATAAAACCTACTAATGTCTGACCAATAACATTAATCTTTATATGAATATCATTTTTCCAATCTTTAGCCATCATATAACTAAGTGAAAAAGCAGAAACAAATGGACAAAAGAAACCTATTATTCCACATACACTATTCCAATCATTAAACACATCAACAAAAAACGTTATCAACAATGTAATATTAGTTGCTAGTAATAGGTAATATTTCAAAAACAACAGCCCTCTCATAAATCAATTACTAATTTAGTTTTTACCACAAACCTGCCCTTTAATTAAATTAAGCAACATCATAACCTCCATAATTATTTTAACATAAATTACCTTATTTTTCGGATTTTCACCCCCTTAAAACCTCAAATAACAACAAAAATTACACCTGAAATTTTTGTGTGACAATAGCCAATATCAGCATGTTAAAACTCAATAAAATCTTATATAAAAATAAAAAACGAGAATAAAACCTGTACGACTTTTCTCCTTGATTTACAATGCTATTTCTAATGTTTCTTCACGTTATCGGAACTACTTAATATAAAACGGCTACTTCTTTTTTTGCACAAAAATGGAATTTTCAGTGACAAAAACTAATGCTATTAGTATAATGAAACTAATACCGTTAGTTTTTGGGGAGGGAGTTGGAAATATGAGAATGATGCACGAAAAAACAGTATATCAATTGTCATTTTTACCAAGAGTGTTTCCTGTGAATTGTTATTTTGTAGAGGAAGAAGATGGTTTAACTTTAATTGATGCGGCTTTGCCATATAGCGCAAAAGGCATCTTACAAGCGGCTGAGAAAATAGGGAAACCAATTACTAATATTGTATTAACGCATGCGCATGATGATCACATCGGTGCACTAGACGCATTAAAAGAAGTACTTCCTGATGTTCCAGTTTATATTTCTAAGCGGGACGCAAGGCTGTTAGAAGGAGATACGACATTACAAAGAGATGAACCGAATACGCCGATAAAGGGCGGTGTACCTAAAAAGGTGAAGACGAGACCAGATGTTTTATTAGAGGATGGAGACCGAATTGGATCGCTTCTTGCGATTATGACACCTGGACATACACCAGGCTCCATGTCGTTTCTTGATACGCGAAATAACGCTCTTATTGTGGGAGATGTATTTCAAACAAGAGGGGGCACAGCTGTTTCGGGACAAATGAAATTTTGGTTTCCGTTTCCTGCAATGGCAACGTGGAGTAAAGAAGTAGCATTACAGAGTGCAGAAAGGCTAAGAGAATATGAGCCTTCCTTACTCGCGGCAGGGCATGGAAAAATGATAAATAATCCAGGCGCTGCAATAGACTGTGCCATTGAGGAAGCAAAGCGAAATATAGAAAGTATGAAAGAGGGTTAATTTATGTCACCGAGAATCGGACTTACATTACAGAAAATTGTAGTCACAGCGGCAGAAATCGCAGATACAAATGGCATACAAGAAGTAACATTAGCGTCATTATCGCAAAGGCTGGGAATACGTTCTCCTTCTCTATACAATCATGTGGAAGGGTTACAAGATGTCCGAAAGCATCTTGGTATTTACGGAATAAAGCAGCTACACGGGGCACTGAAAGAGGCGGTTGAGGATAAAAGTATGGACGAAGCAATTCATGCATTAGGAGAAGCGTACGTATCATTTGTCCGAAAACATCCTGGATTGTATGAAGCAACTTTTTTACGGGATGAAGAAGTGCAACAAGCAGGAGACGGAATTGTAGAGCTTTGTCTTCGGGTTTTACAGCAATACGGCTTAGAAGGAGAGAATGTACTTCATGCGACGCGCGGACTAAGAAGTATTTGTCACGGATTTGCGTCAATTGAACAACAAGGCGGATTTGGGTTGCCGCTGGATTTAGATGTGAGTTTACAGTTATTATTGGAAACATTTATTAAAGGACTGTATGTGATGAAAGGATAAAACCTTAGAAGCGATTCTAAGGTTTTTTCGTGCATACAATTTCAAAAGAAATAAATACTAAATCGTGAATGAACAAAGAAAGGAAGGTCGTCACAATGCAAAATTTAACTGAACTTGAAGTAGAAAATTTGCGTCATCTGATTGGCGGGCATGCAACAGTTATTAACAAATTACAAGAGTATGCACAGACATGTACGGACCCGCAGCTGAAGCAAATGTTACAAAAAGATGTGCAAGATGCACAAAATACGAAACAGCGATTAATGTCGTTTCTAGGATAGGAGTGCAGAGAATATGAATGAAAAAGATATGGTGAACGATTACTTAGCCGGGTTAAATGCAAGTTTAACGGGTTATGCAAATTACATTGCGCAAGCGAATAACGAACAATTACATCAAACGTTAATTCAAATTCGTAATCAAGATGAAGTAAGACAACGTAATTTATATGAATATGCGATGCAAAAAGGCTATTATCAACCAGCGGCTGCAGCAAATCCAATGGTTGTACAGCAGTTAAAAAGTCAATTGAATGCACAATAAAGTGAAACTTTAATCAGTGGGGGTTATCTTCATCGCCCGCTGATTATCAGCCCTCATCAATTGGGCTTTTACGGGCAGTAATACGGCCCGCAAATAGCGAGATAAAAACAGAAATATTTCAAAGCGGATAACGTAATCGAGACGTTACCCGCTTTTTTTGTGAAAATAAAACATTCGGAACTTTGTCGGAATTATGTGCAAAGGGACATAAAATGTCTATATTATTTGTGATACTTTTCACAAGTTGTACATGGTTTCTATGGTAAAAGCTTCTATAATAAAACGTGTGAGTTATATAAAACAAAGAAGGCTATATTAGGAAGCAGGGGAGATCATCATGAATAGAAGTACAAGAAAAGTTGCAATTATAGGTACTGGGTTAGTTGGATCTAGCTGTGCGTATTCTATTGTGAATCAAGGAATCTGTGAAGAATTAGTGTTAATTGATATTAATCATGAACGGGCAGTTGGCGAAGCAATGGATTTGTCACACTGCATGAATTTTACAAATACAAGAACAAAAGTATATGCAGGAACTTATGAAGACTGTAAGGATATGGATATTGTTATTGTTACAGCAGGACCTACTCCAAAACCAGGACAAAGTCGTCTTGATACTTTAAGAGTAGGTGCGAAAATTATGGAAAGTGTCGTATCAGAGGTTATGAACAGCGGATTTCAAGGTATTTTCTTAATTGCCTCTAATCCAGTTGATATTATGACTTACCAAGTTTGGAAGCTATCCGGTCTTCCGAGAAACCGTGTGATTGGTACTGGAACATCTTTAGATTCTTCTCGCTTACGAACAATTTTGTCTGAAATATTTGAGGTGGACCCGCGTAGCATTCACGGTTACTCATTAGGACAACATGGCGATTCACAAATGGTTGCTTGGTCTCACGTAACAGTTGGCGGAAAACCAATTCTCCAAATTTTAGAAGAGCAAAAAGAACGATTTGCAGATATTGATTTAGATTCGATTGTTGAACAAACTGCAAAAGCGGGTTTAGAAATTTCTAAACGAAAAGGAACAACTTATTACGGCACCGGGAACTCCTTAGCTTATATTGCACGTTCTATTTTTAATGATGATTATCGTGTTATGGCTGTATCAACAATTCTAGATGGTGAATATGGTGAGTATGAAATTTGTACAGGTGTCCCAGCTATCATAACAAGAGATGGTGTAAAAGAGATTGTTGAGCTGAGCTTAACAGAAGCTGAAGAAAGTCAATTTGCACAATCAAATGATATTTTACGTGACTATATGAAAATAATTGGTTGCTAGATTAGATGAAGGTAAAACAGATGAAGGAATATATCATGCCTCGTATATTTAAAGGGTCTGCAGGAATTGCACAAGGTATTTTCGTATCTCTTGGAATTGGCCTACTGATTGAGAATATAGGAAGAATTGGCGATATTCCAACGTTAATTACAATCGGAATTGTTGCGAAATCACTTATGGCGCCGGCAATTGGAGCAGGGATTGCTTTTATGCTCGGAGCAAATGGACTTGTCATTTTCTCAGCGATGGTTGCAGGAACGATTGGAGCTGGAGCGATTTCGATTACTACAGCCGGTTTAATGATTAAAACTGGCGAACCAATCGGTGCGTTATTAACAGCGACGCTAGCGATTTATATCGGTAAACGGTTAAGCGGAAAAACAGCTTTAGATATGATGCTCGTTCCGTTTGCGTCAATATTAGGTTCAGGTTTAGTCGGTATTTGGTTATCTCAAAATATTACGCCTGTCTTAAATACAGTTGGGGAATTTATTAAAGATAGCTCAGCTGGTAACCCGTTTATCGCGTCTATTGTACTTGCAGTTGTTTGGGGGTTGTTATTAATGTCTCCAGCGTCATCAGCAGCTCTAGCAATTGCACTTAGCTTAGATGGTGTGGCAGGCGGTGCGGCACTTGCAGGATGCGTCGCTCAATTTATTGGATTCGCTGTTATTTCTGCGAAAGAAAATAATTTAGGCGGTATTTTAGCGCAAGCTCTTTGTACACCGAAAGTGCAACTTCCGAATATCACTAGAAATCCAATGATTCTTGTACCAACTGTTGTTGCGAGTGCGATTGTAGGTCCTGTATCAGCGCTTGTCTTCCAAATCACAGCAGGGAAAGAAATTGCAGGTCTTGGACTTAGTTCTTTAATCGCACCAATTAATTTGATTTCAAGCAAAGGATTGAGCGTTGTTCCAGCGATGATGATTACTTATATCGTAATTCCAGTAGCTGTTTCTTATATACTGTATATGATTTTGAAAAAAACAGGTCGCATTAAACCTGGCGACATGACTGTACCACAATCTTAAAGACTAGTAAGAGTGTTTTAAAATATGCCAATTTGAAAATCTCCTCTTACATAGAGAAAAGCAGACTGAAGAAGCCACAGTCTGCTTTTGTTGTTATAGATTATACGCCGGCTTGCACAGTAATCTTTTGCTCACGTGATTCAAATACATAGTGCATGGCTGCATAGAGGAAGCTTCCTAGTACGACACCTGCTACCACATCTACAAAGGCGTGCTGTTTTGTAAATAAGGTAGACAAAATAATGAGCACACCAACAAATATTAGCAGGCAGTACATCCATTTACTTTGTTCCTTTCGCTTAAAGGCTGTAATCATAATGACAAATGTTGTGAGTACGTGAATACTAGGAAAACAATTCACCGGTTGATCGAGACTATAAATATAGCGTACTAAATTAGCAAATACATCATTGCCGATTACTTCAGGGCGTGTTACTGTTGTTTGCCACATATAATAGACGCTAAAGGAAGTGAGTTTCCCGAATAGGACACTACTTAATGTAACATAATAGAGTTTTCGATCTGCAAAGCAGTAATAAATAAGAGCGCCATATAAATAAGGGAACCAAAGTAAATATGGAACGATAAATTCTTTTGTGAATGGAATCCATTCATCTATTTTTGTTGTTACATTTACAGCGCCTACTGTGGAGTGATTGAGCACGTCATAAAGGGCACTTACAGGTATAAGTAGGAGTAGGTAAGATAATGGGATAAAGGCTGAAAACTTATTATTTTTCATAGTAATTCTCCTATTTGTAATGTAATAACTTAGAACTTGAAAAATTATAATATAAAACATATAAATGAACCATCGATTTTTCTAACATTTTTTACAAATAACCTTACAGTTTTGTCACTATATCATATTATGAGGTCTTGATGCGGGTGTGCTTAAGAGAAGTTACCATTAATTAAACGTTTGTTTAAGTAGTATGTTCGTTTTTTATGCCTTAATCAAACGTTTGTTTAAGTAGTATGTTCGATTTTATGGCACTAATCAAACGTTTGTTTAAAACGCTAGCTAGAGAATTGGCACAGTCAAAACGTTCTATAATCTTTTTTTATTAACCACCTTATTTATTCAAAGAAAAGACAAATAACGATACATATTACATATCGCTATTTCTCTTTTTTTATTATAAACTATTTAACGTAATATAAAGATAAACAAGGAGGCCGTGACTTAATGTCATTTCTAAAAAATAGTAAAATTGGTACAAAATTAAACATGTTAATGATTACAGCCACTATTGCATGTATTCTTTTATCGATCATAGGAGTTATGGGATTAAAGAAAACAGGTGAAGCTTCTGCAAGTATGTATAAAGAAAGGTTACTTCCGATTTACTGGATAGAATCTGTAGAATCTAATTTTCATTATACACTTAAGAACCTGACAGAACTTATGATTACAACAGACGAACAAAGAAATGAACAATTAGTAAGTAACATGGAGCAAGCACGAAACAAAAATAATGAGTTATTAAAAAAGTATGAGTCTGGAATAAGCTCGCAAGAAGAAAAACAATTATATGAAAATTTTCAGAACAATCTTCGTGAATTAAGAACGCATATAGATAAATCAAAAGGTTTAGCAATTCAAAATAAAAATGAAGAGGCGTATGCTTACTATTTAAAAGAAGTCGATCCTAGCATGCAAAAAACAGCTAAATCTATTCAAGAGCTCATCAGCTATAATAGTAATCAAGCAGAAAAATTACAGGAAAATAATATCAATAGTGCGCGGGATGCAGTGCTTATGTTTATTGTTATTTCAGTTATAGCTGCTATTAGTATTATATTCATTGGATATATTATTAAAAGATCCGTTAGGAATCCAATTGCTTTACTGCAGCATGATATGGAACAAGTGGCAAATGGTAATTTAATGATACGTACTTCCTATGAATCAAATGATGAATTAGGAAATATCGTTACTTCTTTTAATCATATGTTAGATAACTTGCAACAACTAATGGAGAAAATCAAAATAACGACAGAAGAAATTATTTCCTCTACAGATAGCATGTTACAGAATACAAAACAGGCATCTCAAATCTCTACCGAAGCTGTTCAAACAATTCACGAAGTGAACAAACAAATAGTAGGACAAGTTACGAGTATTCAAGAGAGTTCGATAGCAATGAATGACGTAGCAGATGGCGTTCAAATAGTAGCTGAATCCGCATCAACTGTTGCTGAAGTTGCTGTTGTCACAACAGATCGTGTGAATAGTGGAAGTGAAGTTATCAAGCAATCTATTACGCAAATGAATAATGTTCATAAAGTTGTTGAGGAAACATCTACGGTAATAGAACGTCTTGTTATGCGTACGCAAGACATCGATAAAGCTTTAAATGCGATTACGAATATTGCGGAGCAAACAAACCTTCTTGCTTTAAATGCTGCAATTGAGGCAGCTCGTGCAGGAGAAAATGGTAAAGGTTTTGCAGTTGTTGCAGCTGAAGTGAGAGATTTAGCTGAACAGTCAAAGCAATCGGCAAGTGAAATTAATGATTTAATTAAGTCTATCCAACAAGATACAAAAGATACTGTTCAAATCATGAAAAAAGGGCAAGAAGAAGCAACACAAGGAAGAAATGCTGCTAATGAAGCAGACCAAGCATTTTCAATTATTATGAAAGACATTCATAAAATATCACATCAAATTCAAGAAGTCTCAGCGACAACAGAAGAAATGTCCGCTGGAACAGAAGAAATTAACGCTTCATTATTGGTAGTATCAGAAACTTCTACAAAAGTAGCGAAAGATACGAATCAGACTGTACAAGCAATTCAAACACAAGCATCGTCAATTACAGAAATAACAAATCAATCTATGCAAATAAAAGGAAAAATTGAAGAGTTAGAAGGATTGATTTCACAATTTAAAATTGAAGGATAAACATTATCTATAAATATAAGAGACGGCTAATTAAAAAGCCCCCAATTTCAAAATGTGTTAGCGTTTAAGTAGTGGGGATTTGACAGTCGTCTCTTTTTCTTCTTTTTTGCAGTATTATTATTTCAATAAAATATCATGCAAGGACTTAAATAGATTGGTTATATATATTGATATATTTGGTAATCTTTTCATTTAATGGTGCTAAAAAGTCTGTAAATCCCGAACTCGTTGCACAAACGCCATTTATATGATGTAAAGAAAGTTTCTCGTGTAAGAGAAATTCACCTTGATGTCCAAATACTTGTATATGCGCATTCATTTGCTCTGAATCTTCTTGTGTCGATACAAGGATGTAGTGAAATGCCTTTACAGGAATGGCATGCGTTTTACAATACATATTTTCATTTTTTATGCCGCTTTGTGTTGTTATTTGAAACTGGAGAATTTCTTTGTTTATAGTAATGGAAAATGTTGTTGTTTTTAACTTTGTATCGGTGAACTTATCGAGCTCTTCAAGTTGCAACTGGATTGTAGTTTGATCTGGAAATTCGTAAATTTGTTGCTGGATTACTGTGCGAATTGGTAGCTCCATATAATAAATAATCTCCTTTTCTTTATGTGCTATAACATATAGAACAAAAGAACTAATATAAAAATTTCAAGTAATACATAAGGGTAATTTTTTATTGTTCATTAAAGAGAATACATGATGATTTATTAAAAAACAATATAAATTAATATAACATTCTGTATTTTAAAAACTATATATCAACGTCTATGGATATTCTGTTGAGATAATTTTTTTCGATAGTAAAATGTTTTTAAGAACCTGTAAAAAAAATAAAAATTTTGCAGGATAAAAGAAATTTCTAGCGAAATAAGTAAAAGTTTGAAATGAAAAAATATTTCTTATATGATAAGGATAAAGGTTAGTGAAAAGTAGGTGAATGTATGTCAGTAACATTTTATTCATACCCAAAATGTGGAACATGCCAAAAGGCAAAAAAATGGTTAGATGCAAATGATGTAGCGTATGAAATGGTTCATATTGTTGAAAATCCACCTTCTAAGGAGGAACTTCGTAGTATATATGAAAATAGTGAATTACCACTAAAGAAATTCTTTAATACAAGTGGAATGCGTTACCGCGAGCTTGGGTTAAAGGAAAAGCTAAAAGATGCAAGTGAAGAAGAAATGTTGGACATGCTCGCTTCTGATGGCATGTTAATCAAACGACCAATTGTAACAGGCAGTAATGATGTAACGGTTGGCTTTAACGAAGAGCAATTTGAAAGCGTGTGGAAAAAGTACCAATAAGGTGCTTTTACATAATTAATAACATTCATTGGAGGTACAGACATGAGCATTCCAAAACAATTACGTTACTCTGAAGAACACGAATGGGTACAAGTTGAAGGCAACCAAGTTATTATCGGTATTACAGATTTCGCACAACACGAATTAGGAGATATCGTATTCGTTGAACTTCCTGAAGTTGGTGCAACAATTGCAGTTGACGAGCCATTCGGAAGTGTAGAGTCTGTTAAAACAGTTTCTGAATTATACGCGCCTGTAGCAGGTAAAGTTGTAGCAGTAAACGAAGATTTAAATGACAAGCCAGAGCTTGTTAACGAGTCTCCATACGAAGGTGCATGGATGATTAAAGTTGAGCTTGAAGATGCAGGTCAAGTAGAGAAATTATTAACTGCAGAACAATACGAAGAAATGATTAATCAAGACTAATCTGAAAAAGACAGCTGAGAGCTGTCTTTTTTAGTTGTGCAGTTTTTAAAGGTATTTGTATTATATGAAATGCCGATTGAAAAACCAACAAAAAGACCTTTCTTTTTAGGTGCGCAAGAACATCTGGCCATGCATAGAAGCGGTCAGGGCCATTTCCTGCGAGGTAAAAAGCACCTGTACGTCAGAAGCTCCATCCCCCTCACATTCTGAGCAAGCCGCTTCCGCTTTTAATCACAAAAATAAACAGGAAACAACATTAAAATATCGAATATACTATATACTAAAGACAAGGTTGTATCATAGTATATGCTGATCGGGTGATGCTAAGTGGTCTATGTGGAAAAAGTAATTATTGTTGAAGGTAAGTCAGATAAGAGAAAGATCGAAACGATTATTAGAGAACCGGTGGAAATTGTTTGTACAAATGGTACAATTAGTTTGTCGAAAATGGATGAACTCATTGACCAGCTGTATGATAAAGAAGTATATGTTCTTGTGGATGCAGATGATGCAGGAGAGAAATTACGCAAACAGTTTCGCCGAGAATTTCCACATGCTGAACATATTTACATCGACCGTTCGTATCGAGAGGTTGCGACTGCACCGTCATCTCATTTAGCGAACGTTTTATGGGGAGCTGACATTGACGTCTATACAGAATTTTTACGGTAAGGAATGGTACAATGATTGATTGGACAGGACATGAAGCAGAAGCTGCAGTTAGAGACCAAGAAAAAACGGTGTTATACGTATATACGCCAATGTGTGGTACGTGTCAGCTTGCGAAAAAAATGTTAACGGTTGTTGAGGCAGCGTTGTCTCATTTAGAAATTGGAATGCTGAATGTAAATTATGCACCGCATTTTGCGCGGGAGTATCAAATTGAAAGTGTTCCGTGTTTACTTATATTTGAGAAGAATCAGCTTGTAAAGAAAATATATGCATTTCAATCTGTGGAATATTTATATATGGAATTACAATAGGCGGCAAAAATTTTGCCGCCTCGACATATTTCTTGGGAAATAGTAAGGAATAAATGTTTTTTGGTACAGCTTTTGTCGAGAGAATGATACAGGAGAGCGCGTTATAAAAATGGAATGGTTATATGTAAAACGTGATATGAGGAGTGTGATAAAGATGAAATTGTATTCACTGCTTCAATCATTTGTAACATATGCCAATACGCAATGTCACTTAGAACCATTATTACCACAATTCGAGAAGATTGTTTGTTTTACTTTCCAAGATGAATGTTATTCATTAAATATTTCAAGAGAGAAAATTGAACTTATAAATGGTGCGGTGGGAACAGAACAGCTTGTTTGTTTTCAAGAAACAGATTTGCGATTGTTGATTACAGGGCAAGTCCGCTTGCAGTCGCTATTGCGCCGAAATGCGATTACATATAAAGGGACTTATCGAACGATGTTATTATTAGAATCGGTATTTCATATTTGCAAACCGTTAAGAGTTGGCGCTTAACTTTCAGAAAGTTTATTTTTTGCTAAAAATTTCTGTTGACATCTATTTCATGCGTTGATACAATTCAAAACATAAAATAACGAAAACTTCATAACGATAAAATCAGACGAAATTTATATCTGATTTTCTCTTATCAAGAGAGGTGGAGGGACTGTGCCCTGTGAAACCCGGCAACCGTCAACTTATGTTGAAATGGTGCCAATTCCTGCAAAGCGAATGCTTTGAGAGATGAGAGGAAAGGATAATAGTAATTTATGTATATAAACCTTTCTGCTCATTTTAAAGCAGAAAGGTTTTTTTGTTGTCTCGGTGTAAGGAGGATGCTTGAACAACAAAACGTTTTTATAGTGATGGCGGAGAGCCGCTTACGCTTTTATAATCTAGCTTCAACGGCTAGCTCCTCGCGTCTAAGAACCTCCCGCACGAAAAGATAAAAAGCATCTTTTGTGCGCGAGAACCTTAGCTGGTCAGAGCTGAACGAGCCGCTTATGCTTTTTAATTAAAAAAGAGGTGACATCTATGATCATATTGGAGAATGTAAAGAAAATATATCGTTCTAAACACGGTGATGTTACTGCTGTGGATGATGCGAATTTACAAATAGAAAAAGGCGAGATTTTCGGCGTTATCGGTTATAGTGGTGCCGGAAAGAGTTCGTTAATTCGCTTGTTTAATCAGTTGGAGAAACCAACGTCTGGAAAGATTACGATTGGAGCGCGTGTAATTTCGGCAATTACAGGTAAGGAACTTCGCGAAGCACGTCAAGAAATCGGGATGATTTTTCAGCACTTCAACTTGCTTTGGTCACGAACTGTTCGTGAAAATATTGCTTTCCCGCTTGAAATTGCTGGGGTGACAAAAGAGAAACGAGATCAGCGTGTAGATGAATTAATTCGTCTTGTTGGTTTAGAAGGGCGAGGAAATGCGTATCCATCTCAGCTAAGTGGTGGACAAAAGCAGCGCGTTGGTATTGCGAGAGCGCTAGCGAATAATCCGAAAGTATTATTGTGCGATGAAGCAACGTCAGCGTTAGATCCAGAAACAACAGATCAAATTTTAGATTTGCTTCTCGATATTAATAGGCGTCTTGGGTTAACAATTGTACTTATTACACATGAAATGCATGTCATTCAAAAAATTTGTAACCGCGTTGCAGTTATGGAAAAAGGGAAGATTGTTGAAAGTGGCAGCGTGTTAGATGTATTTCGTAATCCGCAGCAAGACATTACAAAGCGCTTCGTTAAGCAAATAACAGATTCTGAAGATGCGGATGAAGCAATCGAGCATTTAGAAGAGAAATATCCGGAAGGAAAGGTCGTGAAACTGCAATTTATTGGTGAAGCAGTAGAAAGACCAGTTTTACAAGATTTAATGAAGCAAGATGGAGTGGAAGTGAGCATTTTGCAAGGGAATATTGCACAAACGGCAAACGGGGCGTATGGAAGCTTAATTGTCCACTTAAATGGCGACGAAGATGTGATTGCAAAAGCAATTGCAACGATTCAACAAGAGCAAGTCGAGCTGGAGGTGATTGCACATGGATAATCTGCTTCAAAATGTCGATTGGGATACAATGCTAGAAGCTACCGGGGAAACGCTATATATGACGGCAATTGCCACACTGGCAACATTTGTATTTGGTCTTATTCTAGGGTTATTACTGTTCCTTACAGGAAAAGATAATTTATGGGAGAACAAACCAGTCAATGTTATAATCGGTACGTTTGTAAATATTTTCCGTTCTATCCCGTTCATTATTTTAATTATTTTACTGATTCCGTTTACGAAGTTTCTTCTAAACACAATTCTTGGAGCAAGTGCTGCACTGCCAGCATTAATTGTTGGAGCGGCGCCGTTTTATGCGAGAATGGTTGAAATTGCCCTTCGTGAAATTGATAAAGGTGTCATCGAAGCATCGAAAGCGATGGGGGCAAAGACGAGTACAATTATTTTAAAAGTACTGATACCAGAATCTTTGCCAGCACTCATTTCGGGTATTACAGTAACGGCGATTGCACTTGTGGGCTACACAGCGATGGCTGGAGTAGTTGGTGCAGGCGGTCTTGGGACACTTGCTTATTTAGAAGGATTCCAGCGCAACAATAGCGATGTAACTCTCATGGCAACAATTCTTGTGCTTGTAATCGTATTTATTATTCAAGTGCTTGGTGACTTCTTTACGAAGCGACTTGATAAAAGATAAAGAGGAGTTTTCGTTTCAGACGAAGACTTTTTATAAAACAACTATTTAGAATATTTAGAAAAGAAAGGGTGTCAGAATATGAAAAAGGTATTATTTTCAGCACTTATTGCTGTATTTGTATTTGTATTAGCTGCTTGTGGTAGCGGCGAAAAAGATAAGAAAACACTTGTAGTGGGTGCTTCTAACGTACCGCATGCGGTTATTTTAGAAAAAGCGAAACCATTGTTAGAGAAAAAGGGTATTACATTAAAAGTGAAAAAATTCCAAGACTATATACTACCAAACCAAACGTTAGCTAGTAAAGATCTTGATGCCAACTATTTCCAACACATTCCGTATTTAGAGAAGGAAATCCAAGAAAAAGGATATAACTTTGTAAATGCCGGAAAAATTCATTTAGAACCTATGGGAATTTACTCTAAGAAATACAAAAGTTTAAAAGACCTTCCAAGTGGTGGAACAGTAATTATGAGTAATAACGTATCAGAGCGCGGACGTATGTTAGCACTTCTGCAAAAAGGCGGCGTTATTAAACTGAAAGATGGCGTAGATGTTGTAAAAGCGACAGAAAAAGATATTGTAGAAAATCCGAAAAACTTGAAATTTAAAACGGATGTTGAACCAGGTCTTACACCAAAGTTATATGAGAACAATGAAGGTGATGCAATTTTCATTAACTCAAACTATGCAATTGATGCAAAATTAAATCCAACAAAAGATGCAATTGCAATTGAAGGATCGGATTCTCCTTACGCAAATATTATCGCTGTTCGTAAAGGGGATGAAAACAGAAAAGAAATTAAAGAACTTATAGAAGTATTACATTCAAAAGAAATTCAAGATTTTATTAAGAAAGAATATAAAGGAGCAGTGCTTCCTGTAAGTGAATAAGGTGAAAAAAGGGCTGGAATTTCTCGGCCCTTTTTTCTTTATATAATTAGGAAGAAAGGTGTATCATAATATAATGTGCAGAATATTCCTGTTCGTATTTGTAGAAAAATTGTTACATTTTTTAACGTTTGCGATATCATTTTATTTGATATAAAATTAGAATGAGAATAAAATGAGAATGTGAACGTTTTAGGAATTTTTAAAATGTATATAGAGAATTATTGGAGGTATAGAGATGGCTGGTTCTACATTAACGATTAAAGATTTACATGTATCAATTGATGGCAAAGAAATTTTAAAAGGTGTAAACCTTGAAGTAAAAGGTGGAGAAATCCATGCAATCATGGGACCTAACGGAACGGGTAAATCAACTTTATCTTCTGCAATTATGGGTCACCCAAAATATGAAGTAACACAAGGTAGCATCATCATCGACGGTGAAGATGTATTAGAAATGGAAGTAGATGAGCGTGCACAAGCTGGTCTATTTTTAGCAATGCAATATCCAAGTGAAATTAGCGGAGTAACAAATGCCGACTTCTTACGTTCTGCAATTAATGCACGACGCGCGGAAGGCGATGAAATTTCTCTTATGAAATTTATCCGTACATTAGATAAAAATATGGAATTCCTAGAAATGGATCCATCAATGGCACAACGTTACTTAAACGAAGGTTTCTCTGGCGGTGAGAAAAAACGTAACGAAATTCTTCAATTAATGATGATTCAGCCAAAAATCGCAATCTTAGACGAAATTGACTCTGGTCTTGATATCGATGCATTAAAAGTTGTATCTAAAGGTATTAACGAAATGCGCGGCGAAGATTTCGGTTGCTTAATGATTACGCACTACCAACGTTTATTAAATTACATCACTCCAGATCATGTACACGTTATGATGAATGGTCGTGTTGTGAAATCTGGAGGTCCTGAGCTTGCACAACGTTTAGAAGCTGAAGGTTACGACTGGATTAAAAAAGAACTAGGTATTGAAGACGAAACAGAAGAGCAAGAAGCGTAAGAGAGGAGCATAAACATGACAATTGGTACATTACCTTTCGATCAAGATTCTATCCGTCAATTTGCAAGCGAAGCGAATGAAGCTGCTTGGTTGACTGAGTTCCGCTTACAAGCTCTTGCTAAAGCAACTGAACTTCCAATGCCAACGCCAGATAAAACGAAAATTGATAAATGGGATTTTATCGGCAAAGGTAAAACTACAAAGCAAGAGCCTGTAGGTTCTTTAGAAGAACTTCCAGAAGCAGTGAAAAATATAATTGATGAAAATAATAACGTACTTGTACAACGCACTGGTACAACTGCATTTGTTTCTTTAGCAGAAGAAGCAAAAACAAAAGGCGTTATTTTAACAGATATCGTAACAGCTGCAACTGAGCATGCTGAACTAGTACAAAAGTATTTAATGAAGGACGGCGTGAAAGTTGACGAGCATCGCTTAACAGCACTTCATGCTGCACTAATCAATGGCGGTGCGTTTGTATACGTTCCGAAAAATGTTGTTCTTGAAACACCGCTTCAAGCTGTATTCTTAGTAGACGGCGAAGAAGCAAATGTTTATAACCACGTATTATTTGTTGCAGATGCAAATAGTTCTGCAACATATGTAGAAAACTACGTGGCAAATGAAACTGTTACAGGTATTGCAAATATCGTGGCGGAAGTCATTGTAGAGCAAGGCGCACAAGTGAAATTTGGTGCAGTTGACTTATTAGCGAAAGACGTGACATCTTACGTAAACCGCCGCGGCGTAGTTGGACGAGACGGCCGTCTTGAGTGGGCATTAGGTCTTATGAACGATGGAAACACAATTTCTGAGAACGTAACGAACTTAATGGGCGACGGTTCATTTGCTGATACAAAAACAGTAACAATCGGCCGTGGCAATCAAACGCAAAACTTTACAACAAAAGTTGTTCACTTCGGTAAACACTCTGAAGGTTTCATCTTAAAACACGGTGTTCAAAAAGATAGTGCAACATCTATCTTTAACGGAATTGGTAAAATTGAGCACGGTGCATCTAAATCAAATGCACAGCAATCTTCTCGCGTTCTTATGTTAAATGAAAAAGCACGCGGTGATGCAAATCCAATCCTTTTAATTGATGAAGACGATGTAATGGCAGGTCACGCAGCTTCTGTAGGACGCGTAGATCCTACACAACTATACTACTTAATGAGCCGTGGTATTCCGAAGAAAGAAGCAGAGCGTCTAGTCATCCATGGATTCTTAGCACCTGTAGTAAATGAGCTTCCAATTGAAGGAGTAAAAGCACAGCTTGTTGAGGTAATCGAAAGGAAAGTTCGCTAATGGATATTCATGAAATACGCAAACAGTTTCCAATTCTTGATCAAAAGGTGAACGGCAAACAACTTGTTTATTTCGACAGCGGGGCAACTTCTCAAAAACCAATTCAAGTCATTGAAACGTTAGAACGTTACTATAAAGAGTACAACTCGAATGTGCATCGCGGTGTTCATACGCTCGGTACGAAAGCTACCGATGCGTATGAAGGTGCACGCGAGAAAGTTCGTAAGTTTATTCATGCGAAATCGATGGAAGAAATTATTTTTACACGCGGTACAACAACGGCGTTAAATACAGTTGCGGCAAGTTACGGTATGGAACATGTAAAAGAAGGCGATGAAATTGTTATCTCTTACATGGAGCACCATAGTAATATCATTCCTTGGCAACAAGTTGCGAAGAAAACAGGCGCAATACTAAAATATCTTCCTCTTCAAGAAGACGGAACCATTTCTATTGAAGATGTTCGTCAAACAATTACACCAAATACGAAAATCGTTTCTATCATGTACGTATCAAACGTGCTTGGAACGATTAATCCTGTAAAAGAAATCGCAGAAATCGCCCATCAAAATGGTGCAATCATGGTCGTTGATGGTGCACAAAGTACGCCTCATATGAAAGTGGATGTACAAGATTTAAATTGTGATTTCTATGCATTCTCCGCTCATAAAATGTGCGGGCCTACAGGTATCGGCGTATTATATGGTAAGAAGGAATTGCTAGAGAATATGGAGCCAATTGAATTTGGCGGTGAAATGATCGATTTCGTAGACTTACAAGATTCTACGTGGAAAGAGCTTCCGTGGAAGTTTGAAGCAGGTACACCGATTATCGGTAATGCAATTGGACTCGGAGCGGCAATTGATTTCCTAGAAGAAATCGGTCTTGATCATATTGAAAAGCATGAGCATGAATTAGCGCAGTACGCTTTAGAAAGACTATCAGAAGTAGATGGCGTTACAATTTATGGACCAAAGCATCGCGCTGGTCTTGTTACATTTAATATCGAGGAAGTGCATCCGCATGATGTGGCGACAGTATTAGATGTAGAAGGCATTGCGGTTCGTGCAGGACATCACTGTGCACAGCCGCTGATGAAGTGGTTAAAAGCTTCCTCTACAGCACGTGCAAGCTTCTATTTATATAATACAAAAGAAGAAATTGATACATTTGTTGAAGCGCTAACGAAAACAAAGGAGTATTTCACAAATGTCTTTTAATAATTTAGATACGTTATATCGCCAAGTTATTATGGATCATTATAAAAATCCTCGTAACCATGGCGTGTTAGAAGATAGTGTTACAGTTAACTTAAACAATCCAACTTGCGGCGATCGTATTCAACTTACGATGAAAGTAGAAGATGGGATTGTACAAGAGGCGAAGTTTGAAGGAGAAGGTTGTTCTATCTCCATGTCTTCCGCTTCTATGATGACGCAAGCAGTAAAAGGAAAGAAAATTGAAGAAGCGCTTAAGCTTTCGAAAATTTTCTCTGATATGATGCTAGGAAAAGAGTATGATGACAGCATTGATTTAGGAGATATTGAAGCATTACAAGGTGTATGCAAATTTCCAGCGCGTATTAAGTGTGCAACATTAGCTTGGAAAGCGTTAGAAAAAGGCTTGGACGAAGAGAAGTAATGCAGATCACTTCCTAAAAAAGAGGTTATCCAAGGAGGGACATACGAACATGGCGAAACAGCTGCCAGATATCGGCGATTATAAATATGGTTTCAAAGATAAAGACGTTTCGATTTTCCGTGCTGAGCGCGGTTTAACAAAAGAAATCGTAGAAGAAATTTCACGTATGAAAGAAGAACCACAGTGGATGTTAGACTTCCGTTTAAAATCCCTTGATCACTTCTATGAAATGCCAATGCCACAATGGGGCGGAGATTTAAATGATTTAAACTTTGATGAAATTACGTACTACGTAAAACCATCTGAGAAATCTGAGAAGTCTTGGGATGAAGTACCTGATGAAATTAAAGCAACATTTGATAAATTAGGTATTCCAGAAGCAGAGCAAAAATATTTAGCGGGTGTATCTGCACAGTACGAATCTGAAGTTGTATACCACAACATGAAAGAAGACCTAGAAGCACTAGGGATCGTATTCAAAGATACAGATAGCGCATTAAAAGAGAATGAAGATATTTTCCGTGAGCATTTCGGAAAAGTAATCCCACCAACTGATAACAAATTCTCTGCATTAAACTCTGCAGTTTGGTCTGGTGGTTCATTTATCTACGTTCCAAAAGGTATAAAAGTTGATACACCACTTCAAGCGTATTTCCGTATTAACTCTGAAAATATGGGACAATTCGAACGTACGCTTATTATCGTAGACGAAGGCGCACACGTACACTACGTAGAAGGTTGTACGGCACCTGTTTACACAACAAACTCACTTCACAGTGCGGTGGTAGAAATCATCATTAA
The DNA here is from genome assembly GCF_028401955.1 of Bacillus sp. BP-3. Lineage (GTDB taxonomy): Bacteria > Bacillota > Bacilli > Bacillales > Bacillaceae_G > Bacillus_A. The sequence goes on from NZ_JAQOTJ010000007.1 coordinate 186,734, forward strand.
GAAAGATGCATATTGCCGTTATACAACAATCCAAAACTGGGCAAACAACGTATATAACCTAGTTACAAAACGTGCAGTTTGTGAAGCAAACGCAACGATGGAATGGATTGACGGTAACATCGGATCAAAATTAACGATGAAATACCCAGCTGTTATCTTAAAAGGTGAAGGCGCACGCGGTTTAACATTATCAATCGCGATTGCTGGTAAAGGCCAACACCAAGATGCTGGTGCGAAAATGATTCACTTAGCACCAAATACATCTTCAACAATTGTTTCTAAATCGATTGCAAAACATGGTGGTAAAGTAACTTACCGTGGTATTGTACACTTCGGACCAAAAGCGACAAACTCTCGCTCAAACATCGAGTGTGACACATTAATCATGGATAACCAATCTACATCTGATACAATTCCTTACAACGAGATCAAAAATGATCACGTTTCACTTGAGCACGAAGCGAAAGTATCAAAAGTATCAGAAGAACAATTATTCTACCTAATGAGCCGCGGTATTTCTGAACAAGAAGCAACAGAAATGATCGTAATGGGTTTCATCGAGCCATTTACTCGCGAACTTCCAATGGAATACGCAGTAGAAATGAACCGCTTAATCAAATTTGAGATGGAAGGTAGTATTGGATAGGGGGTCCCAACTCCTTAAATGATACCCTTCAATCTTTTGAGGGAAATACGTGTCTGTAGTGACTTTCACCTTTACGTGCTTAAGTCGTTCGGACACGTATTTTATTTTTGGCGAAGTTTTCTTACTTCCGTTCTTAGTTTTTTTTATTTGTTTTTTATTATATTAAAATAATTAAACGAAAAGGAGGGAATATATGATATAATTTTCCTAAAAAAGGAGGCGAGTTTTTTGAAGTTTTTAAATCAGGTTAAAGGAATAAAATTACTAGCATGTTTATCAATTGGTTTATGCACTTTTAATTATTCATCTATTTCTTTCGCTGAAACACCTAAAAGTACTTCAGCTGATCAGGCAAAAAATGCTAGTGGCATTGATACTGGTATAGCAAATCTAAAGTATAACAATCAAGAGGTTTTAGCAGTAAATGGTGATAAAGTAGAGAGTTTTGTTCCGAAAGAAGGTACAAATTCAAATGGTAAATTCGTAGTAGTTGAACGTGAGAAAAAATCACTTACAACTTCACCAGTCGATATTTCAATTATTGATTCTGTGGCTAATCGTACTTATCCAGGGGCAGTACAACTTGCAAATAAAGCTTTTGCAGATAATCAGCCTAGTTTATTAGTGGCTAAGAGAAAACCTTTGAATATTAGTATCGACTTACCTGGCATGAGAAAAGAAAATACAGTTACTGTCCAAAATCCTACATATGGTAATGTGTCTGGAGCAGTAGATGAGTTAGTATCTACTTGGAATGAAAAGTATTCAAAAACAAATACGTTACCTGCAAGAATGCAGTATACAGAATCTATGGTGTATAGTAAATCTCAAATCGCAAGTGCTCTTAATGTTAACGCTAAATATCTTGACAATGCACTGAATATTGACTTTAATGCTGTTGCAAATGGAGAGAAAAAAGTGATGGTTGCGGCATATAAGCAAATCTTTTATACAGTAAGTGCAGAACTACCAAACAATCCATCTGACCTTTTTGATAATAGTGTTACGTTTGATGAGTTAACTCGTAAAGGGGTAAGTAATGAGGCTCCGCCTGTTATGGTGTCAAATGTAGCTTATGGTAGAACAGTTTATGTGAAGTTAGAAACATCATCTAAAAGCAAAGATGTACAAGCTGCTTTTAAAGCCTTAATTAAGGGTCAAGGCGTTGAAGCGAGTGGACAGTACAAAGATATTTTTGAAGACAGTACCTTTACTGCTGTAGTATTAGGCGGAGATGCAAAAGAGCATAACAAGGTTGTTACAAAAGATTTTAATGAAATCCGAAATATTATTAAAGATAATGCAGAATTAAGTTCTAAAAATCCGGCATACCCAATTTCATACACAAGCACTTTCTTAAAAGATAACGCAACTGCTGCTGTTCATAACAATACAGATTATATCGAGACTACAACTACAGAATACTCTAGCGCTAAAATGAGGCTTGATCATTATGGTGCATATGTTGCTCAATTTGATGTATCTTGGGATGAATTTTCGTATGATGGGAATGGAAAAGAAGTATTAACCCATAAAACTTGGGAAGGAAATAACCAAGACAAAACGGCTCATTTCTCTACAGTTATACCACTTCCACCGAATGCAAAAAATGTAAAAGTCTTAGCAAGAGAGTGTACAGGCCTTGCATGGGAATGGTGGAGAACAGTTATTAATGAACAAAATGTTCCGTTAACAAATGAAATCAAAATTTGGATTAGCGGAACAACATTATACCCAACTTATAATATTAGTCATAATTAAAGGTGATGTATACGTCCGAAGCGCCCTGTTTACAGGGCGTTTTTTTTCATGACTAGAAATTTATCGGCGGTTCGACACGAAATAAAGTGAAACTTCCATCAGTGACGCTTTTCTCACTGATGGAAAGCCCGCTCAATCGGGTTTTTACGGGCAGTTTTCTTCCCTGCTCTTCTCCAGCCTTTACTGCCCACGAATAGCGGGATAAAGACCATTCGACCGTATTTGACACATGAAAATCTTTTTAATCAGTCCTTACCTTTTAAAGAAGAAATTTTTGCTTTTTCCTTCAATGAGAGTACAATGTAAAATAGCAAGAAAAGGCGAAAAGTATTTACAGGATTCAAGTTTATATAGAGCGTAAACAAGAAGTATGGAATTGAGAGGAGGTTTTTTCTCTGCAAGAAGTTACAATTCATCTTTATCATACGAATGATATACATAGTCATTTTGAAAATTGGCCGCAAATTTCTCGTTTTGTGTTAGAAGAGAAAAAGCGTCGTCTTGCTGCTGATGAGGCGGTGTTTACATTAGATATTGGCGATCACGTTGATCGTTTTCATATGATTTCTGAGGCAACGAGTGGAAGGGGAAATGTGCAGCTTCTAAATGAGGCATTGTACGATTATGTAACGATTGGGAACAATGAAGGGATTACTCTTGCTAAAGAGCAGTTGGCTCATCTCTATGACGATGCGAATTTTGAAGTGCTTGTTGCTAATTTATTTGAAAGTGACCGAACTCGTCCGAAGTGGGTGAAACCATATGTACTGCAAACGCTTGATAACGGAATTACCGTCCTATTCATTGGTTTAACAGTCGCATATCCTGATTTTTATGCGAAGCTAGATTGGCATATTGAAGATCCGTATCTGCATTTAGAATCCATTTTAGAAGAGGTACGTTCGCAGGCGGATGTCATTGTTGTCTTGTCTCATTTAGGGAAAAATGCTGATGAATACATGGCAGAGCATTATGACATAGATGTTATTTTAGGCGCACATACTCACCATTTATTTGAACGCGGCGTATTGGTGAATGAAACACTTCTTTGCTGCGGTGAGAAGTGGGGACATTATGTCGGACATGTGCAAATAACGGTGGATGTAGAGACAAAGAAAGTGACGAAAAAAGATGGCAGAGCAATTAACACGAAGCGATTAGGTGCATACGGCGCATCTCATGCTTTATTAGAAGAATTGGAGCAAGAGAGTAAGCTCATCATGGCAGAGCCTGTTGTCACTTTAAAAGAACCACTAGAAATGGATTGGTTTCAAGAAACGAAATTTACTCATATGCTTGCTGATTCTCTGAAAGAATGGTGCAATGCCGAAATTGGTATTGTAAATGCAGGCGTACTACTCGAAGGACTACAAGAAGGTGTCGTGACACGAGGGGATATTCATCGGATTTGCCCACATCCAATTAACCCGTGCCGTTTGCAGATAACAGGAAAAACATTGCGAGATGTGATTTTGAAAGCGCGTCGTCCGAGTATGGAACAGCTTGAAGTGAAGGGCTTAGGATTCCGCGGAAAAGTTATGGGGAAAATGATATATGCGGGTGTTGAAGTGATCCCAGATACGATTCCGAATAATAAAATATTACTCGAAGATGTCATAATTAACGGAGAATCATTGGACCTAGAACGGATTTACACAGTAGGGACGATTGATATGTTCACGTTCGGCTATTTGTATCCAGAACTGGCAGTTGTATCTGAAAAAGAATATTATATGCCGGAACTACTCCGTGATGTTTTGACCAATACATTACTGACATATGCATCATCTGTAAAATTATAGTCTGCTGCGTTGCCCTATTCACATTCGTTTTTCTCTTTTCATACAGATAAAGAGAGAGGAGTGTGAACTATGGTTAATATGGAACCTATTATCATAAATGAACATACGTTTATAGCAGTGAGTGTACAGCTTCCGAAAACAAATCTGTTAGCTGTTATGAGCGATAAAGGATATATTATGTGCGGTGCGCTGGATGTGGCGTTATTAAATGAAAAGTTAAGCGATCGCGGCATTCTTGCGGGACGCGCCGTTGGAGTTAGAACAATTGAGCAGTTGTTAGAAGCGCCCCTTGAGTCGGTTACGGTTGAGGCAGAGAGATTAGGAATTACAGCTGGTACAATTGGAAAAAAAGCATTGTTAAAAATGATTTAATATATCGTCCCTCTTTTTTGCATATACATGTGTAAGAAGGAGGGATTTTGTTATGCGTGCGTTTCGCCCCCGAACTTCTCGATTTCGGAAAGGACCATTGCCATTTCGTTACGTATTGCTTATTTCATTCGCTATTTTTGTTTTTCTTACCTTACAAGGCTTGTGGCTTGTGAATAAAAGCATTCGCCCAACGGTAATGAGGTATGCGGAAATGCAAACGAAGCGGACGGCGACAGTTGTAATGACGAAGGCAGTGAAAGATAGGGTTGCACAAGGCATCAACGTTGATTCATTAATGAAAGTGCAAACTGATAAGAACGGAAAAGTGGCCACGATGGATGTGAACACAGAAGCAGTGAATGAGATTTTAACCTCGACTACAACGTACATAGAAAAATATTTACACCAAGCAGAAAAAGGGGATACGAAGGCGCTAGGGATACCAGAAGAAGGTGGGCCTTCACTATCTGTTCCACTCGGTAGAATTACAGACAATGCTTTGCTTGGTAATATAGGTCCAGATATTCCGATTACATTTACAACGATTGGCGATGTGTATACGAATATTAAGCAAGATTTTGAGCCGCACGGCATTAATAATACTGCGATTAAAATTGTGATGGAAATTGAAGTGACGCTTCAGGTGATTATTCCGTTTCATACGAAAGAAGTTACGGTAAAACAAGATATTCCGGTAGCAACTCGTATTATTCAAGGTGAGGTGCCTGGATATTATGGAAGCGGCGGAGTGGTTGCGCCGGAGAAGAAAGAGAAAAAAGCGGATAACTAATGTTTTCCGCTTTTTTTGTTATTTCTTCATATTCATGCGTTCTTTTCGTTCCCATAAGCTTAAATGCATATATGGATCAAATGCCCATTCTGTATAGCCGTTATCTTTATATAACCCAAAATGCAAGTGAGGAGGGAATTTACCAGCTGTTCCAGGAGGACCGTAGCCAGTGCTGCCAACAAACCCAAGGACGGTTCCTGGTTCAATGATTTGTCCAAGCTTTATTTCTTTTGAAAATCCGCCTAAATGTGCGTAATAGTGGTAGTTGTTGTATAAGTCGCGAATACCGATGCGCCAGCCGCCAAGGCGATTCCACCCTTTCGTTTCAATAATGCCATAGCAAGTAGAACGAACAGGTACACCGTGCCCGGCGAAAATATCTGTTCCCTCATGCATACGCCGTCCGCCAAAGCTTCGTTTCGCACCAAATGTGCTGCGGTAGCTATGGTTGCTGTGAATGGGAAGGGGAAAGACATTTCTTTCTAAATCAATTCGATTGTAGTGTTTATACATACGAGCATACCCTAATATTAACTCTACTGTTTTTGATCGCTGATAATATTCCCACAGCATAATTTTTAATTGTTCTCGATTTTCCCCTTGTTTTCCTATTATGGTAGCCATTGTGTAGAGAACATCTTTTTCATTATTTGCATCCGCTAATCCATCCTCGTTTCCGTCTAAACCGATGCCGCCAAATAAGGAAATTGTATAAGGTTTTGTATCATGTAAGTTTGGATTAGCTGGGCCAGCCCACATTTCTGGTTTGAAATAAATTGAAATCGTAGCATCTGGCTTTTTCGGAATATCGCGGCGTACAGAACGAATATTTCGCTCGTATTGATCAATCGCAGCGAAGTAGTACCATGGAATAAGAGAGACGGTCTCCATTTCTTTGTATAATGTCATTCGCTTCTTATATATATCTTGCTTGTTTTCTTCCCCATGCACAATATTCGCCTGAAGAAAAAAAGAAATAAAAAGCAAAAGGAAAAGTTTTCGATGCACGGTAGTAAGCTCCTTTCCGAATCACTACCTTTAGTGTGAGATATACACGATATTTCATTATAAGTAATAATTGGAAAGAATTCTTGCAATCTTCATTTGAGCAAATCGCTTTCATACGATAGAATAGATATGTTACATTGAAAAGAGCGAACACGGTAAACTATTTCATATTGTGCGGAGTTGATGAACATGACAAAACAAACAGAATACAAGCGCAAGCCCGAATGGTTAAAAATTAAATTAAATACAAATGAAAACTATACAGGCTTAAAGAAAATGATGCGTTCTAAGAACCTTCATACCGTTTGTGAAGAGGCGAAATGCCCGAATATTCACGAATGCTGGGCTGTTCGTAAAACAGCAACATTTATGATTCTAGGTGCAGTTTGTACACGTGCATGTCGCTTCTGTGCTGTTAAAACAGGCTTACCAACAGAGCTTGATTTGCAAGAGCCAGAACGCGTAGCGGATTCCGTGGATCAAATGAACTTAAAACATGTTGTTATAACAGCGGTTGCACGTGATGATTTGAAAGACGGAGGAGCAGCTGTTTTTGCAGAAACAGTACGTGCTGTTCGTCGTAAAAGTCCGTTTACGTCTATTGAAGTTTTACCATCTGATATGGGTGGGGTAGAAGAGAATTTAAAAATGTTAATGGATGCACGTCCTGATATTTTAAATCATAACATTGAGACAGTACGTCGATTATCTGACCGAGTTCGCGCAAGAGCAAAATATGATCGTTCATTAGAGTTTTTACGTCGTGCAAAAGAAATGCAGCCAGACATTCCTACAAAATCAAGCATCATGCTTGGACTTGGTGAAACAACAGAAGATATTATCGAAGCAATGGATGACCTGCGTGCAAACAACGTTAACATTTTGACGCTTGGTCAATATTTACAGCCGTCTAAAAAGCACTTACCGGTTATTAAATATTACACACCAGCAGAATTTGCAGAGCTAAAAGAAATTGCACTTAGCAAAGGTTTTAGTCACTGTGAGGCTGGTCCACTTGTGCGTTCTTCTTACCATGCTGATGAGCAAGTACAATCTGCAAAAGAGAATACAGTACAAGCAAAATAATGAGGAGATCCTTCTTAGTAAATGAGCTAAGGGGGATTTTTTTTCGGGAAAGATTGATTAGATATAGAAAGGGAGAAGCTTATGAAAGGATTTATTTTTTTAGCATTTGCAATTGTGAGTGAAGTCTTTGGAACAACGATGCTAAAGCTATCAGAGGGTTTTACGAAGGTATGGCCAAGTATCGCAGTTGTTCTTGGGTTTGCATCTGCCTTTTATTTTTTGTCACAAACATTGCAGCACCTTCAAATTAGCACCGCTTATGCGATTTGGTCAGGAGTTGGAACAGCGTTAACGGCAGTAATCGGTGTTCTTATCTGGAAGGATGCTTTTACATGGCAGACACTCGTTGGCTTAGTACTTATTATTGGCGGAGTTGTTGTATTAAATATGTCGGGTTCCAGTGCACATGGATGAAACAAGAGCTGAAATGTTCAGCTCTTGTTTCATCCATATTCTAAGACAGTGTTTCCACATGTGGATAAAATTTTTCGTAATTCTTCTGTGGATAAAGAAATTGTAAATTCAGGGACGCCGGGCGAAATTAATATTTTTTCGCATTGATAAATAGAAGAATCCACAATAATCGTTACATCTTGTGTATAACCAAACGGAGCAACGCATCCTGAAATGCATCCTGTTTGCTCTCTTAGTTCATCAGGTGAACAAAGTGATACACGTGTACCAATGATGTCTTTCATTTGCTTTATATCAAAACGAGACCCTTCTAACGTAAAAAAGACATAATAATCCCCAGATTTTGTTTTCATAAACAGGCTTTTACTCGGTTCGCCATCTAAGCCGAGGCGCTCTCGAATGAGCCGATCTGTTTCGTAATCTAAAATAGGTTCGTGTTCAAATTTCTCATATAAAACATTCGTTTTATGTAATAACGAGATGACTTCTTCATACATCGGAATGCAAGCTCCTTTCGTTTCACTTTTGGGATGTTTTCCACAACTTTTCGAATTTCTTCTTGTTTATAATTTCATGGGTAAGAAATTGTCCATTATAAAAAGCGCTATATGTTGTGAAGGCACACGGCGCAGTTTGGGCAGCTTCCCGGTTTGAAATTTTATTACGCTGAATGGCAATATTGTATTCTTGTTCAATTTCATTCAATTCTTGTTGGGCATAATAATCAGTAAAAGGGCATTGATCTGTGTAATACACAACCAATCCATTTTGCGTTTCAACATGCATTTCTTTTGCGCTCGTATGAAATTGTGGAGCAGGTGTCCCAGAATCAAACTTATACACGAGTAATTCAAAGTAAGGTGGTGCCGTATCACAAACTTCGAATCCTTTTTTCTTTAAATAGCTCCCATCAGATAAATACGGGCGTTTCTTCTTGCTTGAAATTACAACAACACCGTGTTTACCACTGCTTTTTGCATCTTGTATACATTCGTCTAACAATGCCGCGCCGTGCCCATGCCCTTTAAAGCGTCCGGATACCCAAAAGCAGTTTATACACAAATATCCTGGAGCTATAATAGGTACCCAGGCGTATTCAGCTGGAAGGTATTCAATAAATACTTTTCCATTTACATCTAACTTTTTGAAGACAAGTCCTTCTTCAATTCGCTTTTGTAACCATGCTTTCTTTTGCTGGACTCCGCGTGCCATTCTCTTGTCAGATATAGCACAGCAAATGTGTTCTGATTCTAAATTATCAGCAGTTACGTGAATCCATTTCACAATGTATCCCCCACAATCTATGGATAGTTGCTGCATCTTGTTCAATCGTAATTTCGTATACGTCTGGATTGCTTAAGCTTTTCCAAGTGGAAAAACCGATGCTTTCGTCAAAAATCCTTAAGATGAGTGTGAATAAGTTACCGTGTGTAACGAGTAGTGTTACTTTTTGTGTATCATCTTGTAATATGCTGTGGATAAGTGATTGAACTCTCTCTGTCGCTTGGCGCGTAGATTCTCCGCCAGGAAAGGCGACATCTGTTTCTGTAAAAGTCTGCTCTAACATTTGTAGCCAGTTACTCATTGGAGCGCCGCTTAATATACGCTCAGTTAACCGCTCATCCTCCTGAATCGGGAGTTGTATATGTGATGCATAAGGTGTAATGGATTGGATAGCACGAGTAAAGGGACTAGAGATAATATTGTCGATTGGAAGCCGTGCTGTAATGAGAAAATTGGCAAGGTCCTTTGCTTGATGCTCACCTATTTTTGTAAGGGGAGCATCATGTTCTTGTCCAGTTGCCATGCAATGGCGGACAACAATTAATTTCTTCATAATTCATCCCTCTCTTCTAATAGTTAGTGAAAGTTATATAGGCGAACCTGTACGTACTTCGACAAATAGAGTGAAAAATCCTCTTCTTTCTAATTATTAGGAGATTGGACTTACAAAAGAAAAAGCTAAGCCGGCTCGGCTTAGCTTGCATGTTCTAATGTGAATTTTTTCTTTATGTTACGAATAATCATGTAAGCACCGATACCAAACAGTATCATAAGTCCTTCGATTACGAACAAATGGATTTGTCCGCGTTGGTAAAGTGCTGCAAAAAAGTCAGTAAACGCATGAAGAAATACTGCTAATCCTACAAACATGTACTTTTTATACTTTACACCGTATAAGACAAGCATTGTAAGAGCAATTTGCATAATAAAAGCTACGACTCGTTCTACGCCACCAAATAAATAGAGGTAAGGTGGATTATGTACTAATGCGTCTTGGACGGCGCTGAGCTGTGGTACTTTTTCAATCATTTTAGCGAAAGTGCCGTTATTAATCGCGAAAGCAAATACAAGGGTTTGGGCTCCAGCAGTTGCTCCAATTAATAATGATTCAATCCCTCCGTGACCAATTCCGTAAGCGAGACCGTCTTTATATTCCTGATACTTTTTGAGTAAAAAGTAAAAGGCAATAAAACGTCCAAGTTCTTCAAAAATGCCAGCTGTTAATCCGCCATATAGGGCATAGATAAACGAATTTTTTAACAGTGAAGCTGTCGCTGGATTTCCCAATATAAATACATGTAACGTTTTCTCTAAAATTTGTGAGAATCCAATGAAAAATACAACTCCGACACCGACAATTTTGAAAGAAATTTTATACTTTTTCCGAAAATAAATGAGGGCAATAATCGGAATAAGAACAGAAATCGCGATTTGGACGATTATACTTCCAATTGCTGCATTTGAAACCATAAATTTCACCACTTTCTAATATATATATTCTATATTATGCCTGAAAAACGGTGAAATGTTTAGGGAATAACCTGAGATTATCTTCCCAGGTTATTTGATTTGGTAGTGCTTTACTTCAGTGTATTAGGCATTGTATCTGTTTGTGTATTATTTAAGTGCGGGTTTTTGCTCATTTCGCGTTTGAGCATATCAAGTGTTTGGGCATATTCTTTATCGTTTAATGTGCCTGATTTTAGTCCTTGAATTTGTGATATTAATTTTTGTTCTGTTGATACATATGCTTTGTAATAGCGGGGAACGATAGACAGTGCTGTTTTTTGTACTTGATCAGCAACTAAAGCTGGGTCTGTCGTGTTTGCTCGGTAGATAACAAAAATTTCGTCATCTGTTACAAGTGTTGCGGCATTCATCACATCTGGTAGTTTCACAATTAAATCTGTAATCATTTCTGCTAATCGTTCTTTGTTAATGGTACCAACTTGGCGATTGGATACTTCATCTTTTTGTTTGTGAGAATAGCCAACCCTTGTTAACATGCGGTTTGGTACGTCCTTCCCGTATAGGTCTTTATGTTCTGATACGAGTACTCGGCTTCCTTCTTCACGTTTCATTTCTGCTTTCTTTGTTTGACATCCAGCAAAGATGGAAAGAGTGAGAAGGGATAAGAGCAGTTGTTTTTTCATGATGATGTTCTCCTTCTTGATGAAAGTTTCATTCTCCCCCGCTCTAGCGGGCAGTAATGGTTAGAGAAAGCAAGATAGTGTTAACTACCCGTAAGAGCCCGATTGGTGAGGGCTAACCTTTTGGAGAAAAGCATCCCAAAAGGAAGTTTCACCTTATAGCATTTCCCACTAAGAAGGTTTTTTGTATTTGAAATTGTTGGTTTTGTGGCTTTATGATACGATAAAAAGAAGAAAGAAGAGGAAAGGGATTGGAAAATGGAGCAGAAGCAGGAGATTCGCACTACAGTTTATGTGAATAATATCCAGTATGAAGTAATAGAAGAGAAACGAAATGGATTTAATGAAGAAGCATTTAAAGCTCGTTATGCAGAAATTTTAAATAAATATGATTATATTGTAGGCGATTGGGGCTATGATCAACTTCGTTTGCGCGGCTTTTTTGATGATAGTAACCAGCGCGCAACGTATGACACAAAAATTAGTACGTTATCAGAGTATTTATATGAGTACTGTAATTTTGGGTGCTCATATTTTGTAGTGAGAAAAGTGAAGAAGTAAAAAGAAGGAGCTGGCTTTTAAAAAGTCAGCTCCTTCTACCTTTTAATATAATTCAGTTTTTACGGATGTGTTGAAGTGGTTACTATATTTATGATTCTGTTTTAGCCGCTTGACTCGTCGTATGACAAGTAGACTGAATGCATATAGAAATACAATCACCAGCAGCAAGTTTGGTATTTGGTTTAATCTGTTGACCGTTTAGTTGAATAACTCCATCTTTAATTTTTTCTGTAATGACTGTACGGCTCCATTCTGAAATATAGGTGGCGAGTGCTTTGTCGATGCGAAATACTCCGTGAACGGACTGTAATAGAATGGTTAGTTCGGTTATTCCTTCATTTTGATAGAACAAAATTGAAATGTTGCTTAGCGATTCTTGGTGCTCTTCCTGAAACGTGTCGACTGTTTTAGCATGCTCAGAGTAGGTTTTGTAAATGCGTAATTTTCTGTTCCAAGTATGCCCTTTGCTACATTTGTAAATCGCAAAACGATAAATGTTTTTACCGTTCGCGTTATGCCGGCGAATGTCTGTGTCAGTAAAAAGAACTGTGTGACCACAATTTTTACAATGTTTTTCTATAGTTGTTTCTAATTCTGATTTATATAAGTTCCAAAAAAGTTGTACGTTCTGCATTTTCCTTCACCTCGTATTTAGATAAAGGAACGTGAGACATCTATTTGGATGTCTTGCGGTATGAAATATAGAAAAAAGAGAAAAATAAAAGAAGGTTCCCTTGTGAGGAACCTTCGTAACAATCATACTGCAGATGTGCTACGTTCCTTTGTAATGGGAATTGGGCAGACTACTCCCTTGAAAAAAGCGTTGTGCTTTTTTGAGAGTAATGCTATCCAGTTGCTTATCCATTACAAAGTAAATGTTGGCATACGTAGTGTAACATCCTTTCTATCCAAACAGATTTGTCGTTAGTATATCATATTAAACTGAAAATTCAAAACAAGTAACAAGAAAAAATCACCAGCTCTATGACAAGCCGGTGATATGGATTACAACAGTTCAAATAAAAACGAACGTAATTCTTCTGCATTTTCTTCAGAAATCGAAAATGCATGTTCTAAGTAGCCAGGTTCTTCTAAATCGTCACGACCGATAATTGCAAATTTATTGCGCTGCATATCAAGGACAATTGTTTTGCCATAATGACGATCGGAGTACAAAAGCGCTAAATCATGACGCTCGTTTTCTCCCATAAAGCTTACGAAACGTGTTTTCGTTTCTACTGTGTCATCGTAAAGAAAAAAACGTTCTTCCATGAACATGACTCCTTTTTAAATATCTAAATTTAAGTGTGGTTTATGATCTAAATGGTGGTGCGTTTTAATAAAGCGCACTGTTCTTGTTTTATAGCGCATAACGATTGAATATGTTTCTGCTAAATCGCCGCCCAGGAATTTTACACCGTCTAATAACTCGCCAGCGGATACACCTGTTGCTGAGAAAATTGCATCATCACCGGATACTAAATCATCTAGCATAAGCAGTTGACGTGGATTTTCTAAGCCCATTGTAAGGCAGCGTGCTTCTTCTTCCTCATTCATTGGAACGAGACGCGCTTGCATCTCTCCGCCAAGACATTTCAGTGCAGCAGCAGAGATAACGCCTTCTGGGGCACCGCCAGTACCGATAAATAAGTCGATTCCCGTGCCTGGAAGGGCTGTTGCGATAGAGGCCCCAACATCACCATCACCGAATAACTTTACGCGTGCACCTTTTGCGCGAACACGGTCAATAATTTCCTGATGACGTTCACGCTCTTGGATAATAACTGTTAAGTCACGAATTTTTTTATTGTTTGCTTTTGCTACAATTTCAATTGTTTTTTCAATTGGATCATCTAAGCTGATTTTACCAGCTGCATTTGGACCAACCGCGATTTTTTCCATGTACATATCAGGAGCATGTAGAAGGTTTCCTTTATCAGCGACAGCGATAACAGCCATTGCGTTTGCAAGACCTTTCGCTACGATATTTGTTCCTTCTAACGGGTCAACAGCGATGTCTACTTCTGGACCGTTTCCTGTTCCGAGCTTTTCCCCAATGTAAAGCATCGGTGCTTCATCAAGTTCCCCTTCGCCAATCACAACAGTACCTGTCATGTTAACAGAGTCAAACATTGTGCGCATTGCAGTTGTTGCTGCGTCATCTGCCTCATTTTTCTTCCCACGGCCCATCCATTGTGCTGATGCCAGGGCTGCTGCTTCTGTTACACGGACAATTTCTAATGCGAGTTCACGTTCCATTGTGACATTCCTCCAATTCCAAAAATCGTACAAATATAACTATAGCAAAGAACGAGAAAAAGGTGAATTCGAAAAATTGTCGATTTTTTTTGAATAAAAGGGTACAATTGGTGATGAAAATGCTTTAATTACCAGGTAGGTGACATATATGTACTTTGTAGATCGGAAAAAAATTGAACAAATGTTACAGTGTTTAGAAAAAGTTGTTGCAGCATTTCAAACGAAGCAAGAATATGAGGGAGCACTTGATGAATATGCGTTAGAGCGTATGGCACATCTCATGATCGATTGTATTTTAGATGTAGGCAATGCCATGATTGATGGATTTATTATGCGCGACCCAGGTAGCTATGAAGACATTATTGATATTTTAATGGATGAAAAAGTTGTTACAAATGAAGAAGGAGAACGCTTAAAAGAAGTTGTTCGTCTTCGGAGAATGATTGTACAAGAGTATGTAAATATGAACCACACAGATGTGTATAATACAGTACAAAAGCATATTGATATGCTAAAACAATATCCTGCTAATATTCGTCGTTATTTGGAACAAGAACTTGGTCCGGTATCTGCGTTTGCAGGAGATTAGATTATTTTTGTTCTAATGGACCATGATGAACATGGTCCATTAGAACTGTAGGAAAGGAAAGTAGGTTGAGAAATGGGGGAAGCGACACGGTCCACAAAAGAGGAAATTCTTCAACTTTTAAAAGTAAGAGGAGAACAAACTGTTGCGACATTAGCAGAAGTGCTGCAAATTACAGAGATGGCTGTGCGCCGTCATTTAAATAATCTCGAAAAGGATGAGCTTATTGAGGTGAATATGGTGCGGCAGCATGTCGGAAGACCGATGTATGTGTATTGCTTAAGCGCAAAAGGAGAAGACATGTTTCCGAAGCAATATAAGAAATTTGCAGTTGAGATGTTAGAAGATTTGCAACATATTGGTGATGCGAAGCTCGTTGAGAAGATTTTGCGGGCAAGAACGAATCGTATGGAACAACAATTAGCCAAACGTGTGAATCGAAAGGAAACAACATTAGAGCGCTTACAAGAAATTGCGGTGATGCAAGAAAAAAACGGATATATGGTGCATGTAGAACAAGAAACTGAAAGTTCTTTCATCCTACAAAAGCAAAATTGCCCGTTAATGGAGGTAGCAGCAAAGTTTCCGCAAATTTGTCATGATGAAAAAAGTATGTATAATAAACTATTGCCAAATGCTGATGTGAAAGTGTTATCAAGTATGTGTGATGGAGACTGTTTCTGTTCATATCAAATAAAAGAGAAAAAATGAACATTACGAGACGCTTTTGGAAAAAGCGTTTTTTTCTTTTGGAAAAAAGGATACGATAAGAAAAGAGTAAGTATCAAAAAGGAGTGACACGTGTGTATAAAGGCTATTTAATTGATTTAGACGGAACAATGTACCGAGGCGAAGAACGCATTGAAGAGGCGAGTGATTTTATAAAAGCGTTACAAGAGCGGAACTTACCTTATTTATTTGTGACGAACAACTCGACACGTAAACCAGAGCAAGTTGCAGACAAGCTGTTGCAGTTTGATATTCCAGCTACACCAGAGCAAGTATTTACAACAAGCATGGCAACAGCGAATTTTATATATGAAAGAAAACAAAATGCTTCTGTCTATATGATTGGAGAAGAAGGTTTGCGTGATGCACTTGTGGAAAAAGGATTCACACTTGTAGATAGTAATCCGGATTTTGTCGTTGTGGGGTTAGATCGAGAAGTGACGTATGAAAAACTAGCAAAAGCGTGCTTAGCTGTTCGAAACGGGGCGACATTCATTTCAACAAACGGTGATATTGCCATTCCGACAGAACGTGGCTTATTACCAGGGAACGGTTCCTTAACATCCGTTGTAGCAGTATCCACAACAGTAAATCCAACTTTCATTGGTAAACCAGAATCCGTTATTATGGAGCAAGCATTAAAAGTACTCGGAACAACGAAAGAAGAAACATTAATGGTTGGGGATAACTACGACACTGATATTTTAGCAGGCATGAATGCGGGCATGGATACACTACTTGTCCACACAGGAGTCACATCTGTGGAGAAGTTAACAGAATATGACGTGCAACCGACGCATGTTGTCCACAGTTTGACGGAGTGGATTGAGAAGATGTAAGAAGAGATAGGCAATCATTTACGATTGCCTATTTTTTATTTCGCTATTCGCGGGCAGTAGGTCCCGACCCCAAAATTGAGAGAGAATCGAGGAAGAAAGGTGGGGAATAACTGCCCATAAAAGCCCGATTGGTTCAACTAACCATCAGTGGGGAATGAAAACCGTCCCACTGATGGAAGTTTCACTTTATTATAAAAAATTCGTTCTGGTGATAGATGGGGGCGAATTGTGTGAGATTTTATTTCTTTCTTGCTGAACAGACAAATAGTATAATATGGAAAATGTGATGAGGGGGCGTATTTATGAAGTGCAGAAAAACGATGAGGGTACAAATTCAAGGGGATAACGTATCATTTACCCTATAAACTGCGTGGTTCCCCTTTAATATGGGGGTATCATCCTGATGGAAAAAGATTTACCTAATTATATGTTTACTGATGTGAAGAAGGCTTTTCTATGGCTTGGCTCATCTTTCATTCTTGCAAGCTTTTTTATCATTTCATTATTTGCTGATCAAACACCATGGTTAGTTTCTGCTATGCTGATCGTAATGTTTGGAGGACTCTCCTTCGTTAAAACAGTAATTTCTACGAGTGTTGCGGCTGCTCTAGGGTCAAAGGAAGTCGGTGCAGGTATGGGATTTCTCAGCTTCGCATGCTTCTTAGCAGAAGGGATAGGGATAGCGATTGTTGGCGGGTTATTAACAAAACATATGCTAGAATATCCTTTACTTTCTACTATACAAAATGCGAAAGCGTACTTGTATAGTAATTTACTACTCGTTTTTATTGTTGCCGTATTAATTGGTGCAACCATCT
Source organism: Bacillus sp. BP-3 (assembly GCF_028401955.1). Taxonomy (GTDB): domain Bacteria; phylum Bacillota; class Bacilli; order Bacillales; family Bacillaceae_G; genus Bacillus_A. The sequence goes on from NZ_JAQOTJ010000007.1 coordinate 203,839, forward strand.
ATACGGTAGCTTATAGTAGAAGAAATGAATTGTAATTGATGTTGAGAAGCCAAGCGAAACTGTTTGGCTTCTTTTCATTCACCAGAATGTTTCAAGAGTTTGTATGAGATGACTACAAGACGATTATGCAAAATTGCATTTTTCATACAAAAATAATTAGATAAGATAGAAGTATGGGGGGATAGAAATGAATCCAGTATTAATGGTCATTCTTATTTTCATGACATGTGGCTTCGCATGTCTATTATGGAAAATATATAAGGTAAAGCATATAAAGAAGCAGGTTGGAAAACGGGTTGCGATGTATCGACGGACAAAACGGTGCTTGTTTATGCTATTTTGTCCCGTTTACTTCATTGCACAACTCATTTTAACGTATGTTAAATATACAAATGGCGAGATTGATAGTTTTGAAAGGTTTTTATTACAAGCGGGAGTTTATGCAGTAACAATTTGTTTCATGAGCCTTTTAACGATTCAATTGTTAAAGGACATCGAGGTTTATGAAGCAGGAGTTGTGGATGGAATAAATTATTATCCTTATGAAGAAGTAAAAGGTTATAAAACATTTGTACAGGGACAGTTTCCACAAGAGAATGTCTTTTTGGATCGCGGTATAGAAAAGTGGAATAATCATGTAAACTTATTAATTCGAAATGAAGATATAAAAGAGTTAGAAGAAGTTCTGCAAAGATATATTCCTAAAATTATGGGGAGCTGAAAAATCCACCTTCACTGAAGTGACCCCATAAAGTTAGACAGGTTATTTCATTAGGCGGCGTTTAAGGTCTGAACTCGGTATTGTACTGGGCTCAGGCCTTTTAATTTTGCCTTAATTCGTTTGTGATTGTAGTAATTTATATATTTCGCTAGTTCTTTCTTAAATTGTCCTACACTTTCAAATTCCTTCAAATACAGAAATTCACATTTCATAATACCAAAGAAATTTTCAATAACAGTGTTGTCGTAACAGTTGCCTTTACGCGACATACTTTGCGTAATGCCACGCTCTTTTAGGGCATATCTATATTGTTTCATTTGATAATGCCAGCCTTGATCTGAATGGATCAGAAGCTTGTCATCTTCTGAAAGTCGCTCGAACGATTGTTTTAACATATCTGATACAAGTGAATAGGTTGGCCTTGAACCGATTGTATATGTAATAATTTCACCGTTATACAAATCTAAAATTGGTGATAAGTATAGCTTTTCACCAAATAATTTAAACTCCGTAATATCCGTTACCCATTTTTCATTTGGTTTTTCTGCCTTGAAATTTCGATTTAAGATATTTGATGCAATCTTGCCGACTGTACCTTTGTACGAACGATATTTCTTCATACGCACCAGACATTTCAGGCCCAATTCTTTCATAATCCGTTGCACTTTTTTATGGTTCACACGTTGACCTCGGTTTTCGAGTTCATCCCGAATACGGCGGTATCCATAACGCCCTTCATGTTCATCATAAATCAATTGAATTAAGGTTTTCAGCTCCGCATCTTTGTCTGGTTGCCCAGCGTTTTTCACCCAGTAATAGTACGTGCTACGTGGGATACCTGCGAGTTGTAGAAGCGCTTTCACCGGGAATTCAGTCCTTAGCTCATAGACTACTTGCGTTTTGTCTTGTTTGGTGATTCTTCCTTGTTTTGAACTAAGGCATTCAACTTTTTTAAATATGCATTCTCCATACGTAAACGCTCTAGTTCGGCTTGTAGCGCCTCAAAAGATCCTTCAGATGGTGCTGTTTTTTTCGTTTGTTTATTTGTTTCTTTTTTCATAGATAGACGCTCCTTTTCCTTTGGTTCTAGGGCGTCAATTCCACCAGATTCAAAATGTTTTTTCCAAGTTCGAATCATATTCGTTGTGGAAAGGTTGAAAATCGCAGTTGTTTCTCGGATCGACGTCCCATGTTCGCTCATATAATTCAGTACGTCTAGTTTATACTGCTTAGAATACGTTGTATAGCTTTTTATAAAAGCTTTTACTCCATGATATTCATATCGTTTAATCAAAAGTAGTAAATCACTTTTATCCATGCCAAGTGTATTGGCAATTGTCTTGCATGACTCGTTTCCATCTACATAACGCTGAACAGCGGCTAATTTTTCTGATTCAGAGAATTTCCGCATATAAAAAGCACCTCCAATTGTTAGAGCGTGTCTAACAATTGGGGGGCACTTCACACAAGGTGGATTTTTCACTAGAACAAACGATTCACAAGCTCTCTCACTTCTTTAAGGTATTGTTCTCTCGTCTCGTTATCCACAGAAGGAACGCTCGTATAAAAAGCATGCTCTACTGTCTCGATACCAGTAAAATCAAAGATACCTGCGCCTGTTGTTTTCTTGATTGCCTCAAACATGCCACTTGCAGCATAATTTTCTTTCGAGTTTCCCATTGTGGATAATAATAAACCTTTTTTACCTGTTAATAATTTCTCAATGCCATTTGCACCGTATGCGTAAGCAAATCCGTGGCTGAATACACGATCTACATACCCTTTTAAGATGGCAGGAAGACCTGTCCACCAGACTGGATAAATGAAGGTAATCACATCTGCCCATGTAATATGCTCTTGCTCAGCTTGAATATCAGCCGGTGTATTTCCTTGTGAAAATGAAATGAAATCATCGGTAGCTAATACAGGATTGAAGTTGGTCGCATATAGATCGCGAACGCGTACTTCGTGTCCTTTTTCTTGTAGTTGTCCTTGCATTGTTTCTAGAATTGCGTGGTTAAAGCTTTGTGGATTCGGATGTGCATAAACGATTAAATGTTTCATTACCAGTCCCCCTATATGTGGATATGTGAGTAGTATGTTCAAAATTAGGCAAAAACACCCCTATGTAACTATTGTAGTTACTTGTTGAAGAGGAAGCAAAGAAGATGTTTTGCATAACAGGAATTCTTTTCGTGTGAGCGAATAAGTATAAGGAAAGCGAGGAGAACATACAGATGAACATTCATAACCTTACAATCGAAGAAGCAGAAGAAATCAATACATGGCAATATGAGGCCCCGTATGAACTGTATAGTTTTACTGGTGAAGGTGAAACGTTAAAAGAATTGCTTGATGGTACATATTACGGTGTTTGTGATGAACAGGATGAACTCATCGGTTATTTTTGTTTTGGGGATAATGCACAGGTGCCGGGCGGAAGAGAAGCGAAGTTATACACAGGTGAGCACGCCATAGATATCGGACTTGGGATGAAACCAGTGTTAACAGGAAATGGGCTGGGGATATCTTTTTTACAAGCGGGATTGCAGTTTGCGAAGGATAAGTTTAGACCAGAGAACATTCGATTAAGTGTGGCTGCTTTTAATGAACGGGCCATTCATCTATACATGAAAGCAGGTTTCCAGAAGAAAGTTTCTTTTATGAGTAGAGGTAGAGAATTTCAGCTTATGGAGTATGGGGGATAAAGTGAAACTTTAATCAGTGGGAGGTTTTTCCCCCTAACTTTTTTACTTTTGCTAGATTTCGAGGTGGGGGTATTACTGCCCACGAATAGCGGGATAAATAAGAAAACCAGCTCTTTTTATATGGAAGCTGGTTTTCTTGTTTTGCCTTATTCAGTATGTGCAGCTCTATGCGCCAAGCGACTTGATGCAGCAGCAGCAATCGCTCCAACGATATCATCGAGGAATGTATGAACTTTACCTGTAGATTTATCGTTTAAATATTTTAAAATACCTGGTTTCAATTTATCGATATAGCCAAAGTTTGTGAAACCGATTGAGCCGTATACGTTGACGATAGATAAGGCGACAACTTCGTCTACTCCGTATAATCCTTCATCGCGGTGGATGATGTCCTGAAGAGGTGCACTTAGCAAACCTTTTTCCGCAAGAACATCTAATTCAATTCCTGTAATGAGGGCATTTTGTACTTCACGTTTGGATAAGACGCGTTCTACATTATAACGGCATTCTTCCATTGCTAAATTTGGATGATAATTTTTTTGAAGAAAATGAACGAGTTCTGCAATATCGTCAATTTTTACACCGCGTTCTTGTAGTAATTGTAATGCTCTTTCTTGTAGTTCATTTCGTTGTGTCATGTTTATCACCTTTTTTTCTTTTTAATATTGTATACGTATAGAATTATGATGTGCATAGGCATGAAAGTTAATTAACAGCTCATATATATATAGAAAAAAATATAGGTGGCGAGTATGATGATTCAACATATTTATGAGAACTATCATATACACGTCAAAGAATTTACAACTCTTGGTCCTTATAACAGCTTTTGGGTTCGTAATAAAATTTATGTGCTTCTTCCTACGGATCATTTGCAAGAAGAAGAGCTTGTTGAAATGAAGAAATTAAGTGATTATATGAATCAGCAAGGTGATATTACCGTTGCGACGTTTGTGCCAAACGTACAAGGTTATTACGTTAGCGAGATAGAAGAAAAAAATTATTGTTTGTTAAAGGGAATACGTACGTTAGAGCGTAATGTCACTTCATTAGGAAGTGAGCTATCAGTATTTCATAAGCGCGGTGCATTCTTTTCTGAAGAAATTGAACATCTCAGCCGAATTGGTGAATGGAAGTCGCTTTGGGAAAAACGATTAGATCAGCTCGAACGTTTTTGGCAATCCAAAATGGTGAGTCACCCTACTGATATGTTTGAACAATTATTTATTGAATCATTTCCATACTACTTAGGTCTTGCCGAAAATGCGATTCAATATGTAGTAGATACAGAAATTGATGATACTCCTCAAGTTGCTGATGCTGCAACCATTTGTCAGGAACGATTTACACCCTTGCTTTGGCGTCAGACAAAGCGATTAAAGCTGCCAGTTGATTGGGTATATGACCATCCAAGTCGTGACTTAGCCGAATGGGTACGTCATACTTCTTTTGAAAAAAGAGAGAACTGGGAAGAAACGATTGCGCAGTTTATAAGCGACTACGAACGGAACTATCCATTATCTTCGTTTGGATGGCGGTTACTATTTGCCCGTCTTCTTTTTCCGCTTCATTATTTTGAAACAGTTGAAGGATATTATTTAGCGGGAAGTGAGGCGCAAAAATCTGTATACCAAGATAAGTTAGACACCATTTTGCAGCGCGTAGATCATTCGGAACAGTTTCTTCAGCAGTTTTATGATCTTATTCGTTTACCCATTGATAAGTTAGGAATTCGTAAGCTTGATTGGCTTACATAGTATGTAATTTAGAAAAAAGAGACCGTGGTGGGTCTCTTCTTCTAGATTATCTAGCTTCAGCAGCTAGAACAGTCGGTGGCTTCGCATCTTCCGCCGAGGCAAAAAGCGCCTCTATGTCAGAAGCTCCATCCCCCTCTTGTTCTGAGCGAGCCGCTTCCGCTTTTACATTATCCAGCTCCGCCTCCCAGCCCTTCGCGTCTAAGAACCTTCCGCACGAGAAAGTAAAAACACTTTCTGTGCGAAAGAACCTTAGCCGTCAGGGCTAAACGGTCGGCTTCGCTTTTAAATTTAAAATACTTGTTCTACTTCAATTACTCCAGGTACTTCTTCTAAAAGCGCACGCTCGATACCAGCTTTTAATGTGATTGTAGAACTTGGGCAGCTGCCGCAAGCACCTAGAAGGCGTAATTTAACGATACCGTCTTCGATATCTACTAATTCTACGTCACCGCCATCGCGAAGTAAGAATGGACGTAATTTATCTAATACTTCTACTACTTGTTCGTGTAAGTTTTCGTTTTCCATTTTTATCGACTCCTTTCATCAGTTTTATTATAATCAAGATACAGGGGAAAATCTATTTTTTATGTCTTTCTTACGTTGTCAAAATAGTTTATGGAAGTTTCCTTCTTATATGTGACAATGAGGTACAGAAAAAAATATATGTGCAAATGGGGGAGCGAATATGATAAAAGTTAGTGTGTACGGGGCGAAAGTTGTATGTGCAAGCTGCGTTGGAATGCCATCTTCAACAGAAACGTATGAATGGCTGCAAGCGGCAATCGGACGAAAATATGAAGGGCAAGAAGAGAAGTTTCATTTTGAATATGTGGATATTTATGAGGAGCAAGAAGAGGAAGAAAAACGAGCTTTTGTAGAGCGTGTCATTGAAGAAGACTTATTTTATCCTGTTGTTCTCGTGAATAATGAAATTGTCGGAGAGGGCAATCCGCGCTTAAAGGATGTATACGAAGAAATTGAGAAATATTTATAATATAACTTATCACTTACAGAGCTCTTGCAACGTAGATTATGAATCGCAGGGGCTTTTTCTATACTTAGGAGGATGAACGAGATGAAGAAGGGGTTTGTAATGGGGATTATCGGACTTTTGGTACTCAGTGGTGTTGCTTATATGAAAGGGGATACAGCTGCGATTCAATCGTTAGCAGGCTGGCTAGGCGTCTTTTTCTTAGCTAGTGCGGCATTTCTTTGTATAGATGGATTTATTTTAGGAGCAAGGGGGACATTTGCTTCGGAAAAGCCAACGCGAAAGGAATCCCGCTTTCAATCTGCTAAAACGAATGCATTTGCAGCGATTCCTAATGTGGCAGCAGCGTTAGGAGTATATTTATGGGTATCGTAATGGAGTATTCTATACCAAAAGAAGTGGAGTTCTTCTTACATCAATATGTGAATGAACTTCAGGGGATGATTTCGAATGAAAAGCTAGTTGGTGTGTATGTATATGGTTCACTAGCACTAGCTGCGTTTCATCTCGAAACGAGTGATATTGACTTTGTAACGGTTATGAAAGAACAAGTCAGTGAAGCAGAGAAAGTGAAAATACGTGAATTACATAAGAGGCTCAGTACACATGAACTCGGTAAACGAATGGACGGAATGTATATTCCGCTTGCTCATGTAGGAAAGCAAAATCATGAGATGTCACCGTACTTATATTGTTCAGAGGGAAAAATAAAGGAAGGCCATTGGGACATTAACTCTGTGACGTGGTGGACGATAAAAAATTGCGGTATTACGGTTTTGGGCCAAAAGGCAAATGAGCTTCCGTATGTAGTAACGTGGGATGATGTTATAAGCACAATGAAATACAATGTGGAACAATATTGGAGTGAGAAAGTAAAGCGTCCATATTTATTTTTAGCTACAGAATGGGTAGAGTCTGCAGTTGTGACAATGGGCCGTATTATATGCACATTAGAAATGGAACGGATTGTTTCTAAAGATGAAGGGCTGCAATATATGGTGAAGTATTGTAAAGAATGGGAGCCGCTTTTGCAAGAGGTGTACTGGATTCGTCAAAAAGAAGGGTTAAAACCGTCTTTATCAAGATGGAGACGTGCTCAGATGACGAAGCAGTATTTGTTATTTTGGATAGAGGAATGTAAGAAGAGGTGGGAAAGATAAAGTGGAACTTCCCCTTTAAAGCAACAGAAAAAAACAAGAGCTGCCGTGCAGCTCTTGTTTTTTTAACCATTATGATGCTTATACATCCAAAGAATTCCTGATTTTAAAAGGCGAGGTACGCGGCCCATTAACGGCTGATTTGCGAGTAAACCGAAGCCGTGTTTTTTACCGAGAGAACCGAGAACGCCTTTTAGTTTAATGACAGGTAGTTCTTCTGGTAAGGCTTCATTGTTCCAACGTTTTAATAATATTTGGACAATTTGTTCGCCTTGCCCTTCTGCAAGCTGCGCAGATGGTGCATGTGGCAGTGCAGCGCAGTCACCTAGCACATATGCATTCTCATAATCTGGAATATTATGATATTTTGTTAATACAACCCGGCCGCTATTATCATGCTCGACAGGCAGATTACGAACAATCTCACTTGCTTGAATGCCAGCTGTCCATACGATTGCGTCACATTCAAGTGGTTCATCGTGGTTATACACAATATTTGGTTCTACTTTTGTAATGTTTGAGTTGCGAACAATTGTAACATTATGTTTCAAAAACCACTCTTCTACGTATCTACTTAATTTCTCTGGGAACGGGAAAAGAATGCGATCTTTTCGGTCAAATAAATAAATATTTAAGTCTGGACGGCTTTCGCGAAGCTCACTTGCTACTTCAACACCGCTTAATCCAGCTCCTACAACAGCAACTGTTGCATGTGGTTCTAAACCATTTAGTTGTTGATATGTTTGACGAACTTGCTCAATGGATTGAAGGCTATATGTGTTTTCCTTCGCTCCTGGAACGTTGTGATAGTTATCTTCACAACCAAGTCCGATAATTAAGTCATCATAATTGATAACTTCACCATCCTCAAGATGAACAGCTTTGTTTTCTAGATCAACGTTGGTTATCGTGCCGTATTGAATATTTAGTCGTGGATGCTCTGGAAATGGAATGCGAATATGCGTTTCAGAAATCGTTCCTGCTACTAATGCGTAGTATTCTGTTTTAAAACAGTGATACGGTACTTTGTCGATTAATGTCACTTGAACATCATCTGGAAGTTGGTTGCTCGGAAGAAGACGTTGTAAAACTCTCATTCCACCGTAGCCGCCACCAAGTATTACGAGGTGCTTCATGATGGATTACCCCTTTTCTGTTGAAATATCCCCTAATCATAGAAATTTTTATATTACAAAAATATTTTGACTTTACTCATTCAAATTATATCGAATTTAGAAGCAAATAACAATGCGTGAATGCATACTCTGTTGTACAATAATAAGAAAGTGAAAGCGATTTTAGACAAACATCTTAGGCTTACTGTTATAAGACAAGCTTTGAAATAGATACAGGAGGGATTAAGGTTGATTAAACCGTTGATTGAATTTTGTGTTGGCAACCTTGCAAATGGTGCACAAAAGGCACGTGAACAATTAGAGAAAGATCCAAATTTAGATGTGATTGAGTATGGGTGTCTTGGGTATTGTGGCGTTTGTTTTGAAGGACCTTATGCACTTGTAAACGGTGAAGTTGTAAAAGGTGAAACACCGGATGAACTTGTGAAAAATGTATATGATTATTTAGATGAAAATCCGATGTTTTAGGGCGTTGCAATGAGGCAGCGTCTTTTTCAGTTGAACGCATAAAATTATTTCGAAAGAACAGGCTAACAAGTTAGGAGATACAAAAAAAGAAAGCCCTTTGGTGAAGGGCTTTTTTCTTACACCATATGTGTAAGTACGACAGTGTTACGCCAAAATTGTCGTTGAATATGAGAAACGGGGGACATTCTTATTGTTTTCAAAAAGCGCTCATTTTATACTTATAACAATCAAAAATTTTGGAGTGAAATAACGATGACACAATTTTCTTTCACAAAAATGCATGGACTTGGGAATAACTACATTTATGTAAATATGTTTGAGGAACAAATTGCAGAAGAGCATCTTGCACAAGTTGCTGAAAAAGTGTCGGATGTGAATACTGGAATTGGTTCCGATGGAATGATTTTAATTTGTCCCTCTGATATTGCTCCTGTGAAAATGCGTATTTTTAATAAAGACGGTTCAGAAGGAAAAAGCTGCGGGAATGGACTGCGCTGCGTTGCAAAGTACGCATATGAACATAAACTAGTAGAAGAGAATGTTTTCACAATTGAAACGTTAGCAGGAATCGTTACAGCAGAAGTAAAAGTTGAAGGTAGAATTGTAACTTCGGCTACAATAGATATGGGGGCACCTAGGTTGAAACGCGTTGATTTACCGATGCTAGGCGAAGGGGAAACGCCATTTATTCGTGAAGATTTCCTCTATAATAACCACCGTTATACATTTACGGCTGTCTCAATGGGGAATCCGCATGCTGTTATTTTTGTAGAGGATATTGAAGAAGCTCCGCTTACAACATTAGGACCTGTATTAGAAACACATGAGATGTTTCCAGAAAGCGTAAATGTCGAATTTATTGAAGTACTGAATGATCGTGAAATGCATTTTCGTGTATGGGAACGCGGTTCTGGCATTACACAAGCATGCGGAACAGGAGCATGCGCTGCAGTTGTAGCTGCAATCTTAAATGGAAAGATGAAGCAAGGCCAAGAAATCACGGTTCATTTAGCAGGCGGGGATTTAATGATTACATGGACAGAAGAAGGAACAATTCTCATGAATGGCCCAGCAGAAGTCACTTGCAATGGTGTATATTATTATAAGATTGAAGAGTAAAGATGTATAATAGGACGAGAGAAGAAAGGGAGGTGGATTCTATGATTACTGTAACTGAACAAGCGGCATATCAAATTAAAGATATGTTAAAAGATGCTGAGGAAGGAGAAAGATACGTTCGCCTTGCTGTACACGGCGGTGGATGTAGTGGTCTTTCTTATGGCTTAGGATTTGAAAGAGAACCAAATGAAGACGACACAGTTCTTGAATTTTTCGGTGTTGAATTTGTTATTGATAAAGAAAGTTCTCCAATTGTAAAAGGAGTAAAAATCGATTATAAGCAATCGATGCTTGGTGGCGGATTTACAATCGACAATCCAAATGCGATCGCATCATGCGGCTGCGGATCATCTTTCCGTACGGCAACGAATGCTGGTAAGCCTGAGGAATGTTAACGTTAAATAACATTTGCGAAGTGTTCATCTATAACGATTAATCATACTAACCTTCTTGACGGTGAATTACAAATTTCACTCGTTAAGAGGTTTTTTTATTTTGTAATACAATAGAGAAATGTCGGAAAAGATAGAAAATTGACGTTTTTTATTGCTGTTTGCTCATTTTCATGCTAGTATAATGTTAATTATCTATAATAGAAGATTGTTTTTCTTTTTGAATTAACAGAATTTTCAGAAATGATGTTTTGTATGGCTTTTTCCCGTTTCTCTTTCTTGTACGTCGTTACACTGAATGAATATAAACAATAAAAAGCACTTATACCTATCTATTATTTCTAAATCCGGAAAACATAACGAATTAGTAAATTCAAAAAGCGTAATATAAAATTAAAAGATTTTTCGAGGAAGCGTGTATTATCCCCCTTATAAAAAATTAGGGAGGCATAGAATATGGGAATTTCTACACTACTATTAAATGCATTTATTATTATAATTTGTATCCTTAGTTATCAAGTATTTTGGTTAGATAAGACAGAAAAAAGAGCATGTAACAATATACTCATTTCTTTTCTTTCATCGATTGCAATTGTTCTTTGCATGACATTTCCAATTCATTTACATGTTGGGTATATTTATGATTTGCGTTTTATTCCTATTCTTTTAGTGCTTCTGTACGGAAACACAAGAAGCATGATTTGTATAAGTATTGTATATATTGCGTATCGATTTTACTTAGGGGGAAACGGCTTTTTTTCATCGGTTATTATATATACTATCATTACAACGATTACGACAATATTACGTTATTTTATTCCCATTTATTTTAGGAGAAAAAAAATATTGTTCAACACATTATTTCTTTTGATTTGTACGGTTTTTTTTTCTATCTTTGGGATAATGAATGAAATTGAAATATACGGTAAAATCGAAACGGTTTTTATTGGATTTTTGATTAATTATGTAGTGGTCAACGTCTTCACAGGGTTATTATCTGTTTATTTAGTAGAGGGAATGATTGAGAAATATAAAATGAAAGAAAAAATTCAAAGAGCTGAAAAATTTTATACAGCTAGTGAATTAGCGGCATCAATCGCACATGAAGTTCATAACCCGCTAACGACTGTCTATGGATTCGCTCAATTATTCCGTGAAAATGAACTTTCAAAAACATCTCAAGATAAATACTTGAAAATCATGTTAATGGAATTAGAAAACGTACAATTAATTATCAATAATTATTTATCTCTAACAAAACCACAAAATACAATAAAAAAACCACAAAATATAAGGTGTATTTTTCGAGAAATAACAAATATGATTTCTCCGCTAGCAATTTCATATCACGTTGAAATACAGAGAGATATTCCAGAGCATTTGTATATAAATGCGAATCCTGAAAAATTAAAACAGTGCTTCACTAACATTTTACAAAATGGAATTGAAGCTATGAAAGATGGCGGAGTATTACAAATTCATGCGCAAAAAATCAAGGGTAATCTTGTAATTGATATTATTGATTCAGGAGTTGGAATGTCCAAACAAGAAATAAAGCGGATTGCCACGCCATTTTATTCAACAAAAGAAAAAGGAACCGGGCTTGGCACTATGATTGCGTATAGCATTATTAAAGAGCTAAATGGAGATATAGAAATAGAGAGTACACGAGGAAAAGGAACGTGCTTTTCTATCATTATACCTTGCTGATTAAAGATGAAATCAAGCGCTTTTTTTATTAGAGACTTTTAATAAAATCATGACAAAAATTCAATAATAAAAAAGAGGTGATTTTGATGGGAAAATGGAATGAACAGGCAGCGCAGAATAATAATCTGCCATCCAGCACAATTCGGTCATCTGAACTCCTATTAGGAAAGAAAGCAGACCATGAATTTTCAGAGGAACTTTCCGATGGTGGGGAAAGAGATAAAAACATTCAAATACTCAAAAACATTTCTAAATAGAAAAAATAGTGGCGATGAAAAAAGCGCCACTATTTTTTGTTTTGTACAAAAAATTCTATTTTAAGCAAAAATCAAGGGCTGAAAGTTAAAAACATCACGATACCTATAAAATCATTAAGTTAATAAAAAGGGTCTTTTTATTAACTTAGGATGTTTCAAAAGACGTTCACCGCCATATTCTCACAGCATACGTTTCAAAAATATATGCCAAGATCAAAAAGATTATTGTATAGTTTAAATATTAAGTCAACTTGAGGGCTATGCAGCAGTTAGTGATGTTACGTAATCACTTTCGAGAAAAAGGTATTAACCGTGTTTCTATTTTATTACTAAAGGGGGAGTAAACATGGCACAACAAAGCTTGAAACGCGAACTGCAACCGCGCCATATTAGGCTTATGGCAATCGGTGGGATGATTGGGACAGGGATTTTCAAAGGAAGTGCAGATACAATTTCAGCTGCAGGACCCGGCATTGTTTTTTCTTATTTATTTGCAGGATTTCTTCTTCTCATTGTTATGAGTGCAATAGCGGAAATGGCTATTGCTTATCCTGGTTTAAACATTCAAGGGATGATTCAAAAAGCTTTTGGTTCACGTTTCGCCTTTGTCATTGGTTGGCTCTACTGGATCGACTGGATTTTAGTTATTATTGTTGAGGTTTTAGCAGGGGGGAGCTTTTTACAATATTGGATTCCATCTGCTCCTTTATGGTTACTTAGTTTAGCATGTACTGCGCTTCTTCTTTTTATCAATTTGGTTAGCGTCAAACTTTACGGTGAAATAGAGTTTTGGCTTGCGAGTTTCAAAATTATTACCCTTGTTTTATTTATTTTGCTTGGTTTTGCCTTGTTATTTGGCTTCGTTCCAAATCATGAAGCAACATACTTTACAAATTATACAAGTCACGGGGGATTCTTTCCAAAAGGATGGGGAAGTATTTTTACAGCACTCCTAATAGTCGTCTTTTCTTTCGGAGGCTCAGAATTAATCGGGTTAACTGTAACAGAAACGAAAAACGTGGAACAGACACTTCCGAAAGTAATAAAAGGGGTCATGTTCCGAGTGGTTTTATTTTATACATTACCTATTCTAATCATTACTGGACTTATCCCTTGGGACGAAGTAGGAAAGCAAGGTAGTCCTTTTGTACAGGTTTTCTCTGCAACTGGATTACAAGGTGTAGCACATATTATGAACTTCATTTTATTGACCGCTGTGCTGTCAGCTGCCAATTCAGGAATGTATGCTACTTCTCGCATTTTGTACTCTCTGGCACAGAATAACGAAGCGCCTTCTCTGTTCTCTCGTCTCACTAAGCGCGGTGTTCCTATATGGGGAGTTCTTGTCAGTTGCACTGGTTTATTAATTGGGTCTTTTATCGCGTTCCTTACACCAGAGCACGTCTTTGGTTATATGATGTCTATCCCAGGGTTTACTGTTTTGCTTATTTGGACTAGCATCTGCCTTGCGCAATTCAAGTTGCGTAAACAGTATTCTAAAATGCCGTATTTTCGTGTGTGGTTATTCCCGTACAGCACCTTGTTTGCGGCAGCGGCCTTGGCAATTATTTTTATTTTCTTCTTGTTCAACGCAGGTAATATAATTAACTCTATTGTATGCATAAGTATTCTTATCCTTTTATCTGGTTTATCTATTTTTGTTGGAAGAAAGGAATCGAAATAATGATTCTCAGTTTAAAAGGAATATTCATTTTATAGGAGTAAAAAGGCCGTGTGAAGCCATTGCTATCAACTTTAGAAAAGCGCCCCTGATGCCATTGGCATCAGGGGCGCTTTTCTTACTGTATTTGAGTAAAATCAATACTCAAATACAGCTTCCCTTGGTTCACTCTTGCTCATATTTTACGTCGTTACTAGTGCCGTGGTCTGCCTCCATTTCTAGAAATTCTCCAGAGAGTAGCTCGAATCTTCACATCTGCTTCAGAAGTGATTTATAGCTCTCGGCATAGGAAATTGGCAATGGTCTAAAGATGGACGCTCTTTTTGTGTGAAAACTTTTTTCGCTGCATCTGCATAGTATCGACTTATATGTTGGGGATTTAAATGGGTTAATTTGTCAAAATTTATTAATTTCACAAAATGTTCAAAAAATTATCTTTTGAAAAAATGAAAGTTATAGTATCATCTAATTAAGTAGAACTTTTCGACAAATAAAGACATGTTTTTACAAGAAATACGAAAAGTTTTACGGAGTATTTTTCATTCTAAATCTTGGTTTCATAGAAAATAAGGAGGAATGATGAAGGTGAAAAAGCATTGTAAATTTCTCAATAAATCATTTAAAGAATTGGTACAGGAAAATAAACAAAAGATACTAAATGATAAACAAGAGATGGAAAAAATTGAACAACGCATTGAACAGCGTTATGAAATGAAAAAGTCAGCCTCGTAATAAAGCTATATATAAGTTGAAAAAATGACAGAAAAATCTCTTTCTTGTTAGGTGGGATAAAAGCGTCTGGTTTCAAATGGAAACGGTTTCTTGTTGCGTGCTAGGCTTCAAACAAAAGAAGAAGGAAAGTGCGGGGCATGTTGTACTTACTGTATAGAGGCAATTTATTTTTTGGAAAATTAATATAAATTCATATCTGAAAATGAAAAGAAGATAACTATCTATATAAATGGAAACAAAATGGATTTATATAGTATGGGGTTATCTTCTTTTACTTTTTTTACGGACGTTTCTAGTTCTGCATTGCTAACGGTTATATTACTAGTAATATATATTTGTATTACTGGCAGCATCTATTGGGATACAAGCGACAATTAATAATGTTGGCAGGGCAGCTGATAATAGGGATGCGAGTTTGTTCATTAATGTTAGCAAAGATATCTTGACTCCCACTTAAAGTGTCAGTCCATACTGAAATCAATTTTTCTGGTGCGGCTTCTTGTTGTACCATAATCTCTCATTTATTGAGTGCGATATTACATAATATGCATAGAATGATAGAATGGAACATGCCGATATAAGCAAGCATTATGTATCTTCTAGTTTCTATATAGAAAATTTTTTGGCGGATAGAAGTGTGGCGCTGAAGTATCTCATATTAAAAATCTTTCGCAAATTTAGTCATCAATTCCGAAATCATAGATTCTAAAAGTTCGAATTATGAATAGGTACTACGTTAATAAGTGAGGAATTATGGAGAAATCAAGTAAGGAGAGGAATACAAGACCCTCTCCTTACTTTTTGATAAATGCCTCCTCTGAAATCACTATAAAACCATGTCGTCTAAATAATGCAGTAGTAACGCCGTAACCATCTTGTTTTTGCCCATTAAATTCCCCTGTATAAATAACAGAACTTCCACATGACGGACTGCGTTCTTTTAAAATAATATACTCAGGGTTTAAATTTTTGATTTGCTCTAACGCTTTGTAGGCACCTGTAATAAAGATTTCTGTCACATCATTTCCGCCGCGATCTATAACTTTCGCATTTCCATCTAGCACATCATCTCCGTTGCCTCCGATGATTTCAGCAGGCATACGAGGCGTTGGGAATCCGCCTAACACTTCCGGACAAATAAGAATTGTTTCTTCTTTTTCTAGTAGTTCTTCAATCTTTGCAACGAGATTATCGTTTCCATCATAACGACAAGCAATTCCAGCTAAACAAGCACTAATGACAATCACGTCTTCACCTCATTTGGAAGAATTTATTTCCATCATACAACAAAATCTTCCGCCACTTTTATGTTTTTTCTCTTATTTATAAAAGGGGGCGATGAACATGAGTAAATTGTATTCATTAATGAAACAACATAGTGAGTTTCAAAATAAAGAAGAATTTAACACCTATCAGCAGCGAATTTTAACGCAGTATCAAAAGGAGATTAACAAAACGGATTTTCTAGTCATTCGTTTGTTAGGGAGATATGCGGTGAATGAAAAACAAAAAACAGTTGGCGTTGCATGTCCGCTAATGGAAACGATCGCTGTGAAAATAGAGAAAAATATACGAACTGTGCGCCGTTCTGTCGCAAAGCTTGAACGACTTGGGATTATTAAGCGTGTGTTCACAAAAGAAAGGCATAAGCGAGGCGGATATAGTGCTAATTTGTATGTATTTCGGAAACAGGCAGTTGACCGCATGATTGACCGCATGCAAATGACCGTATGTGAAAATGGGGAAAGTACAGGAGACTGTAAGGAGGAACGCTTGAATGAGGAGATAGAAACTAGTGTTTATGAAAACAATTTAAAGATAAAACAGAAAACAAAAACGTATAACATGGATGCAACGTATTGTCGTCATGACATACCACAGCAATTTGTAAATGCAATTGCACCAATGTCGCAAAATCCACAAACAATTAATTTTGCTTGGAGTAAAGTGGAACTTGCTTACAAAAAGAGTGGTTTGTACGAGGTAGGGCTGTTATGGGAGCAACTGATGACTCAAGATGATATACAAGTACAAATCATGCGGCGGACAAAAAGTGTGGTCAGGGCGTATAAGTGCGGTGAAATTCGCAAAGATTTTGGAGCGCTTTTGTATAGTACGATACAGGCGTTATTTCTAGATGTTGCATTAGAGTGGGCGGCGGCGGCGAGGCGGAACAGCGGGATTGTTTTATATAATCCATTTGAATGTAAAAAAAGAAAAGAGTTATGCGTTTGAAGCATAACCCTTACTGTTAATCAAATTTCCGTACAGTTGGAACGCGGATTGCGATAAAGAGTACAAAGACAATGACCGCAATTGCACCGCTTTTCATAACTATAACAATCGGTATTCCAGCAGCTAAAGCAAGCGATGTAACTGCATAAGAAATCGGGATAAATCCCATTGATGATAACATGAGTAAGCTCATTACGCGGCCCATCATTTCTTCTTTTACAGTCGATTGAATCATTGCCATTAACGGCACAATAGCCATAGCGATTGTAATGCCGTAAAAGCAGCCAGAAAGAAGCGCCTGCCAAAGTGTTGTACTGAAATTAATGGACAGGAAGAAAACACCTGACAATAGCATCATAATAATGCAAAATAACCCACGGCGGCGACTAATGTTTCGTAGTCCAACGATAACGGCGCCAATAGCCATCCCGCCGCCAACCGCTGCTTCTAAATAACTAAATTGTAAAGAGTCACCGTGCAGTACATTTTTAACAAACAGTGGAAATCCGACTTGCATTGGCCCGATTAAAAATAAGTTCAAAAAGGCACTGCAAATAAGGAATGTTGATAAAAACGAAGATTCTTTCACATAAAGAATACCTTCTTTAATAGAAGTGAACATGCCTTTATTTTTGTGCTTTTCTTCTTGTTCTACATTTGAATGAACCTTTTGAATCAGTATGGCAGCGACAATTAATAATAGAATGGTTATAGTAAAGATTGTCTCATAATTACTGAATTTAATCAGTATCCCGCCAAGAACAGGGCCGAGGATAACTGATGCCTGGTTCGTCATTTGTGTAAGCGAATTTGCTTGTGTAAGACGATGCTTCGCTACGAGCTCAGGTAAGATAGAACCGTCAGCAGACCAGAAAAAGGCATCGGCTAATCCGAAGAAAAGTGCAAATAAAGCAAATGTGTATAGTGTGACGTGACCGACAATAAACCAAATGAGAATGATCGTGACAAGAAATGCCCGAACAATATTAGAATAAAACATGATGTTCTTTTTCGGGAATTTGTCTGCAACAGCTCCGCCGATAATCATGAAGATAAGGCGCGGAACACTAAGAGCCACAAAGACAACGCCGAGTGATGCTTCTAAATTTAATGTTTTTGCTATGTACCACGTTTGGGAAAACGTAAAAAATGCTAAGGCAAAGCTTGAAAATAGAGTGGCGGCCCAAAGAAATAGGAAGTTTGTATTTTTTAATAAAGGCATTTCCATTTCTTGTAGGACGGGTTTGCTTTTTTGTAATTCCTCCATATGAATCCCTTTCTGTCATATGTCTTTTTATCTTTGTTAACAGTTTCTTCTCTTTCTATACAGATACTTTTTTATTGTATTCAAAAAAGCGAAATTTGCCCAGCGTATTTTTTATGTTGAAAAAGGAAAAACCACCAAACGTCTCTTAGGAGAGATATTGGGTGGCTGTGTTTTTATCCTTTAAGGACTTTAATTCCTTTTACTATATTCCAAATAAAGTAGTATAGGCTAATTAGGCCGCAAATGCATACGGTAATCAATGCGCCAATACCAAGTGTTGCACCTGGCTGATTAAAACCAAAACTCATAATGCCTAATACTGCAAGTCCTATAATGGTAGAAATGCCCGGAATAAGATGTGTCCATAGAGCACGTTTAGCATGACTTCTTGTTTCATAATCGCCTACAATCCAAACAATTACCGGGAACAGGATAGGTGCAAAGAGAACACTAAAGTATGAAAGAGCAGCTAATATTTTATTTCCATTCATATATATCACCTCATAAAGTTGTTTTCGCTTGTTGTTTATACGTTTATTATGCAGGAGAACTTGTAGGCTTGCTATCGCCGAATCTTACAGAAACATAACAGTTTTGTAAGATTCGGCGATATGGAATGTAAGGCTTTTATAACGATATAACAAGGAACGAATAAACATGAAAAAAGACACAGCTGCCGCTGTGTCTTTTTGGTGTATTAAGCAAGTGCAATGTAAATATCAACTTGAGCATCATTTGGATCGAAAGCTCGTTCATCATACAGTTCGAAGTCCGTTGTGAACGCACGTTTATTTTCTTTTGACCAGGTCCAAATCCCTTGCCATGCTTCAGCGATGATTTCAGATAGTGGCCCTCTACGGGTTGTAAATACAGCGTATGTAGCAGCTGGAATCGTGAATGATGTCATGTTTTCTGGTGTATCAATGATAGTGGAAACAGGAACACCAATTGTAAACGTATAGCGACCTGTTTCATCGGATTCATAGTTGGAATATAGTGCAAGCGTTTCTGTTTGCGTAGCCTTGTTTGGAATTTTGTTGGTGATTTGTTTTTGGAAGTATTGATTCCATAGGTGAGGGATTTTTCCGTCGCTGGACATTTCCAGTTCGTTGTTTGTAGTAATAGAAATCCCGATGGCTTGAAAAGCTTCTTTTTTTATAATCGTAGGTTGCATTATTGTATCATCCTCTCTCTTTTTTCGTAAGAACAAGTGTTCTTATTGATTATACCATAATTATACAGTCGGAGGATAGGGGATTGTCTATCGAACATCGTCGAAGAGTCTTTAAAGTGTGTCGAATCGCCGATATATTGCTGGAGACGTAAAAAAGAGGATGATTCGCAAGGACACATAAGTGCCTTTGGAATCATCCTCTTTCTATTAAAACATGCTAGAACTATGCATTGGTTGCAGCTTCGCATTTGGATCGAAGTACGCTTTTGCGTTGTTTACTGCTGTTGGTGCTTCGCCAAATCCGCATGCAATTAGTTTTACTTTACCTTCATATGTGCAAATATCACCAGCTGCGTAAATGCCAGGGATATTTGTTTCCATTTTGGAGTTTACAACGATACTGTTCTTTTGGATATCTAATCCCCAGTCTTTAATTGGACCAAGAGAAGAGACGAATCCATAGTTGACGATGACATCATCAACATCAATGACAACTTTCTCTTCTGTTTTGACATGTTGAAGGACAACTTGTTTAATTTTTTCATCACCGATCAGTTCAACGGGAACGTATGGTGTTTTCACTTGTGCGCGCGAGTTCAGTAGCGTTTCAACGCTATGCTCATGTGCGCGGAATTTATCACGGCGGTGAACGATTGTAACTTCTTCTGCGATTGGCTCTAACATCATTGTCCAGTCTACTGCAGAATCTCCGCCGCCAAAGACAACAACGCGTTTGCCCGCAAATTTATTCATATCATCAACGAAATAGTGTAAGTTTGTTTTTTCGAATTTTTCTGTGCCTTCTAATTCTAAACGACGTGGCTGGAATGCGCCGTTTCCTGCTGTAATGATAACGGATTTAGAATAGTGTGTTTCTTTATTTGTTACAAGTTTGAACACGTCATCTTCTTGTTTTTCTATCGTTTGTACAGCTTCTTCTAAGCAAATGGTTGGTTCGAACTTGCTCATTTGTTCTTTTAGATTGTTAATGAGTTCTTGTGCACGAATTTTCGGAAAACCTGCGATATCATATATGTACTTTTCAGGATATAATGCGGATAATTGACCTCCGAGTTGTGGCAAGCTTTCGATAATTTTTACGCTTGCTTGTCTCATACCGCCATAAAAAGCTGTGAATAATCCAGTTGGACCTCCACCAATAATAGTGATGTCGTATACCTTTTGATTTTCTGTCACTGTTTACTCCCCCTATAATTAGGAAATTTTTCGTGCTTCTTCTATATACACTCGTATGTATGTTATACGAAACTTCCATGAGCGGAGTGCAAGCACACTCAAGACAAATGATATCATATTTTATAAAAAAATACCGTAGAAACGACTGAATTGTGTATGCACTTCATATAGATTTATTATATAGAAGAAACTAGCCAATAAGTAAAGGATGTAATGTTTGGTAATTATGTGTATTTTTTCGTAATTTAAATATATATAAGGCATAACAGAAAGCGAAAAAATCGCTAAAAAGCTATATACGCTTAGCGATTCAGGAAATGTCGAAAAGCTTAAAACGACTACGTTATTTTAAAATATTGATAATTTTACAAGTGCTTGAAAAGTAAAGAGAAAACGACTAATATAGGAAAGTAAAAATATTAATTTTTTGTGACAAATTTCGTAACATTTTTCAAACTTGTTATTGGTTTTGTTAAGAATGTGAAAAACTGTACATTCTTAACATTTAATTTGTTTTAGCACTATTTTTATTATTTTTAACTATCTATATAAAGAAGAGGAGTGTGATTAGCTTGAAGAAGCCAAAAATCGTAGTTTTAGGCGCAGGTTATGGTGGAATGATTACTACTGTTCGTCTGCAAAAAACATTATCTGTAAGTGAAGCTGAAATCACATTGGTAAATAATAACAGCTACCATTATCAAGCAACTTGGTTACATGAAAGTGCAGCTGGTACGTTGCATCACGATAAAGTTCGTTTAGACATTAAAGATGTAATCGACACAAACAAAGTAAACTTCGTACAAGACACAGTTGTAGAAATTAAAGCAGCTGAAAAGCGCGTTATCTTAAAAAATAGTGAGTTAGAGTATGATTACTTAGTAATCGGTCTTGGTTTCGAGTCTGAAACGTTTGGAATTAAAGGATTAAAAGAGCATGCATTCTCTATCGCTAACATTAATGCAACTCGTCAAATTCGTGATCATATGGAGTACATGTTCTCTCTATATGCTTCAGAAAAACGCGATGAGTTAGTTACAATCGTTGTCGGCGGTGCTGGATTTACAGGTATCGAGTATGTAGGTGAGCTTGCAAATCGTATTCCTGAGCTTTGCAAAGAGTATGATGTTCCTCGCGAAAAAGCACGTATCATTTGTGTTGAAGCTGCTCCAACAGCACTTCCTGGTTTCGACCCAGAGCTAGTTGAGTATGCTGTAAAACAATTAGAGAAAAAAGGTGTAGAATTCCGCATTGGTACGGCGATTAAAGAAGCAAATGAAGAAGGTATTATTGTTGCAAACGGCGACGATGTAGAATTATTGAAATCTGCAACTGTAGTTTGGGCTGCAGGTGTACGCGGTAATGGTATTGTAGAAGAGTCTGGCTTTGAAGCAATGCGCGGCCGTGTAAAAGTGGACGAGTACATGCACGCTCCAGGTCATGAAGAAGTATTTATGGTTGGTGATGCAGCGTTAATTATTAACGAAGAAATTAACCGTCCATACCCACCAACAGCACAAATCGCAATTCAACAAGGTTACAACATTGCACATAACTTAGCTGTTCTTGTTCGTGGTAAAGGCGAAATGCAGAAGTTTGTATTCGATAACAAAGGTTCTGTATGTTCATTAGGCCATGACGATGCAATGGGCGTTGTAATGGGCAAAAAATTAACTGGTTGGAAAGCTTCATTCATGAAGAAAGTAATCGACAATCGTTACTTATTCATGCTTGGCGGACCTTTACTAGTTCTTAAAAAAGGTAAATTAAAACTATATTAATTTGTAATTTAAAACAGAAATGGCTGTCATAGCTATTTCTGTTTTTTTTATTTTACTGAATATTCAGGTGTTTGTAAGAGGGCACGTTCACCTTTTAGAACCTTTGTAGTATAATGAGGGAAAAGAATGAATATTCTGTCCTTTAGACCGGAAGGGGTTTCTAGTAATGAGTAAACGTGGAAAGGTGTGGTTAGCGGTAAGTGGTCTTGTCGTAACGTCAGATGGAAGGTGGCTTGTCGTTAAAAAAAAATATGGCGGATTAAAAGGAAAATGGTCATTGCCTGCTGGTTTTGTCAATGAAGGCGAAACGATTGATCAAGCCGTGCAACGTGAAGTGTTAGAAGAGACAGGAATTGTTACGAGTGTGAAAGGAATCGTAAGTGTGCGGTCAGGTGTAATACAGGATGAAATTAGTGATAATATGATTATTTTTCTTTTAGATCCAAAAGGAGGTGCGACACGTTCCTAAGTGAAAAGCTTAGGCGCTGTCGAACTTACAGTTCAACAGTGAACTGTCATTCTGAGAAG
>NZ_JAQOTJ010000008.1 GCF_028401955.1 Bacillus sp. BP-3
AAAAACTATATAAAGTACGGTGTTCTACTATTGAACGGAGTTTTGCGGATGCCAAGGAACTACATGGCTATCGATATACTCGGTTTCGAGGGCTGAAGTCTGTCCAAATGCAAGCATATCTTACCGCAGCTTGTCAAAACATGAAAAAAATAGCCCTTCACCTGACCAAAAGCGGTCAGGTGAAGGGCTATTTTTCTTATTTTTATCATTTTCTAGTTCTTTTGTTCATTAACAAATCAATAATTCCCAGAGTGTCGGAAACCCTGAAGGGTTTCCCAACACTCTGAAGAGGGGAAATCCCCTCTTATTTTTATGCTTCTGTTATAATATCTTTTTCTGTTTCGTAAGTTGGTTTTGTAGCCCCTATTGTTTCTAATTCACGTATTACACTTCTATACTCTGATAAACAAATTTTACCTTGTAGGTAATAATGTCTTGCGAAATCAAGTAACTCATTTAAATCTTCAGGTTCATACCCCTTTTTTACAACAAATTCTTGTTTTAAGTCCCCTAACACCATGTTGATTCCTCCCCATAAGAATCTTTTCTATTTAATGGTAGCATATAAACGCTTACTTTTTTATTTTTCGAAAATTTAAACTTCTTAAAAATTAAGGCTTGTATTACGTTATCTCGCCATTTTTGGCAGTGTGTACTTTATTTCAAGTTTTTAGTGAAAGAAAATAGAATGTAGAAGATAACTGCTGGCATGTGTCTGAATAGTGAAATTTCCTCATCAGTAGATAAATCATTTTCCATCAAAATTTGCAATTTATAGGACAATTACACATTTTCTTTTTGCTTTCATATTCTAACTATATAGAAAATCGTGAGAGGAGGGAGAATGCATGTTTCAACGCTCTAATATGTATCAGAATGCGCAAGACCCATACTTACGTTCTAACATATATCAGAATGAACAAGACCCATACTTACGCTATAATATGTACCCTTTTATGCCTTACAATATGAATTACAATAATTATTTTCAGCCTTTTCAACTTCCGCATATGAATCAACCCAATATAAATCAACCCATGTTTTATCCACCGAAACAACCTATTCAATCTTCTTTTTATCCACATACACCATATCCAATGATGAATAAACAAAACTACACAAAACAACAGCCAAGTCAATTTTCTAGTTTTATGT
Organism: Bacillus sp. BP-3; assembly: GCF_028401955.1. GTDB lineage: Bacteria > Bacillota > Bacilli > Bacillales > Bacillaceae_G > Bacillus_A. Next base: position 1,156 of record NZ_JAQOTJ010000008.1, read on the forward strand.
CGCAGTTTAAAACAACTGACGGAAATTATGATATTAATAAAATGATGGGTACTGCAGGTCAAATGATGAATGCAATGAACCAAATTACCGGTATCGTTAAACAAGTAGGGGGCTTTTTTATAAAGTGAAACTTCCTTCCATGGACGGATTTCCCATGAAAGGTTAGTTGAACTAATCGGGTTCTTACGGGGAGTTTTTGGAGTCTTTATATAGGAAGATAAGTGTAAAAGGTTAAAGGCGAATGTCTTGAAATATTTGTATGAAGACTTATGAATACCCAAATTTTGCATATAAAATGGCATGAAAAATAGTTGTTCGGACCTCCTATCCATTTTACAATGACAGTAGCATTAAAAATAAAGTATATGGAGAGGGCGAATGTGAAGAAAGTTATTTTACTTTTGTTTTTTATCATGATTACATTGACTGTTTTTATTTTCACAAACTTTAAACAATTTTTATAGACTAATTTCCAATATAGAAATAGGTATTTGTAACAAACGGCTTTTACTCTTTTCACATATTGTAAAATGTAAGGTTATTTCAAACTGTGAGAGGAGAGAAAGACTATGTATCATTGTAATCCTTGTTTTGGAGGACTGAGCCCAGTTACAACAACACCTCCAATTGTGCATCCGACAAAATGTTGTGAAACACACACATTTTCAAAAACGGTTGTACCTCATATTCATCCAACGCACATGAAACACGTTCACCACCAAGTAGTACAGGCGCAGCATTATTTCCCACAAACAAACTCTAGCGTGAATGTTATACAACCTGCACCTCCAACTGTAGTTGGAGGAGTTGGCGGATTCGGCCCTGGAGTTGGAGGGTTTGGCGGACCTGGCCCTGGAGTTGGTGGATTTGGCGGACCTGGCCCTGGAGTTGGAGGGTTTGGCGGACCTGGCCCTGGAGTTGGAGGAGTTGGCGGATTCGGCCCTGGAGTTGGTGGATTTGGCGGATGTGCCCCATGCGGTCAAGTATCGCCATTTGGACCGAATGTGAGTCCGCAAGCTGTATCACCAGCAGCTATGGGACCAAATGTAGGTGGCATGTTTAAAAAGTAAGTGCTATGCTAGAACTAGCAAATTGCTAGTTCTTTTTTTTGAGAAGAAAAGGGGCGTTTTATATTGAAAGTTGTAGCTGTTACAGGATATAAACCATTTGAACTGGGGCTTTTTTCAAATGAACATCCTGGTGTAGAGTACATAAAAAAAGCGGTGCGCAAAAGTTTACTTTCTTTGTTAGAAGAAGGGTTAGAATGGGTAATGATTAGTGGTCAATTAGGCGTGGAATTATGGACAGCTGAAGTAGTATTTGATTTACAATTGGAATATCCAGACTTAAAATTAGCTATATTTACCCCCTTTTTAGAGCAGGAAGAAAATTGGAAAGAAAACAATAGGGAGTATTATGAATTCATTTTTTCGCAAGCGGATCATGTAGATAGTATAACAAAGCGAAAATATGAAAGCCCAGAGCAATTTCGTTTAAAGAATCAATTTTTTATTGAAAAAAGTGATGCCCTACTTGCTATGTATGATGAAGAAAAGCCAGGAAGTCCTAAATATATGGTGGAAATAGGGAGGAAAAAAGCAGAAACTCAAAATTATCCATGTTATTTCATACTTTTTTCTGATTTACAAGATATAATAGAAGAAGAGCAGTGGAATAAAGATATATGATTGACAAAATGGGCTGTTTCTGAAAAAATTTAAGTAATGAAAGTTTTGGTAAAGACTTGAGGTGGAATGAATGATTTCTGATAAAATTAAGTTAACAGCAAAAGATATTTTAGAAAAAGAGTTTAAAACGGGAATGCGAGGATATCAACAAGAAGAAGTTGATAAGTTTTTAGACTTAATTATTAAGGACTATGAGGCATTTCATAAGGAAGTTGAGCAATTAAAGCAGCAGAATGCACGTTTAAAACAAGAATTGGAAGAACAAAAACAAAAAGTGGTGAGTGTACAAGTACAACCAACACCATCGCCAATTTCTACTCCACAACCAGTATATAACAATACGAATACAGACATTTTAAAACGTCTTTCGAATTTGGAGAAAGCTGTATTTGGAAGTAGACTATACGAGTAATGGAGGAGAATAAATAAGTTTGTAGTATTTTCCGGATAAAAAACGTTGCAAAATATTTATGTTTCCACTATACTAATTCATGTCATAACGTTTGGGTAATCGCTGCAACGCTTAGTTGTAGAGGAAAGTCCATGCTCGCACGACCTGAGATGGTCGTAGTGTTCGTGCCTAGCGAAGTCATAAGCTAGGGTAATTCGGCGTAAAGCTGGATTAACGGCAGGGAAAAAACCTAAGTCCATCTGGATATGGTTTGACTACCTTTAAAGTGCCACAGTGACGAAGTCCCGGAAGAAATGATGGGAGTGGAACGAGGTAAACCCCACGAGCGAGAAACCCAAATATTGGTAGGGGAACTTTTCCTAAGGAAATGAACGATGGGAAAGGACAGATGCAATTGCTCTGTAGATAGATGATTGCCACCGGAGTACGAGGCGTGGGCCGTTTGCAGTACAAAGGTACAGAACATGGCTTACAGAACGTTATGAACCAATCATGAATTTGTTCAGCTCTCCTTTGTAAGAGGAGGGCTTTTTATTTGTATGAATTTTTGGAATGTGAGTTAAAATGGTAAAGAAAGTTTTGTAAACTTAATAAAATCGAATGAAATGAATATGTCAAGAGTTTAACGAATCAGCAAGGAAGAATGTATTGCTGATCCGTGTTAGATTATACATAATGAGGAGAATGAAGATGGGAAAAGTTACTTTAATTGCAACTGCTGCAATGGGAATTGAAGCGCTTGTTGCAAGAGAAGTTCGCAATCTCGGTTATGAATGCCATGTAGATAATGGGAAAGTAACGTTTGAAGCGGACGAAAAAGCTATTTGTCGCAGTAATTTATGGCTCCGCACAGCGGATCGTGTGAAAATTAAAGTTGGTGAATTTAAGGCTACAACATTTGATGAATTATTTGAAAAAACAAAGGCACTAAATTGGGGGGATTATATTCCTGAAAACGGTGAATTCCCTGTTATCGGTAAATCGATTAAATCTACATTGTTTAGTGTACCAGACTGTCAAAGTATCGTAAAAAAAGCAGTCGTGGAAAAATTGAAAAGTACATATAGACGTACAACATGGTTTGAAGAGAGTGGCCCGTTATTTCGTATTGAAATAGCGTTATTAAAAGATGTAGCAACGCTGACAATTGATGCTAGTGGTGTTGGGCTTCATAAGCGTGGATATCGTGTTGGACAAGGGGATGCTCCGTTAAAAGAAACATTAGCAGCTTCGTTAATTATGCTCACAAACTGGAAACCAGATCGTCCGTTTGTAGATCCATTTTGCGGTTCTGGAACAATTCCACTTGAAGCGGCGTTAATTGGTCAAAATATTGCTCCAGGATTTAACCGTGACTTTGCTTCTGATGGTTGGGGCTGGGTTGGTAAAGACAATTGGAGCATCGCTCGTGAAGAAGTAGAGGACTTAGCAAACTACGATCAACCGCTTCAAATTATCGGATCAGATATTGATCATCGTATGGTACAGGTTGCACAAGATAATGCTGATGAAGTAGGACTTGGTGATCTTATTACATTTAAGCAAATGCAAGTAAAAGATTTTACAACAAAAGAGGAATATGGTTATGTTGTGACGAATCCACCATACGGAGAACGTTTAAGTGAAAAGCCTCTTGTTGAAAAAATGTATGCGGAGATGGGACAGGCCTTCCGTCCGTTAGATACTTGGTCTTTATACGTATTAACAAGCCATCCTGAATTTGAGAAATGGTATGGCAAAGATGCATCGAAGAAACGAAAGTTATTTAATGGATTTATTCGCACTGATTACTATCAGTATTTCGGTAAACGCCCGCCGCGCGATTAGTATAAAACTTCTTTAGAACGCATATACTTGCTATTATGCGATAATCTAAAGGAGGAGGCGCTAATGGATGGTTTGCAATTTTCCATTATTCAAAAGGCTATTCATCGAACTTATGATGAATTAGAAAAAGAAGTAAACCTTCACGGCGTAGCCAATTATGAGTTAGCAAGAGCACGTGAAGAGTATTTAGCAGCTTTATCACATGAAACTTTAATTGATAAGCGATATTTAAAATCATTGATAGAGTAGAAAAGTTTTCCTGCATTCAGGAAAACTTTTTTCGCTCAATTGTTATGCAAACAACAAGAAAACAGCAACTGCTCTTTTTATGAGGAGTTGCTCTGTCTTTTTATATAGAAATTGAGTAGTTGGAGGAATAGCATGTTTACGAAGCAAAAGTTGCCATTTGAAGTGGGGAAACAAGATAATTTTTTCGACAAGTTAAATGAATGGATTGGAGACGTTTTTTACGACGTTTTACCAGAAAAGGGATTTGAAGAGCGCGATGAGCAAATTTTTATGGCGTTTCAATTAGAACGAGCATTTCAAGAGAAACAAGTAATGTTTGCGGAAGCAGGTGTTGGAACAGGAAAAACGATTGTATACCTTTTGTATGCAATTTGTTATGCGCGCTATACAGGAAAGCCAGCTGTTATTGCTTGTGCAGACGAAACATTAATTGAACAGCTAGTAAAAGAAGAAGGCGACATTGCGAAATTATCAGAAGCATTAGGACTATCAGTTGATGTGCGTCTAGCTAAATCAATGGAAAATTATCTATGCTTACGTAAACTTGAAGATGTAATGAGTGGACGAGCTCCAGAAGTAATTGAAGATTTATATTATGAATTGCCGCAATTCGTATTTGATCATGGAACGATGCAAAACTTTACTCATTACGGTGATCGCAAAGAGTTTCCGTTATTAAATGATGAAGAATGGTCTAAAGTATCGTGGGATTATTTCCAAGATTGTTTTACATGTGAGTCTCGCCATCGCTGCGGACAAACATTATCTCGTGAACATTATCGTAAAGCTGCAGATTTAATTATCTGTTCGCAAGATTTCTATATGGACCATATTTGGACATATGATGCGCGTAAACGTGAAGGACAAATGCCGTTGTTACCAGAAAGTAGCTGCGTTGTCTTTGATGAAGGTCATCTTGTAGAGTATGCAGCACAAAAAGCACTTACGTATCGTTTAAAACAAGCAATGATGGAACAACTTTTAACAAGACTACTGCAAAATGATATTCGTGAAGAGTTTGCTTATTTAGTGGAAGAAACAATTTGGCAAACAGAGCAGTTTTTTGAGGCGCTTAAAGAAAGTAAGAAGGAAATTGCTGGTTCTGATCGTTTAGAAATTCAATTAACAGAAAAAGTAACGAAAGAAGCAAAACGCCTATATGCAAAAATCTCTGAAGTCGGCGATGCGCTAGTTTTTGAAAGTGAAATGTACACAGTGAACACATATGATTTAAATATTGTTGATGAGCATTTAGATGTATTAGAGCATTCATTACGTTTGTTTATGCATGAGAAAAATGTAATTACGTGGGGAGAAGAAAACGATGGTTCTTTTACGCTTGTAATTATGCCGCGTGCTGTAGAAGAAGTGCTGCAAGAAAAAGTATTCTCTAAAAAAATCCCGTACATCTTCTCATCTGCAACATTATCAGAAAATAATTCATTTGCTTTTACTGCAAATAGCTTAGGGGTAAAAGATTATTTATCATTCTCTGTTGCTTCACCGTTTGATTATGAAGAACAAATGAAAGTGTACTTACCATCATATACGAAGGAAAATGAATGGGAACGAAAATGTCAGTATACACTTGAGAACATTCAAAAAACAAATGGACGTACGCTTGTATTATTCCGTACAACGCAAGAGCTTGCGGCATTCAAAGAATATGTGAATAAAGAGCAAATGTCTGTTCCCTTCTTATATGAAGGAGACCAAGAAATTAGTCAGCTTGTTTCTCGTTTCCAAAATGAAGAAGAGACTGTACTTTGTGCGGTTCATTTATGGGAAGGTTTAGATATTCCAGGATCATCCTTATCTCATGTCATTATTTGGTCGCTTCCATTCCCTCCAAATGATCCTGTATTTGAAGCGAAGCGTAAGCACGTAAATGATCCATTCTGGGATGTTGATGTACCGTATATGATTTTACGTCTTCGTCAAGGAATCGGTCGTTTAATTCGTACGAGTGAAGATGAAGGATATATTTCGTTATTCCTATCAGAAGATGAAAATGAAAAAGTAGTAAAAGCTGTGAAACAAGTGCTTCCAGTAGAAGGTACAGTACTATAGAATGACATCTTTCTCTTTTTAATCAGAAAAAGCTTGGCGGTTGCTAAGCTTTTTTTCTATTAGAAAAGGAATTTATTTGTTTATGTCGAAATAAGGGTGAGGTAGAAAAAGGAGGTTTTTATAGTATGACGATTGCTACATATGAAGTAGAGAAAGAATTTTTAGCATATGTGAAAAAGATAGAAAATTATGGGGAAGCATTAAGCCTAATATTTTGGGATTTACGAACGGGGGCACCAAAGAAAGGTGTCGATCAACGTTCGGAAGTAATAGGAATGCTTTCATCAGAGGTGTTTTCATTATCGACTTCTGATGAGATGGAAAGATATTTAAAAGAATTAGAACAGCTAATTGCAGATAATAAAATTTCTAAAACAACGAAGAAAATTGTAGAAGAGTGCCGCAAAGAGTATGATCGGAATAAAGAAATTCCACAGGCCGAGTATGAAGAATTTGTCAAATTACAAGCAAAATCGGAAAGCATTTGGGTAGAAGCTCGTGAAAAATCTGATTTTGAAATGTTTCGACCATACTTAGAAAAAATTGTTGAATATAAGAAGAAATTTATTACATATTGGGGTTATGAAACTTATAAATATAATACGCTTTTAGATATGTATGAGCCAGGTATTACGGTAGAAGTGTTAGATCATGTATTTGGACAACTACGTGAGCGTATTGTTCCGCTTGTAAAAGAAATTTCCAAGTCCGATAAAGAATTAAAAACAAATGCTTTATTTGAATATTTTTCAAAAGAACAACAAAAGAATTTCACTTTAGGGTTACTAAAACAGTTAAATTATAATTTCGAGGCCGGTCGCCTAGATGAAACGATACATCCTTTTGAAATTACATTAAATAGAGGAGATGTTCGCATTACGACTCGTTATGATGAGAATGACTTCCGCATGGCAGTTTTCGGAACGATTCATGAGTGTGGACATGCTGTATATGAACAAAATATTTCAGAAGAATTAGAAGGTACACCGCTTTGCAGTGGTACATCAATGGGAATTCACGAATCACAATCACTATTCTTTGAAAACTTTATTGGACGTAATAAATCATTTTGGAAGAAGAATTATGATGTATTGAAACAATTTAGTGATGGACAATTTGAAAACGTATCTGTAAATGAATTCTATGATGCGATTAATGAATCAAAGCCTTCCTTTATACGTATTGAGGCAGATGAACTTACATATCCCCTTCATGTTATGGTTCGTTATGAACTGGAGAAAGAATTGTTTGATGGCACATTACAGGTGAAAGACTTACCAGCAGCATGGAATGATAAAATGGAAAGTTATTTAGGTATACGTCCAGAAACGGATGCACAGGGTGTACTGCAAGATGTGCATTGGTCAGATGGATCGTTTGGTTACTTCCCATCTTATGCACTTGGCTATATGTATGCAGCGCAATTTAAACATAAGATGTTAGAAGAGATTCCGAACTTTGATGTATTACTAGAGGAAGGAAACGTGACGCCAATTCGTGAATGGTTAACTAAAAACATTCACCAATATGGAAAGATGAAGAAGCCTTTAGAAATTTTACAAGATGTAACGGGTGAAGGATTGAATGCGAACTATTTAGCGGATTATTTAGAGGCGAAGTATAAAGAGATTTATGAATTATAAAGTGAAACTTTAATCAGTGGGGGCTTCATCTCCCACTGATTATCAGCCCTCACCAGTCGGGCTTTTACGGCAGTTTATTTCCCAGCTAAATTCTTAAGAAAAACGGAAGCGGCTTGCTCAGAATCGCAGGGCGCCCACGCACCCGATAGAGAGGTGCTTTTTGCCTCGTCCGAGCGGGCGAAACGACCGGAGATTCTAGCCGCTAGAGTTGGATAATGCTTTACCAAATTTTGAGGTGGGAGTATTACTACCCACGAATAACCGGATAAAAAGGAAAAGGAGCTGCAACGAAGCAGCTCCTTTTTGTGAACTAGGGGGGATAAGCGGTGGATTATACCTTTAGAGTAATGACACAAGAGGAGGCAAGGGAAATCGCATATAATTGGCATTATGAAGAGGAATATTCTTTTTACGATATGGAAGCAGACATGGAAGATTTAGAAGAGTTTTTAAACTATGAAATGAGAGAAGACACTACATTTATAGTTCAGGAAAATGATATGCTGGTTGGTTTTTTTAGTTTTCATAAAATAGATAATCAAACAGTTGAAATTGGGTTAGGAATGAGACCTGATAGAACAGGGACTGGTCTTGGATTAAAATTTGTAAAGGCTGGGTTAGCCTTTAGTAAAGAGAAATATCAACCTAAATATATAACGCTATCAGTTGCGACATTTAATGAAAGAGCGATTAAAGTATATAAAAAGGCGGGATTTGAAGCGGTTGGTACATTTGTTCAAGAGACAAATGGTAGTTGCTTTGAGTTTCTGAGAATGATTTATTCGACCTCATGTTCATCAAGTTAAAAAATAAAAAGATAGTAAAATAAATAACGGATCCTTTAACGTACAGGGAACCAGTTTACATATATCGAATATGCTTCTAAATGTACAATTAAAGTAAAACAGGAAAACTCGTAAAGTACTTTCAATACGATTTGTGCTTGAGTGTGATGAAGGGATTGTGTGATAAATTGAGTAAATCCAGTGAAAAAAGTAGATTTGAGAAAAAATTCACAGAAAATGTTATTGAGGTGGCAGCTGTCACAGGGGCATCGGGAATTGGTGCGGGAAAAGCAGGTAGCGACATTTTATGGACTGCGTCAATTAATTTGATCGCATGGAAAGATTTATATAACAATGAAACTGTTATAAAAGAAGAGCTACGACTTGAATGGTTAGTTGATGATGAAGAATTGAAACAATCAAGAGAAGTTTTAAAAGAGAATGCAGTTGTGAGATTACAGGTGCGTAGAGCAGAAAATTCGATGATGCTTGTCAAGGTTCTAGAAACATTATATAGAGATGATGAGTTGGAGATAATATTACAAGATTCGATGAAGCCGGTTTACTATAATGATGAGATGTTCGGCGGATTTTTACTAAATAAAAGAGTTAAAGTTTTTGAAAAGAGAATTTCTTGGGTTGGTGAAGAGTGTAATTTGGATTTTGATTGGAATGAAGACCAGAATAATATGAAGTCAGCGCTAGAAACAGCATATGTACTTTTTAAGGGGCAGGATGAATGGAACAAGAAAATTAAAATGTATGCTTCAGAAGAACTAGTGGAATTAGCAAATGATTGGCTACAGGATTATGATGAGAAAGAGATCAATGAGATTACAAAAGAAATGTTTATGGATTTAATGAAACTAGACAGCATAAGTGTTTATCCGGAAGGTGATTTTGAGATGTTCTTCTTTGATGGGGATATGTTTTTAGGGCATTGTATCATTGTAGATGGAAATATTAATGGGATTCTCAATTCGGCTGATATTGCAGGTTAAATGTGTGAAGTGAATGATTGGTGAGAAATAAAAAAACGAATGACTTATCATTTGTAGTGGAGTTAATTCATAATCAGGTACATTTTTTCTAGGTAAAAGCAAATTTTTTAACATAAGATGAATTCGATTTAAGTCTGCAGGTACATGGATGAAATTGTTACGCTTGAAATGAAGCAGAGGGGTACCCCTCTGCTTTTTACTTACCACAATTTAAACCCTTTCGAACCAGGCGGGGCATTTTGAATCATATCTATAAACGGAATTGTGTATGCGAATAAAATAAGCAGTGCTGTAATGCCGAGCCATAGTTTCCAATTCTCGAAGACAATTGGTGGTTGATCAGATGCATCAGATACTTCTGCAACCGGAAATTCAGTATGGCCTTTTGGAGCGAAGAAAGCAAGGTCTAAGAAAATAATGATAGCTAAAATAATACCGACAAATAAAATCGTGCCGCCAACTGCTTGGGCAATTTGATATGGTATCCATTCAACTGCTTGCGGTGCATTGCCGTATGTGGAAAAAGAAGAGCGACGCGGAGCTCCTAATAATCCAGCAAAGTGCATCCCAGCGGACATAAATAGCATTCCAAGTGTCCATACGCAAGTTTGAATCATCGCAAGGCGATTCATTTCTTTTGTCATAACACGTCCTGTTAAATGGGGAATCAGCCAATAGCCAATGCCGAAGAATGTTAGTACGACAGATGTAGCCAACGTTAAATGAAAATGTCCTGTTATCCAAATTGTATTGTGAACCACTTGGTTTAATTGATGACTTGCATTCACTAGCCCGCCTGCTCCTGCTGGAATAAACATAAGCATTCCAACGAACGGTGCAAAAAATCTAGCGTCAGACCATGGAAGCATACGAAGCCAGCCGAATAGGCTAGTTGCTCCTCTTGAACGTCCATATTGTTCAAATGATGCAAATAGAGAGAATGCAGTCATTAATGAAGGGATAATAACCATAAATGTTAAAACAACTTGTAAGTATTTCCATCCTGGGTCAATTCCAGGTTCTGTTAACTGGTGATGAAATCCAACTGGAACGGAAAATAATAAGAATAAAATAAATGATAAACGAGCGAGAGAATCACTAAAGATTTTTCCACCAATAATTTTTGGGATCATGACATACCATGCCATGTAAGCAGGAAGAAGCCAAAAATAGACGAGTGGATGGCCGAAGTACCAAAATAATGTTCTACTAACAAGAACATCAATTTTATCAACGATGCCTAAGCTCCAAGGAATGAATTGTACGAGTGCTGTGGCAGCAACGCCAAGAGTTGCAACGAGCCAAAGTAGCATTGTAATAACAGCCATGAAGCTCAGTAAGGGACCAACTTTTCCTTTATTGTGTTTTTTCCATGTGTGATAGTGAGCAAACATTGCAAAACCGCTAAACCAACTGCCGACAATAACGAGGGTAAGACCGATGTAAAAAGCAGGATGAGCCTTTAACGGAGCATAAAATGTATAGAGCACGGTAGCCTTATTTAATAGTATGAAAATAGCAGTAATGGCGGTTCCAATTGTCATAAGCCAAAAACCAATCCAACCGGTCCTGCGCACTCCTTTTGAAAGAGTGCCTGTTGTTTTGCTCATACAAGCAAATAAAAAGCCGATAATAAAAAATGTTGTTAATACGAGTCCTAGTAATACGCCGTGTGTTGTTAACACTTGATAATAACCGATTCCAGCTGGAAGGTTAAACTTTCCAGAACGGACAAGTACTTGTAATAGTCCACATAATCCACCTAAAAATAGAGCGATAAATGCAACATGAATATGAGCCATTGCTAATTTTGCATCTCGTTTACTTATTTTATCTTGCAGTGCGATCATTTGTCAGTCACCTCTACTTTCGCGCTCATCATATGATGGCCTGTTCCGCAATATTCATTACACACAATTAAATACTCACCAGCTTTTTGAAACACTTGAGAAGCTGTGCTCACATAGCCAGGTTCAATCATCATATTCACATTTGTTCCTGCAATTTCAAAGCCGTGTACAACATCTTTCGTTGCGACAACAAAGTCAACTTTGGCGCCTTTTGGCACTTTAATGACATTCGGTGTAAAGGAAAAAGCTTGTGAAACAATTGTTACTTGATAATGATCTTTACCGACTTGTTTTACACCAGGATGATCAAAAGGAGCAGTCGCATTTACTTTTTCTGGATCGATTGTCGTTAAGCAGCTAGGCGGCTGGTTTCCCATATAAAACGCACTGACTCCAATTACAGCTAAAAATACAAATAATGAACCGATACCGAAAATGAGCCAAATTTTTTCGTATTTATGCAAGTGCATATCTCATTTCCCCCTTGTTTCTGAGTAACGCTACAATCGATTTAAAAAAATTTGATATACACTAAACCATGTGAAGATTAAAAAGAAGCCGAGGAAAAAAACAAAAATTAATGTACCTTTGAGTGAGCTCTCTTTTTGTTTTCTCTTCATCAATTGTTGTAATTTACGTTCTCCCATGTTTCTCCCTCCCTGAGAAAGTGAATCTTACATTTTTATGATACAAAAAATTCTGATAATTTCTATATTGTTAGCGCTGCTTTCAAAAAATGTTCATTGATATAATTAAAACTATGTTCATGATGAAAAGTTGATAAATCGTGATTTATTACTGATTTTGTAATGAAGAAATGTGAAAAAAATGTGAAGTTCATATTGAATTTGCGATATGACTAAGGACATTGATTTTGAAATTTGTGGATTATGATTATAGAATGAAAAAGACTATAAAAGTCGAACGAAATTGGTTGGGAAATGATTTTTTGTACGTGTTTTTTTAAGAGGATACTTTTCAAAGTGAAAAAAGTACGTTATAATCCTTCTATAAAATAAATAAGTTAGCAACACTCATATAATCGCAGGGATATGGCCTGCAAGTTTCTACCGAGGTACCGTAAATGCTTCGACTATGAGTGAGGACGAATATATTGCTATAGTTGCATTCTTTTTTTGCAAGCTCCAAAAGCACGTCCCTCACTTGTATTGGGTGAAGGCCGCTTTTGGAGTTTTTTATTGCATAAGAGGAGGAACAAACTATGAAATTATTACAAGAAAAAATTATGAGTGAAGGAAAAGTATTATCAGGTGATGTGTTAAAAGTAGATGCATTTTTAAATCATCAAATCGATCCAGTGCTTATGCAAGAAATGGGAAAAGAGTTTGCAAAGCGTTTTAAAGACGATAAGATTACAAAAATAGTGACGATTGAGTCTTCAGGAATTGCTCCAGCTGTGATGGCTGCATTGCAATTTGGTGTAACAGTTGTTTTTGCAAGAAAGCGTAAATCGTTAACATTGCAAGATAATATGTATACTGCAAAAGTATATTCCTATACAAAGCAAGAAACGAACGAAATCTCTATATCGAAACAATATATACACGAAGACGATTGTGTTCTTATTATTGATGACTTTTTAGCCAATGGTCAGGCAGCACTTGGTTTAATGAATTTAGTAGAGCAAGCTGGAGCAACAGTAGCAGGTATCGGAATTGTAATTGAAAAAGCATTTCAAGATGGAGGAAGTAAATTGCGTGAGAGCGGTGTTCGTGTAGAATCGCTTGCGGAAATCGCATCGCTTGATAACGGGACAGTTCGTTTTGTGGAGCGCGCAGTAGCGGAGGTAGAATGATGAAACAACATCCTTTTAAAATTGCGTCTCTTGGTATTCAACATATGCTGGCGATGTATGCCGGGGCAGTAATCGTTCCGCTTATTGTTGGCGGCGGACTTGGATTAAATCAGCGTGAGCTTACGTATTTAGTATCAATTGATTTATTAATGTGCGGCATTGCGACGATTTTACAAGCGTTAACGAATCGTTTCTTCGGCATTGGACTCCCAGTTGTGTTAGGCTGCACTTTCACGGCAGTTGGACCAATGATTGCAATTGGAAAGCAGTACGGGGTATCTGCAGTGTACGGCTCTATTATTGCAGCAGGACTTTTCGTTGTGATATTTGCTCGTGTGTTTGGAAAACTTGTCAAACTGTTTCCGCCAGTTGTTACAGGTTCAGTTGTAACAGTTATTGGAGTTACATTAGTTCCAGTTGCGATTAACGATATGGCTGGCGGTGTAGGAAGTAAAGACTTCGGTAGTGTATCCAATCTAGCATTAGCATTCGGAGTATTATTATTTATTATCATCATGTACCGTTTTTTTGACGGTTTCATTCGTTCTATTTCGATCTTATTAGGATTATTATTTGGTACAACAATTGCAGCGTTAATGGGGAAAGTAAGCTTACACGCTGTAGCACAAGCAGATTGGTTTCATGGTGTGCAGCCATTTTACTTCGGCACACCGACATTCGAATTAACGCCGGTCATTACAATGATTCTAGTTGCTTGCGTAGGAATTGTTGAAGCTACAGGTGTATATTTTGCCCTTTCTGATATTTGTAACAAAGAAATTGGTGAAAAAGAATTAGCAAAGGGATACCGCGCAGAAGGAATCGCAATGGTGTTAGGTGGTATTTTTAACGCTTTTCCGTATACGACATATTCACAAAATGTCGGTCTTGTCCAACTAACAGGTGTGCGAAATCGCGTTGTGATTTACACATGCGGCGGTATGCTAATTGTCCTTGGATTTATTCCAAAGATTGCAGCAGTAACAACAATTATTCCAAAACCAGTACTTGGCGGTGCGATGCTCGCAATGTTCGGAATGGTTATGGCATATGGCATTAAAATGTTAAGCAGTGTTAATTTTGCGAAGCAGGAAAACTTATTAATTGTGGCGTGTTCTGTTGGAATGGGGCTTGGTGTAACAGTTGTGCCGACATTATTCTCACAGCTTCCAGAAAGCGTCCGTATTTTAACAGATAACGGAATTGTATTAGGAAGTGCATCAGCCGTGCTTTTAAATATTGTGTTTCATATGATTCCGCAAAGACAACCGAAAGTAAAAGAAGAACAGATTTCAATACAAAGTACTGTTTCTGAAGCGTAAGAGAAAGCAATGTCTCAAGATGAGACACTGCTTTGTTTTTTTAGTGGCATGCTTTTTCCATATGTACCAAGACGCCAAATATATTCAAGCGGTCCATATTGATAACGAGAGAGCCACCAGCGGCTAATAAAGATTTGAATGATATAGAAGCTAATGCAAAAAAGTATACCGCCCCATAGTGGGAACGTGATATTCATTTTAAATAGTAATCCAAATACGAATAACGTGACGATCGTTTGCGAGATATAGTTCGTTAATGCCATGCGGCCAACATATTGGAAAGGACGGAATACCTTTTGCCATTTCGCATGCTGCAAGAGACGCATAAGTGTAAAAATATAAAAAATGAATAGTGTCTTTCCACTTAGTGTAATAAAGGAAATCATTGAAAATGGTACGTATAGTTCGTTCATAGTAAAGTAGGTAATAATAATCCCCCATGTTGGTAAAGTAGCAAGGAAGGTAATGATTTGCCATTTCTTAAGTTTTGTATCAATCTCGTTTACGCGGCGAAACATTTCTTTCTTTCCGGCATATAGACCGAGTAAAAAGAGACCAACTGTTTCTGGTAGCATGATTAGAGAACCGCTAATTTCTTCTGAGTAAAAAGTAGTAAAGCGATCTTGAACTTGTAAGTTCCAATCTAACAATGGAACGACAGGTGCAGATAAAGCGTCAAGTGCTCCAGGTGTCATATTTAGTGCTACTAAATTTAACATCAACACAAAAAGTTCCCAAATACTTAACAAAACAAGCGACCAAATTAATAAAGTTTTTGGCTGTCTTTTATAAAATAATAGCAGTACCAATCCACTTATTGCGTAATTATGTAATATGTCGCCGTCCCAAAGTAGTACATAATGTAAAAATCCGAATAAAAATAAAATAAGAAGTCTTCGTATAAATAATAATTTTGGATGATTTGTTTTTCCTTCTGCGCGCTTCATAAAAATATAAAAGCCAAGACCAAATAAAAAAGAAAAGATAGTGTAAAATTTTGTTTGGACAAATAGATCATAAAATAATCGGATGTAACGATCAAATCCTTCGTAAACAGTCGTTAAATCTCGAGACTCGATTCCAGCTAACGTAGGCCAATTTACAAGGAAAATACCCAAAATAGCAATCCCTCGTATCATATCAATAGAATGAATTCTTTCATTTTGTGAAATGCTGTTCATATTTCATCTCCTTACCGATATTTCTTTCAGTATAATACAGGATGAATTGTAAAGGATATATATTTCCAAAATTTTCAACTGTTAACAATTCACCTGTGAGTTATAATAAAAATGCACAACAATCTACAATTCCTTTAAAACAGGCAGTATGAAAGCTCTCTAAAAGGGAGCTTTTCTTTTTTAAATATATATTGATAATCATTCTCTTTAATGATACAATATCTTTAAAATTGATAATCATTATCAAAAAGTAAGGTGTGATAAATATGGTATATGCATTTTTAGGAGGAACAATTGTTTTATATGCAGTTGTCACAAAGCATGTGTTACATCGAGTAGGAGCAACTAAATAATGAACTATACTACATAGAAATCCTTTTCGTTTCCACGGAGAATGAAAAGGATTTTTTTATTTTTTTACTGTGAAGATGCTGAAAATTTAGTAATATAAGAGATGGATACATCATGGAATAAAGGGGCACGAGGGGATGACAAAAACAATGCAAACAAACAGTTTAGAAAAACTCGTTTGTTTTTATGAAGAATGGCAGAAAAAAGGAGATATTGAACAGAGCGAAAAGTTGCTTGAAGTTGTACGAAAGTATAAAGAAGACCAACTGATGATTGCGTTTTGCGGGCATTTCTCTGCTGGAAAATCTACAATGATGAACTATTTATTTAAAAATCAATTGTTGCCAACTAGTCCGATTCCAACAAGCGCGAATGTTGTAAAGATAGAAAAAGGACAGAATCGCGTTGTTGTTATTTTAAAATCAGGACAGAAATACGAGTATGACGGTATGTATACAGCAGAAGAATTAAAAGAGCTTTGCAAAAATGGTGATGAAGTGATTGGTATTCATATTTATCGCGTTGATGCACCGCTTCCAGAAGACGTTGTTCTTGTTGACACGCCAGGTATTGATTCAACTGATGATGCCCATCAACTTGCAACTGAATCTACATTGCATCTTGCTGATGTAATTTTCTATATGATGGATTATAATCATGTGCAATCAGAAGTAAATTTACAGTTTGTTAAAGAGTTAAAACAGCGTAACAAAACCGTTTATCTTGTTGTGAATCAAATTGATAAACATAAAGAAAATGAGCTGCCTTTTGATGTATATCAAAAAAGCGTAGTGCAATCATTTTTTAATTGGAATATAGAAGTTGATGGTATCTTTTATACATCCTTACGTATGCAGAATCATTCACATAACGAATTAGGGCAGCTAGAGGAACGTCTTTCTTCGATAATAAAGGAAAAAGACGTATATGTGAAAAGAGGAATGGAGAGAGAAGTATCTTATTTGTTACAAGAGCATTTGTCATTCTTACATTCACAATATGAAAAACAATTGGAGCCGTTTCAAAAAGAGTTAGCATCGATGTTATCGCTTCAAGATGTAACCGCGATTTTAGAACAGCTTGAGGAAAAAGAAAAGCAGATTACAAATACAGTATCACAAGTGAAAGAACAGTTTTTTAACGGCTTGCAAAATATTTTAGACAATGCATATTTAATGCCGTTTGAGATGCGCGATTTAGCAAATCAATATTTGGAAACGAAGCTTACAAAGTTTAAAGTTGGTTTACTGTTCTCAAAAGGAAAAACAGAGCAAGAAAAGAAGCGTCGTTTAGAAGTGTTTTATGAGGCACTACAGAAAGCAGTAGAGACGCAGCTTGACTTTCATTTGAAAGAGTACGTTGTCTCCTTTTTTAAGAAAAAAGAGCTATTCACAGAAGAATTTGGAAACGTAATACATGACTTAAATGCAGATTTTACTCCTGCATTACTGGAAGCGACTATTAAACAAGGAGCTGGATTTACTGGAGACTATTTGCTTCATTATACAGAAGATGTTGCAAATGAATTGAAGAAGCGTTATCGCCGCGAAGCACAAAATATATTTGAAAAAAGTTTGCCGCTCCTGCACAGCAAAGTACAAGCTGATAGTCAACATATGCAAGAAGAAATAGCGCAATATGAAGCGATAAAAAAGGCGAAGGAAATAAAATTACAGTGCATGCAAGAATATGATCAGTATGAAAACTATTTACAAGATATATGGCACAATCGTTTTTCTGTTCCACAAAGTATAGATATAGAAAAAGCTTTACAGCAAACAAAGAAAGTAACAAACGAAAAATTCCAGTTACAAACACAAGTTGAAGTAGAGGATGAACTTACTGTCAATGAGTCTAAACCAAACAAGGAAACAAAGCTTAACATTGCTCGGATTATAGAACATGTTAAGGATGCAGAAGATGTTTTGCAGCAAATTCCAGCTCTTAAACATGTACAACAAGAAATTATAGAGAAAAGGAAACGTGTGGAAGCGAAAAAGTTTACAGTGGCGTTATTTGGAGCGTTTAGTGCTGGGAAATCTTCCTTTGCGAACGCATTATTAGGAGAAAAGGTATTACCAGTATCACCTAATCCTACAACAGCAACAATTAATCAAATTTTGCCAGTAACAGATGAGTTGCCACATGGCACGGTAATTGTACAGTTTAAATCAGAAAAGGCACTTTTTGAGGATTTAAAGGCTGTTTATAAATTATTTTATCGTGATATTACTTCCTTGGAAGAAGCGCTTGAGCAAATTGATGATATTTTGCAATATCCAGCACCAAGTGGTAGACAAAAAACAACGTTTAGTTTTTTACGTGCTGTGCAGCGTGGATATGATGATGTAAAGCATCGATTAGGAGAGCAATCTCATGTAACGTTAGCTGAATTTGCTAATTATGTAGCTAACGAAGAAAAATCATGTTTTGTAGAGTATATGGAGCTTTATTTCGATTGTGAGTTAACAAGGCAGGGCATTGCACTTGTGGATACGCCGGGGGCAGATTCTATTAACGCTCGCCATACAGACGTAGCATTCCAATATATAAAGAATGCAGATGCAATTTTATTTGTAACATATTATAATCACGTGTTTTCACGAGCAGATCGAGAATTTTTAATTCAACTTGGTCGTGTGAAAGATACGTTTGCACTTGATAAAATGTTTTTCTTAATTAATGCGGCTGATTTAGCACAGTCCGAAGAGGAGCTACAAACAGTAAAAGGATATATTAGCGATCAATTATTACAGTATGGAATTCGTAATCCACGTTTATTCGCAATATCTAGCTTGTTTGCATTAGAAGAAAAACAAGGAAAAGATATTTCGAAAGAAGCGTATGGCATTTTACAACAATCTGGCCTTGTACAATTTGAACAAGCCTTCACTTCGTTTATTATGAGAGATTTAATGCTCGTGTCGGTTCATTCTTTATACGGCGCACTTCAAAATGGTTATAAGCTCCTTGAAAATATGATCGAAAGCGCAATGCAAGGCAATGAAGTGAAAGAACAACAACGAAAAAAATATGAAGCAGAACGCGAAGAACTGCTTCACATAATCTCTTCTCATAGCGTTATAACAGAGGAAAAGTCTTTGGAGAATGAAGTAAAAGAACTTCTGTATTATGTAAAGCAACGGTTATTTTTACGTTACAATGATGTGTTTACAGAATTTATTAATCCGGCTTCTTTACGAACGCAAGGGAATGTGAAAAATAAATTACAAGAGTGTATGATGGAATTAATTGCTTTCTTGCAACATGACTTATTACAAGAAATGCGTGCAACTTCACTTCGTCTTGAAAAATGGATAAATGAAACGATGAGACATGTACAAGAAGAAGTAAGAGAGCAATGTGTTACAAGAAATGAACAAATCGTAGTTCAGACAGATGTAACATATGACTATCGCGTTCTTACTCATGAAAACCCATTTCCAAATATAGAAGAAATGCAATTTAAAAGAGCGTTAGCTCATTTCAAAAGCGAGAAAAATTTCTTTGAGAAAAATGATAAAGCATTAATGCAAGAAGAAATGAAGCAAACGTTAGAACCGTTTGTAGCAGATTACGTTACAGAAGAACAACGCTTATTTATTAGTCATTATAAACAAGAATGGCTTCATAATTGGCAACTTGTGAAAACAGCTATGATGCAAGATATAACACAATACTATGAAAGTTTATTATTTGCGTTATTGGAAACAATTGATGTTTCTGCATACGAACAGCGAAAAGAAGAATTAGGAAAACAGTTAATAAAGCTAGAAGGTGAACTAGAAGATACGTATTAAGAGAAAAAAATACGTTCAATACGTTTTTGTAGAACGGTATCTAATGATTTTACAAATCCGGCAAATTCATCTGAGGAAACCATATGAGTTAGGACGAGACGCCTTCCATCTGGCGTTTCGCCGCATAAGACGAAGGAAGTGAATTCATATGGTTTTCCTTCTATCATTAATTTTGGATAGGAGTACGTACCGTTTTTCTTTTTCTTCTCATCAATGGAGATTATATTGCACTTCTTTTCATTGTTGTCCATAATGATGACCTCCTTTGTATTACTTATGGAAGACAAGTATGGTTTAGAACAAAGAGGAGAGAGAATTTTCATGGAAGAATTAGTAATTGAACTTGTTTCACCAAATGAAGCGCCGCTCCAGCTACTATTACTCGCTGATCCAAGCGAACGACAATTGAAATCGTATCTCCATCGGGGCATCATTTATGTCGCAAAGCGCCTTGAAGATGTGATTGGAGTGTATGTATTGTTAGAAACGCGCCCAAGTACAATGGAAATTATGAATATTGCTATTTCTGAAAAAGAGCAGGGAAAAGGCAACGGAAAGCAGTTGTTACAGCATGCGATTCGAACTGCAAAAGAACAAAATATGCACACGCTTGAAATTGGCACAGGCAATTCTAGTGTTTCACAGCTTACTTTGTATCAAAAATGTGGATTTCGCATCTTTTCTATTGATTTTGATTACTTTTCAAAGCATTATGAAGAAGAGATTATGGAAAATGGCATTGTATGTCGTGATATGATTCGACTTACAATGGACTTGCATTAGGAGGAAGAGGACATGGAAGTACATGAAGCAATTACAGCACATTCTCGTAAACAAAATGAAGTGGTGAAAGCATTTCTACAGTTAGATGCACAGCGTGAAGCGGCGATTGAAGCGGCTGTATCACTCGCATCAAATGGAAAATCTTTCTCTGTTGATGTAATTAATATGGTAACAAAACAAATTAATGAACTTGCAAAAAATGGTATCGCACAGCAACGTAAAATTGTAACAGAAGAGATGGTAATGGAATACGTAGGTCGTTTAAAGAAGAAAGAAGGTCGTTAAGTATGATCGTTACAGTCGAATGGTTACATGAACATTTACAAGATGAACATGTTAGAATTATCGATTGTCGTTTTGACTTAGCAAATCCCAACTGGGGAAGAGAACAATATAATGAAGCACATATTCCGTTTGCGCTCTATTTTGATTTAAATAAAGATTTATCTAGTCCAGTTACAAAGCATGGAGGACGTCATCCGCTTCCGAGTATAGAAGAGTTTGCACAAAAACTTTCACAAGCTGGGATTGATGAACATACGACAGTTGTAGCGTATGATAGCCAAGGAGGAGCGATGGCTTCTCGTTTATGGTGGCTCTTAACATATCTTGGTCATAATAAAGCATATGTGTTAAATGGCGGTTTCCCAGCGTGGAAGGAACAAAAGTTTGAAGTAACGAATGAGATAGCAGTCTTTGCACCAAAGACTTTCGTTCCATCTATACAACATGATACTGTCGTTACAATGGAGGAGCTGCAAGCTAAAATTAGCAAACATGCAGATATTACACTGATTGACTCGCGAGAACCAAAGCGTTATGCAGGATTAGAAGAGTCAGTTGATAAAGCAGCTGGCCACATTCCAACTGCGCAAAATTATTTTTGGAAAAATGGTGTAACAGAGTCTGGTGCTTTTAAGACACAAAAGGAACAAGAAGATCGTTTTATGCATCTTGATAAAGAGAAAGAAACGATTGTCTATTGCGGATCTGGTGTAACGGCATGTCCAAATGTATTAACATTAAAAATGGCTGGTTTTACAAATATAAAATTATATGTAGGCAGCTGGAGTGATTGGATTTCTTATCCTGAAAATACAATTGTAAAAGAAGAACAGTAGCCTATTGCAAGTCAAAAAAAATTGTATTACAATAGGAGCACAAACAAGAAATACTAAAAAAATAAATTATTTTACACGTTGCGAACAATGTGATAAGATAACGACAAATAAATAAAACATCCTGCGGTGTGCGTAACTTATTTATGTCTAAAACCGATGATAGTAATACGGAAGTTCGATATTTAGATGCCAACATCATGCCTTTCTTTGAGAAGGAAGATGAAAGGCAACTGTGAGAACATCCACCTGCGAGTAGCGGGTTTTTGGACATTTACGAGAGACGGCACGTGCGGGGTTCTATTTATACTTATAATTAATAATAACTGCCTACAATGTACGTAGCTTGTGTATGTCTTAAACCAATGATAGTAATACGGAAGTTTAATATTAAAATGTGGCCATCAAGCCATCTTTTTAAGAAGGAAGATGAAAGCATTTTTGAGAACATCCACCTGCGAGAGCGGGTTTATGGACATCTAGAAGAGAACGGCATATGTGGGGATATAAGAAACCTTACGTTTTATACGTAAGGTTTTTATTTTGTTTAGAAAGGTTGTATAGCGCTTTTCGTGTTATCTGTATTCGCCAGTAAATTCTCCATAATAAATATAGCACTTTCGATCTTCATCAATCTCCCTAGAGTCTAAGGTGAATTCCATCAATAGTCCGTCCTTTTGAACGTACAAAATATCTGAATGGAGGTATGTTAAGATCTCTTCATGATTCCATACATCTTTACTTTCTATCAAAATTGAATTTATTCCTTGTAGTTCTCTAATCTCAAAACCTATATGGGAATATGTTTTTTCTGAGGAATCATCGAAGAACTTTTCTTTTTCGACATATAATACTGCTGTTCCGTCAGAGTCCATCGCCGTCGCTGTTACGACATACGTATCCCCTTCTTTAACGAAATACTCACAAGTCATCCTTGCGACGGTTTCAGTGATAGAAATATCCGCATAGTTCCATAAGGCAGGATATTGTTTAGCTTCATCATTGAGTCGATATTCTAACCGCAATAGTAATCCCCCTTCCTTTTTCTTCTATTTTATCATGTATTCTATTATAATAAAAAAATAATCTATAAAGGAGTGTGGGAAGGTGACAAAAACGAAATGGTTAGTAACAGGTGTTCTTACTTCTTTGATGGCCAGTACTTTATCTGGCTGTACAAAAGATCTCCCTCCAAAACCAAGTGATAAGAGCTGTTCTGATTGGGATTGGGATGATGAACTTGGGGTGTGGCGGTGTGATGATAAGCATTCAAGTTATCATGGGCATTATTATTACAGTAGTAACTATTATCAAGATAAATCAACTTTCAAAAATTCACCTGAATTTAAGTCCTATCAAGCTTCGTCTGATTTTAAAGGGGGAATTGGAAGCGGTTCAAATGGCGGATCTGGAGGTTAAATCATGTCGTTTTACATAAAGGAACGAAGTCAATTTTATTCAAGGTTCCCTCACTTTTGGTCTAACTTATATGGGAGTGAGTATAGCCTTTTTCATGTTTTTGAAGTAACAGAACAAATGATTAGGCATTTGCAATTAGCAACAGAACGAATGGGAAAAGTATTTTTTAAGACTGCTAGTCTTCTTCGGACTTTACCGGATGAACAGCTTCTTGAACTTGGTTTTCCATCTTCGAGTCTACCTTTTATTAGAATGAAATCTCTGTTTCCTGAATCTGTTATTTCACGGTTTGATTTTGCCGTGACAGATGGTGGTATCAAAATGCTTGAGTTTAATAGCGATACCCCAACTTTTATTGTGGAATGTTTTCAAATGAATGGAAAAGTATGCAAAGAATTAAATTATCATGACCCAAACGAGAATCAGGAACGTCTTCTTTCTTCTGGTATCACAAAAGCTGTAATGGAAGCTGCTAAAGGAATAGAGATGCCAAACGTTGTCTTCACAGCTCATCGTGAACATATAGAAGATTGGAATACGACTAGGTATTTGAGTCAGCTATGCCAGGTGAAAAACAAAATGATGTCAATGTCAGAACTCAGAATTACTCAAGATGCTTTGGTCGATAGAGACGGTGTGCCAATTGATGTTTTGTATCGTCAAACATATCCTATTGAAGATTTAGTTGAGGACCGGGATCCTAAAACTGGAGATTTTGTAGGGCTTGAGTTATTGCAACTTGTACATAAAGAAAAGCTTTTTATTATTAATCCGGTCTCATCCTTTCTACTTCAGCCGAAATCGATTCAATCCTTAATTTGGGGATTAGCTGAGATAGGTGCTTTTTATACAAATGAGGAACGACAATGGATTAAGGAATATATGCTTCCTACATACTTAGAACCAGATCTATTTTTAGGGAAAAGCTCTTTTGTGCAAAAACCTTCGTTCGGTAGAGAAGGTGACACGGTTACAATTCGTGACAAAAACACGAATATTGTGATTCAAAATTCATATCAAACGTATAAAAAAGAACTTCCTGTATTTCAAAAGTATATAAAGCTTCCAGTTATTTCTCTTGAGACTGAAAAAGGGAACGAGGAGCTGTCGTATGTGTTTGGATCGTTTTTAATAGCTGGAAAACCAAGTAGTATCGGTATACGTGCCGGTGAAAAAATTACGGGGAATGAATCATACTATTTACCTGTAGGGATTAAAAAGGGAGGATTATAAATGGTGAACTTTTTACTTTATTTAGCGGTTTCGCTAGGTCTTTTATGTATTGGCCTGTTTCTTATGGAAGTGACAACAAAAGTGAAGGAATTTTCGTTAATGGCTAAAGGGAATCGAGCAGCAAGCTACTCACTCGGAGGAAGACTTCTTGGTCTTGCTGTCGTCTTGTATTCGGCTGCCGCTCATTCTGTTTCACTAATGGATATGGCTTTATGGGGAGCGATTGGAGTTTTGGCACAAATCGTTGTGTTTTATTTAGCTGAATTGTGCACACCGCGTTTTAACATTAATCAAAGCATCGAAGAGGACAACCAAGCCGTCGGACTTTTCCTTATGTTTTTATCAATTTCTATCGGAATTATGATTGCTGGGTGTTTAACATATTAAAAACCTCAAACAATTCGTATTAGAATAAGAGTGTTCCAGTCCTAAATTATTTTCTGGAAAATACTTGTTGTAATAAGAAAAAGTTTGAATGCAAAGTGTTGACATCTATTTTAAATAGGAGTAACATTTTCTATATAATAAAATATGTCTCTGTTAGGTGAGGCTCCTGTATAGAGAGATGCTACTGCCCAAAAATGTCGAGAGACGCCAATGGGTCAACAAGAATGATCGAATTAAGGTCTTTTTTAATGTAGCTGGTTAAGAACCTATGCTATACAGTGCTAAAGCTCGGCGAGGGAGAGGTGCAATTGTTTTTAATATAGGCTACATGATATGTAGTTGTATTAAACGTTGCTTATTTATGTATGTTCAGACCTTTACTCGCTATCGGGTAAAGGTCTTTTTTATTAGGGTGTATCAATTATACATAGCTAAAAATAATCATATGAGGAGGTGAGGAGCAATGTCAGCTTCGGACTCGGTTCCGTTACCCAGGTATTTCGAAAATAGAATGTGTAATGTAGGTAGGAAACGACTTGTTCCTCCCTCTATATCTGTAAATAGATAAATTGAGAAACAATGAGTTTCTTCCTGCATGTGCGAAGGAGGAGACGGACGATGTTATATGTAAACAAACGAGAGGGAATTATAAATAATATAACTCATAAAAAAACGATAAAAGTACAGGAGATCTTACAGAAGAATAATGAAATGCTGATGGAAGTTGCGATTCGAGATGTAAAATCTGTTTATGCTTATTTTAAAACAACAAGAAACGGCCTTTCTGTTAAAGAGGCAAAAAGACGTATTGTACAATATGGGAAAAATGAACGATATGTGAATAAAAAAGTGATATTGACTCATATGATGATAAAGTTGATGGAAAAAGTAAATCTGTTCGAAAAGAAAGCGAGTCAAACGAATGCAATAACACCAAAAACAGTTACTGTTTTAAGAGTAGCAAATGATAAAGTGAATGGGATAGACAAAGGTTCTGAAATGATGAATATTCCAATAGAAGAATTGGTCCCAGGAGATGTGATTTGTCTTTCAGCAGGTGAAACAGTACCAGCTGACGCTCGCATTATTTACGCAAAAGATGTACTAGTTGATGAATCTCCTTTAACGGGAAAAGAGATGCTTGTAGAAAAGTATGAAAGCTGTTATCACATTGAAAAAAAACGATTTATGCCGTTAAAGCGTGTAAAAGATTATAATCCACTTTGTCTTGAAAATTTATGCTATCAAGGTACTCATATCGTTAACGGAACAGCTAAAGCTGTTGTGGTTTCCACTGGAAATAATACGTATGTGGAACTATTACATCAATGTTGTAAGTAATCTTTATGGATGCTAAATAAAGCAAATCATTGTATAATAATAATTACAATCATTATTTGATTATACAACCTTGCGTTAAGACGTGAGGTTTTTATTTTTGTCATTAGGAGAGGAATTATGAAAAAAGTATTATTAGTAGATGGTATGGCATTGTTATTTCGTGCCTTTTATGCAACAAGTGTGTACGGACAATTTATGAAAAGACAAGATGGCGTTCCGACAAACGGGATTCATGGTTATATGAAGCATTTATTAACAGCGGCTAGTTCAATTGACCCGACTCATATTGTAACGTGCTGGGATATGGGGAGTACAACGTTTCGAACAGAAGCATTTTCAAACTATAAGGCGAATCGCGGAGCACCGCCAGAAGAATTAATTCCACAATTTGATCTAGTGCAAGAAATGACTACACATTTGTCTATTCCGGTTATTGGTATGAAAGGATATGAAGCTGATGACTGTATAGGAACTTTAGCAAAAATGTATCAACATGAAGCGGAAGTGTTCATTTTAACAGGTGATACAGATTTACTACAGTTAGTTGATACAAAAACTACAGTTATGCTTCTTCGAAAAGGGATTGGAAATTATGAATTTTACACACCTGAAAAAATCCTGGAAGAAAAAGGTGTAGAGCCGTGGCAAATTGTTCATGCAAAGGCATTTATGGGTGATTCAAGTGACAACTATCCGGGGGTTAAAGGTATTGGTGAAAAGACAGCGTACAAACTTATCCAAGAGCATGGAACAGTTGCAGGTGTTTTAGAAAACATTACATCACTAACAAAAGCACAGCGTACAAAGATTGAAAGTGACTTAGACAATTTACACATATCACTCCAACTTGCACAAATTCATTGCGAAGTGCCAATTTCGTGCCGATTAGAAGAAGCGTTTCACACAATTGATAAGGAAAAAATACACTTCGTTTGTGAGAAAATGAACTGGGGCAGACCGGAAATGTTTGTAAATATGTTATAGAAAGTGACTTTTGAAAAGAACTTATATTATAGTTAACGCCCAATCAAATTAAGAATTTGATTGGGCGTTATTATTTATATAAATACAAATAAACCCCTTTCTTTATAGGGAGGGACGAGAGAGTCTGGCATAGAAGCGGTTAGGCCACGCAAGGCTTACAAAGGGAGACGGGTGTAGGTTATGCTTTGTTCTGCACAGCAGTTTATATGTTGAAAAACTAAAAAGATTTATCAAGAGGTGGTTTCTACAATTATGAAGCTTCTTTAGAAAGATAGTAAACAAGCTGTTGAGAAGTTTTTATTTGATTAGTAGAACGAAATACAAACAAAACTATTGAGAAAATATACGTAGTGTTCATTTGAATTTCAAATGGATTTCACATGAATCTTTTATGATTACACAATACAGATAATTATTTATCTTTCATATAAATAAAATCTTTTATTTCGTATGAACGGGCATTCCTGCTCCAAGATTCAAAGAGAAACGAGGAGCGGGAATGAAAAACTTTCGCTTGTAATAATTAAGGAGGAAGATTGATATGCGAAAAAAATAAGAAAATCCTTTAAACAGTTATTAATAGAAAATAAACAATTATTATTGAATGATAAAGAAAACATAAGAGAAATTGAAGAGAAAATTGAAAAAAGACATATATCATATAGAGCAGCGAGTAATTGAGTAAAGAATAGCTGGAAAATAAAGTGGAACTAAAAAGTTTCACTTTATTTTTTGAGGAAAAAGAGGGTTCTAAAGGAGTCGTCAAAGAAAATTCATTCTCATTGTGTCAGAAAACATGTATGATAGGAAAGGTAGACTTTTTGAATTTAGGTGGGGAAATGATGCAAACAGTTCAAGACTATCTTTCATTCTTACATACGAAAGGGTTTAAATTATCAGAGGAAGCGCAAGGATTTATTATGTTTGGACAAGGTTATACAGGTTCATCTGATGGAATTGTGAATGCGGCAATTGAAGCGACCATTAAGCATCAATTACAGTTTGATGGTAGTTATTTTATCGCTTTGCTAGAACGATTGAAAGAAGAGGAAATTACTGATAAAAAAAGCGCGATGGCTTTTTTGCGGAAGTTACAATCATAACTTCACGCAACCCGCGCTTCTTTTTTTTGTTTGTTTGGTAGTTCTACAAAGATCATGCCTAAGAAAATACAAATACACCCAATGATAGCTGAAAGCGATAATTGCTCATTTGCAACAAGAACACCTGTTATTGCTGCAAAAACGGGTTCCATTGCAAAAATAATTGCAACCCGGGTAGGAGATGTATATTTTTGTGCTGTTGTTTGAATGAAAAATGCAAGGGAAGTGGCAAATAGTGATGTTAGCAATAGTGCAAATAAAAATGAGCGATTTGTCCATAGTGACATCGAAAGTAATTTCTCCCAATCTTCAAACAGAAATGCACAAATAGAAGAGAAGAGTCCAACCGCTAATATTTGTGTTGTACTTAATAATAACGGAGATATCTTTTTTGAAAAGAATCCATTTACAAGGATGTGAGCAGCGAATGCTACAGCACAACCTAATATAAGAAAATCTCCCATATTGAATTGAAAAGCCTCTCCAGATGTTAATAAAAATAATCCAATTGTAGATGCTGTAATGCCGAGTACGATAAATAGATTTACTTTTTGTTTTAAAAAGATAAGCGATAAAATGGGTACCATGACAATGCTGAGCCCTGTTAAAAATCCAGCTTTAGAAGAAGTTGTATATAATAAACCAAACGTTTGTAGTAAATACCCAACAAATAAAAAGAATCCTATTATCATACCAGCACCGCTACTAAAGCCTACGTTTTTAATGGGTGTTTTTTTCATAGAAATGAGCTGAATGATGGATAAAATCAGTCCGGCTAATAAAAAACGTACACCATTAAAAGTAAATGGCCCGACAAATGACATGGCATTTTGAACGACAACAAATGTAGCTCCCCAAATGAAAGCAACAAACAATAAAGCGAGGGGAGCAATCCACTCTTTTTTCAATACACTACCTCCGTTCATTTTTTTGTATAGCTTTTCGTGCTAATTCATCGGCTGCTTTATTTTGGCTGCTTGGAATCCACTTTATAAAAAAGAGATCAAATTGCTGGATTATTTTTAGTGCTTCATTTAAAAGAGGGGCATATAATGGATTTTTTACATATTGTTTTTCAATCGCTCGTTCTACAAGCTGTGAATCTGTTCGAAATGATACAATTTTATAATTATGTTCGGTGCAATATTTTAATGCAGTAAGTAATGCGTGATACTCTGCTTCGTGGTTGCTCATAGTTCCAAGTGGAACAGCGAGCTGTACAGGCGGCTGAACCCCTTTAATAAAAACCCCAGCGCCGGAAGGGCCAGGGTTTCCTTTTGATGCACCATCAATGTACACTTCAATCAAACTGAAACCCTCCAATTAACCGATTGTAATACTATAGCAACATGTAAATGTTTCATTCGCTTTTAACATTTGAATTCCTTTTTTCTCTTTAAAGTCTTTTGCAGGTTCTAATTCATCGGCGATGCCATACCAAGGTTCAATACATAAGAACGGTGCATCGTTTCCTGGTGTCCATACACCGACAAATGGGAATCCTTCAAATGAAACTTTGACAAATTTATTATGATTGTGAGAACGGATGGTAATTTCCTTTTTGCACATATTTTCAAATATAAGCGCATCGTTTTGAAATAAATCATATGTAAGCGGAAGCTCTGTTGCTTCTTCTGCTACTACGAGTTTTTGTTTGGAAAGAAACGGTCCTTCTAGTACACTTGCTTCTAATCGCTCTGGAATACCGAAAGATAAATAATAGTCTGTGAAAGATTCATTCGGTAATAATGGACAATTAAAACCAGGATGTCCTCCGATTGAAAAATACATTTCTTCCGAGTTGGGATTGAATACTTCGTATGTTACGTATATAGATGTTTTATTTAATTCATAAGAAACAAGCAATTCAAATGCAAACGGATAGTTTTGTAAAGTTTCTTCATTACTTGATACTGTGTATGTAATTTTTGATTTACTTTGCTC
This sequence comes from Bacillus sp. BP-3, assembly GCF_028401955.1. GTDB lineage: Bacteria > Bacillota > Bacilli > Bacillales > Bacillaceae_G > Bacillus_A. The sequence goes on from NZ_JAQOTJ010000008.1 coordinate 31,463, forward strand.
TTTGATCGTAAATGTTAAATCACGAGCAAAGCCATGTTGTGTTAATGAATATGGTTTACTATCAACTAAATATGTATTGTCTACTAATCTTCCGACGATTGGGAATAAAATAGGAGCACGTCGCCCCCAATGCTTTGCGTTTCCTTGCCATATATATTCAGTGCGATCTTCTTGTAAGCGAACACTTTGCAGTTCTGCACCTTTTTCAGAAATCAACACAATCATTTTTTCGTTTTGAATCGTTGCTACCATGAACAAACCTCCTAAATCTTTCATGTTTTTATTATACGTCCTCTAAAAAGAAAAGGACAGCATATGACCATCCTTTTGTAACAAAGTAAGGATTTTGCTATATTGACTTGGATTTGAATAATAATTATAATTTAATTTTGTTTATTAAAATACTCGCGTGGTTCGTAACCATCCCACGTAAAAAAACTAAGGAGATCGTATAATGAAAGTTAAGACACTTGTTGGTAATGGTATTTTAGCGGCACTATATATTGCTGTTACTATGCTTATTCAACCTTTTGGTTTTACGAATATTCAATTCCGTATTTCAGAAATGTTTAATCATCTTATTGTGTTCAATAAAAAATATATTTACGGAATTGTGTTAGGCGTATTTTTAGCAAACCTCTTTTTCTCACCCATGATCGCATATGATCTTGTATTTGGAGTAGGGCAATCTATTATCGCCTTGCTTTGTACAATTGTTTCGATGCGTTTTATAAAAGGGGTATGGGCGCGTATGATCTTTAATACAGTGGTCTTTACCTTTACAATGTTTATCATTGCAATTGAACTCCATCTTGCTTTTGATTTACCATTTTTGTTTACATGGTTAACATGTGCGATTGGTGAGTTTGTTGTAATGGCAATCGGAGGACCTATTATGTATTTTATTAACAAACGAGTTCAGTTTGAGAAATTCGTGTAAGATTCAACAAAGGGTTGTTCACTGTAATGTGGCAACTCTTATTTATTTTTCTTGTGTTATCTTGCTGCTGGATATAAATCCATTTTAATTTTGCAACAGATAAGTCACGGTTAGATACACACTCATCCGCCTAAAAAGTTTTTTTACTTGTATTTATAGAGATAAATGAATTTCGAATAGAATACTGTCCGCATAGACAAAATAGGATAAAATAAGAGCGTAATATTTAGTAGGAACGTGCACGGAAGGGGGAGCATAATGAAATATAAAATTACTTGGTTATATCGAACAAAACATGGCCTAGAGACTAGCTTGGAAACAAATTTCCTTCGATTAGAAGAGGTAATACTGTTCGCGGCAGATTTTGAAAAAACAGGGAGAGCAAAGGAATTGTTATTTCAGGATGAAATGGGGGTAGAATGGACATTAAAAGAAGTTAAAAAACTAAGTAAACAAGTTGAGGAAGAGCCACAAGATCTTACGCTGTATTTTGACGGAGGATATAACATTGAGACAAAAGAAGCGGGCGCAGGGATAAGTGTTTATTATAAGAAACAGGGAAAATTGTATCGAATTCGCCGCAATGCGTACATAGAAGGAATTGATGATAATAATGAAGCGGAATATGCAGCGTTATTATACGGAATGAACATATTGGAAGAGCTAGGGGTTAAATATGAATCAGTTATACTTCGTGGTGATTCTCAAGTTGTTCTCCAACAACTAGCGGGTGAATGGCCATGCTACGAGGATAATTTAATTCATTACTTAGATCAAATTGAACAAAAAGCAAAACAGATGAAAATAAAATTAGTATGTGAACCTATTTCTAGAAAACAAAATAAAGAAGCTCATCAATTAGCAACGCAAGCACTGGAAAGAACGAGCATTGATAGTCATAAAGAAATAACGGAATAGGAGTGTAGAAGGAGTGAATCGTAAGCAACTGATTACTGAGGTGAACGAATTATTAGAGACATATTGCGATGACTGCTTTTTGCAGAAGCACTTTCGCAAGGAACATAGTAAATATTATGCTCACTCCTTTTGCATTCGGCAATGTACGATAGGAGAAAAGCTACAAGAGTATGGAAAACAATTGTCTTGAACAATTATCTCTTGTGAAGATTTTTATCCCATGAATGTGTATAGAAAATGAGAGGGACTTACACAGAAAAACACCCAGAGAAGCTTCTCTGGATGTTTTTTAATTTTTTGCTTCTTGTAACTGATGCGCGCATTTTTCTAATTTTTCTTCTTGATCCAATAAAAACGGTGCATCTAAATCGGTTGATACTTCTTTCATTGTTTCGAGCTGCTGACGAGCTGATTCAACGGCATTTGTAGCGTGTTGCAATGATTCAGGGTCCATTGTAATCGTCGCAGAACCAACCATCTTTTGCGCAGTTTCTACGCGGAATCTTACTTCTTCAAAATCGTTTATAGGTGAACCCATTGTTTTCTCCTCCTTATTTTCTCATTTCACATAGTTTTTGCTCTGCGGAAAAGAAATATGCAGAAGAATAACAAAGGAGGTTATCGGTAGATAACCTCCTGTCATGTATCAAATTAAAGTTTTACTACGTTAGCAGCTTGAGGTCCGCGATTTCCTTCAATGATCTCGAAAGAAACTTCTTGACCTTCTTCTAAAGATTTGTAACCTTCACCTTGAATTGCACTGAAGTGTACGAATACATCGTCAGCACCTTCAACTTCGATAAATCCGAAACCTTTTTCGCTATTAAACCATTTTACTTTACCTTGCATATTGCAATGCCCCCTAAATATAATTACTTTCTCATTTAGTGAATATTACCTAAAATAATAACAACTTCATAAAATTGAAATTATTATATTCTCGAATATTCTGCTGAATGATAATTTAAATATATATGTAATGGGAGATTTTAGTCAAGTAAGCGTTTTTATTTCTTGTATATTTGTGGATAAAAAAGGATATTTTAGACATGGATATTTTTATCGCAGATTTCAAAGTGTAAAACAAGGAATTTTACATTCAAATATCGAATATAAAGAATAGGAAGAGATAGGCAAACTTCATGGCAAATTTAAAATGGAGGTTTCAATCCCATACAATTTATTTTGGAGTATATGAACGTATAATTATTTTATGAGATGTAAATATTACTTTTTCTATTCATTTTGCGCTTAAAGCTTTACAATTGTTTATATAAGATTGAAGGGGAGATTTCTATGTATCGAACCACAGTAAATGAAAAGGAAATTATTATAACATTAGCAGCAAAAATACGTAAAGAAATAATAGACAGAAATCCATTATATGAGGCTGTTCTTCAAATAGCTGAACCATTGCTTCAAACAAACCAACCGACATTTGCTGTAAATCATGAAATATTAGGATTGATTATTGGAGAAGTACAAAGAGGAGAAGTGACAGTTTTTGCAGTGGAACATATCATTCCAAAACAGAATATATTCGGTTCGAGCAATATTTTCTATCCAAATGGGGGAACAAGCAAACTTGTAATGGGAATAGAATAGAAATAAAAAAAGCGGCCATAACAATATGTTACGGCCGCTTTCTAAAGAGAGAGGGGAATGGGGATGAAACGGGTAATAAAAGAGTATTTCTTTCAGCACGATATTGTCATTATGATTGGAGTTTTAATTGCTTTTATCGTATTTTTGAACATGCAATTGTTTACATGGATTGCAGCTATTGCTATTATTGCAGGTATTATCTTTTATACAATTAACGAGTATGTAACACATCGTTTTTTATTTCATTTAAAACCGCCAAAGAATCCATTTTTATTAAAAATGTTAAAACGTCTTCATTATGATCATCATGTATATCCGAATGATTTGAAATTGCTATTTTTACCAGTTTGGTATAGCCTGCCTGGATTTACGATTTATTTATGTATTGTATATGGTATTACTTCTAACATCACGCTAACATTATCATTTGGAATTGGGATGATTCTTATGCTATTGGTATATGAATGGAAACATTATATTGCTCATCGGCCAATGCGTCCATTGACGCCATACGGAAGATGGCTAAAGAAGCAGCATTTACTGCATCATTATAAAAATGAGAATTATTGGTTCGGAGTATCGAATTTATTTTACGATTTTTTGTTTAAGACATTTAAAGAAGGAAAAGATGTTGAAACGAGTGAAACAGCTCGTAATTTAGAAGGTGAAAAAGCGGTGCGATAAGCACTGCTTTTTATTTTAATAAAAGTCTATGAGGATTTGGAGAAAAATGACAGAATTTGTCTATCGAAAAATCTTTGCTTACAAAAATAGATTGTCTACAATAAACTTAAGTTTCAGAATATTTACAAAATTATGTTTCAGGTTATAAAAGAAATCTTTTGACGAATTGGATTGAATAGAAGGGGGTAGGTATGAAATGAAACAAGAAACATCTGCGCGTAAATTGAATGGTGAAATCAATTATACAAATGTAGTACAGTCTACCGAATTTCAAAACTTGTTACAAGCAAAGAAAAAATTTATTGTACCGATGAGCATGTTCTTTTTCAGTTTTTTTATTGCTCTGCCTATTTTCACATCGTATTCAAAAGTGCTCAATACATCAGCAATTGGTGATATTACATGGGCATGGGTATTTGCATTTGCTCAGTTCGTTATGACGTGGGCATTGTGCATGATTTACAGTAAAAAAGCAGAATCATTTGATCGGTTATCGAATCAAATTCTCGAAAACTTGGATAAAGAGAGGGGATAAACATTGAATACAACAGCTTTTACTTTATTTCTAGTCATTGTTCTTGGAACGCTTGTCATTACGTACTATGCATCGAAAAAAACAAAAAATGCAAGTGATTTTTATACAGCAGGCGGTGGGTTAACAGGATGGCAAAACGGTTTGGCAATTGCGGGTGATTACATGTCCGCTGCTTCTTTTCTTGGAATTGCCGGAGCAATAGCATTAACAGGGTTCGATGGATTTTTTTATAGCATTGGTTTTCTTGTTGCCTATTTAGTTGTACTGTATCTTGTTGCAGAGCCGCTTCGAAACCTTGGGAAGTTTACGTTAGCAGATATGATTGCAGCACGTTTTGATGCAAAAAAAGTACGGGGAGTAGCAGCGCTTAATACGATGACAATTTCAATTTTTTATATGATTGCACAGTTAGTTGGAGCCGGAGCCCTTATTAAATTATTATTAGGAATCGAATACCGGACGGCTGTACTCATTGTTGGGGTATTGATGACTGTATATGTTATTTTTGGAGGAATGACAGCAACGAGCTGGGTGCAAATTGTTAAAGCAGTATTATTAATGGCTGGTACCTTTGTTATTTCTGTTATTGTGTTTGCGAAGTTTAACTTTAGTATTACAGAAATGTTTGCACAAATGAAGACAGCGACACCATTGAAAGAAGCATTTTTAAATCCTGGTGTAAAGTATAAAGTTGGATTAGATACAATTTCGTTAAATTTAGGGCTTGTTCTTGGTACAGCGGGATTGCCACATATTCTCGTTCGTTTCTTTACAGTGCGTGATGCGAAAACAGCCCGTCAATCTGTTGTATATGCCACGTGGTTAATCGGAGCTTTTTATATTATGACAATTTTCTTAGGATTTGGTGCAGCAGCATTTGTTGGGAATGAGGCTATTGTGAAAGCGAATGCAGCTGGTAATATGGCAGCGCCAATGTTAGCAGAAGCGTTAGGTGGAAATCTTTTATTTGCTTTCGTTTCGGCAGTAGCATTTGCAACAATCTTAGCTGTAGTAGCAGGACTTGTTTTAACAGCGGCATCGGCGTTTGCTCATGATTTCTATAATGAAATATTACGCCGCGGAAAAGCAACGGAAAAAGAACAAGTAAAAATGGCGCGCTACGCTTCAGTGGGAGTTGCAGTGTTTTCTATTATTTTAGCGCTATTTGCACAAACGTTAAATGTAGCGTTCCTTGTATCGCTTGCATTTGCTGTTGCGGCAAGTGCGAACTTACCAGTTATTTTATTTACGATATATTGGAAACGCTTTAATACGACGGGGGCAATTTGTGGTATGATTGTTGGCTTAACTTCTGCGATTGTGCTCGTTGCGATGAGTCCGAATGTATGGGATCCAGTGGCTGGAAAAGCAATTTTTGTTGGGGATCCATTATTTCCATATACAACACCAGGAATCGTTTCTATTCCACTAGGATTTTTAGCAGCATATCTAGGAACGATTTTCTCAAGTAAGAAAGAAGATGCAGCGAAGTTTGATGAAATACTTGTAAAGTCGAATACAGGGCATGGAATTAGTGATATTTCAGCACATTAAGAAACAGAAGTGCTTTCCGTCTAAAGGAAGGCGCTTCAGTTTTTATTTGTTTTCTTAATTAAATGTATCAATTTTAATTTGGATTTTTTTGTGAATCGCTATTTTCGTAAGAATTTTTGCTCTCTTGACCATATTAATAAAAGGTTGAGTTTCAACTCGTACATTGGAGTTAAAGGATGGTTTACATGAAAGATGAATTAAGTATAAATATTTATTTAGATGAAACTGATACTCCGTTTTCAAAATATTATAGCTCAGATGATGTTTATCTAAGTTCTGACCTTGTAGATTTTCTTTTTTCAAAGCTGCACAGTGGCAAAAGAAAAGAAGTGAAAATATTTTTTTTAGGTCAGAATGAATTTGACGAAAAGTCATTGAAGACTGCCACATGTAACTCTTTTTCTAACCTCTTGAACGAAGAAGAATATACATATGCTAGAAATGTTAAGAAGGCCATTGTTTTGTTTGTGATTGGTATTATTGTTGGGATAATATACTTAAATCTTACAAGTAGTCATGCTTATCTTGCGGGAATATTAAGCATTGTGTGCTGGGTTTTTATTTGGTCAGGTACAGAGATTTACTTTTTTGACAATCAGCAAATCAAACAAAAAATTAGAAAGTACAAAAATATTGTAAATGCGAACGTGTACAAAAAATAGAATTTTGAGGATTGTTTAGACATAGAAGTTGTAATGAAAAAGTATTTATAAATACTTAAGACCTTGAGTTGATCCGAGGTCTTATTTTTATTGCATAAAAACAACACCCTATACGGAAAGAATCTTGTTTATATTTGTTTTAAACCTTGCAGGCGGTAGGAGAGGATCCTGACCGCTTCTATGCGCTTGCTCCCCTAAAAAGAAAGAGGATTTTAGATCATTTTTTCAATTTGTATATAAACAATGTTGGAAATTTAGTTATTTATAATATAATTCATACACTTGTATAATAAAGTAAACAATGGACAAATAAAAAGAACGGAGTAGTAAATATGCTATTAAATCAACGTTTTACAATTGGAGAAATGGCAAAAATGCATAATATTCCTGAGTCGACATTGCGGTACTATGATGAAAAGGGAATCTTTCATCCAGCAGTTGTTGATTCACAAACAAATTATCGCTACTATACAATTGATCAATTTTCAATGTTGGATACGATTAAGTTTTTACGTCAGTTAAATATACCACTAAAAGAAATTAAACGATATATAGATGAAAGAACACCAGCCTTTGCGCTGGATTTATTAGAGAAACAAGAAGAGATGTTACTGAAAAAGAAAAGGGAAATTGAATATAAGTTAGCAAAAATAAAGCATAAAATTCATTTAATGACAGAAGCTGTTCAAACAGATGGTCATACGGTCTTTTTTACAAAATTACCAAAGCGGAAAATTACAGCTCTTCCTATTACTTCAAATGTAACAGAAGATATGTTTGAATATTATATTCATTCACTTCAAAAAAATATAAAACAAGTGGAAGAAAGCATATTTTCGGGCGATATAGGTGTTACCGTAGCAAAAGATGCATTGTTACACCATGAATTTCAAGCATACAATAGTGTATTTATTCTCCTTGATTACATGCCATTTCAAGCTGCTGCTTTTAATGTAATTGAAGAAGGGACGTATGCGTGTGCGTATCATCATGGACCGTACGAAGAAACTGGTAAGACTTATAAGAGGCTCCTACTAGCTATTGAGAAGGATGGATATGAAATATGCGGTGATGCAATTGAACTAGCTTTAATTGATTGGTCTGTAACGAGTAACCAAGAGGAGCAAGTGACAGAAATTCAAATCCCTGTGGTGAGAAAAAAATAAAAACACCATTCATAACAAAATATATTTTTTACTTCTCTCTTGACCTTAAAGTTACTTGAAGGTTTACAATGTGAACAGAGAGTCGTAAAGGAGAATTTTGTAATGGAAACAACTGAGCATTTAAGAGAAAAACCGGTTAAAAGTTTATTTATTTCTTATTTGATTCCGGCTGTACTTGGAATGGTACTGATGTCGGTGAATATTATGATTGATGCAGTTATGGTGAGCCGTGGTGTGGGAGCGAATGGATTGGCAGGCGTAAACGTTGCTGTTCCCGCATTTTCTATCTTTTTCTCCATCTCGTTATGGATTGGGATGGGCGGAGCTACATTGTATTCTATCGCTTTAGGAGAAAATAAAATAGAGCGAGCGCGTTCTATTTTCACACAATCTATGACGGTAGCTGTTGCGATTGTTGCTATGTTAATGATTGTTTGTTTATGGAAAATAGAAGACATAGCATACTTGTTTGGTGCAAATGATGTGATTTTACCGTATTCATTAGATTATTTACATGTATTATTCACCTTTGGAGTTATTTATGTATTAGAAAATATTTTGAGTACATTTATACGAAATGATGGAAATCCAAATTTAGCTATGACAGGTCTTATTGTCACAGCATTGTTAAACATTGTATTTAATTATATTTTTATCTTTATTCTAGGCTGGGGGGTAACAGGATCAGCATCTGCAACTATTTTATCTGCAGCAATTGGTTTTCTTGTGCTACTAAGTCATTTCTTTAGAAAAAACAGTATTTTAAAATGGACGAAACTCCATCTAGAATGGGAAACTGTAAAGCAAATTATGATTATTGGTTTTCCGAGTTTCACAACAGAGGCTACAGTAGCGATTGTAACGATTGGATTTAATGTCACTTTTATTCAATATGCTGGTGAACAAGGCGTTGCATCATATGCTATAGTAAACAGTATTCATGCTATGACGTTACTTTTATTCTTTGGTGTTGGGGCAGCACTGCAACCTATTGCGAGCTTCCACTATGGTGCAAACTTAACGGAAAGATTGAAACAAGGGCTGCAACTTGCGGTAAAAACAGCGGTTGTACTTGGTATTATCGCAACACTTATTGGTTTATTTTTTGGGAAAAATCTTATCGGTTTATTTAACGTTCAATCTAAAGAATTATTAAATATGACGGTAATTGGAATTAGTTTATTCTTCACGCAATACGTATTTTTAGGTTATAACATCGTATATGGAGAATATTTTCAATCTGTAAGACAAACAAAAAAATCTGTTTTTATTATTTTAAGTCGCGGGTTGTTACTTATTATCCCTCTTCTGTGGATGATGCCAAAATTATTTGGGGTACATGGAATATGGCTTGTAATGCCTGTTGCGGAACTATTAACAGCGTGTGCTGTATTTATGATGAATCATTTCTCACATCCAGTTTCTATGCGGGTGTTGGAAGAAAAACATATATAATGATGAAGTCCCCTTAATATGTTAAGGGGATTTTTTTCTATACGAATTAATACAAATATTACCTTTTAATGATAAACTATTGCGAATTGGAAAATAAAACTATACAAGTAATTGGAAGAATATTATGATGGGAAAAATGGGGAAACAGGAGAGTTCATAGGAATGCTAAAAAGAAAGAGATTCAAAAAGTATTGCTTTATTTTCATTATAATTGCAGCAGTTTATATGAGTATTTTACAATATGTTATTTATAAGCATGGTCACATGGAAGCACCGAATGATGCAGATTATATGATTGTACTTGGTGCTCGTGTGAAAGGGACAGAGCCTTCTTATGCTTTGCAATATCGTATTGATAAAGCAGCAGAATATTTAATAACACATCCACAAACAACTGCTATTGTATCTGGTGGTAAAGGAAAAGGAGAGGACATTTCCGAAGCTTTGGTCATGAAACGCGGATTGGTAGAACAGGGAATACAAGAAGAACGAATTATAATGGAAGATCGTTCTTCGAATACAGATGAGAACATAAAATTTTCAAAACTTCTTATTCCAGCAAATAAGAAAAAAGGAATCATTGTAACGAATGATTTTCATATGTACCGCGCGAAAAAAATTGCCGAAAAACAAGGATTGCAGCTAGAGGGATTGTCTGCAAGAACACCAAAGCCTATCATCATTCAATCTAATTTTAGAGAGTATGTAGCAATTACGAAGTATTGGCTTATGAACCAAATATAATGTGAAATCTTACAAAAGTGTAATTCAGATGAAAGGTAAAGCGATAGTTTCTAAAGTTTTAAAGTGCAATAATGAGAGTAACAAAACTTTAGAGGTGAATCGTATGAAAGGCAATCATATTTTATCTGCATTATGTTACTTTAGTATTTTCTTTGCACCATTGTTACTTCCAATTATCGTCTACTTTATAGCAGAGGATGACGTAAAATACCATGCGAAAAAAGCATTGTGGACACATGTAATTCCATATGTAGTTCTATTTGGAGGTCTTAGTCTTTCTGGTGTGTTTGGTCTAAGTATGGGAGAATCAACAGTGGTAGGAATCGCTATTATTGCAACGTATGCAATCTTTGCAGTGGTAGGAATTTATTATTTCGTTTGGAATATTGTTAAAGGTGTAAAGATATTGAAAGCAGCATAATGTTTAGGAAAGGACCAATCAATTGCGATTGGTTCTTTTTCATGTATCATTTTGTTTTAAGCATATCGTTTGTCTGTGTACAAAAAATATGGTAATTATTGAGTATTCGGACTATAGGGGGTAGGAAATGATGAATGAAATGATACATACAATGGAACAACACGTATCAGTACGAAAGTATAAGAAAGAGCCAATTCCAAAGAATATAATCGAAAGAATGATTGGAGCAGCACAACATGCGGCATCATCACATTTTGTGCAAGCCTATTCAGTTGTATATGTAACAGATGAAGCATTGAAAGAGCAATTAGCAGAGCTTTCTGGAAATCGCCACGTGAAAAATTGTGGAGCATTCTTTGTTTGTTGTGCAGATTTAAAGCGGTTAGAAGTTGCATGTGAGAAGCATGGAACAGAAATTAAATCTCATACTACAGAAAATTTCATTGTGGCAACGGTAGATGTTTCCCTCTTTGCTCAAAATTTAGCGCTTGCAGCGGAATCTCTCGGATATGGTATTTGTTACATTGGAGGAATCCGTAATAATCCAGAACAAGTAAGTGAATTACTACATTTGCCAGATAACGTGTACCCAGTTTTTGGAATGACAGTTGGTGTACCAGATGAAAAGCATGGCGTGAAACCTCGACTACCAGTGGGAGCTATCCTACATGAAAACACATATGATGAGAACAAATATAACGAATTATTAGATGAATATGATCATACGACCAATGAATATTATAAGGAAAGATTAACAAATCAAAAGGATGTGACATGGACAGGATCAATGAGCAAGTTTATGTCACAGGAGAAGCGATTGCATATGAAAGAGTATTTGGTTAAAAAGGGATTTGATAAAAAATAATGTAGAAAAAGCAAATCTGTTTAGACAGGTTTGCTTTTTTGTTTGGAAAATAAAAATATTTCCAATTTTCGATTGACGATTGATTCCTATACTGCTAATATACTGAATAATTTTGCAAAATTATAAAACTGATTCGATAAATACCGAATCAAAGGAAGGAGACCATATGGTACACATTACATCTTGGTTTGAACGACATGTCAAAGTTGTTTATTCACCATTTCGCGAAATGTTATTAAGTCTGCACGTTTTATCTAATCCAGCACATCATGTGAAGCGACTACCGTGGGCAGAAAATTTATTGAGTATGATGAATGAAAATGAAAAGGAATTACTGCATGAAATTAATAGGAAAAGTGATGATTGGCTTCGATTTATCGACTGGTGTTCAGAGTTTCCAGTTGAAGTGTATGTAGAAGAAGGGATTGAAAGATTACGAGCTACAGATGAAAAAGCATTTCAAAGTTTTTTTCCGGATTTAGAGAAAGAAATGATTTGTAATTTTTTATACGAATACCATCAATGTTATTTCGCAAGGGAGCTTTTTCGAATTGAACCTTGGCTCCAGCAATCCGTACATGATTTGAAAGAAATGATAAAACAAAATCCATTATTGCTTTCTAAGAAGTTACATCCGAGGTTTTTAATTGAAGGGAAGCAAATCACATTTTTTAAGGCACGTACATGGCAGTATCGTTTTGAAGATTTATCTGCGCTCACATTTTATCCATCAACTTTTATCGCACCGCACTTGCTAATGGATAACTTCATTTCTACTCATATAAAAGTGTATTATGAAATCGAAATTGCTTCATCCTATCCAGATGAAGTACCAAAGGATTTATTGCGAATTTTACAAGCGATATCAGATGAAACACGTTTAAAAATGTTGCGAGATTTATCATTTCAATCGTTTTGTACGCAGCAATTAACAGAGAGGTATAACCTTACGAAATCAACTGTTTCGAACCATTTAAAAATACTTGAAGCAACTGAATTAGTACAAAGAGAAAGAAAAGGCTATTACGTATTTTATCAAACAAATCGTGAAAAGTTGGAACAAATTCGAGTGGATTTAGATCAATTTATGGATTTTCCAGCCTTTCATAAAACAGAGGAGGAAAAACCGTGTGGCTAACGTTTTGGGCTACATTTCGCCGTGATTTTTATACGATGCAGAGAGCATATCCATGGGCATTTTTTCTTGGGCATATTTTAAGTGGTATTTATATTGTATTGTTTTCTTATTTAACATACCACTTTATGTTCCAAGGAAAATTAAATGATAGCTTTATGAAACTAGGAAAAACAGATGATTATCTTTCCTACGTTATACTAGGTGCTGTTTTTTATTCGTTTGCCGTTTCTTTATTAATGATTGTGAGTCGAACGTTAATTACAGAATTACGTGAGGGAACGTTAGATGTACTGTTGTTAACTCCATCATCGCGGCAAGGATATTTTTTAGGAGCAGCTGTGCAAGGAATGCTTCGAGTTGGACTTGAATTTATTGCGATTTTTATGTTTGGCTTGTTGTTTGGATTGCAATTTCGTGAAATGAATATCGCTGCCGTATCACTGTTATTACTTATTTTCTTTTTTTCAATTTTTGCGCAAGCATTGGTGCTTGGAGCTTTCATGCTTTATTTTCGAGATACATATTTAACGCAAAACACGTTGTTTATTTTTATGAGTCTTGTTAGCGGAGTATTTTTTCCGGTAGGCTATCTTCCGGCGTTTTTACAGACTATAAGTTTGTTCATGCCATTATCACATGGCCTATCAGCATTTCGATTATGTATGATCGAGGGCGGGAATGTAACTGCTATACAATCTGATCTTATGTGGTTATTGGGATTAGGGGTTGTTTACTTTGTAATTGGTGTGATGGCCATAAAACGAATGGAAAAGTATGTTATTGAAAAATATTTTGCATAGGAGAGATTTGGATGATACGGGCGAAACAGCTTGTGAAACGCTATGAATTAAAAGAAAAAATAGGTTTTTTTCGCAAAAAAAGAAAAATAATTGAGGCAGTGAGCGGGTTAGATTTAACGATTGAGAAAGGAGAAATTGTCGGTTTGTTAGGTGTGAATGGTGCTGGAAAAACAACAACCATTAAAATGTTAGCTACGCTTCTTGAACCGACTTCAGGTGTTATTGAAATTGATGGAACAGATAGTACAAAGCAGGATATTCTTGTGAAGAAAAAAATTAATATGATTGCTGGTGGGGAGCGTATGCTATATTGGCGCTTAACAGGGGCAGAAAATTTACAGTATTTTGGAAGTCTGTATGGCTTAAAAGGAGCAGAATTAGAAGAGCGCATTCATTTTCTTTTGAAGCAAGTGGAGCTAGAAGAAGTTGCTAATACACCTGTTGAACGCTATTCAAAGGGAATGAAACAGCGCTTACAAATTGCAAGAGGCCTCATTAATGATCCAGATTATTTATTTCTTGATGAGCCGACATTAGGATTAGATGCACCAGTAGCGAAAAAACTAAGAGAAATGGTTTATAAATTAGCGAAAGAACAGAATAAAGGAATCTTATTAACAAGTCACTATCTTGAAGAAGTAGAAGAGCTTTGCGATCGTCTTTATATTATTGAAAAAGGAAGTCTTCTTTATGAAGGAACGCCTCAAGAAATTATACAATCTATCGTACGTGAGCATCATTTAGAAATTGTGATTTCTGTATTATCAAATGAATTAACGGAACAATTGGAGCGTTCTTTCGGAAAAAGAGAAATAAAGTTTGTAAAGGAACATATGGGAGATGGACTGCGCTATGAACTCACAGCACCTTTCGATATGACTACGGTAGTTTTATCGTTATTAGCAAAACATCAAATTAGCATACTACAATTAGAAACACATAAAGCGAGATTAGAAGATGCAATCTTGCAAATTGCAAATGGGGTGAGCGCGTGAATATATTTTTTGCAGAGTGGAAGAAGAGTCATCGTAATCATTTTCATAGCAAAATGGTCTATTTCTCTTTATTCATTTGGCCTGTATTATTATTTGCGACTGCTTATTTTTCGGTGAAACCATTTGATACATCAAATAGTAGTCCACTGGCAAAATGGATGGATCCAAAGCAAATTAGCTTTTTTCTCATTACAGGTTATATCGGCTATGTTTTCTTTTGGAGTCTTGTTCAATCAGCATGGCAAATGTCATGGGAACGTCAAAATGGGACACTAGAGCTCATTTTTTTAACACCTGTATCACGCGTATGGATGATGTATTGCCGGGCGGGAGCAAATTTAATAGAAGGTGTATGGATGTTTACCGTTTTCTCTATACTCATTGTCTTATTTTTTGATGATGTGAAGGTACCACCAGTTGAAAATATTGCACTTGCTTTTATTGTGTTATGTATTTCAGCAGTTGTATGGGGAGGGATATTGAACACTATCTTTTTATTTTCAAGGGATGCGAGCATTCTCTTTACAATTTTAGAAGAACCAATGCAGTTTTTTGCTGGTGTCCGTATTCCTGTTGTGGTGTTACCTCTATGGGGAAAAATAATGGCAGCATTGTTTCCATTAACATATGTGCTGCAAATATTTCGCGCGCTATTGATGGAGGGAGAGAGTGTTATAGATTTATTCCCAAACTTATGCTTGTTATTTAGTATGTTAGCCTTGTTGGTGGTCATATCATATTTGCTCGTTCGGAAGGCAGAAAAGCATGCAAAACGAACAGGGAATATGGTTTTGTTTTAAGAGGAGGGAGAAAAAATGGAGATTTTTCAAGGTGCAGCAGCATTATGTAAAAACGAAGATGGAAATTTATTAATGGTACTACAAGGACGACCAGATGTAAAAGAAGAGGAATTAAAATGGTCTGTTCCATCTGGTGGGAAATTTGAAAATGAAACATTTGAACAGTGCTGTATTCGTGAAGTAAAAGAAGAAACGGGATATGATGTACAAATCATTCAAAAGGTACATGAAAAAATTGGTGACAGCAATGGGTATAACGTTCATATTGTGTACTATGAAGTAGAAGTGATTGGCGGAAAAGCAGAAATATGTGATCCGGACGGTTTAATTCATGAAATTAGTTGGAAAAGTTTGAGTGAAATAGAAGGAATCCATTTATCTTTTCCAGAGGATAAAGGGTTGTTTCATCAATTTGTTTTAGGGTACCGTCAACAAAACGAGAATTTCGTACGCTAAGGAATTTTTAAGGAAAAAAACTTGGTTTCACCGTACGTTAAGAAGGTTCCATAAACGATATTTTGCATTTGATAGGGGACTTTGTTTTTAGTACTGAGCTTTGGTACTGATTTTTGACCGTATTTCAGTTAGTTTTATTAGAATCCAGTGAAGTTCCTTAAACGTTCGTTTTCGGTTCTTTCTTCATAGAGATAAATTGGATATTTATGTTAATAAAGAAGTGAGATTGTAAAGAATTGTACTTAAACTAAAGGTCAGTTTTGTGGAAAAGGATATTGTTCGATGCAATAGAATAAATATGGTAGATGCCCTTTTAACATGAATAAAAAAGGTAAAAGTTTATTGGAAATCTTTCTGGAGGAAGACAATGCTAAAACTCTGTATTGATAGAGAAATAAAAGAAAATTAGAATAAATTGAAGGGAGAAGAGTGATGATTGATATTTTAAAGATTTTTGCGGCCTTAGCTTTGGGCTACCTTTTAGGCAGCCTGAATACAGCGGTGATTGTAGGGAAAATATACGGCAAGGACATAAGAAGCCATGGAAGCAAAAACGCCGGGCTTACGAATACTCTGAGGATACTTGGGAAATCTGCTGCGGTGTTTGTTCTTGCGGGAGATATATTAAAAGGGATAATTTCCTGTTTTATAGGATTGTTCCTTAGCGTTTACTTTTATTCGGGAGAGGCTAAAGATTGCGTAAGCCTTTTAGCGGCAGGCGCAGGAGCGGTTATAGGGCATAACTGGCCGGTATATTTTGGGTTTAAAGGGGGCAAGGGAGCACTTACAGCAGTGGCTGTGCTGTTTATGGTTGACTGGGTTATGGCTCTTTTATGTCTTGGCTTTTTTGTGATAATAGTAGCTTTAACCCGTTATGTTTCTTTAGGTACAATATGTGCTACAATGCTTATTGCGGCTATTTCATTTATTCCTGTTTTTGAGAATACCTTATATTTTTATATATTTGCGTGCCTAATGGCGTTTATAGTTATTTTCAGGCATATGGAAAATATACAAAGGCTGCTTTCAGGAACAGAAAATAAACTTATTTTTTCACGGTGTTGAGCATGTCGTCAAAATAGAATAAATTTGGAGTTAGTTAACCGTTTAAAACAGAAGGTCATATGAAAACAAACAAAGCCCATGTGCTCTCTGACAAAGAACTTCGCAACCTTTAGATGGTTCTTCTGGAAATGCTTTTGAAAATTGATTGGGTTTGCAAAAAAACGGCATAAGCTGTAGGGGGCGTTAGTTTAATATGACATTATTTGGAGATGGTGGAACTGTTAAACAATAAGGCTATATAGAAAACCTGATTCTTTTGCCTAGTATAGAGAAATCAGGGTTTTAATTTCGCGAAAATATCTTAGCGTACAAAATTTGGCGGGACCCCATAATGAAAGAAGAGAATAGTAATATAGAAGAAATCGCATGAAAAATGTTCATGCGATTTCTTCTATAAAATATATGTGTGGTATCTTTAAAGTATAAACTGTTACTGCTTACAAGCCTCAACATCGATCCCAGCAGCAATTAATTTTTGTTCTCCATCTTTTTCAATAATCTTTTGCAACTTTGATAAGAAGGAATCAAAATCTGTATGCTGGGAAACTTGGAATGTCATTTTATGTTCAATAGGAAGCCACGTATCGATGTCTGCTTCATTGTGCTGAATTTTTACTTCTAGCTTATCTAAAGCATTTGCAACTTTTGCTTCATAAGTTTCTTTTTCTTCAAACTCCATCCATAGTCCATATAATTCTTCCCCAAGCGGGCCTGATAGTGTATGTTTAATATTTAGGATTGCTTCTAGTTCTTTTTCTTGTTTTTTTCGTCGTAATTCTTCACTATTCATCGTATCGAATGCAGGGATATCACCAGCTTCAGCTTCGACTAGATCGTGGATAATTACCATTTTAAGTAATTTTTCTATGTCTACCTTTTTATCTAAATAAGGATGAACGAGGATAGCCATGAGTGACATACGCCATGTATGCTCTGCTACACTCTCTTGACGACCGTTAGAAAGCCAGCTGTGCCGCATTTCATATTTTAGCTTTTCTGCTAGTGCAATCACTTTTAAGATATTATATTCCATATAAATTCCCCTCCATATATTTTAATCTTAATACGAAAGTAGAATGTGTCAAATTTATAATTATATTGGGATAAATAGATAAAAGGAATACAATTAGGCAGAATAAGTATTTGTACGTTTAGAAAATTTGATTCAATTGCTAGAAGCGGTCTATGACATTCTATCATCGTGTTTAGCTGCAATTAGTTGTTAGAAATGATTCTTTAGACAATTTGAAAAAATTATCTTATTAAAATATAAAAAAGATATTTTTGTAATTATTTGGAAATAAATGTAATTTTATTGCATTTTTTTGTTCGATTTTTAAAAAAAATAATAAAAAATGCATGTATTCTTAAAAAAATATTTAAATTTTATTGCTATCTTATTGTATAATAAAAAATGTTAACATTAAATATTAAGATATTCTTATACATAGAAGGAGAGAATTAGAACGATGGCACATAAGATTTTAGTTGTAGATGATGCAATGTTTATGAGAACAATGATTAAGAATTTATTAAAAAGCAGCGCGGATTTTGAAGTGATTGGCGAAGCTGAAAATGGAATTGAAGCAATTCAAAAGTTTAAAGAGTTGCAACCAGACATTGTAACACTCGATATTACAATGCCAGAAATGGATGGATTGGAAGCATTACAGGAAATTATAAAAATTGATGCGAGTGCAAAAGTTGTCATCTGTTCCGCAATGGGACAGCAAGGTATGGTGTTAGACGCGATTAAAAATGGAGCAAAAGATTTTATTGTAAAACCTTTCCAAGCAGATCGTGTAATAGAAGCATTAACAAAAGTAGCAACAAATTAACATAAATAATAACTGGAGGCACCAACTAGAACATAAGGGATTGTATATGTAATAAAAAAGGGTGTCTCCTTTTTGTATCCTTTCTATTAGTTTATGAAACATCAAATTAACATACTTGAATTATAGGTTTTCAGGACGGACAGGTAGGGGATTGATATGCAAACAGACTTATTAAGTATTTTTTTCGAAGAGTCAGAAGAACATTTGCAAGCATTAAATGAAAATGTACTCACATTAGAACAAAGCCCAGAAGACACGGAAGTTGTTGGAGAGATTTTTCGATCTGCGCATACATTTAAAGGGATGTCTGCTAGTATGGGATTTACAGAGATGGCGGATTTAACACATAAAATGGAAAATGTATTAGATGAAATTCGCCATGGTAATATCGCTGTAAATGCAGATATTATCGATGTGATTTTTGAATGTATTGACAATTTAGAGAAAATGGTCGCAGATGTGCAACAAGGTGGCATGGGGAATATAGATGTTGCGAGTACAAAACAAAAATTAGAAGCGCTGCTTCATGCTGAACAATCTGCAGAATTAACGGATAACGACCTAGAGCAACAATTTGATAATGAGGTACTTTACGTTGTACATATTTCTATTCAGGAACAGGCAATGCTAAAGGCCGTACGCGCAATCATGTGTATTGAAGCATTAAATAACATTGGAGAAGTTACAAAAACAGTTCCAGCGGTAGAAGACATTGAAGCAGACTCATTTGATTTTGAATTTCATGTCCATATAGAAACAGATTGCAGTGAAGAAGAAATTAAGCAAGCTGTACTTCATGTATCTGAAGTTGAAAAAGTAGAAGTAAAGAAAATAAAGAACAATCAAGCAGTTGAGCATAAGGTGGAAGTTTCACAACAAGTATCAGTAAAGGAACCTTCTAAGCCACAAGCCAAAAATAAGAGTACGAAGGTTGAAAATCGTTCAATTCGTGTACAACTTGAAAAAATTGAACGGTTAATGAATATGTTCGAAGAAAGTGTTATTGAACGAGGAAGAATCGATGAATTAGCGGAAGCGATTCAAAATAAAGAGTTAATCGAGCATTTAAACCGATTAGGGGATATTTCAAAAGATATTCAAAATGTTTTGTTAAATATGCGAATGGTTCCAATTGAAACGGTCTTTAATCGTTTTCCACGTATGGTACGTATGGTTGCAAAAGAGCTTGGGAAGAAAATTGATTTACAGATTACGGGGGAAGATACAGAAGTAGATAAAATTGTTATTGATGAAATTGGAGATCCGCTTGTACATATCATCCGTAATGCAATCGATCATGGCATTGAAACTGTTGATGTAAGACGTAATGCCGGGAAAAGCGAAACAGGCACAATTAAATTAGAGGCGTTTCATAGCGGCAATCATGTTGTCATTCAAATCACTGATGATGGTAATGGTATTAATAAAGGAAGAGTACTGAAAAAAGCGATTCAAAATGGTGTTATTACAGAAGCGGAAGCAAATAAGTTAACAGATCGTGAAATATATGAACTTATTCTTGCACCTGGATTTAGTACAGCAGAAGTAATTTCTGATCTATCTGGCCGCGGGGTAGGATTAGATGTTGTGAAACATACAATTAATAGTTTAGGTGGACATGTAATTATTGAATCAGAAGAAGGGAAAGGAAGTAAGTTCCGCATCGAGCTTCCGTTAACGCTTTCTATTATTCAATCCATGCTTGTTCAGACAAATGAAACGCGCTATGCTCTACCACTTGGTAACATTGTTGAAGCAATCCGGATTAGAAAAGAAGATATTCAAACATTGAAAGAAAAAGATGTTTTAAATTATCGTAATCAAATTATAGAAGTAAAGCATTTAAGTGTTATTTTCGGTGAGAAGACGTTGGAAGATGCATTGGCTACAGAGGGACAAATGGTGCCAGTTTTAATTGTTCGTAATTCGCATCGTAGTTACGGGTTAATTGTAAATACGATTATTGGTCAAAGGGAAATTGTATTAAAATCACTCGGGGACTTTTTCGCTGATAGTGTAACATATTTTTCTGGTGCAACGATTCTCGGTGATGGACGAGTAGTCCTCATTTTAAATCCAGAAGGTTTATAACACGAACAAACTCCTCAATATATATGGTTGAGGAGTTTTAGATTATCAGATAGAGGACAGAGAGTTCTTTACAGTAATATTAGTAGAGAATATAGATGGTGAACTATAGACGATAAAGTTCAAATAGATTGGATTAAATATTAGCGGGGATGATGCCCCCTCCCGTTAATGAAAATGTTACGTGATAATTAATAGTTATTTTTATAATAAATCTGTTAAAATGTATGAAGTATAGTTGTTTTCTTTTGTAATTTTGTATTTAATTTTTATATAAACATTAAAATATTGAAATAAAAAAATGAAATGATGATATAGAGAAAGATTGATATAAGGGGGATAACCAATGTCTGAACAACATAGACAAGGAGACGGTGATACACTTGTACACGAGAAAAATAATTCGCAATTATTAACACAACAAGAATGTGATATTCTCGGAGAAATTGCAAACATATCATTTGGCTCAGCTTCTACAATATTGTCGACGTTATTAAATCGCCAAGTTAGTATTACGACTCCACGCATAGAAGTAGTAGATTTGTATGATACAAGCGAGGTTGAAGTTCCGCATGTCGTATTAAATATCCATTTTACAAAAGGGCTTGAAATGGAAAATTTACTTGTTATTAAGCAAGACGTTGCGTTAGCAATTGCTGATTTAATGATGATGGGTACGGGCGAAGTTGAAGATGGAAAAGAACTGTCTGAATTAGAATTAAGTGCTGTTAAAGAAGCGATGAATCAAATGATGGGGTTTGCAGCAACTTCGATGTCGGAATTTTTCCAAGATGTTGTAGATATGTCTCCACCGACAATTCAACTTGTTACACTTATAGAAGAAATGGAGAAAATGAATTCTATAGATGATAATAATAGCGGTGCGATTATCAAAGTATCATTTGATTTAAAAATTGCTGATTTAGTAAATTCGAAGCTTGTACAGATTGTCTCGATAGACAGTGCAAAGAAAATGATAGACAAGCTTATGCAATTATCGGGAAATGAAGAAGAAAAAGAGGCTCCGGCAGCAGAAGTATTAACACAAGAAGAGAAAGATGTGCTTGGGGAAATTGCTAATATATCAATAGGTTCAGCTTCTACTGTTTTATCGACCTTGCTGAATCAACCTGTAAATATTAGTACACCAAATGTGGAAATGATTAATATTCGCCAGTATGAAGATGTACCAGTTCCGTTTGTTATTTTAAATGTAGACTTCGTTGAAGGATTACAACATGAAAATATATTTGTATTTTCAAAAGAGGTTGCTTTAACGATGGTAGATTTAATGATGATGGGAACTGGTGAAATTGATTCAGAGCAAGAATTAACTGAATTGGAATTAAGCGGTGTGAAAGAAATTATGAACCAAATGATGGGGCATGCAGCGACAGCGATGTCCGAAATGTTCACAGAGAAAATGGATATTTCACCGCCAACAGTTAAATTTGTTACTCTTCACGAAGAAATGGAGAATAGGGGTACAGCAAGTAAAATGGATGAAATCGTCCAAATTACGTTTCAACTTGAAATTGGCAATTTAGTACATTCGAAATTGTATCAAATTTTGTCAATACCTGAAGCAAAGGAAATGGTAAAACGATTACTTCCGCCAGTAGAAGAGGAAGTAATCGAAGTGAAGCAAGAAGAGGTGTCTTTAATAAAAGAAGAGCCTAAGGTACAGTCTGTACAGCTGCAAGAAGTTTCTACTAATACAAATGTTCAAGCTAACACACATATAGAATCGAATATATTACAAAATGTAGAAGTGAATATGAAGTTTATATTTGGTAATACGATGAAAACGATTGAAGAGATTTTAAATCTACAAGAAAATGAAACGGTGCTACTAGATGAAAATATTGAGGAGCCAATCCAAATTTATGTAAATGATGTGTTAATAGCTTACGGAGAACTTGTAAATGTGGACGGTTTCTTTGGAGTGAAGGTAATCAAAGAGCTGTAATTCATCATGTAGGAGTTTGAAATGAAAAATATAAGGTGTTTTCTCAGCGTCTGGATCGTTTTACAGCTACTTATATTCTTTCCTGTGCATAACAGAGCAGAAACAACTGAGAGTTCTTCTGCTGCGAAACAAGAAAAAGATGAAAAAGTAGAAGAATATAGCGTGAACACAGAGGTAGGACGTGTTACTGTAAATACAACAAAAGTTGTTGTTGGACAAACTGTGCATATCACTATCAATCAGAAAGAATTAAGTGACCAAAAGAAGGAAGTAAATGATCAAAATAAAGAATTAAGTAACTCAAAATTATTAGGGTGGCTTCGGTTGTCCAAAACAGAACAACAATACGAACAAGAACGACAGTTATCTTTTTCATATGATGCAGAGATGAAAAAGTGGGATGCGGATTATACAGTTACTCCGTATGATTTAGAAGGAACTTGGCAACTTGATGTCCTAATGAGTAGTGATGGTGAACCTATAGAACAAAAAATAGATCTTATGCAGATTGAAAATAAAGAACCTCTCCCTGATAAAGAAGGATCAAAGGTGGAGGACATTATCGTTTTGGATCATGCAGAGGGCACAATTGAAATGAAGAATGGTGAACCGCTAATCATTCGTGTTAAGGCAAAAGATGTGGAATCCTCAGTTAAACAAACTGTAGTTCGAATAGAGGGAGAAGATGCTAATTTTACTTTTCCACTTCAATATGAGAAAAAAGAAGACAGTTGGATAGGAAAGTATGAATTTACTGAGACGATACCGACTGGTACGTACAAAATTATGATTGAACTAGTTGATGCAGCTGGAAATAAAAGCGTGACAGAAAGTAAGTATGTAGTTTCAGCGGTAGCAGAAACTGCGAAACAAGAAGAAACTGCGAAACAAGAAGAAACTATGAAACAAGAAGAAGAACCGAAAGAGCAAAAGCAGCAAGAAGAAACCTTTTCGCGAGAGGCAGCTATTACAATAACAGAACCTTCAAAGCAAAAGCCGCAGGATATTAATTTTGATCAAGTGGTAGAGGCGAAAGAGAAATCAAAAGTGGCGCATAATAAAGAAGCAGCCGAGAAAAAGAAAGAACATGTTAAGGGAAAAAAAGAAGAAAAGAATTCAACGAATGGAGTACATCCGTCGGATTTATTTGCTATTATATCTGGAGGATTTTTATTGTTTTTTATATTAAAAGGTAATAAAGAGTGGGGTTCATAACATGAAACGAACATCAGTAAGATTTTTTAGTTTTTACTGATGTTCGTTTTCATGAAATGTAAAAAAAAGCTGGAATGCTATAAAAAGGAGGCGTGTGTATGGAAATCAATCGAGTTACAATAGGAAAAAAAACGCTTGAACCATTACAACAGCCTTCCAATTTCGATAAAAAGGAAATAACTATAGAAAAACAAAAAAATGCAATTTCTTTTGCTATTGATCATCATATTGTTACAAAAGGAGAACAGATTGGAATTATATTATCAAATGTTCATGATGGAGAAGTTGTTGTGCATACGATTTTAAATGAATTAAAGTCAGTCTTACAATTGTTGCAGCAACTCCCAAACTTATTAGAGGAGAAAAATGGACAAAATGAGCAAATGTATCAAGAAATATTAAAAAACGTGCAGGAGCTTGTGAAAAATATACATGTTCGGCAAATTCCTTTATTAGATGGAACCTACGATTTTATTGAACTGCCAGTCTCTTTTCTGCAGCACGGAAAACAAATGATGATACCTTTACTAGATGTGGTTGCGCTTACCCATATGCTAAGGCAAGATTTTTCTAAAATAGAGATGGTTATTCACACGATAACAACTTATATGGCAAAAGTCTCGAATGATAGTGTATCACATGCAGTTACGCAGGAACGTGATGTTGGTACGTTGCGGGCATTAGCTGAAATGAGTATGACGCAGTTATCGCAACAGATGAAACAATTAGTGAAGGAACATAAATGGCCGATTGCGATCTTTTTTCTACTCATTTGTGTGATTTGTATATATGTAGTACAGAGGTAAAATTGGAACCAATAGAAAAGGTCGCTTTCATCATGAATAGCGACCTTTTCTATTGGTTTTTCTTATGCTAATTGTGGGCAGTTTCACTTTATATTTTTTCATAGAAAAAGGTATCAAAGCGCTGTAAGTGATAGCGTTCAGGAGTTAAAATTTGTTCTGTACTACCAACAAATAATACGCCGCCTTTCTTTAAGGAACGACTGAATTTCTCATAAATTTGTGTGCGTGCTTCCTCTGTAAAATAAATCATAACGTTTCGGCAAATAATTAAGTCGAAGTTTGTCTCGAATGATTGTAACAATAAGTCATGCTGCTTAAATGAAATTGGTTGTTTAATATCTGGTTGAATGTGATATACTTCGTCTTTTTTTGTAAAGTATGCTTGTTTTATATCGCTAGGTACTTCTTTTAAAGAACGATCATAATATGTGCCGCATTTTGCTTTTTCTAAAATGTTTGGATCGAGATCGGTAGCCAGAATTTCAAAGCGATATTTTGATAAAATTTGTGAAAGAATAATAGATAACGTATAGGGTTCTTCACCGGCTGCACAGGCGGCACTCCACATTTTTAATTTCCCGTTATTTTGCTGAATGAGTTTTGGCAATACTTTTGTCGCAAGAGCATCCCATCTTTCACGATTTCGGTAAAATTCAGAAACGTTAATTGTTAAATGATCAATAAACACAGCGAATAGGTGGGGATTATTTTGTAGTTCACGAATGAATTGAGAGTAGTTTTCGTGACCTCTTCGCAAAATGAAAGAATCGATTCTTCTTTTCATCCTATCTTGTTTATATAATGAAATATCGATATTGAAATGTTGTTTAAATTGTGTAATAAAATAGGTATAGTCCTGTTCTAGTAGAGTCATGGTATAAGCACAATCTTTTCTATTGTGCACCCTCCTTTTTTTGATATTCAAAGGTAACATAAAGTGTGTTTAGTAAAACCTTCTATCAATTCTTCTGATAGAAGGTTTATTTAAAAAGAATTTATAAACGTTAAAGATGGTTAGCTCCAGTATTTCATTTTTGAGCACTAGAATTACATCATGCGCATTTTTTGTTCGAAATTTTTTCTGGATTGCTCATTTTCGAGACCGGGTAAATCAAAAATAACAGCATTTGTTCCGGCTTCTTTTGCAACATCCACTGGAATGACTGACGTATGTTTATCGCCATTATAGAAACAAAGTACTAAATCTGTTTCTTCAATGATTTGCTTTACGAAAAACTTATACTCCGAACGATAAATTGATTCCCTTGGATGATTAAAAGAAGAAAATCGCGCTCCTTGTACTTTCAAATACGCCACAATGTCTTGGAATTCATCTGATAACAAATGTAATGGTTGTAATGTGTATAGCGATAAATTAGGAGCAAGACGCTCGTTTTCAACAAAAAATCGAAGTACTTCATTTTCAATAGATTTATAGCATAGTACATAGATCTGATGTTTATAAGCATATTCAGATAAGAAGTTTTTTATTTCTGCTTGATCTAAATTTGTTAATTGATTGGAACCACAAAGAAATATATTCATAAAAATCTGCCACCTCATCGTAAATTGTAACATATCTTCCGAAAAAAATAACTGCAAATTATCGTTTAACAGAGTATAATTATGAATAGATAGATTTTACGATGTAAATAATGATTAAAATTTAAATAGGTGATAAATATGTTACGTTTTGTACCAAACAATCTGGCTTTATCGCATATGCCAACTCCTGTACCAATTCAAAAGGAAGCAAAGGGGCAGTTCGGTCCTTCTTTTCTGAATAACTTACATGCTGATCCGAAAAAAGAAAAATTACTTGAGGAAATGGGGGCATTTGTCGATAATATTGGCGAAATAAAAGAAAAAATTGAACAGGAACTAACGTTGGATAACATTATGGAATATAAAAGTACAGTAAAGTCATTTTTGAATTTCTATGTCGATAATTTAATGCAGTATAAAGATGTATTAGCACGTCATCCACGTTATGGTTATTCGCAAAAAATGACAGTTGTAAAACAGGTCGAAAATGAATTAAATGACTTAGAAGACATTATGAATTTAGTAAACACAAAGACTGGACATTTAGAAATATTAAACCAAATTGGAGAAATTCATGGTTTAATTGTTAATTTAGTGTTGTAAGAAGGAGGTGATACTATGTACACAAACTTATATGAACAGCTTGTGAAAATTAAGGATGTATATGAAAATATTGGTATGCTTGGAGACCAAATTTTTGAGTGCTTACAGCAGAAAAAAATAGAAAACGTACAATCCTTACATGTGAAACAGCTTCAGTATATTGAGCAAGCAAAACAGTTATCACTTTATTTTCAAGAAACAGTAGAGAATTATTGTAAAGAAAAAGGCGCAAGCTCAATAAGAGTCCGTTCTTTATTTTCCTATTTTTCAGAAGAGGAAATTAGTAAAATAGAAGAATTACAAAAAACAGTGGCATTCATAGAAGAGAATATAAAAACGATGCTTTTAAAAAATCAATATTACTTAAACGTATTATTAAAAATTACAGAAGGTATTGTGGATTCCGTTTCCGAATTTAACATCGAGAAGAATCAAAATTCGCAAATTTTTATGAATGAGTTATTGTAGATAAGGGAGAAGTGAAAAAATGAGATTAACTGATTATAA
Source organism: Bacillus sp. BP-3 (assembly GCF_028401955.1). Taxonomy (GTDB): domain Bacteria; phylum Bacillota; class Bacilli; order Bacillales; family Bacillaceae_G; genus Bacillus_A. The sequence continues at coordinate 58,837 of NZ_JAQOTJ010000008.1, forward strand.
TACTTCGTTGTCGGGAATGTTAGCGGCACAAGTAGGAATACAAACAACTAAGCAAAACCTTTCTAACATACATTCACCAGGTTATGTTCGCCAAGTTGTGAATTATAGCGCTATTGGGGGCAGTCAAGGTTATACACCTGAACAACGGATTGGTTATGGTGTAAGGACTGTAAGTGTAGATCGTGTAACAGATGAAGTGAAGACACAGCAATATAATCAACAATCATCACAAGTATCTTATTACTCATATATGAATTCAACTTTATCACAGGTCGAAACAATGGTAGGCTCTACAAATGAAAATTCATTATCAAGTTTAATGGATAATTTTTTTAATGGATTTCGAGAAGTCGCGAAAAATCCTGATCAACCTAATTATTACAACACGTTAATTGCCGAAACAAATAAATTTACCAATCAACTAAATCGTCTTGCCAAAAATTTCGAACAAGCAGAATCACAAGTAGGAACAGATGCATTGCAACATGTAAAGGAATTTAATCGATTACAGAGCAGTTTAGCAGAGGCAAATAAAAAAATTGGTCAAGCGGGAGAGCATGCCCCAAATCAATTGCTTGATGAACGAGACCGAATTATTTCAGAGATGTCGCAATATGCGAATGTTGAAGTGTCATACGAATCTACTAATCCGAATATCGCGAGTGTTAGAATTGATGGGATGTTAATTGTGAGTGGACAAGATACGAATCCACTGCAGGTAAATACAATGAATAACAATATATCTGTTTTAATTTCCGGAAAAGAAATGCAGTTTCAAGGTGGTACAATTCAAGCAGCTATTGATGCAAAGAATACAATCGCAGGATATCAAGATCACTTAAATAAACTAATGGGTTCTTTAAAAGACAAAGTAAATACTGTAATGAATAAAGATTTCTTTGTTGGAACGAATGCGAAAGATATGCACTTGAATCCAGACTTTGAAAAAGATATTTCCAAAATGAAAATTTCTGTTGATACTGCAAATCAACTTGCAGGAGTAGGGGATATGCAGTATGCTGACGGACTTACGTACAAGCAGTCGCTAGATAAAATGGTTGTTCAAGTTGCAACAGATACGAATGCATCGGGAGACTATAAAACGATTCATGAAGATTTATTAAATGGAATTGAGCAAGAAAAAACAAGTTTAGAAGGTGTTAATATGGATGAAGAGATGGTCAATTTGATGACTTATCAAAAATATTTTGTTGCGAATTCAAAGGCAATTAACACGATGAACGAAGTATTTGATAGTTTGTTTTCAATTATAAGATAGATAAAACTCTATTCACCATGATTGAACATCGCTTACATATGAGTTAAAAAACTGACAGAAAACCCTCTTTTTTTAGGTGGACGAGAGCATCTGACTGCGCATAGAAGCGCTCAGGGTGTTTTCCTGCCACATGCAAAGTTTAAAACAAAAGGAGAAAGCAAGTAGTGGTCATGTTTTGCTCTATGTATCGGCGACTTATAGGAAGAAAGAAGAATATTTAAATATCATGGTGAATAGAAGTAATATACCTTAAACGAATAGAATAGTTACTGTTTGTTTAAGAAAATAGAAAGGGAGATTTTATGAGAGTAGCAACATTTCAAAATGCGAACTGGGCAAAGGACCAATTAATGCGGTTAAGTACGCAGCAAGTGTATCATCGTAATCAGGTGACATCTGGTAAGAAAAACATTCACATGAGTGAAGACCCGCTTGCTGCAAGTAAATCATTTGCAATTAACCATTCTTTAGCAAACATTGAGCAAATGAAAAAAGATTTAACAGACTCTAAAAATGTCTTAACGCAAACGGAAAGTACTTTAAAAGGTGTTTATAAATCTTTATCACGAATAAATGAACTTACCGTTCAGGCGTTAAATGGAACAAATGGACCGAACGAGTTGAAAGCAATTGGAGCAGAAGTAGATCAAATATTGAAACAAGTTGTGTATTTAGCAAACACGAAAGAAGAAGGCCGTTACATATTTGGTGGTGAAGGTGCACAGCAGCCGCCATTTGCTGACGATGGTACTTACCAAGGTGGAGCAAATGATGTTACATGGACATTGAATGATGGATACGAGGTGAAAGTATTTCGAAATGGAAAAGACTTATTCACACCAACAATTCAAACGTTAGTGAAAATGAAAGATGCAATGCTAAGTGGTGATCAAAAGGCGTTAGAACCATTAATGCAGCAAAATAAAGATAACTTAGGTAACGTGTTAAATCGTACGACAGAAGTTGGTTCGACAATGAATACATTAGATGCATTTAACGACATTTTAAATGAACAAAATATGGCACTACAAGAAAATAAAAAAGAAATTGAAGATGTTGACTTAGCAGCCGCTATTTCTGACTTATCATATATTAACGCAACGTACGAAGCAACATTAAAAGCGGTAAGTACAATGAGTAAAATAAGTATTTTAGATTATATGTAAAAAATGAGGAGTGAGAGAGAATGGCAGGAACAATTACAGGTATTGGTGGAGGTCAACAAATTTGGAATTTAGGTGATAACTTAATTGATACGTCACAATTAGTACAACTTGAATTGCAAACATTAGAAATGAGGAAAACGCCTTATAATAACCAAAAAAAACCATTAGCAGATGAAAGAGATGTGTATAGTAGTTTAAAAACACAATTTAAACCATTTGTTCAAACTTTTAAAGACTTAGCAGCTTTTAAGGGAAACCAAAAAAATGTGAATTTATCACAAGATGGATATGTGAGTATTCAAGCAAACGAATCCGCTATTACAGGAACGTTTAATATCGAAGTAAAACAATTAGCAGAACGTCATCAAATTGCAAGTGGGACAATTGCTGATCTTAATGCGAAAATCGGCGTAGATGAAACGATTAAAATTAACGGAAAAGAAATGCAACTTACAGTTGATATGACATATAAAGATATGATTAATAAAATAAATAATGGGGGTTATGGTGTATCAGCTTATACACTTGGAGATAAAATATTTGTATCTTCAACAAAAGAAGGTACAAGTGGGGCGATTACACTAGAAGATGGGGCAAATAATTTTCTGAAAAACAGTGGGTTTTTGATAACAAAAGTAGATGGTACGACGGCAATGAACGAAATAAACCCTGCGAAAAATTCGATATATACTATTAATGGTATAGAAGAAACGAGTGAATCTAATACAGTAGACAAGCTTCCAGGTGTAACAATTCATTTAGAAAAAGTAACTCCATTAAATCAGCCTATTAAATTTACGGTGGAAGATTCTAATATAAAAGACTCTGCAGATATAATAAAAAAAATGGTATCAGATTATAATAAAACTGTTTCTACAATGGATTTGTATGGTGGAAAAGGAGGTTCACTTCAAGGACAAACTATTATGCAAACGATTCGACAAGCGATGAATGACGCGGTGACGTTTGCGAAAGATGGAAAGTACTTATTCTCGTTTGGTATTGAAATGAATAAAGATGGTACGATGAAAGTTGATGAGACAAAATTAACACAAGCTTTAAAAGAAGATTCAGAAGCAGCAAAACAATTTTTCTTTGGAGCAGATGGAATCGGGAAACAAATGGAAGCTAAGCTCGACAAAATATTTGGTGATCAAGGTATAATTGGAGATCATGTAAAAGTGCTTGATGAGCAAATCACTAAATTAGACCGAAAAATTCAAGATATTGATTTACAAAATAAGCAAAAACAAGAATCGATTGTTGATAAATATTCAAAATTAGAACAGCAACTATCTATGCTGAATTATCAATTAAAATCTATCCAAGCAATGACGAAACAAAAGAATGAGGATTAAAGGAAATAGAAGGAGTTAATAGTATGCAAGCGTGGCAAAGATATATGCAAAATGACATTATGACGAGTAATCCAATTAAAAATACAATCTTTATTTATGAAAGATGTATTGTTGAGTTTCGTAAAGCAGAAGGATTACTAAATGATTTTCATTTTCAAGAAGCAGATGAAGTATTAGATAAATTAGAACGTATTTTTGATGAATTAAAGTTGCAGTTAAATCCGGACATTAGTAAAGATTTATATGACAACTTATATTCATTATATGACTGGATTAGTAAGCAAATTCAAACAATGCAGATAGCACGTGAAGCAAAAAATACAGACGCGGTTGTTCAAGTACTACAAGATTTAATTGAAGGATACCGCGGGGCGCTAGAAAATGAACAGTGAAGCATATAATAAATTTGTAAGTTCTTTTAACGATACATATGAAGTCATTGTGTCAGAAGAGGAATTAAACGTGAGAATGAAAGAGTTTAATACATGGTTTATTACATTAGATAAGGCGATGCGTCTTCAAGTAGCAAATGAAGTAACGCCACTTATTACCAAGGCGGCAGAACAAATTCACTATAAACAGTGTACTTTGGAAGAAATGATTTTAGTAAATGATGGAAGAATGAAAGCAAATTCATACTACGGCAAGTATTAAGATTTTCATATATAAAGGAGAAGCGATCGTATTCGGAAGGATCATCGCTTTTTCTTTTGTTTTCTTTCAAAAGGTACTTAATTTTATAAAAAAATTCGTATTAAAAGAATATAGCGTGAAAGAAATGTTCATTTTTTTTATTTTTTTTTATTTTTTTAAAGACAATATTGTGAAAATGACATAAAATATTAAAAGATACTTAATAAAGCGGTATTTAAATAAATAGATGTATATTAAATCTAAATATAAAAATGAATCGATGGAAGAGGGTGGAAGTATGCCAGATTTTATTAGTAGTGTGGGTCATTATATGAATTATTTAGTGACAAAGCGAAATGCCGTTTCAAATAATATTTCAAATGCGAATACGCCTGGATTTAAAGCGCAAGAAGTTGATTTTTCTGAGCAGCTTACAGGTAGTAATGAATTGTATAAAAAAAATGAACTAGATTTGCAAACAAATAGCCAAATGTATCAAACGAATCCAATGCACTTACCGCTAGCAAATGAATCGAATACATATGCAAAAATTAGAACAAATACTTTATCTGATAAAGAAGATGGAAATAGTGTTGATATGACGAAAGAAATGATTGATCTTGTGAAAACGAATCAGCTATATGGCATATCTATTAATGCGATTAATACGGAATATGCAATTAATCAAGCAGCTAGAGGACGTTAAAGAAAGAGGGGAAATACATGTTTCAGGCAATTAATGCTAGTGGATCTGGATTGACAGCAGCAAAGAAATGGATGGAAGTTACTTCTGATAACATCGTGAATGCAAATACGACGAATGGACCTAATGGAGGCCCGTATCATCGCCGCAGTGTTGTGTTAGAACAAAATAATAGTTTTGCAAGTATGCTGCAAAAAGAACCGGATACAGGGGTGAAAATATCTTCTATTGAGACGGATTCAAATGAGAACCTTGTTTATGATCCTTCGCATCCACAGGCAAATGCAGAGGGGTATGTACGCTATCCCAATATTGATTTGACAGCCGAAATGACAAACGTAATGGTTGCACAAAAAATGTATGAAGCAAATACAAGTGTACTTAATGCGAATAAAAAAATGCTTGATAAAGATTTAGAAATCGGAAAAGGTTAAGAGACAGAAAGGAAGCGGGAATATGAAAATTCAGCCACTTGTTAATACGCAGCCATTTAGCGGGATTCAATCGCTGGCAGCACCGAAAAATTCTTCTACACCAGTGGAGGGGAAAAAGTTTATTAATTTATTGGAAGAAATGAATCAAACACAAAATAATGCCCAAACGGCAGTATACGATTTACTTACAAAAGGTGTAGGGGATACACATGAAGTGCTTATTCAACAAAAAAAGGCAGAATCACAAATGAAAACAGCAGCTGTTGTTCGAGATAATCTTATTGAAAATTATAAACAGCTTATGAGTATGCAAATTTAGAGATATGGACGGATGTGTGTGAAATGGAAAAAATAAAAAGCCTTTTCCAGTCGTTAAAAATGTGGCATAAGATGGTGATTGGAGCCGCTCTTTTGGCCATTGTTACAGCTGGATTGCTATATTACACTTTGCCTGATAAGTATGTTGTTGTTTATCAAAATTTAAGCGATAAAGATAAACAGGACATTACTGTTGAATTATCAAAGCTAGGAGTTGACTATAAGCTAAATCAAGACGGATCGATTGGTGTTTTAAAGAAAGATGCCACAATGATTCGAAAAGAAATGACAGGAATGGGTTTACCGTTCAACTCAAAAAGCGGGGAAGATATTTTGCTTGAAAGTTCTCTAGGTTCTAGTGAGCAAGACAAAAAGATGAAGCAGCTTGTTGGAACAAAGAAGCAATTAGAGCAGGATATTGTAAGGAACTTTGCGACAATTGAAAGTGCTAATGTCCAAATTACTTTGCCAGAAAAAGAAACAATTTTTGATGAAGCGAAGGAAAAAGGGACAGCAGCTGTGACAATTGGTGTGAAAAGAGGACAAACATTAACAGAAGACCAAATTATGGGCATTCAATCTATGATTAGCGCTGCTGTTCCAGGTGTGAAAGCGGAAGAAGTGAGCGTGATTGATAGCCAAAAAGGCATTATATCAAAAGGTGCAAGTGAATCAAAAAATACGGGTTCATCTTCTTATGAAAAAGAACTAGAATTACAACAAAAAATTGAAGATAGATTAAAGCAAGACATTGATTCAACATTAACGTCTATGTTTAAGTTAGATGAATTTAAAGTCAATGCAAAAGTAGCTGTAAACTATGACGAAGTCACAAGACAATCTGAAAAATACGGAGATAAAGGTGTACTTCGCAGTAAACAAGATCAACAAGAGAAATCAACAGCACAAGAAGGCGCAGCACAACAAAGTGCAGGAATTACAGCAAATGGTCAAGTTCCAAATTACGGAACGACGAATCCGCAAAATGGAAAAGTTGTGTATGATCAAAATAGTGGAAATAAAATTGAAAACTATGAAATTGATAAAACGGTTGAAACAGTTAAGAAACACCCAGAATTAACAAAAACGAATATCGTAGTTTGGGTAGATAACAAAACATTGACACAGCGAAACATTGATATTAATGCTTTTAAACAAGCAATTGGCACAGCGGCAGGACTGCAGGCGGATCAAAATGGAAACTTTGCAAATGGCCAAGTTAATATCGTAACTGTACAATTTGATGAACCGAAGAAAACAGAAGCAAAACCTGAACCAGAAAGTAGCTTCAATTGGTGGATCATTGGAGGCGTTGCAGTTGGCCTATTATTAGTAGGCGGTGTTTTATGGTATTTCTTAGCGAAGCGCAAGAAAAAACAGGAAGAACAGTTTATTCCAGAATTTGATCCGGAAATAAGCGAAGAAGCTGCGACAGTTGAAGAGGATGTGTTGTTTGATCAAGAGATAGAAGAACCAGAATCGAAAGGAACATCTTTAGATCAAGAAGTACAACAAGTGACAAGAGAACATACTGAAGGTACTGCAAAAGTTATTAAAAAATGGTTAAACGGACAGTGAGGGACATAAGTTATGATAGAAGGAATCTCTTCAAAAGAAAAAGCCGCCATACTAGTTCGTATGTTAGAAGAAGATGTGGCAACAAAAATTATTGAATATATGAATGAAGAGGAAAAAGAGGTACTGCTTCGAGAAATTGCAAAGTTTCGTATGTATAATCCTGAAACGTTAGAAAACGTATTAGGAGAATTTTTATATGAATTAAACGTGAAAGAATTGAATTTAGTTACGCCGGATAAAGAATATATTCGTCGTATTTTCAAAAATATGCGGGAAGAAGAGTTGGAGAAGCTATTAGAAGACTTATGGTACAATAAAGATAATCCATTTGAGTTTCTCAACTCACTGACGGATTTAGAGCCATTATTGACAGTGTTAAACGATGAGTCACCACAGACAATTGCAATTATTGCGTCGTATATAAAACCGCAGCTTGCTTCAAGATTAATTGAAAGATTGCCAGATTATAAAAGAGTGGAAACGGTTATGGGAATTGCAAAGCTTGAACAAGTTGATAGTGACTTAATTGCACAAATTGGTGATTTATTAAAATCGAAATTAAACATGATGGCGTTTAGTGCGATTAACAAAACAGATGGATTAAAAACAATTGTAAATATTTTAAACAATGTTTCTCGTGGTGTAGAGAAAGCAGTGTTTGAAAAGTTAGATGATATTGATTATGAACTATCTGAAAAGATTAAAGAAAACATGTTTGTCTTCGAAGACTTACTGCGTCTTGATGATATAGCAATGCGCCGCGTACTAGAAGAAATTACTGATAACGGACTCATTGCAAAAGCATTGAAAATTGCAAAAGAAGAAATTAAAGAGAAATTCTTTACTTGCATGTCTAGTAACCGTAAAGATATGATTTTAGAAGAGCTAGATGGCATTGGTCCATTAAAAGTGACAGATGCTGAAAAAGCACAACAAACAATTACAAGTACGGTGAAAAAGCTAGAAAAAGAAGGACGAATCGTTGTTCAAAGAGGTGAAGAAGATGTCCTTATTTAAAAACAGAATTCCTAAGAATTCTGTTTCTTTTTCACATGAAACGTATGAGTTACAATTTCCAGAAGAAATCATATTGTCAGAAGAAAATATGGAAGAAGTAACAAAAATAAGCGCAGCTAAGGAAGAATTGCTTGCACAACAGGAACAATTACAATTACAAATGCTTAAGGTTCGACATATGGAAAAAGAGCTAGAAAAAGAGAAAATAAGACTTCAGCAAGAGCGAGAACAGTTTAGCTTATTACAAGAAGAGCATCGAAAACAAGTGGAAGCCGATCGTAAGGCATTGTTTGAAGAGCAGAAGGAAATGGCCGTTGAATGGTCAGAATTGCTTTGGGATCAATCACTGCAGCTTGCACAAAAAATTGTCAATCAAGCGATCGATATGCGGCAAATGGAACTATTACCAATTTTAAAAGGAATTGTTCAAACATTACCAACATCGTTTGAAAAACTTATTATAACGGTTCATCCGGAAACATTTGAACAAATTGAACAGGAAAAGGTGACAGCAAAAGAATACTGGCTTCTTGAACTTGTTGAGTGGAAGTATGACTTTTCTCTACAGTTTGGTGAGTTTATTTTAGAAGAGGAAAAAGAGTTTTTCGAATTTAAGTTCAGTCCAATTTTTGAAAAACTACGCCAGCAATGGGAAGAAAAGCAATTATTTGAGGGACAGAAAGTATGAAAGAGCGCCTTGTAACAGAACATGAAAGATGGAATGAGTTTATTGAAGTGCCGTTCTATATTCAAAAAGGGAAAGTACATAGTGTACAAGAACAATTTTTTGTTTCAAAAGGACCGAAAGCAAAAATTGGTGATGTTTGTCACGTTGGGGAACATAACGTCTTATGCGAAGTGATTGCGATTGAAAAAGAAAACAATATGTTGTTGCCATTCGAACAAACAGAAAAAGTATGTTATGGTGATGCGGTTACGCTCATTAGTGAAGACGTTGTTGTACCGCGTGGAAAGCATTTACTTGGAAAAGTGTTAAGCGCAAATGGCGAAATTATAAACGAACGAGAAGTAACTGTGCCATTACAAAAAATAAAGCTGGATGCACCGCCAATTCATGCGTTTGAACGTGAAGAAATTACAGAAGTGTTTGAGACAGGAATTAAATCGATTGACGGAATGCTGACGATTGGAATTGGCCAAAAAATTGGTATTTTTGCAGGTTCAGGTGTCGGAAAATCAACACTGCTTGGTATGATTGCGAAAAATGCGAAAGCTGACATTAATGTCATTAGTTTAGTTGGTGAACGAGGTCGTGAAGTAAAAGACTTTATTCGAAAAGAATTAGGCGAAGAAGGCATGAAGAAAAGCGTTGTTGTTGTAGCAACTTCTGATGAAAGCCATCTTATGCAACTTCGTGCTGCAAAGCTAGCAACTTCTATTGCAGAATATTTCCGTGATCAAGGAAATAATGTTCTTTTAATGATGGATTCTGTGACTCGTTTTGCTGATGCAAGAAGAAGTGTTGACATTGCGGTGAAGGAATTGCCGATTGGCGGGAAAACACTTTTAATGGAAAGCTATATGAAAAAATTACTTGAACGTTCTGGGAAAACGAAAATAGGCTCTATTACGGGTATTTATACAGTTCTTGTTGACGGAGACGATTTAAATGGTCCGGTACCAGACTTAGCACGGGGAATTTTAGATGGACATATTGTGTTAACACGTGATTTAGCTACATTAAATCATTATCCAGCGATTTCTGTGTTAGATTCTGTAAGTCGGATTATGGAAGAGATTGTTACACCAGAACATTGGCAGCTTGCAAATGAATTAAGAAAAACATTATCGATATACAAAGAAAATGAGTTGTATTTTAAACTGGGGACAATTCAAGAAAATGAAGAAAATGCTTATATTTTTACATGTAAAGATAAAATAGAAGGTATTAATATGTTTTTAAAACAGGGTCGAACGGAAAGCTATCGTTTTGCCGATACAATTCAACACATGTATCATGTTGAATAAAGACCTCAATATTGAGGTCTTTTTTATCTTGCTATTTTGGGCAGTGAGATCCTCTACATATGGAAGCATAATTTTATTGCAAATCATTATTACATTTTTGAATATTTCACAGATTTTTTTATGAAAAAACTATATAATAGGATATAAGGAATGTATAATAGAGGAGGGTAAAAAAATAGGTGAATGAAAAGCAGTATGACATTATAAAACTACAAATGAATCAAGAGAAAGAACAAGTTTTAAAAGAGGTATACGAATTAACGGCACAGAAACGAACTTTAGAAGAAAAAAAAGCGTATGATTTGTATGTTTTCAAGTCACGAAGTAAAGTGATACAAACAAACGAGCGCATTCGTATTGGTATGCTATCTTCTCATACATTTTCACCTGAAAGAATCGAAGAATGGAATAGAAAAATACAAAAGATAGAAGGGTTTATTCAAAAAAATGAAAGACTTTTGGAGAAAATAAAAGAAAAAGAACGTGTAATTAATGAAATGTTTCAAGAAGATTGTAAGAAGCTTCTAAAAAAACATGAAAAGCATGAAGAAAAAATGTTACTTGACTTAAGAATGTGCATGAATAGATGAGGTGAAAAAGATGATTGAATTTGTCCTGCCAGTGCAAATCCAGATGACACAACGAAGAGACAGTCAACTTCAGTTGCAATCAAAAGAAGAGGACAATTCTTTTTCAAAAAAAATGAATGAGAAGTTAGTGAAAAAGAACGATTCACAACAAACAGAAAAAAATGAACCAACGAAAGAAATAAAACAATGTGTTCAAGAAGGAAGTAAACTTCAGAAAAAAGAGTTGCCTGTCTTAAAAGAAGAGGCGGAAGAGAAAAAATCAACCGAAGAATTATTAGTAGCCGTTTCAGAGCAAATACTGGCAATTCAGCAATTACATGCGCAACCAGAATTGTTATATCAATACATACAGAAATTACAAGAGTTGTGTAAAACATATGGTAATATAAAACTAAACGAATTACCACCGAATGAATTGCAGAAGCTCGTTTCGTTTGTGAAAGATTTAAATATCCAAAATACTGTATGTACAGAAGAAACAATTCAAATGACGTTAGATAAATTAGCACCTCCTGAAAAAATGATGGAATTTGCAAAAAATGTTCAAAGTGAAACTTGTGATTTAATGAAGAAAGATTTACCGCAAGAAGTAACAACAGTACTAAAGAAAGAAGAAAAAGCGAAGCCGATTGAATTAGGTGATACAGATGTTCAGCTTATAACAAGGGAGCATGATGTAAAACAAATTTTTTCAGGAAATGACCAAGGTGTGAAGGAGAATATCCAAACACAAAAAGTATCTCTTCCTGACCTTGGAAAGAAAATGGAAGCGCAAGTTGAAGAGTTGCAAAAATTTGTTGTGAGGCAAGAACGTGTTCTCTTTCAGTTAAATCCAGAAAAGCTAGGTACATTAACGGTTTATATGAAAAAGCAAGGGGATCAAATTGAAGTTCATGTTGAAATGGATAAACATGATGTGAAGAAACGCGTAGAACTTATCTTTGATGAACTAAAAACGAAATTAAAAGATAAAGAAATCCATATTGAACTATCTTATACAGATAAAGACCAAAAGCGGGAGAGACATGAAAGAGAGCAACCACATAAGCCAAAACAAGTGGTTGTAAGGGAAGAACAGAAAGCAGAGCAAGACTTTGCTGGGTTATTGGAGGAATAGAGAATGCCATCTATTGGACTAAATACAACAAATACAAATCAAATCTCGGCGCCGCAAATGCAGAATAATGGGATTGCAAGTGCAACCCAGCAAAAAACGAATGGAGTTATGGGAAAAGATGATTTTCTAAAGCTCTTTTTAACAAGCTTACAATATCAAGATCCATCGAATGCGATGGATATGAATCAAATGATGAATCAAATGTCGCAAATGTCTCTTATGGAGCAAGTGCAAAATATGACAAAGGCTGTAGATTCTTTGCGAGAAACAATGTATACAACACCATTAGATAGTGGTATGAAATTTTTAGGTAAATATGTTAGAGGTGTAGATGGCAACGGGACGGAAGTACAAGGTAAGGTTGATACTGTCCGTCTTGGAGCAAATAATGACGTGCAACTTGTAATTGGCTCGAAAGTAGTATCACTTCGTTTTGTCGAAAGGGTTTCTGATCAAGAAATTGACTTATCGGAAGGAACGCAGCCAACTACTGAAACAACAAACAAGTAAAATAAAAAAACAATTGTTAAGGAGTGTACAAATAATATGATTAAAGCATTATATACAAGTATTACAGGAATGAACGCAACACAAAACGCATTAAGCGTTACTTCAAATAACATTGCTAACGCACAAACAGTTGGTTACAAAAAACAAAAAGCAATTTTTGATGATTTGTTATATAACAATACGATTGGTTCCAGAGGTAGTGACACTTATGCTGGTACGAATCCGAAAAGTATTGGTAACGGTGTAAAATTAAGCGGAACAACAACAGATTTTACAACAGGTTCTATTACGATGACAGGTGTAAAAACACAAGCAGCAATAGACGGTAATGGATTTTTCATGGCAGGCGATATAAATGGTGGGAATGTACAATATACACGTAAAGGCACATTTGATGTATCAAGAGATTATAAAGTAATTACTGGTGATGGCCAATATGTTTTAGGATATGGTGTAAAACCTGGAACAGAACAAATTGATACTTCAGGCTCACCACAACCAATTTCTATTCCACTAGGATCGGCCATTCCAGGGGTGCGTACGGATAAAGCTTCCGTACTTGGGAATATCGACAGAAATCTAAAAGATATGGTACAAGATTTTAATGTTTTTGATGATGCTGGAAATAAAATCATTATGCGTGTGCAGTTTAACAAATCAGCAAATCCTGGTGAATACGATTATTCAGTATTAACAAAGAACGTTTCTAAAAATGAAAAAGAATTTACTCCAGTAATGGATAATGGGGCACCGTTCAACAAGTCTCTTACTTTTGATAATAAAGGAAACCTGATTAAAACAGATGTTCCAGTAGTACGTGATAATGTTACTGGTGAAATTACACAAGGTGGAACCGTAGCGGTTCCGTTTGACGGTACGTCAATCACATTAAATATTGGTGGTTTAACAAATTATCCTACGGAAAAAACTTTAACTGCAAAAGACATAACAGGAAATGCAGCAGCAGTAGCAAATGATTATTTCATTGCTGATGGAGGTTATGTGATGCTGAAATATTCAGATGGTGGTATGAAAGTAGCTGGACAATTGGCAGTAGCAACGTTCCCAAATGCAAATGGATTGATGAAAACAGGTAATGGTAACTACATTGCAACATCTTCAGCTGGGGAGCCTTCTGTTGGAGGAGCTAATGGTTCATCTACCAAAGTGATGGGAAGCTCACAAGAAGGATCTAACGTTGATTTAGCAGTAGAGTTTGTTGACTTAATGCTTTATCAAAAAGGATTCACAGGTAATGCAAAAGTAATTAAAGTAGCAGATGACGTGTTAAATGAAGTTGTAAATTTAATCCGCTAAGCAAGAAGATATAGAATCTATATCTTCTCATTATGAATAGTGAGGTTTCTATAAGTATGACAAGAGAACAAAGAATTTTACTGTTGCCATTTTTTAAAGATAAACGAGGATTGGCAGAGCAAATAATGAATATAGAACAACAAGAACATCAATATTTACCAAATCAATTTGAAATTAAACAAGTGCCGCCATACACGTTTGGAGATAAACAAGTAGTAATTGGCCGCATTCATGAGTTTTATTTTATTGGCATTTACAAAGACAACGGCTGGAAGTATCAAGCGTTTACTGATGTGATAAAGTGTCGCTCATTCTTTATTGGATTGTCCGGTATTACGGATCAGCAGTTAGCTTTTTGGTTCAATAATATAGAGTTGTTAGCAGTTTCATAAAGTACCCCTCTTTTTTAGTGGGGTTACATCCTTCCTTAGATAAGAAACTTTTATCCCGCATTAACGGCTATGAGTTTCCTGTTAAATGCGAAATAATAAGGAGAGAAAACGAATATGGCACAAAATAAATACCGCGTAACGTTTGTTTCGCCAAGTGAAATTGAGCAGCGGACTATTATGTCAGGAAATAGTTTACCAGATGTAATTCGCAAAGTTGAAAGTGTGATGGAAGATCCTAATGGCTATTTCATAAATGACAAAAAAAATAATTGTTATTTCAAAGTTATAAAGCAAAATGTTTCGTTTATTCAATATGAGCTTTTATTTTCTGATAAAGCAATTCATATTGAAAAGATAAAGCACGTTGCACCAACTGTTGTGAGAAAATTATTTCAAACGATGCGTACTCCCGAAGTATATGCACTTGCATTACTTGATGTTGATGAAGAGACAAAAGCTTTTCTTCTAGCAGAAATGGATGATCATCTTCGTGTACAGGTTGAAAAGGAACTTACACAAAAGTGGGAAGTTACACCATCTGAAATATCAGAAGCACAAGAACTATTACTTGATACGCTCGTTTCACATACAAACGAATAAGGTTACCTTTATTCAACGAAGTATAACAATAATATAACCAGTGGAGAGGGGATTAACTCACTTATGTCACAAGCACAGAGTATTTTATTAGAAAGTGGAACAAATGAATTAGAAATCGTTACATATACAATTGCGGATAACTTATTTAGTATAAATGTTATGAAAGTACGTGAAATCATAAATCCATTTCCTGTTACAACAGTTCCAGAAGCACATCAAGCGGTAGAAGGTGTCGTACAAGTACGCGGTGAAATTTTACCAGTTATTAACTTAGCGCAAGCATTAAACTTAAAAACAAATAAACCATTAGATCAAACTAAGTTTATTATTGCAGAACTAAACCAAATGAAAGTCATTTTCCGTGTTGAGGAAGTACATCGCATTCAACGTATTTCATGGGAACAAATTGATGAACCGGCATCTTTATCGATGGGATTAGAAGAAACAACATCAGGAATTGTTAAGCTTGACGGAAAAATCATTTTATTACTAGACTATGAGAAAATCGTTTGTGAAATTAGTAATACTGGCTATGACACACAAAAACTTCCAGCATTAATAGAGAAAACAGATCGTGCGGAAAAAATTATTTACATCGCTGAAGATTCTGCAATGCTTCGTCAAATATTAGAAGAAACATTAACAACAGCCGGATATACGAAGATTAATTTCTTCAGCAATGGTGCAGAAGCATTGGCACAAATTGAAAAACTAGCAGAAGAACAAGATGAGAAGATGTTCCAGCATATTCACTTGCTAATTACAGATATTGAAATGCCGAAAATGGATGGACACCATTTAACGAAAGTAATTAAAGAGCATAAAGTAATGCACAAGCTACCAGTTGTTATTTTCTCTTCATTAATTACGAATGAACTGTATCATAAAGGCGAATCTGTTGGTGCAAATGCACAAGTAAGTAAACCAGATATTCAAGAATTAATTGGACTTGTAGATAAACTTGTTTTATAAAAATATGAAAATTCCCCCTTTTTATAAAAAGGGGGAATTTTCATATTTTTATATTTTTATACAGTTTTGTTTGTTAATTGTTGACATATAAATTTAGGATATTATAATATTAACATGTAAAATTTTCTATTTTTATAAATGACAAGGGGAGTATTCATAAGAAATGAGAGGTGTAAAATAGGGAGATGGCACATCAAATAGCAATTTCCGTATTAGAATCGTTGCAGAAACTAATACAAAAAACAGAGGAAAATTTGGAGGCAGAATTTCGAAAAATAGAAAAGAATTTTCATGTAGGTTATGAAGAGTTAATAGCTTTATATAATAAAATGTCTATGTTTCAAATCGATATAGAAAAATTAGGTGGTTTTGCAGTATATGAACAATCAGATATTGCATGGTTAAAATCTGAATTAGACTTGCTACTAGAAGTGTATCATTTTTGTCAGCAGCACGATATGAATATTTTGAGTATTTCAGAATATATAAGTCAGGACAAGTTGCAACTTTTTTCAAAAACACCGAGTCAATTACAAAATACGTACTATAAATTACGAAAACAAGAAATACCACTGGAAAATATAATGAAACAAAAACCAGGACGAAAACGAAAAAACGATTTTACAAAACAATCAATTTCTAAACATATGAAAAATCGAGAAGAAGAAAAAATGAAAGAACCAAGTGGAAAAACAGAAAAAAATCTCGTGACCTTATTATCAGGAATCGTGAATAATTTTCAAGTGATAGATACAAAAGATTATCAGCAAGAAAATGAATTACATCACTTTATGGAAGGTATTTATAAACTATCTAGTATGGCGGCAGAGCGCACGAAGGAAGAGCAGAGTGTAGATGAATTAAAAGAGCAAATTAACGCTCTGCGTGCTGAAACAGAGCGATTACGAGTAGAAAAGGAAGAACTCCTTAAGGATATGAAAGGAGTCACAAATAATATTATTCATTTTATTACAAGTTCCGACGTGGAACAAATTCGGACACTTCCGTATTTTGTAAATGTGTGCAAGCAAGAGTTATATAAACTTGGATTATATAATGGTAAAGCAGAAGGCCAATTAAAAGTTATGATTGATCGTAGTGGGCAAGTCGTGTCAGTGGTGAAATAAGAGAAGGCATCTGATTTGAACTGCACCTCCAATTGTTAGACACAGTCTAACAATTGGAGGTGCAGTTATTTATGGCTAACTTTTCTTCAAAGGAGAGAATACGAGCAGTAAAACGATATATAGAGGGTACTGAAGGGGAGAGGGAAATTGCTAAATCTATAGGTTTTGATTCCAGCGTTCTCTAGCTTGCATACGAGTCATAGTAGCAAGTTTAGTTGCATCATCAGCGGCATAGTTAATACGTTTACTTGTTTATTTCTATATAGAAAAATACACCGCTCTGCAAGCAGGGCGGTGTATTTTAGTTATATCATCAAATGGATTATTGTAATAATTTACTTACCATTTGTGGTGTTTGGTTTGCTTGAGAAAGCATGCTGATACCAGCATCGTTTAAGATTTTGAATTTCGTCATTTCAGACATTTCTTTCGCCATATCAGCGTCTTCGATTTGAGAAGCAGCTGCTGCCATGCTTGTAGCTTGGCTAGTTACGTTGTTTAAGTTATGGTCTAAACGGTTTAATTGAGAACCGAAAGTTGCACGTGCGTCAGCAACTGTTTGGATAGCTGTATCTACAGCGTCCATTGCAGTTTTAGCATTAGCTGCAGATTTTAAATCACCAACAGCACCACCCATTAGTGTTTTTGAATCTGCATCGACAGCTGAAATTGTAAGTGTATCGCCAGATACATCAGAAAGTTGTAGGTCAACGTCTTTACCGCCACCAGTTTTGTCTAAAATTGTATTTCCGTTAAAGTTTGTTTTATCAGAAATATGATCAATTTCTTTAGCTAATGCTTGGAATTCTAAGTCTAAAGAATCTTGGTCTTTTTGTTGGTTTGTACCGTTTGCAGATTGTGTTGCAAGATCACGCATACGAAGTAAGATGTTTGAAACAGAACCTAATGCTGAATCAGCAGTACGAAGTAAAGACATACCATCTTGTGTATTACGAGCACCTACTTCTAGGCCGCCTTCTTTTGAACGCATACGAGTAGCGATTGCTAAACCAGCTGCATCATCAGCTGCACTGTTAATACGTTTACCGCTTGATAAACGGTTCATAGCAGTATTCATTTTGTCTTGGTTTTGGCGCATGTACTCTTGAGTACGCATGCTGTTTACATTTGTGTTAATTCTCATAATAAAGAACCCCCATTTTTTTGTTTGTATTTTTTTAAATTGATCTTTTGTTAATCGTTAAAGTTCGATATATCAATCAATCAATTTCTGACTTGATTGTAACTCTTATTTTGGGACATGTCAACAATAAATTTGAATTAATAAATATATAAAAATATAATTTTAATGATTTACTTGTTTTTATAGGGTTTTTGGAGGTTTTTCTCTAAGTTTTTTTGATTATATAACTATATAAATCCATTTTCATTAGTAATTTTAATTATTATTCATCCTGGTTAAGTACTTTAGAAGAAATTGATGAATCATTATGGTTCAAATCGATAGTGGAAGAGAAATGGTCGGTAATTAAGATTATCGCTCATATATATGAATGGGGATCATCATCTATTAATAGAAATCCTTCCATCTGTACAAAATGATAAAGGAATGGAGTCTCTAGATTTTGATACATATAATAAAAAATCAAATTACGCAAAAACAGGTATATCATCATCAAAATTTTTTATAGAAGCAAAAGATAAAAGGGAACTACTTATAAAAGAACTTAGCAAATTGCCGACCGAAAAGTTAACACAGCTATTAACTGCAAATAATGGAACTCATTGTCCTCATACTGGAACGCCTTATTCACTTATATATATTGTTAAGGAATTTACAGATCATGATAACCATCACAAAAGACAAATGATACAATTTTTAAAGGAAAACAACTTGGACTAATTCAGGTTGTTTTTTTATTTTTTTACGTCTTAGGCATTGTCGAGAGGGATATTTGCCATTGTGTTTAATGGATATGCTTTATGAATCATGGTGTACTCTTATTTCGTTTTTGTGAAAATAATTCTTGTTATATAGGAGTAAATAGTGCTATTTGTTTTAATGTTATTGGTAGAATTCTTTATATATATATCTTTCTTCATATTTATATACCTTCTTACATTACAGTGTATTTCATCTTTTAGTATGCTGAAAAAACAACAATCTTCACGAAAACGGCTTATTTTTAAAAAGGATTATTGCAAAGTAAAGCAAAAAACTCTAATATTAAGTTATCTTTGTTTCTTAAAAAGGTGATATTATGATAATAAGAAATGTAGTAAAAGAAGTTCTTTCTTATAGAAAAGAACAAGTGCAACAAAAATTAAGTAGTCCAGAGGCATTTGTAAATAGTACATTTGGACAAGCGCTTCAAAGTGAAACAATAAAGGAACCGAAAGAGATTGCACAGGTTTCGAAAGTAGAAAATGATCAGGAAGTAGAAATGGCCCAGGCAACGAATACCGATTCATTGCAGGTGGCCAATCAGGAATTTACGCGTCGTTTTTCTGATAAGAATAACCAAGGAATAGATATGTGGGGATTAACGAAAAAGTATGATATTCAAAATATACGTCCTAGTAATGAAGGAAAGTATGAGGATATTATTCAAAAAGTTAGTACTACATATGGAGTTCCAAAAGCGTTAATTCAAAAAATGATTGAAGTAGAATCAGACTTTAATCCAAATACAGTTTCTTCAGCAGGAGCAAAGGGATTAATGCAGCTTATGCCGGAGAATGTGAAGGAGCAAGGTGTGAAAAATCCATTTTCACCAGCTGAAAGTATTGAGGGCGGTGTCAAAGAATTAACCGGATATTTGAAAAAATATAACGGTGATCTTGTGTTGGCGCTTGCTGCTTATAATGCAGGGCCAGGAAATGTGAATAAGTATGGAGGTGTACCGCCGTTTCGAGAAACAGAAAACTATATTAAAAAGATATTAAACATCGCTGTTTCTAAATAAAAGAATTCTTATAAGTATAACGGAATTTTGTAAACACGATATGGGAGTTGCGAGAAATGAAATTACATGAAGATATTCCATTAACAATTCATTTTGAAGTTGGAAAAACAAAGAAAAAGATTGATGATTTGCTTCATATTACGAAAGGGACATTGTATCGCCTTGAACATTCAACGAAAAATACAGTTCGTATTATGTTAGAAAACGAAGAAATTGGTATTGGTAAAATTTTGACCAAAAACGGAAAAATGTACGTTGAAATTATCGAGTTGAAGGGATAGGAAAGGGGATTTTCATGAGCGGCGATAAATTAAGCCAAGATCAAATTGATGAATTGTTAAGAGCGATGAATGAAGGGGCAGAAATGCCTGATTTTGCACAAGAAGCGGAGAAGAAAGAGAAGTTTCAAGAGTATGATTTTAATAGACCGGAGAAGTTCGGAGTAGAGCATTTACGAAGTTTACAAACGATTGCGGTAAACTTTGGAAAGCAGACGTCTCAGTCGCTTGCGGCGCGAATGCGTCTTCCGGTTGATTTAGAACCACCAACAGTTGAGCAAGTTCCATTTACAACTGAGTATGTGGAGAAGATGCCAAAAGATTATTATTTATATTGCGTAATTGATTTAGGTTTGCCGAATCTTGGTGAAATTGTCGTTGAAATGGATTTAGCGTTTATTATCTATATTCATGAATGTTGGCTTGGTGGCGATTCGAAGCGTGATTTTACACTTCGCAGGCCGCTGACTTCATTTGAGTTTTTAACGCTTGATAATCTATTTACTGTTATTTGTGATAATTTGAAGAGGGCGTTTGAGGGAGTAAGTGAGATACAGCCGCATCTTGTGGCAACAGAAACAGATCCGAATGCTCTTAAAATTACAACTGCAAGTGATATTATTTCACTCTTAAATGTAAATATGAAGACGGAGTATTGGAATACAACAGTGCGGTTAGGAATTCCGTTTTTATCAGTCGAAGAAATTATGGATAAGTTAACGTCAGAAAATATTGTTGAACATTCTTCTGATAAACGAAAAACATATTTTACAGAAGTCGAGGCAGAAATACAAAAAGTACGTAAGCCAGTACACATAGCGATTGGCGAGCATAAGATTTCAATTGGTAGTTTGAAACAGCTTGAAGAAGGAGATATTATCCCGCTGCAAACAAAGGTAACAAATCAACTGCGTGGATATGTTGATGGTAAACATAAGTTTAACTGTTTTATCGGAAAAGATGGTACGCGAAAAGCATTTTTATTTAAAAACTTTGCAGAGTAAGAGAGGAGGATAAGGATATGAAGTATGAGGTATCATCTGTTGCGCTAGTAAATTTAGAAGAGTGTACAAAAGATGAAAACCAGCTACCCAAAGCGCACATTGAAACCGTTTCAGATATTTCTGTTGAACTTGGTGTACGACTTGGAAGAACAAGATTGACACTTGGTGACGTGAAAAATCTGAGGGTTGGCGATATTTTGGAAGTGGAGAAAAATTTAGGGCATAAAGTAGATGTCTATTTAAGTAGTGAAAAAGTAGGAATTGGCGAAGCGATTGTAATGGATGAAAATTTCGGCATTATTATTTCTGAAATTCAAGCAGATAAGAAAAAAGTCGTATTAGCTGCCATGAAGCAAGAGTTAAATGAGAATGAATAGGGGAGGTGTCATATGAGCTATATGACGACCTTGTTGCAAGTTTTATTATTATTTGGTGCTCTCGGCTACGGTGCATACTATATGATCAAAAAGACGAGAAAGCATCAGTTTTTTAAGCAAGGAGAAAATGGTTTCATTCAAGTGAAAGACGGCATGTACGTGAATCATCAAACGAGTGCCTTCTTATTTGAAGTAGACGGAAAGCAAGTGTTTACGATTGTAAGTAATAACGGCAGTCATTCGATCCAACTGTCAGGAAATCAGTTTCATAAGGTACTAGAAGATGCGATGAAAGAGGAACAAATTCAGCAGAAAAAAGTAGAGGATGTATTATGAAAATAAAAAAAATTATATCTTCTATTAGTATTGTTTTTGCATTTTCTATTGTTTTTTGTATTATTTTTGCAAATTCGGCGTATGCAGAACCAAATGGTTTTATTCATTTCGATAATGGAAAAGAGTTTACGAATAATTCAAGTGTACAGCTGTTCTTACTTGTAACGCTTTTATCATTATCTTCTTCCATTGTGCTGCTGTTTACGCACTTCACATATTTTATGATTGTTCTTGGAATTACTCGTCAAGGGCTGGGCGTTATGAATTTACCGCCAAACCAAGTGCTTGTTGGTTTAGCACTATTTTTATCATTATTTACGATGCAGCCTGTTCTTGGACAGTTGAAGAGTGATGTATGGGATCCGATGACGAAAGATAAAATTACAGTAAGTGAAGCAGCAGTGAAGACAGAACCGATTATGAAAACTTATATGGCAAAGCATACATATAGCCATGATTTGAAGATGATGTTAAAAGTTCGAAATGAAAAATTGCCAAAAGATATGAAGGATATTTCTTTATTTACTCTTGTTCCGTCTTTTACATTAACTCAAATTCAAAAAGGGTTATTAACCGGAATGTTCATTTATTTAGCGTTTGTTTTTATTGATTTAATTATCAGTACATTGCTTATGTATCTCGGTATGATGATGGTACCACCGATGGTTTTAAGTTTACCATTTAAAATACTCGTTTTTGTATATATAGGTGGATATACGAAAATCGTTGATATTATGTTTAAAACGGTTTCTTAGCGACCTTTAGTCGCTATGTATTATATGTGATAGGAGTCATATTTTCATGAATATATCACCAATTACAGAAATTTTTCAAACGTTTTTTTATAAAGGATTTGAAATTTTACTCCCGGTTGCGGGGATAAGTATGATCGTCGTAATTATTCTGGCGGTATTAATGGCAATGATGCAGATTCAAGAACAGACGCTGACGTTTTTACCAAAGATGGCCGCTATTATTTTTACAATCATTATACTTGGACCTTGGATGTTTCAAGAAATTACAACGTTAATTGTAGATTTGTTTGATAAAATTCCGACGTTACTACGTTCATAATGAAGAAGGGTGACGGAAGATGAATATGGATTTATGGGTTGCAACATTTTTTGCATTTTGTCGTATTGCTTCATTTTTGTATTTTTTGCCGTTTTTTTCAGGACGATCCATGCCGGCAATGGCGAAAATTACATTTGCACTTGGATTATCGGTGACAGTAGCTGATAAAGTGAATATTTCTCATGTTCAGACGATATGGGATATCGTTGGTTACGCGGGAACGCAAATTGTAATTGGGTTAACGCTTTCGAAAATTGTAGAGCTTTTATGGAACATTCCAAGGATGGCAGGAAATATTTTAGATTTTGATATTGGGTTATCACAGGCGAGTCTATTTGATGTAAATGTTGGCTCGCAATCGACATTGATTTCAACGATGTTTGATATTTTCTTTATGATTATTTTCGTTGCGCTTGGCGGAATTAATTATTTTGTGGCGACAATTTTGAAGTCGTTTCAATATACAGAAGCAATTTCACAGCTATTGACGAAAAGTTTTTTAGATAGTTTACTAGCAACGCTATTATTTACGCTCACGTCTGCAGTGGAAATTGCACTCCCGCTTATGGGTAGCTTATTTATTATAAATTTCGTATTAATTTTAATCGCAAAAAATGCACCACAGCTTAATATTTTTGCAAATGCATATGTATTAAAAATTACGTGCGGTATTTTATTTATTGCGATGAGTATACCAATGTTTGCGTATGTATTTAAAAACTTAACAAACGTATTACTTGATGAATATACGAAACTATTTAATTTTTTCTTAACGAAATAGAGGGACGGTTATGGCAAAAGACAATAAAACAGAAAAAGCCACCCCGCAGAAGATTAAAAAAGCACGTGAAGAAGGGAACATTGCAAGGAGTAAAGATTTAAATAATTTGTTTTCTGTGCTTGTTTTAGCAACAGTTATTTACTTTTTCGGTGATCGTCTCGGATATGATATCGCGAATTCGGTTACAGTACTATTTGATCAAATTGGAAAGAAGACTGATACAACGGAGTACTTTTATTTAATGGGGATGCTTCTATTAAAAATATCTGTACCTATTCTTGTGCTCGTTTATGCGTTTCATATCTTGAATTATATGGTGCAAGTACGTTTTTTATTTTCAGCAAAAATTATTAATCCGAAAGTATCGCGTATTAATCCGAAAAACTATTTTACGAGATTATTTAGTAGAAGAAGTGTCGTTGATATTTTGAAGTCACTATTTTATATGCTTCTTCTTGGCTATGTGGCGTATGTTATTTTTAAACGGAATTTAGAGAAACTTGTGAGCATGATTGGATTTAATTGGAGTGCGTCACTCGTTGAAATTATAGGACAAGTTAAATCAGTATTTTTAACGATTTTAGTTATCCTTGCTGTTGTTTCTATTATTGATTTTATTTATCAAAAGTGGGAGCATTCACAAGATTTGAAAATGAAAAAAGAAGAAGTAAAACAAGAGCATAAAGATAACGAAGGGGACCCTGAAGTAAAAGGAAAGCGAAAAAGTTTCATGCATGCCATATTACAGGGAGCGATTGCAAAAAAGATGGACGGTGCCACCTTTATTGTGAATAACCCGACCCATATTTCTGTAGCACTTCGTTATGATAAGCTAGTCGATGCAGCGCCGATTGTTGTAGCAAAAGGTGAAGATGAGCTAGCGCTCTATATGCGAACGCTCGCACGTGAACAAGATATACCGATGGTAGAAAATCGACCATTGGCGCGTTCCATATATTATCAAGTTGAGGAAGATGAAGCGATTCCGGAAGATTTATATGTTGCTGTTATTGAAGTTATGCGCTATTTAATTCAAACGAAACAAATTGAAGTATAGGGCGCGTTTGGAGGAGATTCTGTTTGTTTAAGATAGATTCTGCAAGAACTTATTTTTCTATCTTTTTAGCAGTGTCATTTATTGTGGCACTTTTAATTCCATTGCCAACATTTATATTAGATGTCGTTATTGTCTTTTTACTTGGTATGGCAGTGCTTGTGTATATGAGAGCAACGAGTATTAAAGAGTGGGATGAGTTAAAGTCATTCCCAACATTACTATTATTAATTGGGATTTTCCGCGTTTCGATTAACGTTTCGACAACAAGGGCCATTTTAACGGATGGAAATGCTGGTCATGTTATTGAAGAGTTTGGTCAGTTTGTTATTGGCGGAAATTTATTAATTGGTATTGTTATTTTTATAGTACTTATTATATTCCAGTTTATTGTCGCAAATGGTGCGTCTCGTACTGCAGAAGTTGCGGCACGTTTTACACTGGATTCTTTGCCGGGTAAACAAATGTCAATTGATGCGGATTTAAATCAGCGCATTATTACAGATACAGATGCAAAAGAAAAACGTAAGAAATTGAATATGGAAACAGAGTTTTACGGTGCAATGGATGGTGCCGGAAAATTTGTAAAAGGTGATGTTGTTTTTAGTATCGTCATTTTATTCGTTAATATTGTTTTTGGATTAATTGTTGGGATGATGCAGCAAGGGATGGGATTCCAAGAAGCTGCCTATCATTACACAAAATTAACAATCGGCGATGGAATTGTGAACCAAATTGGTTCGCTATTATTGGCTATTTCGACAGGGATTATTGTTACACGAGTATTTGATGGATCATCTGATACCGTAAATGAAGGTATTTATAAAGAGTTAATGGCACATGACGTTGTTGTTTATGCGCTTGGTGGATTATTTATTGCGATGGGTATCTTTTCACCGCTGCCACTTATACCATTTCTAATTGTTGGTGGGGGCATTATCTTCTTAGGATACACCAATAAGCAGCGCTTAAAGAAAGAAAAGGATCAAGAGCTGCAAAAAGAATTAGAAATGATTCAAAATGATGAAGATCAAATTAAAAAAGTGGAAGATTCATTTGGTGTCTTTACGGATAAATATCCAATCATTGTTGAACTAGGTCTTGATTTAGCCGCGCTCGTGAAACAAAAAATTAATGGGGAAACGGCTCGAGATAAAGTTGTATTAATGCGTAAATCGATTATTACAGATTTGGGGATTAACGTTCCTGGTATTAACTTTAAAGATAATACTAGTTTTAGACCGCGCGGACGTTATGTGATTCGGATTAAAGGTGCAAAGGTAGCAGAAGGTGTTCTAAAATCGGGTTATTTATTAGCATTGAAAACACCAAACGTTATGGCAGATTTAGATGCTGAGCCCGCAAAAGACCCAATTTTTGGTGAAGATGGCTACTGGATTTTAGAGCATCTCGTACAAGATGCGCAAATGAAAGGCTATCAAGTATTAGAGCCGCTGAGCATTTTAATTACGCATTTAGATGTAATTATTCGTCGTAATGTACATGAACTACTGCAACGTCAGCATGTGAAAGATTTAATCCAATCGTTAGAAAACGATCACGCTGTATTATTAGAAGAAATTAAGAAAAAGGAAATTGATTTATCTCTTATTCAAAATGTCGTGAAACAATTGTTAAAAGAGGGAATTTCGATTCGGGATTTACCAACGATTATGGAAGGAATTATTGATGGAAAAGAAATATATCAAAATCATGCAGATGGCGTAACGGCTTTTGTACGTGAATGTATTTCCAAAGTAATTTGTGAGCATGCGAAAAACTATGATGGAAAAGTTTATGCAGCGTTGTTTTCAGATTCGATAGAACTTGATGCAGATGTTGTAAACAATTCATATCAAGGTTATTTATTAAACTGGGATTTAGAACAAGAAACACATGTCGTTGATCAAATTCAACATATCTTTAAACAGTCTCGTTTAATGGGAAGAGATCCAGTTTTATTAACACGTCGTAAAGATTTTCGATTCGGTATTGTAAGGTTGCTTGATCGCTATCAACTTGAAGCAAAAGTACTGTGCATAAGTGAATTAGCACCTGAAGTTGTTGTAGATCAAATTGCGTATATTGAGTAGGGCTGAGGTGAACAAAGGTGGAAAGTACAGCAAAGAAGGAAAGTATAAAGCGAATTCAAGCGGAGTCTAAAAGTGAATTGTATCATAAGCTTTTTGAAGAGCACGAAAATGATTATTATTACGTTATTGATGAAATAGTAAAGCGAAAAAAACCATTCTTTTGGAAAAAACAATATGAAATGATTGTGAAATTCCCTGAAAAAAATGAAGAAATGCAAGAACAATCAGAAATAGTAGAAGAACAATCAGAAGAGATGGTTCGTGCGCACAAGATACAATCGATTTTACATGATCTTGAGAATAAAACGCATAACATTCCGTATACACCAAAGCCATTTGCTCAAAGTGAAGAGTGGATCCAAAAGAAACAAAAATTGCTTCAAGTGTTCGATAACGGATTTGTTGTGATGAAAACTGTAGCAAAACAAGAAGAAAAGGTAGAAGCACCTACGTATACTGCAGATGAAACCTGGCAAAAGAAAGAACAAAGAGCAGCAGTACCGTTTATTATTAAAAAGGTACTTCGTACACTTGAACAAAATGAAGTGGAAGGGCATTTCCTAGCAGTATATGAAAAGAAATTGCGAGCGAAGTTTGAGCATACGTCTTTCATAACTGAAGAAGAAGTATTAAAGTTTATTCTTGAAGATATGAGAACATATTTTCATACAGAAAATGTGTTTGATAAGGAAGTACAAACGATTGCTTTAATTGGGCCAACAGGTGTTGGGAAGACAACGACGCTTGCAAAGATTGCTTGGCAGTTATATGAGCAAAATAAAACGGTTGGATTTATTACAATGGATCATTCTAGGGTTGGAACGGTTCAGCAATTGCAAGAGAGTGTAAAAATAATTGGAGCAGAAGTTTTGGCGGTACGTGATGCGGACGGACTGTCCCGAGCACTTTCCTATTTTAAACAGGAAGCACCTGTCGATTATATTTTAATTGATACAGCAGGAAGAAATTATCGCACAAAAGAATCTGTTCAAAGTATAATTAAAATGATGGAGCAGGCTCAGCCAGATTATATTTGCTTAACATTATCAGCTTCAATGAAGAGTAAAGATATGGTTGAGATTATTGCAAATTTCAAAGATATACAAATTAGTGGATTAATATTTACAAAGTTTGATGAAACGGCAAGTAGTGGTGAGCTACTAAAAATTCCAGCTGTTTCAACTGCACCAATTGTATTTACAACAGATGGACAAGATGTTACGCAACACTTGCATATCGCAACAGCTGAACATTTAGTTGAAAAGATGTTGTACATATCATAAATAGAGAGAGAGGGAAGAGTAAGGTTTAAGCCTTATTCAGTACAATATGAACGGTCTATATATTGGTTCTATGGGAATGATGAACTACATGCAGCATTTAAATGTACATGCAAATAATATTGCTAATGCCCCAACTACAGGGTTTAAAGCAGATCAAATGACATCAAAAGTGTTTGATACACATGCGACGTACCGCCAAGTAAATAGAAATAGAACTGCAGTTGGAACAGTTGATTATGCGGTTGTACCGGCTGCTACTCATGTGAATTTGGCACAAGGGACGATGCAAATTACAAATAGTGATACTGATTTTGCTTTAGAAGATGGAACGAATAATGTGGCTTCTTTCTTTGTTGTTTCAAAAAATAATGAAACGTTTATGACAAAAGATGGTCATTTTACTGTAAATGCGGATCGCTATTTACAAACAACATCTGGTGCATATGTACTTGATAGTAATAATGAGCGTATTCGTATTCCTGAGGGGGCAAAACTTGCTGTGAGCAAAGAGGGTACCATTTATGATGAAACGACACAGCAAAATATTGCGCGTCTACAAACGAAGTCAGTTGACGGAGACATGAAAGCACGTCTTGTAAAGCATGAAGACAAAAGCTTTACAATAGATGGAACGAACATTGCTGATTTACCAAATGGGACGTCCGCTGTTCGCAACTACATGTTAGAGAATTCTAATGTAGATATGGCGAAAGAGATGGTTGATGTAATGACGAACCAAAAGATGGTTCAAGCATCGCAGCGTGTAATGACAACATTTGATAAAGTGTATGATAAAGAATCTAATGAGATATTAAGATAAAGAAATACCTGAATAGGGTATTTCTTTTTTTATGTTAAAATAAAGAAGAGGGAGTGAAGAAAATGAAATTAGACATTGAAAGAGTTGTATTTATTGGCCGTACGTTTGAAGAGTACTGTGATATGTTCCAATTACGTAATGAGGACATACAAAATAAGAAAATATTAGATTGTCCAGCTGGTGCTTGTTCATTTACAGCAGTTGCAAATGCAAAGGGTGGAGATGTAACAGCTTGTGATGTTGTATATCAATTTGATGGGGAAGCATTATATGAAAAAGGATTACAAGATGTAATACATACGATGGAGCATATGAAAAAAGCAAAAGATAATTACATATGGAATTACTTTTCTAGTATAGAAGATTTACAGAAGCACCGATTAGATGCACTTCAAGTTTGCGGAGCAGATATGAAACATAACCCAGAGAAGTATGTGTATGCTACGTTACCTAACCTGCCTTTTCAAGATGAAGAATTTGATATAGCCTTATCAGCACACTTTTTATTTATGTATGGTGATCGCTTCGATTATGACTTCCATGTTGAGACGATTAAAGAATTGCTCCGCGTTGTGAAAAAAGAAATTAGAATTTTCCCGTGTATCGATTTAAAGGGTGAACGGTATGAATTTTTAGACGAGCTCATAGAAAACTTACGAAACAAAGGATGCGAAGTAGCAGAAGTACAGGTCCCATATGAGTTTCAAAAGAATGGAAATACGATGCTGCAAATTAAGAAGGGCTATTAGTAAAAAGCGTCTGTTTTGAGTAAATAACAGGATATCAATCTACAGAAATTAAAAAGAAGGTAATTTTCTATTTAGTAGGTGATTATCTTCTTTTTTTCTTTTAAGTTCATTTTACCGATTAAAAATTCAGAATATTATTGACTCGGTAGAAATCTTTTCTTATATTAGTAGGTATAGTTATAACTACTAAAGAAGTGAGAGGATGACAGAAGGAGTGTGTTCAGGCATAGAAGTGATTATGGGCTGTGAAAATCTATGATTCAGTTTAAGTTCACCTTATATAAAGATAAGGAGGAGTGGGAATGGAGCGAGCAACAGTGTTACAGGCGCAAGATGAAACGTTTATGCAAGGTGTAAAAGAC
Organism: Bacillus sp. BP-3; assembly: GCF_028401955.1. Taxonomy (GTDB): domain Bacteria; phylum Bacillota; class Bacilli; order Bacillales; family Bacillaceae_G; genus Bacillus_A. Next base: position 89,075 of record NZ_JAQOTJ010000008.1, read on the forward strand.
TGTTTGCCGACAGTGCTCGGTTATTTAAGTATCGGGGTGGCATCAGGTATTATTGAAAAAACAGCAGGATTTTCATTAACAGAAATTGCGTTGATTTCATTGCTGATTTATGCAGGTTCAGCACAATTCATTATGGCTGGAATGTTTGTAGCAGGTGCACCAGCTTCTACTATTATTTTTACAGTTTTCTTTGTGAATTTAAGGCATTTTTTAATGAGCGCAGCATTAGCTCCATATTTAAAAAACGTATCAGCTTGGAAAAACGTAGTGATCGGTTCGCAAATTACTGATGAAACATTTGGCGTTGCAGCGCAGCATGTAACAGGAAAGCAATATATAGGTGAAAAGTGGATGCTCGGTTTAAATATGACAGGTTATATAAACTGGGCATTTGCAAATATTATTGGCGGCATTTTAGGAGACTGGATACCAGATCCGCACACGTACGGGATGGATTATGCGATTCCAGCGATGTTTATCGGCTTATTTGTTTTACAACTTGTAAGCAATCGGCCAGAGCTACTTGTTCATCTTTGCGTTGCTATTTCATCCATGATCATTGCATATAGTGCCCATTTCTTTGTATCAAATAGCGTAGCTGTTATTGTTGCTACACTTGCAGCAGCGACAATTGGGGTGGTGATTGAAAAATGGAAGTGAGATGGGATTTGTTACTTGTTGTGCTCGGAGCTGCGATTGTCACATTGCTTCCAAGAGTTATACCACTGCTTGTATTAAGTAAAGTAGGAATTCCAGAATGGGGATTAAGATGGCTGGGGCATATTCCAATTGCAATATTAGCAGCATTGTTGGCACAAACGTTATTTATGTATGAAACGATGAAAGTAGATTATTTAGTAGCTGCTATTCCGACGTTTCTTGTTGCGATCTTCACACGGAGTTTACTTGGGGCTGTATTAACGGGAGTTATTGTGGTGTTTTTGTTGCGTTTCTTTCTCTCGATTTTATAATTAGAAATGGAATTTACTGAAAAAATTCTCAATAATGTAAGTTTCGTAGTTTAGAAAAAGGAGTATCTCATATTGTATCGAATTTTGTAGTATAACGATTACAAAGGGAGGGTGCCATGTTCATTTTAGGAATTGCTGTTGTTATGTTTACAATGTTGTTATTTGTTATCATTGGGCTTACAACATATAAAATGCTTGTTCAAAAAGTGACGCCTCAAATTTACTACACACCGTTTGATTCCATCAGTGCGCAATCGCGTGTGGAGTTTCATGAAGAGCAGGGAGATAGAGAAAAACGTGCAGAGAAAGATAATAACAGATAAAACTATTTTATGTTGAAAGGGAAAAAATGAAGAATTTGAAAATAATTAGTATTACTGGTATTGTAACAATTTTGATTGTCTTGGGAATCTCAATTTTTTCACCTTATAATGTTTTAAATCGTGTTCATGCAGAAGAGATTTTGCAAGAAAAAGGATTAAAAGACGAATTTGAAGGTAAAAATGTACAGAATGTTATTTATAAAGGTGACCACACTTATGTTGTTAAAGCAGATACAAAAGAATATGTTGTAATTCAGGAATATTACACATTTATGAACTATAAATGGAAGATATATGAACTTCAAAATACGTGGGAATAAAAATTCTCATGTCTTCTTAGCACTTTCACCACAGCAAATCCTATCATTTACAATTTGATGCTTCTTGCATACGTTCTCTATTTAATGGTTCCTATTCGAATCGAAAGAAGAAATATAACAGAGGAGTAGGTGCTACTTCTCTGTTATGTTTTGAAGAAAAGAACGTATCATCTCATACCCCTGATCTGCAATTTGATCATTGTACGCTGTAGAAAATGGATCAAGAAATCCATGTTCTCCGTTCAGTTGCTTTATATTTAGAAGTTGATGACCTTTATCTTGTAAACTTTCAATTAAAGCAGAAACTGAAAAACTAGTTTCGTTTGCTGGGAATAATAAAAGCGCCCGGCATTTCGGTACAATATTTGTGTAATCACGGATACGTGAACCATAACATCCGATAACAAAATCAATTCTAGAATCTTCACTATATAACCAAGCAATTGTTGCGCCAACGCTAAATCCAAGAACTCCAACAAAAGCATAGTTATTTCGAAGTTCAGTGAGCGTACTGTCAATTTGTTGCTTTCCCTGTTCAAATCCAATGTTATTCATAAAATGTAAGTATGCTTCTGTTTCTTGATCGTAATGAAAAGGAGTGGAGCGCTGTAATAAATTTGGGCAAACCACGTCTATAGTGGAGGATGATAGTGTCTGAATAACATGCTTCATATGTTGGTTGATTCCATATATTTCGTGTAGGAGTAGAATTGCTGTTTTCTGTTCCATTAAGATTTTTTCTCCTTTGTGGCTTGATACTCTCTTTCAACAAGACAAATTCTTGTATGAAATTGTTCATACCATTGTTCTCTTCCTCTTTTTCTAGCAACTGTATGGGCAGCGTGTTCTTTCCACCGCTTGATTGCTTCAAGCGATTCCCAGTATGAAATAGTGATACCAAATCCAGTTTCATTACGGACGCTTTCAACATCGATAAATCCGGATTGTTCAGCAGCTAGCTTTACCATTTCATCTGCAACTGTTTCGTAATCGTCAGTTTCAGATGATAGTTGCGAAGTGAAAATGACAGCATAGTATGGAGCTTTGTTCATTGTGTTTCCCCCTTACTATAAATTTTTTCTTTTTAGTTTATCACAAAATCTGAATAATGTGTCATTTTGTTCGGAACCATACATTAATTTCATTTACCGTAATGAATGTAATATCAAACAATAAAAAGAAAAAATAAGGATTCTCTCATTTTTTGTGTTTACATCAGCAATAAGACAGTTTCTTAAGAGGGGAATTGCCTGCAAGTGTTGAACATAAAAGAACTCCCACTTCAAAATAAAATGAAGTGGGAGTCCTTATATTTCTTCTAAGCTGTTTATTGGAACGGTGAGTTCACGATTTGGGTTTGTTGCCTCGTATATGCGCGCAGTTTCATTTGTTTCATCGACATGTTGAATCATAACAGACATGCCTTGAAATGTTACATTGGTTTGTTCCATTGATTCTGAAATTTCTTTTGCTCTTTGAATGTTCATTTTCAAACTCCTCTCTATATCCGATTGGTAAATCATCAAGATGGAAGTTTTCTTGTACTATTATGTTCCCTAAGAACAAGGGATAATATACCAATTGATAGAGAGTTTAAAGTTTTTGAATCATTTGTAATGTTTCTTCAGTGAAAGAAGAGAACACTGGGGCATGGTAATCTTGCATAGCATTGTGTGCTTGTTGTGCTTCATACAGTGCTTGTTTTTTATTTTCTAGGTGCATATAGCATAGTGCACGAAAAGAGCCAGCTGTAGTCAATAATGCTTGGTCTATTGGATGGTGCGTATATGAAGGAATTGTTACTTGATCCAACTCATGTAATGCTTCGTGATAACGCCCTAAACCATATAATGCTTTTCCTTTTTCAAGATAATAGAAGCCGTTTTTTTCGGGCTCTAGCTTTATAATAAGCTCCCTTCCATATGTTTCAACATGAGAAAGTGCTATTTCATATTGTTTCGTGATTGTATTATGAAAATAACCTTCTAATAGATGAAGCGTGGTTAATGACAAATTATTTTCTGTAAAGATGGCAAATTGCTTTGATTTCTCTAAATTGTGTAAATATCCTTCTGTATCTTTAACAAATATAGCTTGAAAAGATAAAATACGATAAAACTCATCCATTTTATAGTACACTTGATTTTTTTTAGAAAAATCAAGTGTTTGTAAAAGGATAGCTTTACATTCCTCATAATTCCCAAGTGCTAATAAAAGAATAGCTTCATACCAAAAAAGCTCAATTTGCATGATTAAATCCATTTCTAAATGTTTTTCATTATATTCGTCACGAATATAATGAATCAATTGTAAGCATTCATTATATTGTTTTTTTCGAAACAATGAGTAGTAGGAAATAAGTTTTGTTTCGGTACTTTCCCGATATAAAGCATATTTTTCAAAAATGATGATGGCTTTCTCGATATACGTTTGTACATCGTAGTTTCCTGTATAAGCTGTTACTCTTGCATATTGTTTATATAAACGTGCAGCGTTCAATGTAGACGGTAGTGCATCATGTACAATAGGATGAAGGATTTCATATACCTCTTTAAAACGCAAATCTTGTATATGTTGTTCCATCTCTTGTACAAGAGTAGCAAGTTCATTTGCGTCTTCTTCTAATAAAAAGCTTGCATCGCAGCCGAGCTTGTCAGCGAGATAATGTAATGTTTTCATAGAAGGAGTTGCCTTACCATTTTCAATTTGACTGAGCATGCTTTTTGTTAGTTCTGTCCCAGCAAGTTCAGATTGGGTAAGTTTTTTTTCTTTTCGTATTGTCCGTATTTTTTCTCCGAGAGTAGTCATAGAACTTCTCCTTTTATACAAAAGTTAAATATAATTAAACTTTCTGTTGCTGAATTCTGAAAATTGATTATATAATAAGTTTAACACAATTTAACTTTTAAAGGGAGAGTGATTCTATGGAGGGTGTATTAGAAAATCAAGATGATACACGATTGAAAATTGCAACGCGAAATATTGTTTTGATGATGATTGGAAAATTATCATCAATGCTTGGAGCAAATATTTATACGTTCGCAATGGGGTTATACGTTTTAAAAACGACAGGATCTGGAATGGGATTTGCGATTACACTTGTTTGTGGTTCCGTTCCACGTTTAATTTGTGGACCAATTGCCGGGGCAGCAGCAGACCGAATGAACCGGAAGAAGCTCGCAGTTGGAGCTGATATATTAAGCGCTCTTATAATGTTCATCATGTTTTTACTTTCAACTTCATTTGGACTTTCGTTAATCTTCATCTATGTATCCGCAGCACTGTTATCGATATGTGCAAGTTTTTTCTCTATTACTTTAACATCTTCAATTCCATTTCTAGTTGATACAACACGTATTCAAAAAGCGAATTCATTAAATCAAACAGCTATATCGCTTGCAACCATTTTAGGACCGGTTATTGGTGGTCTTGTATACGGCTTATTTTCTATGAAATTCTTTTTTTTACTGAATGGTATTACATTTGCTCTTGCAGCGCTGATAGAAGTATTTATGGTTTTTGACTTGTATAAAGGAAACAAAAAAGAAGAGAAGGAACATATTTTAACGAGCATAAAAGAAGGTTTTGTATATGTGAAAGAGAAAAGTGACATCTTTTCGATGGTAAAACTTTCATTTTGGCTGAATTTCTTTTTTTGTGCAGTTAACGTTTCACTACCATATATAATCGTTCAAAAATTAGCACTTTCCTCTCAGCAATTTGGAGTCATAGAAGGAATGTTTGCGGTTGGGATGCTAATTGCTTCTATTATTTTATCCGTTCGAGCAGAGACAACAAATAAGTTTCAGACGATTCGCAGGAACCTTTTTATATTATCAGCCTTATTGTTTTGTATTGCATTGCCAATGTTTCTTTCATTATCTAATACAATGATTTTTATATATTACATTATCCTTATGATTCTTTTTGGGGTGAATTTAATCACAATTAATGTTCCAATGCAAGTATACGTTCAAAAAACGATAGCACCTGAATATTTAGGACGTGTATTTGGATTAATTGAAACGATTGCAACTGCAATTATCCCTCTTGGAACAATTTTGTATGGAGTGCTTTTAGACTATATACCAGCATCCACTGTGATTTTCATATCTACGTTAGGACTGTTTATTGTTGTGTTCTTTGGAACAAGAAAATGGAAGAATATTCAGCAACAAGAGGGTATAGCTGTTTCGTAAAAAAGAGCAGTCATTGTTACAAAAATATGAACTTCCTACATTTGGAGAAAAAAAGGAGTATACTAGTATCATAATCCAATTACAAGGAAGTGTCGGAATGAGTACGGTTAGTGCTGTATATGGAGTTATTCTTTCTTCTCTTTTTGTTTCTTTCATTATAGGCGTAACACGTTATATTCATAAGTGGAAAGAAGGGAATGCAAAGTTAGACCATATTGAAGAGGAAGTAAGTGATTTCATGTTACATCACGGGGAATAATTTTATTTATTATCCGTAACATTTTTAATCTTATAATTTTATTATGTAAACAAGAGAAGCGTGGTGTTCGAATAAAACATCATGCTTTTTGCTAAGTAAAGCATGATATTACTAAACTTATATAAGTTTAGTTTACAAATAATATAGGAACCCTGTTTTGGTAAGAGAATGAGAGCAACTAGCTATGCATTGAAGCGACTTATATGTTGAAAAAATAATAAATAAAGTAAAGGGGATAGGGGAATGACTATTATTTATTTTGTACGGCACGCACATTCTACATATACACCTGATGAGAGGGAAAGACCGTTATCTGAGAAAGGTTGGCAAGATGCAGAAAGAGTGACACAAGTATTGAAAAATGAACCGATAGATGTTGTCATTGCTAGTCCGTATAAGAGGGCTATTCAAACGGTAGAAGGGGTTGCCGCACATTTCGAATTAACAATTCAGATAGAGGAAGACGTAAGAGAGCGTTTATTAAGTTTGCAGCCAGTTCAAGATTTTGAACGAGCTATTACAAAAGTATGGGAAGATCCCACGTTTTATTTAGAAGGTGGAGAGTCAAACGTTATAGCTCAGGAGCGCGGAGTTTCTTGTATAATGAAAATCTTAGAGAAATATAAAGAGAAAAATATTGTAATAGGAACACATGGAAATATTATGGCTCTTATCATGAATTATTTCGATTCCAAATATGATTTTTCATTTTGGAAGGAACTACAGATGCCTGACATATATAAGCTGACATTTACAGAAAGCCAACTTGTTCAAGTAAATCAAATTTGGAAAGAAGATTTTGTAAAGAATGTATGAAGATTGAGGAAAAGAGCAGGAAATGATACAGCAGTAATAGAAATAAATGGCTGGAATACAATCGTTTTTAATAAAAGGAGGCTGTTCATATGTTCGAGAAAAATAATCGATTTTCATCCATGCCAGGAGAAGTTGTAGAAGTTCATAATGTGTATGAGATTTTACCACCTGACGGAACGATTATTGGCATGGCAACACCTGAGGAAATGGAAATTGCTGCAGAACTAGAACTAAAGCATTACGCTTTTTCACGTTTAATGGAAGCAAATATTCAATTAGACGGTGCCTCCTACAAAGAGATGCTAGAAGAATTTGAAGAATATGAAAGAAAGTCAATGGCTTTTTGGCGGGCATTGCATGAGAGATTATCTGTGCCATGGGCGTGGGTATTACGCGTTGATGTCGCAAACGGCCCTATTCATGTAAGTACTGGGAACTTGTTTTATGATGTAGAAGAGTTAGAAGAAGACTTTGAATAAAAAGAAGAGGAAAGCAGTGCTATTTTAAATAGACTAAACTAAGAAGAGGATATTATGTTCAATATATGAGCATATATCCTCTTTTCTTATACATATAAAATTAGTTATACAGATATTGGAAATGTAGTTCAGTATGTATATAATATTCAGAAAATAAAGTGTACTTAGGCGGAGGACGTAGCCCATAGCCTATAGCGGGAGGCGTAGTGAGGTCTTTAGACCGAGCGTTAATATTTTTTAGGGGTGAAGTGCTATGAGGGTACAAGAGGTTCTCATAGAGAATAACAACAAAAGATACATATTACTGGATCAAGAAGGATTCCCTGTAATGCCAGTTATGAAATATATAAAGTATTTATAACGTTATCAAAACATTTTCAATACCCTACAAGAAGGAAATATTATCTTTGGTAGAAAAGAGCGGATGAAACGAAAGTTAGGTGTTAAAAATGGCAATTAGAGTTTATCCTAGATGGGAAAATCCCACTAGCAAACAAGCTATCGAAGCACAGAAATGGCAATTAGAATATTTTGTTGGGATGAACAATACAAATAGTTTACCAATACAAGAACTATTAAAGCTATACTCTAACTAAAATTGGATAGCCATAAGCTGGCAAATAGTTGTGAATTTATACACTTAAACTATCAGGTGTAAAGTGATAATAAAGTTATTTAATTCTGATTTAAAAATATAAGAGCCTCGCTACAAATCATATTGTAGTAAGGCTCTTTAAAGTTGTTTAATTTCTAACCTTTTAAATGTATTTGTAGACAAAAATCAATAATAAAGTTGTTTAAATCTTGTTCAACTAAAGCACCCGTTAGTTGAAGTGTAATTCTTTACAAATTATTGAGATTATTCTTCTTCGTCTAGAAAATTAAAACCACCATCAAGAAGATCCTGTAAATACTCATCAAAGCTGTTTGCAATCACTTCATATTCATCAGGGTCGTGCAAAAAGCGAATTATTTGACCACATACACCTTCATCAGAAGGGTTAAAATCAATATAGAGTCTTGATGTTCCACCATTGTTCATACAGTCTGAAAAATGAATATACGTGCCAGGGAGAAGTCCTTCTGGATTTATCTTAGAATCAACAGCATCCTCGTCATCTTGGTATTCTAAAAGATAGGAGACGTCTTCTTCTTCTTTTGAACTTTCGAGCATCTGCTGTGTAGAAAGCAAATAATATGGATACTCTTCAACATCTGAGCCTAAAATACATACCGCAATTTTGTTTTCTCCATATTTTCGCCAATATGTACCATCAATATTTTCAAGTAAAGAGATTAATGATTCTGGACAATTTGGATATTCTGACCGTAATGTATCAATATCCTCTTTTGTAGCACCGTACGCTTTATTTAGTGCCTCGAGCTCATCTGTTGATAATGCTGCTCTCAAGCCGTTTAAAAATTTGTTTACCAAATCCATTATTTCGTCCTCCCAATAATAAAATATAAAATTTATTTATTAGGCTATATGCCTAACATACATAAGATTATTCACTTTTATCGAAAGCCTCATTGCATCTTTTTGTTCAAGCAAATGTAAGCAGATAATCCCATTGTAATTATTGATAGGATAATTTTAGCATATTTCACTATTGAAATATGTCCGTAAATATCAAAATCAGGTCATTTTCACTCTACTAGGGGCACGGCAACGATTCGTTCTTTTTGTAATAAATTAAAATTTTTTAGAGAGTTAACCTGCACGGTTAATTCAATAAGAATTAAAGAACTTTATTATTTTTCAAAGGATTTTATTGTAAATTAAACAACTTTATTATCTCTTAACATGAGGTGCTTTAGTAGAAGAAGAAAGGACATAACATATTAGTTATATAAAATATGTTATGTCCTTTAATTTATTAACCTTTTTTTAACTTAGATCTTGATAAATCAGTCCTGCTTTCCTCTTCTTTTTACAAGTTATGTAGATTTTTTATTTCTTTTATTATAATATCAGGTCGATCAGCCTCAATGGAGTGTCCAGATTTAGGAGCAACAACAAGTTGACTTTGTTTTGAAAGTGTAGTTTGTTCATGAATAAGTTCTTGCCAAACGTTTTCTAAGGCTACTGCTTCTTCATAAGGAATACCATCTTGTACTGCTTGTTGGATAGAATGATGAGCATCTCTTCCAATAATTCTTAATGGTATGTTAGGAAATAGTTGCATACTCTTCATCTTTTGAGCACAATCTTTCCAATGTATAATTTCCGAGGAAACGGCTTTATAAAGGGCTGGAGAGATTGGAAAAGCTAATAATCGTTTTTGGATTTCAACAGGCGATGTCGTTTGTGTGGTTGTTAGTTTTGGCAAAACTTCCTGTTGTAATCGAGCAGTGTTTAAAGTGGCGTAGTATAAACATTTTTCAATCCATTTTTCATCTGAATCTGTCTCATCTAAAGTAGGTAAGTCAAGTTCATCTAAGCGATGCAGATTTATAGACGTTGAATCTACAAGAACAAGCGCAGCAACTTGTTCTGGATAGAGCATTGTAAAATGTTGTGCGCACAAACCACCATAAGAATGTCCAACTAAAATAATCGGTTCTTGAATGTGTAAAACATGTAACAATTCTCGTAATTCAAACGTGGTTTGCTCAGTTGTCCGTTCTTCCTCATGTAATTCACTTGTTCCATATCCAGGTCGATGAAACAAGACAACTTTGTAGTATGGAGAAAGTTCATTTGCAACTTCTATCCAATTATAAAAGGAGCAAAGCATACCGGTTTGAATCACAACAGTTTGTTTACCTTGTCCTGTAATCAGCACTTCAACTTTTTTTCCGAAAACATCTACACGTGTAATCAAAATAAAGCCCCCTTAAGTTTGAAAAAATCTCTGACAAGCTAATACTATTCCCCATACTCCTATACCGAATAGAATAGAAGTGCTAAGTGAAAATGAGTTGCGAAGCCCTAAATAAACGATGAATAATAGCAAGGCTGATGCAGGAAACCCATATAACACGCCAAGTGCAAAATCACTTAATTTTTCTTTAGAACCTCCTTCAACAGAAATCCAGAATAAACTGAGCAAGCTAATTAACGGAAGTGCGGCAATGAAGCCGCCGAGTGTACTATAGTGCTTGGCAATCTCTTTAACGCCTCCAATAATAAGTGCAGAGACGATTACTTTAATGAGAAAAGACATCGTAAGCCTCCTTTGCTAATAATTCGAATGCAGATTGAATCAGCTCTTTTTCTTCTTCAGATAATTTCTCTGCTATTTGTTTTAGTTTCGCCTCATCGAGCAATGTGTGTGTAGCTAATGCTTGCTGTCCTTTTTCTGTTAGCTTTACAATTACAACTCGTTCATCTTGCTGGCTACGCTCCTTTATTACAAACTCTTTTTGAATTAATCGTTTAATATGTTCAGAAGCTGTGTTATGTGAGAGGTGCAGTTTTGCTGCAATTGTACTAATGGTTTGAGCTTCTTGTCGAGATATCATTTGTAAAATTCGAATGGCTTGGTGAGTTAAATTTTCTTCATACTCATGACGGAGATAAAAATAAATTGTTTCCCAATGTTTATTGATTAGCATGATTCCAACTCCTTTTTTATATCGTATAATACGATATAATCGTTTGTAAAGATATATTTGACTTTATTTGTAAAATTTTTCATCGAAAAAGTATCTTTTTTTTAGTAGATAATATAAGCTTATCTCATAATCACAATGAAACGAGGGATGGGGATGAAGGCTGTACATACCTTTAAATGGATTGGTGATAAAAAAGCGCATTTAAATGAAATGCATGTTGAAAAGCTCGGTCCTCTTTCTATCGGATTATATAGCGGGAATACAAATGAAGATGCTGTGCTTGCTTGGTGTGATCCACAAGGTACATGGGAATTTGTGATGATTTTTGATGCAGACCATACAATTGAAAGAGCAAAGTTTATTATAGATATAATTTGTGAGAGAAAAGAGAAATTACTACAACTGTTTTCATATCCAAATCATTTAGTTTTTCATCATACGCATATGTATTTATTATCGTTATTTACAGATGAAACATTTATTGAAGAAAGTGAGAAGATGCAAGGAAAAACAGATTGTCTCATTTGTCTTCGAGTAGACCAGTTTATATATTGGTTGTCAGTAGGAGAATGTTTTATTTATTTATTTCAACCAGAGTCACAACAATGTAAACAGGGCCGTTTAAATGAACAACAGTTTTATGAGCGAATAGGTAGACGAAATATTTTTGCAACAGCAACTCCTTGTTTTACATCTGGTGTTCGTGAATTACAGAAAGGAACCAATCATCTTGTGGTCGTAACAGATGGAATCATTGCATGTGGTGAACGAATGTTTAAAGATGATCAGTTCTTAAACCAACCGTTGCTTAATGTTGGAGCTATACTAGAAAAGATGAACGTTTGGAAAGAGCCTAATAGTGCTGCAATGATAGGTTGGACCGTGGATGTAAATTGTCTAACTGAGAATGAATAAAGCAAATATGAAAAAGTTATGCTATTTACAAAACGCAGAAAAGAATTAATTCTTTTCTGCGTTTTTCTTTACGATAATAGCTTAGAGTGTTAATGATATTTCAATGCTCAAAATAAAATATGAATCTTTTTTATTTACTATCATACATATATATAATGTGGCCACAAAACGTTCATGCAGTAAATTGTCGAAAGGAGTTTGAAAAAGAATGAGTTATGGACTTCGTTATACTGTAGAGAAGAGGAAAAAACAATTGATTGAGAAGTTAATTGATGTAGGGATATATAAAGTATTAAATAAACAGTTATACGAATTAACTTTAGATGAATTGGAAAAAGAATATAAAGATCTTTTAAAATATGAAGGAGTGCAAGCTTCTGTATATACTAGTTAAAAAGCGACATAAAAGTCCTTCCTTTTTAGAGAGGACGAGAGCATCTGGCAGTGCATAGAAGCGGTCTGGGTCTTCTGCGATGAGTTGCTGTTGTTCTTCTTTTGAAGTAGCTGAATGTTATCTTTAAGTGAATCAAATAGATTTCTTAGCCTAGAACTTAAACAAGCTATGGAAACAAGGCTTTCAAAGCTGTTAATGGATAAGGAGAATTATATATGGTATACCAATTGGTTAATTGTGTCGAAAGATAAAAACTGTAATGTTGGAGGAATCATGTTAAAAGGTCTTCCAAATGAAAATGGTGAAGTAGTAATTGGTTATTATACTCTTCCTGAATATCAAGGGAATGGCTATATGACAGAAACAGTTAATAATATGAAAAACTGGTTGTTAAATCAGACGGGTGTTGTGTACGTTATTGCTGATACTGCTAAAGATAACATTCCATCACACAAGGTATTAGAAAAATTAGGAGCGGAAATGTATAAAGAAACAAATAAATTATACTTTTGGAGATTTGGCCGAAATCCATTCCCTGAAAAAAATAACTAAGAGTCATCATGTTATAGTGATGTCTCTTAGTTAAGGCATCAGTACAATGTAGATTAATAGAATGACAAACTCTTGTTTAATTAACAGATGCCTCAGTTGAATAAAAATAAAAAAATGATTAAACCTTTTATAAAAGAGTGATACATTAGAATATTTTAAGAGCGTGTTTTGATTAAATTTTTTTCAAAACACGCTCTTTCTTTTTGTTCGTTTATACAGAAGTCAAAAGAAGTTGTTTCTATTTCAATCGCATAATGGATTTTTAACTTTCACATAAAAATAAGCATGAGCTTCTCCCATCATACGCATAAGGGTTAAAGCTTTATAATCTACTTTATCTGCAAAAAAGACAGCACAGTCAGATACTGCACATTCTTTGTAGTTAGGATCTTCTTGTAAATCTACAAAAATATTGTGTAAAACTCGTTTTACTATATTCCATAGCAGTTGTTCATCGAATTCATAAAACTGACTTATATGCAAAAATAACTCGCCAAAGTGATTTTGCATGACAGAGTAAAACACTTTATTACGCATGCTTTTTTCATCATCTACTAGAATTCTTGATTTATGATGAAACATGTTTAAATCAAATCCTGCATTTTGTAAACGGTTACGATGAACACGAATACCTTCCCAATCACGCACGAGTAATCGATGCGGTGTACCATCTTTTTTAAAGACAGGGACTGTATTTTGCAAATGACCTTCTAAACCAATGCCGTATTTCACCATGAGCGGAATAAAACCGGTAAGGGCATTTGTTACATATTTCTCAATAAACTTAACAATTGCATCGTGTAATGGTAGGTTGTGGTTCTCTTTATATAATTCAATTAGTTCTACTATGACTGGTTTATTTGTACCGTGCACGGAAGCGACAAGAGCAGACCCGACAATCGCCCATTCATCTTGATTCACATAAGCATGAATATTATCGCGAACGACACAAGCGAGATTTTCACTCCGTAATGTTTGGAATTCATCGTCTACGTCATTTGGATGAAGAAAATGAGCACCAGCCCGCTCCATAATAGGAACAAAACGAGTATCGTCAATCATTGTATCTTGCGTAACGATTTGTTTTAAGATGTTGCTCATAATTGGTCCGTTATGAATCGTTTGTTCTGATAATGTTCGTACTTCCCCAGTTAAATGAATATTTGTTGTTAGTTTATAATGTGGTCTAATTGTATCGTATTGTGCAGGAAAGATCGTACGAAACGACATGCCCGCTAAATATGTTGCTCTATAATCCAATAAAATAATCATTTGTTCTTCAAGTTCTTCACTGTAAATTTCACGTAACGTATGAGTAGCTTGCCATGGATGAATTGGTAATAGTATATAGTCGTCTATTTTATCACCAAGTTTCAGTTCTGCCTCTACTTGAAGTGCAGGTTCAAAAGAGAATAATACCGCATTCCAATTTTGTTCTTCCATAAAAGCTGAGCTTATGTAATTTTCGTGTACAGCTACAAAGCAGAGTGGAATGGCATTTTTAAACTCTGCTGAATATGCCAATGTTTCTTCAGGGCTTAATCCCTTTCTCATTTTGGCACCAGGATGACAAGGATGCCCTTCAATAACAAGCTGTTCAAAAAAGGCATAGGAATCGCGTGCCTGAGAAGCAGCTTGTAGCGCCTTCGTATTCTCAGTTTGTTTATGAAATGTATAAGCAAGAGCTAAATTAGCAGCGCTATTTGTAACATCGTCTTCAAACATATGAAAATAGGAAGGAGGTCCTTGCCAATTTTCTTTCATTAGTAATGTCAATACTTCATTCGGATGTGTAATTTCTTTTTCATTAGATGGTGATACGAGAATATACGGTCCACTTATAACTGGTCGTTCAAAAGCATAAATGTGCCGAATAGGTATAAGCAGGTATGCGTTTTGCTTTTTAAAATATAGTCCTTGTACCATTGGAAATTCGTTAAACTGCCGTGTATGAGTATTTATATAATCTAGTAAAAAGTCTGGGCAGCACTGTTCTGAAAATGAAACAAATACCCCTTTATGTTTGCGAAGCAAAATCCCAGTCTCTGTCATGTTACATATATTTTCACGAATGAAGGAAGATAGTAATCGTTCCAGTATACCAGCTCGTCCTTTTTGAATCATTTGTTGATAGGTTTCATGTAGCGGTGCGTGATGTTGTTGTAAAAAAGAAAGCAAGTTTTGTTCCTCTAATTCTAATGTTTGAATTTTATTGAGTTGCATAGAAACCACCTTTCTTGAATTTTCTATCTTTACAGATAAAAAAGAATATTTTATATTATTTTACAAGGATAATGATAATCAATATCAATTATAAAGAGTGCATGTAAAAATGCAACTGAAAATTTCGGGGTGGTTTTTATTCGCAAACTATTTTTTAGTAGTTCATTTTTCTTATTTATGGGGAATTGGCTTGGAATGACTGCGATCAATTGGTACGTTTATGACCTGTATCATAGTGCCACGTATTTAGGATGGATTAACTTTGTAAGGCTGATTCCTATTGTATTGTTTAGTGTATATGCAGGGAAGCTTTGTGATCTGTATCCGCGTATTAAGTTAATGAAGTCTTATTCTTTTTGGGGACTAGTGGTTACAACAGCACTTGCTATTTATGTTGTGTTTATTACTCCTTCTTTTTCTATTTTTCTTCTTTTCTCATTTGTGAGAGGAGTAATTAGTGCATTGGAAACACCAAATCGAAATACAATTCTTTCTGATATTGATACGAACCATCAAATTAGTAAATTGATATCTATGAACTCATTTGTAATGAATGTTTGCCGCTCGACAGGGCCAGCTGTAGCTGGATTTTTAATTGCAGGAGGGCATATCGAGCTGACATTTATGATGCAGGCAATTTGTTCACTTATTGCATTCATTCTCGTATTACCGATGAAAGATCGAACGATGAAAAAACGAAAAGAAAAGAAGAAAGCAAGCTGGGAACAAATTGTTCAATACTTTTCCAATGATCATATGGGAAGAAATATTTTTATTACATCAATGATTACAATGGCTTTTGGCTTTTCGTATACATCTGTATTGCCTGTACTTGTTTCTCATCAATTTACTGGAAAAGCGGAAGTATTCGGCATTGCGATGTCTGCAGCAGCAGTTGGTGCGATTATAGCAACAATTATTCTTCCTAGAATATTAGAGTATATTTCAGAAATTAAGATTTATTACATGAGTGTATCTTTGTTTTCCAGTAGTATAGCGCTCCTAATTATTAGTAATACATTTATGTTTTTTATACTATTATTCTCTATCGGTCTTTTTGGACAGTTGTTACGCTCTAGTAATCGTGTTTATTTTCAAAACAATGTTCGTGAAGAAGAACGAGGTCTCATGCTTAGTGTTGTATTAATGGACCGAGGAATGATTCCGCTCGGTTCAATTATAGTAAGTTACGCAATTGAGTATGTGGGGATTTCTGAGACATTTGTGATGATGGGGATTTTATGTATGATCCCATTTGTATTGCAATACATAAAAGTGAAAAAACAAAATAGGAAGGTGAAGAGTTTTGTCCATTCAAAGTAAACAATCCAATCGAGTACAAGCAGAATATCGTATTTTAAATCGTTTTTGTAATGCGTTAATTCGTGAAAAAAATTTATTAGAAAGTTGTGCTGTGCTAAAGCATGAGCATGGTATTGAAATTATAGATAGTATGAATGAAGCAGAATTATTACTAGAAGTGCAACAAGAAGGGGCATTTGAACGATATGAATTTTCTTTCCCACTTCGCTTTAAAGTAAGAGGGCATGTGATATGGATTGATTCATTGCAAGTGTTCTTTGAAGAGGTAGCACCATTCTTTCAGCTCCATGTTTCAGATGCTCTGCAAAATGAATTACAGAACAGCGTTGAGAACTTAGAATTGGCTTATGAGGCAGGGGAACAAAAACAGGAATGGGTAAAACAACAGCTTGAAACAAACATGATGTTTTATGCGAAATACAAACCAAATAATCTATATCAATTTTTCGAAGAGTTAAAAAGATGTACGTCGTTTGATGAACTCTTATATACAGAGTCATTAGTAATTGAAGGACATCCATTGCACCCTTCAACAAAAACAAAACTTGGTTTATCGAAAGAAGAAGTAAAGCGCTATGCACCTGAATTTGAACAAGTTGTTCCGTTATATGTATTACTTGTTCATAAAGGTGTAATAGCAGTTACAGGAGAGCGTTTTGGAAAAACATTATTATATGAAAGTATGCCAGATTTATATGAAACAGCATATGAAACATTAGTAAATCAAAGAAAACAAATGGAAGATTATTATCCATTTCTTGTTCACCCATGGCAATATGAACATGTGCTAACCAAAGAGTATGATACGGATTTAGCAGAAGGGCGCATCATTCCAATTCCGTATCAACTTCCGTCCCGGGCGACGCTTTCATTTCGAACGATGAATCTACTAGAACTGTCGTATCATGTCAAGCTTCCGGTACGTGCGCAAGCTACGAGCGCGGTCAGAACGGTATCACCAGAAATAACTGTAAACGGACCGGTTCTTTCTTCGTTGTTTGATACGATTTACGCAAATGAGAAAGAGTTAGCACAGTCAGTAGTTGTTGTTCGTGAACGAGTTGGAGCTACTTTTACGAAAAATGATGATGTTCATTTAGGACGGAATCTTGCATTTATTTTACGAGAAAGCCCACATGTATATAAGCAAGAAGGAGAATTACTATGGGTTGGAGCTAGTTTAACAGCAAGTAATCCATTAAGAGAAGATGAACCGGTTATTGTAGATATGATGCGCACATATTTTGAAACTGAAACGATTGGTAAAAAAGAAGTATTTCATTATGTTGCTCACTATACGGAGAAAGTTATGATTCCTTTACTACAGCTTGTTTTACAATATGGAATTGCACTAGAAGGGCATATGCAAAACTCTATTATTGTTACAAAGAGCGGAGCAATCCAACGAATTTTTGTGCGTGATTTAGGAGGCGTGCGAATTCATAAGAAGACATTAGCGAAGGTAGTAGATATTGCGAATCTGAAAGAAGCAGTTGTATTTACAGATGATAGAAATGAAGTTTATAACAAGTTTATTCATTCCGTATTGCAAAACCACTTTGGAGATGTGTTATTTACATTAGCTCTTGCGATAGACGACGTACAGGAAAAAGAGTTATGGGGAATCGTTGCTGCGATTGTGAAAGAGTATATGGTCGATGCAACAGAAGAGCAAAAAGCAGCCATATTTGCAGATCAAATTGAAACAAAAGCATTGTTTTCCATGAGAATACAAGATCAAGCGAAATCTTATTTATATACAAAGTTTCATAATCCGCTCTGTATATAAATACAAAGTGAAAAAAACTTTCTTTTAGGTGGGAGGGAGCATCTGGCTGTGTATAGAATCGGTCAGAGCCTTTTCCTGCCACATGCAAGGATTAAAACAAAGTAGCGGTCATGTCTTGTTCTACATAGCAGCGACTTATATGTTGAAAAATGAAAATTTATTTATGTAGCAGGAGGAAGCAACATGATGCCTATTATGAAAGTAAATCTTTCAAAATTGAAGCATAATGCTATGATGATGAAGCGATTATGTGAGCGTTCAAATCTGATATGTTTTCCAGTGACAAAAGGGATTGGCGCTGCGAGAGAGGTCATTGAAACGCTTCAAGAGGCAAAGTATACAAGATTTGCTGATTCTAGATTACAGCATCTTCATCACATTCGTTCTATTGTCGGAAAAGAAGCTGAGCTTTTATTGATTCGTACGCCAGCTTTGTCGGAAGTAGAAGAAACGGTTCGCTGTGCGGATATTAGTTTGAATTCTGAACTAAGTATCATAGAAGCATTAGGAAGAGCAGCGAGAACATATGGAAAAGTACATCGTGTCATTTTAATGGTTGATTTAGGTGATCTTCGTGAAGGAATGATGCCGCATCAAGTAGTAGAAGCAGCGCAAAGGGTATCAAATATTCCCGGAATTGCACTTGATGGTATTGGAGCAAACTTTACTTGCTTTAGTGGTGTGATTCCAACTGAGAGTTCTTTGCAAGAATTAACGCAATTAGCAAATTTAGTAGAAAAGGAAATAGGCGCACAACTTCGGTTTATCTCAGGAGGGAATTCAAGTTCGTTACCACTTATTATGCAAAAGAAACATATTGGACGTGTCAATTCTCTACGGATTGGAGAAGCTATTTTTCTAGGAAAAGAAACAGCGTATGGAAAAAATATTCCCTTTATGTACCAAGATGTATTTTCAATTGAAGCAGAAATCATCGAAATAAAAAGGAAGCCGTCTATGCCAAGGGGAGTCATTGGAAGAGATGCGTTTGGCCAAGTTCCGTCTTTTGAAGATAAAGGAGAGCGACTACGAGCAATTGTTGCAATCGGAAGACAGGATCTTGATATTAGCGGTTTACGAGCTTCTGATAAGAATATTGAAATTCTGGGTGGAAGTAGTGATCATTTAATTGTTGATATAACGGATAGTACACCACACCGCATAGGGGACAAAATGACATTTGTTCCAGCGTATAGTGCATTGCAAAGCGGTATGGTTTCATCACTTGTACGAAAACAATATGTGTATGATGAAGTGCTGCAAAAAGCACTTATGTTATAAAGTGAAACGAGAGCTATTGCTCGCCAGTCGAGTGTATGAATCATTCCCCAACACTTTTTTTGGGGGAAATAATAGACAATTCCTAAAATTATGCTATCATATTAGATGAAAATGATTATCAATATTACTCGTATGGGGGATTACATAATGAACAAGAAAAAAATGAGTACTTTACTTGTAGCGATGTCATTAGCGGTGGGGGCGCTTACTGGCTGCAGTGGAGGGGCAAAAGAAACAGCTAAAAAAGAAGATAAAGTAGAAGCAAAAAATCAAGCGGGGGCAGTGAAAATTAAACATGAGTGGGGAGAAACAGAGTTAAAAGAGACACCAAAAAATATTGTAACTCTTGACTTTTCATTTATTGATACATTAATAGATTTAGGTGTTACACCAGTTGCAAATGCTGGAGTAGGGAAAACGAAAATTCCAGAATATTTACAGGATAAAGCATCGAAAGTCAAAGATGTTGGGGAACGAAAAGCACCAAACTTAGAAGTGATTTCATCAGTGAAACCTGATTTAATTATTGCAAGTAAAGATCGACACAATATGATTCAAAAAGAATTAAAAGACATTGCTCCAACAATTGCATTTGATGATAACAGTTATGAAGAAGTAATGAAAAATATGGACACCATTGCTAAAGCAGTTGGAAAAGAAGAGCAAGCAAAAAAGATTCGTACAGAATTACAAGATAAAATTTCAAAAGCAAAAGAGAAAGTAAAAGGAAATCCATCAGTACTTGTTATTGGTGCTTTTGATGATGAGTTTTCTGTATGGATTAAAGATTCATTTATTGGTTCGTTAATGACAGATGTTGGCGTGAAGTACGCATATGAAGGGAAAAAAGAAAAAACAGAAGGTAAAGCAGAAATTGCCAAAATTACGATGGAACGTCTAAATGAAATCAATCCAGACTATATCTTCTTATATGGAGAAAATGTAGAGAAGTTTAAAAATAATCCACTGTACAATAACTTAAAAGCAGTAAAAGAAAAGCATGTCATTAATGTGGATCGTAATCTTTGGGCACGTGGGCGCGGACCAATTGCAGCAGATAAAATTTTAGATGAGGCACTCCCGGCATTAACAGGTCAGTCTTCTAAATAAGGAGTTGGAGACTTTGTATCATACACAAACTAGAAGCAGACGGGCATTACACCCGTATGCTTCTTCTACTTTGCAATTTATTTTCTTTTTTCTACTATTAGTAATGGTTGGAGCTCTCTCTGCATTATTTCGTGTAAAAGGATTATCATTTCATAACATATCGGAAGTATTTGCAACGGATACAAAAAATTTAATTTACTATACAGTTTGGCAAGTACGTGTACCGCGTGTCGTGCTAGGAGCTTTACTTGGCGCGGCATTAGCTGTTGCCGGGTGTCTATTACAAGGGATTACGCGAAATCCGTTATCTGATCCAGAAAATATTGGAATAAATCAAGGAGCTTCTTGTTTTGTTGTCATTGCCCTTTTACTATTTGGAGAGAAGGATACGAGTTTTATTATTTTGCTAGCAGCTTTTCTTGGGGCGGCTGCAGGTGGAAGTGTGATTTATTCATTAGCATTTCGCGGTGAATATACACCTTCACGTCTTGTGCTTGCTGGGATTGCGATGAGTCTATTCCTTGGATCATTAACGACAGGAGCGATTTTGTTATATGAAACACAACTAACAGAGATTTTATATTGGATGGCTGGAAAGTTATCAGGGGCAAACTGGCAAGATATAAAAATGATGTTAGTTTCGGCAGTTCCTGTTATGATTCTTGTGTTTTTTCTAGCAAATCAATTGAATATTTTATCTCTTGGTGAAGAGACAGCACGTGGACTTGGTGTAAATGTACTTTGGATTCGGAGACTATTTGCGTTTTTAATTGTTATTCTTGTCGGTAGCACGGTTGCGGTAGCTGGACCGATTGGATTTATCGGACTTATAGTTCCACATATTGCAAGAAAACTAGTTGGTCAAGATTATCGAATTATTATACCATTTTCGGCATTGCTCGGTGCTAATCTTCTTGTCATCGCAGATTTTGCAGCGCAATGGGTGTCTTATCCAGCGGATACACCTGTTGGCGTTATTACAGCACTTTTAGGTACACCATTCTTCATATATTTAATGAGAAGGAAGAGAGGTGCTGTGAAATGAAGAAGCTTGGCCGATTTACAATTGTTATCATAGTAGGTTTTATATTGCTAATTGCGCTTTCTCTGCTAAGTTTACGGCTTGGCGCTGTACCAACACCACTTGCTGAGATTATAGAAGGACTGATGATAGGAGAAGGTGTTGTACTAAAATATCGTTTACCGCGTCTTATCATAGCGATTTTAGTTGGAATTAACATGGCGTTATCAGGATCGATTTTACAAAGTGTAACACGAAATCCCCTTGCAGCACCTGATATTATTGGAGTTTCTGCTGGCGGAGGATTAGCAGCTGTTATTATGCTCCTTATGTTTCCGAGTGTACCGGCAATTATGCTCCCTATTGCTGCATTTGTCGGGGCGATGATTGCGAGTTTGCTTGTGTATGTATTATCGTATCAAAAAGGAGGAGTAAAACCGGAGCGTC
This sequence comes from Bacillus sp. BP-3, assembly GCF_028401955.1. Classification (GTDB taxonomy): domain Bacteria; phylum Bacillota; class Bacilli; order Bacillales; family Bacillaceae_G; genus Bacillus_A. The sequence continues at coordinate 111,058 of NZ_JAQOTJ010000008.1, forward strand.
TTGCACTATGCGGCGTTGCCATTTCTACGGGTTTACAGGCCCTTATTACATTTATTATTGTGAAATTTGCGGTTGATTCCTCACAAGCTCTTGTATGGCTAAAGGGAAGTTTATATGCAAGGTCTTGGGAACATGTTGATATGCTATGGCCATGGACGATAATTGGAGCGGTCATTACATTTGCAAGTTATAAACAAATGAATCTTTTATTATTAAATGAAGAAATAGTAAAAGGTTTAGGCATGCGTATTAATGCTGTTCGTCTTGTGCTAATCGGCGTAGCTGTTGCCTTAGCGGCCAGTTCAGTAGCGGTAGGAGGGACAATTAGTTTTGTAGGGCTCGTTATCCCACATGCGGCGCGACTTCTTGTTGGGTCAGACAGTAGATTGTTTTTGCCAGTTTCAGCGTTATTTGGTGCAATACTCGTTACGGGTGCAGATATGATGGGGAGAATTATTATTCCGCCAATTGAAATACCAGCTGGTATTATTACAGCTCTTGTTGGCGCACCGTATTTTATATATTTACTCGTGATTAGAAAAAGAACATAGTCTCCTCTAAATAACAAATAAGGAGTGAACAAGATGACCAGTTTACATACGGAACAGTTAGAGCTTACGTACGGAAATCAAACGATTATTAATCATCTCGATTTATATATTCCAGAAGGAAAAATTACGGCACTAGTCGGCCGAAATGGATGCGGGAAGTCAACGATTTTAAAATCGTTAGCACGGCTGCTGCAACCAACTAAGGGTCACGTATATTTAGATGGTAAAGCCATTCATACGATGCCAACAAAGGAAGTATCAAAGAAATTGGCAATTTTACCACAATCACCGACGGCACCTGAAGGATTAACGGTAGAAGGTCTCGTTTGGCATGGGCGTTATCCGCATCAACGCTTACTTGGAAAGCGAACGGAGAAGGACCATGAAATGGTAAACTGGGCGCTTGAAGTAACTGGAATGAATCAATTTACAGATCGTACATTAGAAGAACTGTCAGGTGGACAGCGGCAGCGCGTTTGGATTGCGATGGCACTTGCGCAAGATACGGAGTTATTATTACTAGATGAACCGACAACGTATTTAGATATGGCCCATCAGTTAGAAATATTAGAGTTATTGAAAAAATTAAATGAAGAAGAAAATCGAACGGTTGTTATGGTTGTACATGATTTAAATCATGCCGCTAAATATGCACATCATATTGTTGCGATTAAAGATGGAGATAAAGTAATGGAGGGAGCACCAAATGATATTTTAAATGATGAATTGTTTGAAACAGTGTTTGGTGTGAAAGCTCGTGTTGTATATGATCCAGTTGCAATGACGTATATGTGTACACCGTATGCATTACTTTCAGAGAAAAAAGAAAAGCTCGAAGAAAGAATTGTTGGATGAAAAACTGTTGAGAGAAGATTCTCAGCAGTTTTTTTATCGGGAATTTTAGCTCGCTATTTCGCATCTCAAGATGGAGAAAGAAGTGCAAATAATAAAGTTATTTCATTTTATTGTAGGCTGTTTTCTCAAAGATTGTTGTTTTTGTAACATAAAACATAAAAGGAACATACGTTTTGGTTTTTGGAATTTTATGTTATAATTATATTAACTTAATTTAGAAAGAGGGATTAATTTGAGTGAAGTGAAAAATATAATTAGTTATTTTAATCATTATTCATTGTGGTTAACCACTTTAAAAGAAATCGATGAAACATTATGGTTTAAACCCATAGCTGATGGTAAATGGTCTGTAAGTGAGATAATAGCACATATTATAAATTGGGATAATCATTTATTAACAGAAGTCCTCCCATCTGTACAAAATGAAAAGGGAATGAAGTTTCCAGATTTTGATACACATAATAAAAAGGCGTCAAACTACGCAAAATCAGGTATATCACAATCAAAACTTCTTGAAGAAGCAAAAAATACAAGGGAACTACTTGTAAAAGAACTTAACGAACTACCAACCGAAAAATTAAAAAGGCCATTAACTGCAAACGGTGTAACTCATTGTCCACATACTGGAACTCCTTATTCACTTATATATATTGTAAAGGAATTTACAGACCATGATAACCATCATCAAAGACAAATTATACAATTTCTAGGGGGGAACAGTCTATTTATAAAATAAAGGTGTAGCTTAAAATCAGGCTTGATTAAAAGTGTTCCTCAAAACTGGATTGTACGATAAAATAAAGTGAAACTTCCATCAGTGGGTAGCTTCATCACCCACTGACGGTTAGTTGAACCAATCGGGCTTTTACGGGCAGTTATCCCCAACCTATCTTCTTTGCTTCCCTCTGAATCTTGAGATGGGGGTCTTACTGCCCGTTAATGCGGGATAAAAAGAAGCCATTTTGAAAAAGCCTAGTCAAAATGGCATTTATGTTTGAATGTAGATTTTTGGTTTCATGGAAAAGTTGATTATTTCTTTTGATGTTAACTAAATGCTTTAAGAAATACTATTATGTTATTTTTAACTTAGTATTTTATTTAGCACTGTAGTTGCTTTCGGCCATCCAACATAAAAAGCCATATGTGTTATCAAAGCAATAATTTCTTTTTCGTTAATTCCATTCTTTTTAGCTAACTGTAGATGAAATGGTAGTTGCTCCGTACTGCCAATACTAATTAGAGCGGAAAGGGTAATTAAACTTCTTTCTTTTGATGTTAATGCCGGATCTCTCCATACCTTTTCAAATAATATGTTTTCACCGTAATCAACAAACTCGGGAGCAATCTCTCTCATTTTCTTTGGTATATTGGAGTCGATACGATCATTCATTATTCTTTTTCCTCCTTCATAGTAACCATTTGTACTTTTCCTTGGCCAAATGACCAGTTTTCAGCAGATGTCTCGTTTAATGTAATAAAAATATTAGTTGTAGGGATGTTTAAACGATTATAAAAAGCTTCCGCGATTGATTGATATAAATCTCTTTTTTGATTTATTGTTCTTCCTGATCCGCATGTAATAGAAACATGTATCATTTTATCTGTTCTTTTTTTTTCACCCTCTAAGAGATAATACGGATCATAAAAAAATTGATTAGATGGATAGGATAAAAACATTTGAAAGTAATCATTCTCGGGAATATTAAAATGTTCAATTAGTGAATGATGAATACTATTGCTAATCTTTTTTAATTCCTCTTTATTCAATTGCCCATCTGGATAATAAACATTAACAAACGGCATATATGCACTCCCTTTCTTATAACTTTATTTTACATCGGTGTTCTTGATTTATATAATTGAAAATAAACAATAATATTATCAATAAAATCGATGGAGATTAGGTGTGAAAATGGAAATAAAAGAGTTAAATACATTTAAAAAAATTATAGAAGAAGGAACTTTTTCACTCGCAGCTAAAAAATTAAACTATGCGCAGTCGACTGTAACAACACATATAAAAAAACTAGAAAATGACCTCGGGTTTCTTCTATTTGAACGAGGGTGGGATGCTCGATTAACAGATGAAGGTATATTATTTGCTGAGGAAGTAGATAACTTATTAATGCATTGGGATTATTCAATATCTCAAGCGCAGCGAATAAGTAATGAAGAGAAGGGGAATTTAAGAATTGGTTTATTGGAATCAGTTGCAGAAAAAGTAATTCCATATATATTAAAGTATTTAGACGATGAGAAGCCATACATACATTGTGATTTTGTCGTGGGAAATACAGCACTTTTATTAGAAATGATTGATCAAAATAAGATTGATTTTGCTGTTTGTGGAAACAACAAGAATATTTCTAATGTGAATTTCACTCCACTATGCAAAGAACAAATCGAATTTATAGTAAGTAATCCAAATCATCCAGTATTATCAAAAGAATCAGTTGAAATATCTGATATTATTAATTACCCCATTTTGATTGGAGAAAATAGTTGTTATTATTATCAATCTGTGAATGCTTTTTTATCAGAGAACAATTTATCTTTTAAAAGAGTCTACAATTGTAGTGCGCTACACCTTATTCCACAACTCGTTTTTGGAGATGCAATAGGCATCATCCCTAAAGGAACTATTTTAAAACAAAATTCAATAACCTTTAAAGTTAAGGGATTTGATCCTAAAATGCCGATAGGATTATTAATTTCTTCTAAAAAAAGAAACTATTTAAATCGAACAAAGCAGCAACTTATGAATTTAATTGAATCGCTGCTGTTACAAATAAATAATTATATATTTGATTAAATGCACCATACAAACTTTTGAAATTTGAGAATATAAAAAGAAACTATTTCTATCAATTTTAAAATAGTTTCTTTTTTTGAATTGGATTGAATATTAATGAAATAAGAAAAATTAATGTATTTTTTCAAATTAGCATTGCGAAATACATGCGGTACTTTTAAAATAAAAAGGTCGTGCATTTATTATACTAAAAAAACAAATCGGAATAATATGAATATTTATGTTTATGTAAAAAGTAACTAAACGATATGCATCATGTTATTGCTTCATAAGGAGAGAAGAAATTTGAAAAGTGTAAGATTACCATCGATGATTGAAATCATTATTCTTTTACTATTATTTTTAGGCGTTGTCTTTTCATTTCAGACAACTTTTGATTTACCAATTCAGCTTGCGTTATTTATTTCATGGTTTCTTGTCATTGCGCTTGGATTAAGACTTGGGTTTCGTTATCAAGAATTACAAGATGCAATTACAAAAGGAATTTCGAATGGACTTGAAGCAATTTTAATATTAGTGGCGGTTGGTGCTCTTATTGGAACTTGGATTGCTGGCGGTGTTGTGCCAACACTAATTTATTATGGTTTAGAATTTATTCACCCAAGTATCTTTCTATTAGCGACATTAATTATTTGTTCGATTACATCTATCGCAACAGGTACTTCTTGGGGAACGGTAGGTACAGCTGGTATTGCCATGATGGCAATTGGTGAAGGACTTGGATTACCACTTCCTCTTGTAGCTGGTGCAGTGCTGTCCGGTGCGTATTTCGGAGATAAATTATCACCATTATCTGATAGCACTGTACTTGCAGCTTCTATGGCAAAAGTAGATGTTATTGCGCACGTTCGTGCTATGTTGTATTTAGATATTCCAGCTTATATTATTACGGGTATTATGTTTACAGTTGCAGGCTGGGTATATGGTGGGAAGAATGTAGATTTAGAAAAAGTAGATTTTCTAAAGGCATCTTTACTAAAGCAGTTTGATATTCACATTTGGATGCTCGTTCCAGCGGTCGTAGTCATTATCCTTTTAGCGATGAAACGTCCATCTATGCCTACAATTGCAATGGGGGCTCTTCTTGGTGCGATTTGGGCAGCTGTGTTCCAAGGCATGCCTTTTGGAGAAGCGATTGGTACAGCTTACAAAGGGTTTTCTATTGATTCTGGTATCGATTTCATCGATAAATTATTAAATCGCGGTGGAATTGAAGGAATGCTTGGGTCAGTTGCTGTTATTATTTTCGGACTTGGTTTTGGTGGTTTATTAGAAAAGCTTGGTGTTTTAAAAGTTATTGTTTCGAAGTTTGAGAGAAAATTAACAAATGCAGGTAATGTAACCCTTTCGACTTTAATTGTTGCATTTTTAGCAAATGTATTTGGCTGTGCCATGTATGTATCGTTAATTTTAACGCCAAAAATTATGGAAGAAAGCTATGATAAATTAAAATTAGATCGCCGCATTTTAGCACGTAACTCAGAAGTAGGTGGAACACTTACTTCTGGGATGGTTCCATGGTCTGATAACGGTATTTTTATGGCGGGTATTTTAGGCGTCTCGACGTTATCTTACCTACCATTTATGTGGCTGAGCTTTGTATCATTAGCGCTCGCTGTTATTTACGGCTATACAGGTAAATTTATTTGGTATGTAGATGATGTAGGGAAAGAAAAACAAGTATCATAGTATGGAAAAAATCATCCTTTCGCTTATGGTGAAGGATGATTTTTTTATGAGCTAATTTATATTATCAAAATCATCATTCAATAGGTAATTTTGATTTTTGGTGGAAATATTTGTTATTTTCTGTGTTTTCGATAAAATGAAAAAGAAGGTATTTAATTCTAAGGGGATGAAAACATGGATTACAGAATGGAAAGAGATACATTAGGAGAAATGAAAGTTCCAGCTGATAAATTATGGGCAGCGCAAACGCAGCGTAGTAAGGAGAACTTTCCAATTGGAACAGAGCGGATGCCGCTTGAAATTGTTCGAGCATTTGCAATTTTAAAGAAAAGTGCAGCGCTTAGTAATCAAAAGTTAGGGAAGCTAGCAGATGAAAAGGCAAGTGCAATTGTAGAGGCGGTTGATGAAATTTTATCAGGAAAATGGGATGATCATTTTCCGCTTGTTGTTTGGCAAACAGGAAGTGGTACACAATCTAATATGAATGTGAATGAAGTGATCGCTAACCGCGGAAATCAAATTTTACAAGAAAAAGGGCTTGATCTACATATTCATCCGAACGATGATGTGAACATGTCTCAAAGCTCAAATGATACATTTCCAACAGCACTTCATATTGCATGTGTGATAGCTGTAGAAGAACAAGTCTTACCAGCGGTAGTAAAATTAAAAGACACGTTACAAGAAAAAGTAAACGAGTTCTCTCATGTTATTAAAATTGGTCGTACTCATTTACAGGATGCAACGCCGTTAACGTTAGGGCAAGAAGTGAGCGGCTGGCATCGGATGCTTGAAAAAACAGAGCGGATGATTATAGAAAGCAGTACATATATGAAAGAGCTGGCAATTGGTGGTACTGCGGTAGGAACAGGGATTAATGCCCATCCAAAATTCGGTGATATGGTTGCCGAAGAAATTAGTAATTTTACAGGAAAACAATTTGTATCAGCGCCAAATAAATTCCATGCGTTAACAAGTCATGATGAAGTTGTTTATACGCACGGTGCGTTAAAAGCGTTAGCTGCTGATGTGATGAAAATTGCAAACGATGTACGCTGGCTTGCAAGTGGACCGCGCAGTGGACTTGGAGAGATTACGATTCCAGCAAACGAGCCAGGGAGCTCTATTATGCCAGGAAAAGTAAATCCAACGCAAAGTGAAGCTATAACGATGGTCGCAGTGCAAGTTATGGGAAATGATGCAACAATCGGCTTTGCAGCAAGTCAAGGAAACTTTGAATTAAACGCCTTTAAGCCAGTCATTGCTTATAATTTCTTACAATCTACTCGATTATTAGCAGATGCAATTGTTTCATTTAACGATAAATGTGCAGTAGGTATTGAAGCAAATAAAGAAATTATTGGGCAGCACTTAAATAACTCGTTAATGCTTGTAACAGCACTAAATCCACATATCGGTTATGAAAATGCAGCAAAAATTGCCAAGCATGCACATAAAGAGGGATTAACATTAAAAGAAGCAGCATTGCAATCAAGTTTATTAACAGAGGAACAATTTGATGAGATTGTAGATCCGAAGAAAATGATTGAACCGAAGGAATGAAATGTTTTTCAAAGATAGGATTCTCGAGTGTTTTACTGAAAGACATGAAAAATAGAGATTGAAACTTAATCTAACCACAGAAACATATTGTTTAATAAATATAAGGATGTAGAAGGGGAGTGGGTATACCACTCCTTTTATTACGATAAATTATAGTTGTAAATGTGCCGTTAAAAAATGTATTAGACTATTGAACAATAGTTGTAGTTTGGAATTGAAGTAAAGTCACGAAGTTCTTATATTATCAAGACCTAAAATATAAAAGTCATAAAATATAAAGGATGCTACATATTATACATGACTAATATGTAGCGCCCTTTTACTTCTTACATAATGGATACCGCCCATAGGTAAACTGGTTCGTATATTTGGCTAAAAATAGGTTTTCATGAATTAAGTTTTTTGTCACAATTGAACCCCTCTATCCGTCTTGATTAATGAAAAGAATAGGAGGGATTTAAATGAATAAATTTGATGTTGCTATTATTGGTGGCGGGTTTGCTGGATTAACAGCTGCACTTTTTCTAGCAAAGGAAGGTAAGAAGGTAGTGGTGCTTGAGAAATCAGATCGATACGGAGGACGGTCGATGACCATTAATAAAAATGGCGTTCTCATGAACCTAGGTGCACATGCCCTTTATAAAGGCGGTGAAGCAATGAAGATATTTGATGAACTCGGGATTACAATCAAGGGAAATGAACCCTCTACGGATGCACATGTTATTTGGAAAAATGAGGTTTATCAAGTGCCGATGGGTTTACGTTCCTTATTTTCGAAGCAATTTCTTAATGGGTTAGGGAAGGTCCGTCTTGCGAAGCTTATGTTTCAGCTCAGTAAAATGGATGTGAATTCGGTTTCAAATGAAAACGTGCAAGCATGGGCAGAAAGGGAAATCATTGATCCAATGGTACGCCACTTCTTTTATGCATTATGCAGATTAACCACTCTAACATATGCTCCAAGTATACAGCTAGCTCGTCCAGTTGTAAGGCAGATCCAGAGGGGGATGAAAGAAGGTGTTCTCTATGTCGATCATGGTTGGGAATCTATTGTAACCGAATTAAGGTCTAAAGCTGTTAGTTTCGGTGTTAAACTTCTTGAATCTATGAATGTAAATAGCATTGACCACAATGGCCAAATTGAACGAGTGAGTTGTACGAATGGAGAATCGTTTGATGTAGAAAGTGTGATTATTGCAACACCCCCTAACGAAGCATGTCGTCTTGTACCCCATGTTGAAAAAACCTCCCTGTATTGTTGGAAGGAGGAAGCAATTCCTGTAACCGCATCCTGCTACGATTTAGGATTAAAAACGTTGCCTAATATAAATCATCAATTTGTGCTGGGGCTTGACCAACCAGTCGCCTTTGTAAATCAATCTAGGGCAGCGAAGCTGAGTAATAACGGAACATCTGTAGTTAGCTTGGTTAAATATCATGATTTGAATAGAATTTCGATAGAGTCTCAAACAGAGAAACAACAATTAGAACATACAATGGATTTGCTTCATCCAGGCTGGAAAAAAGGGGTGGTCGAACAGCAATATTTACCTAAAATAACCGTTGTGCATAATTTTCCTCATACCGGTAGAACGGAAAAACCAGGTCCAGCTGTTCCGGAAATAAAGGGCCTTTATATAGCAGGAGATTGGGCCGGAGAAGAGGAACTATTGGTCGATGCAGCTGTTGCAAGCGCGAAACGTGCAGCATTACACATATTGAAAAAAGATTGGGTGTTAGTATGAATAAAGAGAAAAAGAAGATGGAATTAGAACAAATTTATCAAGATTACAAGCCACTGCTTTTTTCACTAGCATATCGAATGCTAGGAAGTGTGATGGATGCAGAAGATATTGTTCATGAATCATTCGTTACTTTTGCAAAACGTAAAGATTCCAAGTCCATTACAAATGTAAAAGCCTATTTATGTAAAATTACGACCAATTGTTGTATTGATCATTTAAGGTCTGCTGCCCACAAAAGAGAAACTTATGTGGGCACATGGCTTCCTGAACCGATTGTGGAAGATTACTTTGATGATCCAGCTAATTCATATTTTATGAAGGAATCTTTATCCACCGCCTATATAATGTTGTTGCAACAGTTATCAGAAGTTGAAAGAGCGGTGTTTCTTTTACGAGAAGTCTTTCAATATGACTATGATGAAATCGCCTCTATTGTGGATAAAAGCAGCACAAACTGTCGGCAAATATTTCATAGAGCAAAGAAAGGGCTTGTATATGAACCGAATGTTTACCAACAAGATTATCAGCAATTTAGTAACTATGTAGAAAGGTTCACTGTGGCATTGCAAAACGGTGAAGTTTCGGAAATGATTCAAATGCTGCAGAAAGACGCAATCTTTTATGCAGATGGTGGTGGGAAAGTTACAACTGCACTTAAACCTATTTATACTGCGGATCGAATTTCACACCTATTCTTGAATGTAATTAAAAGGTTACCTGAAGATGCTTTGTTCAAATTTAAAAAGATTAACGGTGGACCAGGGGTTGTTATTATGATTAACGGTTACCTAGCCTACGTAGTTTCATTTGAGTTTAAAGAAGGGAAAATCAATTCCATTTACATGGTGGCGAATCCTGATAAGCTTAGCCGTTAAAAGAAAATATCTAAGGGGTTATCAAAAACATCAATAAAAAATGATGTTGGGTAAACCTTGTAGTCTACGTACTTCATGATTTCGGGAGACAAAATAGCTACTATCAGATGCAAAGTGTGTTCAAAACTTTATAGTGTACTAAATCCAGCAAAGATACATTTATTTAAAGATACAAAGATAAATGTATCTTTTTTCACGAACAATAAAATTTCTGCCCATATTTTAAATATTTCTGTACATTTTTACAGAAGCGAAAGTGTACATGTTTACCTTGACATTTACAATCCTAAATAAATAAGATTCTTTTGGTTCTTTTTAAATTTTATTTAGCTTGTTTCACTAGTTCATTTGATGATAATTTATTTAGGATTTTTCACCGTTATCTTTCTTGATTATCATAATATGTTTTATCTGCGTATTTTTTATCATTTCCTTTTAAATAGGCTAAGATTACCTTTGGATTTTTAAGTAAAGCCCAGTCTCCATATTTATCAAATCTTCTGCATGAAGTTATCATTCCATTCTTAATTGTACCGAATTTCTTATTATTTTGCTTTCCCCATTCTTTTAACCGTTTAGCAAAATCTGCATCTTCTGCCATAAGCATGTTTTCATTAAATCCGTTGATTGCCATAAAGTCTTTTCTATAGCACCAAAAAATCCCTACAGATATAGCTCCATACTTAAAAAGTAAGGGGATTATTATTAATATTGCGGAAACGAATATTCCTAAAGATATTCTTTCAAACTTCCCAGTCACCCCACCGCCAATGTATTTACCTGAAGCTAAATATTTATCTACATTAGACAACATAGACTCTGTCATTTGGGTATCAGCGTCTATAGTAATGATTATTTCTCCACTAGCTATTTTGGCCCCTGCATTTCGGATTTTGGATAAGTTTTTATCGTTATTTTTTAATGTAATACAGTTATAAGACTTTGCTATTTCCTCTGTTTTATCTGTGCAACGATTTAAAACAACTATGACTTCAGTTTGATCTTTATATGCCTCTGATGCCTCTGCGATTGAGTCCAAACATTTTCTAATGTACTTTTCTTCATTGTGTGCAGGGATTATAATAGAAAACTTCACATTTTTTTTAAAATCTACCTCTGAAAATTCGTTTGTTTCAGTCATAATATTCCTCCTTTTTTAAGTTAATATTTTCCATGCAAAATATATATTAACATGTATGAGGTTGTATTATAGAAACTAAAAGTAAACTATTATTCAAAAGTTTACTTTTACAGAAAATTGTACTTTTAGCGTACAATTTTCCTAGAATGATATAATGCCTCCATGCCCATCAAGCTAAGGTTGGGTATTACATGGGCTTCCGTTCTTGATGCAGACATGCTTGATATTTTGTTTATTTGTTTTTTAAAATACGCATTCCAAATAAACCTTGATTAGTTGTATTTTTAAAGACTATGCGGTTTTTAGATTGGATACAGTGTATTGGTAAACGACACCTAAAATATCAAAGATTGTTTTTTCTCATATCGATGGGGTTTTCGTCCGTTTTTCTGTAAGAGATTAAACAGACGAAGAAAAATTTTTGATACCTCTTGGATGTCTTTTTGTATAGCTTCATAAACTAGGTACAGATGATCTTGAATCATATAAAGTTCTTTTAACCCTTCCTATTTCACGTGAAGTTACAGGTACACTATTCTGTCGTAGATAAGCCGCAAGTTTTTTGAGAATAAGAGAGCTGTGACGGTTCCATTACGAACAGAGCTAGTTAATCGTAATCAATCATCCCAGTTTTCTCTTATTTTCTTTATATGAATTGTTCCACCAATCATAAATTCCAGACGAGGTTGTTTTATAAGCTTTTCAAAAGTATAAATTTTATTTTTACTAAACGTTTTAATTATAGGGTCGAATCGGAATCCTAACTGCTGAAATCAATACTATATTAAAAAACAGACAAATGACCGTTAATGCTTTCTTTGTAATTCCCTTCATTTTTCTACTCCTTTTCTTAAGATAAATTGCTTTTAAAAATAGAATAAACGTTAACATAGTGTCGATGTTAAGTCATTATTGTTACTTTTTAAAAATTAAAAAACAAATTTGTGTCACATAATCCTCTACTGGGCAATCGCATTCAGGACCCTTTAAATAGACTTCACATGGCGTGGCAACTGTCAGATATCCATTATTTTTAACCCATTCTTCTAGTGCCATATAACCGTAACCTATATCGTCATAATTCCCATGATGCAAGGTAGTAACAATTTGATGCGGGGTTAGCTTTTTTATCTCCCAATCCAGTGATACATTTCCAGTGTTCTCATAATTAATTGGAATTCTTAATTCAATATCACTATGGTCCGGAATATACTCTTCATCATAGAAGATGGCGGATGGAGAACCTATTATTTGAAAATTATTCACTTGTGCTTTTTCATATAATAAATCAAAATGTTCATCTATATCATTAATATCGACTTGTAATCTTTGCGTTATGACAGTTATTTCACTTCTCATTCCAATTAATATATCGTAGTGTCTACGCTGGGTTGAAATGATATCCATATTTCTATTTATCATTTCACTCATTTCAGAAATAACCTGTAAATGTTGTCTCACTTCATGAGACAACTCCATAATTTGCAATTTCATATGTTTGATGAGTGAATTTTTGTCTGGTGCCTGAAGAATTATTTTGATTTTCGAGAGAGGAAATCTGTATTCTCTTAGTTTCTTGATTTGTAATGCCACTTCCAATTGACCCTGTTCATAATACCTATATCCATTTATAGGATTAACATATGCTGGTTTCAGTATTTTCTCTTGGTCGTAATGTCTCAACATCCGAGTACTTATTTTACAAATTCGAGAAAATTCAGTAATTGTATACATTTAAATTACTCCTTGTGTAACTTTATTTACTACGTCTTTTATAAACTTATATAACAACCTTTTACCCTCATAATAAGCATGAACGTGAAAGGTATTATATTTTTTTACAGGGAATTTGCAAACAGACATCATTCCTAATTAAAAAAATCTAGAATAGAGAATTCCCTCTAACGATTTTTCATGCTTTTAAATTTTGGAGGTAAAAAATGAATGGGACAATACCACGTTAAACAATTAATTGCGCCTCCCATTGTCGATATATCTCCTACATGAACTGGAATTACATGTTTATCGGTATGTTTTTTGATGTATTGTAAGACTTCCTGATCTTTAGATAATCCAAACCTAGGAACATAGAGCGCATCTCTTGTTTCTAACAGGTTTATATATAAACCTTTGGCTGATGCTATCTCTTGATCATACTGCCCTTTCTCTGTATATGAAGAAGGAACAACTACAAATTCAGCTTCTGGCATCTGTTCTTGAATAATCGCTTGAATGCTATACCTAAATTCGCAATCTCCTAGAAAGTCACTGATAAACATTGTATGTTCATCAATAAACTTAATCATACCGTCTGCATGTGCAAGCACATCTCCTGGTTCAGAAGGAATGATAATAACTCGACTGACATCTAAGTCCCATTCCAGTTGCTCTATAATTTCTTTTTCTGTCCAATCATAATTATCGTCAAGTATACGATCTGTTAGTATAATAGTGTCTTTTTTATTCCAAATGAGATTACCGCCATCTAATATCAATGGGGAAGTAATATATTCAAAGTCATTTTTCTCCAGCCATTTATTGAATTGTTGATTTAAATATCGACTTTGACTTTCAGGTAAGTAATCTGGTCGGTATTTAAATTTAACGAGGTGATTTGTTATAACTGGCGCAACGTCTCTCAGCCAAATGTCATCATACTCAAAAAAGTTTGTTTCAAAGTCTTGTTCTTCTACAGTTAAAGATATAAGTTGATCGGTAAATGCTTTATTTTCATTTAGGTTCTCATTAAAATAAATAAGATCTTCATAAAATGGTCGATAATATTGATTCGATTTATTTGGTATTGCAGTAAAAATAATTCCATTGTGTACTTGATTCATATTGTTTACCTCACTATTTTAAGGGGTATTGAGTAACTGATTTGGAACAAGTCATTATGAACGGTAAAGTGAAAGGGGGGCCTCATCCCTCACCAACTGAATTTTTACGTGCAGCCCGACCTTCACCTAATTTCTTTGCTTTTGCTGAATTTTGAGACGGGGTTCTTACTGCCCACAAAAAGCTGGATACATACGACTATTCCTCGATTCAATTCTCTTATGATTATATATTTTAGAAACGTGCATATTTCATGAGTGGATTATAGCACGGCTTTATATTATATATTTATATAAAAAATATAAAGCCGTGGTTAAGCGGTAAATTTACTCTTGACAATATTTTTATCATAAACTTTTTAGTTATTTAATTTATTCCTTAAATAAAGTAAGATAAATAATTTTTGTTATACAATATCTTACAAATAAGTTCAATTTTTCTTTAAGAGACTTTTCGTTTATAAAATTATATCGCTAAGAATAAAATATAAATTTATTATTTCAAATTGATTGGTTGTTGTTGAGTAACACAATGTATCATACCGCCATTTTTATAAAGTTCCCTTACATCAATACCCACCACTTTATGGTCAGGATATAATTTTTGAATGATATCATTTGCTATTTTGTCATTAGGATCATTATAGTTAGGTACCAATATAACTTTGTTCGCTATATAATAATTCACATATGAACCTTTATAATCAAGTTGATTCCCATTTTCTAATGTAACCTTATTTTTACTTAGCGGTAGATGTACATACTTATACTTCCCACCTAAAGCATTTTTTGCATGCATCAATGTATTAATATCTTTGTCTGACACCCCCCATTCAGCCAAGTCGTCTTCTGCCATCGTTAGAATGGTAGATTTATCGTGAAATTTAGCGAATCCATCGATATGAAAATCAGTAATTTCTAAGTTAGGTACTCCGTCTAACCAAATAAAATTTGTTACTCCAAGATCGCTAATATATTTTTCGATTTCAGATTCTGATAAATCAGGATTTCTATTTTTATTTGTAACAGCACTTCTGGTTAATAAAGAAGTACCATTACCATCTAATTCAATTGCCCCGCCTTCAAGTACAAATTTATGCCAATTAATTCTTTCAATTCCTAACTGTTTACTGAGGTTCTCACGAAGAAGAGCATCCTTCGCAAAGGGAGTCTTCTTTCCCCATCCATTAAATTCTGGATCTAATATCTTTAGATTCTTATCATGATCATAAACAAAAATCGGTCCGCTATCTCTAGCCCATACATCGTCAGTAGGTGAGATAAAGAAATCTATTTTTTCCATATTTACCCCTTGATCAGTTAAAAGCTTATTAATTCTTTCTTTTTCTTCTTGATTATATGCAACAATGTGAATTTTTTCACCTTCGCTTAAAGTGTTTGCCATTTTGATCCAAATCGGTTCTAATTCTCTCTGATAGTCTTGTCCATATGTGTATTCATGAGGCCATTGCAGCCATGTACCTTCATGTTTACTTTTTTCATCCGGCATTGTATATTTTCCCACTTTTTCTTGTGTCTCTACCTTTTTAATATCCTTACCCTGAACCTTCTCATTATCTTGAATTTGACCACAACCACTGATAATTGATGTGGATAGTACAGCCACCAAACAAAAATTTGCTATTTTTTTCATTTCTAAACCTCCTGTTCTTTTCTACAATAATGTAAAGCTTCACATAGTGTTAAGCTCAAGTTTTTTTTAATTAATACTAAATTTCAGTGCTAATTTATGTTGATCCAATGTTACTTGATCATTTACATGATTTAACGACTTAGGTAAATTTATTCTGAAATTTTCCACTTTCCTTTCTATATAATCTACCTTTTTGTAAAGCTATAATTTTATAAAAGATAACACGTTTTCCTTATTTTTAAATGAGTATTAGCAAGTGAATTTTTAGTATAAGAGTTGGATTTCTAGCTCAAAATAGTCCGCATTTAGTAACAAAAATAGTCTTAACGTACAGCTAACACCTTCGAATGTGTCTAGAATGTGTCTGAATGTACAATTTTCTTTTTTTGATATGATGACTCCATCGCCATCAAGTTAAGGCGAACAGGTTCCCAAAAACAATAAAAACAAAATGCACAAAATTTTCATTATAGGGGTATTATGTGATCTTAAGTTGATGGGCATAGGGAACCAAGTATGAATGCTAAGAAAACAACATAAAAATCTCTTTCATTTTTTTGCGGGGGGGAGGGCGAGAGTATCTGGCCATGCATAGAAGCGGTCAGAGCCTGTTCCTGCCACGTGCAACGTTTAATACATATGTTGAAAAAACAAAATGGGATGTATATAAGTTTGAAAAATATCTTTTTTTGTCAAAAAATACAAAGTTACTTCACAAATTTCACACAATTGTTTGTTATCATGCTTACAGGTCGACATAAATTAGAGGAGATTTCTCTATGAAAATAACTCGAGTTTTTTTTCTCTTTTGTATTACTTTTTTTAGTTTTTTATTCCATGCTGATGCACAGGACACGTTGCAATCTCAAATTAACGCTGCTCCTGAATATGGAATCGTCAAAATACCGAGTGGTATCTATAATGAAACGATTGTTCTTTCAAAACCTGTTACTTTAGAGGGAACAGGGGAAGTCACTATTCGTTCTTGTCGTAAAGAACCCGTTATTACGGTAAATGGACAATCTGTCACTTTACAGCATATAAAGGTAGAACAATGCAGTAGTGAGCCAGACGCGGAAGCTATTCTTGTTTCTGGTAAGAATCATCGGTTGGAAAATCTTCAAATCTACACAAAGCAGTTCGGTATTAAATTAAATAGGGCGAGTGGTACGGTTGTAGAAGGCGGTTTGATTAAAGGGAATTCTAAAGGAAACGGAATTGACTTATGGGAATCAAATGACAATATGATTCAAGGAGTCGAGATTGAGAAAGTAAGAGATGGCATTTATATAGAAAATAGTCATTTTAATCGAATAACTCGTAATGCTATCGGAAATTCTCGTTATGGCATACATATTATGTTTTCAAATCACATAACCGTACAAAATAACAAGTCTCACAACAATATTACAGGTGCCATGGTGATGGGAACAAAAGAAACAAAAATTGAAAGGAACGAGTTAACTTTCAATAATCGGAATGTCAACGCACAAGGTTTATTGTTGTATGATGCAGAGAAAACAGAAACGATTGAAAATCGAATTTCTTATAATCGTGTTGGGATGTATGTAGAAAATGCGAATAACAACCGTATTTCAGATAATGAAGTAAACGGGAATTTTATTGGCATGCAATTTAAAAATGCGAATGAAAATCATGTGTCTGACAATGTCTTTGTTGGAAATGTAAATGAGTCTCAAGCGATAAACAGCACTGAAAACAAAATTATACATAATTATTGGGACACATCCTTGAAGCTGGATACAAAGGGAAATGGTATTAGTAGCATTCCACATAGAGCAGATCCGTTTTTTCTAACACTAACAAATGAAGTCCCTGAATATCAGTTGTTTTTCCAAGCACCTGGTATGATTGTACTCCAAACGTTGTTGAAAAGTCCTGAAAGCCAAGTTTTAACTGATTATGAGCCTATGATGACAATGAGAGGAAAGAAAGAAGAAAACAAATCCTCATTTAAGATGCAAATCGGAATGATTAGTGTGAGTATGTTAGCAATAAGTATCACTTTATTTAAAATTGGGAGGAAAAGAAGATGAAATGGAAAGGTTTATTTATTACAATAGTTGCAGCTCTTTTATTGACGGTAGCTGGCTGCGGAAAAAAGGAAGTTAAGCCAGTAGCAATTGACGAGAAAAATGATAAATGTGCCAATTGTAATATGCTTGTGACGAACGATCAATTCGGAACAGAAGTAATTCTTGAAAACGGTAAATCATTAAAATTTGATGATCTAGGTTGTATGTACAAGTGGATGAACAAAAATAAAAATGAAAAGTTGCAAGCAAAATTTGTACGTGATTACAATACAAAAGAGTGGGTTGAAGTAGAGAAAGCGACTTATGTTTATGACAAAGAGATTAAAACACCGATGGCTTATAATGTAATTTCTTTCAAAGATAAAAAAGACGCGGACAGTTTTGTTTCTAAAAATAAAGGTGAAGTGTTAGCAGCAAAAGATTTAGAAAAGCATGAATGGAACAAAAACATGGATATGATGATGAAAATAAAAGAAGAGAATGCAAAGAAAAAGGATATGAATCATTCTCATTAATAAAAAAGGACAACCGTTCCGGTTGTCCTTTTTTGTGGAAAGAGGGATATTATGTGGCACATTTGGCAATCTGAGTGGCGGATTACGATAAGACAACGCTCATCTTATACATTTGTAATCCTTTGGACGAGCGTTCTGTCTTTATTATTTTTACTAGAGCGAAATACGCCTACTATAACAGGATACACAAATATGACAGGTACAATGGCGAATGTAGTACTGTATATTATACCGTTATTCATGCTTATTATTAGTTCTTTTTCTGTTGCGAATGAAATGGAAAACGGGCAGTGGCGGTTATTAAGTACGTATCCCATTTCTAGTGTTGCATACGTAATGGGAAAAGCATTTGGACAATTTACAGCGCAACTTATTATTTTTACACTTAGTTATGGCATAAGTCTTCTAATCGGTCTCGTTTGTGGAAGTGCGCTATCTATGAAATGGATATTGGCTCTTTATGTATTCGGGGTAGTATTAATACTTTTCTTTTTAATAATTGGTTTCGTGATCGGTTCTTTTGTCGTAACAAGATGGCAAGCGTTAACAATATCTGTTGGGGTTTGGTTTTTCTTAATTATGATTTGGCCTACTGCGCTTGTCGCTGTTCTTAGTTTTGTTCCGTATCCGATGATTGCTGTGCTTCTAAAAATAGCTTTGTTTATTAATCCTGCTGAATTGCTTCGCATCGTATTTGTTGTTCAATTAGGCGGTGGTGCGATATTTGGACAAGCATACGATTCTCTCATTACTTTCTTACAATCTGAGGCTGCGTGGGGAGTTCTCATTTTATATACACTAATATATGTGGCTTTTGGTTTTACTCTCTCTGCATGGAAGCTAGAAAGGAGAAAAATGCAATGACACTTTTACAAGTTAAAGAGGTTTCAAAAGAATATAAGACAAAACAAGCACTTACTCACTTTTCACTTCAAGTAGACGGGGGAACGTGCATCGTATTATGTGGTGGGAACGGTGCGGGAAAAAGTACACTTCTTCATATATTGGCAGGTATTTCAAAACCGACAGAAGGTACGATTGTATTGAATGGTATTGCTCTTCATGAAAACAGAAATGCATACGTGTCTCAAATTGGATATATGCCAGATGACTTCCATGCGCAGGAAATGATGACTGTGCATGAATTTCTTTCTTTTTATGGTATGTTACGAAGGGTAAGTCAACAACAAATACAGGGAATCTTAGAAAAGATAGGTTTGGTTGACAAGGGGAATGAACTTGTAAAACATTTATCAAAGGGAATGCGGCAACGCTTAGTATTTGGACAAGCGTTATTAGGGAAACCGAAACTATTATTATTAGACGAACCAACAAATGGTTTAGATCCATTTTGGGTTAATGCATTCGTCGAGGTTTTACAGGACATTAAGAAGAATGGGACAATTGTTATTTTTTCCACACATATGATGGACGTGGCAGCGGAAATAGGAGATTGTATTTTGTTTATGAAAGATGGGATCGTGACGAAGCGTATTGAACATAAAGGGAGTAAAGAGGAGAAAACACTGCACTTGTTACAATTGCATCGGCAGGGATGAAACCAAAAGCATAAATTCTTTTTGGTGAAATAAGGACATGCGTTGCAGTGTTAACTCTAGACAGCTTCAATCAATTATTCCATTTAGACTATCTTCAATTATTCTTCGTCTTTTTATCTACAATAGTTGCTTTTATTATCCTCAAGTTAATTAAGAAAAAAGAATTTAATAGAACTAATGAGAAATAGGACTAGTATGGTGACTAGTCCTATTTGTTATTTTATTTTTCATATACATTTGTAAACAAAATTTGCATTTGTTTATTGCACTACCGAGGGACAGGGCTTTTTCGTTGATAAAAATTTTGCTTTATTAGAGGGGTGTAAAACCTTAAAGGTATAAACGTTATTTGATTTTGTTTGAAAATAGATAAACGGAAAGTTGAAATGTTTATTTTTACTGTGGTATTATAAATGAAAATAAACCAAATCATAATTTGTTTGTTTTTAAAATAAACTTTTTAAGGGATTGTTTAGCATGAATGATATTTCAGAATGGTTTTGGAATGCCACAGTAGAGGAATTGAAAAAAGGATATGTATTTGAGAAGGATACTGAAGAATACGTTTGTTTAGCTTGTGGAGAAAAATTTATGAAAGGTATTATTTATCAAGAGCAGAACATTTTTTATGAAGCAGAGAAGTTTACGCAAATTCATATCGCAAACGAACATATTTCTATGTTCGACTATTTATTAGGGTTGGATAAGAAATTAACTGGTTTAACAAATTTGCAGAAGAAGATGGTCCAGTTCTTTTATATGGGTTTAAACGATAAAGAGATTGTACAAGAAATGGACGGTGGAAGCACTTCAACAATTCGAAATCATCGTTTTACATTAAGGGAGAAAATGAAACAAGCAAAAGTGTTTCTTGCGCTTATGGAGCTGTCAGAAGAAAAAGCGACGAATCAACCTAAATTTCTCCCGATTCATCGTACAGCTACGATGCTTGATCATCGGTATGACATTACCGAAGAGGAGAATGAAGAAGTTTTAAAATTACATTTTACAGAAGGATTAGACGGACCGCTTTCTAAATTTCCGAAGAAACAAAAGCGAAAGCTCATTATTTTGAAACATTTAGTGAAAAAGTTTGATAGCAATCAAAAATATACAGAAAAAGAAGTTAATGAGATTTTAGAACGTGTATTTCCTGATTATGTCACGTTAAGAAGGTATTTAATTGAATATGGTTTCCTTGACAGAACATCTGATGGAAGTCAGTACTGGGTGAAATTATAGAGAACAATGTAGATAAATACAAATTAAAAAATCGATATAAAAAACATCTTTCTTTTTAGATGGGTGAGAGCATCTGGCCGTGCATAGAAGCGGTCAGGGCCTTTTTCTACCGCATGCCAGGTTAAAACAAAAGGAGCAAGCAAGTAGCATACATGTTGAATTCTGCATAGCAGTGATTTAGATGGCGAAAAGATATATAGAGATAAAATGAAAGGAGAAAGGAAATTGAATAGAAAAAAAGAATTAAAACAACTGTATAAAGAAACAGAAATAGAAGGAGGGATTTATTGTATTAGAAATATAAAGAACGAAAAAGTGTATGTAGAGAGTACAAGAAATTTCAAAACGATGAGTGGAAGACGGCTTTTACTTAATATGGGTTCTCATACGAATAAGGCATTGCAAGATGATTGGAAGGAATACGGGGCAGATGTTTTTGAATTTGAAATATTAGAAGTGCTGAAAAAGAAAGAAACGGGATATTTTAATGAAAAAGAAGAATTAAAGAAACTAGAAGAGAAGTGGTTAGAGAAATTGCAGCCGTTTGGAGAGCGAGGATATAATCGCGACATTTCTCAATAAAAGGGGTTATGAAACTTGAAAATAACTGAAGAAGGAACAGAAAATAAACCGATATGGCGTTCTATGGCCATGTTTCTTATTCCTTTATTGTTAAGTAATGTATTGCAGTCACTTGGACAGTTGTTTGGTATGGTAGTAGTAGGGCGGTGGCTTGGCATTAATGAATTAGCTGCTATTTCCGCTTTCTTTCCATTGTTTTTTCTACTCATTTCATTTGTAATTGGGATTGGTTCTGGTAGCTCAATTTTAATTGGTCAGGCTTTTGGGGCTCGTAATGAAGACCGCTTAAAGGCCATTATTGGTACAACGTTGACATTTACGTTCGTACTTGGAGCAATATTAGCGGTAGTGGGTAGTATGTTTGCAATGGATATTATGCGACTAGTCGGTACACCGGAAAATATTATTGATATAAGTGTTCATTATGCACGAATTTTATTTATTTCCATGCCAGTGCTATTTTTGTATTTTGCATATACAACATTTATGCGTGGAGCAGGGGATTCAAAAACACCATTTTATTTTTTAATTGTGAGTACAGGACTAAATATGGCATTCTTACCTATTCTTATATTTGGGTGGCTCGGCCTGCCGAAACTCGGTGTGTATGGCGCAGCATATGCTTCTGTTATATCAACAATTGTTACATTTATAATTCTGTTAGTTTATTTAAGAAAAACGAAACATCCATTGCAATTTGATGCAACGGTTCGAAAGTATCTTCGCATGGATGGGGAGCTGTTAAAATTATTATTACGTCTTGGCATTCCAGCAAGTATTAATATGATACTTGTTTCATTATCAGAGATTGCCGTTATTTCCTTTGTAAATCGCTTTGGATCAGATGCAACTGCAGCATACGGAGTAGTAAACCAAGTAGCAAGTTATGTACAGATGCCAGCAGTGAGCCTTGGGATTACTGTTTCCATATTTGCAGCGCAGTCCATTGGCGCAAATCAATTTGATCGCCTGCAAAAAGTAATCCGGGCAGGACTTGTTATGAACTATGTAATTGGTGGAATATTAATCTCATTTATTTATTTGTTCTCAAAAGAAATTTTAGCACTCTTTTTAACGAGTCAGAATACGATTGATATTGCACATAGTCTCATTATGATTACGTTATGGAGTTACTTGATTTTCGGTCATGCGCAAGTTATTGGGGCAACAATGAGAGCGAGCGGAACTGTATTGTGGCCGACTATTTTTGCAGTAATAGCGATTTGGCTTGTGGAAGTTCCAGTTGCTTATTTCCTGTCATATCATACGAGTCTTGGGATAAAAGGAATATGGGTTGGATATCCAGCTGCGTTTATTGTGAGTTTACTTTTGCAATATGGATATTATAGGTTGTCATGGAAGAAGAAGCGAATTACGCGTCTTATAAATTAGAATTAATTGCGTAAATAAGGAATCCCCTTTAGATAAGCGATCTGAAGGGGATTTTTGTAGTTCTAGATAAAGAATAAATGCCACTAATTCATATATAAAATCATTACATGTTATTATAAAAAGACAGAATATTCTTTAATGGGGAGGGATTAATTTGCTTGGGGAATTAGAACTAGTCATTGATGCGAAGGCTACTCTTGGAGAAGGGCCTTGTTGGGATAGTAAAAAGAAGCTATTGTATTGGGTTGATATTTTGGAGAAGAAGGTTCATATCTATAATTCTATTACAAAAGAAAGCAAGGGAATTTTTCTTGGACAAATGGTAGGATCAGTGGCTCCGAGTGAATGTGGTGAAATGATTCTTGCGCTAGAAAATGGTTTTTATTTCTTAAATCCAGATACGGAAGAACTGCGGACTATTTGTGACCCTGAAAGTCATTTGCCAGAAAATCGTTTTAATGATGGAAAATGTGATCCGAGGGGGCGTTTTTGGGCGGGTACTACTGAAGGTGTTGGCATTGATGGTAAGGGAGCTCTTTACTGTTTAGATACCGATTTAACTGTAACAAAGAAAGTAGAACAGGTAAGTACTTCTAATGGATTAGCGTGGTCACCAGATCATAAGTATATGTATTTCATAGATACACCGACAAGAAAAGTAGTTCGTTTTGATTATGATATTTACACAGGAAATATTGAAAATCCACAAGATGTTGTTGTCATACAAAAAGAAGAAGGACTTCCTGATGGAATCACAATTGACGAAGAAGGAATGCTCTGGATCGCTCATTGGGGCGGTTCTAAAATATCGAGGTGGAATCCTTTGAATGGAGAGCGGCTGCTAAGTATTTCAATCCCGGCCAAATATGTAACTTCTTGCACTTTTGGCGGAAATGACTTAAAAGATTTATACATTACGACAGCCAAAATAGATACTACAGATGCAAGCGCTGGTGGAGTATTTCGAGTAAAAACGAATATAAGAGGATGTCCTACATATCGGTTTAGTGGAAAATGAATTCTTTTTTCTAAGTTATGGTAAATCAAATTCGTAGATATTGCAGGATTTAAATCCGAATTATTAGTACTTAGTGGTATTCCCGAATAGGAAGATAACGTATTATTGAATCCTGATATACATGTGCTAGAAGGAACTTTTATCGGATGATAAAAAGGAGTTGACCTTTATTTGTCAACTCCCCTTTATATTGTAAAGAATGATGATACGATATAGTCAATATAAGATAAAACGTTATTTGTTGCTAATACCTTTATTTTTAGAAAGTAGTATCCTTTTCTCTTTAGAAGATAAGTAGACGCCAATTCCAATTAAACAGGCTCCTAAAATGAAAGTGATGCCTAAACTTTCATCAAGTAATAAAAAGCCTAACAAGCTACCAACTATAGGTTGAAGGAAAAAGAAGAGAGAACCAGTACTAGCATCTAGATATTCAAAGCCCTTGTTCCAAAAATAAAAGGCTACTGCAGTTGAGATAATCCCTAAGTACAATACTCCTAACCAAATCCATACGTCTTTTGGTAAATCAGTAGGCGTAACTGCTTGCTCCCAAATTACAATAGGAATAGTAAAAATTACACCAAACAAATTAGACCAAGTAGTAACTGTAAGAGAAGAATATCTTTGTGTTTGTACTTTACTTAGTACTGTATAAATAGCCCAAGTAATAGCAGCACCGAAGAGTATAATATTTCCTAGATACATACTTTCAGTTTGATTATTGGTGGATGGAAGACCGATAACACAAAGTACTCCAATCGTTGCAAGAATAAGTGCGGTTATTTTATTTATTTGCAATTTTTCTTTTAAAATATAGAAAGCAAAGATAGAAATAAGTGCTGGAGAAGCAGCTGTAATCAAAGATCCCATTGCGGCACTAGATAGGTTTGTCCCAACAAATTGCATTCCAATAGAACCGGTATATCCAACTAAACCAATCATAGCCATTTTAAAAACATCTTGTCGGTGAATTTTCCATAACCCTTTCCACCAAGTTATGGATCCTAAAACAAATAAACTAATAATAAAACGAATTTCTAATAATAGCCAAGGTTGAATATATCCTAAAACAATTTTACTAATTACATACATTCCGCCCCAAATAGCAGCAGCCATCGATAGGGCTAACGAGCCTTTTAAAAAGTTCCTATTCATATACATACCATCTTTTCGTTTATTTATATCCAATAGCAAGATACATTTGACCGACTTTGTTATGAATTCTACTATAAATATGCTCTTGGATGTCTATAAATGCATCAAATTCATTATCTGGCTGAAAAGAAGCCATCTGTTCATCTGAAAATGGAATGATATTTTGAATTTTAGCATAGGGAAATATTGAATCTATTAATCCTTTAAATTCTTTAGCAGCCATACTATTATTCTTTAATTTAACTTTTTCTTGTGCGTTATAAAATGATAAAAATTCAGTGAAAGAACAATCAGGGTCCCAAGATGAAATAATAACAAAACCTCTTGGTTTTAAAATATATTTAACTTTTTTAAGAAAACCCTCATACTGATCTTGGTTCATATGACAAATAGTACCCATCATACACGTAATTAAATCAAATGAATTTTCAGGGAAATCAAGCTCTGTTGCATCCATTTTAAATAGATTAACTCTATCCGAAACTCTTTCTTTCATAACATTATTAGACGCGATTGTCAGAGCTTCTTCGGAAATATCTATTCCAGTAACCTCATATTTCTTTTTAGCAAATAAAATTGGATATCTTCCCGTTGCGGTGCCGATATCTAAAATTTGTGAAATATTTGGATTTTCATTTACAATTTTTAAAACACTTTGTAGTTCTAAATGTTTTTTTACCTCATCAGCGTTAGGTAACTGCATATATGTTTCATATCTTTTTTCATCATATTTAATCATGTTTATCCCCTCTTTTTTTATTGTAATAAAATCCATTTATAGAATTATATTACAATAAGTGCGCCGTGTTTTTAAAGGAATAAAAACTTTCTCAAGTGAACGATTAATGTAATAGAAAGAAATAATGTAAGAGAGTCATCTAAGAGGGGATTACACATATAAAAACCCTTATGGAGGAATTGAAAATGAAAAATGTACGAATTCAAAAAATTAAAATAGCTGAAGCGAGAATAGCTTTATATAAAAAGTCAGGGTTCGAAATTGAAGGAATAAAACGTCATTCTCTTATCATTGGGAATGAATTTATTAATGAATATTATATGTCGAAAATAATTTAAACCCTATAGCTTACCTATAGGGTTTTGATCATACAATTCAAACAAGTTTACCTTGCATTGCTTTTGCTAACGCCACAACTTTGTTGATTGTATTCCAGTTACGCGTTGTTGCTGTATTGCCAAGACTTTGCATATTTTTTGCCAACTTGGAATCTAAGATGCTTTGCCGAAACAAGAAGTAAATTACACGTCGATCGATATGGTATTCATCGTTATTACGTTCGCTGCTTGCCAATCGATCGACTATCTTCTGCGGCGGCGCTTCTGTCAATATTGAAATATGAATGCTTTCTCCTTCAGCTAAAGGGACATCTGCATATGGGCATTCTGCAATGATTCGCTCCAGTTCATCAGCTGTTCTTAAGATAACGGTGACTGAAATGCCAAAATTGGTTCTGATTGCATCCTCGATTCGGAGGCGTAGCTGCTCTTTGCTTTCATCCGATTTGAAAAGGACATTGCCAGTTTGAATATACGTTTGCACTTGGCTAAGGCCTAGTGTTTCGAAGGTACTTCTTAGTTCAGCCATCTTAATTTTGTTATGTCCACTTACGTTAATACCTCGTAATAACGCGATATAAATTACCATCTAGTCACCTTCAGTCATTTTATGTTTTAAGTTGTAATTAACAAATTCGTTGATTTAGGGAAGGACTCCTTTTTTTCGCAAAAAAATAGTAGTTTTATATTCCAAAATTTTCTTATCATATGCTGTCTGGTTACACTATCTTTGAAGTAAGAGGATTCACTCACAATTATGTTAAACTAAGAATAGAATTCTTAAGATTCGGAAATGTTTTGCAATTACTGTCTGAACAGCGAAATTTAAATAAGTTATAACATTTATATACAGAAAGGAGGACTAGGATTGACCCTTAAAAAAGAAACAAGGTTCAACTCATCGTTGCAAACGAAAGGAAATAAGTGGTTATCAAAAGTTACACATTTACCTAGTTCCTATATGGTTTTTGTTTCTAGTATACTCATTTCTCGGCTCGGTGACGCTCTTTATACGTTTGCGATTCCTTGGATTGCTTATGAGTTGACTGGTTCGGCAGTAGTTATGAGTTCGCTTTTTGCTACTAGTGTATTACCTATTGTTTTATTTGGTCCTATCGTTGGTGTAATGGTAGACCGCTGGAATCGACGAAGGTTGATGTGGATAGCTGATTTAGGAAGTATGTTCTTGGTTGGACTAATTCCAATCCTCCATTTTTTGGAGGTGCTCCAAATCTGGCATCTATACGTTATTTCTTTTATTCTAGCTGTCTTATCCATGTTATTTGATGTAGTTACTGTTACAGCAATTCCGTTTATTGCAGATCAAAAGTTAATAAAAGCGAACTCGGCATATCAAATGGTTAATCAAATTGCTAGTTTAGTAGGTCCAACATTAGCAGGTATGATAATCGCCATAATTGGAGGGTTTAACGCGCTTTGGTTAAATGTCTTTTCCTTTGCAGCTACTGTAATCGCAGTATTACTCTTACCTGAATTAGGGAGAAATAAGGTCGGCGTTAAAGAAGGCAATGTATTACAAAGCATAGCGAGAGATCTAAAAGAGGGACTGAAATGGCTGACGAATAATCGCCTTAACCTTGCTTTATCTCTTCAAGCTTCGGTTGGTAACTTTGGTGCGAGTGCTGTACTGGGCGTGTTCATGTATTATTTGCTTTCAACATTACATCTATCCGCTGAGCAAAGCGGTTATAATTACACCTTAATTGGAGTTGGGGGACTTATAGGAAGTATTATTGCAGTTCCACTCGAAAGGTACTTTCGGCGTGGAATTCTTATCCCTGTTCTTCTAGGTATAGGTGCAATTGGGTTAACATATGCAATCTGGAGTAAATATTGGCTAGCACCCGGTATTGCTCTTGGTGTTGCGATGATTTGTAATATAGCTTGGAACACGATCGTAGCATCAATCCGGCAAGAAACAGTGCCTACCGAAATACAGGGAAGGGTTCTAGGCTTCTCGCGAGTACTTACTCGTCTTGCGATGCCATTAGGAGCTTTAATAGGTGGGATAATCTCTAGCTATAATCCAGTTGCAGTGTTTGCATTGGCGTCAGCTGCAAAGATGGTGGAAGTTTTTATTGCGGTTATGAGTCCTATCCGTAAGTTATAAGCTGAAGATTTCCTTATATTGGGTTGTGTTTACAAGGGAGTTCCTAAAAATTAGAGAAACTATGAAGAAGAAAAATGATTTATCATATGTATAAGGAGGGAATACAATGGCAGCATTTTTTATCATTTTAGGTGCGAGCATACTTGTGTTCATCAGTCTCATTCATATGTACTGGGCATGTGGTGGATCATGGGGGAGTAAGGTTGTTCTTCCGATGAAAAAAGACAGCGGCGAATATGCTTTTGTTCCGCGAAAAATAGGGACTTTTGCAGTGGCACTTGCCATTTTATGTTTTGCTATGATTCTATTAGCACAAAGTGGATATTTGTCTTTTTGGAATCCAAGTCGCTACACAAGATGGGGATGTATCGTTTTAGCTGGGATTTTCTTGTTACGTGCAGTCGGTGATATGAAATATGTTGGGTTTTTTAAAAAGGTAAAAGGGACAAAATTTTCAGTGTATGATACGTGGTTATATAGTCCGATTTGTTTATATATCGCACTTACTTTTGTAGTGGTGGTTTGTTGATAGTAGTATGTGGAAGGAAACCTTTCATTAAGGGAAGGTTTCTTTTTTTGTATTTTCTCTCTTTACAATAAGAGTTTAGAAGAGTATATTAACAGTCAAATGGAAAATTTTACAGACCAATATCGCTTAATCCAATAGGAGCGGGGGAACCAATTTTGTGCTTTGTCACTCGGGGTGAATCCTTTTTAGGTAGGGCTACTCTCAAGGTCCGAATCCGACAGCTAACCTCGTCAGCGTTTTGAGAGGGGGGACTTGTGTGTAAAAAACACTAGGTGCGGCCTAGTGTTTTCTTTTATTCTCTTTGTGGTAAATATTTACAAAAATTTTTCTATATTTAATGGAGAAAAATATAGAGATAACAGAGGAGAGGAAAAGAGTGAACTGGCTAACAAGTCTACTTACAATTTGTCTATTTGTAGTTGTCGCAAAGCCGATGGGGGATTACATATACAATGTTTTTCAGCAAAAGGGATCATTTCAAAAGATATTTGATCCACTAGAAAAAATTTTGTTTAAAATCGCGGGCATAAAGGGCTATAGTCAAAGCTGGCAGCGCTATTTGTTTTGTTTAATCATAACGAATCTATTTTGTATACTTGTTGTATATTCTATATTTCGATTACAGGGCATGTTACCGTTAAATCCAAATCATTTTCCAGGAATGGAGCCAACATTAGCATTGCATACAGCCATTACGTTTATGACAAATGCGAATCTACAACATTATGGGGGCGAAAGTAATTTATCTTATTTCTCTCAAATGGCTGGGATAACGTTTATGATGTTTGCAGCACCTGCAACTTCACTGTCGATTGGGATTACGTTTATTCGTGTGCTAGCAGGTAGAAAAGTAGGGAACTTCTTTGTTGATTTTGTTCAATCTATTGTAAGAGTGCTGTTACCCATTTCATTTGTAGCTGCACTCATTTTTCTGGCGCTAGGAACACCGCAAACGTTGGATTCTACAATTATCGCAAAAACGTTAGAAGAGACGGAGCAGGTGATTCCTCGCGGACCAGTAGCATCCTTACTAGCTATTAAAGAACTTGGAGATAATGGCGGCGGTTTTTTTGGAACAGTTTCGGCACATCCATTTGAAAATCCAAATATGATTAGTAATGTGCTTCAAATGATGCTGCAAATGTTAATTCCGATGGCATTCCCATTTGTATATGGACGAATGGTTGGAAATCGGAAACAAGGAAGAAGTTTTTTTGTATCGATGTTTATTTTGTTTATCGCTGGATTTTCAACACTTGCCATATCTGAATTGAAAGGAAATCCGTTGTTGAATCAAATTGGTGTAGAAAGTTCACAAGGAAATATGGAAGGGAAAGAAATGCGCCTTGGCGTTATATCTTCTGCCTTATATGCAACTGTTACAAGTGCTTCAGGTACGGGGGGCGTGAATACTACACATGATACGTTAACGCCAATTGGAGGAATGGTCCCGCTCGTCAATATGCTTCTAGGAACTGTATTTGGCGGGATTGGAGTCGGATTCATAAACGTAATCATGTATGCAATGATTGCAGTATTTTTGGCAGGGCTTATGGTTGGACGTACACCGGAGTTTCTGAATAAAAAATTAGAAGGGAAAGAAATGAAGTTAATCGCTATTACCATTGTGTCTCAGCCATTACTTATTCTTGGTGCTGCGGCAATTGCTTTTTCAACACATTTAGGAACAGACAGCATTTCGAATCCTGGTTTTCATGGTTTAACACAAGTTATATATGAATATACATCGTCTGCGATGAATAATGGCTCTGGATTTGAAGGATTAAATGATAATACACCGTTTTGGAATATTTCAACAGGTCTCGTTATGTACATTGGTCGTTATTTTAGCATTATTACGATGCTTGCTGTTGCAGTTGGATTAAAAAAGAAAAAAATTGTACCAGAAACGATTGGTACGTTTCAAACCGATAGTCGTTTGTTTGGTGGAATCTTACTTGGTACTATATTTATAGTAGGTGCTTTAACATTTTTACCAATACTTGTACTGGGCCCAATTGCCGAATTTTTAACAATATCATAAAATTATAAAAGCGAGGGGTGCAAAGGCCTCTCGTTTTTATAATGAATTCTTTGTGGTTTTTAATGGCATTCATTATAGTATAGATATACGCTTTTGTTGAAGGATTTAATTATAGATTGAAAAGTTTACTTTACATAAAGAAGGATGTGCAATTGAAATGTCATTACAATCAAAATATATAGCGGGAATTTCCCTGGGAGTGATGGGAGTTGGGTTTGCCGCAACACTTCCGATTCAAGGAACGATAGCAGGTGGAATCATACAAGGTGGATTTGAAGCGGGTTTAGTAGGCGGACTTGCCGATTGGTTTGCAGTTACGGCGCTGTTTCGCCATCCGATGGGAATTCCAATTCCGCATACAGCACTGCTGCCAAAAAATCGGAAACGAATTACGAAAGGACTTGTTTCCACACTGGAAAATGACTGGCTGACGAAAGAAAGTATAACAAATAAAGTGAAAGAGATGCAGTTAGTACAAATCGTTTTACAAATTGCAGAAAAAGAGTTGCAATCGGATAGCGTGAAAAAAGTGATTGTGCAACTTGCTGAAAAAGCGATTCTTCAAATGAATATTGAAAAATTAGCTATTGTTATTGAAAAAGAATTAAAAACGTATTTACATACGATTCATACAGGGGAAATCCTGCAAATTCTTATTGATCAACTAGTTGCAAAGCAATACGATGAAAAAACATTTGATTTTATGTTAGTTAAAGCAAAAGAGTGGACAGTTCAAGATGAAGCGCGTTATCAGCTCGGAAGTTTAGGGATGAAAACGATGGAAAATATAAAAGTAGATGGATTTTTACAGTTTACGCTTAAATCTTTTATGAATATTGTAGATGAAGAAAAAATCGGAAGTGTTTTACAGAAGTTTATAATCAGTAATATTAGTAGTTTGCAAAATCCTGATAATAGCACAAGACAACTTATATTAATGAAGATTCGCCAAGAACTTATCCGTGTAAAGGAAAGTGAAGCAGTATTGCGGGAGTTAGAGAATTGGAAAGAAAGTTTGATTGCAAATTGGAAAGCAAATGAAAAAATAACAGAATTGTTAGCTCAAGTACAGGAAAGAGCAGTTGCTTTTGTAAAAAAAGAAGAGTTTATAGATAAATATCTTCTTTCATTTTTAAAGGCGCAAATGAATCAAGTAAAAGAAGATCCAGTAACGATTCAAAAAATAGATGATTGGTTACAAAAACAAATTGTAACCCTTGTCGAAAACAATCATTCTAAAATTGGAAAGCTTGTACAAGAAAATCTTGATAAGCTAGATGATCAAACGCTAATTGAAATGATTGAAAATAATGTAGGGAAAGATTTGCAGTGGATTCGCGTAAATGGAGCTGTTTGTGGATTTATGATTGGGTTAGTTTTAGAAGGGTTAAAAGCGATTATATAATGAGATAATTTGAATAGTACTGCTGAAAAAATATATATCATCTTTATTCTTATAAAAGATAAAAATTAAAACCTTGCACAGCTTTCCATATAGCAGTGCAAGGTTTTTTATTGGGTTTTAGTTCAATATTTTGTTGAGATGTAATTTTTTGTAGTTTTTCTTCTAAGTAATGAAGGGAAAGGAATTGCATTCACGGAAATATTTACAATGTTTGTTTTCATATAATAAGTACATGCATCAATCAAAAAGGGGGAAGTTCAATGCAAATAAAATTTAATGAATATCTTCTTCCTAGGGCTGAATTAGGGCCATATGGGATTACAGTCGGTGTTGATAGAGCTCTTTGGTTTACGGAACATAAGGGAAATAAAATAGGAAGAATGACTATAACCGGTGAAATACAGGAATACTTCGTTCCTACATCAGATGCAGGGCTTTCATGTATAGCATCTGGGGCGAATGGAGATCTTTGGTTTACAGAATACAAGGCCGATCAGATTGGAAAGATTACAATGCAAGGTGAGGTTACTGAATATATGTTACCTACTGTAAAGTCAGCACCTTATGGAATAACTGAAGGACCAGATGGAGCGATTTGGTTTACGGAACTTACAGGTAATAAGATAGGAAGAATATCATCGTTAGGTGAGATTACTGAGTATACATTGCCTAATTCGGAGTCTTATCCGTCATTTATCGTATCAGGACCAGATGGGGCACTTTGGTTTACGGAGAACAAAGGTAATAAAATAGGTAAAATCACTATATCTGGTCAAATTACTGAATATTCTATACCTACAATAAATTCTGCTCCAGTAGGCATTACGAATGGACCAGATGGAGCAATATGGTTTGTAGAGATAAACGGAAATAAAATAGGAAGAATTACTACATCGGGAAAAATTAGCGAGTACCCTATTCCAACCGAAAATGCCCGGCCACATGCTATTGTTGCAGGGGAGGATGGAGTACTTTGGTTTACCGAATGGGCAGGAAATCGGATTGGGCGAATTACGGTGGATGGAGAAATTACCGAATATCAAATTCCTACCAAAAACTCGGAACCACATGGAATTGTACTTGGGCCAGATGGAGCACTATGGTTTGCAGAAGAGTGTAATCAAATAGGACAGTTAATTTGTTTATAAAACCTTGTAAATCTAAATGATCGATTAACATGTAAGGAATAACAGAGCCAGGTGGATATTGTCTGTTACGCGCTTGAAGATAGGGACTTCTTTCGGAAGTATGTTAAAGAAATATGTAATGAAGAATAGTAAAATTGTATATTGAAAGGGTGTGAATGTAAGTAAGGTAATACTTACTTACAACTATGAAAATAAAAGTGATAATAGCTGATGATAATTCTTTTATAAGAGAAGGCATGAAAATCATTTTAAGTACATACGAAGAATTTGAGGTGTTAGAAACAGTTAATGATGGACAAGAGGCTTTGGATTATTGCCAAAAACATGATGTAGATATTGCACTTTTAGATGTACGTATGCCAAATATGAATGGCGTGGAAGCGACGAAATTAATTTGCGAACAAACAAAAACAAAGCCGCTTATTTTAATGACATTTGATGATGATGAATACATTTTAGATGCAGTGAAAAATGGGGCAAAAGGTTATCTATTAAAAAATAATGATCCAGAGCGAATTCGAGATGCAATAAAAAGTGTTCATCACGGCAATACTGTGATGCAAGATGTAGTTCTTAATAAAATTAAATCTAACTTACAAGGCAATAAAGAAGAAGGATCAAAAATAGATAAGAGTCTTTTCACAGAAAGAGAGCTTAGTATTATTGCTCTGATTGCGAAAGGCTTTTCGAATAAAGAGATTTCAAAACAGCTTTTTATATCAGAAGGGACAATTGCGAACTATATTACGTCAGTTCTCAATAAAACAGGGCTTGAGCATCGTACGCAAATTGCAATTTATTATTTAACAGGAACTGTGGAATAAAAAAATGAATTTTTGGATGATTATTAGTAAGCTTATCGTTTTCCTTTACATCGTGTTTGGTTATGTCCATTCTAATGTTACAAATTTGCCATGGATTGTATTTACGTTACTTTTGTATCTTTGTATAAATGTTTCGATCTACATTTTCAAAATAGATGCAGTGAAAAAAGTGATTATATTTATATCAATTGTGACTATAGCTGTTTCGTATAAACAAATTCATCCGTTATTACTTTTATTTTTACCGCTGAATTTATATGAATATACTTCTTATTACATACAGAAAAGAGAGATGCTTCTTTTTATTATGCTTCTTCCAGTTATGTTTGCCCAGGAAAATATACGTATGACATACGGTTTAATCGCTGTATTTAGTTTTGTTGTTTTTACAATGGCCAAGCTTTATATGGAAAGGCTATGTAAACTCGAATCAGAAAATGACATGATGCGAAAAGATTTGCAAAGGCTCACAAAAAACTTGAATGAAAATAAAGCATACATCAGACAATCGGAATACACATTTAAACTAGAAGAACGAAATCGATTATCACAAGAAATTCATGATAAAATTGGTCACTCTATGACATCTGCGTTGATTCAAATGGAAGCTGCGAAAAGATTGATGGATACTGAAAAGAAGAAATCGGCAGAGTTGCTTCAAAACGCCATTCATATTTCTAAAGACGGAATTGAGAGTATTAGAATTACGTTGAAAAATATGAAACCACCAACTGAACAAATGGGTATTCATCGTATGAAATTATTCATAGATGAATTTGCGGTGAAACATGATATGAAAATTCTATTTGTACATAAGGGGAATTTGGAAGCTATTTCGCCGATACAATGGAAAATCATTGGAGAAAATGTAATGGAAGCGTTAACGAATGCTATGAAATATGCTGAGGCCACAGCTGTTTCGATTGATATTCATGTGCTTAATACTGTTGTGAAGGTGCAGGTGAAAGACAATGGGAATGGTGTACCGCAAGTGAAAAAAGGGCTCGGCATTATCGGTATGGAAGAGCGTACAGCTTCTATTAACGGGACGATAATTGTAGATGGTACAAATGGTTTTTCTGTAACAATGCTATTGCCAATGTAATAAAGATTAAGTGAGATGAATGATTTCATGTGAAAAAAGTGAATATTCTCATGTGGAAAGAATGAACTTATGCACTGAGCAGGTTCATTCTTTTTACTTATAATAACAGTAGAGAAACTGAAACAGGGGTGAAATGATGAACGCATTAGAAATCAAAAACTTAACGAAAAAATTTGGTGATTTCATCGCAGTAGATAATATGTCTTTAGTTATTAAACAAGGCGAAATATTTGGGTTTTTAGGCTCAAATGGTGCTGGTAAAAGTACAACAATTAATATGATTGCTGGATTATTACGAAGTAACGAAGGTGAGATTTGCATACTAGGTAAAAATGTAAAACGGCATAACCGTTTTGCAAAAATGAACATCGGTATTGTCCCGCAAGACATAGCAATTTACGAGGAATTAACAGCCTATGAAAATGTAAAGTTTTTTGCGGGATTATATGGATTAAGAGGAACGGAATTAAAAGCGAGAGTAGAAGATGCTCTTCAGTTTGTAGGACTTAGTGATAAACATAAAAGCTACCCGAAAAATTTCTCTGGTGGAATGAAGCGAAGACTTAACATTGCTTGTGCAATTGCGCATCGTCCGAAGCTAATTATTATGGATGAGCCGACAGTAGGAATTGATCCACAGTCAAGAAACTACATTCTCGAGTCTGTTCGAAAGTTAAATGAAATGGGGAGCACAATCATTTATACAAGTCACTATATGGAGGAAGTAGAAGAGATTTGTACGAAAATTGCGATTGTCGATCATGGAAAGATTATTGCAGAAGGAACGAAAGAACAGTTAAAAGCAATCATTACTGATACGAAAGATATTTGGATTGAAGTAAAAGCAATTGAAAATATGGATGTAAACCAACTGAAGGAAATTAGTGGTGTTAAGGCTGTTCAAGTAGAAGAAAACGTAATTAAAGTGAATTCTGATACTGGAGTGAATAATTTAAATAAAATCATTCAATATTTTATTAGTCACGATGTAGAAATACGATCATTAGAGGAACAGGCACCAAACCTTGAAACAGTGTTTCTGACGTTGACAGGAAGAAAATTACGAGATCAATAGTAAATAGAAAAGGAGGTTCACCGCTTGAACATCTTCAATATTGCTATCACGCAACTGAAAAAAGAGTTTCGGGATTTAAGAACATTAGTTTTTATGTTAGCATTCCCAGTGGTGCTTATGCTCATCTTGGGAACGGCTTTAACAAATGCATTTAATGGTGACAGTCTCTCTATTAAAAATATACAAGTATTATATAAAGATGAAGCAGATAGTAAATTCTTACAGTCATTTGAAGCGTTTATAAAAAAAACAAGTAAATCGGGAATTCGCTTTAAAAAGGTTTCAGCCGATGTAGATGGAAAAGAAGAAGTGAAACAAAATAAATATGCTGGCTATGTAGAAATGAATCAAGATGGTGTGAAATTATATGAAAGTGATCGAAATAGCATTGAAGGAAGTATTCTCCAAGGGATGCTTACTACATTTGTCGATAAGTACAATGTAGCAGTTGAAGTCGCAAAAGTAGATCCTGGGAAAGTGAGTACAGTAATTTCAAGTGGAAATCATGATGATTATATACAAGAGACATCCTTACAAGCTGCTAAAAAACCAAGTTCTATGGATTATTATTCGGTTGTGGTGACGACAATGATTGCCTTGTACGGAGCGATGGGAGCAAGTTCTCTGATTCGAGAAGAGCGAGTACGCAAAACAGGAGAGCGTTTAATTGCAGCGCCTGTTAGTAAAGCGGAGATTTTCATAGGAAAAATATTAGGTAGTCTTGTCACAAATGGACTTTGTCTACTTCCTATTATTTTCTTTAGTAAGTTTGTATATCAGGCAAATTGGGGCGACCATCTTGGCGTAGTGTTTCTTATTCTACTGACAGAAGTATTACTTGCGATTAGCTTTGGGTTAGGAATGGGATATATTATGAAAACAGGTGAGGCAGCTAGAGCGGTTATTATGGTTGTTGTACAGTTAGCTTCATTTTTTGGCGGAGCATATTTTGTAGTCGAAGAAAATATGATTACAAGCATGTCGCCATTAACATGGGCAAATACAGCGATTATGAAAATTATTTATGCGAATGATTTAGGAGCAGCATTTCCGGTAATTTCATTAAATCTTGGAATTTCAGCACTGTTTTTATTGATTGCGATTATCGCATTACGCAGACGGGAGGGGCTATAATATGAAAGATATTTTATGGCTCATACAAAAAACATTATCTGTACTTTTGAAAAATAAAAAAGGATTACTTATTATTATTGGATTGCCAATAGCAGGAGCATTACTTTCATTTCTGATTTATGGAAACGTAGGGCAGGGGACATTGCGTATTGGGGTTGTAAATCATGAAAATCAGTATATAGCAAATGATACGGTGAAATTTATAGAAGGATTAGATCATGTAAAAGTAAGTAAAATTCAATCATCAGAAATCGAAGAGAACCTTGCCTCAAAAAAACTTGATGCAGTGATTACATTAGATTCTGGTTTTTCGCAAAGTGTTCGTGACGGTAAACCCAGTCATATTGAAGTCTCTTCCATTAAAGGAGAGCAAATCACAAGTTTTATCAAATCTTATTTGTATAATTATATTGATAATATAACGGCAATAAGTAAAGTAGCGAAAGATGATCAAAGTAAGTTTGATCAGATGTATACAGGTTATCAAAAAAATTCGTTCAAGTTAACAGCCCATACGCTTAAGGATACTTCGAAAAATAAAGATATGACGAATCAAACAGTTGGTTATCTCATGATGTTTATGCTATTTTCAGCGGTGAATTTTTCAGAACTCATTTTGAAAGAAAAAGAAAATAGAACGTATTTTAGATTATTGTCGACACCGATAGATGGGAGAAAATATATATTATCTAACGTTGCTGTTAATATGGTTATCATGATGGTGCAAATCATTGTAACGGTACTGTTTATGACCAATGTATTTCATATTGATCCCAATATACCGTTAATTGTTATGATTGGATTATTGATGATATTTGGTTTAATTGCAATTGGTTTATCGTTAGCGATTGTATCTTTTGCGAAAAATTCAGCTTCAGCAAATGCAATGCAAAATATTATTATTACACCGACATGTTTGCTTGCGGGATGCTTCTTTCCATTTGACATTATGCCAGCATCAGTACAAAAAATTGCTGAATTTCTTCCGCAGCGTTGGTTATTAGATACAATTATGAAATTACAGCAAGGAACGCAGTTTGCAGACATATATTTAAACATTTTAATCTTATTCGCATTTGCCATTTCCTTTTTCTTAATTGCTATTTATAAATTTGGGCGTAATAACGATGCTAGGAATTTTATTTAAGCTAAGTAGTTCAGATAACGTGGAAAAACACTAGAATTAGCATTCGAAATCGAGTGTGAAATCGTAACGGTTTTATACTCGATTTTTTATTGATATGTAAAGGCTCTATCTGCTTTCGTTATCGAGTTAACTAGTAAAACAGCATACCGATTAGCAGGATGACAATAGTTATTGTCACTTGGTTATTTTGGGTGCAATTCAGGGTGTTATTTGAGATGTGAAAAATAAACAAAAAATAGGTAATTTATGTTAAGGTGTAAAGAGAAGCAAATTTGTCATTGTTCAGTTAATGGACAGGTTTGTTGAACCTAGTTCGGTAAAGTTAAAAAAAGTGGAGGGGCAAATGGATAATCACAAGTTTGATGAGTTTATTAAAATTGCAAAAAAACTAAATGATATTGAAATTATTCCATTGTTAATGGGTTCGGTTGGTTTAGAAGTCATTACAGGAAAGAGCTGGGATGCCCAAGACTTAGATGTTCATGTACCTGGTGATAAAAGAGGGTGGGAAGTGCCACCTGAACTATCTATACATAACTGGAATGATATTGTGAAAGTCATGACTTCAATGGAATATAGCCTAATTGATTTGCATGAACATGAGTTCTCTAAAGAGGGATTATCAGTTGAGTTCGGTATTATTGACACTTTACCAAATTTTGCAGGAGTACAATTAGAGTATTTAGAAATACATAAAAATGGAGACATAAAGTATTATTTACTAAATCCTGAGCAATATTTACGTGTTTACGAGTCTTCATCTAAGGATAGTTATCGAGCAGATAAAAATAATAATAAAGATATTAGAAAAATAGATTTTTTAAAAAGTATGATATATAATGACTACAATTCTTACTAATTTTATTGTGCTAACGGAGTGCTTTAATTAAGAAGTCCTCCTTAAAAAACAAGCTCAGAGCACTAAACCCTGAGCTTGTTTGCGCGTTAGTTACTCTGTGATTTAACTTGTGAATTCAAATGTTATTTAGCTTATTATATTATTTTAGGTTTTCTCCACAATAACAGAACTA
The DNA here is from genome assembly GCF_028401955.1 of Bacillus sp. BP-3. Classification (GTDB taxonomy): domain Bacteria; phylum Bacillota; class Bacilli; order Bacillales; family Bacillaceae_G; genus Bacillus_A. Next base: position 150,950 of record NZ_JAQOTJ010000008.1, read on the forward strand.
CTTAGTTTGACGCTACCCCCCTTTTTTTCGTAGGCTAACTAAAGAATCCTTTGTAATATAGGTATGCATTTATACAAGACTACATTGTGTGTTCCTTGCACAATGTAGTTGTCCCCGTCTAAAAGAAACACACTATTTGTGGTAACATTTCCATCACCAAATTTGGTAGTTATGTCTCCTACTACCTTTCCATCTATCCATTTTTCTTTAGAATGAGGTGGAACTACTTGTATATATTTAATCGTTTCTTCTCCATCACCTGAGATTAGTGTAGTATGAATATTTCTTTTTTGAATCACGTTTCTATTTTCGTTTAATTCATCGAGAAGTGATTTTGTGTTAAGACTTTTCATCTGTTCCTCCCGTATGTATATGTAATAGTAAAAAATAATATGAATCGACCTGTAAACGAGCATTAAAAATAACTTCTGCTGAAATACTATGTAGAAACAATTATTTTGTGCGGAAGGAAATCGAAATGGTGAAAAAAATACTTCGGATTATTTCTATTATTATTGCTATATTCATTCTTCTACTCGTTTGTATGCATGTTGATGTTACACTGGGAAGAAAGATAGAAGCGAAAAAAAATCAAACGAAAGAATATGCACTTCACTATAGTGATTTCCAACTATATGTTGAGGGGCAATCTTTGTATCAGCAGCTATTTTCTGATATAAAAGAGGCGAAACATTCGATTCTCACTTATTTCTTTATCATTTCAGATGATAAAAGCAGTCATACTTTTTTGGAGTTGTTGAAAGAAAAAGCAAAAGAGGGTGTACAAGTATACCTAGCAATCGATCGGATTAATGATTTGTCTTTCAAAAGAAAAATGAAAAATGAATTGCAAGCAAGTGGTGTTCATTTTACATATAGTAGAAAAGCTGAATTGCCATTCTTTTTTTATTCGCTACATCATCGAAATCACCGCCGAATTACAACAATTGATGGAAAAATAGGATACAGTGGTGGTTTTAACATAGGAGATGAATATTTAGGGAAAAATAAGAAATTTGGATATTGGCGAGATTATCATATGCGAATAATAGGAGAAGGGGTGAGAGATTTAGAAGAACAGTTTGCCTCAGACTGGAAACGTGATACTTCTGAAGCGATAACAAGTATTTCGCAACAGAGTGCCCCAGGGAAAACGTTACATACATTAACTAGTTATAATGGCCATGGTCTAATCCAAAAGTATATTGAATTAATAAAGCAGGCAAAACAATCTATTGTGATTACCACTCCGTATTTTATACCAAAAGATGAAAAACTTATGAATGCTTTAATTCAAGCGAGGCAGAGGGGTGTTTCTGTTAAAATATTGTGGTCTTATAAGCCGGATGTTCCTTTTATAAAAGAAGCTGCCTATCCTTATATTCGTCAAGCAGTCGAGAATGGCATTTCTGTATATGGATATAAAAAAGGGATGTTTCATGGGAAAGCTATGGTGTTTGATAATGAAACAATTGTTATAGGAACAGCAAATTTTACCCCGCGCAGCTTTCATATCAATGATGAGATGAACTTCTATATAAAGGGCGGTCCTATTTTACAACAATTAAATCAAGCATTAGCGCAAGATATTCAAGATTCAAAAGAAATGACGATATCATTCTTAAACAATTTGTCCTTTTTAGAGAAGTGTAAGGAAAAGATGGTAGGGATGTTTAATTATTATTTATAGAAATATGAATGAGAGAAACTGCGATATGATACGGCAGTTTTTTTCTTATTTATCCCGCATTAACGGGCAGTAATACTCCCACCTCAAAATTCAGCAAAAGCATTGTCCAGCTCTAGCGGCTAGAATCTCCGGTCGTTTCGCCCCCTCGGACGAGGCAAAAAGCGCCTCTCTGTCGGGTGCTCCAACGTCCTGCGATTCTGAGCAAGCCGCTTCCGCTTTTCTTAAGAAGTTAGGTGGGAGATAAACTGCCCGTAAAAGCCCGATTGGTGAGGGCTGATAATCAGTGAGGGCTGATAATCAGTGGGGGATGAAGAAAACCCCCACTGATTAAAGTTTCACTTTATATTAATAGCTCAAGAAATGAATACATATTTTTACAATATATACTTTGGGTGATAAACTAAACTGGCAGGGAAGAATTATTTTTCATAAAGACTAAGGAAGTATGTGGGGAGATTCTATGAGGGGGAATTGAAGTGAAACGTCAAACTGTTATTCGCGAAATTGCGGAGCATATATGTGCGCTTACATTAAATCATCCTGTAAGAGTGGGTGTTAGTGGTATAACAGCTTCAGGGAAAACAACATTTGCTAATGAATTAGCGAAAGAAGTTGAAAATCAAGGAAGAAAAGTAATTCGAACAAGTATTGATTACTTCCACAATCCAAGAGCAATTCGATATGCACAAGGGAAGGAATCGGCGAAAGGCTATTATGAAGATGCTCATGATTATAAAGCTATTTCTGAACGATTATTAATCCCATTAGGACCAAATGGGACAAAACGTTATGAGATACAATCACACGATTTAGAGAGCGATCTGTATATCCGCTCTGAACCAATATTGGCTTCAGAAGATACGATATGTATAGTAGATGGAACCTTTTTATTTAAAGAAGAACTGAAACATTTATTTGACTATAAAGTATATGTGGAAACAGATTTTCAGATTGCTAGAGAACGTGGTTCCAAGAGAGAAGCAAAAGCTTTTGGAAGTAAAGAGAAAGCTGAGGATATGTTTATACAGCGCTATCATGCGGCTTGTCGTATGTACATAGAAGGGCATGCACCAAAGGAGTGTGTGGATGTAGTTGTAAACAATAATAATATAGAAGGGCCAGTAGCTGTATTTAATGGGGATTCTTTTTAGATTATACGGAATAATCTGATGTTTTATAAATTCTAATTTTTGGTTGTATAATGAAGAAGAGCACAATTAATTGAAGATTTTAAGAAAAAAATTCGAAAGTTTTGTGACAAACTTGTAGTTTTGTGTCTGATTTTGTAGGTTCGTCTTTATCATGTGATTATGCTTTTATATATTAGGAATTGAAAGCGTTCGCATGGAAGGGATGAAATACATGAAAAAATTCGGATTAGCTACACAAATTTTTGTAGCGCTTATTTTAGGGATTGTTGTAGGGGCAATCTTTTATGGAAATAAAACAGCTATTTCCTATATTACACCGCTTGGGGACATATTTATTCATTTAATTAAAATGATTGTCGTTCCAATTGTTATATCTGCACTTATTGTTGCAGTAGCTGGTGTGGGCGATATGAAGAAGCTCGGTAAATTAGGTGGGAAAACAATCCTTTATTTTGAAATTATCACGACGATTGCTATTTTAATGGGCTTAGTAGCAGCGAACGTGTTCCATCCAGGAACGGGCGTTGATATGAGCCATTTACAGCAAACTGATATTTCGGCTTATAAAGCAACAGCTGATGCAACGGAGAAAAAAGGTTTTGCAGAAACAATTGTTCATATTGTACCAAAAAACGTATTTGAATCTATCACACAAGGGGACTTATTACCAATTATTTTCTTCTCAGTGTTATTCGGTTTAGGAGTTGCTGCAATCGGAGAAAAAGGAAAGCCAGTCTTTAATTTCTTTGAAGGTGTATTAGAAGCAATGTTTTGGGTTACAAATCAAGTCATGAAATTTGCTCCGGTTGGTGTATTTGCATTAATTGCTGTTACGGTTGCAAAATTTGGAGTGGCTACTCTGCTTCCGTTAGGGAAACTAGTTCTCGCTGTTTATGTAACGGTTGTGTTATTTGTTATTGTGGTATTAGGTATCAATGCGAAAATAGTGGGAGTAAACATTTTCACCTTAATGAAAGTTGTAAAAGAAGAATTAATTCTTTCTTTTACAACAGCAAGTTCAGAAGCTGTTTTACCAAATATTATGAGAAAAATGGAAGAGTTCGGTTGTCCGAAAGCCGTTGCTTCTTTCGTAATACCTACGGGCTATACATTTAATTTAACTGGATCAGCTATTTATCAAGCGTTAGCGTCACTATTTGTAGCGCAAATGTATGGTATACACATGTCGTTAACAGAACAAATTACATTGTTATTTGTTTTAATGTTAACGTCTAAAGGAATGGCTGGTGTTCCTGGTGCTTCCTTTGTTGTTGTATTGGCAACATTAGGTTCAATGGGACTTCCATTAGAAGGAATTGCTTTAATTGCTGGTATTGATCGCATTTTAGATATGATTCGCTCGTCTGTCAATGTATTAGGGAACGCATTAGCGGCGATTGTCATGTCGAAATGGGAAGGCGAATTTGATCAAGAAAAAGCAAAACAGTATGTAGAAACTGTAAACCAAGCTAAAGCAGCATAAATTAAAAGTTGAATTAGTGAGAGATTATTTAGCTCTCGCTGATTATTTGTGAAACGAATTGATGTATTACAAATAGTATATCTCCAGATTCATTATTTATTTCTTGTAAAATTTGAAGTAAGAGAATGGTTACATATGGGGCAAAATAAGGTGAGGAGTGGAATATATATATGGCAACAGTAACTGAAGCTAAAAAAGATGTGCGAATTGAAAGAGATTTTTTAGGTGAGAAAGAAGTACCAATGCATGCATATTATGGTGTTCAAACGATGCGTGCGGTCGAAAACTTTCCGATTACAGGTTATAAAATCCATGAAGGATTAATTAACGCATTAGCGATTGTAAAAAAAGCGGCAGCGCTTGCAAATACAGATGTTGGACGATTAGAACTAAAAAAAGGTACAGCAATTGCAGAGGCAGCAGAAGAGATTCTTGAGGGGAAATGGCACGAGCATTTTATCGTAGATCCGATCCAAGGCGGAGCTGGAACTTCTATGAATATGAATGCAAATGAAGTGATTGCCAATCGTGCTCTTGAATTATTAGAAATGGAAAAAGGCGACTATCATTACATTAGCCCAAATAGCCACGTGAATATGGCGCAATCAACAAATGATGCATTCCCAACTGCAATTCATATTGCAACGTTAAACTCATTAGAGGAATTATTACAAACGATGGGATATATGCGTGATATCTTTGAATTAAAAGCAGAGCAATTTGACCATGTTATTAAAATGGGACGCACGCATTTACAAGATGCTGTACCGATTCGTCTTGGACAAGAGTTTAAAGCATATGCTCGTGTACTTGGACGTGATATTAAACGTATCGAGAAATCTCGTCAACATTTATATGAAGTAAATATGGGAGCGACAGCTGTTGGTACTGGATTAAATGCAGATCCGCAGTACATTGAGGCTGTAGTAAAACATTTAGCTAATATTAGTAAATTGCCTCTTGTTGGAGCAGAAGATTTAGTAGATGCAACGCAAAATACAGATGCATATACAGAAGTTTCAGCTGCGCTGAAAGTATGTATGATGAATATGTCCAAAATTGCAAATGACTTGCGCTTAATGGCATCAGGTCCGCGCGTTGGATTGAGTGAAATTATGCTTCCAGCTCGTCAACCTGGTTCTTCTATTATGCCAGGGAAAGTAAACCCTGTAATGCCAGAAGTAATTAACCAAATTGCGTTCCAAGTAATTGGGAACGACCATACAATTTGTCTTGCTTCAGAAGCAGGTCAATTAGAACTGAATGTAATGGAACCAGTGTTAGTATTCAACTTACTTCAATCAATCAGTATTATGAATAACGGCTTCCGTGCTTTCACAGATAATTGCTTAAAAGGAATTGAAGCGAATGAAGCGCACTTAAAAGAATATGTTGAGAAAAGCGTTGGTATTATTACAGCTGTGAATCCACATATCGGATACGAAGCAGCAGCCCGTGTTGCAAAAGAAGCAATTGCAACTGGTCAATCTGTCAGAGAAATTTGCTTGAAAAATGGTGTATTATCACAAGAAGAATTAGACTTGATTTTAGATCCGTTTGAAATGACGCATCCTGGAATTGCAGGAGCATCTCTTTTAAAGAAAAATTAAAAAAGGGGGGACTTTCCCCTTTTTTTTGTTTACAATATAGAAATGTTATATATCAATAAAGGTAGGGGTTATATGAGTAAATTTACAGTTTCCTCGAATGGAACTTTAGAAACAACATTACGAGGAGCAGAAGTATTAGCAACACCACTATTAAATAAGGGTGTCGCTTTCTCGGCGGAGGAAAGGGAAGAATTAGGGTTAAAAGGGTTGTTACCGCCAGCGGTATTAACATTAGACGAACAAGCACGCCGTGCGTATGAACAATTTTGTTCACAGCCTGATGACTTATTAAAAAACGTATACTTAACAGCACTGCATGATCGTAATGAAGTATTATTTTATCGTATTCTTACAGATCATTTGCGAGAAATGCTACCGATTGTATACACGCCAACTGTTGGTGTAGCGATTCAAAGATATAGTCATGAGTATCGTAAGCCACGTGGTGTGTATTTATCAGTTAATGATCCAAATGGTATTGAGGAAGCTTTTTCTAACATTGGTGCAACTGCGGAAAATATTGATTTAGTCGTTGTAACAGACGGTGAAGGTATTTTAGGAATTGGAGACTGGGGCGTTGGCGGTATTAATATTGCTATCGGAAAACTAGCTGTCTACACAGCAGCAGTTGGTATTGATCCAAGTCGTGTATTACCGGTTATTTTAGATGTTGGTACAAACAATGAAGAGTTATTAAATAATCCGTTTTATATTGGAAATCGCCATCCACGTGTAACGGGAGAAGCATATGATACATTCATTGATTTGTTTGTAAAAGCTGTATGTAATAAGTTACCGAATGCACTGCTGCACTGGGAAGATTTTAGTACACGTAATGCGCGCAAAATTTTAGACAAATATCGTGATAATGTATGTACATTTAACGATGATATTCAAGGAACTGGCGCGGTTTCATTGGCAGCTGTGTTATCAGCTGTGAAAGCTTCTGGTGTTCCGCTATGTGAACATCGCGTTGTTGTTTTTGGTGCGGGTACTGCTGGAATTGGAATTGCAGATCAAGTATGTGATGCGATGGTACGCTTAGGTTTATCAAAGGAAGAAGCAAATCGCCGTTTTTGGTGTATTGAACGTAATGGTTTACTTACTGATAATATGGATGATCTTCTTGATTTCCAAAGTCCTTATGCACGTCAGATGTCTGAAGTCGAACGATGGAAGCAGTCAGAAACGATTGGTCTTGCTGAAGTTGTAAAACATGTACAACCAACTATTTTAATTGGAACGTCAACAGTTGCTGGTGCATTTACAGAAGAAATTGTAAAAGAGATGGCAGCACATGTGGAACGACCAATTATTTTACCAATGTCTAATCCAACGCCTCTTGCGGAAGCAAAACCAGCAGACTTAATTTCTTGGACAGAAGGGCGAGCGCTTGTTGCAACTGGTAGTCCATTTGATCCAGTTACATACAATGGAGTTACTTATGTAATTGGACAATCTAACAATGCACTTATCTTCCCAGGTCTTGGTCTTGGTACAAATGTTGTTCGTGCTCGTGTCATGACAGATGGTATGTTTGCGGCAGCAGCAGAAGCGGTGGCAAGTATGGTAGATACAAGTCAACCTGGTGCACCAATTCTTCCAGAAGTAGAGGAGTTGCGTAATATTTCTGAGATCGTTGCTGTTGAAGTAGCTAAAGCGGCAGTTGCTGAAGGTGTTGCTCGTGATATATTAAGTGATAATGATATCAGGAAGGCTGTAAAAGATGCAATGTGGCAACCTGTTTATCGTCAAATAAAAGCAGTTGAAAAAGTAACACTATAGGAATAGAGCCCGTTTATATATTAAGCGGGCTTCCTTATTATATTTAAAGACTCAATAACGGGAAGTGACGTATTTGAACTGGCATCAATTGTGGAAGAAAGATATTTCACTTTTAATTATGTTAATTTTGATTGTTCCGGTTGCTGGAGAACTGAACTTTCATCCATTTAATGATACGTTTCGTGTTAGCTTTGGAACACCGATTTTCTTCTTTTTACTATTATTCTTAAGGAAAATCCCAGCTGTTATAGCGGGAATTTTAGTTGGGGCATCTGTAGTAACATTTCGAATTGGCCTTGACTGGATGCTACATAGTTCTTTTCATTTCTCAGATTCCTTTAGTATGCGTTATCCAGTTTTCTTTTATTATTTCGTATATGGAAGTCTTTTTTCAGTATGCAGAGTAAATCGATTTCATCAAAAACCATTTATAATCGGGTGTTTTGGCATTACGATTGAAATTTTTTCAAGCATGGCAGAACTTGCTTTTTATCATATTTTTGTGCTCAGCACGATGATTACAGTTTCAGAAGTCAATAAAATTATTATTATCGCTATTTTTCGCAGTTTTTTTGCACTCGGTTTTTTAAATATGATGAGTTTATATGAGACAAAATTAAAAGAAGCGCAGGTTCGGAAAGAAAATGAAAAGATGTTTATGCATCTTTCCAATTTGTATGTAGAATCTGTTCATTTGAAGAAAACGCTGCAAAATGCAGAAAGGATTACACAAGAAGCGTACCAATTATATCGAAACTTACAAAAGAAAGGTAGCGCTGAGAATAATATAGAATCGTATAGTAAGAACGCGCTGAAAATTGCAGGAGAAGTACATGAAATAAAAAAAGATAATCAAAGAATTTTTGCCGGGTTATCTAAACTTCTTTTAGATAAAAATCTATCGGAATATGTAAATGGAAATGAACTGGCGGAAATGATTATAAGAATTAACGAGAAATACGCACAGTTATTACAAAAGGAAGTCGTATTTTCTAAACAGATAGAAGGGGAGCATACGCAGTATCATGTATATACTGTGTTGTCGATTTTAAATAATTTAGTTGCGAATGCTGTAGAAGCGATTGATAGTGTTGGTACAATTACAATTTATGTTAAGAAACAAGGAGCGTTTGTTACGTTTGAAGTAATAGATGATGGTCCGGGTATTTCGGGGAAATATAAGGAGTTAGTATTTAAGCCTGGTTTTACTTCAAAATATGATCAAACTGGAACACCGTCAACAGGAATTGGTTTATCTTATATAAAAGAGATGGTGACGGAACTTGAGGGAGAGGTTATACTACAAGACAGAGATGCTGAAAGAGGCTGCAAGTTTATTGTACGGCTGCCGGAATCTAGCCTGACTAAGGAAGGATGAGCCTATGTTTTATTACATCGTAGATGACGACGAAGTATTTCGTTCTATGTTAGCACAAATTATTGAAGATGAAGACCTTGGAGAAGTAGTTGGAGAAGAAGAAGATGGGGCTTTCGTAGAAGGAGATCAGTTAAATTTTAAAAAAGTAGATATATTATTTATTGACTTATTAATGCCAATTCGTGATGGGATTGAAACGGTTCGGCACATTCTCCCGTCATTTTCCGGGAAAGTGGTTATGATTTCTCAAGTAGAATCAAAACAATTAATAGGTGAAGCTTACTCCCTTGGTGTTGAATATTATATTACAAAACCTCTTAATAAAATTGAAGTTGTATCCGTTGTACGAAAAGTGATAGAACGTATTCGTTTGGAACGGTCTATTCAAGATATTCAAAAGTCATTAAACAATGTATTCCAATGGGAGCAACCAAAGGGGCGAATAGAATCAGGGCTAGAAGAGAAAAAATTTGCTGATTCTGGCCGTTTTTTATTAGCAGAACTAGGGATTGCTGGGGAGAACGGAAGTAAAGATTTACTAAGTATGCTGGAATACTTATATCAATATGAAAAGAAGGCAACCTTTGAACATGGATTTCCAGTATTAAAAGATATTTTTCAACATATTACGGTCAAAAAGTTAGGTGAAATGGCTTCGGAAGGTGAGATTGATAAAGAGAGAAAAGCTTCAGAGCAAAGGGTGCGCCGAGCAATATATCAATCGCTCAATCACTTAGCTTCTCTTGGTTTAACAGATTTTTCGAATCCGAAATTTGAAAGCTATGCTCCGAAATTTTTTGATTTTACAATTGTGCGTAAGCGAATGACAGAGTTAACAAACGAATCATTAGCAACGGCCGGTCATACACGAATTAATACGAAGAAATTTATTCAAGTGTTGTATTTTGAAGCGAAGCGATTGACTGAAGATGATTAAGTGGATAAAGAGCGGTAAAAGAAAAAGATGTTTGCTTATTTGTGGCAAACATCTTTTTCTTTTACTGTTTGATAAACGCCCATTTTTTCATAATATATCGTATTAATGAATTTTAAAAGTTGTCTTTTTACAATGAGTAACCACCTGTTTTGTTGTTTTAAATCTTTGCCTTTCTCCGCAAAATAAACTCACACAACATCTATCTCACACTTACACGAAAGATGTCAAACGGAAACAGCAGTCCCTATCTTTCGGATTTGTCACCTGTATTACTGTTTGTCTTTGCGCCACCTGCTTTTTTAACACCTTTGCTTGTATAAGGTTTGGCACTCTTTTTTTTGTTGGCACTGGCTTTCCAGCGGTTCCAGCCCTTACTGCCTGTTCCTCTACCTGTTCCGCCTTTACCTTTAGCTTTACTCATATAATATAATCACTCCGTTATTATTGTATAGCAAATCTGTTTCCACAGTAGTCAATAAATCTTTAAAATATAATTTGGGTTTATGACTTTTTCCTTTCCGACAGTTGCTCATAAAAATGAACAGCAGGATATAATAGTATATCATAACATGGACAGTAATGCGCAAAATTCTCAGGTTTATCCCGTTAATAGAAATCTTTTAATTTTTGCTGATAGTAATGTGTTATGTAAAAGGTGTTAAATCTTGAATACATTGTAACTACTCAGTCACTCTGTAAAAAAAGGTAGAAAAGAATTTTTTAAAATGGCCTGGGAGGGGCTGGCCATACATAGAAGCGGTCAGTACCTATTTCTGTCATGCGCAAAGTATGGTAACAAAGAAAGGCAGCAAAGTGCATTGTCATTTGTATCGTCACGGCAGCAATCTATGTGCTGAAAGGTAATAAGTGGTGTATAGCTGAGTAATTCCTTTTTTTACTGTTTAATATACGCCCATTTGTAACTATAGAATCCAGCAAAAGATTATTTTAGAGTAAAGGGATAGGAAAGAAACTTAAATTCTATTATTTCATGGAGGAGTAATATGGAGAAAAAAACAACAGTAATATCTATTTCAGCTGTATCTGGCGGCGGTAAGACAACCGTTACGAAGGAGTTAGCTAATAGACTGAATAACGCCAAGACTTTTCATTTTGATGATTATAATTTAGATGGGCCAAGTGACATTTGTGCATGGATGGAAAAAGGTGCAGATTATAATGAGTGGAACGTTAGTCCCATAATGACAGATATTCTATCAGTATTAAATGATTCAGTTGCAGATTATATTATTTTGGACTATCCATTTTCGTACCTTAATAATGAGATGAAAGATGTGATAGACATTTCATTTTATATTGATACGCCATTAGATATAGCAATGGTGAGAAGATTTATTCGTAATCCTTTACATACTATTGATGAGGTTCTTTTCGAATGTGAGGTATACTTGCAAGCTGGAAGAGAGGCGTACTTAGAGATGGAGAAAAGTGTGAAACCTAGTGCTGACTATGTAATTGATGGGGAGCTGACGGTTGAAAATATCATAGAAGCAATCGTAAATAAGTTGTAAAATCTAGTGTATTCATAAAGGATTCTTTATTGCAGAAATTTTTTTCTATCTATGTCACGATTTATAAACTCAATCTGTCTTATATATGAACAGCAAAATAGCAGTTTGAAAAACTAGACGAATAAGTTGAAACGTATATGGGAGGAATAGAAATGAAAATTTTTCTTGCCGGGGCAACTGGTGTAATAGGTCGTTCTTTAATTCCTTTGTTAGTGCAAGAGGGGCACGAAGTGTTCGGGATGATTCGTGATGAATCGCATGCAAGTACAATTACAAAAATGGGTGCAAAGCCCGTGGTGGCAGATGCATTTGATCGAGATGCTGTATTCACTGCATTGCAAAATAGTCAGCCAGATGTAGTGATTCATCAACTTACATCGTTAAGTGAGGGAAGCTCGGTAGATAATGCAAAAATGCGAATTGAGGGGACAGAAAATCTTGTAGAGGCTGCAAAATCGGCGGGAGTTAGACGAATCATTGCACAAAGTATTTCGTGGGCGTATGAACCTGGAGAGGTTCCAGCTACAGAGGAAGAACTGTTAGATATTACTGCTTCGTTTCCGCGAAAAACAACGATAGAAGGTATTATGGCGTTAGAAGAAAAAGTGTCTCAAATGCCAGAGTTTGTTATACTTCGTTACGGAACGCTTTATGGCCCAGGAACTTGGTATGCAACGGATGGAATGATCGCTGAACAAGTACGACGACAAGAAATGGCCGCAACGGATGGTATCGTTTCTTTTTTACATGTAGACGATGCAGCTAGAGCGGCATTACTCGCACTAGAATGGCCATCTGGTCCGGTCAACATTGTCGATGATTATCCTGCACAGGGACAGGATTGGTTGCCAGTTTATGCTTCTGCAATCGGTGCCCCTCAGCCTTCTGCTCAAACTGGTAGTAATCGAGGGGAACGCGGCGCTTCCAATACAAAAGCCCGAAAAGAATATGGGTGGGAGCCCATTCATTCTTCTTGGTCTAAAGGGTTTCAAAATCATTTGTAGAATCAATTATAAATACAAATTGTTAGGTGGGAGAGAGCGTCTAGTTATGCATAGCAGTGACTTCTATCTGGAAAATCAGAATAAATTTATTTAGTTCGTAATTTTTTATAAATATTATTTTCAAAAAATGTTTTTTGAGAAATTTACATAGGTATACCCTAGAAAGTTTTTTCTAGGGTATTTGTGATTGTATATCATGTTAAAATTTGGGTGAGTTAACTTCGAGGAGGGGTAGGGTGAAAGAAAATCATTTAGACATAAATGAATTGTATGTAATGTACAAACCTTATTTTATTGCTATTGCGTATAAAATGCTTGGATCGATAAGTGACGCTGAAGATATTGTTCAAGATACATTTCTAAAGCTACAGATGAGCGAGGTTCATTTAACTGATATTAACAATATAAAGTCATATGTAAGTAGAATGGTTGTAAATCGTTGTATAAATGAATTACAATCAAGTCGAAAAAAAAGAGAAACTTATGTTGGTACTTGGTTGCCAGAACCGATTGTACAGGACATGAAATGGGATCCTTCGGAGAAAATCATTCAAGATGATCAACTATATTATACATTTGTTGTTCTTATGGAAAAACTCTCTGCCACAGAGCGAGCCGTTTATGTTCTAAAAGAAGCATTAGATGTAAAACATAGTGAAATAGCAGATTTACTAAATATTACAGAGATGAATTGTCGTAAAGTATTTAGTAGAGCGAAGAAGAAGATGGACGTATCTTTTGATGAAAATCCTACATCATACGAAATTCAACAAGGCCAAATTACGAAGTTTATTTCAGCTTTATCAAGAGGTAATGTTCAAGAAGTTTCAGAAATTCTTACTACCGATGTAACTCTTATTGCGGATGGCGGAGGGAATGTCGTTACAGCGATTAATCAAATTATTAGTAAAGAACGTGTCCTAAGGTTGCTATCTGCTATTGCTACGAAATTCTTTGCCGGGAAAAAAGCACAAGCAGTATTGGTAAATAATCAACCAGGTGTTCTCATAGTAAAAGGTGAAGAAGTAGTTGGTGTTTTCAGTTTCGCTTGGAAGCAAGATACCAATCAAATTGAGCAAATTTTTTATGTGGTAAATCCAGATAAGCTCAAACGTATCTCCGGATATTAAAATTAAGATTGAAACATAGAGCTGTTCTAAATGTCATGACATTTAGAACAGCTCTTATTTATATTGTTACAAGTTAATCATTTTGATTAACTTGTATATTTTCGTAGGAATAACCTTGCTTCTTTCGTAAAGAAAGTGATATTAGGATAGTCAAGAATAGGACAGAGAAAATAATAAGCACGACATATTTAAATATCACCTTTGTCCCGATATATGGACCGATACTAGATCCTAAAAATAAAGTAAATGTATAAAGTGCCATTGCAACTCCTTTTTTCTTCCCGCTTATTTGTCCAATATGAAAAATGATAGAGGGTAGTACAATTGAAATTCCAGCCGCAAATATAATTGTAGTGACAGATAGAAAATAAAGACGATCCCATTTTAAGAACAAAAGTACTCCTGTACACGTAATAATAAGCCCTAGAGTAATTATTTTTGGGGCCTTAGTATGTGTAATAAAATTATTCATAAAAGGAGAAACAGACATTCCAATTAAGCCAAGGCATTGAAAGAGCAAAATTTCATGATTTGTAAGGTGATACATTTGGGTTAATAAGTGATGCAAAGAACTATAAATGGCAACGAATGAAAGAAATTGCGTAAAGGTAATCGCAAGACAAATTGCTAAGTAGCGATTTTGAAATAATTTAAACATATCAAGCCAGTATGTGATAGATAAAGGACGATTACTTTTGATAGATGTAGGCAGAATGAAATACAAAATTGCCCCGCATAAAAGATGAATAAAAGCAAAAAAATAAAAAAGAGTAGGAAAAGTATATTGAGATATAAACCAATTACTGAGTATTTGTCCTAATATGCTAGACATTGTGAACGCTGTACTTAAGATTCCGATGACATAGCCTTGACGCTTTGGAATAAACAATTCAAATGCATATGCAAGAGCTAAAGGTGTAAATGTTGCTGCTACTAGTCCTTGCAAAGCTCTAAGGAACAAAAATAGGTTGTATATTTTGCAAAAGCTAATCGTTAGTGTACAAAAAGACAAAGCGAATAGCCCGAGAACTAGTATATTTTTCTTTCCGAATCGATTGGACAGAGGAGCGAAAATTAAGAATCCAATGGCGTAGAAAATGGAAAATGCACTGCTTGAGAGATAAGCAGTATCTTTAGGGATTTGAAGATGGAATATAAGTTGATTTTCGATTGGAATCATGATGAACCCTTGAGAAACGACACTTATCCCAGCAATGCAAAAAATAAATACGTATAACCATTCAGGAGCTTTATTGGTTAAATTACTCATGAAGATCCTCCTTATAATTAATCTGTATTAATAAGACAGATTAATTTGTTGAAGTGTGACACATTGTATTGTGAATTTGCGAATGTTTCTTTATAACAAATTATTCATAAATACATAAAATAAAAAATTAAAAAACATTTTAGAACTTTTTGTTGACTTTCTTCTTTTTTTGTATAGAATAAACATTAATAAAATGTTTCAGAGATGTGACAGTAAAACGACTGTGAAAGGAAGAGTAGTAATAGGACGTAGTCCAAGCGAGTCAGGGGTGGTGTGAGCCTGATACGAAGCCTGTTATGAAGAACCTCCTGGAGTCGCTAACCAAAATCCTTTTTTAGGAGAGTAGACTTAGCCGGGAACTTCGCCGTTACAAGAAGAACAGTATCGAGTTATCTCTAATCTCCGTACTGATAAGTGAGCAACCTCTGTTGCTAATTTGGGTGGTACCGCGGAACCAAAGTCTTTCGTCCCAGTTTTTTGGGAAAGAAGGGCTTTTTTTTATTGGTTTCTTTCCTCATTACATCAAAACATTTTAGGAGGAATACATCATGTATCAAACATTAATGACAGTAAGAGAAACACAAATCGCAATTAAGGAAGTTAAAACGTTTTTTGAAGAGCAATTATCAAAACGTCTTGAATTATTCCGCGTATCTGCACCATTATTTGTAACGAAAAAATCAGGATTAAACGATCATTTAAACGGCGTAGAGCGTCCAATTGAATTTGATATGCTATATTCGGGAGAAGAGTTAGAAATTGTACATTCACTTGCAAAATGGAAACGATTCGCACTGCATGAATATGGGTATGAAGCGGGTGAAGGTTTATATACAAACATGAACGCAATTCGCCGTGATGAAGAGTTAGATGCAACGCATTCCATTTATGTTGACCAATGGGATTGGGAGAAAATTCTTCAAAAAGAATGGCGTACAATGGATTATTTACAAGAAACAGTACGGAAAATTTACGGAATATTCAAAGATTTAGAAGACTATCTGTTTGAAAAATACCCGTTCCTTGGTAAATATTTACCAGAAGATATTGCATTTATCACATCACAGGAGCTTGAGGATAAATATCCAGAATTAACACCGAAGGATCGTGAACATGCGATTGCAAAAGAATACGGTGCTGTCTTTATTAGTGGGATTGGCGGGGCATTACGTTCTGGTGAAAAACATGATGGGCGTGCAGCGGACTATGATGATTGGAAATTGAATGGTGATATTTTATTCTGGCATCCAGTATTGCAGTCTTCATTTGAGCTATCTTCTATGGGGATTCGCGTCGACAGTAAATCTCTTGATGAACAATTAACAATAGCAGGAGAAGATTTCAAACGTGAATACGATTTCCACAAAGGAATTTTAGAAGATGTACTGCCGTTAACACTTGGCGGTGGCATTGGACAATCAAGAATGTGCATGTATTTCTTACGTAAAGCACATATCGGTGAAGTACAGTCTTCAGTATGGCCAGATGAAATGCGTGAAGAGTGTAAAAAGCAAAACATTCACTTGTTCTAAAAGACTTTGCTTCAGGTGCTAGATTATTCTTGTGTCGAATCGTCGATATATTGTGAAAAGAACTGATAAATGTACCATTTTCGCCGATATATCGGTGAACACGTAAGAAGGAGCCGATTTCCCAAAGGCACATAGGTGCTTTGGGGAGTCGGCTCTTTGTTTTTTAATTGATTGATACAAAAGGTTCGATTTTTGTCATAAATGATTCATGAAGTGCTTCGACACCTTTTACTAAATGAAGGCGGTCGATTACGACAGATACTTTAATTTCCGATGTACTTACCATTTTAATGTGAATATTTTCTTCTTGTAATGTGGAAAACATTTTCGCAGCGACACCTGGATTAGATACCATACCTGATCCAACGATTGATACTTTTGCTAAGTGGTTTTCATGCTCTACAGATTCATATTGCATTGATTCACGATTTTCTTCTAAAACGGTTAATGTTTCATTTAAGTCATTTGAATGTATAGAGAAGGATAAATGTACAGTTCCTTCATTTGTAATACTTTGAATGATAATATCTACATTAATATGAGCGCTCGCTAATGTGGAGAAGACTGTGGAAAGCTTTCCTGGTTGTAAGCCTTTCATTGTTACACGTGTTATATTATCTTCAAATGCAATGCCTTTTACGATTGATTGTTGCTCCATGTTACATTCTCCCCTTACTATTGTTCCATTTTCTTGTTCCATGCTTGAACGAACTTCTAACATAACGCTATGATTTTTGGCAAATTCGACTGCTCTTGGATGAAGTACGCCAGCACCTAGATTTGCGAGTTCTAACATTTCATCATAGGAAATTTCATCTAATTTGTAAGCGTTCTTTACAACGCGTGGATCGGTTGTGTAAACGCCTGTTACATCTGTATAAATATCACATTTTTTTGCCTGTAATGCTGCAGCTAACGCAACTGCGGTTGTATCAGAACCGCCGCGACCAAGTGTTGTAATTTCTTGTTCTGCGCTTAATCCTTGGAAACCGGCTGCAACGACAATCGTTCCTTTTTGTACATAAGATTGAATCCGCTCTGTATTTATGTCGGTAATTCTAGCGCTGCCATGTATGGATTCTGTTGTAATCCCAGCTTGCCAGCCTGTAAGTGAAATTGCCTCGTACCCTTTCGTTTGTAAAGCCATTGTTAATAGAGAAATTGAAATTTGCTCACCTGTTGTAAGTAACATATCCATTTCTCGTTTACTTGGTTGATCTGTAATATTAGCAGCTAAAGATACAAGTTCATCTGTACTATGTCCCATTGCAGAAACAACCGCTACAATTCCGTGTCCTCTTTCATATTCTTCAATGATTAAATTCGCAACATGTTGAATCCGTTCAATATTTCCGACAGATGTGCCACCAAATTTTTGAACAATAATTTCCATGATAAAAGCCCTCTTTCAAGTTGATATAGATAAAGTGAAACTTTCGTCAGTGGGGGGTCATCCCCTACTGATGGTTAGTTGAACCAATCGGGCACTTACGGGAAGCTATCTCCCACATAACTTCTTTGCTTCCTCTGAATATTGAGATGGGAGTCTTACTGTCCGTTAGTGCGGGATAAATTAGGAAAAATGTTGTTAAACATAAGATGGGGAATATAGATTCCTTTTACTCCTGTAAAAAAGTAAATAAAAAAACACCATCTCAAATAGGTGAGGATGGTGCTGTTACAGGAAAAAGGGAACAGAAAACGGAGCTAACAAAAAAACCGCCAAAAAAGAAGATGATCATAAAAAACATGATCTCTCTTTTTTGTAGATAGCTCTTCATATATACACCGCTGTATATATGACAGTTCTGTTTCTATTCGAAAACAGCCCCAATGTATATGCTCAGAGGCACATATACATTTCGGCAACTTTTCCTTTCATCTACATTCACTGACAATCTCTGTGTCTCCTATAGAATACTCATAAAAGTTGCGACCTCTATCTCACGTCATTAGGCGAGAGTAATTGGTTGTATGAAGTTGTTTGTAACATTTGTTTCATAGTAATCAAAATGTCGAGAGAAATCAAGTAGGTTATAATTATTTTGAATATTTAAACTATTGTGGAAAAAAATAAAAGTGGTATAAAATGTGGTTAAAAGAAGTAGTTCCAACAAAATTTTTACATGTAATTGGAGTGGAGGGGTGAGAATGAAAAAACAAAATCCTATTTATGTAAAAACAGAAATAGAAACTAAAATGGATGAACTTTGGAAGTATACACAAGATCCAAAGATACATACGGAATGGGATGTACGGTTTACAGAAATATCGTATTTAGAGAAGAACGAGGGCGAACCACAGCGTTTTTTATACAAAACAAAAATTGGTTTCGGATTTGAAATTGCTGGAGAAGGAGAATCAATAGGAGAATTACAAAAAGAAGGCGGGGAATGTATTTCGTCACTGAAATTTTGGACAGATAGTAAGCTTTCGTTAATTTCGGTAGGGAGAGGCTATTGGAAGTATATACCGAATGAGAATAAGGTTCGTTTTGAAACGCAGTATGATTATGAAACGAGGTTTGGAGGTATAGGAAGATGTATAGATTCATACATATTTCGTCCGTTATTAGGATGGGCAACGGCTTGGAGTTTTGATGCTTTAAAATTGTGGTTAGAAAAAGGATTTCATCCACGTTTATTATTAAAAAGAGCTGTTACATATTATCTCATTTGCTTTTTGCTATCTTTTGTGTGGATCTATCAAGGTCTTATTCCGAAAATATTATATACTCATCCAGAAGAGGTACAGATGCTTTCCAAGCTTATAGGTTCAGAAAATTATGCGTCCGCAATGATTAAAGTGGTTGGATCTTTGGAAATTGTGTTTGGGGTGATCTGGTTGTTACCTTTCAAAAAACAGAAATTATTTTTTCTTCATAGTTTCATACTATTAATCTTGACAGTTGCGGCGGGATTTACAAATATCGCTAGTTTTATGCAACCTTTTAATCCGATTACGTTAAACATCATATTAATCGGATTCTCAATAATCAGTTATATGAATAGTAATGACTTACCGCAAGCGAGAAATTGTAAGAAAAGTAGAAAGGAGTAGAAAATTGTCTTCCATTTATGAAACATTATTAGGAGAATCCTATCATCGGTTACATCCAAAATTACAAAAACGGTATGCGATTACAGAGGAACTTGGTTTTACAGGAGAAGGGAAAATGGATGAAATTACAGAAGGTTCTGCTGCTGTAAGAATGTTTTTAAAAGTAGCAGCAAAATTTCGGATGTTCTTTTCAGAAAGAGGGACAGGAGTACCGTTTATTATCCAAAATAAAGCAGAGAAAGACAGGGAAGGAAAGACATTTATAAGATGGAATCGGATGTTTTTGTTCGGTGAAAAAAAGCGTTATTTTCATGCTGTCATGTATTTGAATGATAAACAAAATGAAATTGTCGATTATTTTGGTGAACCGCATTTGCTTGTATCGACGCTTGCGTTTCATGTTGATTCAAAAGGAGCAATGCATATTTCATCTAAAAAACAATGGTTCTACTTATACGGAATGAAGATTCCATTGCCAAAGTTTTTATATGGGCAGGCAAAGATTGTAGAAAGCTATGATGATGAATTAGAGTGTTATCGGATACATGTACAAGTACAAAATTCATTATTAGGACCACTTTTCTCCTATAAGGGGACGTTTACAGAAAGGGATACAAATCTATGCGAAATATAATGATTGGCTGCATGTGCTATGTCATTTTTCTTATATTAGAATGGCCAAAATTACACCCTGTTGAATCGATTATATTATTGTCTATTCTTTTATTTATCCCAATAGCGTTTTCTATTGTAGATAATAAAAAAAGAAATGGAGACGAACTGTTTTGTTATAAGCTCGCAGCATTTTTTTATCCGGTTGCAGCAATAAGTGCAATGCTTGCTTTTGTAACAGACTATTTTCTATTTGCAATAATTTGGTTTTTATATACCGGTATTGTCGCACTGTTTGGAGTATCCCGATTGTTAGAAAGAGGATGGAAACCGTTAGAAGAAACTGCAATTGATAGTGGATTTATATATTTATTTTTAGGTGGATTTTGGTTCTTTGCCTCTGTAGCAAATATACCAATTATGCAGTTTAGTTCAGATATTGTTTTACTCACAGCGGCTCATTTTCATTACTCTGCTTTTTTACTTCCTTTGTTTGCAGGTTTATTAGGAAGAAAACAACAAGAGAAAAGTAAGTTGTATACAGTCGCTATGTTCATTATAATTATTTCACCAATGACAGTTGCAATTGGGATTACATATTCAAGAACGTTTGAATTTTTTGCAGTGTTACTTTATCTTATTTCCCTTTATATGTACGGGATTTTTGTATGGAAAACAAAGTTTACTTCAAAGAGTGCAAAAATTCTTCTTATCATCTCGTCTAGTACACTTATGGTAACTATTCTTTTTTCGATTTTCTATTCATATGGTAACTTTAAGCAAGTCATGACGATTACAATTGCGCAAATGGTTTGGATTCATGGCGTTGTGAATGGATTGGGCGTAGCATTACCTGGTTGTATTGGCTGGATGATTGAAAAAGCTGCACCTATATATATTCGTTATGGAAAACCGGTGAGTCGTATAAAAGGTAAGATGAAAATTGGAGAAAATATTTTATTAGAAAATAGTTTAATAGAGGAGAAGGAATATACAGGCCTTATAAATAAAGTGATAGATTTTGATAGTAAACAGTTTAATACAAAGAATGTATCACCACTTATTATTGATTTTTATGAGAACACGAAAGAATATGAGTTAAAAGCAACTATTCACTGGTCACGTTGGTTTTTGCCATTTGCTTTTCTATATGAAAAAATAAGTCGGCGTGTACAACAAATTCATTTAGGGATGGGAAATCGCTTAGAGAGGATGTATGGGGAAATTGTTGCTATAAAAGATGAAAAAGATGGTAGAAATGATGTTAGAGCGTGGGTTCGGAAAAATGAACAAAATGAAACAATCTTTGTCGCGCTCTATTCTCAGCATGAATATAACGAGGAAACATACATGAATATTGCATTGCCATTACCGTATGCAAATATGACGGGGATATTAAAATTTCGTAATGATAAAAACAATCTTATCATTACGAGTCGATTAAGGAATAGTGCAAGAGGGGATGAGGGGATATATTTACATAACCGCTTCTTTACCATTCGCTTGCCACTCGCAGAAACGTTTACGATAAGAGAGAAGGCTACAACAACGTTAACAGCACATCATCAAATGTGGCTGTTTGGTGTGAAGTTTCTCGAGATTGATTACGAGATAGAACAAAAAGAGAATATTGCTTAACGAAAAATGAGTTTGGTATGATACCAAGCTCATTTTTTTTCGTATTTATATCGTAAATCTTAAGAATTCTTAAGAATTTACCTACAAGAAACTTAAAAAATTTCTGGGAAGATACTAATAGATACTAATAGATACTAAGAGATAGGGGATGAAGTGATGAAAAATGATGTAGTAGAAGTAAATCAAGTAGAAAAAATATATGGAAAGAAAAAAGAAAACCATTCAAGGGTATTAAAAGGAGTAACGTTATCAGTAAAAGAAGGTGAGTTTGTTGGAATAATGGGTCCATCGGGATCAGGGAAAACGACGGTGTTGAATGTGATTTCGACACTTGATCAAGTGACTAGTGGTACGGTGAAAATCGCAGGAACCGACATTGCAAATATGAAAGGAAATGCATTATCTGATTTTAGAGCGCAAAAGCTAGGATTTATTTTTCAAGATTTTAATCTTCTTGAAAACCTTTCAATTTATGAAAATATTGCGTTGCCGTTGTCACTGCAAGGAGTGCCTTCAAAAGATATTGATGGAAAAGTACGAGAGGTAGCGATAAAACTTGGGGTAGAAGCAATTTTAGACAAATATCCAACTGCAGTTTCTGGTGGTCAAAAGCAGCGTACAGTAGCAGCTCGTGCACTCGTACATAATCCAGCAATTATTCTTGCAGATGAACCAACAGGAGCACTTGATAGTAAAAATGCGAAAAATTTATTAGAAGCGATGCATGATTTACATGAAAATCATCACGTTAGCATTATGATGGTAACGCATGATGTGTTTAGTGCAAGTTATTGTGAACGCATTTTATTTATCCAAGACGGATTGCTTTATAAGGAAATCCACCGCAATGGAAGTAGAGAAGCATTTTATCAAGATATTTTAAATGTGCTTGGAAAAATGAGTTCTTCCAAGGAAGCGATATAAGGAGATGAGGACATGTTACTGAAATTATCGATACATAGTATACGAAAAATGATGAAAGATTATCTTGTGTTGTTAATTGGTCTTATCGTTAGTATAAGTATTTTTTATATGTTTCAAACCATGGCTTTAAATACTGAATTTACGAAAGAAAATAGCATCATTAGCAGCATTCGGATTGTCTTCGGGATTGGTGCTGTGTTACTTTCGTTTATTACCTTATTTTACATTCTTTATGCAAATTCATTTTTGCTTACACTGCGCCGAAAAGAATTAGGTATGTATATGATGCTTGGGGCAAAAAAGAAAAAGGTTGCACAGCTGCTTTTTATTGAAACATTAGGGCTTGGAATGATTGCTTTAATAATTGGAAATGTAGTGGGGATTGGATTAGCAAGTGTGGTAGGGAAGCTTCTTATAAAAGGTATGGGTGTATCAGCGAAGGGATACGAGGCATTGTATTTTCCCGCTTTAATTGCAACGTTACTTTTCTTCTTTGTTCTTTTTGTAGTGACAGGACTGCTTAATAGCATTCGTCTTCTCCGTAAAACAGAATTAGAGCTTATACGAGAAGATGACACGCAAGATGAGGTAGAAAAAAGTAAACTTCGTATTTCGGTTTTTACCGTAATTGGAATTTTGATGGTAGGTATTGGATATTACTCGATCCTACATGTGAATGAATTACAAGAAATGGGATTTGTAATGGCAACAATTTGTACGACAGTTGGAACTTATTTTATATTTGGTTCATTATTTCCTTTATTGATTACGATGTTAAAAAGAAATAAAAAAAGAAACGAAGCTGGACTTAATAGCTTTACACTTGCACAGCTACGTTTTCGAATTAATAGTTTATCAAGAGTATTAGGGACAGTTTCTATGTTGATTGCACTAGGTGCTGGTGCGATGACAGCTGGGATGGCGTTTCAAAAAAATGTTGGAATGACAACGGAATTTTCGCGAGTGTATGATGCGACGATTCATGATCCAAATGCAGAAGAGATAAAAGAATTAAAGCAAATGAACATTATAGAAGAAAAGAAATATTCTTATAAAGAAAATAACGAAGCGGTTTATTTTTTACGTGACGATTTACTTAATCAGCCACCGCTTATTTCGGAGCACAGAAGCGCAAAGAAAAGTAAAGAGCTAATTCGTGTTCGCGTAAGTGAGGGACTTCCTGAACCAATATACACATCGCTTGAGAAGCCGGAAACGCAGCAATATTCAAGTATGCCTGGGCAATGGGAGGATGCACTCATCCGTGAATTTCAAATTAGTTACAATCAATTTGGCGGAAAGCCGCTTCGCATCGCTGATAAAGAAAATTATGAAAAATTACAAGGAACAGTGCACTCACTTCTTTTAATTCGCGTAGATAATTTGCAAAAATATAAACCGATTCTTACAAAAATAGATCAACGACAAAAAGAAGTTGCACAAAAAAATATCGGGGAAGAAGTACCAATGCAAACGAAAATGACGACGTATCAGTATATGTATACTTTTATGAGTGGCACAATGTTTATGGGATTTTTCCTAGGCGTTTCTTTTCTGGCGATGATGGCTAGTTCGCTTATGTTTAAAATTTTAACGGGAGCATCTAGAGATAAACGCCGCTATGTCATGCTTCGAAAAATTGGTGTTCGAAAAGGAATGCTCTGTCGCAGCATCTATAAAGAAGTATTCTTCATCTTCTTATTTCCTGGGATTGTAGGAATTGCTCATGTATTAGTTGGCATGAATCTATTTTCATTCATTTTACTTGATCCGTATGTGAAAATTTGGATGCCAATTAGTTTGTTTGTCTTCATTTATCTTGCATATTACTGGATAACAGTACAATTATATAAAGGTATGGTACTGCCAAAAGGATAGTAAAGGGACAGACGATTGCTTGAAAAAAGCAATCGTTTTTTGTAAATAATAAAATATATAAAGGAAGTTTCATAAAAGAATTACAAATAAGTTTGAAAATTCCTCACAAAATGTTCACATATATCCGATATATTAAAAATTAAAATTATAGTTTTATAAGTTTCTATAAAGATAGGAAGGATAAGTATCATTTAGGAGGAAAATGAAATATGTTTGCAAAACAACAAACAGTAAATCATTCTACTAGAGGACATGAGGCTCAGGTAGACAGTTCAAAAGCACAATTTTTATATCGAGCTGTATGGCGCTGGCATTTTTATGCTG
This sequence comes from Bacillus sp. BP-3, assembly GCF_028401955.1. Taxonomy (GTDB): domain Bacteria; phylum Bacillota; class Bacilli; order Bacillales; family Bacillaceae_G; genus Bacillus_A. Next base: position 175,888 of record NZ_JAQOTJ010000008.1, read on the forward strand.
GTCTTATTTTTGCACCTTTTGTAATCTTATTAGCAATCACAGGTATAATCTATTTATTTAAACCGCAAATTGAAAATGTTATATACAAAGATTATTACTATGTACAGGCTACAAAAGAAAAGTTGACTGCTGAAGAGCAAATAGAAGCAGTCAAAAAAGCGTATCCTGGTGCTTCTATTACAAAGTACAAGCCATCTTTTACGTCAAATCGTTCAGCAGAAGTAGGAATCGTAGATAAGGAAGTTCCAATGACGGTATTCGTAAACCCACATAATGGAAAGGTTTTAGGCGATTTAAAGAAAGAAGAGAAATTTATGAGCCAAGTGGAGCGGATGCATGGCGAGCTAATGATTGGCAAGGCAGGAGATCGGATTGTAGAAATGGCTGCTTGCTGGGCCATGATTTTGTTGATTACCGGTCTATATTTATGGTGGCCTCGCAATAAAAAATCAATTTTTGGTACATTGATTCCAAGGGTTTCTAAAGGAAAGAGGATCATGCTAAGGGATTTACACTCTGTTCCGGCGTTTTGGTTTTCACTGTTCATTTCTCTATTTATACTGACAGGGCTTCCTTGGTCTGGATTATGGGGAGATTATATTAATAAAATCGCAACGGCTACAAAAACAGGATACCCGACAGGACTATGGGATGGTAAATTGCCGCAGTCTACTGTTCCATCTAAAGCGATAGCGGATGTTCCTTGGGCAGCAGAAAAGTTACCAGTTCCAGAATCTAAGGAAAATAAAACAGCTACTCTTATGGTGGCAGACATTATGAAAATAGCAGAAAAAAATCATTTAGAAGATGGATACGTAATTACATTCCCTAAAGGAGAAAAAGGTGTGTACACATTATCCGTTAAACCTGATAATCCAAAAGGGGAAGCAACGCTGCATATTGATCAGTACAGCGGAAATGTGTTAGCGAATTTGCAATTTGCAGATTATGGAATATTAGCTAAAGCGATTTCTATAGGGATTGCGCTGCATGAAGGGCGTTATTTCGGACTAGTTAATCAACTATTGGATCTTGTAATTTGTCTTGTATTAATCGGGATTGCTGTAACAGGCTGCATGATGTGGTGGAAACGCAAGCCATCTAGTACGTTAGGTGCACCTTCTTTACCAAAGAACTTTAAATTAATGAAAGGAGCAGTAATACTAATTATCATGCTAGGGATTTTGTTCCCGCTAGTAGGTATTTCGTTGCTTGTGGCTTTGGCGCTTGATTGGCTGGTAATAAAGAGAGTGCCAACTTTGAAAAAATGGTTTGGTTAATGTAGGTTACATTTATGATAAAGTAAGGGGAATTATATGAAAAAGAAAAACTTTGTATACATAGTAGGGAGTGTTTTATTAATAATAGGTATATATCTATATATAGACTATTATAAAACATATGAAACAAAAGTTACAGATACGCCGCCCTGTCATACCAACAAGTAGAGTACTGAAAATAGTGGATCATTTTAAGAGAAATAAGAAAGCACAATTGTATTCACAAAAGTTTTAATATTTATCTCGCAATAATAGACAGTAAGATTCCAAACTCAAGATTCAGAGAAAAGTGAAGAAGATAGGTGGGGGATAACTGTCTGTAAAAGCCTGATTGCTTTAACCAACCAACAGTGGAGGATGAAAAACCCTCACTGTTGGAAAATTTAATTTATTTTAAAACGTCATTTGATTATTATTGTTCCTGCTAGCGTATATTGAACAGAATGTTTTGAACGATATTTCCGTAATTTTCTGTTTTATATTTCTTACGTTTTTTCGTTTTGTTTATCCCGCATTAACGGGCAGTAAGACCCACACCTCAAGATTTAGAGAGAGCAAAGAAGATAGGTGAGGGATAACTGCCCGTAAAAGCCCGATTGGTTCAACTAACCGTCAGTGGGGGGTGAAGAAAACCCCACTGACGGAATTTTCATTTTATTTAAATAGATGAAAGTAGGTGTATACGGCTACAATAGAGGCGACAATTGGAGCGATAACAGGTACCCATGCATAGTGCCAGTGTGAGCTTCCTTTTCCCTTAATTGGCAAAAGTGTGTGAGCCAGACGAGGCATAATGTCACGGGCGGGATTTAGAGCAGGGCCAGTTGGACCTCCTACTGAAAGAACGAGTCCCCATACTAAAAAGCCGATAACTACATGGGCTGTTAGATGTTCCTTTCCCATAAGCGGAGAATGTACGATCCCTAATGCACAAAAAATTAAGATGAACGTACCAATGAATTCCGTTATGAATGCGTTAAAATATGTCTTTTTGTAAGACGGGACGGAACCGAAGCAACCTAGCACTTCTATAGTATCTTCTGTATCATCCATAAAAGGTTTATACATTATCCACACAATGACAGCACCAATAAATGAACCGATGAGTTGTGCTGTAATGTAGGGAACAACTTTTTCCCATGGGAATTTGCCGTTCAGCGCCAAACCAATGGTAAAGGCAGGATTAATATGATTCCCACTAATACCACCGAAGATAACAGCAGGGATTCCAACTGCAAACCCCCAGCCAGTAGCTATTACCATCCAACCTGTTTTGTGACCTTTTGCTCCTTTTAAATGAACATTTGCAACCACGCCGTTTCCTAATATGACAAGTAAAGCGGTGGCAAATACTTCTGCGATGTATGCTGTCATAGTATCTCCTTTCTAGATATGTAAATTAAATACTAAATATAGTTTGCTTAAAAACGCAGGAGATTATTGTAACTTTCAATAAATAGTTTAATTAAGCTAAAACATTGTTTTTTTTTACTTTTCATTAGTGAATAGTTCACTCGATATGCTCGTTAGAAAATAACAAATATCAAAAATTCTTATGTTTATTCCATCAATTTCAAAGTCTAAAAATCCTGCAAATCAATTCCCAGCAAAACTAAATTAGATAGATGTGTATCTCTATGAATAATCTGTTTTGGTAAAAATGGCAATATATTTCCTATATATGGATTTTGGTGTTTCGTGAGTTGTATAACTTTAGGATTAGCAACTTGACTTTCTTCAATTAAATGCATTTTTTTCTCAAGGTTTATTTTTCTTTCCGCTCAATTAGAATATTAAAAAATATTCTAACAATGGATTGGCATCTTTTTGTTTGTTGTTATAATTCATTTCAATCGATGTTAGAAAACCTCGTATAGGAGGGTGCTGGATGAAGCAGATTGAAGCTATTACTATTATAAGACCTGAAAGGTTAACGGATACGGTTAAGGGGTTGGGAAACATTGGATCACAGGATTTACTGTATCTCAGGTGGTAAGAAGAGGAAAGCAAAGGGATGCGCAAGTGGTGTATCGTGGGAGGAATTATAAAGTTACTCTTCATCCGAAAATAAAACTTAAAATCGTTCTCTCAGACTATATGGTGGAAAGGACGATAAAGGCTATTATTGCTTTTGTCCAAACAGGTGAAGATGGTGGCGATTCCAGAGCCATGAGCTTATGAGGATGAGATGGATCAAGAAAAAAGAGCTTTTTATGAATAACATAGCAGCGACTTATATGTCGAAAAATTAAAATGGAGTTATATAAATTCAAACAGCATCCTGTATGTGGATGCTGTTTTATTAGTTAGACAAAAGGAATTTCTACTTCGCAAACAATCATATTCTCTACTTTCGCAACCGCTTTAGCTTTTCCTATAAAACTTCGAAAACTAATGATTCCTATTTTTGGATGGAATTGGTCTCAAGGATGAAATTGTTTTCTAAAAAAACTTTTTTGACCCCCTTAAAAATAAGGTTTCCTGCGAAATAAATATAGATAGAAGCCATATAGGAGTGAGAACAATTAGAATTCCTGCGAATGGTTCATATTATCTTTTTAGGTCTTATTTTTACTATGTATAAACATATATAGAGAACATAGATGGGTATGTAATACTATCCTTAATTTTGTTCTGCTATTTTGGTGCAGTAAGGTCTCCTCCTCAAGATTTAGAGAGAAGCGAGAAAGATAGGTGAAATCACTGATAGAAGTTTCACTTTATCGATATGGACGTTTATTTCGCGTATGAAATCTATGAAAGACAAAACTGAGTGATACCTACGTGCGTATGTAGTATATAAATTCTACACCTATACTGTCTGAATAAATAGAAATTCAATTTAAAACACTGGAAAACGTACTAGAAAGGGAGATTCAATTTGAAGGAATTTACTGTTTGCTATACTTTGGATAATGATATTAAAAAAGAAAAAATAATTAAAGGATTAGGTGTTAAAAAGGAAGAGGTTATACAAGAAGTCTTAGAAAAGGTGAAACATGACAAGTTTTTTGTTGCGAAAAGTGATGAAGGAGATTATATCATAAATTCTTATTTAGTACGTTATGTACGTGTTATAGATGAGAAAGTACTAGGTCAAATATAGTATTCATAATTTAGTAGGTAGTAAGCTAACAATTAACATGGTCTTCAACTTTCATAAGTAAACTAAACAAACGTAGGTGAGAAGAATAATGTCAGAAATGTATCGTTCTCGTGAAGAACGAAAACAGATAAAGAAAAAACAAAAAGGGAGTGGAAAGTCCTCCGGAAAAGGATCATTTTTGAAAAAAGTCTTACTTGTCTGTTTACTGATTGGCATCAGTTTAGTAGGGACAGGAGTCATTATTTTCTATTATATGATTAAGGACGCTCCCAAAATAGAGGCCTCAAAATTGGAGGACCCGCTATCCACGAAGTTTTATGATAAAGATGGAAATTTTATCTATGAATATGGAAAGGAAAAACGAACAAAAATCACGTATGATCAAGTTCCAGAAGTGTTGGAACAAGCATTTATTGCTACTGAAGATGCTCATTTCTATGAACACCATGGTATAGATGTAAAACGAACGGGTAAAGCAATTTTCGAAAACTTGACTGGGGACTTCGGATCTCAGGGCGGAAGTACCATTACACAGCAAGTTATTAAAAACTCATTTTTGTCTCCTCAAAAAACGTTAAAACGAAAAATACAGGAATGGTACTTGGCGTATAAGTTGGAGAAAAAATATTCCAAATATGATATTTTGACAATATACTTGAACAAAATTAATTTTGGAAACCGCTCTTACGGCGTTGCTACTGCAGCCAAAAATTACTACGGTATTGAAGCGAATGATTTGAAAAAATTGACCCTTCCGCAGGCTGCTATGTTGGCAGGACTACCGCAAAGTCCAAATAACTACGATCCGTCCAAACCGGAAAACGAAGAAGCAGCGACAAAGCGCCGTAACCTGGTCTTAATTTCTATGCATAAACAAGGATATATCACGAAGCAACAAATGCAGGATGCGATGAAAGCTCCAGTAGCGAATGGGATTGTTTCAAAAATTAATCAAGAAGCTATGCCTTACGAAGCGTTTTTAGATGCTGCAACAAAAGAAGTTGAAGACAAGTTGAAAGATATCAATATCGGTACGGATGGTCTTCAAATTTATATGACACTCGATCCGAAGGCACAGCAGTATGCCGATAAAATCATGAATACGCAAGACATTGTGAGTTATCCGAATGACCGTTTCCAGGCAGCTTTCACGTTTATGGATTCGAAAACGGGTGAAGTACGTGCGATTGGAAGTGGCCGCAATGAATACAAAGCAACATTCCGAGGAAATAATTTCGCTATTGATATAAACCGTCAACCAGGTTCGACGTTTAAACCAATCTTTGATTATGGTCCGGCGATTGAAAATTTAAAATGGTCAACGTACCACCAACTTGTAGACGAACCGTATCATTACTCAAATGGAAAACCTATACGAAACGCGTATACAGATTATAAAGGTTCTATGTCTATGCGAAATGCTTTAGTAGAGTCGCGTAATATTCCAGCCTTGAAAACATTACAGGAAGTTGGTTTGAATAAAGCAAGAGAGTTTGCGCAATCACTTGGGATTGCGTTTCCAGATAATCAGGTTTATGAGTCTTACGCAATTGGAAGTAATCTTGTATCTCCTCTTGAGATGGCAGGAGCATATGGTGCATTTGCAAACGATGGTGTGTATACAAAACCGCATTTTGTTACAAAAGTTGTTTTCTCAGGTGGCAAAGAAATAAGCTTTAAGTCGAAAGGTAAACGTGTTATGCATGACTATACGGCTTATATGATTACCGATATGCTTCGTGGTGTAGTGAATGCCTCTAACGGAACAGGTACAGCGGCTAATGTAGCGGGTCTTGATATTGCAGGGAAAACGGGAACAACAAACTTTGACGAAAAGACACTCAGTCAGTTCGACTATCCATCTAAAGCGACAAATGATAGTTGGTTTGCCGGTTATACATCACAATACACAATGGTTGTTTGGACTGGGTATGCGAAGAATGGCCCAGACAATTATATACTTGGAGATACAACAAAAATTTCACACCTTATTTTTAAAGCAATGATTCAAGCGTTTGGAACAGACACATCCAGATTCCAACAGCCGAGCAGCGTATATCCAATGAATAATGAGTTATACATTAAGGGGGTTAGTCCGGACGCTGTTCCACCAGCAGCAGTCCCATCCACAGTTGTTTTACCAGAAACTCAAAAAACGGAACAGGATGATAGTAAAGGGAATGATAATGAAGAATCACATCATGGTGGAGATAAAGATAAAAAAGACAAAGATAAAAAAGATAAACATAAACATAAGCATGACTAAGATGTGCACAAACAAGGTGTAACTTAGTTATAACTTGTAATAGTTTTAGTTAATTGAAGATGTAGGAAAAAGTCTTCATAAGAAAAGAGGTACCTCTCAAATGGTACCTCTTTTTCGATATGCTTTCGTTGAAATAGTTACAATTAGGGAAATGGCAATAAGGATATAGGCGATACCTCCAGTCAAACCTAAGGCACGTGGCGTAAGGTATTGGAGCGCCAATCCAGAAATAAACATAGATATTCCCAATACGGTATTTATGATTGTTGCTAATAGTCCAAACATGGTTCCTTGGTGTTGTTCAGGAATTTTCTTCATAAGAATGGTATCAAAACATGCATTACCAATCCCGGACATAAATGCGATCCCGCAAAACATAAGAAATGCAAAAACTATTAAATGTGTTTGACTTAATAACAGTTGAAATATTCCCTCAAGCAATAAACATACTAAACCTGTAACAAGGAAATTTTTTCGTAGTTGATTTGCAACAGAAAAGCTTAATATTAAGCCAATACCTAATGCGGCATAAAAAAGACCTACACCAACATCCCCAAGATGGAACTCGTTAATCGCATAGACACTAATTAAAACATTATCAATTCCATTTATTGAAGCTATTAATATTTCACAGAAAAAAAGAATTTGCACCGTAATAGAAATCAAGATTACCTTTTTAAAGGTAAAGAGTAAATTTTCGGACTTCCCTACTTTTTTTACATCTTCATTTCCTGGAAACCTAATCGTATAGTTGATAGCAGCAGCCCCTAAAAATGATCCTGCATTTAACCAATAAGTCACATTAGGTCCGAAAATAGACGAAACTATTCCGCCTGAAAGTGCTCCAATGGTTAAAACAATCCCTATCATTACTTGTTCCAAACTATTTACTTTTATAAGATGTTTTTTATTAACAAGTTGCGGTATTGTTGATTTTCTTGCAGGTCCATATATAGCTTCTCCTGCTGCCAAAATAAATGAACTAAAATAAACGATCCAAATATCTTCTTTACTTTGAATAAATAGAAAGGATAAGGCAAATGGAATTCTTATAAGGTCTGTTATAACTAATATTGTTTTTCTTGAAAATTGATCAGCTAACATTCCGCCAATTGGTCCAAAAATTAAAGAGGGTATGAGACGGATTGCTAAAGTCATTCCTACAGCGAATCCTGAACCGGTTACATGTAGTAGCATCGCTAGCACAGCTACGGAACTAAAACGATCCCCAATACCATTCACAATACCAGCTAAAAATAACTTCTGATATTGTTTTTCTTCATTTACAAAAGAAATATTCATAGCCATCCTCCTTGTTTTATAAATACTTAATTTGATGATTGTCTAATTAGGTAGTTAAAAAAATAAGGGCGTGAAGTAACGCCCTTTATCCCGTATTAACAGGAAGTAAGCTTCCGCTGAGGGAAGTTTTGTTTTATTTTAACCACCATAACTCAACGGGGTTTAACTCATATTGATTATTTTCTCGGTACATATATTGGCACATAATGAGTTCGCGTCTTAATGTTGCGTAATCTTCATGAAATTGCTTTAAATATTCATTGATTTCCTTTTCTGGGTAAACTTTTCCGAATTCTAATCCTTTAACCATATGTGCAAGTACCACAAGTTTTTTCTTTCGCTGTGCAGGATAGGTTTTTAGTTTTCCATCTTTTGTGAAGAAATTATTGATAATAGCTGACCGCTCTTTTTCAGTAACCGACATTTCCATATTTGAATCGCCTCCTGTTCCTACAGTAAAAATAGCCTTAGCATTCATCTCCAATATTTTTGTATTAAGAGAAAAATAAATCGTATTTTTATCACGACGTTCTTTTATCAGTCCAACTTCTCGGAGTTTTGTCATATGGTGGGTAATTGTTGGGGGTTTAAGTCCTAACTTTCCGGCAATCTCTTGTCCGCTCAAATGACCTTGCTGGAGCAAGGCAATAATGCGAACACGTGTAAGATCACCTAACGCTTTATGAAACGCAACAATTTTGTTTAATTGCATTTAGAAATCACCTGCTTTAATTTTTATCTAATTAGATTATAATCTAATTGGGTTTGTTATTCAAGTAATAAAATGATGAAAATGTGTATAGAGGTAGTCAAACTTATTTTTCTACTCTGTTTTACGTGAGGACAACTGGATAGTAAGAAGCGAAGAGGTACAAAAGGAGTGTATTATATAGATGTTTTTGCAATATATTTCGAAGTTTTTCCGAATTTATTGAATGGATTTTAAAAAACTACCCCCACAAAGTGATGAATAGATTCGAATGTTATATAAGGGGAGGAGAGAATAATTGTAATACTTGGTTTCATGTACTCATGTTGAATCTATTTCAGTTTCAATAAAAAACACATTACTTTGTATTGAAATTGAATATAAAGATGTTAAAATATAAATATGTGGTAGATTTTCTTATTAGCAAATTTATTAGTGATTTTAGAGATTTTTAGTAGTTGTCTTCTAAAAGTCTTGAGGGCTACAATCTATAAATAGCAGGATAAAATCCATTAATATTCTCTAAAGGAAGTGTAAGTAAATAATATATGGAAATGGAAAAATAATACTATTTTAAAAATATAAACGAAAACAATCAAAAAATTATATTAAAATAGTAAATTGCTATGTAATAGAAGGCGTCGTTTATTTTTGTTAAATAGGAATAAACAAAAATAAAAAGGTTATTTAAGGGTATGTATGTTAAAAAACAGGGGAATTTGTCGAAAAAACTATATGAAAAATTCTATAAAAATAGTAATATGTAAGGGTAGTAGAGAGGGACAAAAATGTTAGGGATCTTATTTATTAAAATATATATTAAAAGATTACATGAAAATAGACCTCTTCCAGCTACAAGATTATTACAATTTAAGGAGAGGGTGTCTAGAAGTGAAAAAGTTTTGGCTATCTGTATGTACCGCGGTTACGGTTTGTGGTACCCAGACAGTACTTGTTGGAAATGCAAACATTGCTTTAGCAGCTAGTACAGTTACAAATGAACAAGTGGTAAATTTCGATGGCTTGATGAAAGCTAACATGAATGGTAATGGCATATGGTCCGTACCATATGGCTTACAAGGTGGTAGTTACCTTGGAGACGTTACTAAGTATAGTGGTATGATGGTTCATGTTGTTGGTAGTGTGCAGGTTGGGGATACGCTTTGGTATCATGTACAGGTAGATGGAAAAGATGGAGGATACCTTGATAGTAAAGTCCTAAATGCTGCAACGAATGTCAATCAGAATCAGTTAATTGTCTATACAGCAGGGAATGGAGTTTGGTCTAGTCCATATGGTGTAAGTGGCGCGAGTTATGTCGGTTCCACTAATAATTATGTAGGAAAAGACATAAAGCTGCTTCAAAAATTAACGATTGGAAATGTCGCATGGTATCAATTTAGCATGAATAATCAAGTCATTGGTTGGCTCGATGGTCGTGTGTTAAGTGGTTTGACAAATATACAAGCTATAAACCAGGCGGCTGTTATGGGATCGACAAATGACAATGGTATTTGGAGCATGCCATATGGCCTTCCAGGTGCAAGTTATATGGGATCGACTAATCAATATACTTTTCGAGATTTACAGTTAATCGAGAGTGCTACATACCAAGGGACACAATGGTATAAGTTTAGTCTAAATGGCCAAGTTATTGGCTGGATTAGTAGTTATGCATTAGACAATGCAGGGGTAGTAAAGCCAGCAAACTTTTCGGTTGTTATCGGAAGTACGAATGGCAATGGCATATGGACAGTACCGTACGGCGTTGCTGGTGCACAATATGTACAAAGTACAAATGATTATGCTTATCAAACGCTTCAAGTTGTGAAAACTGCAACAATCGGAAACGTTAATTGGAATCAAGTAGCAAAGAACGGTAAGATAATAGGATGGTTGGATGCTGGAAAGTCGCTTACAGATTTAACTAATATTAAAGATGAAAATCGATCAGTAGTTATAAAGCCATCTACAAACGGTGATGGTATATGGACTGTACCATATGGAGAATATGGAGCGAAATACGTAGCGTCTACAAATGATTACAAATTTCAAATGGTACAAGTTGTCCAAAGTGCTACAAAAGGTTCGACCACTTGGAACAAAATTAAGCAAGGAGATCGTATTTTAGGCTGGGTTGATGCGAATATACTCTCTTCGCAAACTGCATATACTCAACTCGATCCAAACGGTGAAGTTCATTATAACTGGGGATATGGAGGGCCTGCTGGTTTTCCTTCTCAACAGTTCCAAGGTGATTTTGTTCAGAATAAGCAACTGTCTGGAGGAGATTATTTTGTTCAGTCGTTTGCAGATGATGGCGTAAAGGTTTCGTTTGATAATAATTTAGTCATTAATCGCTGGTCATTAGCTGCTGGTGAAACGAATCGTGTTTTATTACCAAACGTAGCGGCAGGTTCTCATAGTATTCATACGCAATATTATCAAGATGGTGGACAAGCAGCTGTATTTTCAGATGTAGTACCATTTGGTAGTTGGCTTGCCTATTACTATCCGAATGAATCTCTTTCTGGATATCCAGTTGCAGCGAAGACTCTTTCACAAGCAGCAAATGGTGGCTTGCAAGATGATAATGGATTTGAAGGTTCACCGGCTACAGGTGTACCAGGAGCCCGTTTCTCAGCACGCTATGTTACAGCTAAGCGCTTGAAAGCTGGTGAGTACCTTCTGTATACAGGAGCGGACGATGGAATTCGTGTATATGTTGATGGGAAAAAAGTTGTAGATGCATGGGGGTATCATGGTTACAATGAAAAAGCATTAAGAATGAATATTCAAGATAACCCAAATGCAGCAAATGGATTGAGGGATGTTCACTGGATCGAAGTAGAATATATGCAAGGTGCAGAAGATAGTAAAGTAACGACAACACTGAAACCTTCTTATACATTTATTGACGTTTCACATTGGGAAGGAAATATAGATTGGAATCAAGTAAAGCAATCTGGTATTAATGCTGCTTATATGAAAGCAACTGAAGGTGTTTCATATACAGATCCAACCTATGCACAATATGTACAAAATGCATCTGCAGCAGGTCTTTTAGTTGGAGCTTATCACTTTGCTCGTCCAGAACAAAATGACCCAATTGTGGAAGCAAAACATTTTGTTGATGTATTAAATCGATATCATACGGATTTAATGCCTGTCCTTGATCTGGAATCACCATCTAGTCCGACAGGTAATATAACAGGGCCGTATGTGACAAATTGGGCACGTACTTTTATTGATTACGTAAAACAGAAAACAGGAAAACGCGTTATGATTTATACGGGACCATGGTATGTAAATGGCTTTAACATATCCGGACTTGGCGATGTACCTCTTTGGGTTTCTAGATATAACTCTACTACTCCAACTACATTAAGCGATTGGAAAAACTGGAATGCTTGGCAATATACAGAAAGCGGGAATGTAAATGGAGTAGAAGGAGCGGTTGATATTAATGTTACTACTTCCTTAGATGGACTTAGACCATAACAGATTTCAAGTTTGTGTAATCAAAGAGAAGAAAAGTTAAAACTTAATAGAAAAGCAGACCTTTTTTAGAAAAGGGTCTGTTTTTTTATTTCCTAATATTTTTAAGTATTGTTAAAAAATTATATATCAATATATATTTTTTTAACAAACAATAAGAAAACTTATACACAGTGTGATGAAAATATATAAGTTAGTGTATATTTATAAACCGTTGTTTAAATACAGTTTCTTTATGTACAATGTAAGATAATTAAATTATAGTTTACAATAAACGCATAGTCAGAAGAGAGAAGTTAACATATAATAAGAAAGGAATTTAAAAAAGGTGAGGTGGACCTATTTTATGAGTAATCCGAGCATAGGAGAGTCGGATATAGAAACGACATCAGAGGCAGTCATACAACTGAATATTCGAAGCGGATTACTTTGTAAAAATAGTTACCGCTTTATTTGGATTTTGGAAAGATGACTTCCTCTATAAGCTGAGGAGGTTTGTACAATGGTACAAAAAATCTGGAATCAAATTAAAGGACAAAAAAAAGAGGCTACGAAAATTCAAGGTTTTGATATTGATTTAAACCATGAAAGCTTAACACGTATTGACCGACTTGTAGATCGTTACGAGTCAGAAATCCTTCATCAACTTGATAGTGCATATACACAACGAACAAAGTGGGCAGACCGACTAGCTGATAAAATTGCACAGTTTGGAGGTAGCTGGCGATTCATCGTTTGGTTTGCATGTTTTCTTGGTTTCTGGATTATGTGGAATAGTTTGTCTATTACAAAAGGAGAACACTTTGATGCTCCACCATTTATTTTATTGAACTTATGCTTATCTTTTATAGCAGCATTTCAAGCTCCTGTTATTATGATGAGTCAAAATCGTCAAGCTGCGCGTGATAAACATGAATCTGTTATTGACTTTGCGATTAATTATAAAGCAGAACAAGAAATTGATGATATGCAAAGTCGGCTGCATCATATAGAGAGTGAACTAACGGAAATTAAAGACTTATTGAAACAATTGAAGGGAAAATAAATTGCTTTTTATATAAAACTTTTAAAAAGAAGAAAAGAAGAAAACTCCTGGTCAAACAGGAGTTTTTTTCTATGTCTAGATTAATAGGGCTAATACAGTTTATGCTTAGAATATTTTTATCCTGAAAATGTAGTAAAGAGTAGATAGGCATTTAAAATAGCGATAACAATAGCGATAAACCAAGCGATTCCTTTGGTCCAAAGTGAGTTTGTAAATTCACCCATTTTCTTTTTGTCACTAGTAAACATAACAAGTGGAATAACAGCAAACGAAAGTTGAAGAGATAGGATAACTTGGCTTAATACTAAAAGATCTGTCGTTCCTTTTTCTCCATATAGTAGCGTTACAATGACCGCAGGTATAATTGCGATTAAACGCGTAATTAAGCGGCGAAGCCATGGTCGTAAACGAATATTTAAAAACCCTTCCATTACAATTTGCCCCGCTAACGTTCCTGTTAGCGTAGAATTTTGTCCTGATGCTAATAAAGCAACGGCGAATAATACGCTCGCAATTCCACTTCCAAGAATCGGATTTAACAATTGATACGCTTCTTGAATTTCGGCCACTTCGGTATGCCCTGTTTTATAAAAAGCAGACGCAGCTAATATTAAAATTGATGCATTAACAAATAAAGCCAACATTAATGCGATAGTAGAGTCAATCGTTGAAAACTTAATCGCTTCTCGTTTTCCTTTAGGTGTATCTTCATAATTTCTCGTTTGCACGATAGAAGAATGTAAATATAAATTATGCGGCATAACCGTAGCTCCTAAAATTCCAAGTGCAATAAACAGCATTTGTGGGTTTTGAATAATCTCTTTACTTGGAATAAAGCCTTTTGCAATCTCACTCAGTTGTGGTTGTGACATAAAGAGTTCTACACCAAAACAAACGGAAATTGTTGCGATTAAACTAATGACAATCACTTCAATATAGCGAAATCCTTTATTTTGCAATAAAAGGATTAGTAAGATATCAAATGAAGTAATGCATACACCCCATACAAGGGGAATGTGAAATAAAAGATTTAATGCGATTGCGGCACCTATTACCTCCGCTAAATCACAAGCTGCAATAGCTAATTCACATAACACCCATAAAACAAACGATACTGGTTTACTGAAATGATCCCGACATGCTTGCGCTAAGTCTCGTCCTGTTACAATCCCTAACTTTGCTGATAGTGCCTGCAAAATAATAGCCATAAAGTTTGAAATCAAAATGACAGATAGTAACGTATAGTTATAAGCAGAACCTCCAGCCAGTGATGTAGCCCAGTTTCCAGGATCCATGTATCCTACTGCAACAAGATAACCTGGTCCCATAAATGCAAGAAGCTTTCGTAGAGAATTTCCTTTCTTCGGTATTCTCATACTTTTGTACACTTCTCGCAAACTAGGATCGCTGTTCTGTTGCCGCCAGCCATCCTGGGGTGACACAGCAACCGTATTTTGCACTTTGGCTGTTTCTAATTCATCCATAACATACCCTCTCCCGTTTAATTTGGTTTATTTAAAGTGAAAAGAAAGATAATATAATATTTTTTATTTTTAAAACCTAAAATATGGTTTGTTTTTCTTTGGACAAAAAAACGGCATTACACTTTAAATTTTTACTTAGACCAACTTTTTTAGTTTGGTTTAAAAATATGATGTGTGATTAAATTTTATGCAAAAGAGAGAAAATAGGTGAGTATAAATATGTTTATTTCTTCCACGGAATATATGTACTTGTTAGCAGACAACATTTTCCCATAAAAGCCCGATTGGGTGGGCTTTACATCAGAAGAAGAAAAAACTGCATTGATGGTTAGTTTCACTTTATTATGAGAAGACGCATGATTCTGAATAGAATTTGAACTGGAATTATTAATATGACGGATAGACTTAAATTTGTTGATAATATTTAAATGCTCCTGTAAAATTATACTAGTTTCTACTTATGCAAACGTTTTCGTAGATTAGAGATTTTAGCTTGTAAACTACAGTTTTTCTATATTTTATGAGAGGCAGGTGTAAAAAGAATGAAGGGATTTATTTGATTACTATAATACTTCAGTTGTATAACGGCTAATATTCGGAAAAGGGGAAGTAGGAGATTTATAAATGATTGAAGTAAAGAATGTTACGAAGAGCTATAAAATTTTAGAGCGGAAGCCAGGTTTAATGGGTGCAATAAAAGCTTTAATAAAACGTAAGCATTATGATAAACAGGCGGTAAAACCGATTTCTTTTTCTGTTGAAAAAGGGGAAATGGTTGGGTATATCGGATTCAACGGTGCTGGAAAGTCAACCACTATTAAGATGCTGTGTGGAATTTTGACTCCAGATACTGGTGAAATTAAAGTAAATGGAATTATTCCATACAAAAACAGACAAGAAAATGCCAAAAATATTGGAGCAGTTTTTGGACAACGTACACAACTTGCTTGGGATATACCGGTGAGAGAGTCTTTTGAACTATTAAAACATGTTTATGAAATACCAGAAACAAAATATCAGGAAATGTTGCATTTATTTGAAGATGTACTGGATCTTGGGGATTTAATGCTATTACCTGTTCGCCAGCTATCACTCGGACAAAAAATGCGTTGTGAGTTGGCTGCTGCTTTTCTTCATCAACCTTCTGTTGTGTTCCTAGATGAGCCTACAATTGGTCTAGATATTGATGTAAAGGCGAAAATACGTAGTTTTATTAAAGAAATGAATAAGAAATTGGATGCAACAGTTGTATTAACTACACATGATATGCAGGATATAGAAGAGCTTTGTGAGCGGATTATTATTATTGATAAAGGGACTATTATTTATGACGGCGACTTACAAGAACTTAAAGATCGTTTCTCTTATAACCGCATTCTATCTTTAGAATTAGAAGAGCACACAATGTTTGAGATTCCTGTATCATTACAAAATGACATCGTGATTCATAAGAGTAAAACAGAAAATACATCTCATGTAGAACTAAGTTTTCATACAAAGAATGTTTCATCGGAATTTGTGCTGTCAGAACTGGCAAGGCACAACAAGATACTAGACTTAACGATTTCAAATCCGAAATTGGAGACGATTATTAAAGATCTTTATCAGCACGGAGGTGAGGAGTCCCTTGAGAAAATATTGGGAAATGCTTAAAGTGCAGATAAAGCTAGATACTTCCTATGCGGCGTGGTATTGGGCAGGTACGTTTGCAATTATCGTTAAATTATGTACGTTATATTATTTTTGGACTGCTGTTTATGAGAATAAAGAGACTGTTGGAGAACTTTCACTTACGAATATGCTAACATATATGGTTATTGCTTTGTTATTGGAACAATACGTATCTGGAGTAGGGAGCAATTTAGCGAGAATGATTAAACAAGGTGACATAGCAATGGAACTTATGAAGCCCTATCATTTGTTAGATAAACTTGTAGCGATGGATATAGGACAAAAAATTTCTAATTCTATGCGTACAACGTTTCCTATGCTGCTTTTTGCCATCTGGTTTGTAGGGATTCAACTACCACAATCAATAGAGTCTTTTCTATTATTTACGGTAAGTGTAGTTTTTGGTATTTTAATTGGAACTCAATTAGATCTTATTATTGGTATATTAGCTTTTTGGACTGTGAATATATGGGGGCTTCGACTGTTGCGAGAGTCTGTTATTCAGTTTTGTTCCGGTGCACTCGTCCCATTATCACTTTATCCACAATGGTTTCAAGAAATTAGTATGTTTTTACCTTTTCAGTCTATGGTCTATATACCTGTTTCTATTTATACAGGTTCATTATCAGGTACACAGGCCTATATGGCAATTGCGACACAATTCATCTGGTTAATTGTTATAATAGTACTCGTCAGAGTTTTATGGGCTTTAGCAATTCGAAAAATCACAATATTTGGGGGGTGAGTGTATTGTTGCATACTCTTAAACGATATTCATTCTTATACATAGTCTATTTTAAGCAACATTTAAAAGTAATGATGGAATATAAAGTAGACTTTCTAATAGGAATTTCTTCAGTCTTCATTCAACAATTTGCCGCTATCTTTTTTATAAAAGTAGTATTTGATCATATTGAAACTTTAAAAGGATGGAATTTTTATCAAATTCTCTTAATCTACGGAATTGCTTTTGCAGGAAGAGCAATCCATCACATTTTCTTTGATAATTTATGGACAATTGGATGGCAATATATTCGGACAGGAAATTTAGACCGTTTACTTATCCGTCCTATTAACCCTCTGTTCCAAATTATAGCGGAGCGTGTTCAACAAGATGGAATAGGGCAATTGATTATAGGGGGAGTTGTTCTTTATTATTCCATTAGTAATCTAGATATTGCTATTACGTTTGGAAATGTACTGATACTCATCATCATGATCATATCAAGCGGTCTTATCTTTGTTGCATTAAATTTATTTTTTATTACGTTTTCTTTTTGGATGACAGATAGCCTTCCTGTTGTATCAGCAGTATTCAATTTAAGTGATTTTTCACGGTATCCAATTACTATTTATAATAAAGTTATCGCATTTATTTTAACGTTTATTATTCCTTATAGTTTTACATCCTTTTATCCAGCAGCCTTTTTCTTCGATAAGGGATATAAGTGGGTTTCCTTATGTACACCACTCGTTGCGATAATTCTATGTTTCATTGCTTATCGTTTTTGGAAATATGGGCTAAGTGCATTTACTAGTACAGGAAGTTAATCTGGAAAAGGGTATAGTAGTACAAAAAGATACTTTGCAATATTTCATGAAATGGGGAGACCAGCTGAAAATACTTTCTTTTGATAGAATGTATTGCTGCTGATCTCTTTCTCTTTATTAATCTATTAGTTAGTCTATTTTTAATAAATTTTAGGCTCTTGTTTAACAGATTAAAAGCTATAACATAATATATGATTTGCTAATGATTCAAAGTAGGATGTTTTAATAAAATGTCGCAATATGTTTTAGTAATATATCCAATTCCCAATCTACATCTACAAATTAACTATCCGATAAAGTTGCGTTTACATCTTCACTTATAATCCGAAAATAAAGCTTGAAATCACGCGGATTTATCTATTTTCCAATTAATCATTGTTTCTGTAGTATCTATTTTTTTCATGTTTAGTTTTTCTAATACACGAATAGAACCATGATTGTCATATAGTGTTTCAGCTATTATTCTATCAACCTTTGATGTTTTAAAAGCCCATTGAATTAAGGCTCCTACAGATTCTGTTGCATAACCATTATTCCAATAGTTTTCAAGAAAACCATATCCAACTTCTACTGCTTTATTCTTATCGGGTTTTCCCTTAAAACCTATGTCTCCGATAACAACACCGTCTGTTTTTCGAATAACAAGCCAAGTACCCCAATACAATAAAGAGGAATCTTCTTTTAATCTCTTCAAATAAGTTGAGATTTGCGGTCCGTTATCGTATTTCTGATTTATAGCAATTTCAACTGTTTCTTCCGTACACGGTATAATGGTTAGTCTTTTCGTTTCTAATTTCATGGTTATTCCTCCTTGTTATGAAATGCAATCACCTCAATGAAAATAGATGTACAAAACATAAAATCCTCCCCTTTAACAGTTAATATTTCTAATTATATCATTTTTTTGACTTTTTTAATTTGTTTGAATGTATGAATTTCAAAAAACAACCCCCGCAAAATGCTTAATTGGTCCGAATATTGTATTAGGGAAAAAAGAATCATGTTAGTGCATTATATATCGTATTCCCCCTTAGTCTAGGTAAGTAGTATTTATCGTTACTTAAGAAGAAAAAGGATATATATTTGGCAAAGCCAATGAGTGATTAGTTAAGTTGGGAGTCGCCGCTTATTAAAATATTTTATGTTTGTATCAGAAGGAAATAAAAGGAGTATATCAAAGAAATGATGGATAAAACAATGCTGCAAAAGAAAAAACAATCTAAAGTTATTTTTTACGATGCTAAAGGAAGAAGGAAAATATTTTTTAATTGGTTTCTATGTCTTACGATAATTATTATGATTATTGTTTTTTACTTTTTCTTTCGAAGTATTTTATCAGATGTGAATTTTCCGTATAAGAAAACTTCTATAACTCAAGATAAAAAAATTGTACCTATTAATGAAAAACTTAACGATCAGCAATTACAGAAAGAGTTAAAAAATGAAGAATATAAGTACTCTAATAATAAAATAGATAATAAGAATTATTCCCAAGATTCAGAGTTTAATAGTAAACAACCTAAAGAAGTATATGGTTTTTATGTAAACTGGGATGCAAATAGTACGACCTCTTTAAAGGAAAATATTCGGTCATTAACTATGTTAATACCAGAGTGGTATCACTTAAATGCAGATTTAACAATTAGTAGTGAGATTAAACCTGAGATTGTAAAGTTAGCGAAAGAAAATCATGTGAAAATTATGCCTTTAATCAATAACTTTACTCAAAAAGGTTCTGGTTCGGATGCTGCATTAATTCATAAGTTGCTGCGTGCGCCGGCTAATGTACAGACAAAATTTATTAATGATTTAGTAAAACAAATTGAAACCAATCAATTTGCAGGTATTAATATCGACTTTGAGTCAATACCTGAAGAAGATCGAAATGGATTAACAAGATTTATGAAAGAACTTACTACTGTGTTTCATCAACATCATTTGCTTGTGACGCAAGATGTTCCGGCTGCTGATAATACTTTTGATTACGGAGCATTAGCAAAAGAAATAGATCGTATGATTGTGATGATGTATGATGAACACCATCAAACTGGGAGTTCAGGTCCAATCGCTTCAAATAAATGGTTTGAGAATACGCTTAGGCATTTAAATATTCCTGCAGAAAAACTAATAGTTGCTTTCGGGAACTATGGATATGATTGGGAAAGGGATAGTAAGAAACCTGCTAAACCTTTAACTTTTTCGGATATTATGAAGATGACACATGATTCGAATGCAAAAATTCAATGGGATAAGATAAGTGGGAATCCTTATTTTCGATATAGAGAAAGTACACAGGATCATATTGCTTGGTTTTTAGATGGTGTAACTCTTTACAATCAAATGAAAGTAGCATTGAAAAATGATGCAAAAGGATTTGCATTCTGGAGATTGGGAGCTGAGGATCCTACTGTATGGAAATCATTAAGAAATCCAATAGAAATACAAAAGGATCTGAGTCCATTACGTAAAATCGATAGTCTAAATCAAGTAAGTTATTCCGGGCAAGGTGAAATCTTAAAAGTTATGCATGAAGGCCAAACAGGACTTAGGGATTTTAAAGTCGGGAAAGATAATTATCTTACAGATGAAGTGTATCAATCACTTCCATCGTCATATCAAGTGCAACGCTATGGACAACCAAAGGGGAAACAAGTGGTACTAACATTTGATGATGGACCTGATCCTAAATATACGCCGGAAATCTTAGATATATTAAATAGATATAAAATAAAAGCTGATTTCTTTGTAGTTGGTGAAAATGCTCAATTAAATACTAGTATTCTTAAAAGAATATACGATGAAGGGCATGAAATAGGTAATCATACTTTCACACATCCTAACATAGCGGATACTTCTTCATTCCGAACAAAAGTGGAGTTAAATGCCGCTCAACGACTTATTCAAGAAACAACAGGCCACTCATCGATTTTATTTAGACCGCCATATGAAGCGGATGCTGAGCCATATTTACCAAATGAGATACTACCTATTTTGCGTGCTCAAAATATGAACTATACAATGATTGGAGAAAAGGTTGATCCTGAAGACTGGACTAAACCATCAACAAATGAACTGGTAAAACGTGTTCTTAAATCTGTTTATAGTGGTGAAGGGCATGTTATTCTCCTCCATGATGCGGGCGGAGATCGTACTCATACAGTAGAGGCGCTACCAATTATTATTGAAGACTTAAAAAAACATGGATATAACTTTGTGACAATTTCAGATTTAATGGGTAAAAAACGAGATGATGTTATGCCCTCTATTTCTGTTGAGGATAAGCCATACTTATTTTATGATCGAGTTGTTTTTTCAGGTTCAGGATATTTGAATCACATATTCACGACTATTTTTTATATTGCTATTGGATTAGGTATTTTTCGATTCCTATTTTTAATTTATTTTGCGTTTAGGCAAAAAAAGAAAGGTTTATCCCGATTATCTACTAATTCTGCTTATCAACCTTTTGTTAGTGTTGTGATAGCTGCATATAATGAAGAAAAAGTTATTAATAAGACGATTCGTTCTATTTTGGATAGTGATTATCCGGATTTTGAAATTATTGTTGTGGACGATGGATCAAAAGATGGTACGTCAAAAGCAATTCAAGAAGCGTTTCATAACCATTCTAAAGTTTATTTAATCCAAAAAGAAAACGGTGGTAAGGCATCCGCAATGAATTTAGGATTTCAAAAATCGCGAGGAGAAATTATTATTTCATTAGATGCCGATACTGTTATTGCTCAAGATGCTATTTCTTTAATGGTTAGACATTTTAAAGATGATAATGTAGCTGCAGTTTCTGGTAACGTTAAAGTAGGAAATAGACGAAATTTGTTAACTACATGGCAACATGTTGAATACATTACAGGCTTTAATTTAGAGCGAAGGGCTTTTGATGAGTTAAATTGTATTACTGTTGTTCCGGGTGCTATCGGAGCATGGCATAAAAAACGTGTGGAAAAAGCGGGATATTTAAGTGAAGATACACTTGCGGAAGATACGGATCTTACTCTAACATTTTTACGTCAAGGATATCGAATTGTGTATGAAGAAAAAGCATATGCTTATACGGAGTCGCCTGAAGATGTAAAAAGTCTTGTTAAACAGCGATATCGTTGGTCGTATGGAACGCTTCAGTGTCT
The DNA here is from genome assembly GCF_028401955.1 of Bacillus sp. BP-3. Lineage (GTDB taxonomy): Bacteria > Bacillota > Bacilli > Bacillales > Bacillaceae_G > Bacillus_A. Next base: position 197,945 of record NZ_JAQOTJ010000008.1, read on the forward strand.
ATGGAAGCATCGAAAAGCTTTATTTAATGTAAAACATAAAACATTAGGATTTATTGTACTGCCAAATATGTGGTTATTCCAATTCATTCTCCAATCGATTTCTCCATTAGCAGATGTATTAATGATTATGGGCATATTTAGTAGTCATCCTTTGAAAGTTTTAGGATTTTACCTTGCATTCTTTGTAATTGACCTTCTAGCTTCACTCTTTGCCTTTCGATTAGAAAAGGAAAATCCTAAGCCGTTAGTCTGGTTAATTTTACAACGCTTTATTTATCGTCAATTTATGACTTATGTTGTAATTAAATCTATAGTTTCTTCTATTCGAGGAGTAGCGGTGGGCTGGAATAAACTGAAGCGCATGGGAAGTGTCGAGGAATCCTCTTGTCATAATAAAGCATCGTAAGAGAGCAGAAAGTCTGCTCTCTTTTTGTTGTTAGTTGAACCGTAACTGTAGCCTAATAGTCATTATTAGTCCTTTTGGCTTGCACTAGGTAATATTAAATGAATTTCATTGAATACAGTTGCGGTATGGGATGGACTTAATCATTAATTAGTAGAAGTTGCAGTATTAAAGCAAAATTTGCGGTTAAATTGATAAATTGTAGATCTGATTTTTCTAACACTAAGTGAAATAATTGCAAGATATAAATTGTTAAAAAAATACATTTAATATAATATTATTAATATAATCCGATGTGCTATGTGTTCATAAGGGGGAGGGGAAAAGTAGTTGGAACTAGACGATATGAACATTACGGCATTAAGAAAATATGCTGGTGAATTTTCTGAGGATAAGAATAGAGAATATATCTTAACAGTAGCTATACAGTTATATGCGACAGGGGTTAGCTCTAAACAAACATATTTTTCTATATTCTTAGTAGGAGAAATTTCACCATATAACATGGAAGCTTTCGACTTTTTAAGATATAAAGTTAGTCAAAATCATGATTGGCGGGCTCAAGAGGTATTAGCCAAAGCATTTGATACGTTTTGTTCTAAAACAGGATATGAAAATGCTCTTCCAATTATAAATGAATGGCTGTCGGATAAGAATGCAAATGTAAGAAGAGCTGTTACAGAAGGATTGCGCGTATGGACAGCAAAACCATTTTTCAAAGAAAATCCTGAAGTTGCAATACAATTACTTTCAAATTTAAAGAATGATCCTAGCGAATATGTAAGGAAGTCGGTTGGAAATGCAATTAGAGATATCTCTAAAAAACACCGAGAGTTAGTACAGAAGGAGTTAATTAATTGGAACTGTAACGAAGCATTTGTATTATTTACTTATCAGATTGCAAGTCGTCATATGATTTGAGATAAATGCTGTTTGGGTTAGTAGTGATAATTTTTTATATAAGGAGTCTAGTTATGGAGAAGCATATATTAGAAGATTATTGTCGAAATCAGCCTGCTGCAACTCATGATTACAAAATAGAATGGCAAGCAGATCGTTATCAAGTGGGAGGTAAAATGTTTGCTATGTTTGGCGGGGATTCAGTAGGAAAGCCTATACTATCATTGAAATGTGATCCTGAGCGTGCTGAATATTTAAGGGAAACATACGAAGGTATTATTCCTGGATATTACTTGAATAAAGTACACTGGAATTCCATTTATTTAGATGCTGATATCCCTAAAGAGTTATGGGAGAAGTTAGTTATTCATTCCTATGAGCTAGTCCTTCAAAAGTTACCTAAAAAGATTCAAAAAGAAATTGGTAGTAGGGAATAGAGCTTGAAACAATGAATGAATGGGATTAAAGGACTAGGAATTAATGATGAGGTAAAGTCATTCTAAGGGGAGGGGAAATACATGCTACATAGATTTGAAAATGCAGCATTAGTAATTATAGATGTTCAGAAAGCATTTAATCATGAAAAATGGGGTAAACGAAATAATTTAGAAGCAGAAAAAAATATTGAAAGTTTACTAAAATTGTGGAGAAAAAAGAAATATCCAGTTATTCATATTCAACATCTATCAGATAATATTCATTCTATCATGCACCCTAGTCATGAGGGTTCTAAATTTAAAGATATGGTAAAACCAATTGAGGGTGAAGTCATTATTCAAAAGAAGGTAAATAGTGCATTTATAGGGACAAACTTGGAAGAATATTTACGTACGAATGGTATTGAAAAGGCTGTGATAGTTGGATTAACTACGCCTCATTGCGTTTCAACTACTACTAGAATGAGTGGTAATTTAGGATTTGATACATATCTTATTTCAGATGCTACCGCTGCGTTTGGAATGAAAGGACCAAATGATATTTACTATAGTGCAGAAGAAATTCATGCTATTTCATTGGCTACCTTGCATGAGGAATTTGCTACGATTCTTACAACTAAAGAGATGATGGAAACTATGGAAATAGGGATCTTAAAATAATTTTTTATAAGTATAGCATCACGTTGTTAGCGAATGATATGTAGTATTTGCAAAGAATTTATATGCTATAAAACAAAAGAGATTAGACCTAGAACACATATTAAATATGTATAATATGTGTTCTTTTTCGTTTTCTATAATATTTTTGTAAGCGTCAAATATCCCCTGTCCATTATTTGTAAAAAAACCATGAAATAATCTCCTTATATACTACACGTGGACGATATTCTATGTGCAAGGTATTATGCTATTACTTGTACTGAGGCTCTTCTTGTTCAATTTGCTGAAGACGAGGGTTTAAAGATTCAATAATTTTTTGAGTTTGTTGTGCTGCACCTTTATATAATTGTTTTGCTTGCTGGTTATCAGTATCAAGAACAAATCCTTCTAGGCATGCTTGAGCACTCTTTAATCCAGCGATAGTTTGTTTAAGTTTAGTGCTTACTGTCATGTAGTATTTCCTCCTTGTAAATGTACTTCAAAATATAGAATTCCTATTTTGTTATCATAGTACGATTTCCAATTTTAGGGTTATGTGAATGAGAAATTTTACAGTTAATTATTCGAAGGAGGCTTTTTTTAGCTACTAGCTACATGAAATACCGTTAAGTGATGTGATGTTAACTTAACGTGAATAGAATATACATAAGAAGAATCTACCATGTAAGAACGTAATTTATTTATATATTATAAAGATTAATTTCACGGATGGATATGGAATAGTTTTGTTCCAATAACAAAAACTAACAGAAAGAAAACGATAATATATAAATAAAGGAGATTAGATATGTTGAAAAAAATAGGGAAAACTTTCCTGGTACTCCTTTTTGTATTTATCGTCGTATGTTTTGTTTTGTTTGTTTGGGATGAATTTGACAGAACAGCAGCTGAACAAAGTGGGAGATTTGTTCAGCAACCTAGCCAATACCCTATTCGTCAAAGTGATATTACTATGTATACAGACGGGAAACAATTAAACAATCAATTATTCTCAGATATAAAGAAAGCAAAATATTACGTGCATATTAACTTTTTCTCTATTGCTGATGATAAAGTAAGTCATCAGTTTTTAGAGTTATTGAAGCAAAAAAGTCAGGAAGGCGTAGAAGTATACTATGCAGTGGACAGGCTAGGTGGAATTTTACTAAAGAAAAAGGAAAGAGAATTATTAGTTAAAAAAGGAGTGCATTTTACGTATTACAATAAGCCTACTTTCCCTTATCTTTCTTCTTCTTTGGATCATCGGAATCACCGTCGTATTTCAGTTATTGATGGAAAGGTTGGGTATATTGGCGGATTTAACATCGACAGGAAATATTTGGGTGAAAAAGAAAAACTTGGTTACTGGAGAGGTTATCACCTTCAAATACGAGGAGAAGGAGTTGAAGATCTAGAACACCAATTTTTGTTAGACTGGAAGAAAAATTCAGAGAAACCGATTCCGATACACAGTGCGATAAAGGAAAAGGGAGCAACCTCGCATCGATTTACTGCATATTATAGCGGAGAAAAACTTGGACAAGATTATGCAATGCTGTTTCAACAAGCGAAAGATTCCATCATTATATTAACACCTTATTTTATACCAAAAGACAGAACTATTTGGAACGCATTAGTAGATGCAAGAAAGAGGGGAGTCCGTGTCAAAATTCTGTTCTCACCTCATTCGGATGCACTGTTAGTTAAAGAAGCGGCGTATCCATACATCCGAAAAGCATTAAAACAGGGAATAGAAGTATATGGTTATAAAAAGGGAGTGTTACACGGTAAAGTATTTTTGATTGATGAAAAAGTATTGATGGTTGGGACCGTGAATTTTGATTCGCGCTCGTTTCATTTAAATGAAGAAATGAACTGTTATATTCATGACCCTGTCTATATTTCGAAAATAAAGCCAGTCATTAATGAAGACTTACAAAATTCAAAGCGAGTAACATCCTCTGACGTCAATCAATTATCTATAAAAGAAAAAATGAAAGAAAAGGTTGCAAAAATGTTTGAGTATTATTTGTAAAAATAAAGTATTTTTATATTAAGGAGTAGTAAACTGCATTTTACTAGAATAAATTAAATTACTGACACATTGGTGAAGCTTAGTAATGCAATTAATCAAAATCAAAAAATTGATAACCAATGTGAGCAGAATAGATGGATACACCGAGAAAACTTTATTTTAAAGGAACTGAAAAAATTTTATGAATGAGTATGGATATGATTTGTCTTCTGCAATCAGTAGCTTTAATGAAATAACATGGGGTTCGCCAGATATTTAGCAACAAAATTTTAAAATGTTAAAAGAAATATTGAATTGTTGAATCAAAAAGAGGTTTTCCGAATAATTTCGCGTGGAAAACCCCTTTTAAGCATTTAAATATCTAATTCAAGCTACACTCTAGTTTTTTTGCGGATACCCTTATTTTAAATAGTGTCTTTTTGTTTCTTGCTAAATAAGAATTCTCAAAATATTTTTGATTAAACTTTATTAAGGTGGTTTTAACATTTCGTATCTTCTTTTATCATGTCTCTGTATAACGATTGTAAGAATAATCTGATATTAATTAACTGTGTATTCGAACAGTGAAATTAAGTGAATCATGAAATGTTTTTGAGGAGGGATATTGATGGGATTACAAGTAGGCGAAAAAATCACCTTTGAGCGAACATTTACAAAAGAAGATGTTGTATTATTTACGAAGGTATCAAAGGATGAAGGTGTTCATCATGTGACACCAGATGAACAAGGGCGATTTGTTGTACAAGGACTTTTAACATCAACACTCCCTACGAAAGTTGGCAGTGATTATAATGTATTGGCTCATAAGATGGATTTTGAATTCTTTCGCCCGGTTTTTAGTGGTGATACGATCTGTTGTGATGTAATTATTGAACAATTTGAACTGGATGAAAAAAATCGTACAAAAATTACTGCGGTGTTTACATGTATGAATCAACTTGAAAAAGAAGTATTAAAAGGAAGTTTCTCAGGCATAATTCTTTAATCATTTATAAAAATATGTAGTCAGAGCAATCTTTGGGTTAATTGGTGTAATTGATAAACTAGGTTCTGGAATCCAAAACTTTGAAATTTCTAACGCTCGCTCCATATCCCTTCTCCTATTCCATCATTCTTCTACAATATGCATGTAGTTTAGATTGCATAAAGGCATCTATATTATTTTTCGACAAAAACGACTTCGATTCTTTTGAGGTAAGACATGTTGTAGATCATATCGTATTGAAAATGGTTCGGTTTAAAGCGGAAATTACGGTTAAACCGGTGACTTGTGAATCTGACTTTTCTGATGATAAGTGAAAAGTTGTAAGATATTAATTGTTAAAAAAATACAATCGGTATGATACTATTAATATAACTTAATTTGTTAGATGAATAATATATAAAGGGGCTCAACTCTTAATGGCAAGAAAATTATTAACACAAAGGTTTCCTTTTTTAATTCCTATTAGAATCAGACAACGTAGGCTGTTTAAAAAAATAAGTGATCATCTTGAAGGCCATATATTTTCAAAAGCATTTGAGCAAAATCCATTACCTTACAGGATTTATAAACATAAATCTTTGCTTATTAGAAAGTTAGGTGATACGGATATACAGTTGCAATATAACAAAATCACCAATCTAAAGCTAGCTATCTGCAAAATAAATCAGGTTGTAATTAAACCGGGAGAAACATTTTCATTTTGGCATCTTGTTGGCAATTCCAGTGAAAAGGCTGGATATAAAGAAGGTATTATTCTAATGAATGGTGAAGCGATAAAGGGAATAGGGGGTGGTCTCTGTCAGTTAGGGAATCTTCTCTACTGGATGTTTCTTCATACAGAATTGGAAACAGTGGAAAGATATCGTCATAGTTTCGATCCATTCCCTGACTATGGACGTGTGATTCCATTTGGAACAGGCGCCACTTTGATGAATGGTATTATTGACCTCAAATTAAAAAACAATTCAAACATTTCTTATCAAGTTAATCTACATATTGACGAAGAATACATTTACGGAGAAATTAAGGCATCTCAGTATCCTCCATATAAGTATTCTATCGTTGAAGAAGATCATCGTTTTGTAAAAAAAGCAGATGGCCAAGTATACAGACAAAATAAAATTTATAAAAAAATAGTTGATCGTGTCACAGGTAACTTAGTTGCCAAAGAACTAGTCATGGAAAGTGATTGTTTAGTAAAATATGAAGTTGATGATGAGAAAATTGCGGTTTCTTTATAGACAAGGATTTTCACTCATCTAAAGATATTTGAAAAAGCTACATAGATAGTTTTAAAATAAAATCTTCCAGGGCAAAAAATATGGTTGAAGTGAATTTTTTAAATACTAAATCGAATGTAAGCAGTAAGTAATATTTCATACATGGGCCCTAGGATAGAATTGTGAAGTCAGCTATCCTAGGGATCTTTCTATTGTGTTTTTGATTTTGGAACGAAACAAGTAGATGGTAAATCAAGGAGTCCATGGAAGTAGTTTTGCTATTATCCTTGGGTTATTTAAGTCACCATTCGGCATTTGTTCAAGCATGTACTTCAAGTTTTCATATCGCATCAGCCAGTAAAGAGGATGATCTAGGATATGTAATAATTACAATATAGATGTTTAGAATAAAATTATTAAACTGATAAGAATTTTTGAGTACGTAATTGTTTGTTACGATATTCGGTAATGGTTAACCATATACCACTCAAAACAATGAGAAAAGCTAAGATACAGAATGGAGCAGTATAGCTATGTAAATAGTCAACAAGTATACCAAACAACGCAGGTGCAAGTACAATAGCAAATTGATTTAATGTTAAAGCAAAACTTACAGTTAAACCGATAAACTGCGGATCTGATTTTTCTGATACTAAAATGATAAATAAACTAAACCACCCGATAGCAAAGAAACCAAGAAAGAAGTATAAGATTATAAGTGACCCAAAAGTTATATAAGATATGAAATAGCTCATACAAAGAAGCAATAAGACAGTGATACCGATAGTTATTTGTAAGGGAGTGACACGATTTCCTTTACATACAGTATCACTAGCCCACGCTAAAAGAACCCTCCCGATCATTCCACCTAGCAATACTACACTTAATAATGTTCCAGCATGGTGAAGACTCGTATGAACTTCGTTTGTAAGATAACTCATTAGATGGGCAACGAGCACCATTTGTAGGGACATCATTGTTATTCCAGTTAGAAAGGCAGGATAGAGAGAAGAGTTTCTTTGTACCTTCTTTAATTTTGTAAGGAAGGAAACGGCTTCTGCCTTTTGAATAGGGGAATGATCATCAGGATAAAATAAGATGAACAATAAGCCGCCACAAATAGGTGCAATCGCTTGCACAAGGATGACAGAAGATAACCCATAATTATAAAAAAAGAAAGGGAGAGTACTAGAAGCTAAAGCACCTCCAATCGGAATCCCAGTTTGACGGACACCCATCGCAAGTCCTCTACGCTGAGGAGGAAACCACTTTACAATAGCCTTACTACCTCCAGGTTGTGCCGTTCCATACCAGACTCCTACAAATAGCAAAATAACAACTACATATGTGTAATTTGTGACTGGATAGGCAAATAACATACTCACTCCAAGTAAGATAGAACCTCCACCTACAATCCATCTTTCGCCATATCGATCCATTAAGTTTCCGAAAAACAGCATCGAGAAGATCGGTCCAATATTTACAGCTGATACAAGTAACCCAGTTTGAAACTGAGATAGGTGATGCACTTGCTGCCATAAAGAAGCTAAAGGACCAATCCCGTACGTAACAAACGTAGCAAATGTTTGTGAAATAGTTGCAATTAATAAAATAATCCATTTGTAAGAACTAGTGGAATCATTTTTAGTTTGTTGTCTCTGCATTTTTATCATAACCTCCTCTTGCTTTAATTGTATGAATATAGAGGTATCATGTAAAATAAACAATAAAGATAAAAGATATCAAAAAAAATGATATCTTAAGAGGTGAGTTATGTGGATATTAAAGATTTGACTGTATTTATAAAGGTAGCTGAAGAAGGAAGTATATCGAGAGCAGCAAAATCACTAAACTATGTTCAATCAAATGTGACTATGAAAATGAAACAGCTAGAAGATGAGCTGGGGGTTCCTTTATTTTATCGGAATGGAAAGGGAGTTACTTTAAATTCTAATGGTGAGATTTTGTTAACATATGCTAGGAAAATTTTAGATCTAACTGAGCAATCAATCAGATTGGTACAAAGTAATCAATCTAAACCTCTTGGTACGCTGAAGATTGGATCTACCAACTCTACAGCTGCAGTTCGTTTACCTCCGCTTCTAAAAAACTATTATGAAAATTATCCTGAGGTTGAATTAGTATTAGAAACTCATACAAGTACTGAGCTAACTCAACTTGTACTTGAACGTAAACTAGAAGGGGCATTCATTGTTGAAGATGTTCATCATCCAGATTTAACTTCCCTTTGGTTTTGTGAGGAAGAACTAACGATTATTAGTCACCAGCCTTTACATACTTTGCAAGAGCTTGATAAAGTCACTATGTTAGCATTTGGGAACGGTTGTCACTATCGGAATAGGGTAGAAAGGTGGTTAAAAGAAGAAGGTATTTATCCAAAGCGTGTATTAGAATTCGGTACGATTGAAGCAATCATCGGTTGTGTGAAAGCTGGAATGGGCATTGCTGTCATGGTCAAATCAATTTTGAAAGACCATGAACAGTCTTTAATTATGACTGATTTACATGAGAAGTATTCCAAAGTACCGACTTATTTTATTATGAGAAAAGATGTACTTTTTTCGGCTGCTCTTCAGAAATTTGTTGAGATGATTAAATAAAATGCTGTGTGGCTTAATTCTGGTTATTGAGGATCAGTTTAGCAGCGGCATATAGGATAGAGGCCCTCAAGGTCGTCTATGAATGAAATTATAAGTTTCGCCGTAAATGGTTGTTTTCGTTAAAATATTCTACTGTACTAGAGATATGGGAAATTGTATTGAAATTTAGTATATAGTCAGTAGTAACTTACAATAACTGTTTTCTTCATGATCATGAAGAAAACAGTTCATACTTTACACTTGAGCACGCTTTTTAAGAGGGATATCTAGATAGTTTACATATTTGTTTGTTTCTTTTTCTTGATATATCCTAATGAAGTTCACTTCAAATGTAGGATAAGGGCTGAGTTCTTTTTCAGTTATTGTAGCCATATTTTTTAATTCTTTACTAGATAACCCCCAATGTGTTTGTCCCATTGTTAAATGAGGTACATAATTATCTAGTTCCATATATCTTTTTATCAACTCATTATCAGGAGAAATCGCATTAACAATTTTTTGATGTAATTCAAAAATTTTTTCTGATGTAACACTTAGGAATAGGACACTTTCACCAAAAAATTTTGGTGGATTTAGGGAGACATTGAACACAAAAAAACTTGCACAAACCTTTTTCAATTTTTCAATCCATTCTAAATCAGCAGTTAAACCACCTTGAGCTTTTACTGTAATGTGTGGCTCAACAACATCGACAAGTAAATTATTCTCCCATTGATGTTGAACTTTAATTATTTTTTCTTTATATTCGTCTGGAGGTACGATCCCAATAAAATATTGCATATGTATTCTCCCTTTTTATTGTTAATTTAAATATGTGTACTTAAATATAATTTTTTGTAGATTAGTTTCAATTCAGCTCTCTTAATCTTAATTTTTATAATTATCTTAACATGATTTCGAAAAAAATATAAAATTTAAATTTTTTGGTGTATAAAGTTGTGAGGACAACAAGCTAACTTTGGTATAAGCACATAAGAAATAGGATGAGGTGTGAGTTGAAGTTCAGATTTCTATGAAAAGAGGGTTTTCTACCAGGATTACAAATAAAAATATAAAAATTGTGGTGGATAAATCATTTTGAACCTTATACATATCGACTATCTTTGTTGAGAAATAAATTAATTACTTAACAATAAAAGGAAAATTATTGTAAAAAGCGAATGAGATTTAAGAAGAATTTGCCAATATATGAATTTTCTTCTATTACGTTAGTTTAAGGAGGACTATAAAATGTCTGATCTCTATTCTCGTCTTTCCAAAAATGATGCCGCTGTTCTTTTAGTGGATCATCAAACTGGTCTTATTTCCAGCCTAGTGCGTGATTATGGTGTTGATGAATTTAAGAACAATGTTTTGGCTCTTGCTAATACCGCTAAGTTTTTTGATTTACCAGTCATTTTAACAACAAGCTTTGAAAACGGCCCGAACGGCCCACTAATACAAGAATTGGTTGAGCTCTTTCCTGATGCACCGAAAATAGCTCGGCCTGGACAAATTAATGCATGGGATAATGAAGAATTCGTTAAAGCCATTGAAGTAACAGGTAAAAAGCAACTAATTATCGCAGGGGTTGTAACTGATGTTTGTGTTGCGTTCCCAGCACTATCTGCTGTAAACGCAGGATATGAGGTATTCGTTGTAACTGATGCATCAGGGACTTTTAGTAAACAAGTTGCAGATGCTGCCCTTATGCGTATGGCTCATGGAGGAGTCCAATTAATGAACTGGTTTAGTGTTGCAGCAGAATTACATCGTGATTGGCGAAATGACGTTGAAGGCTTTGGTGCTTTACTTACTAAACATCTTCCTAGTTATCAAAATATCATGGAAAGCTATATGAGAGCTCAAAGAGAGCTTAGCAAGTAAAATGACTTAACTTAATAGTTGTACTGTTTCATTTTTTGATTTTGTATCTCTATATTTATTTTTTATGTGATTCTGTCTAACTGTAGCTTTGAAATAAAGTTCAATAAATCATAAAAAAGTCTGATTGTTTATAATAAAGTTTAATCAACAATCCTGTATTGATATGCAGGATTGTTTCTTATTCAGCAATCGGGTCATTTAGGTGAATAAGAGGTCACATAAAACCTTGCCTTTTTATACAACCATCAAATGTACTTGAGTGTGCGCAAACACTTATTTATCAAGGGAATAAATTATGCTAAGTTAAATTCTCTTGGCATCCAAGGGTTTATTGATGGAGAACTTCTGTTAGGATGAATTATATAAACTTCACACTAAGTAAATACATGTTAAAAACAGGGGGAGATATGAATTTTTTGATTTTATCATTATAGCTATCACTCACTTGTTTGTTATTGAATTTTCTGAATCTAAACAATAGAATATACCTGTCAAATAATTTAATGAGGTGTCTGAAATGAGAAAATTGATTTATCTGTTCTTTTTTATACTGTTTACAGGGATAATAGGTTTTACAGCTGAAGCTCAAACATTAAGTAAAGAAGTTACTTCTAAAGAAAAACTTAATGTTAAAAAATTAGATGTCGCTGAATATTTCTCTGATCATAATGGAACGTTTATATTGCGTGATGTTAAAACTGGAGAAACCTTTGTCTACAATCAGGAAAGAGCTAACACAAGACAAACTCCGGAATCTACATTTAAGGTCCCTAATGCCTTAATTGGTTTACAAGTCAAGGCTGTTCGAGATGAGTATGATGTAAAACGATGGGATGGCGTAAAACGTGAATTTGATACATGGAACCATGACCATACCCTTGGATCGGCTATGCGTGAATCAGCTATTTGGTATTACCAGGAAATGGCTAGGGATATTGGAGAGCAACGTATGAATGATTGGATACAAAAAATCTCGTATGGAAACGAGGATATTAGTGGAGGAATCGACCATTTCTGGTTAAGCAGCACTTTAAAAATTAGTCCTCTTGAACAAGTTGATTTTATGGAGAAGTTGTATAAAGAAGAGCTTCCGTTTGATAGACCTGTAATGAAAACTGTTAAGCGAATGATGATCCAAGAAGAAGGGGATTACTACACACTTTACGGAAAAACGGGGACAAGATTGTCTGATTTAGGATTAGGCTGGTTTGTTGGATTTATAAAAATAGACAATCGTTCTTATGTCTTTGTAACAAACATTGATAGTACGGGTACAAAAGCTAAAAACATCACATTGGATATCTTAAAGAAGTACCGCTTAATTACAGAATAGAAAGGATATAATATACTGATTTTTCAATGCATGATATCTATATACAGTAAGCTGAAAAAGAAATATGTTTTTTATGTTGTTTGGCAATCAGGCGCGATTCTGGAGGGACACAGATAGAAAATGATTAAACTTTATTTCAAAGCTACAATGACTATAAAAGTCTTGTTCTAACTTAACTAAAGCTAAATTATCTCCAACAACTGTTAAGTGTTTAAGGTCTGTTTTTGAAGAATTCTTGCTTAAACGTATGAAGTGTTGCTTTACTTGTTCTTGACTATAAGGAGAAACAATATATATCTTAATAAATCATCTGTTTTGTTCGATTCTAGAGTTTTAATAAAATTTTTAATAACTTTTTGAGCCTCGTTTTCTAGCGTAGTTGCTTTATGTAATGAGTAGGGGGAAAGATAAGAGGTGCAAATTGCACCTCTCAGTTTTTAGTTGGAAAAGTGTTTTTTCTTTTCTTCAAGTTTGTCAATTAATTCATTAAAATTTTGAACTACATCTGGCATCGATAATTGCTTTGCTAATAAACGCCCTTTGTGAATGGATTTAGAGGCTTCTTCTAATAAATTTGCTTTTATTTGAGCATCTGCGAGACAGTACCAATAAAACCAGGCATCCATTGCAGAAATTTTATTGGTATAGAATTTTTCAATAATAGGATAGTATTGAGTATATAATCCTTCATTAAAAATCAATGTTTTACCATTCCATTTTAATGTATCTACAAGATAACTATCAGCAAGATACCACTGCCAAACTGCTAAACCTACCTTTTGGTTTCCGTTCAAAATATCCATCTTATGATAAGGGACTTCGGCAATCTTTTTAAATGAGTTATCATTCCACTGGAACACTTCAAGTTTATTTCCTGCTGCTGCACCAATTGTGACACCGAATAAATATTCTTTTATACCATCACCAGTAATATCGACTAGACTTGAAAAATCCAAACCTACGCCTTGCGTTTTTGTCTCCCAAATTTTTTGCCAATTATTATTTTCTCTCTTTAAAACCATTACTCCAAACTGAGAAGGTTGATCTTTTTCTTTTAATTGAAAAGTAACGATTATTTCTTTCCGCCCATCGTGGTTGAAGTCGTAGAGTTGAATTGGTGGTGTAGAGGGAGGATTTTCAGGGCTTACAAGTACCGAGTTTGACGGTTTAAACTCCTTAACAATTTTCATTAGACTGTTTTTTTGGCTCTCGTTAGCAAAAATAAGTATCGAAGAAGAATTTAAAATTCCTAATGAGAGTAAGATAATTAGCATTATTTTCATTTTTAAATAGCCCCTTTAGAGTGGTATTAAAGGTTATAATTCCCTGACATTAATTTTCCTATCATCCCCGTAACTTTTTCAGTAGGAAAATCGTTATATAAATTGAATGCTAATTTTATTTAAAATAGGGGAGAATACTCCCACCTCAAGGAATGTGAAGGGCGTATCCCAATGAGTAGGCGGGGGATGAATCGCCTTCGGACAAGAGATGGCTATTTACCATCTTGATTGTCCGACTGTCCGAGTGCTACTTGTAATTCTAAAAGAATGTTAGGGAATTGTAATACTACTGTTCGTTTTTCTATGTCTTCACCTCTAAAATTATATACATAAGGAGGTCAAAGTCATGATTGTTAATAAAGCATATAAATTCCGTATATACCCAAACAAAAAACAAGAAATTTTAATCGCTAAGAC
>NZ_JAQOTJ010000009.1:0-19066 GCF_028401955.1 Bacillus sp. BP-3
TTTTATCAGTGTTGACAGATAAAAAGAGGTTCAGACACAAAAACAGGCTGCGGAGAATACTTTCTCCACAGCCTGAAGAGGGGATTTCCCCTCTTATTACTTACATTGTTCTAAAATATTTTGTAATGTATAATGAATTGCTTGATGCGTTTCAAAAAAACGTTTTCCATTCATTTTCCTTGCAAAGCACTGTAAAGAATTATTTTGTAAATTTGTACATACTTGTTCAATTTGCTGTACATGTATGTATTTAGGCTTTGTACGCTGCAACCACTCCAAAGCAAGTTGTTTCCACTCTTCTAAGTTTTGATCCACTACAGATACGAATGGCTTTATATCATGATAAAAGTCGAAATCACATTCTTCACTTTCTCTTTTTTTTATAATTGTTTCCTCGTTATACTCAATTAGTTTCTTTGTTGATTCAATCAATGTTATATATTCCACTATTTCCACCTACTTATATACTAACGGCTACGATCTGAAACGTTTGTACCCAGTTACCTTTCTCTTCATGATTCAATAATTTCGTTTCCATATGCTTCATATGCATTTCCATTACCTCTACTTTATTAACGACATATTCTCTTTTATCCTTAAGTGCATGATCAACCTTAAGCGACACGTTCATTTCAAGCAAATCAAGAGTATTTAACATCTGATCCATCTTTTTCATTACATCTTCTTTCTGAACCATTTTCATCTTTAACATGCCTCCCTCTTTGCTTTTTCTTTGTCATGTTAATTCGACAGTTCTATTTTTGCTCCTGCATGCTTGACAAAACTAGTTGTAATTCGGCAAAGAAAGTGATTTTTTGTATGAAGTTTATGAAAGTGGCAACAATACGAAAGGGAGGTGTCGACATTGGCTAAAAACAAAAATGAAAACAAGAAAAAACAACCTCAAAACAAGCAAAACAAACCAGAAACAGGGAATCCAAAATTAGACGGTCCAAATTTCCCTGCGACATAAGGTTCAACTAACCTTTCCCATGAAAGGCTAGTTGAACTAATCGGGCTCTTACAGTTGGTTTAACTCCCGCTTTCTACAAAGCGGGTTTTTTTATTATATCACGAATATGAAATTCTTTATTTTATTAAGACTTTTTACACTCGCTCTTCTATCTCCAGTTAAAAAAGGCTATTTAATGAGGCAAAGAAATGTAATTGCTTCTGTTTTTCTAAAAACCATTCTGTCATTTCAACTTCTTCTTTCGGTTCTTCAAATAAAAACAGCTTTTCTACATCCACTCCTGTCTGAAACCAATCATTTTCTACCTTGCGGTGATGGGAAACAACAGAAAATACCTCCCGAAGCTGCGGTGTATTTTGTTCCTTAGATAAAATAAAATATTGTTCATAATCAAATCTTGAACCCGTGTGAACTGTTTGAGAAGAAAATGTATGAAATAACTCCTTATAAGTTGGATGAAATAACAACCATGCTAATCGTTTTCCTAATTCAATTCTCTTTGTTAACGTTTCAAATTGATGTACAGAAAAACCGTATAATTCCCCAGTTATTGTCGGAAATATTACTGCACTAAAATGAAATAACTCTTGAAATTTGAACATTAATGTTTGAAAAATATGCTTTTGATAAAAAGGATGCTCAATTACAGGTTCTTGAATGACACATTGTTCATTAATAATAAGAGCTGTCATAAGTCGTTCTTCTTTTTTTTGCTGCCAAAAACGAGACCATTCCCCTTCCATGAATACCGAAACGGAAAACATTTGTAATAAATGAAACAATGGCTTTTTCATTCGTTTACTATATTCATACAACAGTAACTGTGGATACGCATCTAAAAAAATAAGCCAATTCGCACGTTCATATGTAAGAAATAATTGTTTCCGCATCTCCTTAGATAAAACTTTCGGATAATATTTTCCTTCTAAATCTGTCATATTCCAACCTGCATTTCGAGACACCATACTAGCTAAAAATGACCAACGAATTTCTTTATTACGCTCGTAATATTCTTTGTAAGCATGCGTACGCGAAATGTTATCAGCATTCGCAAGAATCGTTTGTTGCTGAATATAATTTATAAGCTCTTTTTCTTCATTCGTATATAAATAACTTTTCCTTTTTTTTCTTATTTTTTCATATTCACTTTGTGCAAACACAATGTTCTCACCTCGTATCTATCTAAAAAAATAGCCTATTTTTTATTTTTTTTGATATAATCACCTTTGTAAGTAATTCTATGCAATCTGGAGTGGACAAATTATGACCATTCGTTACCCAAACGGAAGAAAGTATACTCAGACTCAGCCAACTCATAACCTGTCATCTATAAGTAAACATACTTATAGTAACAGAGGGATGTCCCTTGAAGAAGAGCTGAATGAAACAAATCAATACTATTTAACTCACAATATTGCTTGTGTGCATAAAAAGCCGACCCCTCTTCAAATCGTAAAGGTCGATTATCCAAAACGAAGCGCTGCCGTAATTAAAGAAGCGTACTTTAAACAACCTTCTACAACTGATTACAACGGTGTATACAAAGGCATGTACATTGATTTTGAAGCGAAAGAGACGAGAAATAAAACGAGTTTTCCTTTGCAAAACTTCCATCTTCATCAAATCAATCATATGAAGGAAGTATTAGCTCATAGCGGAATTGCATTCGTTATTATTAAATTTACTCTTTACGATGAATTTTATTTATTGGAAGCCAAACATATCATTACGTTTTGGAATCGACAAGAAGATGGCGGACGGAAATCCATTACAAAAGAAGAAATAAAAGAATATGGATACTTATTACAATGCGGTTATCATCCTCGCATTGATTATATTCGCACACTAGACACACTTTATTTTTCGTGATAGAGTCAACAATAAGGCTCATTTTTCGACTTTTTGGGGAGAAAATGAAAGGTAGGAGAAAGTATAATGTCAGAAAATTATCGTTCTCGTGAAGAACGAAAACAAGTTCAAAAACAGAAGCAAGAACAGCCTAAAAAAGAGAAACCAAAGAAAAAAAGTTCTTTTCTACGTAAATTTCTAATCGCTTGCTTATTAATCGGCATTGTGACACTAGTAGCTGGAGTTTCTGCTTTCTTTGTTATGGTAAAAGATGCTCCAAAACTAGATAAAGCAAAACTTGTCAATCCATTATCAACAAAGTTTTATGATAAAGACGGAAAGTTCTTATATGAATACGGCGCTGAGAAGCGAACGAATGTCACATATGATCAAATTCCAAAAGTAGTAGAAAATGCCTTCATAGCTACAGAAGATTCACGCTTTTACGAGCACAATGGGATTGATGTTAAGCGTACGACGAAAGCCATCTTCGAAAACGTAACAGGCGGTTTTGGTTCTCAAGGTGGTAGTACCATTACACAACAGGTTATTAAAAACTATTTCTTGACGATGCAAAAAACAACGAAACGTAAAGTACAAGAATGGTATTTAGCTTACAAACTAGAGCAGCAATATTCAAAACATGAAATTCTAGAAATGTACTTAAACAAAATTAACTTAGGTAACCGCTCATACGGAATTGCAACTGCTGCGCAAAATTATTACGGAAAAGATTTAAAAGATTTAAAATTAAACGAAGCAGCATTGCTTGCAGGATTACCACAAGGTCCTAATAAATATGATCCTACGAAGCCACAAAATGTGAAAGCTGCAACAGAACGACGTGACACGGTATTATATTTAATGAACAGACATGGCTATATTACAAAGCAAGAGATGGACGATGCAAAGAAAATTCCAGTAACAGAAGGTATTAAACCATCTCAAGAAGCAACGCAAATGCCATATCAAGCATTTTTAGATGCTGCTGTAAAAGAAATCGAAGCAGCAGATAAAGATGTAAACATTGGTTCTGACGGTCTTAATATCTATCTAACATTAGATACAAAAGCTCAAGATTTTGCGGATAAAATGTTGAATACTGAAGAGATCATTAACTATCCTGATGAAAAATTCCAGGGTGCATTCACATTTATGGATACTGAAACAGGCGCAGTCCGTGCACTCGGTAGCGGGCGCGGTGAAAATAAAGCAACATTTAAAGGACATAATATAGCTGTTGATACGACAACGCGCCAAGTTGGTTCAACAATGAAGCCGATTTTTGACTACGGCCCTGCTGTTGAATACAAACAATGGTCTACGTATCACCAAGTTGATGACTCAACATACTATTATGAAACAGACCGAAAACGAGAAGTAAGAAATTTTGACAACGGTCATAAAGGTACAATGTCTATGCGTGAAGCATTAGCGCAATCACGAAACGTTCCAGCTGTAAAAATCGCGAATGAAGTCGGACGAGATAAAGCACAAGCTTTCGCTGAAGGACTTGGTTTTACATTTGGAAAAGATGGCGCTGTAGAATCATCAGCAATTGGTAGTAATGGAGCTTCTCCACTCACAGTTGCAGGAGCATATGCAGCTTACGGAAGTGGTGGTATATATCATAAACCACATTTCGTCACAAAAGTTGTCTATCCAGATGGGAAAGAAGTAAACTTTACTCCAAAAGGAAAACGAGTGATGAAGGATTATACAGCATACATGGTTACTGATATGATGCGTAGTGTTGTAAAATCTAGTACTGGTACTGGTAAAGCGGCAAATATTCCTTCATTAGACGTTGCTGGTAAAACAGGAACAACAAACTATTCTGCAGAGGACCTTAGGAAATACGATTTCCCTGATTCTGCAAGTCCTGATTGTTGGTTTGCAGGTTTTACACCACAATATACGATGGCTGTATGGATAGGGTATGACAAACCAAGTGAAGGCTATATTGACAAAAATACATCACCTATCGCACAGCGCATGTTTAAGGCGATGATGAGTGAATTTGGAAGTGATACATCTCGTTTTGAAATGCCAAGTAGTGTAGAACGCATCGGTGATGAACTGTATGTTAAAGGTGCGAAAAAAGATGATGTTCCAAAAGTCAATGTAGATGCACCAAAATTAAATGCATCTTATGATGCTGCATCGCAATCCATTGCTTTAAGCTGGTCTGCTTCAGACGATTCAGACGTATCTTATTCTGTAAGCTATAAAGGTAGTGACGGATCTAGCGGCAGTCCACAAATAAGCGGTACAAGCGCAACAATTAGCGGTGTCAAACCTGGTGCTACTTATACTATCTCACTTGTTGCGAAAAAGACTGGTGGTACTAGTGCTCCAGCAACAATAACGTATGTAGTACCTGGCGGTGATGATTCGAAGAAAAAAGCTGAGGAAGACACAGCTAAGAAAAAGGCTGAAGATGACGCTAGGAAAAAAGCCGAAGATGACGCTAAGAAAGCTGAAGATGACGCTAAGAAAAAAGCTGAAGAAGATGCGAAAAAGAAAGCTGAAGAAGATAAACAGAATCAGAATCAAAATCAAAATCAAAATAACGGAAATACCACACCGGGCGGAGGAACCACTCCAAATCCTCCGAACCCGAACCCGAACCCGAATCCACCAGCTACACATTAATAAAAAAGAAGCCATTTTCTCTACCGAGAAAATGGCTTCTTTTGCATAATAAGTACTTTTACATATAACTTTTCTATTTCTTCATACAACTGTGTAAGCTGAATGAAGGAATGATAATGATTTGGCTTATTCATTATGAAAGAAAACCGTTCTAAAAAGTTAACAGGTTTTTTCTCAAGTCTGTCTATTTGTTCACTCATATTTTGTAAATTTGTAACAGGTGTTCCATTCATCCAGTGTAAAATAGATAAAAGATGCCCTGCAAATCGTACCATCGGCTCTTTCGCTTCTTTTTTGTTTCGATTTCGAAATAACATAGAAATCTCTTCTTTTTGCTCTTTCCATAAGCCTAATACAGTAGGAATGCTCACTTCTATCGCATTCCATGGCTTATATCCCTGCTCAATATCAAAGAAAAAGTACATCTCCCCTAAAAGCTCTCCAAATGATTTCTCTGCGTTGTATTCGATGACAGCCCTGTCTTCAAAGAAAGGGGGGCAGCGAAAGTCATTCGGTATTTCAAGTACTTGCTTCATTTCTTTTCCTTTCCCTTCATACGTTTCTTACCTTCACGGCATAACTCTAATAACTTGCATTCCTCACACTGCGGACGCTGTGCCTTGCAGTGATAGCGACCAAAGAAAATCATGCGGTGATGTGTTACTCCCCACTCTTCTATCGGTACTTTCTTCATTAATGTCTTTTCTACTTCTAATACAGAATCTTTCCATTTACAAAAGGCAAGTCGTTTACTAACACGCTCTACATGCGTATCAACTGCAATAGCTGGAATGCCAAATGCAACAGAAACAACAACGTTTGCTGTTTTTCGTCCTACACCTGGTAGCTTCGTTAATTCATCTCGATCTTGCGGCACCTCTCCATCATATTCATCAATAAGCATACGACATAACTTTTGAATATTTTTCGCCTTATTTCTATACAAACCAATAGAACGAATATCTTGCTGTAATTCTTCTAAAGACACCTTTAAATAATCTTCTGGTTTTTTATATTTCTGAAATAAACCTTTTGTTACTTTATTGACAAGAACATCTGTGCACTGTGCAGATAGCGCAACCGCAATAACAAGTTCAAATGCGTTGTCATGATTCAGTTCACAATGCGCTTCTGGGTACATCTCTCCCATTACATCAAGACAATGTCTAATTTGTGTTTTATTTAGCATTATTTCCTCCTACCATTACTGCTCTAGCCAATTATAAAATGGCACTTTTCCAGTATACTTCGTTTCTTGGCGTGATGCGTGCTGATTCCGCTGTTGACTTTCTCTAAATTTCCTGCCTTGATTTTGTGCTTGATCGACCGTTTTAATTCCGTTTTTCTTCCATTCAAACAATATACGATCAATATAACGGAAGTTCAGTTTTCCGCTCATAACGGCTTCACGAAGAGCAGCTTGAATTAAAAGTGGGTCGTGATGATCTTGATCTTGCCACATCGCTAACGTCTCACACTCAAATGGAGATAAAGGTCTACCAAATTCATGTTCAAATACTGTATATAAATTTATTTGTAATTGCTTTTGCTCGCGCTCTTCCTCTTCAATGTTTTCACTCATTAAAAAATGTAATATTTTTTCCCAAAGAGGCTGTAGTGAGTAACTTTCACAAATCATTGCCGCAGGTTTCCGGCCTCCCTCTAACGCTAAAAACCCTTTTTGAATTAACTTCTGAATAATCTCCATACACTTTGTTTGTGTAATCGTCATCCGCTCTGCAATTTCTCCTGGAGTCGGGAAAGAGTTTCCTGATTCTAAAAATGTGTGCACATGCAGCAGTACCATAAACTCAATTTCATTTAAACCGAGTTTTTTGTAATGCATCATTAATAATTTTGGAATCGCAATACTACCTTGTTCAAACCACTCTAACATGATTTTCTTCTTCATACTCAAACACCTCGCTTTCTAGTATAACACACCTTTTCACATTTCTTTTTGGCACAATTCGTCAAAAAAAACCTCCCTTTCATATAGGGAGGTATCATTTGAACCGTCTAATTAAAAACAGTTTGTAGAAGTAAGGATGAAAGAACTGTGCTTAGCCTTTCATTTTATTCTTCATAAATCTATGAATACGTTCTAACGCTTTCTCTAACTGCTCAAGTGAAGTCGCATACGATAAACGAACGTTGTTTGGCGCTCCAAATCCCGTTCCTGGAACAAGGGCAACTTTTTCTTCTTCTAACAATGCTTTTGCCCATTCATCAACCGTTTCATAACCAGCTAATGCGACTGCTTCTTTTACATTTGGGAACAAATAGAACGCTCCTTGCGGTTTAATACAAGAGAACCCAGGAATTTGAATTAACTTATCATATACGATATTTAATCGCTCTTCAAATGCTCTGCGCATGATTTCTACAGGCTGTTGATCTCCAGCATAAGCAGCAATCGTTCCGTATTGTGCAATTGAAGTAGGGTTTGACGTACTGTGACTCGCTAAGTTTGTCATCGCTTTAATGAGCTCTTTATTGCCTGCTGCATAGCCAATACGCCATCCTGTCATCGAATGCGATTTTGATACACCGTTAATAATAAGCGTCTGTTCTTGTAATTCGTGAGAAAGCTCAGCAATTGATGTATACTCTGCATCGCCATAAATTAATTTCTCATAAATTTCATCAGAAACGATTAAAATGTCATGCTCTAAACATACTTGTCCAAGCTGATCAAGCTCTTCTTTACTATAAATCATCCCTGTTGGGTTGCTAGGTGAATTAATAATGACAGCTTTCGTTTTCTCTGTAATGACTTGACGTAATTGCTCTGATGTAATTTTGTAATGATTTTCTTCCAAACCATCTACATATACTGGCTCTCCGCCTGCAAGCTTCACTTGTTCTGGATAGCTTACCCAATACGGCGTTGGAATAATAACTTCATCACCTTCATCAAGTAACACTTGAAATAACGTATATAAAGCGTGTTTTGCACCGTTACAAACAATAATTTGAGATGGTTCATAAGATATGCCTTGGTCACGCTCGAATTTTTTGATAATTTCTTGTTTTAGCGCAGCTAATCCACCAGTTGGTGTATATTTCGTATAACCTTCTAACATTGCTTTATAAGCAGCCTCTATAATATGATCTGGCGTATTAAAGTCAGGCTCTCCTGCTCCTAAGCCAATCACATCATATCCTTCTGCTTTTAACGCTTGTGCCTTTGCTGTAATTTCTAACGTTGTAGATGGTGTTAGAGCAGCTACTCGCTTTGCTAATTTCATCCTGAGTTCCCCCTGCACTTATTTTTCAATACTATATCGTTTCAAAAACTTACCATCTTGAAAGGCAAGATAATAGTAAGTATAACGATTTTCATCATCAATATATGTAACTTCCCATAATGGAACATTGTTTTCAGCGCCTAATTTTGCTTTCACCAATTGTTTTGGCTTTCGTTCTTTCGCAACAATTTGCAATGCTTCTTTTTCAGAGATACCTTCGCTCGCCTTTTGCACTAGAATATCTCCTTTTTTCTCAGGCACCCAAACGATATATTGTTCTCCTTTTTCATTCACACCTTGTACAACTTCATATGGAGTTTGTCCATTATAATAATCGACTTTTGTTACGTTTGTGAGCTTTGCTTTTTCCTTTGCAATCTCAACTGTTTTCGATTCTTTCGGGACTTTTTTCTCCATAGTCGTATTATAAATGTGGCCCCCGTATAAAACAACTGCAACGATTACAATAAAAATTGTTAAGATCCACTTTTTCATTGTATCACTACGTTCTGTAAATCGTAA
Source organism: Bacillus sp. BP-3 (assembly GCF_028401955.1). Lineage (GTDB taxonomy): Bacteria > Bacillota > Bacilli > Bacillales > Bacillaceae_G > Bacillus_A. The sequence goes on from NZ_JAQOTJ010000009.1 coordinate 9,250, forward strand.
AAATTGCTGTCTCTTTTTCATTTTCGTCTAATGCTAATCCGAACATCAGATCTTTCTCTTTTAATGTTCGATTTAAACTATCAACAACCTTATATAAATCAGACGAGTACGTCAGACGCGTCGTTGATAATACTTCAATTTTCTTCTCCATGAAAACTCCTCCGTTACACAAAATTTCTAATTATAAAAGAACGCATTGCGGTTACAATAAGGGTACATTCTTTCCAACCCCTGCTTCATCACCCATCTATTATAGCAGGACATGTTCTCCAAAAAAAGGTTTGAAGTCGAAAACCGATGTATTTCTATCTTTAATGTAAGAAAAAATAAAAATTCCTCCTACCCACATGTTACGCCTGAAGCAAGTTTGCTTCAGGCGTAAACTATTATTTCATTTTTTTTATTAAATCATCTAATGGTCCTTCATATAATGGGACGGTTGGAATCGATTGGAGAAATCGTTTTCCATAAAAAGATGCAGTAAGACGACGATCTAGCACAAACACTGTACCTGTATCCGCCGTTGTACGAATAAGGCGTCCGAACCCTTGTTTAAAGCGAAGAATGGCTTGCGGCAGAGCAAGCTGTGTAAATGGATCTTCTCCCTTTTCTTTTAATCGTTCACCTTTCGCTTGCATCATCGGCTGATGCGGTGATGTGAATGGAAGACGCACGATAACAAGACAACTTAATGCTTCTCCTGGTATGTCAATCCCTTCCCAAAAACTGCTCGTCCCTAATAGAATCGCCTTTTCAAACTCTTGAAACTTTCGAATCATTCGGCTCCGACTACGATTATGAACACTTTGTGTTAATAAAAGGAATTCTTCTAACTCATCGTTCTTCTTTAATACCTCATATACTTCTTTTAACATTTCATATGATGTAAATAAAACAAGCATTCGACCATTTGTAGCTTTCGCAATTTTTATAATATGCTTCGAAACCGCTCTGATATACTCTTCTTCACTTACATGTTTAATATGCGGAACATCTGTTGAAACCATTAACTTTACTTTCTCTTCATAATGAAATGGTGATGGGATGGTTACTGTATTTGGTGTAAAATCTTCTAAACCAAGCTCCGCTTCTATATAATCAAACGTATCATTTACCGTTAAAGTCGCTGAAGTAAAAATAACACTTCGTTTACGTGCCAAAAATTGATCAGCAAATAGGTCACTGATATTAACCGGCTGTGCGTATAAAATAGTTGAATGAATTGTTCCTTTCGTTTCAGCTTCCATCCATGTCACATGACTCGTTTCTTCTAAAATAAGCATCCGTAACGATTGGATCATTTTAGAAAGAAATTCAGTAAGATGCACAAATTCTCCCGTAACCATATGCCGTTCCCATTCACCTTGTTTTTGCAACATTTCACATTGTTTTTCTAATAATGTAAGCACCCGTCCTAACTGGTGGACAAAACGATCCGTTAATTCCACAATACTACGCCAAAGCTTGCCTCTTTCTTTATTTACATCATAACGATAAATAAGCGGTATATTTCCAAGCACGTGTTCCTGCTTTGTTTTTTGAAATATAAAAGTACGCAGCATTTGAAATAATTCATCTGCATCAAATTTTATTTCTTTCAACATATAGCTAATTGTTTGAAACGTAGAACGTACAGCAATTTGTGATTGCTTCATCATATCATACACTTTAGCTAATACATTAGATGTTTCAAGCGTACCAAATCGTGATAATACGAGTTGAAAATACATACAAGAAAACTGCTCTCCTAGCGCTCTACTTGCCGTTTCTTCAAGATGGTGAGCTTCATCAAAGATAATATGTTCACATGAAGCAAGCAATGGTTCTTCACTTACAAAATCCTGAAATAACAAAGTATGATTTGTGACTACAACATCTGCAAATAATGCTTTGTTTTTGGCACGTTGATAAAAGCAGCGGCTAAACCAGGCGCTCTGCATCCGACTCGGACTCTGTGCATCACTGCAAATTCGTTCCCACAATAGCTTCCCGCCAGCAGGAATGTTCAACTCATCTCGATCCCCTGATTCTGTATCAAGGAGCCAGACTAAAATTTTCGCTTTCGTCAATGCATTATCATAATTGTTTTCAATTTCTCCCAATGCATGCTCAAATTTATGTAAACACAAATAATGCTTTCTTCCTTTTAACATTGCTACTTCAAATGGAAACGGAAGTATTGTTTTCAGTAGTGGGATTTCTTTTGCTAAAATTTGTTGCTGCAGCTGCACAGTTTGTGTACTTATAACGACCGGCTGTTCTTTTTCTTTCGCATAAAAAATACTAGGGAGTAAATATGCTAATGTTTTCCCCGTACCTGTTCCCGCTTCAATTAACGAAAAACGGGAATCTCGAAGCGCTTCGTAAACCTCGTTTATCATAATTTTCTGTCCTTCTCTATTTTCAAAAGAAGGCATTATTTCCCCTAAAGACTGCATCGTTTCCGTTAAAAAAGAAGAAAAATCAGTAGGAGAATCCTCTCCAATTTGTAATGTATAATTGCGTTTACTTAAGGCAATATTTCGGTATATATCATATTGCTTCTCATCATCTGTTCCATGCATCATTTTATTTAAAATACATGCAGACATAACATCTCCAATGTTACTTTGAAACATATCACTTAGCTCATATAACGCTTGCAACGTAACGAGTGGCAATCTTTCCATTTTAGAAAGTAATTGCAAAAATATCTCTGCTGTTACCATTGCATCACTGTCAGCACGATGAGGCTGATCATGGTCAAAGCCATATCTTTTAGCTAAATCACGTAATTTATAACTATCAGCTGTTGGCAATAAAATATGCGCCAGTTCAACTGTATCAATTTTCGAACATGTTACTTCTGAGAATCCAGCTTGCCGTAATTCTTCTTTCAAAAAATTCCAATCGAAATGAACGTTATGCGCAACGAAGTACGCACCTTGTAATAGTTCAATAATCATCGGCGCCACATCTCGGAATAACGGAGCTTGTTTCACAAGTGTTTCATCAATCCCCGTCAATTCTGTAATAAATGGTGGAATGTCCCGTTCAGGGTTTACAAAAGAAGAGAAAATCTCAAGAATTTCCCCATCCTCTACAACAACTGCTGCAATTTGAGTGATTTTATCTTTCCCATCTTTCCAGGCATTCCCTGTCGTTTCTAAATCGACTACGACATAACGCTTACTCATGTATGACACCTCAATTTCTTACCTTTGCGCAACAAAATTTCTATAGTGTTACTATACCACGTTTTCCCTCATCTTAATGGAAAGATACGAAAAATGAAATGATTTTCCTTTCCTATAAGAAAAGCTATCTCTTTTTTCAGAGATAGCTTTTCTTATCCATTATAAAATCGTGCCTGCTTTTTCCGCTCCAAGCATTTCCACAATTTGATTATTATCATCTAAAACAGCAATTTTCGGGATGTGTGTTAGTACCTTTTCTTCTGAAACAAGTCCGTAACAAATAATAATCACTTTATCCCCTGGTTGAACAAGACGAGCAGCTGCTCCATTTAAACAAATGACTCCGGTACCGCGTTCTCCTTTTATAACATATGTTTCTAAACGTGCACCATTATTATTGTTCACAATTTGTACTTTCTCATTTTCGACAATCCCTACTGCATCCATTAAATCTTCATCAATTGTAATGCTTCCTACATAATTTAAGTTTGCTTCTGTTACTGTACCGCGATGTAACTTCGCTCTCATCATTGTGCGAAACATAGTTGCTCCCCCTTATTAAACCGTAAATGTAATATTATCTATTAGTCGTGCATTTTCAAACTTTACAGCAATTGCAATAATGATTTGCCCGCTTATTTGCTCAACCTGTGTTAAGTTTGGATAAGCATATAGATCGGCATAGTCAACAAGACCATTTGTGTTCGTTTCAATATATTCTGTAATATAGTTCGTAATCTTTTCTGGACTACGTTCTCCTTTAATAATTTGCTCTTTTGCCATACATAAACTTTTATATAAATGCGGTGCTTCTTGACGTTCTCGTTCAGATAAATAAACGTTACGAGAACTACGTGCCAATCCGTCTTCTTCCCTTACAATGTCAACTGGTACAATTGTAACAGGAAAATTATAATCACTAACAAACCCATCTATAACTGCTACTTGTTGTGCATCTTTCATCCCAAAATACGCACGATTTGGCATTGTAATATTGAAAAGTTTCATGAGTACCGTTACAACACCTTCAAAATGACCAGGGCGCTGCTTTCCACATAAAACATTCGTGCGCTTTATCACTTCAATATTCGTTGTTCGCTCCGCTGGATACATTTCTTCGACACTTGGGTAAAATAAATAATCTACTTCCACTTCACGTGCTAAGCGCTCATCACGCTCAATATCGCGCGGATAACGCTCTAAATCTTCATTCGGCCCAAATTGCAACGGATTTACAAATATACTTAACATGACAATATCATTTTCTTTTTTCGCTTGTCTCAGTAACGTCAAATGCCCTTCATGCAAATACCCCATCGTTGGAACGAATCCAACCTTTTTTCCACTTGCACGAAGCTCACTTGCGATTTGTTGCATCTCTTGCACGGTTGTAATAATATTCATTACTGTTTTCCTCCGTATAACGCTAAGCATTCTTCTTCTTTCATCGTAAACGAATGTGCTTTCTCTGGAAATTGTTTCTGCTTCACTTCATGAACATATTGTCCAATCCCTCTTACGATTTCTTCTTGCACAGACGTATATTGCTTCACAAATTTTGGAACACGATTAACGCCATACGTAATCAGATCGTGATAAACAAGAACTTGACCATCTGTTTGATTCCCAGCGCCAATACCGATAGTCGGAATCAACAATTGCTTTGTTACAAGTTCCGCTAATTGCATCGGTACACACTCTAATACAAGTGCAATTGCTCCCGCCTCTTCACACTTTTTCGCATCTTCAAGCAATTGTTTTGCACTTTCTGCATCTTTCCCTTGCACTTTGTAGCCACCTAGCACACCGACAGATTGCGGAGTTAATCCAAGATGAGCTACAACTGGAATACCTGCATTCGTAAGGAAACGAATGATTGATACAACTTCATCTGCTCCTTCAACTTTTACAGCATGCGCACCGCTTTCTTGAATAATGCGGCGTGCATTATGCATCGTTTCTTGTAGTGAAACGTGATAAGACATAAATGGCATATCCGTTACAACGAATGTATTTTTCGCACCGCGGCGCACTGCTTTTGTATGATGAATCATATCATCGACAGTTACAGGAATTGTTGAATCATAGCCGAGGACAACCATTCCAAGCGAGTCTCCAACTAAAATCATATCAACTTCTGCTTCTTCAGCAAACTTTGCGGATGGATAATCATACGCAGTTACCATCGCAATCGGCTCATTTTGTTCTTTCATTTTCAAAAAATCCGTCACAGTTTTCACGAATTTCTCCTCCTTTATCTGGAGAGAGGAGATGGCCGGATGAAAAAACATATAAAAAACCCTTCTGACCGTAAAAAGGCAGAAGGGTAGTATCATTCGGCAATATTCATCCCTCTGTCCCAGTCCTATTTTGGATCAAGGCAGAACCACATGTTTATTTTGATTTTCTCACATAGCGGTGCAGTTCCAATTGATACTGCCCATATTCGCCCTTATTATAACAAATAGCAAAACATAATTGCTATACTTTTCTAAAAAAGAAAATCATTTTCCATATACAATAGCCCTTCACTTTTTTAAACAAAGAAGTGAAAAATAACTGCTAAACGTTTCACTTTACTTCAATATCAGCGGAATGAATATGATGTACAACCCCATCATGATCTTCAAGTATAAGAACACCATCAGCCGTAATTCCCTTTGCAATTCCCGTAATTGTATTTGTCATCATACGCGCTGTAATTTCTTTTCCAATACTCACAGCGTAGCTTTCCCAAAGAAGCTTAATCACTGAAAAACCTCGTTCTAAATACTCTTTATATAGCTTTTCCATCTGCAAAAAGATTTGCTGCATCAGTTCAGCCCGTACGATCGTTTTTCCAGATTCAATTGCTAAAGAAGTAGCTATGTGCTGGATATCTTCAGCAAAATGCTCTTGCTTTTGATTCACATTAATACCAATTCCAATAATAACAGCATTAATTTTATCAGGATCTGCTTGCATTTCTGTTAAAATGCCAACTACTTTCTTCCCATTAATTAAAATATCATTCGGCCATTTAATGCCAACGGAAAGATTTGTGCATTTTTCAATGGCCTGTGCTACGCTAACAGCGGCTAATAATGTTAATTGCGGTGCTTGATGAATCGGAACTGTTGGGCGCAAAATAATGCTCATCCAAATTCCTGTCCCTTTTGGTGAGTACCACTTTCTACTCAATCGGCCACGTCCTGCTGTTTGCTCCTCTGCAACAATAACAGTTCCCTCAGCTGCTTCTTCATAAGCAAGCCGAGCTGCGATCTGCTGTGTAGATGTTACCGATTCTTCAAAGTATACCGTTCGGCCTAAAAACTCTGTTTGTAAACCAAGTTGAATTTCATTTGCCGTTACTTTGTCTGGTTTACTGGCAATACGATAACCTAGGCGTCGTACAGCTTCTAGCTCATATCCTTCTTCTCTAAGGACCTCCATATGCTTCCACACAGCTGTTCTTGAGCATCCAAGCTTTTCACTAATCGTTTGACCCGATAAAAATTCGCCATTAGCTTCAGAAAAGATTTGCAATAACTGTTTTCTTATAGCAGATTGCATCTAAGCAGCCACTCCTTTATACACTCTTTCTCATTTTTTAGTCGTCCGTATACAACTTCTTCTTCAATGTTCTGCAGTGCATTAGCAACCCACGGTCCTGCTTCTTCCTTTGACCACGATAATAAATCGCTGCCACTGATTTGCAACTCTTGACGATTACAAATTGGTAAATCATCATATAGCTTCTCTACATGCCTAACATTCGAATGTAAATATGTATTCATGATTCCTTCGTATACACGCTCTGCCATAACGGCAACATCTTTCCCAGCTTTATATAATAAAAACGCATCCCACTCTTGTTTTTCTCGTGCTTTTACATATAATATTACGGATACAATCTCTTTAATTTTTTTATTCGAGAATTTCCATTGTCGTAAAAAAACAGATGGATGTTCCTCTCTCATGCAATATAAAAAGAACGCCCACGACTCCGTATCGCTTTTGAAAAAGGTCCAATCATAATTTGCTGCTTTTGAAATATACTCCCCGCACATTTGTAAATAAGGTAAATACTCATATAATTTGGTTTCTTCCAATAACTGAAGTGCTTTTGCACAATGTGTACCAACAAGTAACTTTTCAAACTCAACTGCAATTCTTTCAATTGCGATATGTTCTAGTAAATGTCCATATTCTATAATAGCTTGTTTCGTTCCCTCTTCTACGGTAAAACCTAGTGTACTAACAAAACGAATACCACGCATCATTCGAAGGGCATCTTCTTGAAAGCGGTCGGCTGGATTTCCAACAGTTGCAATTTCCTTCTTCACAATCGCTTCTTGACCACCAAATAAATCAACTATTTCTCCCGTTTCTTTCATCGCAATTGAATTCATTGTAAAATCACGGCGCTGTAAATCTTCATCTAATGAACGAACAAATTGTACGCTGCTAGGACGCCTGAAATCTTCATAATCGCCTTCTGTTCGAAATGTCGTTACTTCATATGGAATATCTTCTTGTAAAACAATAACCGTCCCGTGTTCAATTCCAACAGGAACGTGACGCGGAAATAGACGCATTACCTCTTCCGGCAGGGCCGATGTTGCAATATCGATATCACCAATTGGTCTACCAATAATATAATCGCGCACGCTCCCACCTACAAAATAAGCTTTAAAGCCGTTCTCTGTTAACGTCTTAATAATTGAAGCTGCTCGTTTAAATCGTTGCATGTTTGTCATCCCTTAGTATGTCATAATAAATTGCTTCATATTGTGAAACAATCATTTCTGAGCCAAATTGTTCATACGCCACTTGGATAGAACGCTCGGCCATTTTAGCATGTAATGTATCATCTTGAAGAAGCTGCACTGCTTGCTGCGAGACGCATTCTATATCTCCTACTTCACATATGTATCCCGTTTCTCCATGTTGAATGACTTCGGGAATCCCGCCAGTACGTGTACCAATACAAGGGACACCACACGCCATTGCCTCAAGTAATACGAGTCCAAAGCTTTCTTTTTCAGACAATAGAAGCATGAGATCACTCATCGTCAAAAGCTCTGCTACATTATCTTGTTTTCCTAAAAATAAGACCTGATTCTCAATATCTAAATGCTTTACAAGCTGTACAATCGTACAAAACTCAGGACCATCACCAACGAGTAATAGTTTTGCTTTTACTTGTTTTACAATAAGGGCAAATGATTTCACGATATCCTGAACACGTTTTACTTTACGAAAGTTCGAAATATGAATTAATACTTTTTCGTCTTCTTGTATACCATATTCTTTTCTTAACTGTGACATATCGCGCTGAAAATACACACGCTCATCAATAAAATTATAAACTGTTTGAATTTCTTTTTTTGTTTTTATTAATTCGTACGTTTCTTCAATAAGTGAATGTGATACAGCCGTCACAACATCCGATTGCTCAATTCCAAAACGAATTAAATTATTTAAAGAAGGATCGGACCCGAGTACTGTGATATCTGTTCCGTGCAATGTCGTGACAATTTTAATATTCTCTCCAATCATTTGCTTTGCCAAATATGCACAAACCGCATGTGGAATTGCATAATGTACATGCAATATATCTAACTTTTCTCTCTGCGCTACTTCTGCCATTTTACTTGCTAACGCCAAGTCATACGGAGGGTATTGGAAAACAGAATATTGATTCACTGTTACTTCATGAAAATAAATATTCGGATATACTTTATTTAAACGAAATGGCAATCCTGATGTAATAAAGTGGATTTCATGTCCACGCTCTGCCAACAACTTCCCTAATTCCGTTCCAACCACTCCAGAACCGCCAACAGAAGGATAACATGTAATCCCTATTTTTAATTTCATTTTACTCCCCCTATTAAATCTTGATTTAATAGAATTGGCCTATTGCTCATAAACCCTTCTGCATACATCACGCCAACTTCTTTTCCAAACATTTTTTCCCGCGCTACAACTGTCTCTACATATCCTTCTGTCAATGGAGTCATAACACCGCTTGGTCCTTTAGTAAATTGACTTTCATACGCCTCTAACGCAGCAACCTTATCAGAAATAGAAGAACTAATATCAATACAAAAATCTGGTTTATGAAAACCATTAATCATGTAGAAATAGAGTGATTGTACACGATGCGGTGGAAATTCCGGCATATATTTACGAATCCCCGCTGAGAAAATGGCTTCTTCTACAAGTTTAGCGCAATTCGCATGATCCGGATGACGATCCTCATAAAATGGCACGAATACAAGTTGCGGTTTATATGTACGGATGATTTTCACGATCTCTTGAATATACTCTTCCTTCATATAGAGGCCTCGGTCTGGCATCGCTAGGTTCATACGCTTTTGGACACCAAGTATATCAGCTGCTTTCATTGCTTCCTGTTTTCGCAGCTCTACTGTTCCATTAGAAGAAAGATTCGCCTCTGTTAAATCACAAATCCCTACTTCATATCCTTGTTTTGTATATTTTGAAATCGTGCCTGCCATGCCGATTTCAACGTCATCGGCATGGGCACCAAAAGCTAATATATGTAATCCGTTCATGTTATTCCCCTCGTTTTCGTAGCTTTCGATAATCTAAATCACCACGCTCTAATGCATGCATTAAAAGCTCCGCACTTG
>NZ_JAQOTJ010000009.1:19109-19413 GCF_028401955.1 Bacillus sp. BP-3
AAGAAGTGCATTCACATCAGGTTCATGTGGCTGTGATGTCAACGGATCACGGAAGAAGATCACCATATCTAAGTCATTTTTTGCAATCATTGCACCAATTTCCTGATCTCCACCAAGTGGACCAGATTGGTATCTTGTCACAGACATACCTGTCGCCTCCATAATTCGAAGACCTGTCGTTCCTGTTGCAAACAACATATGCCTTTCTAAAATAGGCTGGTATGCGTACGCAAATGAGACCATATCATTTTTCTTTTTATCATGGGCAATTAAGGCAATCTTCATCTTCATTTTTCCCCTTTAG
>NZ_JAQOTJ010000009.1:19517-19737 GCF_028401955.1 Bacillus sp. BP-3
ACGAATTGTTAACATTTGTCCATCTCCGCCAAATAGTACTTCTTGATGTGCAATTAATCCTGGTAAACGTACGCTATGAATATGAATACCATCAACATTTGCACCGCGTGCACCTACTAATTGTTCTGTTTCATCTGGATGCCCTTGTTGTTTTGACTCACGATTTTGACGAATTAAATCCACTGTTTTCACAGCTGTACCAGACGGAGCATCTAATTTT
>NZ_JAQOTJ010000009.1:19808-129820 GCF_028401955.1 Bacillus sp. BP-3
TAAAACAGCTCCAACTGCAAAGTTTGGTGCAATAATTGTACCAACTTGTTTTTCCTTTGCCGTTTCTGTTAATTGTTGTAATTCTTCTTCTGTAAAACCTGTTGTTCCGATAACAGAACGAACTCCTCGTTCTACTGCAAGAGTTACATGTTTTTTTCCGATTTCTGGTGTTGTTAAATCTAGTAAAACATCCGCTTCTACTTCATCTAAACAAGTATGTAAATCTGTATAAATTGGAGCATCTATGTTAGGTAATCCAGCAATGTCAGAAATTTTCTTTCCACCATGTTTATAATCAACAGCAGCAACTAAATTGAAATGCGGTGTTCTTTCCATAAGAAGTACCGCCTCTTGCCCCATGCGTCCTCTCGGCCCTGCAATAATTACTTTAATTTCTTTCATTATTCTTTCTCTCCCTCATCTTTACGTGTCCAGCGATCTTTATCACGCGTATTAAATTTCTCCATAACTATATTATGAGCTGTTTCTAAATCAATGTTTAAGCTATTTGCCATACAGATCATCACAAATAACACATCACCAAGTTCTTCTTCAATTGTACGCTCTTTTTCTGTACTTTTCTTTGGCTTTTCACCATAATAATGATTAATTTCCCTTGCAAGCTCTCCCATCTCTTCTGTCAAACGAGCTAGCATCGCAAGCGGACTAAAGTATCCTTCTTTAAATTGACCAATATATGCATCTACTTCCTTTTGCATATCTTTCATTGTTTTTTGTTCCATGTTATTCACCTCAAATCCTTCCATTATCATGTTAGCCAATTCATAGCGATTTGACAAATGTTATCGCTTATTTATCATGTTTTTGAGGATACCGATTCCCATCTAATCTTGAAGGGACCGTTTCCTCTTTCTCCGTGTGAAGTTTTCTTGCCAATTTTTCTATATATTACGTATACTATCCATAAGGACAAGCTAAGATTATCACTACATACTAGGGGGATTCGCATGAAACTAAATTTAAAAATTCGAAACATTCTTTTTATTCTAGTTGGTTCCGCTATTTTCTCATTTGGCATCGTTAATATTAATATTGAAAACCATCTAGCAGAAGGTGGTTTTACTGGGATTACATTACTACTTTACTTTCTATTTTCACTGGATCCTTCCTATACAAACTTACTTTTAAATATACCAATCTTTTTTATCGGTTGGAAAATGCTTGGTCGTACGACATTTTTTTATACATTAATCGGAACATTTAGCGTTTCATTATTTCTTTGGGTTTTCCAGCGTTATGATGCGTTTAATTTACATTTGAACTTACAAAACGATATGACACTTGCCGCATTGTTTGCTGGTTTATTTATCGGGGTAGGATTAGGGATTATTTTCAAGTATGGCGGCACAACTGGCGGTGTTGATATTATTGCACGATTAGCTCATAAATATATCGGCTGGAGTATGGGAAAAACGATGTTTATGTTTGATGCCGTTGTCATTATCTTATCAATCCTTACATATTTATCATACCGAGAAGGAATGTATACATTAGTTGCTGTCTTTATTGGGGCTAAAGTCATTGATTTTATGCAAGAAGGTGCCTATGCTGCAAAAGGAGCAACAATTATATCTGAGAAAAATGATGAGATTGCCGAAAAAATTTTATCAGAGATGGACCGCGGAGCAACTTTCTTAAAAGGAATCGGTACATACACAAAAATGGAACGACACGTTTTATATTGCGTCGTTGCGAAAAATGAAATTGTAAAACTAAAAAGTATTATTACATCTGTTGATCCTCATGCCTTCGTTGCTGTAAGTGATGTGCATGATGTTGTTGGGGAAGGATTTACGCTTGATGAGAACAAAAATCCGTTACATAATTAACTATACAAATTTTTAAAAAGAATATAAAAAACCTTTCTTTTCGGGGTGGACCAGAGCCTTTGGCCGTGCATAGGAGCGGTCAGGGCCTTTTTTAAGCCACCACTTCAAACGTGTTAGCGTTTAAGTCGTGGCTAAGTTGACCTAAATATGCTCCCTTAATTTCTCTAAATCCTCATGAATTAAATCCAATAAACTGCGATTATAAAAAATGGAAGCGGGATGAAACGTCGGAAAAATAGGATAGGCTTTCTCTGTCCAAGTATAGGTTGTGCTATTAGAATTTGCTAGTCGCCGAACAGGTTGAATAAACAATTGACCGTGCACCTCTGACACCTTTTTGTCTGAACCAACTAAACGTTTAAGGGCAATGTTTCCTAGCGTAACAATAATAGGTGCTTGAATATGTTCAATTTCGTAATCTAAAACGAGAGCATGAGCAAGTATTTCCTGCTGATTTGGCGTACGGTTGTACTTACGCTTCACAATTTCTCCGTTCCGTTCTCGTTTCTCACCCCATTTATACGGACGACTACGTACTGCACTCGTAATGTATACTTCTTCCCTTGTTACACCAATTCGCTTAAGAAAATCTATAAGCTGTTTACCGGCTCTTCCGCTAAAAGGTATCCCGTTATGAATTTCTGTTTCGCCTGGCGCTTCTCCTACGAGCATCATTTTTGGATTTTGCGGCCCTTGTCCATACACAAAGCCTTCAACAGGATAGGGAGACATTCGCTCTCTCGCTTGCTCTACCAATCCCTCTGGATATTTCATGTTTATCACCTCCTGCACGGTTTATTTTGATTGAAACCCGATTCTTTTAATACTATGAAATGTCTATAAACATGGAACCTACTTCCTAAAACTCGAATTAAACAAGCGATATTCTGTCTTTGAAAGTAACATGATAACTACCCGTTTCCTTACATTTCTCCGCTAATTGTTATCTTCCTCCAGCACCGTATTCTCGAATATACTGGAATTCATCTCTTGTTAGTACTTTCATACTAACTAACTGGACTTGTTCATATGGTAATTCAATACTATGTTTTATACTAGGTGACGGGACAAAAGAAAAAAGACTATCAAAATCAATAGTCTTTAATCATCGTTACGTTGCATTCCTGTATAAATTAATACAAGACGAAGTAATTCAAATACCGCTACGGCCGCTGCTGCGACGTACGTAAGAGCTGCTGCATTTAATACTTTACGAGCTTGTCCATATTCATCCGTTGATACAATTCCAAGTGTTTCAATTTGCTGCATTGCACGTTTTGATGCATCAAATTCAACTGGCAATGTAATAAGTTGGAATAACACACCTGCTGCCATTAGGATAATCCCTAAGAACAATAAGTTTGCCATATGCGCAAACATACCGATCATAATGAAAACCCATGACATATTTGAACCAAAATTTGCAACAGGAACAAGTGAATGACGGAAACGCATAAAGTTATAATCTTTTGCATCTTGAATCGCATGTCCAACTTCGTGTGCAGCTACCGCTGTCCCTGCTACAGAATGACCATAATAGTTATCTGGTGATAAACGAACTGTTTTCGATCTTGGGTCATAATGGTCAGATAAATGTCCTGGCGTTTCTTCTACCGCTATATTGTACAAACCATTCTCATCTAAAATCTTACGAGCCACTTCTGCTCCTGTCATACCAGAAGTTGAATACACTTGTGAGTATTTACTATATGCGCTGCGTACTCTAGACTGTGCATACATCGGTATGATCATGATGATAGCAAAGTAAATTAAATAGAAACCCATCATGAACCTCCCATAAATTTTTGTTAATAGTAATAACCATTTTATTTTCTTCCCATCATATTGTCAACAAAGAAACCTTACAACATCGTTTCTATTTTTCACTTCGTTTGAAAAACAGACTTATCTATTTTTGGAATGCAACGTACTTTTTTGTTTATCTTTTTCTCCTTTATATTTTCTCCAGCCAACATACGTTAATGTAAAAATAATAATGCCACCAGTTACAGTCATAAACCATATGAGTGAAGAATCTACTTCATCCTTTTTCGCTGTACGAAAAATTTTTTTCAAATCATCTTTTATAATTTTCACTTGTGTTTGTCCGCTCTTATTTTGGATCATCATATAACGAAATTCATCTAAGTACGACAAATGAGAATTCACACGTTGCAACTCTTCTTCAGGCAAATCAATCATTAAACTTGGATAAACAATATCAAATTCATGCAAAAATACGTTTAATGCTTGTTGAAAACGGTCATGTTCTTCCTTTTGCAGTGCATTTTCAATTTTCCCAAATGCACTCATCACATTTTCTTCTCGTTCCATCCAAAGCGGCTGATATTTCGACACTTCTGCATCCAACACAAGACGAAGTGCGATCACATCATCTATTTTTATTTGTTTATTAATCCCTTGACCTTCTAATGATTGCAATGCTTTATCATAAGCAAGAGAAATCACACGAATATGCTCCGGTTCTATTTTCTTTTTTTTCTCAGCATTTAAAAATTGCTGAGAAAAATGCGTTAATAGTTGTGTCGCTTTGTCATATTCTTCTTGTTTTACAAATTGGAGTGAGTCATCTAACAACCCCGTTAACTCATTCCAGGTAGCTGCATATATCCGAATAGGAAACAATATAAACATAAACGCTATAATTCCAGCTAATACTTTTTTCATTCTTGTCCCCCCTATAGCTTCTAGTACAATATATGAACTAGTGGACAAGAATAGACCTTGAACCGCTCCCAATTAAAGTGAACGTTTACTTTTCCGTTGTGGCGTTACGAATTCCTGTATACACTCCTCTCTTTTTCATAAAAAAACGATATAAACTATAACAACAAGCACTCCCAAATAGAATTAGTAATAAAATTATACAGGCTGCATGCATAAAGAATTGTTCTGGCAACATACGAATAATAGGATCAGTCTCTGGGTCAAACAACCAATAATCGTTTTGAAAAAGAAGTTCATGAAAAAATACAAAACTCTTTTCAAAATTGATTGAGATTGGGAGTATGAGTACAATCGGGAAGACAATTGTATGAATCGCTGCATAGAACAAAAACTTTTCCCTTTGTTTTCGTATTAGATAAACTCCCCCAATAAAAGATATACAAATACCTATATACATAGCATATTGAATTGCAACAAGAATATTTTTCACATCAACAAAATGAATTCTTCCCTTCTCAGACATTTCTAAAGTTGGGAAATGTAATGGTTTATTATAAAAAGGAGAAAGGTAACTAATAAGCGCATCATAATTTTGAATAATTGCTTCTTTTGTCATATTTGCCATTTGCGGTATATTTAACATGTCAATCTCTACGTAATAAATCCCTTTCCCATATACAACACACATAACTGCAATTGAGAAAATACTAAAAGCAATACAAAAAGGAACAATACATACTAAGGTCCCATTCCAAATTTTCGAATATATGCTATGTGAATTCATTCCTCTGCCCCATTCCTTATTTATATTTATCCCGCTATTCGTGGACAGTAAGACCCCAAAAATGAAAAATCTAGGTGCGAGATAACTGC
Organism: Bacillus sp. BP-3; assembly: GCF_028401955.1. GTDB lineage: Bacteria > Bacillota > Bacilli > Bacillales > Bacillaceae_G > Bacillus_A. Next base: position 25,220 of record NZ_JAQOTJ010000009.1, read on the forward strand.
CCGTTATAGCCCGATTAGTCGGGCTTTCCATCAATGGGGGATGAATCCCCTCCCTGATGGAAGTTTCGCCTTATAAAGAAAGCGTTAATCTTTTCTCTCTTAGACAAAAATAGTATGTAGTAGTCAAAACAACGATACTAAGCCAAAATGTAAAATAGCCAATTTGGCGATCATACATATACATAACACTGTATTTCGGCATTTGTCCCCATACATAATCGACAACATCATTATGTAATGTCCAAATAACTGCAATGATAAAATGCCAATATTTCATTCGATAAAATGGTGCGTATAAAAGCCCTTGTACAGCCATTGCCATATGAAAAACAATAAGTATATATCCTTCTATTCCAATATACCCCGTTACAATAAGAGTTAATACATTTACTACAACGGCCCAAATCCCATATTTGACTAATGTGACAACTGCTAACACTTCCATTAAACCCCAATTTTTCTTTTTTATAAACGCAATTAATACAAAAACAAAAAACAAACTTGCTGTTGGACTATCTGGAACAAACGGCCAAAAAATAGCCGGTGTTTCTACCAACTGATTTTTATACCAAATATACCCATAAATTGTTCCTAAAATATTAATAATGAGCAAAAGCCATAGAAAGGAACGTTGTCTTAATAACAAATATATATATACCAAATAGACATACCTCAACTTTCCAAAAATGAACATCTCTATAATCCATGAACCGTAACAAGAATGCATTGTGCTACCATTAACGGAAGAGTAGCCTCGCACTGATAGAGGTTTCACTTTATTATAGCAAATTCCCTGCGTAAAATAGAAAAACTGACTACAAAGTTGTAGTCAGCTCTCATTTATCCCGATTGGGCAAGCTTTCTATCATTAGTGGGATGCCCCCCCACTAATGGAGGTTTCACTTTATTTTTTATTGTATTTCTCGATAAATTCCGATAATTTCTTCATCTCTTCATCCGTTCCTTTAAAAACGCCTTTTGGCATTGCACCTTTTCCCTCTTTTGCAATTTTCGCAATTTCTTCTGGCTTTAACGTCAAGTTTTGCAATGCTGGTGCAGCTGCTCCCCCTTGCAAGTTTTCACCGTGACATGTTAAACATGTATTTTTTTGCATAATTTTATAACCGTCATCATTTTTATCAACTTGTACCGTTTTTACAATTGCACCTTGCTTTTTCGCCGCTGCCCAATCATGCGTGGCAACAGATTCCCATGTTAGAAAAACGATAGATGCCAACGCTAACAGCATAAATCCTGTTGCAACTGGACGTTTAAACGGACCTCGTTCTGGCCCCCGGTCAAGAAATGGAGCAAGTAATAATGCGCCAAATGCGATACCCGGCATAATAAATGCACCAATGACCGTATACGGACCAGATGCATAAGAATACTTAAGCAATTGATACAGAAATAAGAAATACCAGTCTGGAAGTGGTATATATCCTGTATCTGTAGGATCTGCAATTCTTTCTAATGGCGATGGATGCGCCACTGTCAAACAAAGATAGCCAATTAAAAAGACGGCACCAACCATCCACTCTTTTAATAAAAAGTTTGGCCAAAATGCTTCTGTTTTCCCAGGATACTCCGAGTAATCTTTTGGAATATTCGGTTTTCTAACAGCAGGTACCCGCGAATCTCCGACAAACTTCATCCCTTTGCCGCGATGCATAGTCTCCCTCCTTTAATTATATTCTTTAAGTTTAATAATCTTATAGTGGACCAGAAATACCTTGTTTGCGAATCATGATGAAGTGAACTGCCATTAATCCTAGAAGTGCAGCTGGCAAGAAGAATACGTGAATAGCAAAGAAGCGAGTTAATGTTTGGGCACCGACAATTTCGGAGTGGCCGGCAAGCAACGTTTTTACATAGGGTCCAATAAGTGGTGTTTGTTCTGCAATTTGAATCCCTACTTTTGTTGCGAATAATGCCTTCATATCCCATGGTAATAAATATCCTGTAAAACCTAATCCTAACATAACAAAGAAAATAAGAACGCCGACAATCCAGTTTAATTCACGAGGCTTTTTATAAGCACCTTGAAAGAAAACTCGAAGTGTATGTAAAAACATCATCACGATAACGAGACTTGCTCCCCAGTGATGCATACCGCGAACAATTTGTCCATATGCCACTTCATTTTGTAGGTAATAGACAGATTCCCACGCATTTTTAATATCTGGTACATAATACATTGTCAAAAACATTCCTGATAAAATTTGAATAACAGTTATAAAAAATGTAAGACCTCCAAAGCAGTAAACAAAGGCAGAAAAGTGATGCGCTGGGTTTACATGTTCCGGCACTTCATGGTCTGCAATATCGCGCCACAAGGGCGTAATATCAAGCCGTTCATCTACCCAATCATAAATTTTATTTAACATCTACTTTGCCCCCCCTTGTGGCTTCGCTTTACCTAAATAAAGCGTTCCATCTTTCACCTTTGACTCATACACATCAAGCGGCGCAAGCGGCGGTGTTCCCTTTATGTTCTTTCCATCTTTCGTATAACGCCCCCCGTGACACGGGCAATAAAATTGATTTGGATGTGCCTTGTCCGAATTCCAGTTTACTGTACATCCTAAATGCTTACAAATTGGGGAGAATGCCACAATGTCTCCGCTTTCATCTTTGTGTACCCACGCTGACTTTGGTTCTTCTGATTTATACCAACCGTCAACTTGCTTTACCTTAAAATCGAAGCGTTTCGGTTCAGCCGTAATATCTTTCACTTGCGCGACCGCAACCATTTCCCCCCCTGCTTCTTTCCTTAGAACTGGGTCAAGCGCAAAACGCGTCATTGGCATTAAAATCCCCGCCGCCATAAATCCTCCTACACCTGTAAGAGTGTAGTTTAAAAACTGTCTTCTTGACACCCTATGTTCTCTCTCACTCACGAAAATTTCCCCCCTCTATCAGAAATTGTCCCCCGTGAAAAATTGAAATAAAAGATAAAGACTAGGACACTCTCATGATATAATACCCTACTACATCGGTCAATATCATACTAATCTTAATTATCCAAAACTTCTATTAATTATTTATTTTCCCATTTTTCAGTTAATATTTCCATAATATTTTTTATTTGTGCATGAATTATTTCTCTTTTCGCTTGATCACTAAGCTGGTCTAACGGTAATGCAGGTAAACAAAATAATTGTTCTGGTAACTCATATTCGATTTCTTTCCAAGAAAAATCACTTGTAATTAACGCGATATGCCGTAAACCCTTCGCTTTTAAATAGTTCGTCCAATCGCATAGACGTTGACGTTCACTTACATGTGCACCTTCTACATACGTAAATGATGGTAATAAGAATACTCTACCTTTATACTCCCTTTCTAGCTCTCTAGTTAAAGTAGAAATAAATTCTCCTTCTACAGCAGCTGTCTTCATCCCCTTTTCAAACGAAACTGAAAGAAGTGGTATAATTCCTGTATCAATATATTCTCTTGTTTTTTCATATTGTTCTACATCTGCTACAGCCCATTTCATCCGCAATAGCCCCCTTTCCCTTCACTACTCCTCTAACAATGTGATTCAACTGATTACAAAATAGTTCACTTTATTTCTATTAAACCATACAGATAAAGGTAAAAAAAGAAAAACCACCTTTAAAAGATGGCTTTTCTTTGGAGTAGTCTAAAAATTGTCAAAATTCCCTCTTATAAAGAAATTTATAATCGTTTTAACTCACCTGTTAACTTGCGGAATGCTTCTTCATCTTGAGTATCAAGTGCTTCGTCAATTAATTTTAAAAGTCGTTCTTTCCGAAATGAATATACACTTTCCTCTAAAAATCGCTCTGCCAATAAACGATCTTTTTCATTTACTTCGATATTCTTCGGTAAGTACGGATTCTCTTCTAACACCGCAACATAATTCGCATTTTGAAAAGATGATTTAAAGTTAAGCTGAATATAAATATCTTCATCTCTGTTTAAACGAATATCATGAAAGGATTTTTCCGCGTCAGTCGTCATCACATTTTGTTTATAAAAATGAAACGGTAAATCTTTCACACAATTTGCGGACATCACCAGACCACGTGGACAATATTTCGCATGCTCTACAAAATGCACCTTATCCATTATTTGATCATGACTCATTAAATAATTTAAAATCCAAACACATTCTCGCTGTTTCAGTTGATAATTATTTAAAAACCATTTTACGAAATCTTTCTTTTCGTTCACAGAAACAGGGGTATTCATCGCGCTTAATCCCTCCTCTGCCCTTCTTTTTTCTTTTTTACATTCAAGAAGCAGTAATCAGTTTCCTTCCAACTTAAGAAAAATCTTCTAAATTATATAATAATTCTTCAATATGAGTTTGTGTTGGATCTAGTTGTAGTAAACGTGTAAATACTTCTTTCGCCTCTTTTCGCAACCCTTCTTCTAACAGGAAGTAGCCGTACTCCTCTAAGAAGTCTGGATGATTCTTAAAAGAAGTATATGCGCTTTGGTAATGTTTTAATGCATCTGAATACAATTCTAATTGTTTTTTCGCATAAGCAATATCCCAAACTAATTGCATATCTGTCTCTCCATTATCAATGGCTTTTTCTACAACAGCAATAATCTCTTCATATCTTTCTTCTTCTTTTAAGATGTATGAATACTTTAATGTGGCCCCTAAATGTGAAGGATCAAGCTCTAATGCTTTTTTCAGCGCAGCTTCCGCTTCATTTCTGTTTCCTAGTTTCGCCGCTATATTAGCAAACTCCACATAAAACGGTATCGATAATTCGTCAATTTTTATTCCTTCTTGAAGCGTTTCATAACTTTCTTGAAGCATCCCTTCTTTTTCATAGCATTTTGCCAAATACATATATAAAGATGCATATTCTGGATCTAACTCTTTTAATTCTTCCCACATAGCGATTGCTCTTTGGTACTGTTCTCCTTGATAGAGCGTAAATGCAAATCCAAATAAAGAATGTATATCCTTCTGCTCTTCTAAACCTTCCTCATAATAAGAAATCGCCTCAGCCCATTGTCCAAGTGCACTTAAATTTTCAGCCAAGCGAAGCGCAACAACAACACCGCCCATTACTTTATGCTCTGGAAGTAATGATTCATAATATGGAATTGCTTTACTATCTTCACCTTTACTGCTATATAATTCCCCAAGTCCAAAAGCAACCACTGGTTCATCCGGCATCATTGCTTTCGCTTTTAATAATTTTTGTTCTGCTACTTCGTCAAAACCTTGCATTTGATATAAATCAGATGCAAGTAATAGAGATTGCACATATAATTCATCATTCTCTGGAATATCATGAAGTACTTCAATGGCTTCATCTTCTTTATCTAAATCAATATATAACTCTGCTAAAAATAGTGTGAACTCACTTTCTTCCGGATATAACAAATGTAAATCTTCTGCTATTTCTAACGCTTGATCTACAAATCCTAGCGTATAGTAATAACGAGCAATATCATACTTTTCTTCATCTGTACTTTGTTTTACTTGTTCTGCTAATAGTTGTAATCCTTTCTCCACTTCTCCGTTTTCAATATATGTAACAGCTTGCTCAAACTTTTGCATAACTTGCTCCTTTTTATAAATACTTAGTAAATTTCATAATAAACAACTGCTTCTATGTAATCAACCGTCACGATGAAGAAAAGAACCTTCTCAAAAAGGAAAAGATTCTTTTAGCTTTGCAGCATGTATAACTGTTGAAAGAAGTTTGGATACGACACAGCTACCGCTTCACTATTTTCTATGATAACTTCTCCATCTGCTATACAGGCTGCAATGCCTAACATCATACCAATGCGATGATCTCCATAACTATTTACCATATTTCCATGTAATTGCATTTTACCACGGACAATCATACCATCTTCTGTCGCTTCAATATTTGCTCCTAATTTTTTCAATTCATTCACAACCGTATCAATGCGATTCGTTTCTTTTACTTTTAATTCTTCTGCATCCTTAATTACCGTTATCCCTTCAGCTTGCGTTGCTAACAATGCTATAATTGGAATTTCATCAATGAGTCTTGGGATGAGCGTACCACCAATCTCTATCCCTCTTAGCTGTGAAGTTTCAACTGTAATATCACCACATGGTTCAAACTCTTCATTTCGAATATTATCTATGGATAAATTGGCCCCCATTTGGGATAGTACATCAAGAATCCCAGTTCTTGTTGGATTTAACCCTACATTTTTCAGTACAATTTTACTATTTGATACAATTGCACCTGCCGCTAAGAAAAAGGCAGCAGAAGAGATGTCTCCTGGCACCTCAATATTTACGCTAGAGAGCTTTTGTCCACCTTGTAATGATACATTTAATCCGTCAACAGTAACATCGCAATTAAACGCACGTAGCATACGCTCTGTATGATCACGAGATTGTAATGGTTCTGTCACAGTTGTCACACCTTCCCCTTGCAGTCCTGCAAGGAGAACAGCTGATTTCACCTGCGCACTTGCTACCGGAGAAGAATAATGTATACCTTCTATATTCCCTCCTCTAATCGACAGGGGCGTAAACTGCCCACCTTCTCTCCCATCAATTTTCGCACCCATTTGACGAAGAGGTTCTGTAACACGTTTCATCGGACGTTTTCCAATTGAATCATCTCCAATAACTGTACAATGAAATGGTACATTTGCGAGTATACCAAGCATTAACCGAATTGTCGTTCCTGAATTTCCAACATCTAATACTTCTTTTGGTTCTACTAATCCTTGTAATCCTTTTCCATATACAGTGACATCGGTACCATTTTGTTCAATCGTGACACCTAACTTTTGAAAACAAGCAATTGTACTTAAGCAATCTTCGCCTTGAAGAAAATTTGTAATCTTTGTTACCCCTTCTGCAATCGCCCCAAACATTACAGCACGATGCGAAATGGACTTATCTCCAGGAATAAAAATCGTCCCGTTTAATCCATTTTTAATCTTTGTTAATCGTTTCACCTCTATCACCTCGTTAATATTCAACTATGTATTCTCTCTTTATTCTACTTCTTTCTTTCTTCTTTTCGCAAATAAGATGAAAGAAACGACTCCTAGTCATGGAGCCGTTTCTTTTTTATGAATATGTCTCTTCTTTTCTCACGTTTTTTTCTATGAGTTCAGTAAGCACTGCAATAATTTCGGCATTCTCTTCTTTCGTTCCAATCGTAATACGAATACCATTCGGTAAACCAAGCAGGCCACCAGAACGAACGATGTATCCTGTTTGCAATAATCTTTCAAAAACCTCATCACCTGGAAGTCCAAGTTCTAAAAAGATAAAATTCGTCTGTGATGGATAATAAAATACTTGATACTTCTCACAAAAATCATAATATTGCTGCATTCCCTCGTTATTCACTCTCACACACTCTTGTAAAAACGCTTGATCTTCAATAGCAGCTTGCGCAACTACCTGTGCAATCAATGACGTATTAAATGGTAATCTAGCAATTTCTAACGAACGCATTAACTTTTCATTTCCGACTGCATAACCAATGCGAAATGACGCTAATCCGTATGCTTTTGAAAATGTGCGCAATACCATAAGATTTTCATATTTCTCTAGAAATGGTAATGTTTGCGGATAATCTCGCGCTCCAGCATACTCATAGTATGCTTCATCCATAATAACAAGTGTTGTTTTCGGAACTGCCTCTAAGAATGAAAGTAATTGTTTTTCTGCTACATATGTTCCGGTCGGATTATTTGGGTTACAAATCCATACAATTCGTGTATGCTCATCAACTTGTGCAAGCATTGCCTCTAAATCATGTGTACCATCTTTTAAAGGCACTTCACGTATTTCCGCTTTTTCAATTACGGCATGATGACGATATTGTGAAAATGTCGGCTTTGCCATGACAACATTTGTTCCTTCTTGTAAAAGAGCACGGCTAATCATTTGAATTACTTCATCTAAGCCGCTACCAAATAAAATTTGTTCTCCTTTCACATGAAGATGTACTGCTAATTTTTCACGAAGAGCATACGCCCCGCCGTCCGGATAGAGCGCATATTGCCCAGCTAACGACGCCAGCGCTTCATCTACACGTTTTGAACATCCAAATGGATTTTCATTTGACGCTAGTTTCACAATTTTAGATAGTCCATATTGTCTCTTTACTTCTTCAATATTTCTTCCTGGCACATACGCTTTGAGCGACAATAATTGCTCTTTTACTTTCATTCGAATTCCCCCTGTCATTTTTGTAAATCGGTTCTTAGTTGTACCGCTTTCTCCAAATAGACATGTTGAATTTCATGTTGTTGTTTATTTGTCATAACCGTCATCATAACGCGAATACATTTCTCAAGAGCATCTGGTACTTCTATTTCTTTCATGCACATGACCGGTACATATGACCAGCCTTCAATACGTCTTAATGCCTCCGCTGGGAAACATGCATTTAAATCAGCTGTTGTTGAAATGAGTACAGATACAATATCAACAGGAGAAACTCTATTATCGCTTGCCATTTTTTTCACTAAACGCTCTGTTACAGTCAATATTTGTTCTTTTTCATTACAATTGACTGTAGTTGCGCCGCGAATCGCGCGGATCAAATAGACTCCCCCTCTCTTTGAAATGCTTCTAAAGCCGTTCGGACGGTCTCATCTGAAATAGATACGACATCTACTACCCCAATCTCCTGCATAACGACCATACGAATTGTTCCACCGTTCGCTTTTTTATCTTGTTTCATTACGTGAATAAGACGGTTCACATCAAGTGTATTCGGCATACTTGGATAGCCATATGCCGTAAACCAACGTTTGATTTCCTTATATTGAAGGTCTTTTTCATAGATTTGTTCACTTAAAAAAATAGCAAATAACATACCAATTGCAACGCCATCACCATGTGTTATGTTTCCATATCCCATCTCTTTTTCAAGTGCATGCCCAAGTGTATGTCCAAAATTTAAGTGAGCACGAATACCTTTTTCAGTTTCATCCTCTGCAACAATTTGTGCTTTTACTGGAATCGCACGTTGCAGTGTATAAATTAATTTATCATCTCTTAAATCAGTCAACTGTTTCACTTCTTTACGAAGCCAATGATATAATTCTACATCCCCAATAAGTGAATGTTTAATTGCCTCCGCAAAACCGGAGCGCCATTCTTTTTCTGAAAGCGAATTTAAAAACGGAGTATGATAAATTACCGCTTCTGGCTGATGAAATGCGCCAATCATATTTTTCCCAAGCGGATGATTAATTGCCACTTTCCCTCCAACTGAACTGTCATGTGCAAGTAAAGTTGTCGGTATTTGGACAAATCGAACCCCTCTCATAAACGTTGCTGCAACAAATCCTGCTAAATCCCCAATCATTCCGCCGCCAAGCGCTAGAATAAGAGCATGACGATCTAGACCTTTTTCAAGTGCAAACGTTTGAGCAGCATAATAATTTTCAAACGATTTTTCTTTCTCGCCACTTGGGACCACGAACGAAAATACGTCTTTCTCTACCTGCAAAGTATTTATCACTTCGTCTAAATGAAATGATGCTACCGTTTCGTCAGAAATCAGTAAAATATTTGAAACAGCTGGTTTCATATTTTCTATAAGTGTCGATAGTTGTGATAGTACATCATTGCCGACATACACATTGTATTGCTTAGAACTTGTTTGAATCTGTATTGTCTCCATTAAAACTCCCTCGCATATTCGTTATGTTTCTTAATATTTTCACGAATTAAATCGATGCGATCCGTTCCAAATTGTTCAATGACAGCTGCTGCAAGTTCCCAAGCTACAACAGCTTCTGCTACAACACTTGCTGCTGGCACTGCACAGCTATCAGAACGCTCAATACTTGCTTGAAACACTTCTTTCGTATCAATATCTATACTTTGTAACGGTTTATATAGAGTTGGAATTGGTTTCATAACTCCGCGAACAATAACTGGCATCCCAGTCGTCATGCCACCTTCTAATCCACCCGCGTTATTTGTACGTCTTGTATATCCATTATCCTTGTCCCATAAAATCTCGTCATGAACAAGACTTCCAGGCTTATGAGCTGCTTCAAAGCCAATTCCAATCTCCACACCTTTGAATGCATTAATACTCATGATCGCCGATGCAAGTTTTGCATCCAATTTACGATCGTAATGTACATAACTTCCAACACCAATCGGCATCCCTTCGACAACAACTTCAACGATTCCTCCGATAGAATCTCCGTTTGTTTTCGCATTATCAATTGCCTGCATCATTTTCTTTCCTGATTCTTCATCTAAACAGCGAACAGGAGATGCCTCTGTAATTGTTTGTAGCTCTGCAATAGAGGTATACGATTGCTTTTCTGCTTTTACTCCTCCAATTTCAATAACATGTCCCGCTACTTTTATCCCCAATTCTTCTAAAATACGCTTGGCAACAGCTCCGGCAGCAACACGAACCGTCGTTTCCCTGGCAGAAGAACGCTCTAATACATTTCGCATATCACGATGGCCGTACTTAATTGCTCCGTTTAGATCTGCATGCCCTGGACGAGGTCGTGTAATTTGCCGTTTTACTTCTTTTGATTCTTCATCTGTTAACGGCTCTGCCCCCATAATTTTTGTCCAATGTGTAAAATCACGATTTTCGACAACAAGCGTAATTGGTGCACCTATTGTATATCCATGACGAACGCCGCTTAAAATTTGAACTTGATCTTTTTCAATTTGCATGCGGCGTCCACGACCGTAGCCTTTTTGTCTTCTTTCTAACTCCGTATTAATATTATCTGCTACTAAAGATAAACCTGCCGGAATCCCCTCTAATATTGTCGTTAGTTGCGGTCCATGAGATTCACCAGCTGTTATATATCGCATCGGTTACTCCCCTTTACTCCAGTATTTATGTAACACTATATCATAACCTTTATTGTTTCGTAACTATATAAGTACAAATTGAAGACACGACATAAAAACCACTTTCTTTTTAGGTTAGCGAGAGCATCTGGCTGTGCATAGAAGCGGTCAGTTCCTTTTTCTTCTGCATAGCAGTGACTTATATATTAAAACATCAAAATAGATTTACATAATTTAAAACAAAAAAGCGCAAGAAGGAATATAACCATCCTTTCTTGCGCTTTTCCATTCTATTCACTATTTTTAAAGCGATTACAAATTATTTTGAAATAATTAGTAAATCCACTCATTCATTGCTCTAGAATACTCAACTAGCTCTTCTTTTTTGAAGAAAATTCCAATTTCACGTTCTGCACTTTCTAGAGAATCTGAACCGTGAATAATATTTTTTCCAACTGTTAGTCCAAAGTCACCGCGAATTGTACCAAGTGCAGCTTCACTTGGTTTTGTTTTTCCCATCATATTACGAGCTGTTTCAACAACGCCTTCACCTTGCCATACCATCGCAAAAACAGGTCCAGATGTAATGAAATCTACTAATTCACCGAAGAATGGTCTTTCTTTATGTTCAGCGTAGTGCTCTCCAGCAATCTCTGGTGTGATTTGCATAAGCTTAGCACCAACTAATTGAAAGCCCTTTCTTTCAAATCTAGCAACAATCTCCCCTACGATTGCACGCTGTACACCATCTGGTTTTACCATTAAGAACGTTTTTTCCATAATAAATCTCTCCACTTCTCATTATGTATATAATTGTATATCCCCAAACACATAGTATCACCCTTATCAGAATTGTGCAATAGTTTTGAAATGGAGAGATTATTATTTTCCTCGAAAAACATTTAAAATTTACGCTTTCCAATATACTTTGCAACATTTTGTAACGCCAATTTGGCCTGTCCGCGAGGCAATGGCTTAATCACATCTAATGCCTTATGTAAATATCTTTCGCTAAATGCAAAAGCGCGATCAATTGCATCACTATTTTTGACTGCTTCAATAATTGCCTTCATTTCATCCGAAGACGTATTTTCATTGACTTGAACAATTCTCTCGCGAAGTGCTGGGTCCTCCATTGCATATAAAACAGGAAGTGTAATATTACCTTGTAATAAATCTCCGCCGGCTGGCTTTCCAAGCTTTTCTTCGGTTGACACAAAATCTAAAATATCGTCAATAATTTGATATGACATACCTACAAAGTATCCATACCAAAATAAACGATTTACAGTATCACGACAGGAACCAGATGCAATTGCACCCAATTGACAGCTAGCTGCAATTAACAATGCCGTTTTCCGCTTAATACGACGTAGATACGTTCGTAAATTTTGCCCAAATTCATACTTATCTTTAATTTGCTCAATTTCACCTTTACACACTTCAAGAATTGTATTTGATAATGCTTTATGCACTTCTGGACTTTCTAAATTTGTAATGCATTCTAGGGACTTGGCAAATAAATAGTCACCTGTATACATCGCAATACGGTCACCCCAATTGGCATTTACAGTCGCACTTCCTCTTCTTAAAAGAGCGGCATCAATTACATCATCATGCACAAGAGAAGCCATATGGATAAGCTCTAATGCAACCGCAACATGTTTAATCACATCAAGCTTATAATCCCCAAATTTCCCTGCAAGCAGAACAAAAACAGGTCGGATTCGCTTTCCACCAGCATCAATTAGTTGCAACGCTGCTTCTTCCAGCAATTGTTGCTCAGAAGCAACAACTATTTTTAGTTCTTTCTCAATTTTATCAATATCCGATCGTAAAAAAGAATACATAAGTTGTAACTTCATATCGTTCACCTTAACCTAAAACTTCTTTTCTATTTTATCCCGCTCTAATGAATAACAAGACTCCTACCTTAAAATTATCATAAAATAAAAAAGAAGGTAGGAGATAACTTCTGCGATGTTCCTGATTGCTGAACGCTTTCCATCAACAAAGAATACATTCCCTCGTTTACTTCGGTTTGTATCCTAAGTGCATTGCTGCTACTCCAAAAGTAAACGGCTTTACTTGTACTTTTTCTAATCCAGCTTCTTCAAACATATGAGCCAATTCTTTCATCCCTGGAAATGTACTTGCAGATTCTTGTAACCAAGAATATTCTTTGTAGCTTTTTGCAAATAACTTTCCAAACAACGGCATGATATATTTAAAATATAACAAGTAACCTTGGCGGATTCCAATCATTGTCGGCTGAGATGTTTCTAAACAAATAACCTTTCCACCAGGTTTTACAACACGTGTCATTTCCTTTAATACCTGCATATAATCTGGTACGTTCCGGAGTCCAAATCCAATTGTGACATAATCAAACGTGTTATCCTCAAATGGCAATTCCATCGCATTACCATGAAGTAATTCTACTTGACTTAATTGTAAAGCAGCCACTTTCTCTTTTCCAACAGAAAGCATATTTTTACTAAAATCTAATCCATATGCCTTCCCGGTTGGACCGACTGCATCAGCAAGCGCAATCGTCCAGTCAGCAGTTCCACAACATACATCAAGCGTTATGCCGCCCGGTTGAACATCCATAATTCGCATTGTTTCTTTGCGCCATGCTTTATGTCTTTGAAAGCTAATAACCGAATTCATTACATCGTATTTATTATATATCTTCTCAAATACGTCATGTACTCTTTCTTCTTTTGATTGTTGCATGCTTTACCCTTCTTCCAACTGTAAATTCAAAATGTTCAAGTGGCTTCTTTCAATGTGGAAAGAAATGTTTCAATCCCTGTGTTATTTTGCATCAAAGTATTGACCTGACTACGCATTTTTCTTATCAATTCGTTATATACGTTTTCTACTTTCATTTCACCATCATAAGATAAAATCTTTTGAAATGCAGCAAATACAGGTGACGATTCTTTCTTCATGTATATTTGATACTCAGTTTGCAAACGATCTATTGCTAACATATTAGTGATTGCAGACTTTACATGCTGCACTTGAAAATGGTCACAAGTTTTCTGTAAAAGGGCCGATTCAATCATCCCTATACTTTTTAACATTTCTTCAATCGTTTCATATGTTTGCTGATATAGCATAATTTTTTGTTCATTGATCTCTTTAATCCCGTCTGCTAGGGCACGAATCAATGTAATATCATGATTCATGGAAAGTAAATAATAATATAAACCGCTGTAATAATCACCTGCTAAGACTGTTAATTGGCGCCGCTTATGAAATTCATCGGTCTCTTCTTTATTTGATACTTTCTCATGTGTGTCCAAAGCAATTTGTACCAGCATAATGGTTACTGCGTAATGTTCAATTTGTTCTTTATGTAAGTTTGCACTTTTTAAAATGGAATATAAGAACGCTATTTTTTTTTCATCAACAACTGGTTCTTCAATATATTTTATAAAATAAGGATGGCGTAGTTTCTTATATAGCTGTTCTTTTATATCCGCAAACCCTCCGTAGATTTCACCCACAAAAATCACCCTTGTTTTCTAATTCATAAAACCTATTATAACACATTCATTCATTTTTCTATAAATAAAACTTGACGCAACAAACCAAAGTAAAAAACCGACATTCTCTCAGCTTATCTTAAACATTAAATCGATATAAAACAACCCTTCCCGTATCCCCTTACCACTTGGATGTACATTAGTAGTTATTCCTGCCTATCTTCTTTTTCTTGAAATGAGACACAATAATAACTAGATAAAGTGAAACTTCTATCAGTAGAGTACTTACTGCCCATGAATAACGAGATAAAAAAAGAAAAGCAGTTTCCTGCTTTCCTACTAATTCGTCTTAATAAAAGATAAAATTTCCGCACGTGCTGCTGCGTCTGCTTCTAACGTACCACGCACTGCAGTTGTTACAGTTTTTGCACCAGGTTTTTTCACACCGCGCATTGTCATACACATATGCTCCGCTTCTACAATAACCATCACACCATGCGGCTCTAATACTCCCATAATAGAATCTGCCACTGTTGATGTAATGCGTTCTTGTAGTTGCGGCCTGCGTGCGACTGTATCTACTGTACGTGCCAATTTACTTAGTCCAGTTACTTTTCCACCACGTGGAATATATGCAACATGAGCAACGCCATAAAATGGAACGAGATGATGCTCACACATAGAAAAGAACGGAATGTCCTTTACCAATACAAGTTCTTCATGATCTTCACCAAACACTTTATGTAAATGTTCTTTCGGATCTTCATGCATACCAGAAAATACTTCTGCATACATCTTCGCAACACGTTTTGGTGTATCTAATACGCCCTCACGATTTGGATCATCCCCAATTGCTTCTAAAATAAGGCGTACTGCATGTTCAATTTGCTCTAAGTTTACATTTGCCATCCACTAGCCCTCCCGAATAAAACCTAAAAATACTACGAACACATTCTAGCATATATATGTTTTTAAATGCAAAAAGAAGAGTTTCCAAGTAAGGAAACTCTTCTTCCCCGTAATATGTAAGGATTATTTAACCGCATCTTTTAGCGCTTTACCAGGTTTGAATGCAGGTACTTTGCTTGCCGCGATTTCAATTTCCTCACCAGTTTGTGGGTTACGTCCTTTACGAGCCGCACGCTCACGAACTTCGAAGTTACCGAATCCGATTAGTTGTACTTTATCACCTTGCTTTAAAGCTTCTAAGATGGAATCAAAAACAGCGTCAACTGCTTTTGTTGCGTCCTTTTTAGAAAGGGAACTTGCTTCTGCAACAGCATTGATTAAATCTGTCTTGTTCATGCCATTCACCTCCTCCCAAAGATACGACTGTATAATGATCATAAAATGAGTCTTACCTTCATTTGTAGGCAATTTTTACAAATTCTATACTACAAAGATGTAGATAAATCATTATCTAGGCCTATATTATACGATTCTCCTTTATAATTCAATATTTTTAAAGAAAATGTTGCCACGAAAGTGCAAAAAACTAATGAAGCTTGACAATAGACTATAAAATATTAGATAATGACATTTTATTTTTCTATAAAAAATAAAAAAAGACCCCAAAATAAGGAGTCTTTCGATTATAAAATAATTGCTATTAAGCCACCTGATCCTTCATTTATAATTCGTTCTAACGTTTCTTTTAACTTATAGCGAGCATTTTCTGGCATTAATGATAATTTCGCCTGAATTCCTTCTCGAACGATAGAGCTAAGTGAACGCCCAAAAATATCAGAATTCCAAATAGACAGTGGATCATCTTCAAAATCTTGCATTAAATAGCGAACAAGCTCTTCACTTTGCTTTTCAGTTCCAATAATCGGTTCAAATGTTGATTCCACATCGACTTTAATCATATGAATTGACGGGGCAACAGCTTTCAATTTCACACCAAATCGTGATCCATGTCGAATAATTTCCGGTTCATCTAAGCTCATATCTGCTAGAGCTGGTGCTGCAACACCGTATCCTGTTTGTTTTACCATTTTCAGAGCATCCGCAACTTGATCATATTCGATTTTTGCATGAGCGAAGTCGAGCATTAGTTTTAACAAATGATCTCGGCCACGAATTTCAACACCTACCACTTCTTTTAAAATTTGATCGTACAATTCATCTGGTGCATATAAATCAATCTCTGCAACACCCTGCCCCATATCAATTCCTGCCAAACTTGCACGATCGATAAATTCATATTGACTAAATTGCCATACAACGCGATCAACATCACGAAGACGTTTAATATCTTTCACCGTTTCTTGAACAGCCTCTTGATAACTTTGACGAAGCCAGTGGTTGTCATGTAACACCATTACCCAACTCGGAAGATTTACATTTACCTCAAGAACAGGAAATTCATATAACGCCTCACGTAATACGTTATATACATCGCCTTCTCTTAGCCCTTCTACACTCATTGCCAACACCGGAATATCATATTCCTCTACTAAACTTTGACGAAGTTGCTCTGTATCAGGATGATACGGCTGTACTGTATTAATGATCATAATAAATGGTTTTCCTACTTCTTTTAATTCATTTACAACCCGTCCTTCTGCTTCAATATAATCACGGCGTGGAATTTCTCCAATTGTTCCATCAGTTGTGATGACTACCCCAATTGTAGAATGCTCTTGAATTACTTTGCGCGTTCCAATTTCCGCGGCTTCATGAAATGGGATTGGTTCTTCATACCACGGTGTATTTATCATGCGTGGCCCATTTTCATCTTCATATCCTTTCGCTCCCGGGACAGTATAGCCCACACAATCTACTAAGCGAATATTTACATCAAGCCCTTCATCAACATGGATAGAAACCGCTTGGTTTGGAACAAACTTTGGTTCTGTCGTCATAATCGTACGCCCTGCTGCGCTTTGCGGCAGTTCATCTTGTGCGCGCTGGCGATCCGAATCATTTTCAATGTTTGGAATGACAACTAGCTCCATAAACTTCTTAATAAAAGTAGATTTCCCTGTTCGGACAGCCCCTACAACTCCAAGATAAATATCACCACCTGTGCGCTCAGCGATATCTTTAAAAATATCAACCTTTTCCAAGTGATTCCCTCCCTCAAAATTTTTGGGAATAAATCATGATTATTCTTGTAGTTTGGACAATACAGCATATGATTTTGTCCCAATTTCATATGACTATTTAAAAAAATCTTTTATTTGCGATGCAAATATTTCAAGAAGTAAAAAACCCTTCTTCTAGAACTTATTCGCTAAAAGAAAGGTTCATGACTTATCACTTAAAAAAAATTGGTTCTTTATCCTTCACTGTATATGGCAAAGAATACGCCGGTACAAACGGGGTATGTTTCACAAGCAACTGACGAATATCGTCTCCTTCTTTTACTTCATCACCATATTTTTGTAACATGTCATATAAATCAATACGATAATCAATATATACTTCACCTTTCTCATCAACAACAAAAGGTAAGTTTTTACCAGAATAAGGGCTTTCCACTTGAGGAATCTCTTTATAGCCCATTTTATTATAATCAAGCTCATACACACCATCTGTAATTACTTTTTTAAATGGCGGGTATTGATGCTCATCACGATAGATTTGTAGTTTTAACTTTAAATCTTGAACTCGCTCTGCTGTTCGAACATCAATTAATTTCACAGTTGGATTTGTTTCTACATCAACTAATACATATTGATAAATACCGCCGCTTTCAAAAGCATTTCCAGGAGGTTCTTGTATTAGTCTAGGGGTAATCTTTTGAAAATCAATCGGATATTTTTGATAGATTGGTGTATTCATATCACGTGTTTTAATAGGCAATATATGACCATTCTGTTCTCTATATGTATTAACTGCTGTTTGCACTGTTTGTAGTTGATCTTCATATGGTACGGCGTGCTGTTGTACCTTTTCTTTCGGATATAGGCACCCAGATAGTATACTAGTACAACATAATACAAAAATTAGTAGTTTTTTCTTCATTAGAAATCCGTCCTTTAGTTTCTATTGTTCAATTGGCCCGCTAAATACGACAAGAAAAATAATAAATCCTGATACAACCATACATGCATATGCAAACAAAGCTGTAAACCCTTTCAAAAATGTATTCTTTATTTTATGACGACTTAGCAAAATGAAAACAACAGAAATAAACATGAGAGCCATTGCCCCCAAAGCAAACCACATCTTTATAAGACCAGCAGACATATATCCCCCTCCTGATATATTTTTCTATTATTTTAACAAATTATAACTTTTAAACAAATAAAAATATTTAGTTTATTATACAATACCACAAAACTTCATCTCAAAATGCTAAGCGGCATTCATTTTTATCTCGCTATTAGCGGGCAATAATATCCCCCACCTCAAAAAGCGCCTCTCCGCCTTGTGCGTGGGCGTCCTGCAATTCTGAGCGAGCCGCTTCCGCTTTTCTTAAGAAGTTAGGCGGGAGATAAACTGCCCGATTCGTGAGGGCTGATAATCAGTAGGGGATGAAGCCCCCCACTGATTAAAGTTTCACTTTATTGAAACGAATAAAAAACCGAAGCGAACGGGACTTCTTCGCTTCGGTTGACCAAATATTCCCACAAACAGCTCATATTCATTCCTTCATAGTATCGTATGCAATGTATATAACAATGGTTTCTCACACTTTATTTTTTAAACATTTTACTCAATGAACTAAAGTCAGTTGGCATGTTATTATTAATAATCGCATTTATGATTTGGTCTTCTTTTTCTTTTGATACATCTCTTCCCGCCATCGTTGCAACCTGATGAATTAACTGACGTAGCACATTCTCATCGCGTAAATTTGAATTTTGAACCGAAGAGGCTAATTTAAAAATATCTTCTTTATTTACTTTCGATTGTTTTTCAATATTGTTGAATAAATTGTTATCCACCTTATTCACCCTCTCATGTAATCTACACTTCATCGTATGCAGAAAATAAAGATTGGTGAAAAAACCCAAAAGAAAAAGCTGTACAAATGTCTTTTTACATTTGTACAGCTTTTTTTACAGCAAGTCTGGAATCGCTTCTACTTCGTGTTTACGCACACGTCCCATCAACATTCCAACAGCATCTTTTACATTTTTTTCATTAAATAACACATCATATAAAACAGTTGTAATTGGCATTTCTACATCCATCTTCTTAGCCATCTCATATGCTGCTTTCGTTGTCCGCACACCTTCAACAACCATTCCCATATTATCTAATACTTCTTGTAAAGAGCAACCTTTACCAAGCATGTTACCAGCACGCCAATTTCGGCTATGAACGCTCGTACATGTTACAATTAGGTCACCCATACCTGTTAGGCCAGCAAACGTCAATGGGTTCCCACCCATTTTACGTCCTAAGCGAGCAATTTCTGTTAATCCACGCGTCATAAGTGCTGCCTTTGCATTATCTCCTAAGCCAATTCCATCAGTAATCCCCGCCGCAAGGGCAATAATATTTTTTAACGCCCCGCCAAGTTCAACTCCAATAATATCTGGGTTTGTATATACACGGAAATAGCTATTCATAAATAGGTCTTGAACCTCTTCAGCTGCTTCCATACGCTTTGCAGCTGATGTAACTGTTGTAGCTTGACGCAATCCAACTTCTTCGGCATGACTCGGCCCCGATAAGACAACCACATCGCGAATGAGATGCGCTGGAATTTCTTCTTCAATCACTTCCGAAATACGCTTTGAAGTTCCTGGTTCAATCCCTTTACTTGCATGAATCCATGTAATTGGCTGCGAAACCAATTTTTTCATCTGTTGCAATACTTCTCGATATGCCTTTGTAGGTACAACGAGTAGTACTGTATCTACCCCTATTAATGCTTCTTCTAAGGAAGAGTAAGCAACGATACTGGCTGGCAGTGTAATCCCTGGAAGATAACGACTATTCTCATGTTTTTCATTCATTTCATCCATAAGTTCTGCTCGGTTTCCCCAAAGACGTACATCATGACCGTTGTCAGCTAATACCATCGCTAACGCCGTTCCCCAGCTACCTGCTCCTACTACTGTGATTTTTTTCATAAAATCACATCCTCTCCATTAGTCTCGTGCTCTTGCAATAATTTTAATCGGCGTTCCTACGAAACCAAACGCATCGCGCAGACGATTTTTCAAGAAGCGCTCATATGAGAAGTGCAGTAACTCTGTATCGTTTACGAACACAACAAATGTCGGTGGTTTCACCGCGACTTGTGTTGCATAGAAAATTTTCAAACGTTGTCCATTATGCGTTGGTGTTGGATTCATTGCAACAGCATCCATAATCACATCGTTTAATACATTTGTTTGTACACGAATACTATGACTTGCATTTACCTCATTAATAACAGGAAGCAGTGTGTGTGTACGTTTTCTCGTTTTTGCAGATAAGAATACGATTGGCGCGTAATCTAAAAATTGGAAATGAGCACGAATATTCTCTTCAAATTCCTTCATCGTTTTCTCATCTTTCTCAACCGCATCCCATTTATTTACAACAATAATAACAGCACGACCTGAATCATGGGCATATCCAGCAATTTTTTTATCTTGTTCAATGATTCCTTCTTCACCATCTAAAACAACTAAAACAACATCAGAGCGTTCAATTGCTCGAAGTGCTCGAAGTACACTATACTTTTCTGTACTTTCATATACTTTTCCTTTTTTGCGCATTCCTGCTGTATCAATGATAACGTAATCTTGTCCATCTTTACTGTACGGCGTATCAACTGCATCACGTGTAGTACCAGCTACATTACTAACGATTACACGTTCTTGACCAAGCAATGCATTTACCATTGATGATTTTCCAACGTTCGGGCGACCAATTAAACAGAATTTAATTGTTTCATCATCGTATGGTTCTTCTTCAATTTGCGGAAAATGTTTTGCTACTTCATCCAATAAGTCCCCTAAACCTAAACCATGTGTTCCAGATATAGGAAACGGCTCTCCAAAGCCTAACGCATAAAAATCGTAAATTTCGCTACGCATCTCTGGATTATCTACTTTATTCACAGCTAATACAACTGGCTTTTTAGAACGATATAAAATCTTTGCAACTTCTTCATCCGCAGCTGTTACACCATCACGACCATTTGTCATAAAAATAATAACATCAGCCTCATCAATCGCAACTTCTGCTTGTTGACGAATTTGTGTCAAGAATGGCTCGTCCCCAATATCAATTCCACCTGTATCAATAATGTTAAACTCATGATTTAACCATTCTCCTGCACTATATATACGATCTCTTGTTACACCAGGGATATCTTCAACAATCGACACTCTTTCTCCAACAATTCTATTGAAAATAGTAGATTTCCCCACATTTGGGCGTCCTACTATTGCCACTACCGGTTTTGGCATATACTTTCATCCTTTCTATTTGCTTCTGTTATTATGTAAAAAACCCTTCTTTGTGCAAGAAGGGATTTGCATTCCAGAATATTTCTCTTCGTATCAAAACATCTCATATTATAACACATTTCAAGAATGTTTCACAATAATATATACATTCTCTTGCAAACGGTGGGCAATTCCATCTAAAATCGCTTCTAAATTGCTAGCAACAAACTCCATTTCTTCTACTGTCTCACACACAAATAACGGCGCCCCGCCAGCGAACTTTTCCGGAATTGTTGTAATAACAGCAAGAATACATTTTTCTAATATCACCCTTTTTCTCCCCTTCCATTCGGGGCCTCAGAAGACATATGAATAGCACTTTCTAGTGTTGGAACATTTCCAATGACCTGAATCGCTTTATTTACATCTTGATCTTGTGGCAAAACAAATATGCCTATTCTCCCATCATTTAAATCACGTTTTGCAAGCGGTACAAGTGCAGGTGTTCCAGAATCTCGATATACACCAAGCGCAACAGATATATCATGCAAAATCGCCTGTCTTTGACCAAGGTTTGCTAATGTTACCCGAGCATCGATAGATTTTGGTTTTAAAATAAATCCCATACCATACTTCATAATTTCTTTTTGCCTTGCTGGTAAACCGATATTCATAATATAAATATTATCAACATAAAGGCCTGCTCCTTCAAAATGCAATGGAGCATGCTCAACCTCAACAAGATCACGTAGCCGTTTACCAGACATCAACTTTTTCGCGAAAAAGAAACCTATGATTCCAGCTAAAATACCGGCATACCACGATTTAAATCCTAAATAAGCAAAAGTAGCTATGAAAGAAGTTAACATCGCTAAATAATTACGGCTCTCAAACACAATTGCAATTCCCTCAATATATGTATTGCCCCTAGGGACAAGTTCATACCCATCTAATTGCTGCAATGTATTACGTTCCATATTCCGCACATCACGAAACTGCGATGCAGCTAATGTCAGAAATGTAATAGCAGAGAAATCCTTTTTCAAAATAGCTGGAATGGCAACCGCCCCAAGAGCAGCCGCAATAATTCCCATTGCAATATGGATAATCTTGCCATGTAAACGAGTTGGATACTGCCTTGTATCCGTTTGAAGCATTAAAATTCGTGTGACAGTTCCAACGGTTACTCCAAGCAACATAGCTGATGTATACGAATTCATAAATTAACCTTGTCCCTCCTTCACTTGCTTTTGCTTAAATTGTTCTGTGTATGTCACTATTTTTCCAATTCCGTATAAAAGACTACAGAACATTGTGGACACAGCAATCATATTAAAAAATTGTAAACTCCCTAATTGATACGGAAAATTGAATGTCTTTAAAATAAAAGCTACAAATAACTCACCTTGCAACGCCCCTACATATAATCCCCATATACGTAATAGACGGTCCCTATGTAATAAAACAGATGTATAAACGAGAATACTACTTAACATCCATGTACGATCTACAACAATCCAAATCGGGTCATAGAGTTCGATTAAAGAAAAACTTGCATATAGCATCGCAATTATAAGTGCGCATAGTATAGTGTAGACCTTTTTCCATACTGAATATGCCGCAATTCCAATAAATGAGATTCCCGCTAATAAAAAAGCATTTACCGATATTGTAATAAAAGCAAATGAAATCACTGTTTGCGAACAAATAATAAATAATAAAATGACCGCACTAATCTTAAATCTAACTGTATCTTTTTTCAAAAAAAACGTCGTAATAACCCAGCCCATCCACGCTAACAAATAAAAGTAACCGCCTTCCAATTGAACACCTCCTATTATTTCCATTATGGGAATTGTTTATGAAAAATAATCATCTTCTATCGCTGCATATTTTAAAAAATAACAGCAACACTTTGTACTAAGGAGGTGGGTACACCATGGGTAAAGATCGTCAAGAAAAAAAATTGAAAGAATCGCGACGCGTAGAATCCGACCGCAGTCAATCATTACAATATCCTGGTGCAACAGGACTCGATACACCGGAGCAAGCACGAAAACAAAATCAACATTAAAACAAAGAAACAGCCAACATATCATTGGCTGTTTCTTTGTTTATATATTTTTTCAACATATAAATTGCTGTTATGCAGAGCAAAAAGTGACATACACTCGCTTTATCCCGCTATTCATGGGCAGTAATACTCCCACCTCAAAATTCAGCGAAAGCATTGTCTAGCTCTAGCGGCTAGAATCTCCGGTCGTTTCACCCCCTCGGACGAGGCACAAGGCGCCTCTCCGCCTTGTGCGTGGGCGTCCTTCGATTCTGAGCGAGCCGCTTCCGCTTTTCTGAAGAGGTTAGGTGGGAGATAAACTGCTGGCATGCGCCCGATTGGTGAGGGCTGATAATCAGTGGGGATGAAGAAAACCCCCACTGATTATAGTTTCACTTTATCCCTTTGTTTTAAATCTTGCATGTGGCAGGCTTCTATGCATGGCCAGTTGGTCTCGACCGCCTAAAAAGAAGGGATTTGTGTTCGTTCTTTAACTTATATTCATATATACTCACTGTATAATCCCTTGTTCTGTGGCTTTCTTAATTGCTTCAACGCGATTGGATACATGAAGCTTTGAATAAATGTTAATAATGTGCGTCTTAACTGTCGAAATAGATATGCACAATTGTTCACCAATCTTCTTATTTGATGCCCCAGTCGCTAGAACTTTCAATACCTCTAATTCTCTATTACTTAAAATAATATTTTCTTTATCATAACCCCCTAACTGTAATAACCTGTATAAAAACTCCCTCTCCCCCTCATTTAAATCTTGCAAACGTTCTTCTTTTAATAACATCAATAATACTTGCGTCTGTTTATCTATCCTTCTATAAGGTAATAAAATATAATTTTCATAACTATAATGTATTGCTTCTCTCAATAAATTTAAAAGCTCTCGCTTATATTTTTGCAGATCATTTCCTAAAATAGTCACTTTTAATAATAGTGCTTCTACTAATAAAACCTTCATTTTATATTTCCTTGTAAATTCCGCAATTTCATCAAGTAATTGTAACGATTCTTGTATATGTCCTTTCTGCAATAAAATCTGAGCATATAACAATTTATCTTCAGTTCGTAGTTTCTTTTTTTCTTTTTTTTGTTGATATATGGGGACAAATTGATCTAATTGCTGCACATATTCTTCATCAACATGGATTGCATATTTTAGTAAGGAAGATATAAACAGCTCATTTTGATACGCATCAAATGTTTGTAACTTTCGAATTGTTTCGTTTGCTTGCTGTTTATCACCTTTCAGAAATTGAAGTTCCATTAAATTATATAAATAAGGTTTTTCTAATGCAGCTTCGTCACCTTGTACATGTTGTAATGATTTTTCAGCCTCATCCAATTGTAAACGTTTCAAATGAATACCCGTAATTCCAATATGACAAGTTACTGTAAGAGCTGATAAAAATGGATGTTGTTCAACCACCTGAAAAAGCTGATTATATAACCTCTCACACTCTTTTAAATCTCCTAAATCCTCTTTAATCTGGCATAAAGAACTTAAAATACCCATTTTGACATATGGATTTTTCATTCTCTTCTCAAGTATAGACGCTTTATCAAGCACATATAGTGCATCCTTGATTCGCTCCTGAAACCACAGAAAAAATGATAATTCTACATAAATAATCGCCTTAGTTACATCACTTATATCCATGTCTTCAATTTCACTTATAAACAAAACATCTAATTGTAAATTCTCTTCCTCAATTAAAGCCTTGCAAAATTCGAATACCTTCCAAGGATGATGACCACTTGCCCCTTCGTACACGGTATTTAATATTTCTTTGCACTGCTCAAACTCCATATTACAATAATGGTAAAAAATGAGTTGAAACGCCATCTCTTTATTTTGCACAATACACGGTAACGGAATATGTCGTAAATAGGTCCATCCTTGCGGGTTTTGTCCGTGTATTTCAATTTTTCTCAACGCAGCCTCATAACATTGCATCTCTAACAATTGTTTTATACATTCCTCAAAATCACCGCATCGTTCGTATACTTCTACAGCTCGTAAACGTAACTTCTTTTGTTTCTCCATTTCTAGCCGCTCAAAAGAATGTTGTAAAAATTGTTGAAAAATAGCGTGATAGCGATATATTCCACGATCTTCATCAAGATTAATTATAAATAAATGTTTTTGAAATAGACGTGTAATGATTTCTTTTGTACCTTGTTTTTCCAATAACTTATTACAAATTTCCTCATTAAAATAACTTAAAATAGATGTTTTTACGAGAAAATCTTTTTCTTCTTCTTCCAGAGCATCTAAAATCTCTTTTGATAAATAGGTAATCATATATTTATTCAGCACTTTCATATGCTGCATACAATCATTGTTATGATAAGATCGTGCAAGCGCAATTAACTGAAGACCACCAATCCAACCTTCTGCCACCATGTTCATATCATGAATTACCTCATATTTTAGATCCATCTTCAATGTATGTTTAATAAACTGAAAACCTTCGTCTGCTGATAACTTTAGTTCTTCTTCTCCAATTTCTAATAATCTTCCTGAAATGAGAAAATCACCTACATAAAATTTAGGTTCTTCTCTCGTTAATAAGACAATGCGAACATTTTCTGAGGAATGCTTAAAAAAATATTCCATTGTCTTATTAACATCAACATCCGTTATATAGTGAAAATCATCAATAATAATCGTAATATCATCTTTTGTACTTAATAGGTTAATCAAAGCTACAATAATACGTTTCATATCATCTTTATGCATAATCATCTGAAATAAAGAAATAATGTCTTCTATTTCTTCAATATATACACGCATACTTTCTAACACATAGTACCAAAAAGATAATACATTATTATTCTCTTTATCTAGAGTAATCCAGGAAATCACAAATTCTGGGTTTTCTTTGACAAAAGAAGAGCATATAGTCGTTTTTCCGCTACCAGCCGATCCTTTTACAACTACAAGCTTATAATCGTACAATGTTTCTAATTTTTTTAATAATTTTTCTCTACGTACATAATTTTTCCTTGGCGTTGGAGTCATTAATTTTGTAGAAATGATTTGAACTTCTCTCTTCATTTCATCACCTTATTATTTTCTTTATGCATTTTATTTCCATTTTATATGGTTAACATAACAAATATCAATATCGACCTTCCTGTACTCTTTTTTTACAAATAATTATACTGAGCATAAAGAATAACAAGATAATAAAACTTATATACGTAATTGCGCCTCCATAATGTGCTAGATTATAGCCATTTTCAACACCATCGATAAACGAAAGATATTGTTTTTGCGGTAAGATTCGTACAAACCAATCTACTATCCCATTCTTGTCTTTTAAAACAAAGAAGGCTCCCGATAAAATAGTAGTAAAAACAATAATGGAAGAAGATAACATCATTGTATTATCCGTAGTTTCTATAATCGTACTCATAAATAAAGCAAAAGATGTCGCAATCATAACAAGGATAGCCAATAGATAACTATATTCTAAAAAGCTGAATCCTATATCCACCTGAAACATTACCTTTTCAACTATTAAAATGAGAAGGGTTGGAGCATATACGATAAGAAAGGTAAACAAATACTGCGCAAATAAATAGTTACTAATACGTATAGGAGAAGATACAATACGAGTAAAGGTCCGATTTTCCTTATCTTCTGTAAAAAAACTCATAAACATAATACTCTCTAGTAATACAAACATACATAGATACCCTAAAATATTTGTACCTACCTTTCTAACCTCATTTTGTGGAAACGAACCAATATTTTTTTGTTGAAATACCCTCTCGACTTTTTCCTTGAAATTATGTTCTTTAATTGTCTTTACCTCTATTTGTCCGTTTTCTTTCGGAATAACTGCTGCATCATATTTTTTCATTACAAATTCAGACATACTTGGAATTTGATTCGTATTTTTAATGTTAAACCCCTTTATTTTTATATCACCCTTTCCTTCTTTTGTTACATATGCAATGTTCCCCTTCATTTCAAACTGGGAAGTAAAAAATATAGCAAACGATATAGAAATAAACGCGAGAAGAATCGTTAACAGTATATAATTCTTTTTACTAATAGCTCGCCGGATATTATGACGAAAAACAATTAAAATCTCGTTCATATATAATCCTCCACCTTAAATAGAAATTTACAGCCAACTAACCCAAAACAAGTTAACAAAATTAACACACTACCCGTTGTAAGGAAAAGGCTAAAATCTTGATCATATATGATCTTCATCACACATTCTACAACCCACTTTACCGGTGAAATATATGATATTGTCCGAACCGTATCTCCTAATCCATCAAGAGAAAAGAAAACCCCTCCTAAAATTGCAAAAGCATTATTTAACAAACTTAATATTTTATTCGTTACTTCCTCACTTTTAAACATACAGCAAAATAATACACCGATAACCGCTGATAAAAAATTAAATAACAACACGATTATAATGACATAAGCAACATTCTTTCCTCCAAACGTTACATGCAAGCCTATACGAGCCACATACATAACAAATAGATAGCAAACAGTTGTAAAAGTAAATGTAGCCAATATTTTCGACAAATACAGATAAGAAACACGAATTGGACTATACATAACTCGTAAATTACTATTTTTTAACCTTTTCTCCATAAAACTATTAGAAGCTGTCATTGATACATTCAAGATGCTATATATTAAAATCGTAACACCGTAATAATCATAGGAAGTAATCCCACTTTCTCCGTAACTCCCATTACTCAAATAACCAAAAATTAATATAAATAAAATCGGAGAAAGTGTATTTGTTAGTAAAAGTACTGGATTCATAACAATATTAACTACATCGCGTTTATATATCACAAAGAAACCCATCATTTTCACCTTCAATCTCTTAATTTTCTTCCTGTTAACTGTAAAAATACTGTTTCTAAACTCGCACTTTCACTCATAATGTTTTTCACTTTCATTCCTTCATTTACAAGAAGCGTAATGATTTTATCCAAATTTTCCACACCTTTTAATACGACAACTTCTATTACTCCGTCTTTTACTGTTACTTCTTTCATCCCTTCAATTTTAAAAAAACGTTCTTCTACACCTGTTGTTATATGTTCACATTCTATGAAATAACGGTTTTCATCTGCAATATGCTTCTTAAGTTCTTCTTTCGTTCCCTCGGCAATAATTTCACCATGATCCATAATGATAATTCTCGTCGATATCTCTTCTACTTCTTCCATATAATGCGTTGTATAAATAATCGTAGATCCTTGTTCTCGTAATTGCTGAATCGACTGTAAAATATGATTTCTAGATTGCGGATCAATCCCCACTGTCGGTTCATCCATAATAATAACTTTAGGTTTATGTGCAATCGCACATGCTATATTAAGCCTTCTTTTCATTCCACCTGAAAAAGTTTTTGGTTTTTCATTTTTCTTATCAAGCAGTCCAACAAATTGCAGTGCTTCATCTACAGATTGCTGCAATTCCCGTCCTTTCAAACCGTAAAGAGCAGCAAAAAATGCTACATTTTTTTCCGCTGATACCTCTTCGTAAATTGCTAAATCCTGCGGTACAATACCGAGGTTGCGTTTTACATATCGTGCATGTTTTTTTACATCTTTTCCTTTAAATAAAATGTTTCCCCCGTCGTACTGTAAAATGGTCGACAATATATGAATCATCGTACTTTTCCCCGCACCATTTGGGCCAAGGAAACATAAAATCTCTCCTTCTCTCACTTCAAATGAAATACCATTTAATGCTTTAAAATGTGCGTAACATTTTTCTAATTCTCTTACTTCAATTAAATTTTCCATATCATCCGCTCCTTTCTTCCTCATTGTATAAATTTTATAAACAAAAAAAATCAACCGAATGGTTGATTCATTCGGTTGATTTTCATCTCGCTATTCGTTAGCAGTAAGACCCCGCTGATAGAAATTTCACGTTACAATAACCCCATCAAAAGGTTTCTTAAAATGCATTTCATTTAACGCCTACTATATGTCGTTGTATCAATCCCGCGCTCGTTAAGCCAATGATATGTATCACCTTTAATAACAATTGGTACTTGCCTAAGCTCAGCGATTGTTCGTACTCCAAGCGCCGTCATAATAAACTGTAAATCTGTATGTAGTAATTCAATTTCTTCTATTAATTTCTCGATCCCGTCTTGCATCAATATTCGTAAAAAGTGACCGGCAAATGCAGCCACTGACGCTCCTAATGCTAATGCTTTCGCGACATCAAGTGCTGTTTGAATACCACCTGATGCAATAATAGAGAGAGGTTTTTGTGTAGAGGATACTTCAATTAAAGAGGAAGCAGTCGAAATGCCCCACTCATTGAAATAAGAAAGTGTTCGTTGTCTTCTTTCATTTTCAACCGCCGCAAAGTTTGTACCGCCATATCCACCAATATCTATTATAGAAACCCCAACACTTGCTAAATCCTCCGCCGCCTCTTTACTCATACCGAAACCAACTTCTTTTACTATAACAGGAACAGAAGAATGTTTGACAATTTGTTCAATTCTTTTTAGTGCACCAGTAAAATCTCGATCGCCTTCTGGCATTGTCAATTCTTGAATGACATTCAAATGAATTTGTAGTGCATTTGCTTCAATCATATCAACAGCTCGCTTTGCTTGTTCTACTGTTGCTTCACTGCCTAAGTTTGCAATTACAATTCCATTTGGATTCACTTTTCTCACAATTTTATAAGATGCAGCTTCATTAGCATCTTTTAACGCCGCCATTTGTGAACCGACAGCCATCGCAAGCTGATACTGCTGTGCAGCTCGGGCTAGTTGTTCATTAATATGTAGTGTGTGCTCTCCGCCACCACCAGTCATCGCATTGATAAAAATCGGCGAACTTAAAGCAAGTTCGCCGATTTCTGTTTGAAATGATATACTTTCATAACTTATATTCGGTAAGCTTTGATGAACAAAAGCAATGTCACTAAAGCTATGCGTATGAGACTGTCCAGTAGAAAGAGCATACTCAATATGTTCTAATTTACGCTTTGCTCTTACCACACACATCCCTCATTATTTCTTTAAATTTTTTAACTTCTCTCCAATAATATCACCTAATTGGAATGTTGCAGACTCAGAAGTTGGTTCATATTTACTATAATCTTCTGTTACATTATTTTCTTCAAGCGCTTCTTTTATACTTAAAGAAATACGTTTTTCTTCTGAATGAACTTCTAATACTTTTACTTGCACACCTTGTCCGATGTTTAATACCTCATTCGGATTTTTCACATGACGGTTTGCGATTTGTGACACGTGAACAAGTCCTTCTACGCCAGGAAAAATCTCAACGAACGCTCCGAAAGTAACAAGACGTTTTACTTTCCCATCTAATAAATCGCCTACTTTTACTTGATTTGAAACATTCGACCATGGACCTGGTTGCACCGCTTTCATAGATAAAGAAATACGCTGCGTATCAGCATCAACAGATAACACTTTTACTTTTACAGTTTGTCCCTCTGTTAATACATCAGATGGTTGTTCTACACGATCATGAGAAATTTGAGAAATATGAACTAAGCCATCTACACCGCCAACATTTACAAATGCTCCGAAGTCAGTTAAACGTTGAACCGTTCCCTCTACAACATCACCTGCTTGTAAAGAAGAAACTGCTTCTTTTTTCTTCTTGTCTAACTCTTGCTCTACTACTGCCTTATGAGAAAGAATCACACGATTTTTCTCGCGGTCTAATTCTACAATTTTTACTGCCAATGTTTTTCCTTTATAATCAGTAAAATCTTCTACATAATGCATCTCTACAAGCGAAGCTGGAATAAAGCCACGAACACCAAGGTCAACAACTAGACCTCCGTTAACGATATCTTTAATTGTTACATCAAATACTTCACCTGATGTAAATTGTCCTTGCAATACTTCCCATGCTTTTTCTGCATCTACTGCACGTTTAGACAACACTAAATCATCATCTTCTAATTTAATTACTTTCAATTCAAGAGTTTGTTCTGCTTCTACAACATCGCTTGCTTTTTCAATATGAACATTCGCCAATTCACTAATTGGAATAACACCATCAGTTTTGTACCCAACATTTACAAATACTTGCTTTTCTTCAACTTTAGTTACTGTACCTGTAACAATATCCCCTACCTGTAATGCCTTTGCGTTTACAACTTCTTCATTCATTTTTTCTACCATGGAAATACCTCCCTACTAAAATGGTAAAGCATCTTTATGTATATACGAAATGGAAACAATGGCTTCCATTTGCATGTATGTAAAATATTTAGAAAATACTCTCTTTTACTAACTTCTAACAAATCGATGAATTTGTCAAGGAATTTGTCTCCTTATTACCACACAGAAACAAAAATAAAGGAAGAGGTTTCCCCCTTCCTTTATTTTGCGGACGTTGCCGATACAATATCCATAATCTTTTGAACGACTTCTTCAATCGATAAAGACGTTGTATCTAATTCAATTGCATCCTCAGCTTTCTTTAATGGAGACACTTCACGTTCAGAGTCTAATTTATCACGGCGCGCAATTTCTTCTTTTAATTGTTCTAAGTTAGAAGAAAATCCTTTTTGTGTGTTTTCTAAATGTCTTCTTTCAGCTCGCTCTTCAACAGAAGCTAGCATAAAAATTTTCACTTCCGCATTCGGTAATACATGCGTCCCAATATCACGTCCGTCCATTACAACGCCGCCTTTTTCTGCTAAGGCTTGCTGACGACGTACCATTTCTTCACGCACAAGGCGATGTCTCGCCACAATTGATACGCGATTTGTTACTTCTGGTGTGCGAATCACTTCTGATACATCTTCTCCGTTTAAAAAGACAAGCTGTGCATTTTCTGCATGCTGAAATGAGATGTCTATATCCCTAATTATCCCCATTAATTTTGTTTCATTTTCAATATCAATACCTTGCTCTAATGCCGCATATGTTACAGTACGATACATTGCACCCGTATCAATATAAACATAAGACAATTTTTTAGCAACAATTTTAGCAACCGTACTTTTCCCTGCAGCAGCCGGGCCATCAATTGCAATTGAAATTTGTTTCTCCATTGTAACACCCCATTTTTCACTTATAAAAACAGAAGGAAAAGCAGGTATTCCCTGCTTCTCTCATCATTGTTTCATTTTACATTAACAGGAAGTAAAAATCCGATTGGTTCCATTAACGATCAGCTTTTTCCACTAATAACCGTTTCACTTTACCCTGTTTCAAGTCCTCAACTATTGTAGCACACTCTTTCTTAGAAGCAAATGAAAAAACTATTGATTTACTTCTAAAATATTTGTAATAACCCCTTTTGTAACTCCTTCATAATAGACAACTTTCGATACATATTTCGCTATGTTTTCCTCTGTTAAAAGCAATTGGACAATACACAGACAAAAACATTGGCCAATAAGTAACCAAATTAAAATTTTCTCTATTGTTTTCAAAACCTACATCTCCTTTTCCTTATCATTCCGCTCTAACAGACACCTGTTGACAGGCAGTAAGACCTTACAGAGGGAAGTTTCACTTTATTTTCATTGTGATTATTGCTTAGCAGTTTTATACTTTTTCATTGTCGAATCCAGTCAAATCATGTTATGTTCTTAATGTATTTGCATTGATTGGAGAGGGGTAAAGGCATTGAAAAAAATTCTTGTTTTACACACAGGTGGAACAATTGCGATGGAAGAAGATAAAGAAACTGGAGTTGTTCAACCGGGCGCACAAAATCCACTTTTAAAATTCATTCCAAATTTAGAAGAAGATATCGATTTAATTGTTGAAGATGTCTTTCATCTTCCATCTCCTCACATGACACCTAATGAAATGCTGCAATTACAAGTCATGATTGACGAGAAGGTTAAAAACGATAACGTGCAAGGTGTTGTCATTACACACGGAACAGACACACTAGAAGAAACAGCTTATTTTCTTGACTTAACTGTCCAAGCCGATGTTCCAATTGTCGTTACAGGAGCAATGCGCTCAAGTAATGAGTTAGGAGCAGATGGTTTATATAACTTTTTGTCAGCCGTAAAAGTTGCGAGTAGTGAAGAGGCAAAGGGAAAAGGCGTTCTTGTCGTATTAAACGATGAAATTCACTGTGCAACGAATGTGACAAAAACACATACAAGTAACGTAGCAACATTCCAAAGTCCACAATACGGACCAATTGGAATGGTAACAAAGCGTGGTGTTGTCTTCCATCACGCATTAGTGCATCATGAAAAATATGCTGTCACACAAATTACCAAAAATATTGTTATCTTAAAAGCGTATGCTGGTATGGATGAAACATTGTTGGCTGCAATTGAGCAATTGCCAGTTGACGGGATCATTATCGAAGCACTTGGCCAGGGAAACTTACCACCGCATACACTTCCTGCCTTGCAACGTTTGATAGATAAAGATATTCCAGTTGTTCTTGTTTCTCGTTGCTTTAATGGAATTGTCCAAGATGTATATTCGTACGAGGGCGGCGGCAAACAATTAAAAAATATGGGCATTATCTTCACATATGGTTTAAATGCTCAAAAGGCTCGTATTAAGCTACTTGTTGCACTAGAAGTAACAAAAGAACAAGCTGAGATTCAATCTATGTTTAAACATTAAAATTTGATTATAACGAAAAAACACCTCCGTCTAATTCTTAAGCCTACGAATTAGACGGAGGTGTTTTTCATTTATTACCGTTCTTACTAATTTTTCTGTTCTCGATCTGCAATAAGTTTCGCAATGGCATCCCCATGAAATCGACCATTTTCTATAAAAATTTCATTTGCGTTATTACCAGCAGCAATAACACCTGCAATAAAAATCCCTTCCACATTCGTTTCCATCGTTTCTTCGTTATACAGTGGTCTTCCTGTTTCAGAGTCAATTTCTACACCCATTTTTGTTAAAAAACTGTGATCTGGATGATAACCTGTCATAGCAAAGACAAAATCATTTAAAACCGTATATTCTTCGATTCCCACTGTATATGTGACTGTATGTTCTGTAATTTCTTTTATATGTGCACTAAATTCCATTTTTATCGTTCCTTGCCGCACTAACGCTTCAAATTCTGGTAAAATCCACGGTTTAATACTTGGAGAGTATACTTGACCACGATATAAAACTGTCACACGTGCTCCGCATTTTACAAGCTCTAACGCCGCGTCTATACTTGAATTCTTTCCCCCTATCACGATAACGTCGCGATTAAAATAAGGATGTCCTTCTTTGAAATAATGCATTACTTTTTTTAACTCTTCTCCAGGAACATTCATGTAATTAGGATTGTCATAATATCCAGTTGCAATAATAACATATTTTGCATTGTACCTCTCTCGCTCGCCGTCACCCTTTAACGTTTGAACAAGGAAAGTATCTTCTTCCTTCCGCACTTCTTCTACTCGTTCAAACGCGTTCACACGTACATGTTTCCGTCTCACTACTTCTCGATAATATGCTAATGCTTGATTCCTAACAGGCTTACGATTTTCTGTAATAAATGCTACTCCACCAATTTCTAGTTTTTCACTAGAGGAAAAAAACGTTTGGTGTGTTGGATAATTATAGATTGCATTTACAATATTCCCTTTTTCAATCACAAGTGGATTAATTCCAACATTTTGCATCGCAATCGCTGCCGCTAATCCACACGGCCCGCCACCGATGATAATTGCTATTTCCTTTTGCATGTAAGGCTCAACTCCTAATTTTCTACTCTCTATTCAAATAAACAATTAAAAACAAGAAAAAACCTACTTTCAGCAGTAGGCACCTATCTTCATTGTATTCATTTTTCATATATTTGTCATCTATACGATACGTACATGCGATAGACGTCTGCTAAAAACTGCTTAAAAGGTATACCTTGAATATTTAATACACGTTCCGGGTCAATTTTACGTGTAGGATCAAGTTTTTTATGTGAAACAATGTCTGTCCTTGGATTCAATCCAAAATTATGACACAAATAGGCATGATACCAAGTGAAACGTGTATACGCATCCCAAAAATTTATATTACCACCGTAGCAAAGTTCAACACCAATTGCTGCGCTATTAGCATTGTAACCATATATATCATTATCTATTGGAACGTTGTATCGAACATGATAGGCTACTTCATTGATTGGAATAATCTCAAGTATGGTTTTATCATCAATAAATGTATGAGCTGAAGCTTTCGGTTGCACTTCATTAAAATAATCTCGATTTCCAATCGCATTACTACCTGGATTCCCTGTATCATGACTGACAATAAAGCGAACTTTTGAAAGTGGCAGGCCTGACC
Source organism: Bacillus sp. BP-3 (assembly GCF_028401955.1). GTDB lineage: Bacteria > Bacillota > Bacilli > Bacillales > Bacillaceae_G > Bacillus_A. The sequence goes on from NZ_JAQOTJ010000009.1 coordinate 61,207, forward strand.
TTGAGCTTCCATGTTTAATATAATTTCGCTGTATAGGAAATTTCGCCATTCACATCATCTCCGCTCTTATAGAATAATCTCCCTAATCTTATATGTATTCAGATGATGTGTCCCTATCGCAAACATTATTATGAAAACAGAAAATCCATCATATTTGAAACAAATACCATAAATAATAGCATACTTACCACCACAGTATAGAAACCATAAAACCAAATTTCATCCTGCTTCGTTTCTAAACCAAAAAAACGATTCACTGTATGTAAGAAGGAAGATCCTTTCACATCCTTCTTACGTAAACTTTCAACTCGCTCCACTACATGTGTTGGCATCATAAAACGTTGTTCTGCAGTCGTTTTCATTAAAATCTCTCCTTTATAATTAGCAAATGCTTCCCATCAATGAATAACGAATAAATTTCTCACTGTGGAACTTTCACTTTATTCCCGTTTTTCTATCTAAGGAGAGTATAGCACGAACGTTCTGGCAGAACAAGTGTTCTTTTTTATTTTTTACAAGTTCATGTAACTCACAATCAATACAACGATTGCGCATACACCTACAATGAGTGGACCGATAATAAATATTCCGAATAATAGAGAAGCAAGTGCTTCTCCTAGCAGCTGAAGAGGCGATATTTTTCCTCTAACTTCTTTTCTAAATTCATAATTTGTTGTTCTAATTCAACCACTCGTTTCATTAGATCTACTTGCACTACGCTCCCCCACTTTCCCTTATCACCTTTTCTAAATTGCTTCAACTAACCATCAGTAGAAAAACGAATGCAACTTTCACTTGATCTTGCAATCTAATTACGACAAAAAACCGCAACTTCCTTTGAGGAAATTGCGGTTTTCATAATCAATAATCGGTTTATCCCGCATTAACGGGCAGTAAAACCCCCACCTCAAGATTGAGAGAAAATCGAAGAAGATAGGGGGGATAACTGCCCGTAAAAGCCCGATTGGTTCAACTAACCATCAGTGGTGGGATGAAGAAGCCCCCCGCTGATGGAAGTTTCACTTTATACCCAGCCTCTGAAACGACTTGCTTCTGCCATTTTACGAACCCCAACCATATAAGCTGCTAAACGCATATCCACTTTACGAATTTGCGCTGTTTCGTAAATAGAATCAAACGAGCTTACCATTACTTTTTCTAAACGAGCTTCTACTTCTTCTTCTGTCCAGTAGTAACCTTGGTTATTTTGTACCCACTCAAAGTAAGAAACTGTTACACCGCCAGCACTTGCTAATACGTCTGGAACAAGTAAAATGCCACGTTCTGTTAAAATTTTCGTTGCTTCTAACGTTGTAGGACCGTTTGCTGCTTCTACAACAATTTTCGCTTTAATATTTGCTGCATTTTCTTCTGTAATTTGGTTTTCAATAGCAGCTGGAACTAAAATATCACAATCTAGTTCTAATAACTCTTTATTTGAAATTGTATTATTGAACAATTTCGTTACTGTACCGAAGCTATCACGACGATCTAATAAATAATCAATGTCTAGACCGTTTGGATCATGAAGTGCACCGTAAGCATCTGAAATCGCGATTACCTTTGCTCCCGCATCGTGCATAAACTTCGCTAAGAAGCTACCTGCATTTCCGAATCCTTGTACAACAACACGTGCACCTTTAATATCAATATTACGCTTCTTCGCTGCTTCACGAATACAAATTGTTACACCTTTTGCAGTCGCTGTTTCACGTCCATGAGATCCACCTAATACAAGTGGCTTCCCTGTAATAAATCCAGGTGAATTAAATTCGTCAATGCGGCTATATTCATCCATCATCCATGCCATAATTTGTGAATTTGTAAATACATCTGGAGCTGGAATATCTTTTGTTGGCCCTACAATTTGACTAATTGCTCTTACATAGCCACGGCTTAATCTTTCTAACTCACGGAAAGACATTTCACGTGGATCACAAACGATACCACCTTTACCACCACCGTATGGTAGGTCAACAATACCACATTTCAAGCTCATCCAAATTGAAAGTGCTTTCACTTCATTTTCCGTTACATTCGGATGGAAGCGAATACCACCCTTTGTCGGACCAACAGCATCATTATGCTGAGCGCGATATCCTGTAAATATTTTAACAGTTCCATCATCCATTCGAACTGGAATCTTCACTGTCATCATACGAATCGGTTCTTTAAGTAATTCATATACTTCGTTTGGATAACCCAATTTTTCTAAGGCTTCTTTAATAACAATTTGCGTCGAATTCAACAGTTCAAAATGTTGTTCTCTTTGTTGTGTTTGTGTTTGAGCTCCCTTTTCGGCTACCATAGTAAGTAAACCCCCTGTAATTTCACTTGTTTAGTAAACCTTCATTGCCTAGTATACACTCTTAAAATAGGAATGCAAGAGAAAACGCTAACAAATATATGCAAACGTTTTTTATTTTTGCAAACGTTTTCAATATCATTATAGTATTTATGTTGTTTTTAGAAAAGCGAAATACGTAAAAAGTTAATATTTTTTTATATAATATAATGTTTAAATACTTTATATAAAGAAAACCTCAACTATATCACTTAGCTGAGGTTTTCTTTTGCGATAAAGTATTTGTGGATTTGTTTAATTGCGTCATTCGCCATAAGCTCTTTTCCATATTCCATCATTCGATAAATTGTAATTGTAGAAGAGCTACCAAACTCTGCTAAAATAGCAATCATATCTTCTTTCAATAACGTAGTTGTCTCTTCTTCTAACCATAAATAAAAACGGTCTTGCCAACCATAAAGCTTTCCGCCTGTAACTCCAAGACTATATAAACGCCCAGCTAATGCAATTATATCTTCTAACGAAGTAAATTCGTATAATATATGCTCACTCTCATCAAGAGTAACTTGCATTTCAATAAATTCATCTTGAAATTCTTCTTCCGTATCTAACTCTTGATTTTCTTTTGTAACAATAACAACCATACCTTGTGCCTGTAATGAGAACACTTCCACTGCAATTGGACCATCCGCTTCAAAGCCGAGCTCTTTATTTGCTTCTTGCATCATATCTCGAAATAGTTGTTGTACTTTAGGAGCATTTTTCCATAAATCTTCCTTCGTGAGCCCACGTTCTGACAAATCATCGAACGTTAGAAAGATTTTTATTTTATTATAATTTAAACGTTCCAGCCTCATCCCGTAACCTCCTTACGCAACCGTTGCATCTAATTTTTATTATATGAAACAGAAAATAGATGGTTCTCTTCGAACAACTATTCTGACATTTTTAACCATTCATCCCACTCTTCTGTCGTATCCCCAACAAACAAATTACAAATCTCTTCTTTTTCTTCATTACAAGCAAACCTAAAAGCAAAACCGCTAAGTCCGATAGAAAGATTTTTATATTGCTCATGCAATCTCTTTGCAAGTTGAACACTTGCCATTATATTTTCTTGCATTGTACAAGAAATAAACAGCAATTTAGGATTTACTCGTGTAATTACATCATGAATGCCGGCTTCTTCCATGCCTGTCCCAATATAAATTGTTGGATAACCTTTTCGGCGTAAATATGTTGTAAAAATAAATAATTCGAGAGCTTGTATTTCTCCTGGAACACATATAGAAAGCACCTTCGATGTTCCTGTATTCGCGGGTATACTATAATAAATCGCTCCTATACGTGATTGTAAAAGAGAAATTGCATATTGTTCCTCTGCACTAGTTATTTTTTCATTCAAGCGTTTCTCTCTTAACTTGACCAGTAATTTTATGAACACATCTGTAATCACTTTATCTATAGAAAAAATGCTAAAAGCTTCGTTCAATAATTCGAGAGCTTGTATTTCATCAAATTTTAACAAAGAATACAAGATATCGTCTACTAAAAGTTCTACTTTATTATATTCTTTTTCTAATAAATTGTGATTTTGTAATTGATTATTTTCTAATAAACTTACTGCTTGTCCAATGGTAAAACCTTGATTCAGTTTATTAATAAGCCATTTAAAAATTTGAACATGTTCTTCCGTATATAAACGATGTCCAGCATCATTACGCTTCGGTGTAATGATTTGATATCGCCTTTCCCAAGCCCGCAATGTTCCTGGATGTATCCCGAGCATATTGGAAATGGCTTTAATATTATATTTACCGGTTGAATTTGGCATATATCTTCCCACCTTAAAAAACAGCGTCAATCTTTTCTTCGTAATGTAATCAAATGCGTTTGTGCAGGAGCTCGAAACCGTAATGGTACAAATGTTGTTCCATAACCATTACTTACAAACAAAGTTGTATGTGGATATTCATAAATGCCACCTTTCAAAAAACTTGTAGCATGAAATAACCGAATTTGTCCACCGTGCGTATGACCACTTAGTATACAGGAAATACGTTCCGTTCCATTTAATTTATATAAAATATCAGGATTGTGGCTCACAAGTATGCGGAAGCCCTTTTCTTCGCAATCTGCTAATGCTAAATCTAATCGATCACGCTTCAAACCCACATCATCAACACCTAGTAACCATATTTTTTCTCCAAGCTCCGATTCAAATAAAGTCCCTGTATTGTCTAAAATTTTCACGCCATTTTGAAGAAGTAACGCGTCTAATTCGTGAAAATCAATTTCATAGTCATTATTACCCCAAACAAAATATACTTGTCCAATTTCATTTAACCGTTTAATATTATCAGCTACTCGTGATAAAGGTACTCCTCGTTCCGCTAGATCCCCACCTATAATAACAAGATCTACTTTTCCTTTTACTTTCTGTATTAAAGATTGAGATACCACTCTTCTGTGAATATCTGAAATAAAAAAAATTCGAACTTCTCCAAAACTAATTGGAAAATTCGCAAATGTTATGATGTGCTCTACCAATGTATCACGTATCGCTTCTCTATACATCATAATAAAACAAACAATTACAATACATATAATGAAACAACCTAACACTACCCATGTCATACTCTTTCCCCATCTTTCTTCTTAACAGAATATAACTACATCAATTTATGAAGAGAGAACAATTACTTTCTGTAAAAATAAGATTGATACGACAGAGCAGTTATCCCCCACCTCTCTTCTTCAAATTCCTCATAATCATGAGCTGGGGGGCTTACTGTCTGCGAATAGCAGAATCAAAGTTCCTTTTTACTTGTTCTGTTCTGATTCTGTCTTCTTCGGAATTTTCAACACCTGTCCTGGCTCTAATTCTCCTGCTACTTCATTGTATTTCTTTATAATCGCTATTCCATCTTCGTTCGGAAAATATTTCTTTGCAATCTCTTCCAAAGTTTCTCCTTCTTTTACTGTATGAAACTGAAATGTCTCTGATGAGGATGACTTTGATTCATGATTTGTTTTCTTTTTCGAATTGTAAAAAATAATTTCAAATGCACTATGTTCAGAATCAGCACTTGATTTCCCGTTTTTTTCTACAATATAACGCTCCGTATACCACAAAATCCCAATCGGAAGAAGGATAAACAATACTGTTAAAATCCGAACAAAAAAATGCTTTATTTTAAATTTTGATTTTTTTTCTTTTTTGTCTTTATGAACTTCACTACGCGGCGGTAAACCTTCTATTTCTGTTTGCGTTGACTCTTCCATATTCTCTTCAAACTCTGTTGTCTGCCTCGTCGTCATCTTGGTCACCACCATCTTTCGTTTGATTTCTTAATTGTAACCCCATTATGAAATCGACTAAAAAATGCGCAAAAATTGTAATTAATAAATTCCCTGTATATTGAAACACATAACCAAATACAATACTAATCAGCAATACAAAACAAAATAAAAACGGCTTAGTAATATAGCGAACATGTAAAACGGCAAATACCACACTCGCAAACATTAAACCAAAATATGTTTGTATCACACCACGAAATAAAAATTCTTCTGCTGTTCCAATTAAAAGAGTAACAGCCAACACTTGAAAAACAGACATACCTTGAAACATGCGATCATTGATCCCACCGTCATCAAACCACGATTCGGGAAAAAGATGCATTGCAATATAATCCAACAAAATAATAATACAAGCTACTCCTCCACCTATAAAAAAAACAGATGAAAAATCCCAGGACCACAAATCCCAAAATGTATCCATACTCGGAAAGAATGTATACGCTAATAGTATTCCCACACATATAACAATTGCTTGTGTAATATATAAATTCAGTCGGATTTCTTTTGGGCTTATGTCTTCAATACTTTTCTTGCGTATATCCATCATTCCTTCCCTCTAAATCCGAAAAGCAATTGTAACTCTGTTTCCCAATTATAGTCGAAAATAGGTTGTCTCGCTTGCTTTTTTTTATAATCTTCCATATGAATCCCACAATGATTACAGCAATTTTCCGGCTGTATTTCCTTTGCATATCCAAATTGGGAAAGAATTGCTTCTCTTTTACAATCTGTTCGCCATATCCATTCTTTCATCGTTTCTAGTTGGCCATATTTATTATTAAGCCGCGTTCTCACTTCTGTAATCAATTTCTGCTCAGCCTCATCTGACAAGAATTCAGTCATCAATTGCCTTTGTTGTATGATTTTCATTTTTTCGAAATGATATCGAATAAATCTCCAGTATTGTTCATTTAACCCCGCTGCATTATAGCAAATATCTTCTATATCCTCTAACGATAACGCTTTCGTTTGTGACGTTGTTTCTCGCAATAAAGAAAATAAAAAACGAATTTGTTGTTCATTTGGTAATTCTTCTTCAATAATGGAGAGCGGCAAATCATGATCAAGCGGGCTACATAACAAAATAGCAATGCTCGGTTCTCCATCACGGCCTGCTCGTCCAATTTCTTGTAAATAAGATTCTATATTGATTGGATAATGGAAATGAATAATATATCGTGTATTTTGCTTATTTACTCCCATACCAAATGCACTTGTACAGACAACAATTTGCAGTTGATCGTTCATAAATTGTTGCTGAATTAACATCCGTTCTTCGTGTTCCATTCCCCCGTGATAATATGCAACATCATCAATACCTTGGTCTCTTAAATACGCCGCAAGGCGTTCAGTCCAAGCCCGGCTTGAACAATAAATGACCCCAGGCCCTTGTAAATATTTCACATAAGATAATAATGATTCTTTTTTCTCTTGAATTGTTTCTACAAATTCGATTTTCATAGCGATATTAGGACGATCAATCGAATATAAGTGCTGCTTCACATCTTTCAAATGTAAGCTTTCGATAATATCTTGTAATACTTCTTTCGTAGCTGTCGCTGTTAAAGCTAGAACGGGTGGGTAACCCATTGATGCAATAACTTGATCTAGCTTTTTATAATCTGTTCGAAAATCATATCCCCATTGAGAAATACAATGTGCTTCGTCCACAACAAATAAAGAAATATGAATTTTTCGTAGTTCTTTTAGCAACATATCTGATTGCAACATTTCAGGAGATGCAAATATAAATTTATAGGAACGCAACTGCCGCATCGCTTCTTTTTTTTCTATTATTGTACGAAAGCTATTAAGAGCTATAACTTGATTTTTCACTATATATTTTAATTGTGTAACCTGATCTTCCATTAATGACAATAATGGCGAAACAATCAGTACCGTTCCATCTTGTACAAGACCTGGCAGCTGATAACAAAGCGATTTTCCGCCTCCAGTTGGCAGCATCGCTACAACAGAGTCTCCCTTTAATAAATCTGCAACGACTTCCTTTTGCCCAGGGCGAAATGTTCGGTAGCCAAACCACTGATATAAAATATCTTCAAGTCTCATGTAATCCCCCTACTCGCGCTAATACAAGACGAATCTCAAAATAGGAAACATGCTCTCCGGCTGCTTGTTTTAATATTCGCAGCTTCCGTGTTTGTAACTTCTCAATCATGTTCTGTATTTGCTTCATTTTTTCTTTTTCTATAAATTGCTCCACCTGAAATTCTTTCTCACGTAATGCAATTTCTACAATGTGATCTTCAATTGTTGCAACTTTCAATTTCCTTATCCGCGCAATTTCTTCCATATTTCTTCCTTGTTTCCATAATTGATACGTTTTTTGTGTTGATATACTAAATAAATCTGCTTTTTCATTTGGATACGCAATGATTTCTGTTAACAATGGAAACTGTTGCTTATGATTATGCACTTGTTGAATGATGAAATGAATTGTTCCCCAAAATAAAAAGTATATGCGAAGTGCCTCTTGCTTCATCATATCTCCAAGCTGATTTGTTGTATAACCAATACGTCGGTACCCTGTGAGACGGTACACAAAAATTGTTGCTTCTAAAGAAGTCACATTTTTTAATATTAAACTTATTTCTTTATATAACTGTTGCGCTAAATGTTCTCTTGAAACAGAGGAGCTCATAATAAATCGTTTTACCCATATCGTAATTTCTGTATCTTGTTGAATTGGAGTAAATTTCACATATTGTTGTTGCAAATTTGATACAGTTTGTATAATTAAGGATAATCTTTTCCAAAAACTCTCTCCAAGTTCACCGTATTGCAGGCCATGTAAATGTTTCGGGAAATAGAATGTTTTCTCCCATTCATTTAATTGTTTCTCTCCTACTTCAGATAAAATGTAAGTATTTTCATGTACACATGTAATAAGTTGTGCGTTTAATAATGTTTCAATCTGTTTATCATAATCATGACGTCTTAAAGATTTATATACACCAAATAAAAAAGAAAGATAAAACATATTCCCATCCTGAAATGTTTGTGAAGAACGCTTTCCTTTTAAAAGGTGATAAATGGAAGAAACTGTCCGTTCACCTTTTAATTGCTTTAAACAGTATAGTACAGTATATTGTAGCTGCAATGCCGCTTCCATCCTTTCACTCTACTTCTACTTCCATTGTAACAAAATGCAACTTATTTAGATATTTTAAAAACACCATGAATGACTAAAGAAATTAGTTGACAATTTTAATTGATAAGCATTATCATTATAATTTTGTATTGAAAAGTTATAAAAACCGTTTTACAATAGGATTAGAATTTTTATCAGTGTTTTTTTATACATATTCTCGAGGAGGTAATTCAAAGATGGCAAAATATACAATTGTTGATAAAGATACTTGCATTGCATGTGGAGCTTGCGGAGCTGCTGCACCAGATATTTATGATTACGATGATGAAGGTATTGCATTCGTAACATTAGACGATAACCAAGGTATCGTTGAAATTCCAGACGTATTAATCGATGATATGATGGATGCATTTGAAGGTTGCCCAACAGATTCTATTAAAGTGGCAGACGAAGCATTCGACGGCGACGCATTAAAATTTGAATAGTCTCCAGAAATAACCCTCAAAAAATGAGGGTTATTTTTTTGAGTAAAAAATAATTCCCCTTCTAAACAAATGAAAACCTCTCAGCAATCAGACTTTTACAGAATAAAAAGCATTAGCAGAAAAATATCCACTAATGCCAAATCTTTTATTTATCCCGCTATTCGCGGGCAGTCATACTCCCACCTCAAAATTCGGCGAAAGCATTGTCCAGTTCCAGTGGCTAGAATGTTCGGTGGGAGATAAACTGCTGGCGTGCGCCCAATTGGTGAGGGCTAATAATCAGTGGGGGATGAAGCCCCCCCACTGATTAAAGTTTCACTTTATGCATTTTCCATTTTTGCAAACACCCATACTTTTAATCTAGAAAATAAAGGAACAAAAACAATTGTTACGATAATTCCTTTAATTAAATTAAAAGGTAAAATTGCCACCACAATCATTTGACGCATTGCACCGCTAGACATAGCAGGTTGACCCAAGAACCAAGTGTATGCTGGTAAAATGATGAAATAATTTAGTACACTCATAATAAGTGTCATACAAATTGCACCTAACATCAATCCAGTTGTTAAGCTTTTAATTGTGCGATGTTTACGGAACAAAATAGATGCTGGAAGAATAAAGAGACATCCAGCGATAAAATTCGCCACTTCCCCTACTGGCACTCCCGTTAAATTTCCATGGATGACATAATAAAGAACGTTTTTAATCGCTTCTACAATTACACCTGAAAGCGGTCCAAAAATAATTGCTACAATTAATGCTGGAACATCACTAAAATCAATTTTCAAAAACGGTGGTAACCCTGGAAATGGAAAATCCAACATCATTAGCAAATACGCAATGCTACTTAGCATCGCAATGCTCATCATTTTTACTACACTTTTCTGTTGTTTCATATTTCTCTCTCCTTTTCCATCGATCATCTCATGGAAAGTGGAAAGGTTCTGCTATGCCCAAATATTCTACCATGAAAAAACCCTTTGCATCTGAAACGCAAAGGGAGAAATTTTAGGCACATCAAATAGACGTTCAAGCACTTATCTTTTTTGAACGTTTGAACCTCCATCTTCTCCCATCCAGACTGTACTGTCGGCTTTGGAATCGCACCAAATCCTGCCTTAACGGCTCGCGGGCTTAGAACAAATACATGTGTTCATCACCGCCGGTCGGGATTTTCACCCTGCCCCGAAGATAGACCGATATTCTATTTTCCTCATCATTATACAACAACTTTAAAACAATGTGAATGAAAATGCTTCTTTTTCATTCACATTGTGCAACACTTTCCGCCTCTAAATAGAACAAAACATGACGACTTGTACCCACTTTCTCATTTTGTTTTCATCCCTGCATGTGACAAAAAAGCTCTGACCGTCTCTAATCATATCCAAATCCTCTAGCCTATCTGAAAATACGGGATTTTTTAATTATTATTTATATACTTCTTATTAAACTTTATATAGTCAAATCTTAATAATTGCATGACATTCTAACGACTAGTAAATAATATGACAAAAAAGAACGTTTTTTCGTGTTTGTCCCTTAATGTTGGTAATTCTCTAGCCATTCATATGTGAAAGTGATAATATATGATATTGTTAAGAAAACAGCATTTTCTTACAATGGAGGAAATGTCATGAGTAAAGAAAAAAAACAATCAATTCAAGAAGTTATGAAAAAAAATCTTCGCAAAGAATATTTCTATTTAAAAAAAGAATTACTGTTCTATTGTCCTGTTGACTCAGGAAAATTCTCAAGAGATACATATTATGCTGCCTTTGATAAACACGGAATTAGCATATACCAATATGATAAAAACTCAGACAGTAAACTAAAGCTTTGCGAACGACACCCATGGAAAAGCTGGAAAAAAGTCAAAATCGATCATTATTTAACAAAAAGCCAGTTCGTCTTTCAGGGAGAGCGAAATTGGATCCTTTCTTTGTTTCATCAAGGAAAAAAGGCAGAAAAAATCATTCAAACTAATACATCCTTAGAAATAGAGATTGTTTCTAGACCATTTTTAAAAAAACTGCCAGGTTACCGTTCTAACACAACATTAAATATGTATATTGGAACAATTTGCTACACTGCACTAATTGCGTTTATATTAAAAATTATTGTTCCATTTCCAGTCTTCCAAATCGCCTTGTATTCACTATCCCTCGGCTGTATGTTTCTCGGTCTACTTTGTTTAATTATCGGCCTTATTGAACCTACTATCGTCTTATTTAGAACAGAAGAGAAAACAAGAGCGAAAGTATTTTATTATTATAGCTATTTAGCTATTGCCGGATTTATTTGCCTCTTTATTTTTTGGTAACAAGCGAAAGAGCTAGCCTTCCTAGCTCTTTTTCAATTGATATGTAATTTTTGCGACGGGAAAATATTATCTTTTTGTAAGTGATTTTTCACTTTCAATTCTCCAACAGTTGTGCCAAACTTCTTAGCAATACTCACTAGTGTATCCCCTTTTTGTACAACATATACAGAGGCAGATGCTACCGTATTTTGTTTTTCCCCAAGCATTTGCAACGGATTAACCGCATATGTTTTTGCTATTGTCCAAGACCCTTTATGAATTTCTAAATGTAAGTGCGCACCATTGGATTGTCCTGTATTCCCTACCTGTCCTATTAATTGCCCTTGCAAAATCTCTTCTCCCTCTCTCACAAGTCGTTTATTCATATGTGCATATACAGCTTCATAATCTCTATGTTTAATAAATACAACATGACCGTAACTGTCAGAAAAATAAGATTTCGTTACAACGCCACCTTGCATAGCTACAATTGAAGTGCCTATTGGTGCAGCAATATCAATTCCAAAATGCTTTCCATTTCTCGTTCCAAAGTAATCACTAATACGTCCCTCTACTGGCCACGTCCATTGTTTTTCTTCAGCAGCACCTTCTGCTTGTCCTATAAAAAAAACACAAAAGAAAAACAATATAATCTTTAAAGCTCTCATTGTAAATCCTCCGTTTTCTATAATCGACCACACTTTTTCTATTGTGGTTGATTATAGAAAAAAGTATACAAAAAAAGAAAGAGTCTATTTCTCTTTCTTTTCTACCTCATCTCGAAACACAATCGCACTTCTTTCATATTCTACATCATTTACATGAGAACGAGCATTCACAACTCTCGCAACTGCAAATAAATAATCCGATAATCGATTTACGTATTGTAAAACATGTTCATTTATCTCATCTTGTTTCTTTAAAGAAACGATGCACCGTTCTGCTCTTCTTGTAACAGTACGAGCGATATGAATAATTGCTGCTCCTTCACTACCTCCTGGTAAAACAAAACGTTCCAACGGTGGTGCTTCTTTTATATATACATCAATTCTTTCCTCTAGAAAGGTGATGATATCCTCCGTTACTTTATACGGAACTTTTTTCTTTACAATCGCTAAATCTCCACCGCAATCAAACAACTCATGTTGAATTTTTTCAAGTTCTTGATAAATGTCTAGAAATAATTCACCTTGCAATCGTGACATTGCATGCCCAATAAACGAATTCACCTCATCAAGTGTTCCGTATGCCTCCACACGCAAATCATCTTTATCTACGCGTCCTCCAATAAGACTTGTTCGACCTTTATCTCCTGTTTTTGTATAAAGCTTCATACTTTCCCCCCTTCTCTTATGTATTTTTTACTATACAAATATTCCTGCTACTAACCAAGATGTAGAGAAAATAGACAAGAGATATTTGCCTTGAAAAATTCAATTGGTGCTCATTAAAGAATACAAACCGCACTGCTCACAGTTTCATTTTATGAAAAAAGCTTATCAAAAAGATAAGCTTTTCATCATACTCCTGATGGTAAATAGACAGAGAATGTTGTCCCCTTACCTACTACACTCGACACTGTTATTTTACCCTCATGTCCTCGCACAATATTTTTTGCAATTGCAAGCCCTAAGCCTGTACCACCCGTTTTCCCGCGTGTACGAGCTTTATCTGCTTTATAAAAACGCTCAAATAAGAACGGAATATCCTCTTCTGGAATACCAACTCCAGAATCTGATACTTCGAATACAATTCCGTTATTTTTCTCATCAATTATAAGCGATACTTTACCGCCAGTATTTGTATGCCTCAACGCATTATCAATTAAATTTGTTAACACTTGTTCCATTCGATCAGGATCAAAAGAATGCTGCATTATGGAAGTTCGAAAATCAACTAGTAATTGTACTTCTTTTTCCTTTGCTATCCCTTGAAATTTCCGTGCAATCTTTTCCACAAATGGAACAACATCTACCTCTGATATATGTAATTCTACATGACCGCTCTCCATTCGAGCTAAATCTAATAACTCATTCACAAGACGCCCTAATCGAACAGATTCATCATAAATGATTTGCACAAATTCATGCACTTCTTCTTTCGTCTGAACAATGTCATCTAAAATTGCTTCGCTATATCCTTGCAGCATAACCATCGGTGTACGTAATTCATGCGAGACATTTGCAATAAAATCTTTTCGCATTTTTTCAAGACGGCGCTCTTCTGTCATATCACGAAGTACCGCAACAGCCCCTCGAATCTTTGTCTGATTGTATAGCGGTGTCATCAATACAACATAATTTCCTTTTTCTAAATTAATTTCCACAACTTGCTCTTGTTCACTTTCTACAACTAAATGGAATAATTCAACAAGCTCAGATGGTAAACTTACGCTTAACTCTATCTCTTTTTCTTCATGCCATACTTGTAAGAAACGCTCCGCTGGCGGATTAATTACTACAACTTCTCCTTCTTGATTTAACGTAATAACACCATCGGCCATACTACTTAAAATGCTAGAAAGCTGTTCTTTTTCTTGCTGCAGGGCATTCATATTAAACTTCAATTGTTTCCCCATTTGATTTAAAGCTGTTGCCAATTCACCGATTTCATCTTGCGAAACCATTGGTACCTTTGCATCAAACTTCCCGCGCGCTACTTCAAAAGCTACTTCACGCATTTTACGCAGCGGTGCTGTAATTCGAGTTGATAAGAAAAACGCAAAGAATGTTGTTAAAATAATTGCAATTCCCGCAGATAAAAAGATAAAATCTGTCGATTTCTCTATTCCCTGTTTTGGTACTTGTAACGATTGATATACAAAAACTGCACCATCTTTTGATGACTTTAACGGAACACCAACGACCATAATATCATTTTCATGATTTTTTTTGTTTTTTTCATCTGGGACGCTTTTTATTTTTTGAACCTTTTTACGTTCTGTAAATACAGCTTGTAACTCTTTGTCATGTTTTAAATCATCTAATGTTAATGTTACCAACCCTCGTTGAGTCGGAGATGCAGATACTTTATCATCCTCTTTGATAATAATAATCCGCGAAAGCGGGTCAGCGAATTTATATGCGATATGTTCTATCGTCTTCTCATCCGCCCCCTCTTCTATTAATTCAGAAACGCTCGTCGCAACATTTGTCAGCCTTGTTTCTCCCATCGTTACATAATAATTGTCGAAAAACTGAGAAAGTAAAATAGCGACAAATCCCAGTACGAAAGAAACAAGGAGTAAAATGGTCATCCATAACTTCCCAACAACACTTTTCCAAAGCATCAATCGTTCACAACCTCAAACTTGTAACCAACACCCCATACTGTTACAATCATTTTCGCTGCATTTGCTGATTTTTTACTTAATTTCTCACGTAAACGCTTTACGTGCGTATCAACCGTACGTAAATCACCGAAAAATTCATACTGCCATACTTCTTTTAATAATTGTTCACGGTCAAACACTTTATCTGGTGCCTTCGCTAAAAATAGTAATAATTCATATTCTTTTGGTGTTAAATTCACTTCTTCTCCATCCGCTGTAACACGATGTGCATCATTATCAATTGTTAAGTGCGGGAATACAGTAACATCTTTTGTTGTTGTATCTTGCGTAAAGAATGTTGTTGTAACAGAACGACGGAGTACAGCTTTTACACGCAACACAACTTCACGTGGGCTAAACGGCTTTACGATATAATCATCTGTGCCCACTTCAAATCCTTGCACTCGATTTATTTCTTCTCCTTTTGCCGTTAACATAATAATTGGCGTTGCCTTTTTCTCACGAATCCCTTTACAAACTTCAATACCATCTTTTCCAGGCATCATAATGTCTAAAAGAATAAGATCATAATCATTTTGCAATGCTTTTTCTAAAGCCGTTTCTCCATTGTCAGCTTCATCAATGATGTACTGCTCTCTCTCTAAATACATTTTTAACAAACGACGGATACGATCTTCATCATCTACAATTAAAATCTTTAGTTCATTTTCCATGGCTATCCGCTGTACACATATACGTCACAACGGTTCACACCTACCTTTCTTCAATACAGTCAAACTTCCCTTATGAGAATTAGTTAAATTAATAGGACACATGCTAGCCGTAATTTCCTGTTAAAGTGAAATAACTTTTCACAAACAAACCTCGCCACGATTGGAAAGTTCACCTTTGCATTATGTTTCACACAAATAACAAAATATGTTCATATTTTTCCCGAAAATATGTATTTTCTCTGAACTATACAAGTTGTCCTCGACATCATTTTACAAAATCACTCCATACTTTGTCATGTTTTTCTCAAAAAAGAAAAGAAATTAACAAAATTAAAATAGGAAAGTGACAGTCACCTTCCTATTTTATACCGCAATAATGAACTACACAATAAAATTCGTTGCACTCCAATACTTGTTATGCATACGAATGCAAACCTGCAATCACTAAGTTTACTACTACAAAGTTAAACATAATAATTGCAAAGCCTATTACTGCAAGCCACGCTGATTTTTCACCATGCCACCCTTTCGATAAACGTAAATGTAAAAACGCTGCATAAAAGAGCCAAGTAATAAGTGCCCAAACCTCTTTTGGATCCCATCCCCAAAAACGCGTCCATGCAATTTGTGCCCATATCATCGCAAATATTAATGCACCTAATGTAAAGACTGGGAATCCGATTGCGACAGAGCGATATCCGATTTCATCAAGTAATTCACTATCAACTTTCTTTACTGCAGGTTGTATCGCTGCGGCTATTCGTTTTCGTAAAATTAATCTTAGGAGAATATAGAGCCCCGTTCCTACAAATACTGACCAAATCACAGTGTTTAATTTTTTCGCATTGATAATAGCTGGAGTTTCTATTACTGGCTCAGATTTATTAGCTGTAACTAACTTTCCTTCATGAGGGCCGACTAAAGCAGGTAAATTATATACCATTTCTGCTTTCTGCTCATCTTTATTCACCCATTGAAACTTCGCTTCATACTTTGCACTTGAAAAAGCAGTTGTCGCTACTATAAATCCAATTACACAAACAAGCGAAAAAATAACTGCTTCGAGCCAAAATGTTTGCTTGCTTTTTTTTGACTGATCTACATTTTTTAGTAAATATATAACACCAGTAATAAAACTAATCGATAAAATAGCTTGCCCAGCCGCTGCTGTTGTTACATGAATATGAAGCCAGTTACTTTTTAATGATGGAATAAGCGGTGTAATTTCTCTTGGAAACATACTTGCATAGGCTATTAGTAAAATAGCAACTGGAAGTGCAAATAAGCCAAGTATACTTGTCCGATACATAAAATAAATAATAATAAACGCACCGACCATCATCATCCCAAAAAATGTCCCAAACTCAAAAAAATTACTAACCGGTGCATGTCCTGATGCAATCCATCTCGTTATAAAATAAACTGTCTGAGCAGCAAAGCCTAAAATTGTGATGGTGATCCCGATGTTTGCCCACTTTCGCCCTTTTTCTTTAATCGCTCCCCCAAAGAACAGTGTTGCAATTAAATACAATACGAAAGCAGTAAATAAGAAATTACTACTTATTTCGACCATACTCTCTCCCCACCTTAACTAATTTTTTTCTCATTTACTTTATCATTTGGCTGCGGGATATTTGTCCCTTCTAGCACTTTTTCAATCTCTTTTCGTAAACCATACCAATTTTTATTTGTATGACCAGCAATCCACCATTCATTATCAACACGCTGCACCCAAATACGACGATGATTCCAATACATCCCCTGAATGACGCCTACCATAAAAATAAAGCCTCCTAAAGCGATCACCCAAAGTGTTAAATCTTTCCGGACAGTAAGCGCTGTAACGTTGCGCGTTTCGATACCTGCAAAAGACATTTTATATAAGTTGTTGCCTTCAGGCTCTATATTTTGTCGAATGCCAACAAAACTCACTTCTCCATTTGGCGTTTCAGGCGTAAGCATTTTAAAGACAAAAGCAGGGTTGTTAGGAAGCTTGGTTTTTGTATTTGGCTTTCCACCTTCATCAAAGTAAAAGTCAGGAAAATAACTTAACAAATGTAGAGAATACCCATTTCCTAAATCGTATGTTTCTTTTGGATTTGCTAAATCAACTGTAATCGGACCCCATTTTTGACCGCCTTCTTTCTTTTGTAAAAAGAAAGACATTTTACTTAATTCACCTTCTTTAAAATCGATTTGGTATAAAGCATAGTCATCAAATTTAAGAGGGTCATTTACTCGAATGTTATAGTCTTTCACTTTCTCAAGCTTCGGCTCTTCACCAGCCACATTTTTCCCAACTACTTTATACAAAACAGCATTTGTTTGAAAATTTTTCGCAATCATCTTATTTCCAACTCGATCAATCGCATCATTAAACACTTCATTTTCTTTACTTTTATCATAAACTTCTTTAATAAATTTTTCATTTTTCAAATAATACTTTCCGTCTGTTCCAGGAATTTCTTTCGTTTCACCTTCACGAAGCCAAAGTGATGCATCTACATACATACCTGGGACAAAACGAAGCATTGTTCCAAATAAGAAAATGATAAGACCAATATGATTAACATATGGGCCCCAGCGTGAAAAACGACCTTTTTCTGCTAGAATATTATCCCCTTCCACTTGAATTTTGTATTTCCTCTTTTTCAAGTTCTCTTTCATACATTCAATCTCTTCTTTTGTCGCGAGCGCTGTTCCATATAATCGCTGTCTTTTTAAAAAACTTGGATGTCTTGTTACTCTTTGTTTTTTCAGCGCTTTATATAAAGGAACAACGCGATCTAAACTGCATATAACTAGAGAGATTCCAATAGATGCCACTAAAATCATATACCACCAGGAACTATATAAGTTATTAAACCCTAATTGATAATACAATTTCCCAAGGAAACCATACTGCTGTTCATAATATTCTCCTGGCGTGACAGTTGGTGGAATATACATTTCTTGCGGGAATATCGTTCCAATTCCAGACGCGATAAGTGTAATAACAATAAGCCATATTCCAACTTTTACGGAAGAAAAAAAGCTCCAAATTTTATCTACCACTGTTTTGGTATGCGTAATAGAACGCCGCGCACTTCCTTCATATCGCATATCTAGTAATTTTGCATCCTGCTCATCTTCAAAAGGCTTTCCGCAAGCTTCACAAAAAATTGTACCGATTGGGTTTACGTGACCACAATCACATTTTACCTGTCCCAAATTTTTCACCGCCTTTTTTTATTTCTATGTATCTATGTTTTACAGATGAATTAACTAAATACTCAGAAATTTTAAGATAAATACTAAAAATCCTTGTACAGCACCTCCACTAGAGAAGAGTACGAATAGATTTTCCATACTCTTCTCATCTATGGAGTAATTTTCTTTAAGTATTCTTCCATTTGTTCTTTCGATTGTGTACCTGTAATTTTTTCGATAACCTTGCCATCCTTATCAATTAAAAACGTTGTCGGCAGCGGTCCTACACCATATGTATTTAAAATTTCTTGTCCTTTATCAATGGCTACAGGAAATTTCAGTCCGTACCCACTCACAAAATTTTTCACAGCGAGTTCCGTTTCGTCTGCATCTAATGCCAATATTTCAACACCTTTTTCCTTATATTTCGGATACAGTTCATTCATATATGGCATTTCTTTCTCGCAAGGTTTACACCATGTTCCCCAGAAATTTAAAAATACTCCTTTTCCTTTCAATTCTTTTAACGTAATCTTTTTACCTTCTAAATCCGTAGCAACGAAGTTTGGTGCTTCTTTTCCTACTTGCACTTTCTCTTTGTCAACAAAAAAGTTTTGATATAGCGTAAACCCTAACGCCCCTCCTAATATGAGCAAAATAATTACACGAAACAATAGTCTATTTTTCTTCACGATGTCTCTCCTTCCTTAACTGAATAAAGAAGTTTAGCACATACTAAACTTTTCTATGTATTCACTTCTATCAGCAAAGATCTCTTTACTGATAGAAGCTCTAATATCCTATACTCCGTACTATCTCGGTTTCGTTGAAGCAAGAGCACGAAGTTGTTTTACTTCATGAGGAGATAGTTCTCTCGCATCCCCTGGGCGTAAATTACCTAACTCTAAGAAGGCATAACGCTCCCGCTTTAATTTCATCACCTTACATCCAACTGCTTCAAACATTCTACGTACTTGGCGATTTCTTCCCTCATGAATCGTCAATTGTACAATTGCAATCTCTTTACGCTTGTCCCAAGAAAGGATTTTCACACGTGCAGGCGCCGTCTTTCCTTCTTCTAGCATAACACCTTTTTCTAACATACGAATTTTTTCACCAGTTAGCGGACCTTTTACTTTTGCAACATATGTTTTTTCAACCTTATACTTTGGATGCATTAAAATGTTCGCAAATTCTCCGTCATTTGTCATTAATATTAAACCAGATGTATCATAGTCTAATCGGCCAATCGGAAACAGACGCTGTGGAATATCCACAAAGAAATCTGTCACCACTTTTCTTCCTTTATCATCTGTTACGCTCGAAATAACACCCGTTGGTTTATATAATAAAAAGTAAGCAGGCGTTTCTTTTTCGAGAGGAATGTTGTTTACTTCAACTTTATCTTGCGCACTCACTTTCGTTCCTAGTTCGGTCACGACTTTTCCGTTAACCTTAACTTTACCTTGTTGAATGAGTTCTTCTGCCTTTCTTCTCGATGCAATTCCTGCTTGCGCTATTACCTTTTGTAGTCGTTCCATTTCGCTTCTTCACCTCAAATTCATCTTACCTTCATTAGAAGGACTTGGCAACTGTCTAGCCTTAATGACAATTACCCTTACTTACCGTAAACACCATCGCCACCTTTATAAGCTAATAAAGGAATAAAATACATTTTTCTTCTTTATTATGATTTACTCCCTTCCATTTGCTTACAATAAATGTTCACGATTTTGTCAAAAACAATCCATAAAAAAGCCACTATTAAGCACATTCTTAATAGTGGCTGTATCCGTATTATAGTCTAATTTGAATTAAAAATGAATCATTATTACTGAAACATAAGTGAAACAAATACAATTGAGCACACAATCCCAATTAAATCAGCAAATAAGCCTACCTTTAAAGCATCGCCCATTTTCCGAATCCCAACCGCTCCAAAATAAACTGTTAAAATATAAAAGGTTGTATCTGTACTTCCTTGCATCGTAGACGCAAGTCTCCCAATAAACGAATCTGGTCCATATGTGGCAATTAAATCCGTTGTAATACTTAGCCCTGCTGATCCAGAAATAGGGCGAATAAGGGCAAGCGGAACAATTTCTGCTGGCACATGGATAGCATCTAACATTGGTTTCATTACGTGTATCATTGCATCTAACGCGCCTGAAGCCCGAAAAATTGAAATAGAAACGAGCATACCGACCATAAATGGTAAAATAGATACAGCAATTTGAATTCCTTCTTTCCCGCCTTCTACAAATGATTCATACGTCGGTACTTTTTTTATCGTCCCATATAATAGAATAAATCCAATCACACATGGAATCACCCATAAAGAAATCGTATTAACGAGACTCATTTTTTCTTCCCCTTTCTACATCTTCTTCGGTAAAAATAACGATCAATCCAAATCGCTCCAATCATAGATAAAACCTGAGCGATAAACGTTACGCCTACAATTTCAGTTGGATTTGCAGAATGATACGTCATCCGAATCGAAATAACAGTAGTGGGAATAAGTGTAATAGCTGATGTATTTAAAGCAAGAAATGTTATCATAGAACGGCTCGCAAAGTCTCTTCCTCCATTTAACTCTTTTAAATGTTCCATTGCTTTAATCCCAAGCGGTGTGGCTGCATTTCCTAATCCAAAAAAGTTTGCCATCATATTAGATAAAATGAAACCCAGTGCTGGATGATTCTTCGGCACTTCTGGAAACAGTTTTTTTACAAGGGGCATAAACAGCGCAACAAGTTTCTTTAGTAGTCCAGCTTCCTCGGCAATCTTCATTAAACCAAGCCAAAAAACAAGAACACTAATCAGTCCGATACAAATGGTTACAGCATTTTTTGAACCTTCGAAAACCGCTTTATTCACTTCGTCCATCGTTCCATTAAACATTGCATATACAATACCAATTAACGCCATCGCAACCCATATAATATTAACCATCTATTTCCACACCTAACATATGAGAAAATACTTCCTGAAAATCTCTCCAAAACAAACCTGTAGTCACAATAAGTTTTCGTTTACTATAAAATAGGTTACGCTCTCCAATTTCTTCTTCATTTAAATAAGCGACGACACGCCCTACTTTCTCTCCATCTATCAGCTTGGCCGTTTTATCAAATTCAATTTTTAATGTAACCTTTTTAGCCTCTTCTTCCGTTAGCGGCACTAATAAATCATTTTTCGTGTATATATGATTTGTATACTTTTTGTCTTGCAGTTCAGATAGGGGACCCTTCGCTACTACTGTAGTTGCTGCATATTGTTTAAACCCCTCATTAAATAAATACATATGATCATCCCAATCACTTGAAGCTTGCAATGTTACAACAATTAAATCTAGTCCATCCTTTGATGCGGTTGTTACAAGTGTTCGCCCTGCCTTTTTCGTAAATCCAGTTTTCCCTCCTGTTGCATACTCGTACATAGAAGTTACAAGCTTATGTTTATTTTTCCATGGATAGTCCCATACTTTAGACTGATACGTTTTCGTTCCAAAAATCTTACGAAATGTCTCTTTTTCCATGGCATACCTTGTTAACAGTGCCATATCATATGCTGAAGAAACATGTGTCCCATCTCCGTCTAAACCATGTGGATTAGAAAAATGCGTATCCTTCATTCCAATTTGGGCTGCTTTTTCATTCATTAAATATACGAATCCATCTATACTCCCGCCAACATATTCTGCAATTGCCTGAGCTGCATCATTTCCAGAGCGCAGCATTAAACCATATACTAAATCTTCTAGGGGTACTTTCTGTCCTGGTTTTAAGTAAATAGCTGATCCTTCCACACGAACTGCAGTATTACTAATGGGTACCTTTTCTTTCATTTTCCCTGATTCGACCGCTAAAAGTGCGGTCATAATTTTTGTAATACTTGCGATTTTTTCAGATTCATGCTCTAACTTTCCATATAATACACGCCCCGAATGTTGCTCCATCAACACAGCATTACGTGCACTAACATTATTCATTTGCGCATATGTATCACGTGGCAACATATTTGCACATATTAGAATAAGTGCAATCACGATCCATCTTCTTCGCATATATTCACGTCCTTTTTGACACTTTTTGTACAAGTGTATGCTTGGACCTTTAAAATATGAATGGAAGTTGATAGGGTGGCAACTGGATAAGAATAAACAGACAATTAAAAAAGACGCATTGTAATGCGTCTAATATGGTATCCACTGTAAATTTTTTGCACTTTCAAATCTTTTCTCTACATCTCCCCAGTTGACAATATTCCACCAATTTTTAATATATTCTTCCTTTCGGTTTTGATACTGTAAATAATAGGCATGCTCCCATACATCCAGTACTAATAGAGGAATTGTATCCCACTGCGTAAACAATTGATGGAGTGTACTCTGTAAAATTTCTAATCGACCGGAACGAGGTGCCCAAACGAGAATGGACCAGCCTGAACCTTCCACCTTCGCTGCCGCTTCTGTAAAATGTTTTTGAAAACGTAAAAAGCTCCCAAAATCTTTTTCAATTTGCCTAGATAATTCTCCGTGCGGGCTACCACCACCATCTTTTTTCATATTGTTCCAAAAAATAGTGTGTAAATAATGTCCAGAACCATGGAAAGCAGCTTCTCTCTCCCAATGCTTTATTAAATCAAATTGATTTGTTTTTCTTGCTTCTGCCATCATCTTCTCTGCTTTATTCAACCCTTCTACATAACTACGATGATGCTTATCGTGGTGCAACATCATAATTTCCCGTGAGATATAAGGCTCTAGCGCATTATACGGATATGGAAGCGGTGGCAAGGTATGTCCGCCAATTGGTACAGAAGCTTCTGCATAATTTCTTTCATATAATACATATTGTTCTGAGTCAGACATTAACGCTTCTTGTAAGTAGTGTTGAATATGTTCGACATCATCACTAATTTCATAAACAAATTCTGCATCATAGTCATATTCATTTTCTTTTATCCGATCTAATAGCATTTGAATTTTATATGCAAGCATATGAACATCATACACCTCTGTTGCCCGGCTATCTAATACGTGGAGAACACTTTCGCACCAACTTTCAACTTCATGAAAGTAATCAGTGAACACTTCTTGCTGACTCATATGACACCTCCAACAATATATCCTTTTAAAATGTATTCAAAATTACGGGCGTATATGACGATTCAAAAAGCAAAAGAAGCTAGGGATTCCCTAACTTCTTACAGTAGTTAATATTTTTGTATCATTTTCGTTTGATAGTCGGTCTCATAATATTCTAGCTCTTCACGCAACATTTGAAATTTCCCTTCTAACTCTTTCATCATTTGTTCAATTGAAATAGGAGGTTGCTTTTGAAATGCAATTGAATTCTTTCCTGTATAAGCTGATCGACTATTTTCATACCAATGATCATTTTTAGGTGAAAAAAACTCTGCAATCACTTGATGGTAGATTTTATATAGCGTTCTTTCCGCTGCATTTTTTCGAAACGGCGTATTATTTAGTAATACACAGCAAGCATCTAAGCCTTCTTCACAAAATACAAGCAAGCGCCGAATGGAGGCTAACAATCCAGCAAAATATTGTTCATCGCCTTCTGGTGTTTCTTCTAATAATAAAGGTAATGTATGATAGTTTACATATTTTGTGATCACTTCAACTACTTCTCTCAAAAAAACAGTTGCTTGCTGCGTTTGGTTTTCAACCATTAAATTTGACATGCTAGTTTCTCCTCCCACTATTTGAACTAATTTTGAAAGTTGATTTTTCTGTTATGTATTTATCGCGCTATTCGTAGACAGTAAGACCCCCACTGCTGAAAGGTTCACTTTATTCTGGATCAGTTTCTTTACAACATGTCTTACCACCATTATTGTTTCTTCATCAATATATGCGCAAAAGCCTTTTAACGTATTAATATGTTTTGATTTTCGATTTTTAAAACAGATTTCCTTCAAAAGAAATAAATTCTCTCAAAAAACCTTCAAAATAAAGTGGAATTTCTTATTTTTTGGAAATTAGAGTCTTACCGAACATGAATAGCGGACAAAACATGCAGTGCCTTTTCTATTCTAGTTTGTATACGAGTCGTGAAATGTAAAAAGTTTGATGATGCGTTTGTGTACATTTTTTATTTATAGCTACTGTCCCCCGTAAACATCATCTGCTCTCTATTGCATCAAATTTAGCAATTTATCAATAGAAAATATTTATAAATATAAAGATTACAACTAAGATTTCAATGAATTTTTCTTTTTATTTTTATTGAAGTTTGTCATAATAAAAATATTGCCTCAGTTTTCTTATACAAGGAGAGTTGTCTTTATGTCGTTTTCATGGAAACGTATATTACAAATTGGAAAATTTATTTTTCCTTTTGTTGTATTAACAATTGTGTTTTTTCAAGCACGAAAAGAATTTTCTGGTATTTCATTTCGAGAAGCAGTTGAAACGATTAAACATATTCCACCAGGCGGGTTTTTCTTAGCTGTTATACTCGGTGCATTTGCTGTTGCTACAATGTTCTTTTATGACTTTTTTATGCTGCGGCATCTGCAAGCAGATATACCAATTAAAAAGATTTTCCGCATTTCTTGGACTGCTAATACATTCAATGGATTTATTGGATTCGGTGGTCTTGTTGGGGCAGGTATACGTACAATGTTATATCGTCCTTATGTACAAGAAAATGGTAAACTTATTCGAAGTATCGCCTGGATGACAACGGCTTTTATTAATGGGCTAGCATTATTATCTTTTCTCGGCCTTATTGGCGTATTAGATACAAGATTTATTTTACATGAAAAACCTTGGCTATGGCCTGTTTTCATCTTTTTTTCTCTTTTTGTTCCATTATACATAGGTATTTCCAAAATAAAAAATCGCAAACAAAGCAAAGAAGAACAACAAGTAGAAAAAAATCCAACTGTCCTCTACTCACTTGTATCATTAGTAGAATGGGTATCAGCAGGCATAGTAATGTATGTCATCTTACTTCTATTCGGAATTGAGATAGATTTCCATAAGATTCTCGGTGTATATGTTATTGCAGCTTTAGCTGGCGTTGTGAGTCTTGTACCAGGAGGTCTTGGTTCCTTTGATCTTGTGTTCATAACAGGCATTGGACAATACGGCGTAGATACAGGTGTATTACTCCCTGCTATGTTATTATATCGCCTTGTATATTATATTTTACCGTTTGGGCTCGGTTTAATTTTTGCAGCATTTGAAATGACAGGAGCTGCTTTAAAGAAAATTGAAGATAAACCGTTCATTGCACCTGCCCTCGAAACAACCGGAGTCATTTGGACACTACAACGCGATTTTCTAGGAAAACTTGGTTCTTGGGCATCTGGAGCATTAACAATTTTTGCAGGACTTATGGTGATTTTTTCTACCATTTTCCCAACAAGTATTGAACGGGCTCATGCACTTCATATTTTAGTTCCTAAACACCTTATACAAATTTCCTTTAGTTTATCGCTAACATTTGGTATTTTACTCGTTATTTTATCACGCGGCATTTATCACGGAACGAAACGTTCCTATTATATGACGTTTGTATCTCTAATCGGTGCCGCGATTTTCAATACACTAAAAGGCATTGATTTGGAAGAAACCTTTATCTTACTTATTGTACTCACTGTACTATATATGATTCGCAAACGATTTGTTCGGGAGCAAATCGCGGTTTCATTCTCAGATGTAGTAAAGGTTTGTCTCTTTTTACTTATCACATTATATCTTTATAAAAAACTTGGGGTACAATTTGCACAAGCCAAAGAAGTATTTAAACCTGATTTTGTTGTTCGTAATATTAAACAAGTACAACGCAGTGCAATTGCAGCAGCTTTTTTTGTACCAAGTTTTCTACTAATTGGTTCTTTGATTGCCAATCGTTACAAAAATAAATTTCCCGGGCAACCAGCCAATATGACACGACTACAGCACTTTTTAGATGAATACGGTGGGAACGTGTTAAGTCACCTTGGTTTTTTAGGAGATAAGCAATTCTTTTTCAGTAGCGACGGAAAAGCAATGATTCAGTTTGCACCTACAGGTAAACGTCTTATTGTTCTCGGTGATCCAATCGGAAATCCTTCTTCTTTTCGTAGCGTTTTAGAAGAATTTCTAACAGAAGCGGATCGTTTCGGCTATATTTGTGTATTTTATCAAATTGAAAGTAAATGGATGAGTTTATATCATGATTTTGGTTATAACTTCTTCAAGCTTGGTGAAGAAGCAGTTGTCGACTTGAATGATTTCACAATTTCAGGAAAAAAACGAGCTGGATTGCGTGCAACTTTCAACCGTTTCGAGCGAGAAGGGTATACTTTTGCGATTCACCAACCACCATTTACAGATGAATTGTATGATGAATTAAAAAACGTATCAGATGCATGGCTTGGGGGGAAAAAAGAAAAAAGCTTCTCTCTTGGTTATTTTGATCGTGATTATATAAATCGTGCGCCCATTGCAACACTTTCTGATGCTGATGGTAAAATCATTGCCTTTACAACATTTATGCCTGTATACCAAGATGGTGAATTATCTGTTGACTTAATGCGTTATTATCCTGATGCATCAGGCGGAATTATGGATGCTATGTTCATTCATTTATTCCAATGGGCAAAAGAAAATGGCTATCACTGCTTTAATATTGGAATGGCTCCGCTTTCTAATGTTGGATTATCGGCACAATCATTTTGGTCAGAGCGTGTTGCAGCAGCCATTTTTAATAACGTTCGTTATACGTATAGCTTTAGCGGCCTGCGACATTTCAAAGAAAAATATAAACCAACATGGAGCGGGAAATATTTAGTATTTCGTAAAAATCATTCCTTACCAATTACGATGCTCGCTGTAACAAAATTAATCGGAAAACGAAAAGACAGCTAAAACTTAGCTGTCTTTTCGTTTCTGAACTTGTAATGTAAACTGTTCTTCATATTTCTTTCCATTTATATAAAAAGTCCCCCATATTTTATAAATCCCTTCACTCGGAAACGTAACGCGAAATTGTAATTGTTCCTCATCATTATTTGGAACAGCGTATAGGAAATGCTGTTGTTTTCCATCCACTATACGCAATTCAGCACGTTCTCCTGTATTTGAACGAAACTTAATTTTTTCTCCTTTCCCTACTTGAAATTGAAATGTTAATGTTTCTTCTTCATTCGGATGTAATGTACGAAATAAAAGCGATGTCTTGTATGGACCAATGTTTTTTGTTAATACTGTATCAGCAGCAATTGGAGTTTGTTTTTTTTCTACAACTTTATTTCCTACTACTATATTTTCTTCAGCAAACTGTTTTGTTGTATCTCCTATTTCTTCATATAGGAAAATGGTATATTCCCCTTCTTTTTTAAACTGATATGTAGCTTTGTAAGAACCACTCCCAACAAAAGTTGGTCTTACTTGATACGATTGTGTTAACTGTTTATCCACAATAAACATGCGAATGTGGTCGTTTACACCGCGAATTTCAGTCCCTTTTTTATTTTGCAATTGAAATGTAATATTCGCAATTTCATTTACATCCATATCATGAAGCTTCCACTTCACCTGCTGTATCTGTCCTGTTATTTCTTCACTATTTTTATATTTTTTCATATAAAAGCCTCCAAAAACAATCAGAAGCAAAGCGATAACTCCTATAATAGCATTTTTCATAAAATCACCTATCTATTTCCAGGTAAATAGTTGCACAATTCTGATTTTTTGCGCACAATTAATTTATTCTTCCTGAAGCAGATAATACCTTCTCTCTCTGAATAGAAGTTTTACTATATTTGCAAAAAATATTTAAATACACGTTGAAAAAGCGACTTTCTTTTTAGATAAACAAGAGCATTCAACAATGCATAGAAATGGCCAGTGCTTTCCCTGCTGCATGAAACAATAGCAGAAGCGAATGCAATGAATTATAAAGTGAAACTTCCATCATAGATATTTTGCTCCTCCATTTCCTTTGCTTTCTCCTGAATCTTGAGGTATGTCCAAATAGCAGAATAGATAGAAATACACTATTGTAAACGCTCTACTTCGTGTATACTACAAAGTGAAGTAGTATTAAGTTATACCGATTATTACATAACAAGGAGGATTTTATATGAGCGTACACATTGGAGCAAAAGAAGGCGAAATTGCAGAATCTATTTTATTACCCGGAGATCCTTTACGTGCAAAGTATATTGCAGAAAATTTTCTAGAAGATGTAACATGCTATAACAATGTGCGTGGCATGCTAGGATTTACAGGAACATATAAAGGAAAACGTGTCTCTGTTCAAGGTACAGGTATGGGAGTTCCTTCTATTTCTATTTACGTAAACGAGCTAATTCAAAGCTACGGGGTAAAAAATTTAATTCGTGTTGGAACGTGCGGTGCCATTCAAAAAGATGTAAAAGTACGTGATGTTATTATTGCGATGACTGCTTGTACAGACTCTAACCTAAATCGCTTAGTATTCCCTGGATTTGATTTTGCACCTTGTGCAAACTTTGATTTGTTGAAGAAAGCATATGATGCTGGTATAGAAAAAGGGTTACACATCCGCGTTGGTAACGTCCTAACAGCTGATGTATTTTACCGTGAGAGCATGGATATGGTGAAAAAACTTGGAGACTACGGTGTATTGGCTGTTGAAATGGAAACAACTGCATTATATACTTTAGCTGCAAAATACGGTGTAAATGCATTATCTGTCTTAACAGTAAGTGACCATATCTTTACTGGTGAAGAAACAACTGCTGAAGAACGTCAAACAACATTTAACGAAATGATTGAAATTGCATTAGACGCGGCAATCCAAGCATAAATCTAAAAAGAACTTGTCATACGTCTGGCAAGTTCTTTTTTATCCCTCTACTTATATGACTTTTTCCAATAAACTACCACTGCATGCGCCAGATTTTCTCCCCTATTATGTTTATTCGTTTGCTATAATAAAGTGATGATTATGGAATTTACAGCTTATGAGGTGAAAAAGTGAAAAAAAGAAGTATTGTGTTTAAGCTTTTCTTATTAACATCAGCATTATTTACTGTGACATTTTTACTTTTTTTCGTTGGACAATCGCTGTTTTTAGAGAAATTTTATATTAATAAAAAAGTTCATACAGTCCAGACTAATTTCGAAAAATTTGTAAATAAATATGAAAAAAGCAACGGTTCCTTTGAAGAGCTTTCAAAGTTAAAACAAGCGTTCTATGAAAAAACAAACGCTGAACTCGTCCTATTAGATCGTAATGGCATTATTAAAGATGATAAAAATTATCATATTGAAATTGTTGATAAATTCAATAAAACATTTTTCATTCCATTGAATAATACGTTTACAATTTCCGAATATTCTTCGTTTATCAATTTAGGATTAAAAATTTCTGATTCAATCCGTATACAAGGAATCCCTAAAAACGATATGATTATTCCTGTTGCCATTACTACTGCGGATAATAGAACATGGCAAAATGATAATATCATTTCAGATTTAAAGCTATTTGGAATCCAACTTACAGATGTCAAAAAAAATATATATTCAAAAGATTTTAGTAATAATGTAAACACATTTGATGGCACTATAACGAAGTTGCACACTCCATCCACGAACGATATTCGCCTTGCAAATAAGGATACATTAATGCAAGGTATCCAACATTGGGAGCTTTCTGTTGCATTAGGGAAAACAAATACGAATGAAATGACAACATACACATTAGGCGGGGAAAACGATATTAAAAGTCAAATTTTTGTTAAACCCGTTATTTCAAATGGAGAAATAAAAGAATTTGCATTTGCAATGACATCATTGCAGCCCGTTGATGAGGCTATGCTTGTATTGAAAGACTATTATGTATATGCGTTAATTATCGTCTTTATTGTCATTATTTTATTATCGTTTTATTACTCAAAAATCATTGCAAATCCGCTTATTAAAATGAATCGTGTTACAAAAAAAATGGCAAACTTTGATTTCTCTGAAAAACTCCCTATATCAACAGAGGATGAAATAGGAAGTCTATCAAGTAGCATTAACTCTCTTTCTGTAAATTTAAAGGACCGAATTGATAAATTACATGTAGCAAATACAAAGCTACAACAAGATATTGAAAAAGAACGACAACTAGAAAAAACTAGAAAAGAATTTATTTCTGGTGTATCACATGAATTAAAAACGCCATTAAGTGTAATCCGAAGTTTCGCTGAAGGTATTAAAGATGGCGTAAGTAAAGACACTTCGTACTATACTGACGTTATTTTAGAAGAAACTGATAATATGAACCGCCTTATTGTCGAAATGCTAGAACTTGCAAAACTTGAGTCTGGCACATATAAATTAGAATTGGAAAACTTTTCGATAGGAGAATTAATTCAACAAGTATATTCAAAGCTATCATTTAGTATCGAAGAAAAAAATTTACAAGTAGAACTTGCATTTGATTCCACTATTTATGTACAAGCAAATCGAAATCGTATTGAACAAGTTGTCGTCAATTTATTAAGCAATGCGATTCGTTATACACCAGTTGGAGAACAAGTAAAAGTAACTGTCAGTGAGTATGAGGAAACAGTGAAAGTTGAAATTGAAAATAACGGTGCACCGATTCCCGAGGAAAGTTTAGATAAAATATGGGACCGCTTCTATCGAATAGATGCATCACGTAGCCGTCACACAGGCGGAACTGGTCTTGGACTATCCATCGTAAAAAACATCTTAGAATTGCATCATGCTAATTATGGCGTTTATAATAAAGAAAACGGCGTTGTCTTTTACTTTCATTTGCCAAAAGTGGAAGTAATCAAATAATTTGTCCGAATTTCACGAAAAGTTCACATGAAATTCACACGCTTCCTTTACAGTAAGAACTAGTTAATCCTTTCCTTTACACATATAAAAGAGGAGAGTGCGTGAAATGAAACAAGTTGGACAACCAATTCAAAATGAAAAACAATTAGAAAAAATCAAAGATATACTAATACAATCATCAAAACGTGATGCTTTATTATTCGTATTAGCTGTAAATTCAGGATTAAAAGTAAGTGAAATATTACAGTTAAAAGTTGGCGATGTTATCGATGAAAATGAGCATGTTCGTCATTCTATTTTGTTCTATAATGACAAAATGAAGAAGCATAAATGGTTCGCTGTAAATGAAGAATTGCAACATACAATTGAACAATACATGAAAGAACGAAAAGTATGGAAGCGCAATGAGCCATTATTAAAATCTCAAAAAGGAACAAAATCTATCACGAGACAACATGCTTGGTACATTTTAAACAAAGCGGCAAAAGAAGTTGGTTTAGAAGGGATTAGCTCGCATACACTTCGCAAAACATGGGGATATTGTGCTTATAAATCTGGCGTAGATATTGCCTTTTTACAACACTTTTTTGATCATAGTACCCCATCCAAAACTTTAAAATACATCGGTATTGCTTAACAATACTTACTGTAAAAATCGTAAAAGAGGATAACTATTTTGAAAATAGTTATCCTCTTTTTATAGCAGTCATTTAAAAACCCTTTTCTTGTTTCTCTCCTCTTCTAGTGATACTCTAATAATAGGGGGGAGAAATATGAACACATTAACAATTGAATTACCTAAGGAAACATTAGAAAAGCTAGATTTATTGCAGCAAGCTTACAAAAAGAAAACAGGTGCTGTCGTTACCAAAAGTACCCTTATTCAATCTCTTATTTCAAGAGAATTTATTCAAGAAGTTACACCATTTGATTTACAGCAATACGTACAACAAAAAGAACAACAATAGGTTTCTAATGACAGAAAAACTCTCACCTATCTTTAAAGTGAGAGTTTTTCTATCATTTAAAGCAAGTCATCTCAAGTATGCACAGCCAATCACCAATCTAAATTTTTATAAACCTTAAATTTTTTAAGATAAAATCTAGAAAACTATTGACAATGATAATGATAACCATTATCATTTATTAAGAAGCCAACAATTGATGAATCAACCAAACGCTCAGTAACATTGTTACCCCTCTTTTTTCATAAAGAAAAACCCTGTACATTCCCCCTGTTTGTGCAGGGTTTTTCTTTTTGGTTTGCTTATTAATAGATGAAACTCTTTTGTTGATATTTCACTTCATTCAAATAAATTTAGTTGTTCAGGCTTAGGTTCCCCGTATGTAATACCAAGCATATCCATGAGTTGTTTCGCATTATCTGCTGCATCTCCGCCAGAATTATTATTAAATAGAAGGTAAACTTCCTTTGTTTTTATTTTCAATTTTTCTATCCGCTCTACCCATTCTTTTAATTCTTGTTTATTATAGCGATATAAACAGCGAACAGCCCGCCAGTTCTCTCCCTTATCCAGCCACCCGTGTACATTGCGACCGTGAAATCGAACTAAGGTCATTTGTTCATGCGTTGATTCTAATACAATTGGAATAGAACCCATTCCCGCTTGCGGTTCATCACAAATTGTATGAATCCAACCTTCTTGTTTCATAAATTCCAACGTTTGATTACGAAATTGTGGATAAAACCAAGTCTGATTCCGAAACTCTAATGAACATGGGATATCTTTCATTTTTTCTTTCGTATAACGTAATAAATCTACATTTTTCTTTTGACAATCAAACCAAGGCGGATACTGAAATAATACCATTTTTAGCTTATTGGCTTTTTGAAGAGGAGTAATTGACTCTTTAAATGTGTGGAACATATCATCAATATTCGCAAACGGAATTTCTCCTCGCATATGACCTGTCATTCCTTGATAAGCCTTTACAATAAATGAAAAATTTGCTGGTGTTTCTAAAGCCCATTTCTCATAATTTCTTGCAGGCTGTATAGCATAAAAAGAACTATCTACTTCCACAATTGGAAAATACTCGCTATATGTTTGCAGCTTATGCTTCATTTCATATGCATCTTTATATAAAGAATCGTGATCCCCCCATCCTGTTAACCCAATAGAAATCATCCCAACACCATCCCCTATCTACCTTTAAATCTAAAAACATATTATAATATCTTGGGAAAAAATAAAATGAACACGTTGTTTCATTTATGAACAATTCATTATACGTTTACATTCTTTACAAATTCCATTGTATCTTATAACTTCTTATTAAACCTAGGTGATTTTTCTATGCACAGCCAGATACTCTCGTCCCCCCTAAAAGAAAGCGGTTTTCATTCTCGTTTTTTACTTATATATACAAAAAAATGTCCATCTTTACTTTTCTTTACCTTCGCTTAACGTTTATTTAATGCTGATTTTGTATAATTCATTATGAAAGAACTTATACGAAACGAGGGTGAATGCTGATGAAAGTGTTATCATCTGTCCGTTTTTGGATTATTCTCATGTCATGTATAACATTATGTTTTGCACTCTTTTTAATTGGAGAATACAATAAACCAAAAGCAGAATCAAATGACGATACCGTTCCTTATCACATCCTATATATAAACGAAAACCACATACCACTAACGCAATCTAGACAAAAAGAAAAAATTGTTCTAAAAGGAATGGTGATTACTGATGCCACTTCCTATAAACAACTAGAAACAATTGCGAAACAAATCAAAGAAAAATATGCAGATGCAAACCTCGACTCTATTGAACTAACAGTCCATAACAAAAATAATGGCCAATACGATGATGTTGCTTATGAACCAATTGCCAAAGGAAATATTGTCATCTCTTATACAACATTAACTAAAAGCGAGCGCAGTATGCATACAAATATAAATATTCAACTCAACAAGCACTCTTAATCTCGCAGAGTGCTTGTTTTTTTTATCTCGCTATTCGTGGGCAGTATTACTCCCACCTCAAAATTCAGTGAAAGCATTCTCCACCCTTAGCGGCTAGAATGTTCGTTGGGAGATAAGCTGCCGTAAAAGCCCGATTGGTGAGGGTTGGTGGGGGATCCCTCCACTCATTAAAGTTTCACTTTATGTATACGCACATTTTTTATAAATTAGTCAAGTATCCTAGGTCTTGTCCTGTAAAGATGAATATCATATAACGACAAATGATTTAAAGAGAAATAAATTCCATTAAGGAGGAACTATGTATGATGTATCCATATAATTATTCGTATAATTCTCAAAACGCGATGAGAAATTTCAAAAATTTAATTGGCACAAACGTAAGTGTTAATTTAGGAGGTCCAGAAAAAGGAGAGGGCACATTATTAAAAATTCAAAGTGATTTTTGTGTAGTACAAACTAACGATGGTGTTGTTTACTATCCGTTACATCATATTAATGGCTTTGCCGAGCAATATGAAGATGACTCTGAAGAATCAGATGATAATGAACAAAACAATAATCAAAATAACCAAAATGAAGACCCTATCATTGTAAGCGGAACCCGTTTTGGAAGTGTTATTAACCGGCTTAAAGGAGAAACGGTTCAATTGAACCAAGGTCCAAAGAAAATAGAAGGGACTGTTGTTGGCCGTACTAGAGATCATATTCTACTAGAGGTTGATGGTCAGGTTACGTATGTACCAGCGTTCCATGTTCAAAGTATGCGTTGGAACTATAATAACGACAATAATAATGATGACAATAACAATAACAACGAGAATAACAACAATGATAATAACAACGATGATAATGAAACACGTAACCAAGATCGTAAGAAAGATGAGTGCAAAAGAAAGAAATGTAAACGACGCGAAAGACGTTGTGACTAAAGTAATAACGGTCCCTATACTAACAATTTAAAATACATGTAAATCCCAGGTTATTTTATAACCTGGGATTTACTCTCTAAAAGGATGAAAACCATTCTTTTATTTTATCCATCCAGTTCCCTTTTTGTTCTTTTCGCTTCATTTCTTCTTCAATGGTTTGTAACTGTTTTGTATACTCTGCTTCTGGTATAAGAGATAAATCGAAGTTTTTTTGAATTGGCTTTCCAATCGCTTTATTCATGATATCCCGAAACATCGTCGTCGTTATTTGGCTCCCAGCCGGCACAATATGTTCATTATCTGTTTTATCGTAACCAACCCAAATAGATGCAACTAATTCTGGTGTATAGCCAACAAACCATGAATCTTTTGATCCATTATTTGATTCATCCGCTAATTGTGTTGTGCCTGTTTTCCCAGCAGTCTCTGCATATTTAAGCTTCGCTTTTTTTCCAGTTCCTTTCTCTACAACTCCTTTTAATAAATATGTCATCTTTTGTGCCGTTTTTTCATCTGTAACACGAATTTCTTTTTTATACCATTTCCCTACTGTATTCCCTTCACCATCTTGAATTTCCCGAATCGCATGCGCTTCCATTTGGACACCATCATTTGCAAATGTTGCGTACGCTTGTGCCATAACAAGAGGAGACGTACCTTCACTCATCCCTCCTAATGCTAACGGATACGATTTGTCATTTTCTTGCAGTGGAATACCAAACCGCTCTAAAGACTTCAATCCTCTTTCTAAACCAATTTGTTCTAATAGCCAAACAGCTGGTACATTATATGAATTAGCCATTGCCTCATACATCGTCACTTTACCATGATATACATTTCCGCTATTCCTTGGTTTATATTCATTAATTTCAAGCGGTTCATCTTTTAAGACATCATATACCTCATATCCTTGCTCTAATGCCGGTGTATACACTGCTAGCGGTTTTAACGTGGAACCTGGCTGACGCTTTAATTGCACTGCATGATTAAACTGTAAAAATTGATACGGCCCCCTCCCGCCTACAAGTGCTGGAATGCCGCCCGTTTTGGGATTCATAAGCACAACACCTGTTTGCATAATCTGATCAGAGGTACTCTTTGGAAAGTATTGATCATTATTCACAACAGCTTCTGTAGCCTCTTGCATTTTGGGATTTAATTCCGTGTAAATTTGATAACCGCCTGATAAAATTTCATTTTGTGTCAATTTATATTTATTCATTGCCTCTCGAACAATGTAATCAACATATTGAGAGTACTTTCCTTTATAATTATCTTCAACACCTCTGTGAAGTGAAAGCCCTTCATCTTTTACCTTTTGATATTGCTTCTCTGCTATATAACCTTGTTCCTTCATTAATGAGAGAACAACATTCCTTCTTTCAATCGACTTATTAAAGTCTTTAAAAGGTGAGTACGTAGAAGGTGCTTTAATTAATCCCGCTAAAGTAGCAGCTTCCAGAATCGTCAAGTCCTTTACTCCCTTGTCAAAATACGTTTTTGTCGCCTTTTTAATTCCCCAAGCTCCTTCACCAAAATAAATTTGATTCAAATACATCTCTATAATTTCATCTTTTGTATATGTGCGTTCAATTTTCTTTGCAATAAAATACTCTTTAAATTTTCGTGAAAACGTCCTATCTTGTGTTAAAAATACGTTTTTAGCTAGCTGTTGTGTAATTGTACTTCCTCCAGCAACAACTTCTCCTGCTGTTATATTTTTAATAATCGCATGAAAAATTCCGCTATAATACACACCGCGATGCTCATAAAATTTTTTATCTTCTACTGCGACAACAGCTTCCACCATAACATTTGGAATGTCTTTTCGCTTAATTCCATCCGTTTTTGACGAAGACAACGTTGCTGCTACTTCCTTATTTGCATCATAAATAACTGTTGGCTGAGGCACTGCTTGCTTTAATGCAGAAATATCTTGGATTGTGATCATTATATTTACAAAGATAAACAAGGATAAGAAAACAAAGCCTATCGTTAACAATGCGATTCGTAATTTTTTTCTTTTTTTGAGCCACTCGCGTATCCTTTGTAAATGAGTGCTGTTCAACTTCATTCATTCACTTCCTCTATCTTACTTTCAAATGTATATTTGTACGTTATACCTTTACAAATTTTCCATGATACCGCTATAATTCGTCAAGTATAAGCTCTCTTTATGAGTCATACTTTTTATAAGAAAAGGACATTCTATAGATGAGAACATTACTAAATTTTCATTAATATTGCTAATTTTTCAATATGTCTAATGTTAAGTTTTTGTAAACTTTTCGATAAAATGTTTTAAAAAACGACAGCTTTTTGATAGAATGAACTAGCCAATATGCTTTACATAACTATTTCTTTGGTGGGGGTAACAATATGGTTTTCAAATCTAAAAAAGATAAATTTTCAGAAATGTTAACGAATATTTCCGAAAATTTAAAAGAAGGCGCTCAATTTTTTGTGGAGTACAAGCTTAAAAACGCAAGTGATTTAAAAGAATTCTCCATGCGCATGAAAGAATATGAGTCAAAGGGCGACACATTTATTCATGAAATTATTATGGAATTAAACAAAGCGTTTATTACTCCAATTGAACGCGAAGACATTTTGCAACTTGCAATGAGTATGGATGATGTATTGGACGGGTTAGACCATAGTGCTGGTCTATTTGAAATGTACTCTATTACAGAAGCTGATGAGTACATGATTAAGTTCGTTGATGCAATTAACCAATGTGCAATTGAAATTGCATCATCTATTGAATTGATGTCTAATAAAAAGCTTCTCGATATTCGTACAAACGCAATAAAGATCAAAGATTACGAATCAAAATGTGATGATATTCGTAGACATGCGATTAAACATCTGTTCTCTCGTGAAAAAGATCCAATTAAGATTATTCAATACAAAGAAATTTACGAAGAACTTGAAGAAGTTGCTGATAGCTGTCAAAGCGTAGCAAATGTTTTAGAAACAATTATTATGAAGAACGCATAAGGAGTTTGATCATGGATACACTCTTGATTTTAACCGTTTTAGTTGTCATTTGTGCTTTAGCTTTCGACTTTATTAACGGGTTCCATGATACAGCAAATGCCATCGCAACAGCTGTTTCAACCAAAGCTCTAAAGCCAAGGCAAGCCATTCTTATGGCATCTATTATGAACTTTTTAGGTGCAATGACATTTACGGGTGTAGCAAAAACTATTACAAAAGATATTGTTGATCCATTTACATTACCAAATGGTAGTGTCGTTATTTTAGCAGCACTGCTTGCTGCTATTGCATGGAATTTAATTACTTGGTACTACGGAATTCCAAGTAGTTCATCTCATGCAATTATCGGCGCTATTGCTGGGGCAGCTATTGCTGCCGCTGGTGTACATTCATTAAATTATAAAGGTTTCATTAAAATCATTGAAGCTTTAATTACTTCACCAATTATTGCTTTCGTCATTGGTTACATTGTGTATAGTATTTTTAAAGTGTTCTTTAAAAACTTTAACCTGACGAAAACGAACAAAAATTTCCGTTTGTTACAAGTAGTAACAGCTGCATTACAAGCTTACACACATGGTACAAACGATGCTCAAAAAGCGATGGGTATTATCACAATGGCACTTATTGCAAATAATTATCACCCTTCAACAGATATTCCTTTTTGGGTCCAACTTGCGTGTGCGACTGCAATGGGTCTTGGTACTTCTATTGGAGGATGGAAAATTATTAAAACTGTCGGTGGACAAATTATGAAAATCCGCCCGGTAAATGGTGTAGCTGCTGACTTATCATCATCACTTGTTATTTTCGGTGCAACTTTCATTCATTTACCAGTAAGTACAACACACGTTATTTCATCTTCTATTTTAGGTGTTGGTGCTTCACATCGCGTAAAAGGTGTAAAATGGGGAACAGCAAAACGCATGTTAATTACATGGGTTATCACACTTCCTATTTCAGCTTCATTAGCTGCTTTATGCTATTACGTATTAAATCTTCTTTTCTAAAAAAAGGTCGTCTTCTCTATGTAGAAGACGACCTTTTTGTGAACACACATCATTTTCATTCAAAACGTTGTATAATGAATAATGTATTTGCTGCAAAAGAGGAGATGTTACAGTTGGAATATATTATGCTATTACCTATTGGATTATTAGCAGGTACGATTGGAAGTCTAGTTGGTCTTGGTGGTGGAATCATTATCGTTCCTTTACTGATTGGCTTACACAGCCTTTCCCCACAATTAGCCGTCGGCACTTCAATTGTTACTGTTGTATTTACAGGTTTGGCTTCTACACTTACTTATATGAAGCATAAACGAGTAGATTACAAAAGTGGTCTTATTTTATTTATTGGAAGTGGGCCTGGAGGAATCATTGGATCATGGACAAATAAATTTTTAAATCAAGAATCATTTTCTTTATATTTTGGTGTCTTTCTTATTCTCGTATCGATTTTACTAATGCTACGTGATAAAATGAAACCCATTTCCGTTTCAAGCAGTTCTGTTATTAAACGTTCTTTTACAACTTCAGAAGGAGAAGTCATTACCTATCAATTTCCACCTTTTCTTGCTATCATTATTTCATTTGGTGTAGGTTTTATTTCTGGCTTATTCGGGATTGGCGGAGGTGCCTTATTAGTTCCAGCAATGATGCTTCTTTTTGCTTTTCCAGCACAAATCGCCGTTGCTACATCCATGTTTATTGTTCTTTTATCCTCAATTGTAAATTCAGCAACTCACATTCACCTTGGTAACGTTAGCTGGCTCTATGCCCTTGTTTTAATTCCCGGTGCATGGATTGGCGGAAAATTGGGAGCTTATATTAATACAAAATTAAGTGGTAATGCCATTATCAATTTATTACGTATTACCTTAATTATTCTCGGCACACGCCTCATTATTAGTTCCATTTTATAACGCATTCTTTTTTAGAATGCGTTTCTTTATATACATGTATAAAAAAACACTCCTAAAATAATACATAAAACTGAACAGATACATAATAAAATAAGGTTAGAAACATGTAAATTCCCCAAAACAATCACTCCTATGTTTGTTGCATCTTTTTTACTTGATCCCGCTCTAACGTACTGTAAGACCCCTACTGAAATAGGTAAAAATGAAACTTCCATAAGAGCTTAATTGGTTCAACTAATGAAAAATTCCTATTTACTTTATCATACCGAAAAAATACAACATATACATTTACAATGCCCTAACAATATAAAAATGAGTGTTACAAATCCAATGTAATTATTACATTATATATACAATCTTATTTTTTTATATTGATAAATATATTCCTTTTAATTTTTCGCCATAAAAGTCGCGGCTATGTAAAGGCCGTGATTTGCTTTCTCCTTTTGTTTTAAATCTTGCATACGATAGGAAAATATCTTGACAGTTTCTATGTGCGGCCAGTTGCTCTCGCTCCCTTAAAAAGAGAGGAGGTTTTATATCGCTTTTTTACTTGTAAATATAAAACAATCCAATACATGCTTCTTTCACAAATGAAAAGCAGCATGTATTGGATTGTTAAAATTATAATTAATGTACAAGTGACCATCCCATAAAATCTTCATGAACTTGTCTTGCCCGTTTATCATTTCGATCATATAATTCTGCATAACTATTAGTTTCTTCATCATAAGCCATTGTATAAATGATTTGTCCATCTATTTCGACTGATAGAACAACTCCGCCCTTCATTTCTTCTACATGTATCACTGCATCAGCTGAAATTCTCACATCAGCCATTTTTTCATCTAACATGGTATGCCCCCTAAAAAATATTCCTTTCTAGTACCGTTCTTACACATACACACTAAACAGTATACTACTGTAATACGGTATCTTACGTCAATATAATTAATGGACTTTATGTAAGTAAATATCTTTTCTACCAAATATAAAACGAGATGTCTATTAGCAGGACCACTCTCTTTCTCTTTCTCTTTCTCTTTCTCTTTCTCTTTTTGTTTTTCTTCCTTGCACATGGAAGAAAAAAGACCTGACCGCTTCTACGTATAACCAGTTACTTTCACCCAGCTTAAAAGAAAAAAGTTTTTATGTCTTTTTTCAAAATAGATTTATATATACAGTCGCCTCTATCTCTTTCAAGTATAGTCTTAAGTTAATAATTCCTCTATAATGAGATTAAATGCAAAATATAAAGAGGTGCTTACAGTGATTTTACATAAAGGAGAAGTATTATTTCGCCAAGGAGAGGAAGGCCCTCTATATTTTATAAAAAGCGGTCTATTAAAAGTCGTTCGTGTCCAAGAAGATGGCACACCTTTTCTATTCAACATTATTGTTCCAGGTGAAACAATTCCTCATCACTCATTAATCTCACCGAAAGAATATCATGGTACTGCAATCGCTTTAATTAAAACAGAAGTAACACCCATTACATGCAACACATGGTATGAACAATTACAAACAACCCCTGAATCTTATGCCAAGATCGCCCTCCAGCTGCAAACAAAATTACGCATGATGCAGCAACGTATCGACCAGCTTACAACTGTCTCACCAAAAGAACGCCTTTATCGTTTACAAGACTGGTTCGCAACCTATTTGGGAGATATCCCTATTTATGAAATTTTAACGCAAACGGAAATTGGGCAATTAATTGGCATTCGCCGTGAAACCGTAAATCGTCTCATTCGTGAACAAACAAAAAACGAGGTGAACTAACACCTCGTTTTCCTAATTACTGTAAGCTTGCTGCTGGTCCGAAAAATTCAAAGTGAATATGCTCTGATGAAACGCCCCATTCTGTCAAAGCTGCATGAATCTGCTTCATAAATGGTACTGGTCCGCAAAAATAGAAATCTGCTTCAGTAGAAGGAATAATAGTTTGTAGCCACGCTAAATCAATAAATCCTTCTTTATCATAATTTTTTATTTTCTTATCTTGCTCAATCGGTGCAGAGTAACAAGTATATGCTTTTACCTGTTCATGTTCTTTTGCTATATTTGCAACATACTCTTTCATTGCGTGTACATCGCTGTTTAATGCACCGTGAATAAAGTATACATTTCGGTTTGGCGATTGCTGAATTAATGTATTTAACATACTCATCATCGGTGTAATTCCTACACCACCACTAATTAACACAACTGGTAAGTGTGAATCCATATTAAGTACAAAATCTCCTGCTGGTGCACTTAATGGTAAAATATCTCCTTCTTTTACATGGTCATGTAAATAATTAGATATTACTCCCTCTGACCCCTCCATACCTTTCTCACGTTTTACACTAATACGATAATAATCTTTTCCAGGGGCATCGGATAAACTGTACTGACGGTTATGTGTATAAGTTTCTCCTTCAATGTTTAGCTGTACGCTTACATACTGCCCTGGCATATATGAAGATAGTGATCCTTTATCTTCTGGCTTTAAATAAAAGGATGTAATCACATCACTCTCTTTCTCTTTTTTCACAACGATAAAGTTGCGGAAATCTTTCCAACCACCCGCTTTTGCTGCCGCTTCTTCATACATCTCTGCTTCTATACTA
The DNA here is from genome assembly GCF_028401955.1 of Bacillus sp. BP-3. Classification (GTDB taxonomy): domain Bacteria; phylum Bacillota; class Bacilli; order Bacillales; family Bacillaceae_G; genus Bacillus_A. The sequence continues at coordinate 104,188 of NZ_JAQOTJ010000009.1, forward strand.
ATAAACGCATCAGCAATTACACCATAAGCCTCTCCCCAAGCATCTAATACTTCTTGCGGTGCATGAGCTACCTCTTTAATTGCTTGCAATAAACATGTTCCAACAATCGGATAGTGTTCAGCTTTAATACCTAAGCTGCGATGCTTGTGCCCTATTTGTTTTACAACCGGAATAATCACTGCTAAGTTATCAATATAATTAGCAGCTGCATATACTGCATTTGCTAATGCTTGTTGCTGTCTTCCTTTTTTTTGATTTGTATGGTTAAAAATATTTAATAGTTCAGGATGCTCAGCAAACATAATTTGATAAAAACGTGTTGTAATCTCTACACCTTTTTCTTGTAATAACGGTACAGTTGACTTTACGATTTCAATTGTTTTTTCACTTAACATATTATTCACTCCTCTATTTCTTTATCTACATCCATTGTATAGCATACCAAAAATAGAGGTTGTGATTTTAATCACTATAAACATGATGGTTTTGTGAAAAACATCATAAAATAAAACTTTCCCCCGATATCATGACATTTTCAGCGACATGACTCATCTATCTTTTGTTAGATTTCCTGTATATTAAATCCATAATAAAAAGACATACTACGTATGTCTTTTTATGGCGCTTGTAATACCTGTTCAATTACCTTCACATCTTTTCCATTTCCAAACTCTGTATAGCCCCAAATGTTCGTTTCACCTGTATATTTATTTACAATAATATCGAGATCATGATATACACGATGTGCATAAACGATATATTCGATATTCCGAGTAGTTACTCCCTTTTTCAAAACTTCATAACTTCGCTTCACATCTCGTTTTATTTGATTGTTTTTTACTTTCTTCTCAAAGCCTTTTAAAGTATTCTCCTGTTCTTGAAACCATTTCATGAAACGCTCCCAATCTCCATCCGTATACTTTTCTGCTTTTCCGTAATTTAAAAAGTCATTGTAGCTTGCATGTGTGTTACTGATAAATTGTCGTACTTCTTTCGTCTCATCCACACCTTCTACTTTTGGTATCGTTGCTACTCCAACTGGCTTACTTGCATAGTGTATAAAAAATTTGCTTAAGCCGTAACTAGCGATTCCCATAACAAGAAGAATTCCAAGTATACTCCAGATTTTTTTCATACACCCTACCTCTTTTCTTTATATAAATATTACATTTGTTTCTAAAAAGAGTAATATTTGTAATATTCTATAAAAAAATGAGGATTCCTGTATAAATTGTTCTTACCATTTCGACAGTGTTTTTCTACAAATTACGAGTAGGGACTTGATCTTGTAAAACAGGATTTGCTTGATAGGAAGCATATCCAAAAACTGCAAGTAATAACATGTATAAAATGAACATACTTATACGTATTTTCATATTTGTAGAATAGTACTTTTCATGCTGTTCTTTGTCTTCTTCCCACTTATGTAATTTTCGCTCTGACACCTCTATTGCATCAATAAAAAGTGCTGTTCTCTTTCTTCTTCATACGGCACATAATCAAGTGGTTCAAATTTAGGATGCAAGTAATCTAACGCTATTTTAATTTAGACAACAGAAAAACATCCACTGCTGCAATAATTCCCCATAATCCTTTTGTATTTTGTTTCATATTCCTCTCCTTACCGATAATTTTTTTCTTCTTATTATGTCATATTTTTTTAGTTTATTGGAAAACTACCGTTTATTTCCTCCATTTTTAGCCAATACTATCAATGCAAGGAGGTGAAAACGGTGACATTGCAATCTGTTATGATCGGTGCCTTATCTTTTCTAGCTTCTATGTTAATTTTTTATACAGTTGGACATGTATTACTGTTAGATTGGCTACCCGACAATATTTTTATTAGCTCCATTATCCTTTCTGCACTTATTATCGCTTATTTTATTACGCGAAAATCCATGAGTGAGCCTTCAACAAAAACAAAATAAAAGAGTGATGATATCTTATCACTCTTTTTCTCATTTCCTATGAATAACCATTATCTTTCGAATTGCATCTTCTCTCCATATTCTTTCACTATTTCAATAATATTTTGAAAAGCAACAATCTCTTCTTTTTTATAATTCAATACTTTTAGGTTATATTGATCATAATACGCTTCTAACATTTTTAATTGAGATGATGATATACCGCTAACAGGAACAACAAAGCTCACTTCATATTGTTTATATCCTTCTTTCACTAACTCACCTTGTACTTGTTCACTGTTTTCTTTATTGATTATCTTTTGTACTTTCGAAGGAATTTCTAATTGAAAATAATATTTTTTTTCTTTTTCCAGCTTTTTATATAATGCATCTGAAATCGTATAAAATACTGTATAATACACTGTATTTTCCTTTGTTTTAATGTGAAAACGAGTAATTTGTAAATCCTTTTTAGTAATTTTAGTTATAGCTGATTGTTGTTCGGCATCATTTTGTATTAAAGGTGCTGATGGAAATAAAGAAAGCAGTTTTTCTGTGTCCACTTTTGATAGAAGATAAAAATTTTTTGTATCTGTTTCCTTTTGTAACCACCCTGTTCTCGCTTCTGTACGAAGCCAAGCTTTATATTTCTCTTCTTGTCCATTTTTCTTAATTGTAATTACATATTCGGGTTCACCTAATTCACCGATTACGTTTTGTTTCTCTGCTTTACTAATTATATTAGCCGCTATTTTGGCTTCTTCATCCTTCAATGTTGTTTCTGGTTTCCCTGCTAGAGATACAATTACTTGTACACCCTCTTCCATCATACGCCCCGCTTCTTTTGTTATTTTTTCACCTTGTTCTATTTTCTTATCTACTTGATTACATGCCACTAATAAAAAAAGAAAGAACATGAATAACCATTTTTTTCGCATAGCTCTCATCCTCATTCCTCAAAATAAGAAAAACTTATTGTACTCGAAAGAAAACAAAATCAACCTACAAAATTAAATTCGATATAATATACATGAAAAGGAGGTTATAACATGCAGATAAATTTTCATAGTTCAAACAACAAATATACGTATACGAATCGTCAAGCAACGGATTCATGGACACGTATGGTACAAAATATTGTAGATGTCAAAGAAAAAAGAGTGATTGATATTGGATGCGGCGGTGGTATTTATACGAAACAACTCGCTATGATGGGTGCAGCTGAAGTAATTGGTGTTGATTTTTCAAATCAGATGATTCAAGCTGCCAAAGAAAACTGTACTCATATTTCAAATGCTTCCTTTACACAAGGTGACGCTTATAACATTCCTTTCGCAGATGAAACATTTGATATTGTTCTATCACGAGCGGTCATTCATCATCTAGATCATATTCCGAAGTTTCTTCAAGAAGCATATCGTATTTTAAAACGAAACGGTATCCTTATTCTCCAAGACCGGACAATTGAAGACTGCACGATTCCAGGAAGTCCGGAACATATTCGCGGCTATTTCTTTTCTTGCTATCCAAAATTAATTCATATAGAAGCAAAACGAAGACCGGAAACAAATCAAATCCTACATTTGTTACATGATAACGGCTTTCATACAAATCCGACTCAAAATTTTTGGGAAGTTCGTAAAATTCACTCTTCAATTAAAGATTTACTTCAAGACTTATCACCGCGTACAGGCCGCTCTATTCTCCATGAATTATCAGACAATGAGCTTTCTGAGTTATTACAACATATTCACTCTAAGCTTTACGAGAAATCTCCTATTATAGAGCAAGATCGTTGGACAATTTGGACAGCTGAGAAAGAGTAACAAGCCTCACATCACGTGAGGCTTGTTACTCTTTCATAACCTTGTTCGGCAACACTCTTGATATCCACCATTTCTTGCCTGTGCACTGCCACACTTCGAACATACTAAAAATCTGGATTGATTTGCAAACAAACTACCTTTATCAAAAAGTAACACTCCTGCCTGCTTAAGCGAACGAGAATAATATAACCATATAAAACCACAAATTGCAGTAATACACAACAATACACCCATTACAAGCATTTTCGTCACCTCTGCTTCGTTTGTTCTTTCCAGCAAGTGGATAATTACATTATTCTCTATAATAAATAATAAATCCTCCTTTTCTTCATAAAATAAAGTGAAACTTCACTTAGAGAGAAATTAAAGTAAATGTATGAGAAACAAAAATTTTATAATTCCCATAAAAGATTTACGGTTTTTTAATAAAATTAAACGTTGTCCTGCTAATATAATAAAAATACTAATATATGAAAAGGAGTGACAACATGTTTACCTTTCTTACGTATATCCCTTTTCTCATTTCTATAACCCTTTCTTCACTTTTCCCTGCTCCAGAATCCCCTGAAATACCTGTACAAATCATTGGATTAAACGATTTACACGGACAAATCAACTCAACTACACCGCTGCATGGTAAGCCCGCCGGTCGCGCTGACTACATAGCCTCTTATATCAACGCCTATAAACAACAATTTCCACATACCTTGCTTGTCCATACTGGTGATATGATTGGCGGAAGCCCCCCCATTTCGGCTCTCTTTCAAGATGAGCCAACAATAGAATTTTTAAATATGCTACAATTTGACGTTGGAACAATTGGTAATCATGAGTTTGATGAAGGAGTAGAAGAGCTAAAACGACTAATTGATGGTGGCTTTCATCCAAAAACCGGTATGTTTCCAGGTAGTTCTTTCCCTTATGTTTGTGCAAATGTACTAAATGCTAACACAAATAAACCTCTATTCCCACCATATGTAATAAAATGGATTGATGGCATTCCTATTGCTTTTATCGGCGTCGTTACAAAGGAAACACCTTTTCTTACGATGCAAGGTGATATGTCGGCAGTCACTTTTATAGATGAAGCTACTGCTGTTCAAACGTATGTACGAGAATTACAGCAAAAAGGCATCCATGCTATTATCGTTCTTGCTCATCTAGATGGTAAGACAACAGACAGAATTACATACGGGCCACTTGCTGATCTAGCCAGTAAACTTGATGATGATGTAGATATACTATTTGGTGGACATAATCATTCTTATATGAATGGATTTGTCAATGGAAAACTACTTGTTGAAGCGTATTCTTATGGAAAGGCTTTTGCAAATGTGCAGCTCACACTTAATCGCAAAACGAAAGATATTACAAGAAAAACAGCGAAGATTATTCCCACTTATCATGATCAAATACAGCCTAATCTAATCGTTCAAACATGGCTCCAAAGCTATCAAACAAAAGTAGCCCCCTTAACCGAGCAAATACTTGGAAAAAGTATACACGAGGTCACACGAGATCAAAATAAAAACGGAGAAGCAGATCTTGGTGCCCTTATTGCTGTATCTCAGCGTCAAGCTATGCAAACTGACATTGCATTTGTCAATCCCGGCACTATACGCCATAATTTACCGGCCGGTTTCATCACATGGGAAAATACATTTCTCATTCAACCTTTTGAAAATAAACTCATTAAGATGGAGTTAACTGGTAAAGAAATTCAAAGTGTTCTGCACGAACAATGGGATGATGAAGTACGGATGTTACAAGTATCTGGAATTTGTTATACATGGGAAAAAAATGAGGTGAAATCAATCTCACTAGAAAATGGTGAGCCACTCCAAGATGATACAACATACTCTGTCGTAGTAAATTCTTTTCTAGCAAATGGAGGAGATAAGTTTACAATTTTTCAAAAAGGACGAAATCGTGTTGAGGGCCCAACAGATCAAGAAGCATTCGCAAATTTCATTCGTTCTACTCCCTCTTTAGAAAATATTCGAGTGAATCATATTCAAAAAATACAGTGAATACTTACAAAAAAAAAGGCTTCTTTACGGCCTTTTTAATTTGTAAGCTGATGACGAAACGCATAAATAACAGCTTGTGTTCGATCACTTACATGTAATTTATTTAAAATATTACTTACATGCGTCTTCACTGTTTTTAAAGCAATAAATAGTTCATCAGCAATTTCCTGATTACTCTTTCCTTGTGCAATTAATAGTAAAATTTCAAACTCTCGCTCTGTTAACTCTTCATGCAGCGGCTGTTCCTTTTTTTGTCGCATACGTGACATCATTTTTCCGGTAACTTTCGGTTCGAGTACTATTTCTCCGTCAAATGTCGCCCGAACTGCATCTGCTATATCACTCGCTCTAGACGTTTTTAACAAATAACTAGTTGCACCAGCTTCAATGACCGGATATAACTTTTCATCGTCTAAGAAACTTGTCACAACAACAATTTTTGCTTCCGGCCATTCTTGAATAATTGCTCTCGTTGCCTCAACACCGTCCATTTCATCCATTACAAGATCCATTAAAATAATGTCTGGTTTTAGTAATAGTGCTAATTCCGAACCTTTTCTTCCATTTTCTGCTTCTCCTACAACTTCAATGTCCGGCTGAGTCGATAAATACGCTGATACACCCATACGAACCATTTCATGATCATCAACAAGTAATACTTTAATCATCTTGTTCCTCCCCTCTTTCTAAAAGAATCGGCACTTTCACCTCAATTTGCGTTCCTTTATTTGGAAAGCTTAATACTTTTAAAGTTCCGCCAATTTCATGAACGCGCTCTTGCATAGAGCGAAGACCATATGACCCTGCTTTGTTCACTCCTACTTCAAAGCCTACACCATCATCAATAATTTTTAAAATTGCATATTCATCAATTTGGCGCAACCTCACTTCTGTTTTCTTTGCTTTTGCATGCCGCAATGTATTGGACAGTGCTTCTTGTACAATACGGAATAAGTGGTCTTCTACACCTTTTTTCAATTGAATTGGCTCAATCAACCATTCAATCTTCATATGTTGTTTTCGTGAAAGTTCTGTTAATAATTCTTCAATGCCTTCCGTTAACTTTTTACCTTCTAATTGGACGGGACGTAAATGAAGAAGCAGCGCTCTCATTTCTGATTGAGCATTTACAACCATATTTTCAACAAGTTTTAATTGCTTTTGAGTACCCTCTGGTATATGAGCAGTTTGCTCATTAATTGCTGACATCATCATCGACATCGCAAAGAGCTGTTGACTGACAGAATCATGAAGCTCCCTCGCTAAACGATGCCGTTCCTCTGAAATAGCCTGTTGTCGCATTTCTTCATTCCAATGCGCTCGTTCATTCGTTACTTTTTGAAATAATCCTGCTTGCTCTTCTAAACGTCTAGCAAGCGCAATTACCTTCCGTTCTACTTCATGAAATTCATCTTCTGCTGTAAACGAAGCATCTCTTGGAAAATTCCCTCTTTCTACTTCAAATAGAAAAGTCGTTAACCCTTGAATTCGCTGCTGCATATAATACCCAATCGCATATCCAACAATTCCACCTATGAGAAGACTCGTACAGATAATAAACAAGCTAACAGGAACAGAAGCAATAGATTCTTTCCATAATAAATCATACACATTTTGCTGGCTTTTCCATACATAAACGATAGTACAAATAAGTGCAATACTAATAGAAGATAATATTGAGTAACGGATATACATCCATGAAATGTTCTTCTGTTTTTTCATTATACTTTCCTCACTTCCGTATCGCCTACGATAAGCGAAGAAATAATTTTAATACGGCGAGGAGCTTCTTTATACTGTTCCGTTCTAAACTTCACATTACGATTAAAGCCTGTTTCTTCATGCGATGGAAGCAATATTCTCCCAACAATAACAGAATGATTCAAGGACAATTCAATGTCGTATGGAACATACAAACGAATATTACCAATCACACCACGAATGACAATGACAGTTTCGCCTTCTGGAATCATGGCTGTTGTTAAATCAATTTCAATATCTCCGATTCCATATTGAATATTCACATCTTCTAACTCATAAATATGATCCATTATTCGTACGTTACCAACCATAATATTCTTTATATACGGCTCTGTTCGATAGATTGGTTTTTCTTCATTTATATATTCTTTTTCCTTAATTTCAACCTGTACCGCATTTGACTTTTGCTGGCCTTGTATCAGCTGGTAGCCAATGAAAGCTAAACAAGCAAATAAAACAAGCACGAAAGCTGCTGATGAAAATAGGAAAAATAAGAAAACAAGTCCCCCAACAAATAAACACACATTCCCTCTCACATATCGATTCTTTTTTCGATAATGCCTTCCAAACATAATCATAACAAAGGCAAAAATAAGAGCACCAGGCTCAAAATGTCCAAGAATCATATCGAGAAAAAGACCGAATCCAAATATGACGAGGAGCATCCCTAATAATTGTGTTTTCGAAAATTGTTTCTTCATTGCAGCTCCCCCTTCTTTATTATATATACATAGAAGAAAAAGGCATTGTATTCCAACACCTTTTCTTCTATCACTATATCATAAGCTCATTTTATAATATACTACAATTATTTTATTACCTATTTGTCTAAAGATACTTCTTTTTTCTCTTTCATTTCGCGTTCAAGCTTTGCAATCTTCATATCAAATGTGTCACGTTCATGATCTTCGTTGATACGAAGCTCTAAATCACGAATGTGATTTTCAATTTCTTCAAATCGTAAAAACGGGTTAGTTTCATCCATTTTATGAAGAGTCGTATTCATACGGCGGTTTGCATGTGCCATATTTTCACGTGCCATTAATTCCATACGTTTTGCATTCATTTCTTTTAATTTATTTTTCATTTCAGATAGACGACGTTCTAGCTCATCTATTTGTTCTACAACCCCTTCATACATTTTTTCTAAGCGAGCAACTTGCCCTTCGTAGTATGCTACTTCTTCTAATGCACGTTCATGTAGTTGCATTTCTCCTGCTTCCCTTGCAATTACAGCTTGTTTGGATCTCTTGTTTACGAAATAACGCGCCCCTTCAAGCTCATGAGCAAAATTAGATTTTAATGTTTTGTGACGCTCAATTAATTTTTCAATTTTTGTTACCTCGCGCTCACTATTACGTAAATATTGATTTAACATCGCAATTGGATTTTTTCTTTCTTTCTCGTCTAATACATTATGAAAATCTGCAAGTACTGCATCTCGTACACGTCCGAATAATGATTGTTTCATTTTTAATCTTCCTCTCTTCTACTCTATTATTTTTTATTTCATATTAGTTATTTTTCATTAATTTGTTCCACTCATCTTCAAAATTGTTATACGGCTCCGAGCTATCTGAAGCAGCATCTACTACATGTTTCTCTTTTTTCCATTCACGGTATCCATAATATAGAACGACTAATGCCACAATACCGATTAATGCTGGGGAATGGGACAGGGCAATTGACAAGCCGATTAAACCGACAATACCCCAAGCTAGTTTTCCAAAAAATGATTGTGCTCGCACAAATGATTTATAGCTCCAATACACAATCCCTGCTCCAATCGCTAATCCTACAATACCAGCAAGACTTCCAAGAGCAATTAAAGCCAAAATACCGGCTGCCATAAACGCTAAAAATTGTTTCATCTTGTGCTTGCCTCCCTTCGTTTTGATACTCTTATCTTACCTATCTTTTCATTTTTCTATAACGAGCTTAAGAACCGTTTTTCTCTCAGACTTAAGTCCTATTTATTATCAGACCTATTTTTAAAGTAAGATGAAATCAGTCGTTATATCTAAACCAAAAGAGGATGCCTACTATAAGACATCCTCTTCTGATTATTATGCTATTTTTTGATATTCCTTTTTCTCAGGCGAAAGACGCGGAAAATTAATGACAATTGAGATAATACCGCAGACAGCAACTAACATTGGATAAAATGAGTATGGTAATAATTCAATTGGTGAAAGTGAAGCAAATCCTGCCGCCGTTAACATTTGTGCACCGTATGGGATTAATCCTTGCACACTACAAGAGAATAAATCTAACAAGCTCGCCGATTTTTTCGGATCAATATTATATTGATCTGCAACATTCTTTGCTAGTGGACCTGTAAAAATAATAGAAATTGTATTATTTGCTGTGCACATATTTGTCATACTTACAAGACCAGCAATTCCGAATTCTGCACCTTTTTTTGAACGAATATTACGTGTTAGCACATTCATTAAATAATGAATGCCGCCGTTATATTGAATAATTCCAACCATTCCACCGATTAAAATCGCTAATAATACCATTTCCATCATACCATTAATTCCTACTGTGACACTTTTAAAGAAACTTGCTAATGTGTAGCTTCCATCTACCATGCCAATAATACCAGCTAACACTGTTCCTCCTGATAATACAACTAGTACGTTACATCCAAGCAGCGCTGTAATTAACACCCCTGCATACGGTAAAATTTTCACCCAATTAAACGCATGTGCTGTCATATTTGTATGAGTGCCTAACGTAAGAACGACTAACAGTACACTCGTAACAATAGCAGCTGGTAATACAATTAAGAAATTTGTTTTAAATTTATCTTTCATTTCCGTTCCTTGTGTACGTACAGCTGCAATTGTCGTATCTGAAATAAAAGATAAATTGTCGCCAAACATTGCACCACCAACAACTGTTGCCATAGCAAGCGCCATAGAAATATCCGTGTGTCCACTAATCCCTACTGCAATTGGCCCTAATGCTGCAATCGTGCCCATTGATGTTCCCATTGCTAATGAAATAAATGCACCAATAATAAACAGTCCAGCAATTAAGAAACCTGGTGGCAAAATAGAAAGAGCTAAGTTTACCGTTGCTTCAACAGCGCCCATACCTTTTGCAGTTTCAGAAAATGCACCTGCTAACACAAAGATCAATACCATAATCATGATATCTGGATTTCCAGCCCCTTTAGCAAAGCGTTCAACCTTTGTAGTAAAGTTTTCTTTCCTGTTCATTACTAATGCAGCCGCAACTGCAATTAAAATAGCAACCAAAATTGGTAATTTATAAAAATCCCCTGTAATTACACCAGAACCAATAAATAATGCTAAAAATATGCCAAGTGGTAATAATGCCAATGCATTTCCTTTTGTTTGTTCCAAAGTTATACCCTCTCCTATTTCTAAACCTATCCTTCACAAGAGCGAAAAAGACCTCTTCTGAAGAGAAGAGGTCTTATATATCATATAAGAAACACTCTTCTCATCTATCAAGCATACCGCTTGCTGGATTTGGCACAGCACTCTATTATGAGTCCGCTGCCGAGGCATCTTAGGGCCAGTCCCTCCGCCTCTCTTGATAAGAAGGTTTCATATTATATTTTTGTGTAAATCAATCTTTTTCTACTTTAATCGTTGCAGGAGAAAATGTCAAATATTATTTCTATCAAAATAGTTGGTATTTTTTTGATATTATAGAAACAGAAAATAAAGTAACAAATATCAGCAACAATCTTTTATTTTTTGAATTTCTGTTTCTAAAATCGAAAACCATAAAAATTCTTTTTCTTCAATTTTTTTCATAATCCACTTTGCTGTATTCCAAGCTAAATTATACTCCTCTTTTGAAATGTCTCCGTCCGTATATGCTTTTTCTAACTCATCTTCATCTAATAAATACATTTTCTCATTTGGTAACATGACAACATCTAAATATAAATCATCGAAATAAGGCAGTCCTCTTTCATCCATTTTATACTCTTTTGCAACATCAATATAATATTGAACAAGCTCTTTTTTCTCATTCAGCATCGCTGTAATAGCAAAATTTTTTCCATTTATGAAATATTGGATCCAAGTATAACCATTTTGCGCAATACAAATCTTCCGATTATTATACTGTTTATAACTAGGCTCTCTCACTTGCTTTATAAGTAATATACCTAACATACCGTTCTGTACATCTTTTACCGCATACGTTTTATCAATTAGCCGTTTCCATGATGAGCCATCTCCATATTTACGTTTCATCCTCATTACTCCTTATTCCATATAGAAATTCATTTAAATTTTTTTCATATAAGTCGCTGCTACGTAAAACAAAACATGATCTGCACTTGCATTCTCTCTTTACTTTAATTATTACACGTGGCAGAAACGGACTTGAACGCTCCTTAATTCGTATGTATATAGAAAAAAGACCTTCACGTGCACCGTGAAGGCCCTTCTATCATTTAAGCTACTTGCTTCTCTGAAATCTCTTTCAAATAAGCTTGTCCTTTTTCTGCGTCATACTGTCCTTCCCATTTAGACATAACAACTGCAGCTAATGAGTTACCTACTACGTTTACTGCAGTACGTGCCATATCTAAAATACGGTCAATACCAGCGATAAACGCTAAACCTTCAGATGGAATACCTACTGTATGAAGCGTTGCTAATAATACAACGAATGATACGCCCGGTACACCAGCAATCCCTTTTGAAGTAACCATTAAGACAAGAAGTAATGTAACCTGTTGTGTAATCGATAAATCAATACCATACATTTGCGCTAAGAAAATCGCTGCAATTGCTTGATATAACGTTGAACCATCTAAGTTAAATGAATAACCAGTTGGAATAACGAAAGATGTGATTGCTTTCGGGCATCCGAAACGCTCCATCTTTTCCATAATCTTTGGTAGAACCGTCTCTGAGCTTGCTGTAGAATATGCTAAAATAAGCTCGTCTTTTAAAATCTTAAAGAATTGGAAAATATTAATTCCAAATAACTTTGCCGTAAGACCTAATACAACAACAACAAAGAAAATCATTGATCCATAAACTACAATAACTAATTTACCTAATGGAACTAATGACGCTACACCAAACTTAGAAACCGTTACGCCAATTAACGCAAACACACCAAACGGCGCAAACTTCATTACTTGGTTTGTTACATAAAACATTGCATCGGCCACACCTTGGAAGAAATTCAGAACTGGTCTTCCTCTTTCTCCAATTGCCGCTACCCCTAAACCAAATAATACAGAGAAGAAAATAATTGCAAGCATATCACCTTTTGCTAACGAGTCCATAATATTCGTTGGAACGATATTTACGAACGTATCTGCAAATGAATGACTCTGTACTTGCTCTGTTGTAGCTGTATACTTAGAAATATCTGATTTCTGTAAGTTTGACATATCCACGCCTTTTCCTGGCTGGAATATGTTTGCTACTAATAAACCAACAACAATCGCAATCGTTGTAATAATCTCAAAATAAATAATTGTTTTTCCACCTAAACGTCCAAGCTTTTTCACATCTCCAACGCCGGCAACACCAACAACAATACTTGCTACTACAATTGGTACAACAATCATTTTAATTAAACGAATAAAAATATCACCAATCGGTTGTAGAAACTTTGCAACCTCTGGATTCCCATAAAAGATTGCTCCTACCAAAATACCGAGAGCAAGACCTATTAAAATTTGCCATGCAAGTCCAATTCTTTTCATACTTGCTGCAACCCCCTTCTTAGATGTTTTTCATTTTCATACTTCTATTTTTCTATAAAATATGAAAATAGAAGTATTAAATATTGTTCGACTATTCAATACTTTCTTCCCCTCCTAAAATGATAAGACAAAAATAGAAATCTGACAACTAAATAAGTTTACCAGTATGCAAATATTTTTGTTGACAAGAATAAAATAATGTTAGGAAACCTCACATGAGAACGATTCCTTATTGATTATTTCTTGCAGTGCATCCGTTTACCATGATAAAATAATTCATGTCATAGAAGCGAACAATTAAGAGATAAAATTCTTCTAATTTTCGCCATTTAATAACAATTCCTTAAATGTTTTTTTACATTATCATTACAACAATAGACATTTTTCTATTTTGTATGATTATATAGAACATAGGGAAAGGAGATAGGCAGATGAACAAAAAAATAACAGCGTTTAGTTTATTGACAGCCGGTACTATTCTCGTTTCTCCCGTGCTTTCACCAGTGTATGCGGAGACGAGTCAAGATAAATTATCTAATATTCAATCACAACTAGACGGTAAGCAACAAGAATTACATATGAAAGTAGAAGAAAAACAAAAAATAGAAAAAGAGATTCAAGATTTACAGAAAAAAATCGATGAATTAACTGCTTCTATTAATAAAAATGAGGCAGATTTAAAAGCAACAAAAACGGAAATTGAAAAAACACAAGCAAGTATCACAGAGAAAAAAAAGCATATTGAAGAATTACAAAAGCAAATCAATTCGCGCCAAGAATTAATTAAACAAAGATTACAATCTATGCAAGAAAAACCCCGTACAAATTTAATTACTGAGGTATTAATTAATACGAATAATATCGCAGAACTTTTAGAAAATGTGTATTCTGTTAGTTTAATTTTAAATAGTGATACAGAGATCGTAAAACAACAAACACATGACCAGGATACCGTTAAAAAAGAAAAAGAAGCGGTTGAGAAAAAAGAACAACAACTAAAAGAAGCAGAACAAACGTTACAGAAGCAACAGCAAGAGCTTCAAGCAAATCAACAACAGCAACAAACACTAATTGCTGACTTACATGCAAAAGTTTCAAAAATAGATTCTGAGATGGAAAGCTTAGAAGAATCAAAAGGTATTTTAGAAAATCAGCGGAAAGCTGTCCAAAATGCAATTGAAGAAGAAAAGCGAGCTGAAGACGCTAAAAAAGCAACTGAAGCGAAAAAGGATGAAGGACAACAGCAACAAACTGCTCCTTCATCTCAAACTGCCCCTGCGTCTCAAGGAGAAAGTACTGGCGGTTTCATTAAACCAGCAGCAGGTTCGAAAACTTCAGGATTTGGTGTACGCGACATTGACAATCATAAAGGAATTGATATTGCCGCATCAGGAACAGTACCAATTATAGCTGCTGCTGACGGTGTCGTAATTCGTTCTGATTTATCTTCTAGTTATGGAAATGTTGTGTATTTATCACATCGTATGAACGGAAAAACTTATACAACTGTTTACGCTCATATGAGTAGCCGTTCTGTTTCTGTTGGACAAACAGTGAAACAAGGACAACAACTTGGATTTATGGGTAATACTGGGCAGTCTTATGGACAGCATTTACATTTCGAACTTCATATCGGTGAATGGAATCAAGCAAAATCAAATGCTGTTGACCCATCACCTTATATTGGGCTGTAATGAAAAAAACTTGGCAATTGCCAAGTTTTTTTATTTATGTAAAATAAGCAGACCATTCTATATATACTTCTTATTATTTTTCGATATTGAACACCTTCTAGGCATTACACATACAATAACATAAAAGCTTTTTTGAGGAGGTCCACACATGGTTCAAGAATCACAGGCAGTTGCAGTATTACAAGAAGCCAAAGAGACATTTATAGGCCGAATATTTTCATTAGTTGGATCTGGTATCTTTTTTATCGGTTCCTTCATCGCAGCCACTGTAGCTTTTAAAACCTATACTCGTCTATTACAAACTTCTACATCATTATAAAGTGAAACTTCCATCAGTGACGCTTTTCTCACTGATGGAAAGCCTGCCCAATCGGGCTTTTGCAGTTTTCTTTCCCGTGCTTCCACACCCTTTACTGCCCGTTAATGCGGGATAAAAAACGGAGAATATTCTCCGTTTTTTATTAACTAAAGTACACCAAGAACGTTTAAAAAGACAAGAAGAACCGTAATCGGAATAACGTAACGAAGCAAGAAAAACCATACATTAAATAACATTCTCCCTCTTGTTTCTGTAACTTCTAATTCTTGCATTAACAACTCTTTCTTCATTTTATTTGGTACAAAAAGCGAAATTGCTAACACACCAAGTGGAAGTAGTATGTTGCTCACCATAAAGTCCACGAAATCAAAAAATGTCTTTCCGAATATCTTCACATCACTCATACTTCCAAATGATAATGCTGCTGGAATTCCAACTATGAAAATGAATAATCCAATTAAGAGCGATGCAGATGGACGCCTCTTTTCATCCTCTTTCGTTACAGAAGCAACAACAATTTCTAGCATAGAAATTGCCGAGGTGATTGTTGCAAAGAAAAACAGAATTAAGAATAAAGTAAAGAAAAAATGCCCGAAAGGAATTTCTCCAAATACAGCGGGAAGAACGATAAATAATAATCCAGGTCCTTCAGTGGGACTAACGCCTAACGCAAAAATCGCCGGGAAAATTGCTAGTCCTGCAAGTACAGTAACAAACACTGTTAAACTTGTAATTGACGTTGCTGATTTTGCTAAATGTTCTTCTTTTTTTAAATAAGAGCTATATGTGACCATAACCGAAGCTCCAACCGTAAGTGAAAAGAACGATTGCCCCATCGCATATAAAATTGTTTTCGCTGTTAGCTTTGAAAAATCAGGTTTTAAGAAAAATTCGACACCTTTCCACGCCCCGTCCAACGTAAGAGAACGAACAATAATGGCAAGGAACAGAACAAATAATAGCGGCATCATATATTTACTAGCTTTTTCAATTCCTTTTTCTACACCTTTACTTACGATAAAAATGGTACAAAGCATAAAAATAAATTGTGCTCCAATGGCACTGATTGGATTGGAAATTGTTTCTCCAAACAATTTTGCGTAATCAGCACCATTTCCCCATAATCCACCTGTTACACTATAAAATAAATAAAGTAAAATCCATCCTCCCACAACGCTATAAAATGATAAAACGCTAAAACATGTCACTACTCCCATACGACCAATCCATGGATATAGTTTACTATTTGGCACTAATACTTTATAAGCTGTTACCGCTTCTTTTTGCGTACTGCGACCGATCACAAATTCCGCCACTAAAAGTGGCATACCAATAAATATTGTCATGAATAAAAAGACAATAAAAAAGGCTCCTCCTCCACTATTTCCGGCAACATACGGGAATTTCCAAATCGCCCCAAGTCCTACCGCTGCTCCGGCGGCGGCGAGTACAAAACCAATTTTCGACGTCCATTGCTGTGTTTCTTTCATGTTCACTTCTCCTTATCTGCTTTTTCTTACTTTTGCTAACCATACACTTTCAGTTCATACTCGCCACCTCCTTTAGAAAATAAAAAAGTCCTCTACACGCTATTATGCATGTAGAGGACGATATATTTAATACCGTGGTACCACCTCAATTGGATAAGTTATCCCACTTTTCAGGTACAGGAATACTTCCGATACCTTATCCTTTTAACGGTGGAACCCGGGTTGCCTACTATTCGTTCAACATACCTCTCGCAAGCCCATTCTGTATATTTTATCGTACCGGGCTCACACCTTTTCCCAGCTCTCTGAACGTCTCAAATATACGTACTTTTCTTGCTCATCGATTTCATGTATTGAAGTTAATTGTGATTATAGAGGAGATTATTTCATTTGTAAAGAATAAAGTGAAGCTTTAATCAGTGGGGTTTTCTTCATCCCCACTGATTATTAGTTGAACCAATCGGGCTTTTACGGGCAGTTTATCTCTCACCTAACTTGTTTGCTTTCGCCGAATTTTGAGGTGGGAGTATTACTGCCCGTTAATGCGGGATTAATTGCCGCTGCGCAGAATACAACATGCCCCCCTACTTGCTTTCTCTTTTTGTTTTAAACCTTGCATGTGGCCAAAAAAAAGCCCTGACCGTTTCTATGCATGGCCAGATGCTCTCGTCCCCCTAAAAAGAAAGAGGGTTTTTATGTCGATCTTTTAATTTGTATTTACCCAAAGAATATAAAAGTGCTTCTCTCTCCTCTATATTGTATACATAAGTAGACTTAAGCACTTCCTGTAATACAACATTTTGTTTCTTCTTATCTAGTTGTAGCTGCTTCACTTTCATACGTACTTCATATAAAAAATCTAGGTATTCCTTATAGCTATCATCATATTTCCCGGCAATTTTATCACGAATTTTTTTCGCAAGTTTTGGGCTTGCCCCTCCAGTAGATACAGCAATGTTCAATTTCCCTCGATGAATAGCTGCTGGAAAATGCACATTACCACTTTCCGGATTTGTAATTACATTTACTAATTGATTTTGCGCTGCATCATCTGCAACTCTCTCATTTAATAATGGATCGTCCGTTGCCGCAACAACTAAAAAAGCCCCGATAAGATCGCTTGTTTCATATTCTTTTTGAAACCACCGAATTTTTTGTTCTTCTACTAATTGAATTAAACTTATATCCAATTTTCTACTAATGACAATAATATCAGCTTCTTCTTGTAATAAAGGAGCGATCTTAAATGATGCGACTCGTCCACCACCAATGAAAACAACACGTTTATTCTTTATTCGCACCGTTAATGGATACATATACACTCTCCCTTATCATTTCTTTTGTACGTTTAATGAGCATATTTTGAAACACCAGATTTTTACTTAAATAAGGACATAGCACAATATGAGAATGGTTGTATTTCCGAACCGTTTTTTCAATTCTCTTCATTAACAATCCTGTGAATAAAAGATACGGAAAAATAACAATCGGAGCATTTGTTATTTGAACAAGTTCACGCAGCTTCTCTTCAAATTGTGGCTGAGCTGCCGCTAAATAACATACTTCGACCGTTGCTACTTCACCTGCCTCTTCCAACAATAGCACAATGTCCCTAACATCTCTTAACGTTTCCTCATCACTACTCCCTCTTGCTACAAGTAAAAGAGTAACTCGTTTTCCAATTCCCTTAATTCCGCTTCCATCTAAAACTGCAGTAACAAGTTCACGAGAAACTCCAAATGGATTTCCATATGAAATAGACACATAAGGAAATTGTTTTTGTAACTGTCCTAACACCTCAGGAACATCTTTTTTCACATGAACTGCCGCTAATAAAAAGACAGGAACAATCACAATTTGTGTTGCCCCTTGTTGTACACAAGCTGTAACTCCCTCTGCAATAGAAGGAGATGCTAATTCTAAAAAGCATAATTCCTGAATAGGAACTGGTATACACTCCATACACGATGTAACAAAAGCAGTCGCTTCTTCACACGCTTCCTGTAAACGACTGCCATGACAAATATAAAGTACTGCTTTCATGTTAAAGCACTCCACTAAGTGGATACGAATATTCAAGCGTTTGTTCAAACCAATGAATTTTCTCGCGAAAGCGTACAACTTCACCAACTACAATCATACTCGGATTTTGAATTCGCTCCTCTTCCGCTATAGATACGATACTTCCTAATGTGCCTGTAATTGTACGCTGAGATAATGTTGTTCCCCACTCAATCATCGCTACTGGTGTGTCTTTATTTTTTCCATATTTCAAAAGCTGTTCACATATATACGGAAGATTACTTACCCCCATATAAACAGCAAGTGTATCGACGCCCTTCGCTAAGTTTTCCCATTTCACTTCCTCTTTTGCACCTTCTTTACGGTGTCCGGTTACAACTGCAAAACTTGCGCTAGATTCGCGGTGTGTGACAGGAATTCCTGCATAAGCAGCTGCTGCAATCCCTGCTGTAATCCCTGGAATAATCTCAAACGGAACACCATGTTTCACCAATTCCTCTGCTTCTTCGCCGCCTCTTCCAAATACAAATGGATCCCCGCCTTTTAAACGCGTCACAATCTTTCCTTTCTTTGCATACTTCACTAAAAAAGCATGAATCGTTTCTTGCTTCATCGTATGGTAGTTCGGAAGTTTCCCGCAGTAAATTAAATCCGCTTCTGGCTTTGCATAAGAAAGCAATTCTTTATTCACAAGGCGATCATATAAAATGACATCTGCTTGTCGAATACATTTTACGCCTTTCACAGAAATTAACTCTGGATCACCAGGTCCTGCACCAACAATGTACACTTTCCCCATACTTCCCCCTCATTTCTTCTATAATGTAAAACTTCCATCAGCAGAACCTTTTCTATTAATGGAAGTTGACAATTTTTCTTCTTACTGCTCGTTAATGCGGGATAAAACAAAAGCTGCACCTCTTCGAATCTTCTTTTTCTCGTATAAAGAAATTTCTTTCACTTCCGGCAAAGGTAAAAAATATTTTTCAAGTTCCACTTCAACGAGACGGAATGCTTGCTCTTCACTTTGCGCAACAACGACTACAGGGACAACACCATTTGCTAAAACCGCTTCAAAATGATATAAATCCATATTGTTCCCCCTCCTACGATGCAATCACTTCTTCTAAAATCGTATCTAATACTACTTGTAGATTCGTTACTCCAACACGACTAACAAATTCATAAAACGTTTCACTAGGGAACTTATTTTCCTTAAAATATGTTAAAAATGCAGTAAGAACATCGGGCAAGTCTTCACCATCTATTTTTCCCTTTAGCTTTTCATTGTAAGCACCGCCGTGGAGCAGGGTTCCACCTACATAAATTTCAAACGCTTCAACTATCCCCTTTTCTTTCGTTTTCATTTTGACACCTTGCAAGCCGATATCAGCAATTTGTCTTTGGCCGCAAGAGTTTGGACAGCCGACCATATGAATGCGAACAGGTACATCTAATACAAGCTGTGCGTCTAAATAATCTGCAATATTACGTAATCTTTCTTTCGTCTCCACTAACGCTAAATTGCAATACTCAATCCCTGTACAAGAAACTGCATAACCGATAAATGACTTTGGCACTGCAGAAATTGCTTCAAATAATGGTTCTTGCAATAGTTCATCAATATTTTCTTGCAGCACATTCGGAATAATAAAGTTTTGTGAATTACACGTACGAATTTCACCATTCCCATACTGCTTTGCAATTCTAGCAATCTCATACATTTCTTCTGCATGCAGACGACCAACTGGCACATTAAAACCAATATAGTATCGATTATCTTGTTTTTGCTTATGAACACCGTAAAAGTAACCAGCATTCCAACCTTTTAAGGCGCTTTCTCCTCTCTCATATAAAGGTCCAGTATATTGTAATAGCTGCTCTTTAAATTTTTCTGCTCCCCAATCTGCAACAAGAAATTTTAAGCGGGCAAAGTGGCGCTTTTCACGATAACCAAAATCACGGAATATCGTTGCAATCGCAATTGCTACCTCTTTCACTTGCTCCGGTAAAACAAATATATCTAATTCTTCCGCCAAATATGGCCGCGCTGATAAACCGCCTCCTACTTTTACATGAAAACCAATGATTGTCTCTCCGTTAACTTCTTTCGTTGCAGGTGTAAATGCTATGCAGTTGATCTCAGCATTTGCTGAATTGTACACATTTGAACTAATGGACATTTTAAATTTACGAGGCAGATTTGAAAATTCTTCATTGTGTTGAAAATATTCATATACCTCTCGCACAATTTCTTGTGTATCAAACAATTCATTTTCGTCAATTCCAGCGAGTGGATTCCCTGTAATATTACGTGTAATATCACCGCATGCACCAGCTGTCGATAAACCTACTTTTTCTAATCGCTCGAAAATGTCTGGAATTTTCTCAATTTGTAGCCAATGAAACTGAATCGCTTGACGCGTTGTGATATCAAGTACATCACGTCCGTAATCTTCTGCAATAGAAGCAAGAGCCTCCACTTGTTCATTTGTTATAATTCCAGATGGAATATTCACACGCATCATAAAATATCCCGCCTCTTTTGGGCGCTGCAAATATAGTCCTGCCCACTTAAAAGAATCCCACTCCTCTTTCGGAATAGACGCAAATCCACGTTCAGCATAATATGGAATATCTTTAAAAATTTCTAAACCGTCTTTTTCTAATTTCTTTTTCTCTGTTATATTTAATTTTTTATTGTTTGCCCACACTTTTTCATAACTCATCTTGTTCCCTCCCTAGATAAAGTGAAACTTTACTCAGTGGTGGTGCTTCATCCCCCACCTATTTTCTTTAGAAAAGCGGAAGCGCTCGTTCAGAATCGCAGGACACTGGAGCTGGAAAACGATCTTCTATTGATCTTGAGGTGGGGTCTTACCGCCCACGAATGGCGGGATAAAGCTTCGTTTTTGCAAATAAGCAATAATTTGCTGTGCGCACTCTTCAATCGAATAACGATGTGTTTCCACAATAACCTCAGCTTGAATTGGCTCTTCATATGGAGAGTCAATTCCCGTAAACTGCTTAATCTCTCCGCTTCTTGCCTTTTTATACAACCCTTTTGGATCACGCTTTTCACACTCTGCAATCGGACACTTTACAAATACTTCAACAAACTCATCCTGTTCTAATATGTCACGCACTTGCCTGCGATCTTCTCGAAATGGTGAAATAAATGCTGTAAGTACAATGCTTCCATTATCAACAAATAGTTTCGCCACTTCACCGATACGCCGAATATTTTCTCTACGCTCCTGCTCAGAAAACCCTAAATCCTTATTTAAACCGTGACGAATATTATCTCCGTCTAATACATAATTACCGGTATTCTTCTCAAATAATTTGCGAGCTACCGCATTGGCTACTGTGGACTTCCCAGAAGCTGATAAACCTGTAAACCATAGAACAAAACTATGATTCTTATTTTGTTTTCGGCGTTCTTCTTTTGAAACAGATGCTGCATGCCAAGTAATATTTGTTCCCATCTATTTTCTCCCCTTACTTTGTCACAACTTCTTTTTGCAACCCACGTATTAAGACTTCTACTACTTCTTTACGACTAAACGTACTTGGTGGTAATTCTCCATTTCGTAAAAGCTCTCTTACCTTTGTGCCTGATAAAATGACATGTGCTTCTTTTCCATGCGGACATGTTTTTGTTGATGCCATTCCCTCACATTTTGCACAATAAAAACTATGTTCAAAAAAGAGGGGCGTAATCCCTAACTCTTCTACTGTAAAATTGTTAAAAATCTCCTGTGCTTCATACGTACCGTAATAATTTCCAACACCCGCGTGGTCACGGCCAACAATAAAATGTGTACATCCAAAGTTTTTCCTGACAAGTGCATGAAAAATCGCTTCACGAGGCCCCGCATATCGCATCGCCGCTGGAAATACCGCTAAGAAGACACGATTTTTTGGATAGTAGTTTTCAAGAAGAACTTCGTAACTTTCCATTCGAACATCAGCTGGAATATCATCTGACTTTGTTTCACCAACGAGCGGATTTAAAAACAAACCGTCAACAATTTCAAGAGCCGCTTTTTGAATGTATTCATGTGCCCGATGAACTGGATTTCTCGTTTGAAAACCGACGATTGTTTTCCAGCCACGCCGCTGAAACTCCGCTCGTGTTTCACTTGGATCTAAATAATAAGCAGCAAATTTTTCTTTTTCAATTCGTTTCACAAGCGTAATTGGTCCTCCTACATACACATTAGGACGATCATATAATTTCTTAACACCCGGATGTTCGTCTTCTACCGTTTTATAGACAAGAAATGCCTCTTTTTCTTTGTTAGACGTGTACATCTCTTCAACTTGAATCACACCATAAGTCACACTATCTTTTACAAGCCTAACCTCTTCCCCTTCTTGTAATTCTTTCGCTTTTTCTTCTGTTATAGGTAATGTAATTGGAACGCTCCATACCTCTCCATTTGTTAATCTCATTTCCTCGACTACGGATGTATAATCACTTTCCCCTAAAAAGCCAGTAAGCGGGCTATATCCACCGATAGCAATAAGCTCTAAATCACTTAACGCTACTCCATCTAATTCAATTTCCTTTACAATATGTGCGGTTTCATATGTTGTATCAATTCGATTCACTAATGCTTTTCTATCACTCATTCTTTTCTTCTCCTTTTTTATCAGCCTTTATTGATAATGCAGACCACATTCCGTTTTTGTCTTTCCGGCCCACCGTCCATCTCTTAAATCGCTGCCTTCTTGCACCTGCACAGTGCACGTTTCACATCCGATGCTCGGATACCCAATATCATGAAGTGGATTGTATGGCAAATTATACTTGTATACGTAACGCCAAACTTCCTTCCAAGTCCAATGAATAAGCGGACAAATTTTAACAGATTGAAATCGATGATCTTGATTAACGAACTGCGTATTTTTTCTCGTTTCAGACTGTTCTCTTCTCAAACCTGATATCCATGCTTTCCTACCTGTAAGTACTTCTTCTAACGGCTTAATCTTTCTTAATTGACAACAAAGGTTTGGATTATTTTCCCATAATTTATTACCATGCTCTTTTGCTTGTTCTCCAAGCGTAAGTTCCGGTTGTTTTTCAATAATATTCAACTTAGGATATCGTTCTCGTACT
Organism: Bacillus sp. BP-3; assembly: GCF_028401955.1. Lineage (GTDB taxonomy): Bacteria > Bacillota > Bacilli > Bacillales > Bacillaceae_G > Bacillus_A. The sequence continues at coordinate 128,084 of NZ_JAQOTJ010000009.1, forward strand.
TTTTTGATTAAGTCGTACGTTTCTTGAAAATGAATATTTGTATCTAAAAATACAACATTTGCAGATGGATTTACTTGGTTAATAACATGCAATAAAACCATTCCTTCTATCCCAAAGCTGCATGCATACACAATATCCTTCCTATAATGTTCATAGGCCCAGCGCACCGCTGCTAAAGCACCTTTCGTTTCATCATCCTCCGGAAATGAAACAAAATGATTTTTCCAAGTTTCATACGTTAACATCGTTCTCCTCCTTCATAAAATTCATACAAAAAGACGGCTTTAATCTAATAAAAATAGATTAAAGCCGCCTCTAGTTTTTCTAGTCAGCATGCTTATTTCAAACGTACTTTTTCACTTTTTTCAAGTTGAATCACTTTACCATCTTGCACAACAATTGTAATTGAGCCATATTTCATATCAGCAAGCATCGCTTGAATCTTACTTGCTACTTCCTCAAATTGTCCGCGCTCCCCCATGAACAGCCCCTCCTTTTTTCATAAAAAAAATCTTTCCCATTTCGAAAAGACTGTTCCGGTAACGTATCTACCTTATCTTCCAAAATGGATTCCATTTTGCTGGAAGTAGCACCTTACTTTTATAAAGTAGGTTGCCGGGCTTCTTTGGGCCAGTTCCCTCCGCCGCTCTTGATAAGAATTTAATTATATTTGCATTTTAACACAATTCTGATTTTTTTCAATCCTAGTTTTCCGATAAATTTTATTTTTTTTAAAAAGAAGGCATTGTTCACCTAACCATCAGTGGGGGATGAAGCCCCCCACGCTGACGGAAGTTTCACTTTATCCCGCATTAACGGGCAGTAAGACTCCCACCTCAAGATTGAAAGAAAAACAAAGAAGATAGGCGGGAGATAACTGCCCGTAAAAGCCCGATTGGTTCAACTAACCATCGGTGGGGGATGAAAAAGCCTCCACCGATGGAAGTTTCACTTTATACAAATTCCTTTACACGTATGCGATCATTTCCGATAATATTATCATACGATTCCCTCTCAACAACAACATGAGATTTTCCGTTTTCCACAAACACAACTGCCGGTCGACGAATGCGATTGTAATTATTTGCCATCGAATAACCATATGCTCCTGTACAAGAGATAGCCAAAAGATCACAAGAAACAACTTTCGGGAGCGCTACATCCCAAATGAGCATATCCCCGCTTTCACAACACTTACCTGCAATGGAAACAACCTCTTCAGCAGATTCATTCGCTCGATTTGCTAGCAATGCTTCATAACGAGCTCCGTAAAGTGCTGGTCGAAGGTTATCTGTCATGCCACCATCAACCGATACATACTTGCGAATGCCTGGAATATCTTTAATCGCACCCACTGTGTACAAAGTTGTTCCTGCATCCCCAACAATACTACGACCTGGCTCTACCCAAATTTCTGGAAGTGGATATCCACACGCTGTAAACTGCTCGCGTACCGCATCTGTTACTGCTTGCACATATTCACCAAGAGCAAGCGGTGTATCTCCTTCCGTATAACGAATTCCAAACCCACCGCCTACATTTAATACAGGAGCTACGTAATCCATTTCTTTTCTCACTAATTCTAAGAATTTGTGAAGCACTTCAATTGCACGAACAAATCCTGCCGTTTCAAAAATTTGCGATCCAATATGAGAGTGAATTCCTAACACATGATAATTCGATTTTTCTAATGCATTTTTCATTGCTTGTAATGCATGCCCTGTTGAAATACCAAAG
>NZ_JAQOTJ010000009.1:129901-130241 GCF_028401955.1 Bacillus sp. BP-3
CTGGCAACTTTCCCGTATTCTTTCGCTAAATCATGCAATACTTCTAGTTCCAAAAAATTATCTACAACGAAACACCCGATGTTAGCTTCTAATGCCATTCTCATCTCTTCTTCTGTTTTATTGTTGCCATGAAAATGGATACGTTCAGCTGGAAATCCTGCTTGCAGCGCTGTATATAACTCTCCGCTAGACACAACATCAAGTGACATATTTTCTTCCGCAGCTAATCGGCACATTTCCATGCACAAGAACGCTTTGCTTGCATATGCTACTTGGTAAGAGAACCCACACTCTCTAAAAGCACGATGAAATGCACGACATTTCTCACGAATTGTTGCTT
>NZ_JAQOTJ010000009.1:130270-204518 GCF_028401955.1 Bacillus sp. BP-3
GTCGCTGTAAGTTCAGTAGCATCGCATCCCCCAATTTCTAAGTGTCCTTGCTCGTTAATTCGGCTTGTGCCGTGTAAATACATGTGAATTCCTCCCTTTTTCTCAAAAACATCTATATATCCATTTTAATTTTTCGACATATAAGTCGTTGCTATGCAGAATACAACATAAACGCTACTTGCTTCTTCCTTTTGTTTTAAACATCGCATGTGGTAGGAAACGCGGCCAAATGCCCTTGACACCCCCTAAAAAGAAGGGAGGGTTTTTTGTCGTTCTTTTCACATATATATTCCATGCCTTAGTTGTTCATATTATCCCTAATTAGGTAAACAAAAAACGCGCGGAACAATGTTCACACGCGTTTCTTATTGGAAGAATATATGATGAAAAAATAAACTTATTGTTATTTTCTCAAATAAGAAACCGCATCAAACATCTCCAAATAGCTCTCCATAAGCCAAAAACTTATGACAGTACTACATTTATTCAATGCAGTCCCAATATATGAATAAAGTGAGTATTCATATATTTCGGCGGTAATCCCTTTCAGACTATAATCATGAATACCACTTTATTTCCTATAGCTTACTTTTGATTACCGCGGCCTCTACCCTTGAGTGTAGATGAGGTAAGTCTATTTAATTTTCAAGCATCTTTTTATTGCTATTAACAATAGCAAATGACTAATTTATTTGTCAAATACTTTTTTAAATTGGTTTACGACAATTTAATTTTGTAGTATCTGGCATGCGCTTTGCATCTATATTCTTCACAGTCCACTCACCATCATCATTTTCAAACATGATCGTTACTTTTTCAAACGGCGGGAGTTTCTTCCCTCCTACTCCTGGCTCATATTTAATGATTTCAATAGAAGCACGGAACAAATATGTACCACTGTACATTTTTTTCATACTAACGATTTTCGGACATTCATATGGCTTTTGTTTTCCGTAATGCTTTTGAATCGCTTCATTTATTCTCGGAAATAGCACTGAATATAGGGCATCTTCTAATAATAACGGTTCATGTTCAGCCAAAAAAGGAGCTGGATTTCCAAGTAAAATGAAACAACTCAATATAAAACAAAATATTTTCTTCATAGTACTCCTCCACATTTCCAAAGATGACATTATTTTATCCATCTTCCCTTTTTCTACCCAATTATGAGAAAAACATCCACAAATTCATTATGTTTTTATATAATAGTACACATAGTAAAAAACATAGAGATATGTAACCGGTTATATATTATAGAAGCGGTTACTTGTAGGTAGTAGGAGGAGCCCAATATGATGCAACGCTTGTTTCCAAAAATACGATTCGCTCTCATAGCGGTCGTCTTATTATGGATCAAAACATATATTGTATACAAATTAGCTTTTGATATGAAAATCAATAACGCTTTCGAACAAATAATATTGTTCTTTAACCCGTTAGCTTCATTATTATTATTTTTCGGTTTCGCTTTATTTGCAACAAAACATCGAAATCGTATCATTATTAGTATTAGTATGGTGTTATCTTTTATTTTATTTGGCAACGCCATGTTTTATGGATTTTACAATGATTTTGTAACATTCCCGGTATTATTTCAAACAAATAACATGGCTGATTTAGGAACGAGTATAAAAGAACTGTTTACATATAAAACACTCCTTTTATTTGCAGATACTATTGTTTTAGCCATATTATCTCGAAAATTCCCTAGTTTTTGTGACACAACTCCTCTATCGAGAAAAGAAAAACAAACATTTTTCAGCGGTGTAACAGCAGTATTAGCTCTGCAAATGATTATTTCAGTTATTTATAAACCACAACTCTTTTCACATTCATTTGATCGCCAAACAGTTGTGAAAAATCTTGGCTTATATACATATCATATTTATGATATTGCGCTCCAATCGAAATCGTCTGCCCAGCGCGCCTTCGCAAGTGGAGGTACATTTTCTGAAATTGATAACTATGTAAAAACAAAAGATAGACAAGCGAATAAAGATTTATTCGGCGTAGCAAAAGGAAAGAATGTTATCTTAATTTCAATGGAATCTACACAAAGTTTTGTCATCAATCAAAAAATAAATGGAAAAGAAATTACACCATTTTTAAATGACTTTATTAAAGAAAGCTATTATTTCAATAACTTTTATCATCAAACCGGACAAGGAAAAACATCAGACGCGGAATTTATTATTGAAAACTCTTTATATCCACTTGATCGCGGCTCTGTTTTCTTTACACATGCTAATAATGAATATACAGCTACACCAGAACAACTCAAAAAACATGGATATTACTCTGCTGTATTTCATTCAAATGATAAAGCTTTTTGGAATCGCGATTTGATGTATCCTGCGCTCGGATATGACCGCTATTTCAATTTACAAGACTATACAAACGCAGAACAAATGTCTGTTGGTTGGGGATTAAAAGATAAAGCTTTTTTCGAACAATCTATCCCAAAGTTAAAATCTTTACCACAGCCGTTCTATACAAAATTTATTACATTAACAAACCATTTTCCATTTTTGCTGCAACCGGAAGATCAACTCATTAATGAATACAATTCAGAAAGCGGCGTTGTAAATCGTTATTTTCCAACTGTACGTTATACAGATGAAGCATTAAAACATTTTGTTGAACAATTAAAAAAAGAAGGATTATACGATAATTCTATTATCATTATTTACGGAGATCATTATGGTATTTCTGAAAATCATAATGCAGCTATGGCTCAATTTTTAGAAAAGGAAACACTTACTCCTTTTGATATGATGCAGCTACAACGAGTACCGCTCATCATTCACATTCCCGGTCAAAAGGGACAAGTCATTTCAAAAGTGTCTGGGCAAATTGATGTGAAGCCAACACTGTTACATTTACTCGGTATAAAAACTAACAATTCTATTGAATTTGGCGCAGATTTATTTGAAACAAATGATGATCCACTTATGGTTATGCGTGATGGAAGCTTCATCACAAATGATTATCTGTATACAAAAAATGTATGCTACAACAAAAAAACTGGTGAACCGACTGATATTTCTATTTGTCAACCGTATATCGAAAAAGCAAAAACAGAGTTGAATTACTCTGATAAACTCATCTACGGTGATTTATTACGATTTGACCCGCATAATCAATATAAAACTGGTACGATGATAACGAAATTCGAATAAGAAAATAACCCTCGACCGATAACGATTCGAGGGTTATTTTCTATATACAATAAATCCAAATACCCCCTTCTTTTTAGGAGGGACAAGAGCATCTAGCCACGTATAGAAAGAGGTGCTAAGTGCAAAATTCAATATGAACGCTACTTGCGTTCATATTGAATTTTGCACCGCAGCTGCTTATATGCCGAAAAAATAATATATACTACGATAGCTTGGAATTAAACAAATAAAAACAAGCTAAAATCTTTCTCAAAATGGAGAATTTTTTCGACGGGCATAGGAAATTTATGTTATGATAAAAAGTATAAACTTTCATAAACTAATCAAGAATCTATAATAGAAAGCAAGGGATCAGATTTTGTACAGAGCAGCCATTCCAAACTTATTTACGCTCGGAAATTTATATAGTGGATTTCTATCAATCGGCTACGCTTCATTAGGATACTACAAATCAGCGGCAATTTTAGTTTTAATCGGAATGATGCTAGACAGCCTTGATGGAAGGATTGCACGCCTACTTCGCGTCGATTCACAGCTTGGAAAAGAGCTTGATTCATTAGCAGACGTCGTTACATTTGGTGCTGCACCCGCTGTATTGATGTATTACACATCCTTCTCTAATTACGGTATTATCGGACTATACATAGCAGGACTTTTCCCTCTATTTGGAGCATACAGATTAGCTCGTTTCAATGTCACACCATCATCAACATCAATGAAATACTTTACTGGTGTACCAATTACAGCTGCAGGTGGCCTCGTTGCCTTCCTTACTTTATTTTCACATACGATTCCAAAAATCGTACTCATTACAGTATTCGTGACATTCGCTTTTCTTATGGTTAGTCGCATTCGTATTCCAAGTATGAAAGATGTACCGATTCCAAAATATAGTATTATCGTGACACTCTTTTTAATTGGAATCATTTATACAATGTATAAAACAAGCTTCGGTAATATTTCAGTGTTTTTATTCATTGCTATTCCTCTTTATATTTTGTATATGCTATCTCAATTTCTTAGACAACGCCCATCACATAAAAACCGAGCAAACAAAGAATAAAAAAGAAACCTTCCTAATCATAAGGAAGGTTTCTTTTTTATTTCGCCACAAGTTCTTTTTGATACACTGGCGTTAACGGTTCACTCCCTTCTAATACTGCTAAAATATTGCGCACTGCCATTTCTGCCATTGCATCACGCGTTTCAATCGTCGCGTTTCCAATATGCGGTGTTAACACAACATTTGTTAATTCTTTTAATCTCTCTGTAATTTTCGGTTCAAACTCAAAAACATCAAGCGCTGCTCCTTCGATTTCCTTTGTTTCTAATGCAATTACAAGCGCTTCTTCGTTCATAATTGGACCACGTGCCGCATTAATAATATAAGCTGTTTTTTTCATTAGTCTAAATTGTTCCTCAGCAATCATGTGATGCAACTTCGGATTATAAGCACAGTTAATAGTAACAAAATCCGCTGTTTGCAATAGTTCTTCCAGCGTTACATATGTTGCTCCTAATTCTTCCTCCGCCCTATATTTACGATTTGGTCCTGTATACACAATGTTCATCCCAAAAGCTTTCGCTCGCTTGGCTACCGCTTTTCCGATTTCTCCAAGCCCAATAATGCCAATCGTTTTACCGTATGCTTCACGCCCTAAGAAAAAGAGCGGTGCCCAGCCATTAAAACCAACTGTACGACATAGTGTATCTCCTTCAGGAATACGGCGCGCCGCTGCTAATAAAATGGAAAACGTTAGCTCTGCTGTTGCCTCTGTAGAAACTTTCGGTGTGTTCGTAACCGCTATATCCTTTTCCACCGCATATTTATAATCAAGATTGTCATATCCAGCTCCGTAGTTTGCAATAATTTTCAAATGCGGTGCTGCATCGATGACTTCTTTCGGCACTTTTGTTGAAAGTAAGCTTAATAATGCATCTTTATCTTTGACACGCGCTACTAGCTCTTCTGTGCTAATCAACTCTTCTTCATCATACATTTCCACTTCATGATCTCGTAGCAACTGTAGTCCGATTTCTGGAATTTGTCCTGCTATTAAAATTTTCGCCATGTTTAAGCATCCTTTCTTTTTCACTTCAAAATATGTTCATTCAATATTATTGTAAAAAAGCCTGTCGAAAAAAGACAAGGAATTTGATTAAACTATCATGATTCTTATCACTCTTTTTTACAAAATCGTGAAAAAGAGGCTGAATCCATTCAGCCCCTCACCACTAAAAGTTTTACTTTATTTATCTTTTCCTTGTGCTAGCTTCACATCAATTGTGCCTTCTGCTACTGTATCACTGATTTGTTCTTGTATAACTGATTGCTCTAGTTGATTTTTTTGTTGAGTATTGCTCTGATTTGTTAACTTCCCAGTGTCTTTATATTGTTGTTTCTCCATAAGAAAACCCTCCTTTTTTGTTCAACGTTAGTGTAAACAAAAAAGGAAGTTTCCATTCCGCTATTCGCGGGAAGTAAAGAATAAAGCCTCTTCTGCTGATGGAGGTTTCACTTTATCATAAAACATTCTCTTTTACATATTCGAGCGGTTTCATATTTCGAATTCTTTTTTCAAATGTTGCTATATGTGTCACACCGTGATTACGAAGCGATTCTATATTTTCTTGTACGTAACTACCTAAATCATTCGGAAAATGTGCATCAGACGAAATTGTAATCGGAACACCATGATGTACTAAGCGCTGTAAAAACAAAGGGCTTGGGCACATTTCTCTTACAGGATATCGATAATATAATCCAGCATTCACTTCCGTAGCCGTATTCGTTTCAATCAAAGCTTTAGCAATTGTTTCGTAATATGGCAATTGCTCATTTTCATCTATGCGGTAATTAAACACTTTTATATTATCTAAATGTGCAACAATATCAAATAAGCCAGAACGTATTGCTTTTTCTAACGTTTGAAAAAATGTCTGATATAACGTACTTAAATCATGCTGTCTAAAATAATTGTCTGTATCTGGATTATCAAATCCCCATCCATTAATAAAATGAACAGAACCAATGACATAATCCCAATTTCCTAACGTTAATAGTTTCGCTAGTTCCTCTTCTCCGCCAATAAAATAATCTGCTTCTATTCCAAGCCGTAATATCACGCCTCGTTTGCTCCATCTTTCTTTTGCATCTTCAATTGCTTTAGTAAAATTTATAATCGACTCTACTCTCACCTGATCTAGCCATTCTTTTTGCAGATGTCCAAGTTCTGAATCACTAATATCGACATAGCGCTCATAGTACTCCTTAGCCTCGTAGAAACGATATAAGTGGTCAACTATTCCAACTTCCCGTATTCCTTTACGCACAGCTTCCTCCAAATATAAGTCAATCCAATCCTGTGAAAATGCGCCTTCCTTTACACGCTTTTGCAAACGTTCCCCTATGTTTAAGATCCATCCCATTGAATGTTTCTCTTCCTCAATCGGTGCAAAATACTCGAGCGCTTCATTTGTACGAGATAACCACCGCATTGAATACGGCCCTTCTTCTAAGTGAAGGTGGTAATCTACTCTCATCTTTCTCCCTCCTATAATGTGTCAATTTCTTTTCGTTCGCCCATTTTCGATAATTGTCCTTGACGTTTATTTAATTCTTCTGCTATCTCTTGTAATGATACATTTTTTTCTACGAGCAGCACTAAGCAATGGTACGTAAAATCAACAACTTCTTTTATAAGCTCATCTTTCTCATTATTTTTCGCCGCAATTACGACTTCAGTACATTCTTCTCCTAATTTCTTTAATATTTTGTCTTCTCCTTTTGTAAATAAGTAGTTCGTATACGATTCAGAGATAGGTTTCTCTTTTCGTTGTTGAATTGTTTCGTATAACTGTTGCAACACATCACTCATTTCCTTATCCCCCTATAACACCTTATTATAAAAACATGACTTTTCTCCTGTATGGCAAGCTACACCTACCTGCTGGACAACTACCATAATAGAATCTTGATCGCAATCTAAATATAATGATTTCACATGTTGAACATGTCCTGATGTTTCCCCCTTATTCCACAAGCCTCTTCGTGAACGAGAATAAAACCAAGTCGTTTTTGTGTCTAATGTTTTTTCGTACGCTTCTTCATTCATATAAGCTAGCATCAAAACTTCTTTTGTACCCTCTTCTATCACAACAGCTGGCAATAATCCTTTTGAAAAATTCGGCTTCACAATCTCACCTCAATTTGCGCTTCTTGTAACTTTTGTTTCGTTTCTTGAATGGTTGCCTCGCCGTAATGAAAAATAGAAGCTGCTAACGCCGCGTTTGCTGATGTTTGCTGAAAAACTTCTGCAATATGTTCAATAGATCCACATCCACCCGAAGCAATTACCGGAATACCAACTGCTTTTGAAACTGTTTCTGTTAAAAGTAAATCATAGCCATCTTTTGTCCCATCTGCATCCATGCTTGTTAACAGTAATTCTCCAGCGCCTAGGCGTTCCACGCGTTTTGCCCATTCGACTACATCCATCCCTGTATCAATGCGGCCACCATTTACATACACATTCCATTTGTTTTCTTCGCTTTTCTTAGCATCAATTGCAACAACTATACATTGAGAGCCAAATTGCTCTGCACCTTCTTGTATTAACTCTGGTCTTTGCACTGCAGCTGAATTTAATGAAACTTTATCTGCACCTGCTCGAAGTAATCCATACATATCTTGAACAGAGGTGATTCCCCCTCCAACTGTAAGAGGAATAAATACCTCCGATGCTGTGCGTTCTACAACATCAATCATCGTTTTCCGATCTTCATACGTTGCCGTAATATCTAAAAACACAAGTTCATCCGCACCTGCTTCGTTGTATACAGCGGCAATGGCAACAGGATCCCCAACATCTTGTAATCCTACAAAATTTACTCCTTTTACAACGCGACCATTTTTTACATCTAAACACGGAATAATTCGCTTCGTTAACATGCCCCTGTCACCTGCAATGCTTCTTCTAACCTAACTTTTTTATCATACAATGCTTTCCCTATAATCACGCCATATAAGTCCATATCCTGTAACTTCTCAACATCAGCAAGCGAGCTTACACCACCAGAAGCAACGATTTGAAGTGAAACTTCACTTTGTAATTGTTGTAATTGTTCGAAATTTGGACCTGCAAGTGTTCCGTCCCTAGAAATGTCAGTAAAAATAAGTGTCTGTACACCTACTTCTTCCATTTCTTTTGCTAGTTGTACATATGACATTTCCGACATATCTAGCCATCCTCGCGTTGCTACATATCCATTTTTCGCATCAATTCCAACAATAATTTTGTCTCCATATAAACAAACTGCCTCTTCTAAAAATGTACGATTATACAGTGCTGCCGTTCCAAGAATTATTTTCATCACTCCAACTGATAAAAGTGCTTCAATCGTAGCAATCGAACGAATCCCTCCTCCAACTTGCACTGGAATTCGCACTGCTTTGCAAATATCTTCAATGACAGAAAAATTCTCTGATCGACCAGCAACTGCACCGTCTAAATCGACAAGGTGCAATGCACGTGCACCAAGTTGTTCAAATAACACGGCCTGTGCAACCGGGTTTTCATTCATGACTGTTTCTTGTTGAAATTTCCCTTGATATAAACGAACGCAACGACCATTTTTTAAATCGATTGCCGGAAAGATTTTCATTTTTCTATAACCTCCTTGAAATTCCGCAATATTCGAATTCCTATTTCCCCACTTTTTTCCGGGTGGAACTGAGCTCCAAATACATTTTCTCTTGCAACAAGCCCTGGTACGAAAACTCCGTACTCACTCCCACCAACTACAACTTCAATTGGACATTGTACATAATAAGAATGAACATAATAAACGAAGGAACCCTCTTCTATCTCATTCCATAAAGAATGCTCCGTTTTCTTTTGCAACTGATTCCATCCCATATGCGGAATTTTATGCGCTACATTTAATTTCCTTACTCTCCCTGGAAGTAAACCTAATCCTTTCGTTCTTTCAATCTCTTCACTTTCTTCAAATAAAAGCTGCATGCCTAAACAAATGCCAAGCAACGGTTTTCCTGTATGAGCAACCTTTTGAATAACAGAAATAAGTCCTTTTTCTTCTAAGCAATTCATCGCTCTTGGAAATGCACCAACTCCCGGCAAAATAACACCATCGCTATTTATAATTTTTTCCGTCTCATCTGTTACAACATACGTTGCACCAATATGCTTTAAAGCTTGCTCGACACTTCGAATATTACCCATTCCGTAATCTACAATTGCAATCAAATTACAACAGTCCTTTCGTAGAATTTACCCCAATAATTTTTTCATTTTTCTCGGTAGCCTCACAAAGTGCACGTCCAAATGCTTTAAAGAGCGCTTCAATTTTGTGATGCGTGTTGCTTCCATATAAAACACGTGCATGTAATGTTATATTCGCCGCATGGGCAACCGCACGAAAAAATTCTTCTGCTAGCTCTGTATCAAATTCACCAAGTTTGGGATTTGTAAATTCACCATCAAATACGAGATACGACCTTCCGCTTATATCAACCGTAACAAACCCTAATGCTTCATCCATTGGTACATAAGCTGTACCGTAACGATTAATTCCCGCTTTATCACCAAGTGCTTCTTTCAAACAATTCCCAAGAACAATCCCAACATCTTCTACTGTATGATGAGCATCAATATACACATCACCATCAGCTTCAATTTGCAATCCAAAACGACCATGCTTTGCAAATAAAGTTAGCATATGATCAAAAAAACCAACTCCTGTTTGAATGGAAACTTCTTGATTACCATCTAATTGCAGTGCCACAGAAATTTTTGTTTCCGTTGTACTTCTCATTTGCTTTGCAGTGCGCATCACTTTTCCCCTCCCTTAAAACGAATCTCAATTGCTCTCGCATGAGCTTGTAATCCTTCTTTTTCAGCTAGATTGACAATATGATGTTGTACCTTCCCGAGAGCCTCTTTTGTATAAAATAAAAAGCTCGATTTTTTAATAAAATCATCCACAGATAATGGAGAAAAGAACCTTGCTGTTCCACTCGTTGGTAACACGTGATTCGGACCTGCCATATAATCACCTAATGGCTCAGGCGCATATGGACCTAAAAATATAGATCCTGCATGTTGAATTGATGAAAGAGCTGTCATCGGTTCTTTGATGTGCAGTTCTAAATGTTCTGGAGCTATTTCATTTGAGAGCTGAAACGCTTGTTCTAATGACTCTACAACAAGAATTGCTCCGTTTCTGTTAATGGATTCACGAGCTATTTCGCTTCTTGGAAGATTCATCAATTGTTTTTCTATTTCTCGCTTCACTTCCTGCGCTAATTTCAAACAAGTTGTGATACAAATAGCAGTTGCTCGTCTGTCATGTTCGGCTTGTGATAATAAATCAGCCGTAATATATGCCGCATTTCCCGTTTCATCAGAAATAACAACAATTTCAGATGGACCAGCAATCATATCGATATGCACTGAACCAAATACTTCTCGCTTCGCTAATGCAACATATATATTTCCTGGTCCTACAATCTTATCAACACGCGGAATTGATTCTGTTCCGTATGCTAACGCAGCAATTGCTTGCGCTCCCCCCACTGTATACACTTCATCAACTCCAGCAACTTTTGCTGCAGCTAAAATATGTGGGTCTACTCCTTCACGATTCGGCGGTGTTACCATGATAATTTTATCAACGCCCGCAATTTTTGCTGGCAAAACATTCATGAGAACCGATGATGGATATGCTGCCGTTCCCCCTGGTACATATACACCAACAATTTGCAGTGGCCGAACAAGCTGCCCGCGAATAATCCCCCCTTTTTCTGTATCAATAAAAGCTTGTCTCTTTTGCTTTTCATGATAGGAAATGATATTCTTCTTTGCTTCTTCTAATGCTGCTAAAAATGCTGGTTCAACACTTTGATAAGCTAACACCAATTCTTCTTCTGAAACTTGAAATTTAGTTAATTCTACTTTGTCAAAAGCCTTCGTATACGAAAATAGAGCTTCATCTTTTTTTTCCCTTACACTTCCAACAATTTTCCTCACATCTTGTTGAATCATCTCTTCTATTGTATTTGCCTGTTCCCTTAACTGCTTCACCTTACATAAAATATCAGAATAATTCTCGGATACAATTTTCATATTTACCATCCTTCATTCCTTTTCTATTAAGGTACTTTCCATTTTATTTATAATACTGAATATTTCGTCTTTTTTCATTTTTAAAGATGCTTTATTTACAATTAAACGTGCTGAAATATCACAAACTTCTTCAAATACGAGCAACCCGTTTTCTTTCAACGTTTGTCCTGTTTCTACAATATCAACGATTGCATCTGCTAATCCTAACAAAGGAGCAATCTCTACAGAGCCTTCTATTTTAATAATCTCTACATCTTCTCCCTTCTTACGAAAATGTGCAGAAGTAATGTTCGGATATTTTGTTGCAATTCTCTTTTTGTTATAACCGTTTGGACGATACGATGAAACAGAAGCAACACAAAATTTACAACGTCCTACTCCTAAATCAATCATTTCATATACATCATTTTCATGTTCAAGCAAGATATCTTTACCCACAACACCCATATCAGCTATACCATGTTCTACATACGTTACAACATCAACTGCTTTTACAAGGATAAATGAAACTTGTGAAGAGTTACTTTGAAATACAAGCTTCCTTCCTTTATCCTTTAGCTCTGAACAATCGATACCGATTCGTTCAAATAACGGAATCACATGTTTTTCCAATCTTCCCTTCGTTAACGCAATTTGAATGTTACGCATGAGGATTCTCCTTTTTTCTTCATGATCCATTTATCTTTCCAAGCATATTCAACTAACGTTTCTCCTGATACATCAATTACAGTTTTCACATCCTGTGTTCTTGCAAATTGAAATGTATCTTGTAAATTTTCTAACATTGAAAGTTCAACTTTTATACCATCTTTTCCAAGTAAAACACGTAATTTCTCTGCTTCGGAAATCATATTTAACGAATAATATATGAGAGCATCTATTTGTTTTTGGTATGAATTTTCTTTCCGTTCTTGTAAGGTACGTACAATTTGATTTACTTGTATGGCTAAGCCTACTGCAGGTAAAGATTCACCAAAATTCCCAATCAATTCATCATATCTTCCGCCGCTAACAACCTCTTCTCCAACATCGCATATATATCCACGAAAGATTACACCGGTATAATAATTCAGATGTTGGATCATCCCAAAATCAATAGATATATATTGACCATAACCAAGGCGGTCAATGTTTTCGTATATATTTTTTATCCTCGCAATTGCTCTTTTCATCTCTTTACTCACAGCAAGTTTTTCAGCTTCTTCAACTACTTCTAACCCTCCAAATAAACGAGGTAATTTTTGTAATAACCGCACAGTTTTATCTTGCATATCCAACTGCTTTTCTTGTAAAAAACGGGACAAGGTCGCAAAATTTTTACTCTCAATATATTCTCGCAATGCATATTCATCTTCTTCTCGTAAAGACAATTTTTTCACAATGGATTTATAGAGTTCCACTTGACCAATTTCAATTTTAAATGATTGAATACCAACTGATTGCAAAGCGGCAATTGCGCTTACAATACACTCAATTTCAGCACGAATATTATCGATACCGATAATCTCAATTCCTGTTTGTGTAATTTCATTATATTTGCCTGTTAAAGATTCATTTGCCCGAAAAACATTTCCACTATATGTTAATTTAAAAGGAACTTCCATTCTTTTTGTTCCGATTACACGTGCCAGCGGAATCGTCATATCAGGTCTCAGAACAAGGATGCGCCCCTCTGAGTCAAAAAACTTATACATCTTCTCCTCGTCAATAGGACGATTTTGAAACGCAAATACATCATAAAATTCAATCATAGGTGTCCGTATTTCTTCGTATCCTCTCTCAATAAATGTACGTCTTAACCTTTGTTCAGCCTCCTCCATTAATGTACATTCTTGAAACAAAAAATCTCTTGTTCCATTTGGATTGGCTCGCTTCCATTTTTTCATCGTCACACCTCTACTTTCTTGACACATATATACAAAAAATCTACAAAAATAACATACTTAACTTGATTCTCTTCCATGTCCCTTATTCATTTCTTGAACTACTCTCACTAACGATTTCATCTTCACCCATACATCCACAACATAGCGTTTAGAAAACGAAAAAAAGAGCTATGTAGATAAAAATACCTACATAGCTCTTTAGAGAATGTAGGTACAACAGGAATAACCCTTGTACCTACACGTTTTTTCACGCTAGGTTCAAGGGTTTACGTATGATGATGTTGTGTGCATAAAATGACTGATTGGAAAGTAAACATTGTCATTACTCCCTTTCTCCTCTTAGTTTGAAGTCAGTATACTACCAATTAAACTGAAAGTAAATAATTTTATTTTAACTTTCAGAAAAATGCGGCATTCATTTTTTATTTCTATCTATTAACGACACATTTTTATCTCATATTCTGTAATCGCATTCTCATATTGAAGTGTAACCCCAATATCATCTAAACCACTTAACAACTTTTCTTTCCACATGCGTTCAATAGAAAAAGACAAGCTGCGCTCAGGAGTTGTTATCGTTTCATTCTCTAAATCTATTTCTATTATCGCTTGCGGTGTTACAGATGCAAGATGCTCACGAGCTTCTTTTGTCATAACAATGGGAAGAATTCCATTTTTCATACAGTTCATATAAAAAATATCTGCAAAACTTCCTGCAATAATAGCCCGAAATCCGTAATCCGCAAGGGCCCACGGTGCATGTTCTCTAGAAGATCCACAACCGAAGTTTTCTCCTGTAATTAGAATCGTAGCGCCTTTTCGCTCAGGAGCATTCAACGGAAACGCATGATTTTCTTGACGATTATCTAAATAACGCCATTCATCAAATAAAAACTCTCCAAATCCTGTTCTTTCAATACGTTTTAAATATTGCTTCGGAATAATTTGATCTGTATCAATATTATCATGCATCAACACTGCAGTTGTACCTTTATGAATACGAAATGGCTCCATCGTAGTTCTCCTTTCTCACATCAACAAAATGACCGTAAATTGCAGCCGCAGCGGCCATTGCCGGACTAACGAGATGCGTTCTTGCTCCTTTTCCTTGTCTTCCTTCAAAATTCCGGTTTGAAGTAGAAGCGCAATGCTCACCTTCTGGTACTTGATCTGGATTCATACCAAGACACATCGAACATCCAGGTTCCCTCCATTCAAATCCTGCCTCTTCAAAAATAAGGTGTAATCCTTGTTTCATTGCTTCATCTCTCACTTGTTTTGACCCAGGTACAACAAGAGCCCTTACTCCTTCTTTTACCTTCTTTCCTTTTACAACTGCAGCAGCAATTTCTAAATCAGACAAACGGGAATTTGTGCAAGAACCAATAAACACGTGTTGGATTGGAATATCCGTTACGCATTGACCTGATTGAAGACTCATATATGCATAGGCACGTTTATCATTTTTATCATTTGCTGGTGGAAGTACCTCATCGATGCGAAGCCCCATTCCTGGATTGGTCCCCCACGTTACATACGGCGCCAAATTCGTCACATCAACTGTAATGACTACATCATACATCGCATCTTCATCTGTGTATAATTCACGCCAGTTTTCCACTGCTTGCTCAAACTCTTTTGGTGCATATTGGCGCCCTCTTACATAAGCAAACGTCGTTTCATCTGGAGCAATCATGCCTGCTTTTGCTCCTCCTTCAATCGCCATATTACAAAGTGTCATTCGCTCTTCCATTGTCATTTCTTGTACAGTATCTCCATAGAACTCCATCACATGTCCTGCCCCGACGGAAACACCGTATGTAGCAAGTAAATGTAAAATAATATCTTTTGCATATACGCCCTTTGGCAATGTTCCTTTTAATTCTACTCCCATCGATTTCGCCTTCCGTTGCCATAAAGTTTGGGTCGCTAATACATGTTCAACCTCACTCGTACCAATCCCAAACGCCAGCGCACCAAACGCTCCATGTGTTGCTGTATGACTATCTCCGCACACAATTATTTTTCCAGGTTGTGTTAATCCAAGTTCCGGGCCAATTACATGCACAATTCCTTGCGCCTCGTCTCCTATATCGGCTAATCGTACATGAAATTGCTCGCAATTATGACGAAGCGTATCCATCTGTTGTTTTGCGATATGATCTGTAACGTTCCATACATCCTTTGTTGGTACATTATGATCCATTGTAGCAAACGTTAAATCTGGCCGCCGTACAGTTCGATTAGCAAGCCGCAAGCCTTCAAAGGCTTGCGGCGATGTTACTTCATGAACGAGATGAAGATCAATATATAATAAATCCAATCCATTCTCATCTGTTGCTACAACATGCCGTTCCCATAGTTTATCGAATAATGTTTTCCCCATTATCGCCATCTCCCTACTAGCGCTTGCTCTTCCATCGCTTGTAATACATACGTTGTAAACGAAGTTGTCGTTTCATTCCCGCCTAAATCCGCTGTACATCTTCCAGCACGAAGAACTGTAGAAATGGCTTCTTCAATTGCTTCTCCTTCTTTTCTTAACCCAAATGATTGCCCAAGCATCATTGCAGTGGAGCGAAGCATAGCGATTGGATTTACTTTATTTTTCCCAGCAATATCTGGTGCTGATCCATGAATTGGCTCATAAAGAGACGGGCCATTCTCCGCATGACTTGCAGACGGTAACATTCCTAATGAACCTGCTAATACAGATGCTTCATCACTTAAAATATCGCCAAATAAATTTTCTGTAACGATCACATCAAATCGTCTTGGATTCCGAATGAGTTCCATTGCGGCAGCATCTACTAATAAATGTTCTAACTCTACCTCAGGATGGCGTGCTGCTACTTCTTCTGTTACTTGTCGCCATAGTTTACTAGATTCTAAAACATTCGCCTTATCAATAGAAGTTACTTTTTTTCGGCGTTTTTTCGCTAATTGAAATGCATAGGAAACAATTCGTTCTATTTCACGTCGATGATAGGTGAGTGTATCCGTTGCGACTTCTTCTGTTCGTTCTTTCGGAAACGAAAAATAGATGCCACCTGTTAATTCACGAACAACAACAAAATCAACTTGCTCAGCTGTTTTTAGCGGTGATAAGTGCGCTGTTGCTTCTTCTACAGAAACCGGGCGAACGTTCGCGAATACACCTAAGCCTTTTCGCAAAGTTAGAAGTCCTTGTTCAGGACGTTCTTTTGCGTGATCCCAATACGGGCCTCCAACTGCGCCTAGTAATACTGCATCACTTGCTAAGCACGCTGTTAATGTGCGGGACGGAAGCGGTTGACCAAATACATCAATTGCTGCTCCTCCAAACAATTCATCTTGCAGATAAAACTGATGACCGTATAACCTTTCTACCATCTCTAATACTTGCTTAGCACTAGCCATTATTTCTGTCCCAACTCCATCACCAGCTAAACAAACAATTCGTTTTTCCATCTTCAAGCACTCCTTTACGATTTTGTAAGTGATCGTAATGCTTTTAATTTCCCAGCTGCATACACGTAAGCACGAGCCGAAGCTTCTAGTACATCCTGAGCTACGCCAAAACCAGAAACTTGATGTCCATCTTCTTTCAATTCAACATGAACATGAGCTAACGCGTCCTGTCCTTGCGTAATCGACTGAATACGATAGTCAGCGAGCTCACATTGTAAATGAAGAATTCTTTGAATTGCATTATAGATGGCTTCAATACTACCAGCTCCAGTCGCAGCATCCTCCAGCTCATTCCCCTCAGTATCTTCTAAGCAGACGGTTGCACTTTGAATGCTGTTTGATACAAAATGAACTTGCAACTGTTTAATATCGTATTGTTGCTTAGCAAATGCAGTTTCCCCTAATACAAGCGCTCTTAAATCTTCTTCTGTAATTTCTTTTTTTCGATCCGCTAACCGTTTAAATGCACGAAATGCTAACTCCCTCTCTTCTTCTGTAAAATCATACCCTAATTCTTTCATCTTCTCTGTAAAAGCATGTCGTCCGGAGTGTTTCCCAAGTACAAATTGATTTCGTTCTTCTCCTACAAGAGAAGGTGAAATAATCTCATAAGTAGATGCTTCTTTTAAAACTCCATCTTGATGAATACCAGATTCATGTGCAAACGCATTGGCCCCAACAATTGCTTTGTTTTTTGGAACAACCATTCCCGTTAATCGACTTACAAGTGTACTCGCCCTTTTAATTTCTTTTAATTGTATGGAAGATGATGCCCCGTAATAATCATTTCGAATATGGAGTGCAACTGCAACTTCTTCGAGAGCGGCATTGCCAGCACGTTCTCCTATGCCATTAATCGTTCCTTCTACTTGAAGTGCACCGCCTTCAATTGCCGATAATGAGTTAGCTACTGCCATACCAAGATCATCATGGCAATGGCAAGAGAAAATAGCTTTCTCATAAGATAGAACATGTTCTTGCAAATATCGGAAAAGAGAATAATATTCTTCTGGATTTGTATATCCTACTGTATCAGGAATATTAATGACATCCGCCCCGGCGCGAATCGCAACTTCTACAGCTTCCGCTAAAAAAGAAGAGGTTGTTCGCGTTGCATCTTCTGCAGAAAATTGCACCGCTGGAAACAATGATTTCCCAAGTTTTACTGAATGGTAAATTGTATCTAACACTTCATCTTTTGACATACAGAGCTTATATTTCATATGAATGTCGCTGGTTGCGAGAAATACATGCAACCGGGGAGAGACGCCTCCTTTTAACGCTTCATATGCAGTACGAATATCACTTTCCTTTGCACGAGCCAGACTCATAACAGAAGCATTTTGAATCGTTTCGGCAATACGTTTCACCGACCGAAAATCACCTTCAGAAGCGGACGCAAAGCCCGCCTCCATTACATGAATTCCAAGTCTCTCTAACTGCCGTGCAATTTGTAATTTTTCTTGTTCATTTAAATTTACTCCAGGTGATTGCTCCCCATCACGAAGCGTCGTATCCATGAACAAAATTTGCTTCATTTTACTTAACCTCCATCTTCACTCTCGGCTTCACAAACGGCATCATCTCACGTAACTTACGGCCTACTACTTCAATTTGATGCGCATTCTCCTCTGCATTAATTGCATGGAAGTTTTGTCTTCCTGCTTTATGTTCTTCAATCCATCCTCTCGCAAACGTCCCATCTTGAATATCTTTTAATACTTCTTGCATCGCTTGTTTCGTCTGCTCTGTTACAACGCGCGGCCCCGATACGAAATCCCCCCACTGCGCTGTGTCCGAAACTGAATAGCGCATATTTTCTAATCCGCCTTCATACATAAGATCGACAATAAGCTTCAGCTCATGTAAACACTCAAAATAGGCAAGTTCAGGTTGATAACCAGCTTCTACTAATGTTTCAAAACCTGCCTTCACAAGAGCAGTTGCTCCTCCGCAAAGTACTGCTTGCTCTCCAAATAGATCTGTTTCGGTTTCTTCTTTAAAGGTCGTTTGAAGTACGCCAGCGCGAGTCGCCCCGATTCCATCGGCATACGATAATGCTTTTTCATAAGCTGTTCCTGTTGCATCTTGATAGACCGCAAATAGTGCTGGTACGGCTGCACCTTCTACAAATGTTCGGCGTACAAGATGCCCCGGTCCTTTTGGTGCTACAAGGAATACATCTACATCTTCAGGTGGTGTAATTTGATTAAAATGAACGTTAAACCCATGAGCAAACACAAGTGCATTTCCTTCTTGCAAATTCGGTGCAATTTCTGTTTCATATACTTCCGGCTGTTGTTCATCTGGAAGCAAAACCATTACAACTTCTGCTAGTTTTGTAGCTTCAGTAACCTTATATACAGAGAACCCATCTTCTTTTGCCTTTTCCCAAGACTTTCCTTGCCGAAGACCTACAACAACATCAAAACCGTTATCGCGTAAATTTTGCGCATGAGCATGACCTTGAGATCCATAGCCAACAATTGCTACTTTCTTTCCTTTTAATACATTTACAGTTACATCCTTTTCATAATAAACTTTTGCCATTTTCTTTCTCCTCCTATATTTTAAAAGTTAGTTAATTAACATTACTTGTTGTTTATCTTGCTTTTTCATACTTCTTGTAAAAGCTGTTACTCCTGTTCTTGCAATTTCTTTTAAACCGTATGGACGCAACAATTCAATAAGCGCTTCTACTTTTTCTTGCGTTCCTGTTACTTGAACGACGATGGAATCCTTCCCAACATCGATAACAGCAGCGCGAAATGGCTCAATTAAGCTATACAATTCGGGTCTAGAAGCAATTGATGTAGACACTTTAATAAGTGCAAGTTCTCTTGCAAGCATTGCTTCTTCTGTAATATCAGATACTTTTAATACATCAATTTGTTTATGAAGCTGTTTAATAAGCTGTTCGACTTGCTGGACATTTTCAACATGAACAACAAATGTCATTCTTGAAATATGGGATGATTCTGTATGGCCTACTGAAATACTTTCAATATTAAATTGCCTTCTCGCCATCACGCCTGTAATTCGATTTAAAACTCCACTTTGATTTCGAACTGTCGCTGTCACAATCCGTTTCACTATTTCACCCCCTCCATTTGATGAACACCTTTTCCTGGAGCAACCATAGGCATAACTTTTTCAGATTGTAAAACTCGGCAATCAATTAGCACTGGTTCTTGTAAATTTATCGCCTCTTTTAATTGTTCTTTTGCTGTTAACGGCTGTTCAATACGGATTCCTTTTATTCCATAGGCATGAGCTAACATGACGAAGTCTGGTTGACAAGAAATTACCGAATACGAATAACGCTGATTATAAAACTCATCTTGCCATTGCCGTACCATCCCAAGTGCTTCATTGTTTAAAATAAGCACTTTCACAGGGAGGCTATGTTCCTTTAAAACACTTAATTCTTGTAATGTCATTTGAAAGCCGGCATCACCTACAATTGCTACAACGAGTTCATTTGGTTCGGCAATTTGTGCCCCAATCGCAGCTGGCAAACCAAATCCCATTGTTCCAAGCCCTCCTGACGTGATCCACTTATCAGGTTGTTGTAATTTATAATATTGTGCAGCCCACATTTGATGCTGTCCGACATCCGTTGTTATAATTGCATTTCCATTTGTAACTTCATACAGCATTTGGATTGCAGCTTGCGGTTTTAACTTTTGTGAATCGTCTTCATAACAAAACGGATAGCGATTCTTTCTTTTTTGCAGAAGCTGTAGCCATTCTTTATGATTTTGTTTCTCCCCTTTACACGCTAGTAACGCTTCTAAAGCATGCTTAGCACTTGCGACAATTGGAATTTCTGTCACAACGTTCTTTCCAATTTCTGCAGGATCAATATCAATATGCGCTACCGTTGCTTCCTTTGCAAAGTGTGTTAAATTTCCAGTCAGACGATCATCAAAACGGGCCCCTATATTTATTAACAAGTCACATTCATACAACGCCATATTCGCTGCGTATGAACCGTGCATACCACCCATTCCTAAAAATAATGTATCCTCCGCTGGAAATCCTCCAAGACCAAGCAATGTATGAACGACCGGAAGTTGATACATACGAGCAAATGCGGTTAATTCATTTGCCGCTTTGGCATGGAGTACACCTGCACCTGCTAAAATAAGTGGTTTCTTTGCCGTTTCAATTGCTTGTAACAGCTTTGTTATCTGCAATTGATTTGGGTGATAGTTTGGTTGGTATCCAGGTAAATCCATCAAGGCATCACTACATCGCTCTCCCGTTTCTACAACCATATTTTTTGGAAGATCAATGACGACCGGACCCGGTCTACCCGTTGCTGCAATATGAAATGCTTCTTTTATAATTCTTGGTAAATCCGAAACATTTCGCACTTGATAATTATGCTTTGTGACTGGCATCGTAAGTCCGATAACATCCGCTTCTTGAAAGGCGTCACTTCCTATAAGCATTGTTGCAACTTGACCTGTAAATACGACAAGTGGTAAAGAATCCATCATCGCATCCGCTAAGCCAGTAATAACATTTGTCGCTCCCGGTCCGCTTGTAGCAATTACAACACCAGGCTTTCCAGTAATTCTTGCATACCCTTCAGCTGCATGGATCGCCCCTTGCTCATGCCGCGTCAAAATATGAGGAATTTCACAATCGTAAAGCGCATCATATAGTGGTAAAACAGCTCCTCCTGGATAACCAAAAATGACTTCTACCTTTTCCTTTCTGAGCGCATGTAACAATAGCTGTGCACCAGTTGCCATCTTCTCTTCCGTTTTTGAAGACATCGTTTCTACAAACCTCCTTTATGAAATACCTATATAAATAAAAAAGTCTTTCGCCCACACTTCAGCTATGTGCTGAAGGGACGAAAGACTTCGTGGTACCACCCTTCTTTGCAAGAAAAACTCTTGCCTCAGTGACTCTAATCGAATCAAGCTAATAACGGAGCTACCGTCCAAACCTAGACAAGTGCTTCAGTTTGGCACTCAAGGGCGATGTTCATCAACGTGAACCATCGGTTTCCACCAACCACCGACTCTCTGTGAGGCTTCACAATCAACTACTCCTCCCTCTCAACGCTTTATCCATCCGCGAACGGAAGTTTCACTTTATACTTTCATAACTCCTCCAGTGTTTGCCGAAGTCACAAGCTTTGCATATCGTGCTAAATAACCCGTTTTTACTTTCGGCTCTGGAGAAATAAATTGTTTTTTTCGCTCTTCTAATACATCGTTAGAAATTTCCCAATGAATACTTCCATCTTTTACATTAATAATGATTGAGTCACCATCTCTCACATATGCAATCGGCCCTCCTTCAGCTGCTTCTGGCGATACATGCCCAATTGCAATCCCTCTTGTTGCCCCTGAGAAGCGCCCATCGGTAACTAATGCAACCTTTGTTCCTAGTCCTCTTCCAACGATTGCTGATGTTGGAGCTAACATTTCCGGCATACCAGGTCCTCCTTTTGGACCTTCATGGCGGATGACTACAACATGCCCTTCTTTCACAATACCACTATGAATTGCAGCAACTGCTTCATCATGAGAATCAAAGCAAATTGCTTCCCCAACAAATGAAGTAACCGATTCATCAATCGCTCCAACTTTTAGGACCGAACCATCAGGTGCTAAATTACCAAAGAGAATAGATAGTCCACCTGTTTTACGATAAGGCCGCTCTTTCGGACGAATTACTTTTTCATCTAAAATTTTCCCATCTTCTACTGTTTCATAGATAGTTTTCCCTGAAATTGTAATGCGCTCAGGATGAATTGCCCCTGGAATCCGTGAAAGCTCCTTAATAATAGCTGCCACCCCGCCCGCTTCATGTACATCATGCATAGAATAATGAGATGCTGGGCTAATTTTCGCTAAGTATGGAACACACTTTGCAATATCATTAATACGCTGCAAGTCATAATCAATACCAGCCTCATTCGCGATAGCTAACATATGTAAAACGGTATTTGTCGATCCACCCATCGCCATATCTAATGCAAAGGCATCGTCAATTGCTTCTTTCGTAATAATGTCACGCGGCTTTATATCACGCTTAATTAAATCCATTAAATGAATCGCAGCTTGACGAATTAAGTTATGACGTGCTTCGCTTGTTGCAACGATTGTTCCATTTCCCGGAAGTGCAACGCCGAGCATTTCCATAATGGTATTCATAGAATTGGCTGTAAACATCCCTGAACAAGAACCACACGTTGGACATGCTGATTTTTCCATATCAATCAGCTGCTCTAAACTTAACTTCCCTGATTTATGAGCGCCAACCCCCTCAAATACAGATGCTAAAGAAAGAGGTGTACCATCTTTTGCTTTTCCAGCTTCCATCGGTCCCCCTGAGACAAAAACAGAAGGAACATTCGTCCGAACGGATGCCATTAACATTCCTGGTGTAATTTTGTCACAATTTGGCATAAACATAACTCCGTCAAACCAATGAGCTTGAATAACAGTTTCTGCTGCATCTGCAATGATCTCTCGACTTGGAAGTGAATAGCGCATTCCAATATGTCCCATTGCAATTCCATCATCAACGCCGATTGTATTAAATTCAAAAGGAACACCTCCTGCCGCGCGTATGGCAGCTTTCGCTACATCAGCAAGTTCCCTTAAATGAATATGTCCTGGAACAATATCTATATATGAATTACAAATTGCAATAAATGGTTTATGAAAATCTTCTTCTTTAACGCCTGCCGCATGAAGCAAACTTCGATGCGGCGCCCGGTCAATACCTTGTTTAATCATATTGCTTCGCATCGGTTACTCTCCTATCAACTTACTTTATTTTCTTCATAAATTTTTTCACCATCTTCTACTACTAGCTTACGGAATTCTTCCAATAAACGATTTGTATGTGTTCCTGGTTTCCCAGCACCGATTTCTCTTCCGTCAACCTTTGTTACCGCAATAACTTCAGCTGCTGTACCTGTTAAAAATACTTCATCCGCTACATACACATCATGACGAGTAAATAATTCTTCCCTTACTTCATAGCCAAGCTTCTCACCAATTTCCATAATCGCATTCCGCGTAATTCCTTCCAGTGCTCCCGCAGAACTTGGCGGCGTAATTAATTTATTTCCTTTTACAATAAATACATTGTCACCTGAACCTTCTGCAACATACCCTTGCTCATTTAACATCAGCGCTTCCTGTACACCAGCAAGTTTAGCTTCAATTCTAACTAAAATATTATTGAGGTAATTCAATGATTTCACTTGTGGTGTTAATACATCTGGGCGATTCCGCCTTGTTGCAACTGTCACAACCGGGATACCCTTTTCATAATATTCAGCCGGAAACAATGCTAGTTGTTCCGCAATCACAACAACATTTGGCTTTAAACACGAATCAGGATCTAAACCAAGATTTCCAGCCCCGCGTGATACAACTAAACGAATATATCCATTGGATAACTGATTACGCCTTATCGTTTCCACAACAATATTGGTCACTTCTTCCAACGTATATGGAATTTCTAATAAAATGGATTTTGCTGATTCATACAAACGAATGAGGTGCTCTTTTAATCGAAAAACATTCCCACTATATACACGAATGCCTTCAAATACCCCATCACCATATAAATATCCATGATCATAAACAGATACTTTTGCTTCATCTTTTGGAACAAATTCTCCATTTAAGAAAATCCATTGCTCGTTCACTTGAAAGCGCCCCCTATATCCTTGAATTTTTTATTGTTTCCTAGTTTACGCCCCCTTTTCAAATAAATCAAAGAAATTTTTGAAAATTTTAAATTTTTAAAAATAAGAACAACCCATTTTATATTGTTATATCAACATTGTTACCGTTTACAAAATGTCAAAAAATATTTTTCTGCATTTTGCAACAAAAATTTTTTTCGTCTAAGAGAAGGATTTATGTCTAAAGATGCGAATGTATTGTATTCAATAAACGGACGTCCTATCTATTTTTAGGAAAAAGAGGATAAATAAAGCGAGGTGGAAAAATAAAAAATAAAATTTGAGGATAACACTCATATTTTTTCCTCGTTACTCATAATCCTATTTTCAAAAATCATTTTGACAAATTTAAGGGGGCTAAATCATATGGCATGTTTACAAATTAAAGGAACAAGACAAGAAGTAATGGAAATGCTTCAGTTATTTGACTTAATGAATACAAAAGGCCTGTGTAAATTAGAGGATTATGTAGAATTACTCCCATATACAGAGCAAAATAAAACGACACAACATCCGATGTATATTGCTTCTGTTGATGTACAATCAAATGATTATACGATGCAAGATGTGCAAAATGATCGTTTTGTATGTGACATGTTAACTGGAGTTTATAACGACTAGTTTACTTCTTCTTCTGCCACATGTGTGAACTCTTCTGCTAATTAGTGAATATTCTTCCGAAAAAGGAACATATTACTAGATGGCAGGAGGTGAATAACATGGCGAAAATTGGAGTAGAAAATACTTTAACAAACGTACAACAAGCTCTGCAGCAAAAAGGACATGACGTAGTCTCATTACAATCGGAAAGTGATGTACAAGGATGTGACTGCTGCGTTATAAGCGGTCAAGATTCTAATGTAGCGGGGATTAGTAATGCTGTGATAAAGGGATCTGTTATTGACGCAAGAGGATTAACAACCGATGAAATTTGTCAACAAGTCGAAAGTAGAATTCAATAAAGTGAAACTTTAATGAATAAGGAATCCTATAGGAAGCTTCACTTTGCGATCCCATCAAACTCTCGAAGATGGGGACTTCTTTCGGAAATACATTAAAAGAAGGCTACCATTTATAAAAAAGTAGCCTTCTTTTCTATATTTAACTAACGGGAAAGTAACATATACTGGATGAAAGCCCTACCTCTCTCTCATCATTACGGCTCCAACGACCGCTCCTGATACACTAGTATGTGTATACAGTTTACAAATACAATCTCTCCTATACGTGCTCACTAAAGTTGTTGGCATTATCGCCCGATCTTTAGCAAGTCAGTGATTTATATAAGTAAAGAATAATCAATATATACTAGCTGTAACCGAGACACGAAAATACATCATACCTCTTCCATACAACAATGTCAACATTTTTTCAAAAATAAAAACAGGCCAACAAATGAGCCTGTTTGCTAAAACTGCGCTTTTTCCTTTAGTACGTACACAATGAATCCGCTCACTAACATACATAAACCGACAACAAAATTCTTGATGTTAATCATTTATACCTCTCCCTTGTTCTTTCATAAATCATCATTCTCTATATGTTTTCATTTACCTTATATTCGTATCGTTTTTAAGCACACTTCATCTACTATATCATAATTTCCTTAAAATACAAGTATCCTATTAAGGCTTATTTACCAATCTTTGCACTGCATTAGGCACTGTTTCCAATGCTTTTTCTACAAGGTGTGTACCACTATGTAAGTGCAATACTTGAATCCCTTTTGCCCCAACTACTAAAAATGCAACAGGATTAATGGAAACCCCAGCACCACTTCCACCTCCAAATGGATGTAGGCTCTGTGCCTCTGTTTTTTGTCTATTTACATTAAAATCACTGCCACCTGCGCCAAAACCAAAGGCAACTTTTGAAACGGTTAAAATAATACTGCCATCTGCTGTTGATACTGGCTTTCCGACAATCGTATTAACATCCACCATTTCTTTTAAATTTGTCATTGCTGTTTTCATTAAGTTTTCAATTGGATGTTGCGTCATAGAAACCACCTCTTTTTCCTATCAATTCCTTTTTATCGTTTCCAAAAACGATAAAGACATACCAATTTTTACAACTTAATAATTTTGAAAGTAGATCTTCCTTGTAGAACATTCTTCCCTAAAAGTTACTTGAACTAAAAGCATAGCTTACTATTTGCAAACAATAGGATAAAATGAAACTTTAATCAGCCCTCACCAATCGGGCGCATGCCAGCAGTTTATCTCCCACCCAACATTCTAGCCACTGGAACTGGACAACAAATAAAAGAAATGTGGAAGTGGCTCGCACAGAATGTGAGGGGGATGGAGTTTCTGACGTAGAGGTGCTTTTTACCTCGTACGAAGAAGCGAAGCCACCGAACATTCTAGCCACTGGAACTGGACAATGCTTTCGCCGAACTTTGAGGTGGGAGTATTACCGTCCGCAAATAGCGGGATAAAAAAATAGAAGTAGCTCATACTAGACATGAAGCTCTTTATGAAAGGAGATATCACATTGACTGATAAACATGAAGAACATTATAGAGAAAACGAAGATCATTTCGAAGAAGAATATGCAGCTGAAATTGCACCGAACGGTGTGCCTTACAAAAACAGGGAAGAAGTAACGACAAAAGCCGGAGGAGCAACATCTGGATTTATCGCACTCGCTCTTGCCGTCTTATCTTTATTCACTTTCCCAACGCTCTTTGGACTTCTTGCTGTCCTACTAGGTATCTATGCTTATAACCGCGGAGCTACTGTTACAGGTGGAATTGCTGCAGTCGTTGGCGGCTTAGCAGCAATTGTCGCATTAATATTTCGGGCGGCTCTTATCGGTTTATTCTTTTCTCTTTTTTAAACACGATAAAGTGAAACATTAATCAGCCTTCACCACTCGGGCGCATGTCAGCAGTTTATCTCCCACCGAACATTCTACTAAATTTTAAGGTGGGAGTATTACTGCCCGCAAATAGCGAGATAACGCAAAGCTTCCATCATGTAGCATAATAAAAGATATCTTGCTTCTTGCAAGATACCTTATCCTGTAAATACATCCTCAGATGGATAGCGAATTTTTTGTTTTGCTGGCCGAGCAAGTGAAAATACAAGTGTTAGCGGTCCAATTAATCCGCAAAACATAACAAACATAATCACGCATTTTCCAAAAGCTGATAATTTAGCTGTAATCCCCATTGTTAATCCAACTGTTCCAAATGCTGAAATCGTTTCAAATAAGACTTCCATAAAACTAAAATTTTCAGTAAGCATTAGTATAAATACTGCCACAAAAATTAAAAATTGACTGGCAATTACAATCGCCAATGCTCTCGTCACTGTTGACATTTTTATCGTACGACGAAATAAAACCAAGTCTTCTCTTTTCTTAAAAAATGAAAGCACAGATGTAATTAAAATAACAAAAGTGGTGAGCTTAATACCGCCTCCAGTCGAAACACTTCCCGCTCCAATAAACATAAGTACCATCGTAAAGAACAGTGTTGACTCTCCCATACTTCCGTAATCAATTGTATTAAATCCAGCTGTACGCGGTGTAATTGCTTGGAAGAACGATGCCCACAACTTCTCACTTAATGATAAAGAACCTAATGTTTTTGCGTTATTATATTCTAATAAAAATATAATAAGCATTGCAGCCACAATTAACACAACCGTACCAATAATCATGATTTTTGAATGCAATACTAGTTTTCGAAAACTGCGGCTATACCATATATCAATGAGCACGGTAAAACCTAAACCACCTGTTACAATTAACGTACAAATACCAATATTTACAATAGGATCGCCAACATATCTCGTTAAATTATCTGGCCATAATGCAAAGCCGGCATTATTATAAGCAGCCACGACATGGAACAAGCTGTAATATAGTCCTTTTCCGAGTCCAAATTCAGGAACAAAGCGAATAGATAAAAATACAACACCCACTAATTCAATACAAATAGAGAAGAAAAATACCCGTTTTACTAATTTTACAAGCCCGCCAATGTTTGTTTGGTTTAACGCTTCTCCAATAAGAAGACGATGGCGCAGCCCTATCTTTTTCCCTAACACCCAAACTATTAAAATAGCTATTGTCATTAAACCTAAACCACCAGTTTGTATTAGAAACATAATGATAACTTGTCCAAATATTGTAAATGTACTATTCACATCCACTACACCTAAGCCAGTTACAGTCGCAGCTGACGTCGCTGTAAAAAAAGCATCTACCCAGCTAATAGACGTTTTTGTTGAAATTGGTAATTTCAACAATATCCCTCCAACGATAATCAAAGCAAAAAAGCCAATTGCTAAAATTTGCGGTGGACTTAATCGTATAAAACGATCGTTTAAGTCTCGTTTTTCTATTATTTTCATAGCACTAACTCCCTTAATCCATCATCCAAAATATGTAACATAGTTGAGCATAATCTTTTTTCATATGAATTTCAACTTTTATTCCCATATAAAAAATAGAAAATAGAAAATTCCTAATTCCTTCACTCCAAGTTCACATTGAATTCACATCAGTCTTTTATAGTATAATTATCGAAGCTGTTCCTCCCTAATAATGAGACATCCCCAATGTCTCAAACAGCTTTCTGTCCCTAACTTAAAATGACATAAATTGTCCCCCTTCCTAGGCCATCTTGCAATGCAAAGATGGCTTTTTTTATTTCACTACTTTTATTCCCTCCTGATATATAAATCGATTTTAAATTTCAATATATAAGTCGCTGCTATGACAACATAACCTCTACTTTCTTTCTCCTTTTGTTTTAAACCTTGCATGTGGTAGAAAAAGGCCCTGACCGTTTCTATGCACGGCCAGACGCTCTTTTCCTCCCCAACAAGAAAAGAGCTTTTATGTCGATTTTAAAATTTGAATTTATATAGAAAAGAAGAAGTGAATACACTTCACTCCTTCCTTGATTTGCTTCCTTTTTTCGAACGATATTCTTTTCCTTTGTTATCATCACCAGCAATAAACTCTGTACCAAATTCCTGTTGGTATTGACCTGCTTTAGGTGCTCCTTGATTCCCGCTCCCTTTACTACCATTACGATTCGTCATACAGCTTCCTTCCCTTCTTTATCATATATTGTTAGTATGCTTCGTTCCATTCAAAATACACATAAAAAACCTTCGCTTAATCGCGAAGGCTTTAACATAACAAAATGGTTTCCTAATGCAAATACAAAAATTTATTAATATTAAATTAATTTTTGTGATATAGCGATCATAACTGTCATTTCTTCTTCAGATAAAGTAGAAAATCGTTCTTTCAAATACAACTTGTTCTGTTTTTCCATCTCAACTACTAACTCTTTCCCTTTATCAATAATCTCCAAATACACAACGCGGCGATCTGATGTACTACGCGAACGCGTTACGAGTCCTTTTTTGATTAATTTTTCTGCAACAGCCGTAATATGACTATTCGATACATTCAATTCATTCGCAACACGAGAAACCATTTCCTTTTGGTTTCGATTTAAAATACGTAACACAAGAAATTCATTCCACGGAATATAATCCTCAAAAATTTTGTTCATATCATTACGGATTGTACGAAACATAGCAAAAAAATTTGTCGACAAATTCTCGATGAGCAACTCGCGATTGTTAACCATTATATACAGCACCCCTATGTACTTAATATAGTTAAATAAAAATATTATGAACTATATTAACGTACTTTTTTCATTTTGTCATCCATTTTATTTGGAAATTCATGTATCTTTTCTTTCTTGTATGGAAATAGATGATAAAAGTTGCTTTTATCAAATGCTGCACACTTGATCAGCGCGAAAACAGGGTGCCTATAAGCACCCTGTTTTCATTTTATTCCACATAATGAAACAGTGTACCCTTAATGTAAAGTTTCGACATTGAAGGATGTCCCCACCGATTATAGTTTCACTACCTATACTTCATTTCCCTAAAAAATGTTACAATAAACAAAAAGTTATTTTTTCCCAAAATAAGTGAGGGGGTTTATATGAAGGAACAAGACGAGGCGTTTTCAGATTTAAATATAAAAGAAAAAACACTTATAATTAGTAGTATTTCGCTACTCATTTTTCTCGCATTGGCTTTTATATTTTTTATTTCTGTTGGTGTATTTCATCTTACTGGGGTCGAATATACATCTCGAACAGCTCTTCTTCTCTTTTTTATATTAAGCCTTGCTTTAGACATATTTAGTAGTTTTGGAATTGGTTTGTGTAAAATATTTTTTAACGCCCCATTAAACCAAATGCCCAAATGGCTCTCATTTCTCCTTCTTGCTATTTTACAAATTTCCTTTGATTGGATTACAATTCATATTACAGATGAATGGATTGATGGGGTTACCATTTCTAATATAGGAGAATTGTTAATTGTCCTAACCTTTTTCACAATTGATAAACTATGGATTACCGATAAGAAAAATAAGTAATATTACAAGCTTTCCGCAAAAAAACTTGATACAATATGAGAAAATATAGAAAGGAGTGTCATGTATGACATTACAGCAATGGTTTGAAAAAGGCATGTCCTTTGATACATATGTAAATAATATGACAGTAAACCAATACGAATTACTACACGTTTACAATAATTTCTTAATACCAAATGAACTTCTTCCAATTTTAGAAACACGCCAAAATGACAACTTAAAGGTTATCGTTTTAACCGCAGATTGGTGCGGCGATGCCCTTCTTTGCGTACCGATTATGAAACGCATTTGCGAAGTTGCTGGCATTGAAATGCGCTTACTTATTCGCGATGATCATTTAGAGTTGATGGATCAATATTTAACAAATGGTACTGCACGTGCAATTCCAATTTTTATTTTTATCGATCAAGATGGGAATGAAAAAGCAGTATGGGGACCTCGGGCACCAAAAGTACAAGAGTTGGTTACATCTATGCGTGCAACACTTCCTAATAAGGAAGATCCAGGATTCGAAGAAAAACAGCAAAATATGTATGCAGAATTCCGTAAAACATTAGCTTCTGACACAGCAATTTGGGAACACGTAATGGAACATATAATAGATAGAATAACAAAATAAAAAACTGCCAAATGGCAGTTTTTTCATTATAAAACAAAGAAATAAAACACCGCAGCAAGAATGAAACGGTAATATGCAAATGGTGTTAACTTCACACGAGATAATAATTTTAAGAATGAAACAATTGCTAACATTGCAACGACAAATGCAGTAATAAATCCGCTCGCAAATAATGGAAGATCTGCTACACTTAGTTCACTCCAACTCTTAATTAAATCAAGACCTGTTGCTGCAACCATCATTGGTACAGCAAGAATAAATGTATATTCAGCAGCCGCCGTATGAGATACACGAGCTAATAACCCACCACTAATCGTAGATCCAGAACGTGAAAATCCTGGCCATAGTGCTAAACATTGAAACATTCCAATTGTGAATGCTTGTTTATAGGTAATCTCGTCCAATGTTTTTGCTGTGCTTGGTTTTGAAAACTTCTCAGCAATAATCATTAAAATACCACCAGCAACTAAACTAATAACAACCGGGCCTGTCCCGAATAAAATCTCCTTGATTTTGCTATGAAATAAAAAACCAAGTAAACCAGCTGGAATCATTCCAATAATAATATGTAATAAGTTTAAAGATGGCCCTTGCTTTACTCGTCCAATTCCAACTAATGACCATAATCGTTTCCAAAATACAACAACAACCGCTAAAATGGACCCTAATTGCACAACAACTTCAAATGTTTTTGCCTTATCTCCTTCAAACCCAATTAAATGCCCTGTTAAAATCATATGTCCTGTTGATGATACAGGTAAAAACTCCGTCAATCCTTCAACAGCACCCATGATTAATCCAATTAACCAATCAGCCACACCCGTGCCTCCTTAATACCTTCTAATGCTTTATTCATACTTTATCATAATACCTCATCTTTACAAAACACGCATCGTTTTTTTCAAATTCATTCTAAATACATGGATACGTATTACTTTTCTAAATCCTTATTCAATAGTATGATTAAAGCGGTTTGTTTGTATATTAGAAAGGAGTAAATATGAAAGAATCTTCATCGATTTCACAAAAAATAAAACAATTTGTCTTATTATTTTTTCCTATATTTGTTACACAAATATCATTATTTTCCATGAGCTTTTTCGATACTACGATGTCAGGCCATGCAAGTGCTACGGATTTAGCTGGCGTTGCAATTGGAACAAGTATATGGATTCCTATTAGTACAGGATTAACAGGTATTTTAATGGCAACCACTCCGATTGTTGCTCAGCTTATTGGTTCCAAACAAAAAGAAAAAGTCGCTCATGTCGTGACACAAGCTGTATATTTAGCAATTTTTGTTAGCCTTATCGTTATACTAATTGGTTTTTTTACAGTTTCACCTATTTTACATGCCATGCATTTAGAACACCAAGTAGCTCAAATTGCTAGTCAATTTTTAAGCATTATCGCATTTGGTATCATTCCACTGTTTGTTTATACAGTTCTCCGCGGTTTTATTGATGCCTTAGGAAAAACACGAACTACAATGATTATTACTTTACTATCTTTACCGATTAATATTGTGTTGAACTATGTACTCATTTTTGGTCATTTCGGTTTCCCTAAACTCGGAGGAGTCGGCGCTGCGATTGCCTCAACAACCACATACTGGTGTATTTTACTAATCACAATTATCATTATTCGTACAAAAGAACCGTTCTTCTCATATGGTATCTTTCGATGTCTATATCATCCCTCTCTATCTAGCTGGAAGGAATTATTAAAACTTGGGATACCTATTGGATTTGCAATCTTTTTTGAAACAAGCATTTTTGCTGCTGTTACGTTATTAATGAGTAATTATAATACAACAACCATCGCTGCTCACCAGTCTGCAATAAACTTCGCGTCTCTTTTATATATGACACCACTCAGCTTATCTATGGCAATGACAATTTCTGTTGGATTCGAAGTCGGTGCATCCAGGTATAAAGATGCTAAGCACTATAGCTTTATAGGGATTGGCTTGGCACTCGCTTTTGCGTTTGTTTATTCGCTCTTACTATTTGTATTTGATGAAAATATTACTTCTATTTATACAAATGATCCTGTTGTACACGACTTAACGAAACAATTTCTAGTATTTGCGATTTTGTTCCAATTTTCTGATGCAGTTGCTACACCAGTACAAGGGGCACTTCGCGGTTATAAAGATGTAAATGTCGCTCTTATTATGACGCTCATCGCCTATTGGGTCATAGGCCTGCCGCTCGGTTATATCCTTGCAACCTATACACCTTTAGCCGCAAAAGGATATTGGATTGGACTTATTTTAGGACTGGCTTTTGGAGCAATCTTTTTACTTGCTCGTCTTTTGCAAGTACAGAAAAAATATATTGTAGTAAAAAGCCGCTAAATAGCGGCTTTTTTAATATCTGAAAGATACAAAAGGGACAGCCCTCTATTTTTTGTATCCATTTATTTTTTTAATATATCAATTATTATCTATAATATTTAAAAAAAGAATAGGATTCCTTATAAAAGAGAGCTATAATAGATTTTGATATTTCTATAAAGGAGATTAATTGAATATGAGGAAATTTATGATCGCACTACTACTATGCTTTTCTTCTATGCTTCCTATCAAAGCAGTCAACGCAGAGACAAATCAGCCAGATCATTTGATAACTGTCAATGTTGCGACTAATAAGATGGCATATTATGAAAAGGGTAAACTTATTAAAGAGTTTACAGTTGCTACTGGCAAAAGCAGTACAAAAACACCATTAGGAACATACAAGATTGTTAACAAAATTAAGAATCGTCCATATTACAAAAGACACATTCCTGGCGGTGATCCACGTAACCCATTAGGAGATCGTTGGCTCGGTCTTGATATAAATGGAACGAAAGGAACAACATATGCAATCCATGGAACCAATAACGTAAATGCGATTGGAAAATGGACTACACTTGGTTGTATTCGCATGTATAATGAAGATGTGCATTGGTTATTTGATCGCGTTCCTGTCAATACAACTGTAACTATCACAAACAAATAAGCAATA
Source organism: Bacillus sp. BP-3 (assembly GCF_028401955.1). GTDB lineage: Bacteria > Bacillota > Bacilli > Bacillales > Bacillaceae_G > Bacillus_A. Next base: position 164,718 of record NZ_JAQOTJ010000009.1, read on the forward strand.
ACATATAAAGCAATTACTGTTTCATATGAATATATAGTTACATAATGCTTTTTTTTGGGGAAAAATGTTCTTTTTTAAGAACATTTTTCTTCATTTATAATCTATATTAAGAACCCGTTATAATGAGATATTTAGATGTATATTCCCTGTTCCCCCCCTTCTCTACAATCTCTTTTCCAATATTTTTGTTTATACTTTTCATTCAAGCCTTACCATACTGAGTGTATATTTCTTCCTCATAGCGCGTAACCTATCCATACAGTGAAAGGAGTTGCAACAATGGACGAAACAGAAAAGCAACAATCTTATCAAGAAGAGTTTGCACCGGAAATTTCACCTAGTTATCGCCAAGATGTACATCCCCCCTCTCGTTTTTCGAATATGACGTTTTTAGTAGGGATTGTCGTATTTGCAGCTGTATTATTATTGCTAATTACCTTCGTATATTTTAGATAAAAGACAGGAGGATTAATATGGATAACAACCGAGCAAGTACAAGCAAACGAGTTGTAAAAACGCAAAAGGGTTACGCTGGAGACTCTTTGGACAAACACCGAGCTATCGAAAATGCAAATCTTGTTTTGGCTAAAAAGGAGATTGGGCAACAAAACGAGAATTTATAAAACAATATCTCTATAATAAAACCCCTTTCTTTTTTTGGGGGACGAGAGCATCTGGCCGTGCACAGAAGCGGTTAACGTCTTTTCCTGCCATATGCGGATTTAGAACAAAAAAAGAAAGCAAGTAGCGGTCATATTGTATTCTACATAGCAGAAACTGTTATGTAGAATAATTAAAATGGATTTATATAGAAAAACAAAAGAAGTCCCTAATTTAGGGATTTTCTTTTGTTTCATCAATAAACGAAAGAGGCGAAACAAATGGTAGACTATACACACTACATTCAAAAAACGCTCCCCCATTTCCCTATCCATTCCTATCATAAAGATGAAAGCGGTTGGGATAATGTTGCGATTATCGTAAATGATGAATGGTTATTTCGATTTCCTAGAAAATTTGAATATGCGAAAAAAATTCCTCGTGAAAAGCAATTGTACAAAGCATTATTTTCTAAACTGCAAGCAGAACAGATAGAAGTACCGAACTATCAGATTTTATATGAAAACGAAGTGGATTCTATTCCTGTTTGTAGTTACTATAAAATGATTCACGGTGAACCATTCAAATCATCTTACTTACATAATCTCTCAGTCAATGAAAAATCGCATATCACTACACAACTAGCATCATTTCTTGCTGCTTTGCATACAGTCCCTATAACACTTGCAAAAGAATGGGGATTTCAAGTTGAACAAACTATTCAATATTGGAACGAATTATATATAAAACTAAAAGATTATCTGTTTACCACATTTACAATAGAAGAAACTGATCGATTGAATACACTATTTCAAACATTTTTAGAACAACTATATACAATTACTCCCTTACAAACCGTTATACATGCCGACTTAACACATAATCATATTTTATTTCATCCTCATACAAAGAAAATCGCTGGCATCATTGATATAGGAGACGCACAAATTGGCGATCCCGCATTTGATTTTGCTGGATTATACGCTGACTATGGGCATGATTTTACTTTAGAAGTTTACAACAACTATATTTCTTTAACGAAGAGCAAGGATAAAACCTTTTTCGAGCGGATTGTCTCCTTTTATCAATACAGCCCTATACTCCATGATCTCGTATACGGTTTCGAGACAAATAACGAAAAAATAATTGAAAGAAATAAACGACGATTATTACATATTTTAAACAAATAAAAAGGTGCTTCTTTGCACCTTTTTTCCTGCTCATGCTCCTCATCTCACGCTCATCATTAAGAAAGGTGCTGCACAAACTCCGTGCCAAAACATAGGCACGCTTCCACATCATCATCTTCGGGCGTTAATTCCACTTTTAACCCTTCGAGTACGACTTTAGCTCCGCATTCTTGTAATTTTCCAATTAAAATGTCAACAGCTGCCCCGTATTTCGGATATGCAGAATCACACGAACCAAACACTGCTGCTATTTTCCCTGTTAAATCCACTTTATCCATTTCATCATAGAAATCTAAGAAATCATCCGGTAAATCGCCGTCTCCCCATGTGTATGCACCTAGTACAATTCCATCATACTCTTCTAGAATAAACGCTTTGGGTGACGACATAATATCGATTACTTCAATTTCTTTTCCTGTCTTACGAATCGCCCTGGCAATATGATCTGCCATCTCCTCTGTATTTCCACTCATACTTGCAAAAATCATTACTAACTTACTCATTAGACTCTCTCCCTTTACTATGTATCTCATTCTCTATATTTTTAGCACTCTTTTACAACTAGTGAACACTTTTGAGAATTATTATCAATTACAACACCACTAGATTAATCGATAATGATTATCAAAGTCAATGACTATTTTTAAAAAATTGATGAAAAGATACAAGCTTGTCCGGAAGACATACATATACTATAAATGAGCATAGTTCTTTCTTAACCCTCTCTAACGGAAAGAAATAGAAGCAACTGCGAATATTGCAGTTGCCTTTTTTTATTTTGGAATATACAGTGAAACTTACACTTATTCTTTCAATAGTTCCATTGCCGTTTGTAAAAATAATTGTGCACCGCGAATTAACGCTGTTTCATCTACATCAAATTTAGGATGATGATGTGGGTAGCATGTTTCTTTCTTTTTATCGCCTGTTCCTAGCTTTATAAAACAGCCTGGAGCCTTTTGTAAATATGCTGAAAAATCCTCTCCGCCCATAGAAGGTGACAGTGAGGTAATACTTTCTTTTCCAAACAATGCAATTGCGCTATTTTCTACTATTTTTGTCACATATGAATCATTTATGACTGGATTATATCCATATCGATACGTATATATGTACGTTGCATCGTGCGCTGCTGTAATCCCTTTTACAATTTGTTCAATTATACCTTCAGATTCTTGTCTTAATCTGTTCTCAAAGCAACGCACCGTTCCTAAAATCATTGCTGTCTCAGGAATAACATTATCAGCTGTTCCAGCATGAAATTGCGTAACCGAGACCACTCGTTGTTCAAATGCATCAGTCCGCCTTGAAACAAGATGCTGTAAATTTGTAATAATTTGTGCACCGATTACAATGGGATCCACTGTTTGCTTTGGATGAGCAGCATGTCCTCCTTTTCCTTTAATTTCAATGGTAAATACATCAGGTGCCGCCATCATCGGCCCATAAGAAATTCCTATTTTCCCACTATCTAGTCCTGACATAACATGTAAACCGATCACATAATCTACGCCATCCATAACGCCTGCCTTGACCATCTCTTGTCCTCCACCAGGGTATTGTTCTTCAGCATGTTGGAACAAAAGACGAATTTCCCCTCCCCAGTCATCATCATATTTTGCTAAAGCTTCTGCTACACCTAATAAAATTGCCGTATGTGCATCATGTCCACAAGCATGCATAACTCCTGGTACAGTTGATGCATATGGCTTCATTGTTTTCTCTTGAATTGGAAGTGCATCTATATCTGCGCGGATTGCAATCGTCTTACCCGTACCTTTTCCTTTCCGCTTTGCCATTACACTGCATGCTGTTGGTCTTGTTAGGTCAAAATAAGAAAATGAATCCAATGTGTCATATACAAACTGTGATGTATGTTTTTCCTGAAATGACAGTTCAGGGTGCTGATGCAAATAGCGCCGCCACATTCGAATATTATCTTCCGAAAGGTAACATAACCAATCTACGTGAGATGTTTTCATCCGCTTCAACTCCCTATTCTATTTTTAACAATCTTATTCCATCATTAATGACCGTATTCCCTTGTTTAATGAAAGTTTATGTACTATCTTAGTTAGAAGTAGCATATTCTTGTCTCTTTCCTTTGCAAAGGAATTACAATTCTATCTGGAATGTAATATAATTGTTAAGTTAGGGATTTTCTTTTTTAACATTTAGTGCTACTATCAAAAAAGAGCCTTTCCGTCTTACATTTACCTAAAATGTGGAATTTTTGTGTTTTTCAAAGTGATGTAGGATATGATACTTACATACGGATACTATTTCAAAGAGGGGGACAGACATGAAGATATTAAAAGAAATATGGTCTCAACCACTCACGCAATGGATTGCAAAAACTTGTTACTACCTTGCGATTTTACTTGCTTTACTATGGTTGTATGGATTCCAAGATACAAATACAAGTACATTTATTTACAATGAATTTTAGGGTGGGAGCGTTATGAAGTTATTAGAACAGATTGAAAAATGGGCGCTTGAAACGCCTGACCAAACTGCATTCGTTTGGCGAGATGCGAAAATTACGTACAAACAATTAAAAGAAGACTCTGATGCATTAGCACATTGGATTTCTTCTCAATATGGTGATGACCGTTCACCAATTATCGTATACGGACATATGCAACCAGAAATGATTGTCTGTTTCCTAGGGTGTGTCAAAGCTGGTCATGCGTATATTCCAGTAGACGTCTCAATTCCAGCTGATCGTGTATTGCGCATTGCGGAAAGTTCTGGTGCAAAGCTGCTTTTATCTCCAACTGAGGTTACAGTAGCTGAATTACCAGTTGAGACTATTGATGGAAACAAATTAGAAGATATTCTTCTTACTCATAAAGGAAAGATTCCAAATCCTGACCATGCAGTAAATGACGAAGACAACTTCTACATCATTTACACATCAGGTAGTACAGGAAATCCAAAAGGTGTACAAATTACGTCTAACTGCCTTGTAAGCTTTACAAAATGGATAGTTGAAGACTTCAACTTACAAACAGGACAAGTCTTCTTGAACCAGGCGCCTTTCTCATTTGACTTATCTGTTATGGACATTTATCCATCATTAGTAACCGGTGGTACACTATGGGCAATTGATAAAGATATGATTGCACGTCCAAAAGATTTATTTGTTTCTTTAGAACAATCAGATATACAAGTTTGGACATCTACACCGTCCTTTGCAGAAATGTGTTTAATGGAACCATCTTTCTCAGAAGGTATGCTTCCAAATATGAAAACATTCTTATTCTGCGGTGAAGTATTATCTAATGATATTTCAAGAAAACTGTTAGAGCGTTTCCCAAAAGCTACGATTATGAATACATATGGCCCAACAGAAGCAACTGTTGCAGTGACTGGTATCCATGTAACAAATGAAGTAGTGGAGAAATATCAATCTCTTCCAGTCGGTTACTGTAAATCAGATTGCCGCATCATCATTATGAAAGAAGATGGTACAATTGCGGCTGACGGTGAAAAGGGTGAAATCGTCATTGTTGGTCCAAGTGTAAGTGTTGGATACTTAGGAAGCCCTGAATTAACAGAAAAAGCATTCACTGTTATTGACGGCGAACGCGCTTATAAAACAGGTGACGCTGGCTATTTAGAAAATGGACTTCTTTTCTATAACGGTCGTCTTGATTTCCAAATTAAACTTCACGGTTATCGAATGGAATTAGAAGAAATTGAACACCACCTTCGTTCTTGTTCATATGTGGAAGGAGCTGTTGTACTTCCAATTAAAAAAGGTGAAAAATATGACTACTTATTAGCAGTTGTTGTTCCAGGTGAACATTCTTTTGAAAAAGAATTCAAATTAACATCTGCTATTAAAAAAGAACTCAATGAACGATTACCGAATTACATGATTCCACGAAAATTCATGTATCAATCTTCTATTCCAATGACACCAAATGGAAAAGTAGATCGTAAAAAATTATTGAGTGAGGTTACAGCATGACCCCATATGCATCATTTTATTTTTTCGCTATTGTAGGCATTTTGCTTATTCCTACCATTATTGCTGGGTTACGAGGGAAAATGCTGCGCAAATATAATGCGGTTGTAACACTTATTATGCTCGCTGTTATCTTTTCAGATAAACCAATACAAGCTGTTGCACTAGCAATATTTGCAATTTGGCAATATGTTTTGATTAAAGGCTACTTAACGTTAAGACAGCGTGATAACAAAACGAGTATTTTTTGCATCGCTGTTATTTTATCGATTTTGCCACTTATCTTAGTGAAAATCGTACCTGCTATTCCAGCTTTAAAATCAATCGTATTTTTTAATGATATACCAGCTATCAAATTAATTGTGTTTCTTGGTATATCCTACGTAACATTTAGAGCTGTACAAATGGTATTTGAAATTCGTGATGGTCTGATTAAAGAAATATCACTATTTAAGTTTTGGGAGTTTCTTTTATTTTTCCCAGCGATTTCAACTGGCCCGATCGATCGTTATCGTCGATTCCAAAAGGATTTAGAGAAACCACCAACAGCAGATGAGTATAAAGCAATGCTTTATACAGGAATCAATCGTATTTTCCAGGGCTTTCTTTACAAATTTATTATTGCGTACTTAATTAAAAACCATATTTGGGATGCAGCAATTTCTAAACAAACTACATTTATTTCATTTATGACTGATATGTACGCTTATAGTTTATATCTATTCTTTGACTTTGCAGGATATAGCGCATTCGTAATCGGTGTAAGTTATATAATGGGTATTAAAATGCCAGAAAACTTTAACAAACCTTTCTTAAGTCGTAATATTAAAGACTTTTGGAACCGTTGGCACATGACATTATCTTTCTGGTTCCGCGACTTTATTTATATGCGCTTTGTCTTTTTTGCAACAAAGAAAAAATTAATTAAAAACCGCTATACAATTTCTTATATCGGTGCATTTTTAAACTTTGGAATTATGGGCATTTGGCATGGACTAACGTGGTATTATATTACATATGGCTTGTATCATGCCATTTTGTTCATTGCGTTTGATATATTTGAACGTAAAAATAAAAAGCATAAGTTTTGGCCAAATAATAAATTTACACATGTCCTTGGAATTATCATTACATTCCATTTCGTTTGTCTCGGTCTTCTACTCTTCTCAGGTAACCTAGGCAGACACTTTTAGTTAAAAACTTCTTAGGAAGTTACACATAATACATTATGGATATAAAGGAGAATAAACAATGGCTGAATTTAAAGATCAAGTATTAGATATTTTAGAGGAAGTATGTGAAAATGACATCGTAAAAGAAAATACAGATGTACAATTATTTGAAGAAGGCATTCTTGATTCTTTCGGTACAGTATCATTATTAGTAGAATTCCAAGAACGTTTAGGCATTGAAGTGTCTATTTCTGATTTTGATCGCGACGAGTGGGCAACACCAAACATGATTATTAAGAAACTGGAAGATATGCGATGAAAAAAACAACGTTTGGCCCGATGCTTCTAGCATTTGCTCTTTTCTGCGTGGTGTTATTTATTCCATCACGCTTCTTTTTACCACTTATCGGGGAGCAAAAGGTCGACGATGCCACAACATCTTTAAAGAAAGAAATGTTTCAAGGCATTGCAATACAACAAAAGATGCTAGAAGATCCAAAATACCTTCCGATGTATGGTTCATCGGAATTTTCCCGCATGGATGTGTACCATCCATCGAACTACTTTAAAGTAAAAAATCAAGAATTCACACCGTTTCTTATCGGTCGTGGTGGAACACAAAGTCTTACTCACGTATTAAGTCTAGCTTCCTCAATGGATCAGTTAGAAAATCGTAAAATTGTCTTTGTCCTTTCACCACAATGGTTTGTAAAAGAAGGTTTAGATGAAGTGCATTTTGCGCCAAACTTTTCGTCTCAACAAGCGTACCATCTCATCTTTAACAATGACTTAAAGCCTGAGATGAAAAAGCAAATTGCTGAGCGATTATTAAGATTTGAGATTGTTCGAAAAGATACACTCTTAAAAACTTCTTTAGAAGGAATTGTATATGACGACACAAAACATAACGTGAAAGCGGCGGCAGCAAAACCATTTGCATACGTATATCGTAATATTTTAGACCGTAAAGACTTAGTTACATCAATATTTGATATTAAACCGCGAAAAACACATTTAGATCCTGAATTAAAATCCCTTGCTTGGGAAGAAATTCGTAAGCGAGCAGAAAAAACTGGTGAATTGGAATCTAAAACGAATCCATTCGGCATTGAAGATCCGTACTATAATAAGGGCATTAAGAAGAAATTAGAACATCTAAAAGGTTATCGAGCGAATGAATCATTCGATGAATCACCAGAGTATGACGATTTCCAATTAGTCTTAGACATTTTAAAACAATCGCATGCAAAACCATTGTTTATTTCTGTTCCTGTTAATGGTCCATGGTACGATTATGCTGGATTCCCAAAAGAACGCCGTGATGTATACTATAAAAAAATTAATGAACAAATTGCTAAAGCTGGATTCCCAGTTGCAGACTTTTCAAGCCACGAATATGATAAGTATTTCTTAAAAGATACGATGCATTTAGGTTGGAAAGGCTGGGTATATGTCGACGAGTCACTTCAACAGTTTTATAAAAGCAACTAAAAAAGAACGCTTGAATTTTTCAAGCGTTCTTTTTTACTTATAGATAGTGCTTTGTAATCTAGTTAATGTTTCCTTTGTCTCTTTAATCACTCGCATGATAATGTGCTCTGCCTCTTCCATTTTTGCTAAGGATGAAGCTTGCCCTGCCCAAAGTGACATGTACTCACGATTATTTTGTTTAACTGCCGCTTGGCGAATTTCTGTTGTTAATACATTTTGAATTGGATATGCAGGAAATTTCTCTTCTTTATTTTTTAATTGTTTGATAAAACTATTTTGAATTCCTCTTGCATATTTACCTGAAAATGCACGTGTCATTGTCGTACTTTGGTCTGTACTCTTTATTATTGCTTCTTTATGTGCCTTATGAGCCGCACTTTCATAACAAGTTAAAAATGCTGTGCCCATTTGTACTCCTTCGGAACCAAGTGCATAAGCTGCCACTACTCCCCGCCCATCCATAATTCCCCCTGCCGCAACAATAGGGATTTGCGGAATAGCGTCAACAAGCTGCGGAATCAGTGCAGTTGTGCCAATCATGGAATCTTGTTCTTTTCCAAGAAATGTTCCGCGATGTCCTCCTGCTTCACTTCCTTGTCCTACAATAATATCTACACCTAAATGTGCCAATACTTTCCCTTCGGCCACATTTGTTGCCGTACCAACTATTTTTATCCCATGCCCCTTTAATCTCTCTATTTCTTCCCGTTTTGGTGTATCAAAAGTAAAACTAAAAACAGGCACGTTCTCTTCTATAAGAACTTCCAGCTGTTCTTTATAATTTTCTGGTAACTGCATTGTTTTCTTCACTATTTCTAATTGCAGTTGTTCCCGAATAGGTTGTAATAAATGCTGTGCTTCTTCTACTTCTTTTTCATTCATTTGTATATCATTTGTAATAAACAAGTTCACTGCGAACGGTTTATCTGTTAACTGACGAATTGAACGTACTGCAAGGCGAATTTGTTCAGAACTCATATATCCTGCACCTAACGTCCCTAATCCTCCGCTATTAGACACAGCAGCTACTAACTCTGGTGTTACAACTGTTCCTGCCATCCCGGCTTGAATAATAGGATATGTAATTTGTAGCTTCTCACATACTCGGCTATAAAACATTTATTTCTCTCCTTTCTCTTATACTTTCTTGGCCACCAAAAGCATTTCCTTCTTTCCTCAATTATTGAAGACACATTGCATGAATATAGTGTAAGAAAGGTGGGAATTTGATGCAATATCCAGAACCGTTACAATACGGAGATACCGTTATGATCATCGCTCCAGCAGGTCCCCCATCTATAGACCACATTCTTCAAGCAAAACAAAAGTTCGAAGAGATGGGCTTATTTGTTATCATTGGAAAGAGTGTACAAGAAAAACGAGGATATTTAGCTGGAGATGATACCGTTCGCCTTCATGACTTACACGAGGCCTTTACAAACCCATATGTGAAAGGGATTTTTTGTGCTAGAGGAGGATATGGGACTGGTCGCCTTCTACCTTCTATTAACTATGGACTCATTCGAGATAATCCAAAAATTTTCTGGGGTTATAGTGATATTACAGCTTTACACATCGCTTTTGAGCAATTGGCACAACTCGTTACGTTTCATGGTCCCATGATGGAGGAAGTGGGAAAGGGACTTGATACCCTCTCTTTCTCCTCTTTCAAACAACTTTTTCGTCCATACTCTATTATTCTAGAAGGAGCAGCGTTTCTTCACTCTTTCAATTGTTGCATCACCGCTCCTCTTGTCGGAGGAAACTTAAGCGTAATTACAAGTACTCTCGGTACACCGTACGAAATTGATACAAAAAACAAATTATTATTATTGGAAGACATCGGCGAAGAGCCTTATCGCGTTGATCGCATGTTAAATCAATTGCGCTTAGGAAAGAAATTTGAACAGTGTGCTGGTGTTATCTTTACAAATTGTCATAAGTGTACATCTTCAAAACCAGCTTTATCTATTTCTGAAATTTTATATGATTACATTATCTCTTATAATATTCCCCTTTTGTATAACCTACCAATTGGCCATATACAACCAAATATAGGAATCCCTCTAGGTGTTCCTGCTACAATAAATGGGCAACAAAAAACACTTTCTATCTCTTCTGGTATAAAGTGAAACTTCCATCACCAATCGGGCTTTTACGGGCAATTATCCCCACCTCTTCTTTACTTCTCCTTCAAACCTTGAGGTTGGGGGCTTACTGCCCGTTAATGCGGGATAATGTGAACTTTGCATCAAGAAGAGTTTCTTCATATTCTCTGACTCTTATACTACTTTTATAGGAAAAAGGAGAAGCTTGTCTGCTTCTCCTTTTTCCATTCATTAATTCTTGTTGTTGTTGTTATTGTTGTTCCACATGTTCCAACCAAAACAGCAGTTATTCTTGTTTTTGTTATTGTTGTTATTGTTGTTATTGTTGTTGTTCTTATTATTATTATTGTTATTGTTCCACATGTTCCAACCAAAACAGCAGTTATTCTTGTTATTCTTGTTGTTATTATTGTTATTATTGTTATTATTGTTATTATTATCGTTAGCCATATATCCCCATCCTCTCTTGGTCAAGCTACTAATACTATATGTCCCCTTGAAAGAATGGTAACGGCAATTTATTGATAATAATTAAAAATTCTTCCGGAAGCAATGTCAGCAATTTCTGGAGGTGTAAATGTTTTGTCAAGATCTGTGCCAACATTTAAGACCGCTGTTGCTTCCACATCAATGCTTTCAAATAACTCTTTTCCACGAATCGAAATAACAGGTACATCTTCAGGCAATGCAGCTTGTAAAAATTCAAGCTGCGTAAAGAATGGTAAAATCCATCTTCCTTCCCCCTGAAAATAGCGTAAATGCACTATTCCTTGTGAATCTCCTTCTTTTATATCAACCGTTCCTGCAACATAAACGTGTGTTGTTAATAACGTTTCATAAAATTCTTTTTGTTTTTGTTTATCTTCATCAGCTAATGCTAATAATGTTTCTAATTTTTTTACTGGAATATGTGCCATTCGCCGCCACCCTGCTTTCAAAATTATTGTAATGTAATTATACAAAATATTCTTATTTTTTTCTATAAAATTATTTTTTCACTATAAAGCTAAGTAACTTCTCCTTTCTCAGTCTGCTAACAATAATCATTCTGGCTATAATTGAAACATTCAATAATAGCTTTTTTACATTGTTTTTTGAAAAGTGCATTACAACCGATATGAAACATGTCTTCCCTCAATGAAAATATTTTTTGTTAAGTTTATTCAAAAAACACGTAAAAACATCTTACAATGAGTATAAAAATGTTTTATTATGTATTAAAATACAAAGTTAAGAAAGGGGCACCACAGTGAAAATTTGGTTTTACGAAAAAACAAAAACCACAAATGATTTACTCGGTATTTGGGATAACGTTCCCACTATTCCGCGAATCGGTGAGAAAGTAGAGCTTTTAAAGAAAGTACGTACTGTAACGGACATTAAATATATAAAAAATGGGAATAACTTTCATGTTGAAATTTTTATTTACTAAAGAAAAAAGCTCTCCATACTTTTTAGGAGAGCCTTTCTCTTTCATCTGCTTTTTTTATCACAATTGTATCATTCACTAGTTCCACTTTTACATAATCACTTTCTTCTAAACCTAAGTGATTGACAGCTTCATCAGGTAATTCAACAGCCATGTAGCGCTCGGTGAAAACAACTTGACTATATGCAGCTTGCTCTACAATCAAATCAGCTTGTTTTTCTTCTTGAATGATTCGAAGTAGAGGCAGTCCAACTTCTCTTACAGTACGCCAATTACGACGAATAAAGGGAACAAGCCATAATAAGCTAATAATAATGATAACAAGACCCATCCATAAATTACTCAGTGCTTGTAAATCAGCAATTTTTACTGGTTCTTGTGCACTGCTATCAGTAAATTGAATGATACTAACAACAGTATTGTTTAAGGCGTGAACAATAATATTTGTCCATAGGCTTTTCGTCTTTATATATAAAAGACACATAACAACACCAAATAAAAAGGCACCAACTACATCAACATGCCCAAATCCAAAAATAAGCGAAGAAATGATAATGGCCCGTTTCACACCCCATTTATACGCCATTCGGTTTAAGAAAAAGCCTCTGAAGATCACTTCTTCCATAATTGGAGCAAATATACAAGCTGAGATGACACTTAAAATTTTTGTAAAAGTAGTGCTCATATCAATAACATTTCCATCACTTAATAAATCAACTAAAAAGTCCGGAATCATCTGAGCTAGTATGTAAAATTGAATAAAAGATACACCGAATGAAAAAATCATTCCCATAGCCGTAGCAATTAAAATAAGTCGCCATGGAATTGATGATGGTTTATCAAAAAAACTTGTAAATACTGCGTTATGTTTTTTCATCTTATAAAACAACCAAAGTAATGGAAAAGCAAAGAAAACTAGGGTGTCTGAGACAAATTGGAATACACCATTTTCAGCACCAATTATCTCTAGTGGAAGATATACAATAAACGCACCTAAAATCATCCACCCAAAAAAACTGCGTAGTCGAATCCGTGAAAATGCAAGGTTAATAGAAAACACTTCCAACATGATATATTTATATTATAGTATCAATATGCTGTAATTTCTTCCTTTTTTTATTAAATTAGTCTTGTATCATCCTACAACTCCCAAAATAAATCCCCGCCTAAGCGAGGATTTATTTTTATAACACATCACGTTTTTGAAACAATGCACCCGAAGCAACGAGTAAAACGGCAAAATGAGCTAGCACAAATAATAAAGAAGTTGTAAAGCTAAACTCTGTAAATATTGGTTTGGCCCCTTGACTTAGCAACACATTACTATCATACATATTTAAATTTAAGTGAAACATTACAATATATTTTGCTGTACCTTGAGCAAATTGGAATACTAGCATTTTTAACATTCCCTCTAGGAAGAAGAAAAATAGTGTAATAACTAATGGTAAAACTGATTTTCTAAAAATATTCGCTAGCAAGAATGCAACTGTTGGATAAAAGAATATCGGTAAAATATTATATGCAAAACGTTTTAACAAAATTGTAAAAGTTACCGCTCCAGTGTCCCCGCCAAATACAATGAGACCAATCAGCATTGCTGTAAGTAAAGAAGCAATACATACAAACAATATAGCTAAGAGAATTGTAATATATTTTGAAAATAAGATCGTAACTCGTTTTCTTGGTCGAATCAATAATTGTTTAATTGTCCCTTTTTGAAATTCCTCTGTAATTGTGCGGGATGCTAACGTAACTCCAAAGATTGTTGCAAACGTAACAATCATGCCGATATTTTGCTCTGCAAACATAATGAATCCTTCAATTTTGATTTCAGGTGGAGCCCATTTTTTGATAATAACTGCTGCTGCAATTTCTAATACTGCTAGCACTCCTAATAAAATATACATACTCTTTTTTGCATGCAACTTTAAAAATTCATTTTGAATTAACTTTATCATTATGCTTTCACTCCCCCTGTAACTGCTAAGAATTCATCTTCTAATGATTTATTTTGAACGGTTACACCGTACACAAGAACATCAGCATGCACTAAATTTTTCACAAGTTGCGGAATTTCCTCTTTCATGACAGATACAATAATTTTGTTTTCTTGTATGGTTCCTTTAATCAGTTCATTCGCTTTCTCTACTTGATTCACTTCAATGGCTACCATAATCTTGTCATCACTTTTTACCTGTCCACGTAAACTATACTCTTGCACAAATTGTCCCTTCTTAATAATAACGACACGATCACACATCAGCTCAATTTCACTTAATAAGTGACTTGATACAATGACTGCAATGTTTTCTTCTTTTGCCAAACGCTGTAAGTAATCTCGAATTTCACGAATTCCCGCTGGATCTAAACCATTTGTCGGCTCATCTAAAATTAAAATTTTCGGATTATGCAGTAATGCTTGCGCAATCCCTAAACGTTGTTTCATACCAAGAGAATATGTTTTTACCTTTTTATGAATCGCATGCTCTAGTTCAACAAGCTTTACAATTTCAGCAATTCGTTCTTTACCAATTGGTGTAACAGCCATATTGGCAAAATGCTTTAAATTTTGCATTCCCGTCATATATTCATATAGCTCCGGGTTCTCTACAATCGCTCCAATATACTCTAGCGCTTTTTCACGTTCAGTACGTATACTATGGCCACAAATTGTAATATCACCTTCTGATACTGAAATCAGCCCTGTCATCATCCGAATTGTCGTCGTCTTTCCACTTCCATTTGGCCCAAGAAAGCCGTACACTTCCCCTTCCTGTACTTCAAACGAAAGACCACGAATAATTTCAGCACTGCCTATTTTTTTATGAACATTTTCTAATTTCACTACTACATTTCCCAATGTCTATTCCTCCTTTAAACCTCTAACTTTTTGTCGATGATGTAGGATGCTATGAATATGAAGAGAACGGTTGATAACAAGGTAAAGCATATATACGAAATACTTGCCCCTTCATTCATATAAAATGATGTTTCAAAAAAACCATTTTTATCTATAAATTTAATATTTTTTGTAAAAAATACATATCTATCTACTTTTTCCAAGAGAGTAGTTATAAAAAATTGAATTCCAGCTAGAAGCAAAAAGAAAAATATAAATAATACCTTACTTAATAACGAATTCACATTAAAAAGTTTTATAACTGCAATTATGATATATATAGAAGCTAAACAACTCGTTAAATCTATAATCCATAAAAAGATAGAAAAGAAATGATGAAGCAACCCAAATTTATAAAAGTATTGCATTGCTCGTTGAATCTCTCCATTTGTGTTTTTCCCGTAAATATCTAAAGAAAAGAAATGAACAAATCCTAAACCAATTAAAGACAGTAGAGTAACCATTAGCGAAAAAAACAATAGGTTGGCAAATATATATTTTTTAGCAGGAACTGCTGTATAACGAATCATAGAATTTTTTAACATTCTCCGAAAAGACGAGACTGCTATTAAACCAATTGAAAATACCGTTATACTGAATAGTAAAATAAACAAAATCAATATTACATTTTGTTTCATTGAAGTCATATGCTTAGCAGAACCCATAAAATTAAATAATAGAATAAGTGAAATCGTAATAAATCCTACGTAAATAATCCATATTTTCTTTTTATTACAGTTATATAAATAGTAAAGAAGTTGATTCATTGTCCAAAAACCTCCTTGAACAACTCGTGTATTGCTTTTCCTCTTTGAAAACGAAGATTTTCTACATTTTCATGTAACACAATTTCTCCGTCCTTTAAAAAGATCACTTCATCAAACAAGTTTTCAATTTCGCTAATTAAATGAGTAGAAATTAAAATTGTACAGTCTTCCCGATAAAATTGAAGAATTAACTCTAACACATGCTCCCGTGAGACAAGGTCGATTCCGCCAAGCGGTTCATCTAATACATAAAGTTTTGCATGCCTTGAAAAGGTTAAAATCAGCTGTAGTTTTTCTACCATTCCTTTTGATAAAGCATTAATTTTTTCTTCTAATGGAATTTTCAATTTCGCGATTGTATCCACTGCTTTTTGAATATTAAAATCTTCATAAAAATCGCGATAAAAAAACAAAGCATTCTTTACAGTCATCCACTCTTCAAATATAGGACGGTCAGACATGAATGAGACGATTTTTTTCGTTTCTCGACTTACTTTCTTATCAGCAATGAAAATATCTCCTTGAGACGGATGTTGTAAACCTACAATCATTTTCAGCAGTGTCGTTTTCCCGCTACCATTATCCCCGACAAGACCAATAATTTTCCCTTCTGTTATTGTAATGTTTACATCTCTAATAACAGCTTTTAAATCGTAACGTTTCCATAAGTTTTCTATTTTTACTAATTCTCGCATCTGTTCTCCCCCTTTTTCTCTTCTAATGAAGAATGAAGAATGGACAACATTTCCTCTTCTGAAAACCCTAAGTTGTTCATTCCATTTATAAAGGCATGAAGCAACTCTTTCGCCATATCTTTTCGCAGCTCCATAATTTTCTCTCCTTCAGTTGCTACATATCTTCCCATTCCTCTACGCGTCTCAACGATACCCTCGCGTTCTAACTCTTGAAATGTACGTTGAATTGTATTCGGATTCACTTGTAACTCACTCGCTAATTCACGGACAGAAGGAATTTTACTACCAGGCGCTAAATGACCTGTTACAACTTCCTTTTTTATGTATTCCATCACCTGAATGTAAATTGGGATGTTGGGAGAAAATTCGATTTTCATTTCTTCCTCCTAATGTTTTAGTGTACTAGTCAAATAGTACACTATGATACAAAAAATGTAAATGAGAATTTTGAATATTTTTTTATAATGTTTTTTAATGATAACATCCTCGAATTTCATTGCTCCTCATAAGATATCATCAAGAAAATCAAACGAAATAACCATGTTATGTAAACATATTTCCCATAAAAAAAAGTGCCCTATACATATAGAGCACTCGCCTTATTAAAAGTTAAATACAAAATCATCATCTGATAATTTTT
This sequence comes from Bacillus sp. BP-3, assembly GCF_028401955.1. Classification (GTDB taxonomy): domain Bacteria; phylum Bacillota; class Bacilli; order Bacillales; family Bacillaceae_G; genus Bacillus_A. Next base: position 181,685 of record NZ_JAQOTJ010000009.1, read on the forward strand.
CAACATTTGTCGCTTTCACATAACCGTTCCCTTTTACAGAGAAGAAATCATGATTTTTTGTATCCGTACGTAAACCATTTAATACGATTGGATTAATTTCTTCTTCTTCAAAGTGCGGTTCTAATCCTAGATTCATTAATCCTTTATTCGCATTGTAACGAACGAAACGATTTACCTCTTCTACAAGACCAATCGATGTATAAATTTCATCTGTATACGCTGTTTCAATGTCATACAGTTCTAATAACAGATCCTTCGTTTCTTTTTGTACTTCTTGTTGCTCCTCGGAAGAAAGCTCTGCAAACACTTGCTGCGCTAAAATACCGACGAATACGCCGTGGATGGACTCGTCCCTAATTATTAAATTTATAATTTCTCCACTCGCCGTTAGTTTTCCTTGCCCTGCTAAATACAGAGGATAGAAGAATCCACTATAGAACAAGTAGCTTTCTAAAAACACACTTGCTACCATTGCCATGTATAGCTCTTTTTTCGTTACTTGAGGCTTTAATAAACGACGGTAGTAATTTGTAATGATACTTGATTTTTTCTCAAGTAACGGATGTGTATCTACCCATTTAAAAATCCCATCAATTTCTTCTTCAGTTGCGAGTGTTGTAAAAATATGACTGTAACTTTTCGCATGTACTTCTTCCATAGCTCCCATGAACGCAAGCACACTTTTTGCTTGTAAGTTCTCAAGATGCACAAGAATTAGTGGCATTCCCTCGCCGCCTTGCTTCGTATCTAGAAGTGTTAATCCCCCAAGTACACGTTTATAAGCAATTTGCTCTTCCTTAGATAACTGCACCCACGTGTTTTTGTCAGAAGAAACCGCGATCTCCTCTTCTGTCCAAAACTGAGCGATGTTTTGCTTCCAAAACATTAAACTAAAATCGTCTTCTTTCTTGTTCCAGTTTACCGCGCGCATTGAATCGCCCCTTTATTATATTATCGCATCGTTCTAACGTGCGGTAAAACTTCCATTTCAAAATGAAAATCTAACCGCACGTTAGAATGTAAATTTGTTTACTTAGCATGAGCAGGGTTTTTCTAAACCCTGCTCATCCTGTTTTATATAATAACTATCAATTGTATGCTTTTCTGCTAAAAGAACACATTATACTGTGCAGGCTACACACTCTTCCACACTTAATTTACGTGTTCTTGTGTAGTACAAGCTCTTTAACCCTTTTTTATGAGCATAAATATAGTAACGTGCTAATTCACGAGTAGAAATATCACTATTTACATAAAGAATTGTACTGATCCCTTGGTCAACATGCTCTTGAATTTCTGCGATTAAATCAATAAGTTTAAACTGATTCATATCATAAGAAGATTTATAGTACCAGAACGTATCTTTCGATAAATACGGCATTGGATAATATGTTGTTGCATTTGCGTACGTTCTTGATTCAATTTGGCTTACGATTGGCATTACTGATGAAGTAGCATTCTGCACGTAACTGATCGATTGTGTAGGTGCAATTGCTAATCTATATGAATTATATAAGCCATGCTTCTGTACTTGTTCTTTTAAGTTTGTCCAATCTTCTTTTGTTGGAATATGAATCCCTTCAAATAACTGCTGCACTTTCTCAGTTGCCGGGCTATAATCCGTTGTTTCATATTTCTCAAAGTATGTGCCATTTGCATAATCTGACTTTTCAAAGTCTTTAAAGGTTTCACCTTTCTCTTTTGCAATTTCCATACTTTTTTCAATGGAGTAGTAATTTAGCATCATAAAGAATGTACGAGCAAATTCTTTCGCTTCTGCACTTTCATAAGCGATTTTATTTTTCGCTAAATAACCGTGTAGGTTCATTGCTCCAAGACCAACAGAATGAAGCTCCTCATTTGCTTTTTTCACAGTCGGTGCGTTCGGAATAATTGTCATATCAGAAACAGCTGTTAAAGCTTCCATTCCCGCATGAACCGCTTCACGTATTTCTTTATTCTCCATTACGTTTACGATATTTAATGATCCTAAGTTACAGTTAATATCACGGCGGATAATATCATCTGTACCATAATCATTGATTACAGATGTTTCTTGTAACTGGAAGATTTCTGTACAAAGATTCGACATCTTCACAGTTCCAATATCCTTTAACGGATGTTGTTTATTTGCATTTGATTTAAACATTAAGTATGGATAGCCAGACTCAAGCTGAATCATTGCAATTTTAATAAGCATATCACGTGCGCTAATATCCAGCGGTTTCTTTTTGATTTTTGGATTGCTCATCAGTTCGTCATACATTTCATCAATGTCAATATCGTCTAAATGTTTTCCGTACTCTTTATACACTGTATAAGGTGCGAAAACATGGAATGGTTCGTTTTTCTCAGCAAGCTCAAAGAACTTACTTGGAACGATAATTCCGATGGAAAGAGACTGAATACGGCTCTTCTCGTCGGCATTTATTTTTTTGGTCAACATGTCTTCATATTTCTATGAAGGTTGGACTATATCATCAACCTGTAACTGGCTGCCTTGCACTTCGACTGGTGCCTATCTCCAGCCTACTCTACTTGCTTACGTCTACTGACGTGCGTTCGATAGTCTCTACACCTTCTTGCTAGATATGCACTTCTAACAAGCTTGGCACGGTATTACCTGCTATCCACTTATAATGGACCGTAGGTTCTCTTAGTCAGCTTCTTCGTGAGCTTTTTCTCTACTCCTTATTCAACTGATACCGTTAGCCGCTAATGCGACACCCTAATGGCTAGGTTCACAAGGTTTTCTCATATACATTACTGTATAGAGGGACTACCAATTAATCCAAAAACTCAATAATATCCCAATGGAAAATATTTAAATATACAGCTCCGGCACCTTTTCGTTGGCCCAACTGATTCGCATACGAAAACGAATCTTCAAGTAATTTCATAACTGGTACAACACCACTTGCTGCATTCTCGATACCTTTAATTTGTTCACCGCGTGCTCGTAATTTGCTCAAGTTGAGCGCTACGCCGCCGCCGATTTTTGATAACTGCATTGCTGTATTAATATTGAACCCAATCGAGTTTAAGCTGTCGTCCATCTCTAACAAGAAACAAGACACCATTTCTCCTCTTCTGCTTCTTCCTGCATTTAAAAAGGTTGGTGTCGCTGGTTGATAATTTTGTTTGACGATCATACTTGCGAATTGCTTTGCCTTCTGGGCATTTCCTCGTCCTAAGTATAACGATACAATTGCCACACGATCAGGATAACTTTCTAAGTATTGTTTTTGATCATTCGTTTTTAACGCGTAATCTTTATAAAACTTAGATGCTGCCATATAAGATTGAAATTCGAACTTTTCGCCGTACGTGATATCGTATACAGCTTCCACCTCGTCCATCTTATATTCGCTTAACACATCATAGTAGTAATCATACTCTAACATATACTCGATGCGTTCTGCCACGCTATCAAAAGGAACGGTATTCTCTTTCGCCTCTTCCATAAAGTCTGCTAGTGCCTCTTTATCTTTATGAAGCTGATAGAACCCGTCCTGCATTTGCGTGATCTCATTATTCAATTCAATGTGTCGCAATCTCCAGCACCCTCTCTTTAAAAAATTCTACATCTTTATTTGTTCCAGATAACTCAAATTTTGATACAACCGGCACCTCATATCTCGTTGAAATCTTGTCTGCGCTTGCCCCAAACATATCTCCCCAATTGCGATTTCCGCTTGCAGATACTCCTTTTAAACGTTCATGATTACGTTCTAAAAATTTCAAAACACGTTCCGGCACATTTCCAAAACCTGTTGTATACGTAATAAGGACAAATTCTTCATCTAATACGAGATTTTCATTAATTTGAACGGCCGGCATATTTAATTTGTGGATGAAACGCTTTACGTTTCCTGTCATAGAATCATATGCAACTAACATCTCCGACCCTCCCTTTACATCTTTTCGCGTCATGTTCGTTCTCGATGAATTCTCTATATATTGTATTACTTTTTAAAAAAGGACACAAGATATATGTATAATTTCTTTCTTTTTAAAAATTTACTTTTTCGACAAAATAGACCGATCTTTTTACAATACAAAGAATATGAAACAACATTCTAAAAGACATGTCAATAAAGTGTATTTCAAAAAAGTTGTCAACGGATTTAGCCACATTTCCAAAAAAGTTCATCGTATCAAATTGTCAAAAAAAGAAATATACATGCGAAATCTATTTCTCATTTGTCAAAAAAAAACGAACAGTTTCCCTATTAGAAACTGTTCGAAACCGGTTACACATTTTTTCTATCATTTTATTTGTACGTATACTCCTATTCATGATGTTCTACGCGCACGATATCGCTCAAAAATATATGATAGAAAATTTCATCTTTACATTGCATCGTAAAAACAGGTGACTCTTCATCGAAATACGCAATCGTACCTTTCACTTTTTGAATAGAATTTTGAAGTTTTGCTATTACAAGCACACTTCGTTCTTGTTCATATGCTAGTTTTAATTGTCCTATGATTTCCTTCATTCGCTTTCGCTTCTCCGGAAACATAACCATCCCAACAAATTTTCTTCCCTTCTCATCTTTCCAAAAACAGTCCCAATGCGGAAGTATCCCTTGCTTAAACTCTCCCAAATAAACTCCTCTCCTTTCTTACGAGCGTGGTGTTTCCATATATGTATAAATGATTTTCCCACTGTGCTGTGCGTTACCTCGAAAATGCTTAAAGTCTTCTCGTTCTACTAAAACTTCTCGAAATGTATAAAACACTTCTTTTGTGACAATGTATTCTTGTATTTCTTTATTTTTAAGCTGATCTAAAATCATATTTACTTGTTGTTTATCCATACTAATCACCTCTCTGTCGTATTTTTATTTCACGACTACTTCTATACACTCCTAAAGCAGCAAATCATTTCTTATCATGCTAACTCTTATGATACAATAAAATGGACACTAGGAGGGATACCATGATTCGGAAAGCAAAACAAACAGATGCTCAAGCAATATCTCCTTTATTGTACAACGCACTGCATGAAATTGCTGAAAAATTAACAGGCGGCACAAATGAAACGGAAGTTCTAGAAGGGTTAGAATATTGGTTTACGAAAAAGGAAAACCGACTCAGTTATGAAAATTGTTTCGTTGAAGAACGAGATGGTAAAGCTGTTGGTATTATTGTAGCCTACCACGGAAGTGAAGCAACTCAACTAGATGACCCAATTGTGAAACGGTTACGAGACATTAAACAAGATTCTTCTATTATATTAGAAAAAGAAGCAGAAGAAGATGAATATTATATTGATACTCTATCTGTTTCCTCTACATATGGTGGACAAGGTATCGGTTCAAATTTAATTCTTGCAGCTGAAACATCCGCTCAAGAAGAAGGCCATGAGAAAATCTCATTGCTAGTAAACTTAGAAAACAAATCTGCGTTTTCTCTTTATAAAAAACTTGGCTATACACAAGATAACACACTTATGCTTGTGGGCGAACCATATGCTCATTTAGTTAAACATATATAATACAAAGGCACAATTATTATTTCATAATTGTGCCTTTGTATTATATATGGAGTATGACACCCTTATGTATAAGTTATAAATACATTTCCTTCTAGTACTTCATGAAAAGTATAAATTGTACATCCCCACGGGTTATTCCGCAATAGCAGTGGTCCACGCCATCCCCTCGCACACAACTCTTTCCCAATCATCTTATTAAAATAACTATGCCCAACAAGGGTAACTCGCTGATATACATTTGCATAGCCAACTAATACATCGGCCGCTTGCTTCGCTCTTCTTTGAACTTCTAAATAAGATTCAACATCCCTCGAATAACCAATCATCCAAAATGCTCGACCCAAAAACATCCAGACGTCCGGTTTACACTTTATCCAGTTCGGGACAGGTAAAATAGATGGAACAGCAGCTTCACGAAAAAGGGAATTCTGTATAAACATAACATTACTAGTCAACATCGCTGCTGATTGAACAGCTATTTTTTGATCACTCGATACGATAAATTTAGAGGATTCAACGACTTCCATCGTTTCAATTGGAATTTCCATTTCTCTCATAATATCTTCATGTTCGTATCTTTGCTGCCATTCTTGAAATCCCCGAACTGTAATCGCTTTCTTTTGAACACTAGAGCTTCCATGACGTATGAAAGAAATTTGCATCTTTCTCACTCTCCGTTCAACATTTTTCTATTATAGAAACATTCTTTTATGATTCAGCACTTCCATCCTCATGACTAGAAAAAGAAGAAATGCTATCAGCTCCCTCATAGTATATGTATGTTTCATGTTCACGAATCACTTTCAATTTCGTATATGCAAATAAAAACAACATAATAGCTATAAAGCTTCCTACAATCTCAAATACCATTTTATCGTCTCCGTTTCATAACACCCCTATATTCACCTTACAATAAATGTGAGAATCTTACTATAAATTCATTGTGAAAAATTAGCATTTTTTCAAAAAAAATGTACTGGAAACATTTACAAAAGAGAAAATATCGTTCACAATAAAGAGAAATACAAAAAGAACGAAACTTGTTCTCTTTTTCGTAAAAATGTAACAGGGAGAGTTGCTTATGAAAATTGCAGAAGCTGGGGATGTCATTGAATTTAAAAACGGTTTACAAGGGCGCGTTCAAAAAGTAAATAAAAACTCCGTTATCGTCGATATAACAATTATGGATAACTTTAGAGACCTAGATATGGAACCTCTTACTGTTGTCAACCATAAGAACTATACAGTTATTACACAACATACATAGAATACTAGAAAAGAGAGGGCAAGCCCCCTCTTTTCTTAACGATTATCTACTGTTTCTGGATATAAATCATGATTCATTAAACGATATTCAGCCATTTTTTCATATTTTGTTCCAGGGCGTCCATAGTTACAATATGGATCAATAGAAATACCACCGCGTGGCGTAAATTTGCCCCATACTTCAATGTAGCGTGGATCCATCAATTTAATTAAGTCATTCATAATGACATTCATACAATCTTCATGGAAATCTCCATGGTTGCGGAAACTAAATAAATATAACTTTAAAGATTTACTCTCTACCATTTTTTGTTCTGGAATATAGCTAATATAAATTGTCGCAAAATCTGGTTGTCCTGTTTTTGGACATAAACTTGTAAACTCTGGACAATTAAATTTCACAAAATAATCGCGATTTGGGTGATTATTATCAAACGTCTCTAAAATTTCAGGGCTATATTCAAATAAATATTTTGTATTTTGATTTCCTAGTAATGTTACATCTTTTAAATCTTCATCTTTTCTTCCAGTCATCTTAAAATCTCCCTTCACTTATACACCGCGTTTATTGCCCCACACTAAAGCGTGGAGCTGCGGTAATACTTTCGCATTATTCATTTCCTTACATTGCACTGCTTTATCAATCAGCCACTCATATTTCATAAGAAGACGCTGAATTAATGAAGCGTCATCAGTCGTCTTTATATCATCATTTCCAACTTGCAAGAAAAATGGAACGTGCGGATAACGTTCATGCACCTCTTTTGCATATACAAAATCTTGATCATCAAATACAACCACTTTTAAGCTAAACTCTTTTCCGTCCAACCGCTCAACAATTGAATCTAACATAACAAAATTCGTTGACATCTTTGAACTCGGCGGCTTCGGCGAAATTGTTACCTCATCTATATGAAGCAACCAATCTTGCCATTTACTTCCTTGCGTTTCAATTGCCGTACGAATGCCGTTCTTTTTTAATAAAGAGATCAATTCTCCTAAATGCTTCAGCAATGCAGGATTCCCACCTGAAATCGTTACATGCGAGAAATTTTCACCCCCAATTTGGACAAGTTCAGAAAAAATTTCTTTCGGCGACATTTGACGAATTTGCTCTTTTGCAGAACCGTCCCATGTAAATGCAGAATCACACCATGCACAGCTATAATCACAACCTGCTGTACGAACAAACATTGTTTTTTGTCCAACAACCATTCCCTCTCCTTGAATTGTCGGTCCAAAAATCTCTAAAACAGGAATGTTACTCACCCATCATCCACTCCCGTCTTACTTCTGCATAGCTTGTTGGTGTTTCAAATAAGCGCACAAACTCAACACGCGCCCCTTTATATTCATTTTGTCGATCACCTTTTGTGAGTGCCTCTTCCATCTTCTCAAAAATCCATACAACCATATTTTCAGCAGTTGTATTCATAGCTGGAAGTGTTTCATTTAAGTAACGGTGATCTAAATATATTTCAATTTCATTTTTCCAAATTTCTTTTATATCACCAAAATCAATCGCGATGCCAATTTCATTGACATAACCACTAATTCCAAAAATTACTTTATACGTATGGCCATGAAGGTTTTTACATTTCCCTTCATAACAGTGCAAATGATGTGCAGCATCAAACGTAAATTCTTTACTAACCATAACACGCTTATTATGATACTTCAGTTGCTTACGCTCAATGTCCTGATCTATTTTTTGCAAATTTTCAACAATGCGAAATCCAAAGAAGTCTTGTGTCATTATGCTTTCGCTCCTTCACGTTCTTGTACATATTTATCAAGTCCTGCTTTACGAAGCTGACACGCTGGACACTCACCGCAGCCATCACCAATAATTCCGTTATAGCACGTTAACGTTTTTTCACGGACAAATTCAAATGCTCCCAGTTCGTCTGCTAACTTCCACGTTTCCGCTTTATCAATCCACATAAGTGGTGTATGAATCACGAATGGATAATCCATCGATAAATTTAATGTAACGTTTAACGATTTCACAAACACATCACGGCAATCTGGATAGCCGCTAAAGTCTGTTTCACACACACCTGTTACAATATGGCGTGCCCCTACTTGTTTAGCTAACACACCCGCAAACGATAAAAACAATAAGTTACGTCCATCCACAAATGTCGATGGCAACTCACCATCTTCATGTGTAATTTCCATATCTGTACGCGTTAATGCATTGGGAGCGAGCTGATTTAACAAGCTCATATCAAGTACAGTATGCTTCACACCTAATTCTTTTGCGATTTCCGCCGCACAGTCAATTTCCAGCTTATGACGTTGATTATAATTAAACGTCACTGTTTCTACTTCTTCAAACTGTTCAAGCGCCCAAAATAAACACGTTGTACTATCTTGACCACCACTAAAAACAACAACTGCTTTTTCCTTTTTCATTTCACTCATTCTCCTCTTTTTTCGATTCCAAGAAGAAAGAGCGTTCTTGAACTGTCATACTAAAAAAAACAAAACAATATCAATAAGGACATTGTTCTCTGCTTAGTTTTTTATAGAGGGAGTTCGCGAACCTCTCCCATGCTATGCATGGATTGTCTTCTTTAACTTGCACCTTACATTGTAACATACCGAGTATACGAGTGGAAAACGTCTATTTTTTCTGTTTTTTCTAAAAATAATATTTCATTTTCTTCCATATTAATAGTATGATGATTTTATATACTAAACCTTTTACTTCTCGATACAAGGAGGTTTTAAAGCTGAAGCTTTTTATTATGTACCTCTTCATAAATATATTATTTATTTTAGTTACAATGTTGATTTATCATTTATTTTGGAGCGAAAAAGGAAATCACTCTCCAAAGCTCAATTCGTTTGTATTTATTCTTTCTTGCAGTATTACTACCATTGTCTGTATGTCGTTTTCTGCAAAAGCAGATTACGGTTTTCAATATGATTTCCGACATATCGTGCTCGTTGTCGGTACATTATCCGGAGGACCAGTCGCAGGTGGTGCCATTTTAATTGTTATGAACATTTATCGTTTTTTTATTGGGGGCAACGGATTCATACCTTCTCTTATTGCATCTTTTATTTTGTACACTTTTCTCATTACAACATATAACATGTACATAAAAGGGAAAATCAAAACAAAAATGTATTTAGCTTTTTTCTACAGTCTTATTTACGGCATTGGCTGGATTCCCTATTTTCTATCTATCGTTCCAAACTCGAAGGACTATACCCCTTATCTTGTTACATATGAGTTATGCACAATTGTAGGAACAATTTTAATTTTATACTTAATGGAAGTTTTACAGTCACAAGTCCGCCTTGCAAAAGAACTTGTGAACGCCGAAAAATTTCATCTCATCGGTGAAATGGCTGCTTCTATTTCACATGAAATTCGAAACCCACTTACATCAACAAGAGGATTTCTTCAATTGTTACAATCAAAAAGCTATTCAGAACAAGAAAAACTGTTATATTTAGACATCGCTATGCGCGGTATTGACCAAGCAAATCATGTATTAACAGACTACTTAACATTTGCAAAACCAAGTATTGAAAAAGTACAACTATTACAGTTAGAAGAAGAATTACTTCATGCAATTACGCTCATGACACCATTAGCAAACCTTTCTAACGTTCGTATCCATTATACAAAACAAAGTAAAACATTTTATATAATGGGAGAAAAACAAAAGCTCAATCAATGCCTTTTAAACATTATAAAAAACTGTATTGAAGCAATGCCAAACGGCGGTGACCTTACATTTACTGTAACACCTGCTAACAAACATATCCAATTACATATTCAAGATACCGGAATCGGCATGAGTACCGAACAAGTAAAACGTCTCGGTTCCCCTTTCTACTCTACAAAAGAAAAAGGAACAGGCCTTGGAATGATGGTTGTCTTTAGTATTATAAAAGCAATGAATGGCAAAATTGACATCACTAGTGAGAAAAATATTGGGACAACTTTTCTTCTTATATTTCCCTTAACAAAGAAAACGTGATGCAGGTGCATCACGTTTTCTTTGTTTCATCTACAAGTTCCGCAAAGGTCTTCACTTTCCCATGCGGCTCTTGATGTTCTTTTCGTGCTTTCCATTGCCTCTCTTGCTCTCGTTTTTTATTTCCCATTATTTCAACTCCTTTTCAGATGTCCTTATATATGTTCCAACATATGAAGTAGGAATATACATTTACTGAGCGATGCAAAACTACAAAAAATCCATCAGCTAGTAAATCAACTGATGGAAGTTTCACTTTATCTTTGTAAAATAGAATGCTTTGCTTCTTTTAACTGTGTAAGATGACGCTGTTCATGTAAGTCTAAAAATTGCACCCATTGATATAAATTAAGCTCATCAAATACAGGATGTTTGAGCGATTTTTCGAATAGTTCTTTTTCATTTACAATGCTATGAAGAACATGTAACAGCTTTTCTCTTGAACTTTGCAGCAATTGCATCATTTGTGATTTTTTCATTAATGTTTCTGTTGGTTGCATTTGTTGAGGGGCTTCTCTCTTTCTTGTTCGATCGAGTGTAGCTTGAAGGTCTTTTGGCGGAACAACTTTTCTTTCAGTTTTATGAAGCGCATATACAATAGCAGATGTAACAGATTGTTCAACAAGATGCAGGTGATGTAACACTTGCATAATGCTCCATTTATCACGGCGTGGTTTCATATTAATTTCTGTATCAGTTAACATTTCAATTTCTGATAAAAGTTTCTGTCTCGTAGACGCCATTCCACGTAACAACGTTTCCATATTCATATTTGCATAAGATTGCATCATATTTCTCCCCCCTTATTTGGCTAAAAAGAGGCGCTTCTATTCAAGAAACACCCCTCCGTTTAATTATTCTAAATTTTCTTTTATTATCTCATTTTTCCCAATAATTGTCGATTGAAAATTCATAAAACTAAATGCATATTTTTTACAATTTTGTGTCATCCACTCCATTTAACCAACCATGAATCTCATCGATTACACCTTTCACACACCCATCAGCAAATGGAGATGTTAAATTGGCTGTTTCAACTAATTGTAAGAATGATTTACTACCGCCTTGACGGCAAAGATGAACATAATCTTCCCATGCCTCTTGACGATTCTCTCTAGAGCGTTTCCAAAATTGGAATGCACAAATTTGTGCTAACGTATAGTCAATGTAATAAAATGGTGAGTTATAAATATGTGCTTGACGTTGCCAAAAGCCACCGCGCTCTAAATAATCATTTTCTTCATAATCACGATGTGGTAAGTACTTTCTCTCAATATTACGCCACGCTTCTTTTCGCTCAGTTGGTGATGCTTCTGGATGTTCATATACAAAATGTTGGAATTCATCAACAGATACACCATATGGTAAAAACAGCAATGCCGAACTTAAATGTGAGAAATAATACTTCTCTACATCTTCTTCAAAGAATAATTTCATCCATGGCCATGTAAAAAACTCCATACTCATAGAATGGATTTCACACGCCTCATATGTCGGCCAGTTATACTCTGGAACTTCATAGTGGCGGCTTTCATATACTTGGAAAGCATGTCCTGCTTCATGCGTTAACACATCAATGTCACCAGACGTTCCGTTAAAGTTTGAGAAAATAAACGGTGCTTTATAATTTTCAATATATGTACAATAGCCTCCGCCAGCTTTTCCTTTTTTCGCAACAAGATCTAATAAATTATTTTCTAACATAAAATTAAAAAATGTATTTGTTTCTTCTGACAGTTCTTTATACATCGTTTTGCCATGATTCACAATCCAATCCGCATCACCTTTTGGCACTGCATTACCAGATGGATATTCAAAATTTTCATCATAATAAGCAAGCTTCTCTACTCCAATACGAGCCTGTTGCTTTTGTCTAAGCTCAGTTGCAACAGGAACAATATAATCAAGTACTTGTTTGCGGAAATTCGCAACCATCTCTGCATTGTAGTCTGTACGATACATTCTTGCATATCCAAGCTCAACAAAATTATTAAAACCAAGTTTCTTCGCAATTGTCGTTCTTACTTTAACAAGTTCATCATAAATGCGATCTAACTCTTCTTCATGCTCTGCTAAAAATCCATAATATGCTTCACTTGCGTGTTTACGCATATTACGATCTCTATTCTCCATAAATGGAACAAGTTGTGATAGTGTTCGTTCTTCACCTTCAAATAAAATTTTAGCTGCCGCTAATAACTGTGTGTACCCAGAAGACAACTTGTTTTCTAACTGCAAATCTGCAACTACTTCATCCGAGTATGTTTTCATTTCAGCCTCTGCGAGTGCAAATAACTGTATACCATAATATCCTTCTAATTGTTTTCGAAATGGCGATTGTGTTAATGCCTCGTAATATTTTGTCACATAGCCCTTCACAATTGGTGAATATTCATCAAAGAAATCTTGTTCTTCTTTATAAACTTCATCCGTTGTATCTACGCTATGACGAATATAACATATATTATACATCGTGCTAAAATCATTACGAATTTCATTAATCTGTGCAATTACTTCTATTTGTTCTTCCACTGTTTTAGCACTCTTAAACTGTTGTAAAGTCTCCGCAAATCTGTCTTTCACTTCATCCATATTTGGACGTTTGTATTCATAATTCTCAAATGACATAGAAATAGCCCCTTTCTTTTCTAAAAAACATCCTTTTACTATAATTCCATATATTTCGTAAATCTCCTTTATTCATCAGTAAAATTCACCCTCCTTATTCTTATAGGTACATTTACATCAGTACATACTAAATTCTCCCCTTATTCTCTCTACCTTTTAATGTATAGAAATCTATTTTGTTTTTTCGACACATAGATCGCTGCTATGCAGAATAAAGTGAAGCTTCTATCGGTGGAGGTTTTTATGTTGGTTTTTCAATTTGCATTTATATAGTTACCGCCTGCAGTCGCAGAAATAATAAAAAACTTTGAATACATTGTTCAAAGTTTTTTATTATTTCTCATATTTCCCTATCTTTTTTAACATCATTAAGAGTTGATCCTTTTCATCATTTGATAACATATGAAATGATTCATGTATGACTTTCTCATGGTTTGGAAAGATACTAGAAATTAATTGTATCCCTTGTTCTGTTAAATGAGCATAAATGACACGACGGTCATTATGGCTAGGTTTTCGCTCAACAAGTCCTTTTTTCTCTAATTTATCAACAACATATGTAATACTACCGCTTGCAATTAAAATTCTTTCTCCAATTTGTTGCAATGGTTGAGTTCCCTTATGGTATAACAGTTCTAATACGGCAAACTCGGTTGGGTTTAATCCATTACTTTGAATAGACTTATTGGCAGTATCCATAGCTGAGCGATGCACGCGGGATAAAGCAATAAATACTTTTAATGATTTAGAAACATCTTCCTCTTCATACTGAGATGTCATGACACTCCCCCCCTTTCCTAAACCTCTTTTCAAATAGAGATATTATATCCAATTTAAATATCATCGTCATATTTCAACATATTTCAACAAAAAACTACAAAAAACATTACACATTTCAGAATGTTTTTATATAATAAAAATAAAAACAGAAGGTGAAGCAATTTTGAATGTAAAACTGCGCAACACATATATATATATTTTGCTTGTTATATTTCCAACCCTTTGTATTAGCTCTATCTTGTTTTTGTACGAAAAATATACAATGGAAAAAGAAAATAAACAAGCTGCTCATACAGTCGAATTTTTATATAGAGACTACTTAGATCGTTATCTAGGGGAAGCCACATCTGCATTAGAAATGCTTGCGATGGTTATTAGTGCAAAAGCGCAAAATGATGCTGAAATACAACAAGTTCTCCATAGTACAGATGAAACCGATGAACGATTTGATGGTCTGTATTATGCAAATACAGATTTGAAAGTTACATTATCATCATCGGGATTAGAAAATCCGATCAATATCAATGATCGTTCTTATGCAAAAGAAGTTTTTAAAAATAAACAGACGACGGTTTCATCTGCGGTTACAGATCGTGCTTCTGGCCATAAAGTGATTGTGATTGCCACTCCTGTTTTCAATAAAAACAAAGATATTTCTGGACTGCTATTAGCAAGCCTACGATTTGACTATATTGCAACATCTTTAAATGCAATCAAACCAGAATATCACTTTGAAGTACTGGATAAGTATGGAATTACATTTTTACACGATAATAATCCGAAATTTGCCCCAACACACACACAACGAATGACTATTCCATTGACAAGATTACCGTGGAGCGTTGCTATTTATCCATTACCTATTGAAGAAACCATTTTATATCGTAACGTATTTACGGAAAGTTTAATAACATTATTTCTTATGACTACTTTATTTTTAGTTATAAAATACATTCTTCTAGAAAGACAAACAAAGTTAGAAAGAAAGCAAAATGAATTACAAAAATTAGAATTAGTTGGTTCCTTCGCTGCAAGTACAGCTCACGAGATCCGCAATCCTCTTACAGGTATTAAAGGACTCATTACTCTTTTAAAAGAAACACATTCAAATGAAAAGGACCAATTTTATTTTTCTGTTATTGAGAAGGAAATTGAAAGGATTAATGAGATTGTCGGTGAATTCCTTATTCTCGGGAAGCCAACAGCTATTATTGAAAAAACATACGATTTAAAAGACATTGTAAAAGAAGTTTCGTTAATTATTCAATCCGAGGCAAATTTACATAACGTTGAACTTTTCATACATATGCCTGAACATCCAATTCCGATTCGTTGTTCAAATGATCATATCAAACAGATTATTTTAAATATTACAAAAAATGCTTTTGAAGCAATGTCATTAGGTGATACATTGACGATTACAATTGATGCAAATGAAAATACAGCACAATTACAGATTAAAGACACCGGAAAAGGAATTCCAAAACACATTCAAAAACATATTTTCCATCCGTTTTTCACAAACAAAAATACAGGAACAGGACTAGGCCTTGTCGTATGCAAAAGAATCATTGAAATTTATAATGGTCAAATTACGATTGAAAGCACAGAAAATATAGGAACAACAGTATGCATTATACTCCCGCTTTATTCACAGTAATCATCCCTTTCCCTTATGGGATGATTACTTTATAAATGTTGTCCAAAACGCATTCGATTTCTCATTGTGTGTCATTTTGAAAAGTGATGTTTTTATCATAAAAAACCATTTTGATACCTTCTTCTCTTTATAACGCTGATATTTCACAATAAGCGTGTCCAATTCTTGACTTACTTGAATTGTCTCTAAGCTATTGAATCCACTGGTAAGTCCTAAATGAATCATTTCTTCGCGCTTCACATGAATATCATACAAAAGCTTGTCCATTGTAGATTTTCTTTTTACTACAAACATGCATATCCCCCTCGATATCCTTTCATAATCTGTATTTCATTCTTATTAACAATAAAATTCTCTGTTTCTCTCCTTATTCACTACAAACGTTCAGAAAATTAAACATTTTCTCCCTATAATTTACAAATCTTTATCCTCACCTTGAGAATTATTACAAATTATTCTATCTTTGTAAATACATTCGCAATAATAGACATTTTTTTTGTTTTATTTTAATGAAAACCCCTCTCAAACAGTGAACTCTCGCTTTTCACAATTTTAATTTCGACATTTTGTGCGTTTAAATTCATTCAAAACGTAAACGATAACAGTAAATTATCCTTTATACCGCACCAACAAGCTCAATTAGTTCAACTAATCACCAGGCAATGAAGGCCCACTTAGTATGGATGCTTTATATTGTAAGAAGGGAGAGTTTTACATGCGAAAATATATGATTATCTTTTTCCTTATCGCACTACTGCCAATCGTAACTTTTTCTGTACCAGCATACGCTCACACAAATAAAGTAGCGATTGTCATTGATGACTTCGGAAATAATATGAAAGGAACGGAAAAAATGTTATCACTGCCTATCCCGTTAACTGTTGCAGTTATGCCATTTCTTCCATCTACAAAACAAGATGCGACATCAGCTCATCAAAAAGGGCACGAGGTTATAATTCATATGCCAATGGAACCGGTAAAAGGGAAAAAAGAATGGCTCGGCCCAAAAGCCATTATAACCGATTTAAGTGATGCTGAAATTAGAAGTCGTGTCAAACAAGCGATTGAAGACGTTCCATTCGCAATTGGAATGAACAATCATATGGGTTCAAAAGCAACTGCTGATGAAAGAGTAATGCGCATTATACTTTCAGTTTGTAAAGAGCATGGTCTCTTTTATTTAGATAGTAAAACTAGCCCGCACAGCGTTGTAAAAAAAGTTGGCGAAGAGATTGGCGTTCCTATTGTCGAAAATAAACTATTTTTTGATGATCTATATACTTCAGCTCACGTAACAAAACAAGCAAATATTCTCTTACAAAAAGCAAGAACTGAACCTGTTATGGTAGCGATTGGTCACGTTGGGCCTCCAGGAGAGATTACATCTTCTGTCATTAAATCTTATATACCTAAAATTCAAGAAAAAGCTGATTTCATCTTCTTATCTGACCTTGTATCCCCAGTCCCACCTGTTTCTTCACAAAAATAGAGAGAGGCTTCTGCCTCTCTCTATTTCTAAATACGATCTACATGACTAACGCGAAAACCCTTTCTCTCTAATTTCTCTATTAATACTTCTAACTCTTGTTGATTCAAATCATCTGTTAAATTAACAATAACACGTCTAATATATTGATCACCGTTATCTAACGTAAATAACCCACCGATATTATACATCTTTAACAATCTACCAAGTTCTTTAATGATTCCTTTCGACTCATGTGTCGCTAATGTTATTATATATCCACCTGTATTCATTCCAAATGAATCTTCAATCACATCAAAAATATTAGAATGCGTTAAAATGCCTATAAATTCATGATAATCATTTAATACAGTTAAAAATGGCAATTTCCGAATCGTATAAAAAGCTCTAAAGAAAGAATCACGTTCAAAAATAAAAGCTTGCTCATCTTTCATTAGCTCAGAGACACTTTCTTTCTTTTCTTTTTGCTCCTTACATTTATTCTCTAACACATCTACTTTATAAATAATACCTTTAAATGTCTTACCGTCCTCTGTTAAAACAGGAATCGCTCTATACCCACTACGTTCCATTATCTCTAAAGCTCGCTCTGCCTCTTCATTTTCGAAGCAAGTTACAACTTGTTGCTTCAGAAGAAAATGATATTTAACTCGCAAAATACGTTCCTCCCCACATGACGACATGTAATCTATATATAATAAGGAGAGCCGTATTTTATGAGTAAAACTTTATAAGTAGAACGCTTTCATTTTTTAGCATTACTTCCTTACTAATTTCAATTCTCTTTAGGTACTTCTACCTAAAGAGGACTTTCGATTAAATTACTGTACTTTTCGTTCCTTTAATCATCAACAATTTTACGTGGTAATTCATCAAGTACTCTAATCCCTCTAACCATTTTTTCGTTTCTTCTGGCGTCGTTCCCCAAACAATCAATCCGTAATTGTGAACAAGAACTGCTCCGCCTCCTTTCGTAAAGCAAGGCACACTCTCTTCTAACAAATTCGCAAATTTGCTTTCATCTGCTACGATTGGAATTGTAATACTTGTAATCCCCTCGTTTCCAAAGACACGTTCTACATTTCTCTGTTCAAACGTTACTTCTCCTGACTTTTCATATAACTCCGACATTAAGTGACTATCAACTGTTTGTACTTGTAAAATGCATTCCGCCTGACTTTTTTTATAAATATCTGCGTGCATAAATGACTCAGAAGCCGGTTTCTCATCAATTGCAAATACCGGTTCACATGTACTGTTAACTACAATAAAATCGTCTTCCACAAATAGTCCTTTATCTTTTCCTTCTATATTAACTAAAAACGTAAGCGGATCTTTTGACGTACGCATCGATAAACTAATTTTTGTCCCATAAAACCAGTCACGAAGAGCCAATTCCATCTTAATATCCCGTAATTCCTTCCATTTTTTTAAAAACAATAACACATTGTCACCCCCGTATTGTTATCTTCTATTTCTATGTAAAGGCAATATTTTTTGATAATTCTAAAAATTTAATTGAATTATCACATGAGAAAACCTTTTTGTCAATATGCTTTTGCCATGTTCCCTAAACTTTATCCAAATAAAAGGAGCCCTATTATAGAGCTCTTTTATTCATCAAAATTTGCAGCATAGCATTCTTCTCTTGTTCATTAATAATCCGTAACTTTTGTAATATATATGCATATAAAATTATCCTCTCATGCATTCTTTTCTTCACCTCTGTCCCTTCTTTCCTTTAACCAACTTTTTTTCTATTGGTAAATTATATGAGCAATAAGAGAAAAAGTGTCCTGTTTTGTGAAAATTCAACTTCTAATGAATGTTGTTTTTTTCCATATATATGCCTATACTAAACAATGTAATTTTAAATTAAAGTTGAGGGTTAAGAGATGAACATTATTATTAGTACATTAAACGCAAAGTACATTCATACAAATCTAGCAATTCGTTATATTAAAGCATATGCCCAGCCAGAGTTTGATCTAGAGATGGCTGAATATACAATTAACGATCCTGCCATGAATATTGTTACAGATTTACATAGGCGCAAACCTGATGTAATAGGCTTTAGCTGTTATATTTGGAACATCGAAGAAACAATTGAAGTCATTCAAATGCTAAAAAAAATCAATCCAAATTTGATTATTTTTGTTGGTGGTCCAGAAGTTACATACGATGTGCCACATTGGTTAAAACGTGTTCCTGAAATTGATTTTATTATTGTCGGTGAAGGAGAACTTGCTGTAAAAAATCTTCTATTTGAAATACAAGGCACACAACAATTTGAAAACCTTGACGGTATTGGATTCAGAAAAGATGATGGCACCTATGTAATTAAACCACAACGTGAGAAACTAAATTTAAAAGAATTGCCATCTCCATATCGTTTCCCGGAAGATATTCCACATTTAAGTAAACGCATTACCTATATTGAAACGAGCCGTGGTTGTCCGTTTAGCTGTCAATTTTGTTTATCTTCTATTGAAGTCGGCGTCCGTTACTTCGATCGTGAACGTATTAAAGAAGACATTCGCTATTTAATGCAAAATGGTGCACGTATTATTAAATTTGTCGATCGTACTTTTAATATTAGCCGTAGCTACGCAATGGAAATGTTTCAATTTTTAATTGATGAACACGTAGATGGAACTGTATTTCAATTTGAAATTACAGCCGATATTATGAGGCCTGAGGTCATTGAATTTTTAAATACACATGCTCCTCCAGGTTTGTTCCGCTTTGAGATCGGTGTACAATCTACAAATGATCAAACAAACGACCTTGTAAAACGACGTCAAAACTTCGAAAAATTGACAAGAACAGTTACAATGGTTCGCGATGGTCAGAAAATCGATCAACATTTAGACTTAATTGCCGGACTTCCTGAAGAAGACTATCAATCCTTCCGAAAAACATTTAATGATGTTTTTGCATTAAGACCAGAAGAATTACAACTTGGCTTTTTAAAATTGCTGCGTGGTACAGGGCTTCGACTTCGAGCAAATGATCATCAATATATATACATGGAGAATGCACCATATGAAATGCTTGGAAATAATGTACTATCATTTGATGATATTATTCGAATTAAACAAGTTGAAGATGTATTAGAAAAATATTGGAACGCTCATCGTACGGACAACACTGTGTCATATGTTGTATCCCATGCATTTGATACACCTTTTGACTTCTTTCAAGAATTTGGCTCTTATTGGGATACACAAGGATGGATACGAATTGGACACCAACTAGAAGATTTATTCCAACGCCTGTATCAGTTTTTACAATCGAGAAAAACTGCAAAACTCCATATCATTAAAGGGTTAATGACAATTGATTATTTACAAAATCATAAATATCGCCCACGTAAATCATGGACAACAGAGCAAAGGAAGAAAGAAGAGGTAAATGCCTACTATAAAGGAATTCTAGACCATCCAAACATTCTAGGAGATAAATTTGCTGCTCTTCAATTGACAGAAAAAGACTTGTATAAACACACGATTGTAGAGCATATACCATTTGATTACCACCATTACATGAAGCATGGTGAAATGATTTCAAATCCTTCTTTCCTTGTTGCCTACTATAATCCAAAAACGAAAACATGTGAATTATACGCAGCTAAGGTCAGCGAATTATCAACATTAATATAAGTATAAAAAACGATAAAGTGAAACTTCCATCAGTGGGGGTTTTCTTCATCCCCCACCTATCTTCTTCGCTTTTCTCTGAATCTTGAGGTGGGGGTCTTACTGCCCGTTAATGCGGGATAAACTGGCAGAAAAAATGAGACGTTTATAAAAAACGCCTCAATTTTTCTTTCCTTTTTTCGAGTTGCGATTTGCATATTTTGCAACATTTTCATTTTCGTACTCGACTGCAAATTCCGCATCCGGCAAGCTTTCTTTTGGAGTTTGATTATTCTTTGCAGCTGCGTTACGACTCACCTTTCGTTTTACCATACGAAACACCCCTTGATTCTTTATATAAAATTAATGCTTGTAGTACTAATATGGACATTGAAACTCTCCCCTATAGATGGTAACTGTTAACAAGTCGTGAATACACAATGTGAGGAAATGCTATAAAACAGGAAGGTCTATACACCTTTCCACTTTAATAAACAAGGAGCGATGAATGTGAAAAAAAAGCAACCTATCGACTCTCCGATTCTTGATGAAACCATTCCACATCAAATGAATTTCCCTTCTTTTAAAGGAACTGGCATCACAATGCAACAGCCATTCATTAATGAATATGACGTAATTATTGGCGATAGCCAATATAATTCAGAAAATAGCCCCCTAAATCATTGGAGCGATGATATCGATCCTGCTATTATGGCCGGAGACCAATGGGTACATCCAACGAATGATATCGGTTGGGTTGCTGAAGAAAACCAAGAATTACTATCCAAAAATAACAATGATGCAGAAGATATTTTTATGCATCCACAGTTTGGTATTAATGATTAATGCAGAAAAGCGATTCTATTTTATAAAATAGAATCGCTTTTCTTATCCAATAATAATTCGCTCTTTCGGATATTTATATCGAGGCGGTCTCTCTCTTCCCCCAATCACCAATATGAACGTAAAAATACCAATCCGTCCAATAAACATAAGCACAACTAATACTAACTTTCCAATTGTTGTAAGTTCTGGTGTAATTCCCGTCGATAATCCAGTCGTTCCAAATGCTGAACACACTTCTAAAACAAGGTTCATTAATGGAAATGGTTCCGTTATACTTGAACTACCCGCCACTTAACGTCCTTACGGACTGTTTGAAGTGGGGGATTCCTACGAACACCAAAGTATCCTTTGATTATCTTAGTAGGCTAACCCCGTAGTTCCTACGGTTAGAAGTCTTACGGCTTCGTTTTTAAGGTTTTGTCCTGCGTTAATATCTCTGTCATGATGCGTGCCACAAGAAGGGCAAGCCCATTCACGAAGATTTAGATTCTTAACGTCTTTGTTTTGGTAACCACAACAAGAACAAAGCTGACTGGAAGCGAATGTTTTAGACACAACAATGACTTGTTTGCCGTACCATTTTGCTTTGTATTCGAGCATAGTTCTAAATTGCGACCAAGATACTTCACTTATTGCTTTCGCTAATTTATGATTTTTTAGCATATTTGACACTTGCAAATCTTCAATACCAATGATGTCGTGGTTTTTGACAATTTCGGTAGAGATTTTTTGCAAGTAGTCTGTTCTTGCGTTGGTGATTCGTTCGTGAATACGAGCAACTTTGACACGCTGTTTATTCCAATTTGAAGAGCCTTTTACACGCTTAGAAAGTATCCGCTGTGCATCTGCCAACTTCTTTTCCAATGTACGAAACCATTTAGGATTTCCAAATACTTCACCAGTCGAAAGAATAGCAAAGTCTTTTAATCCAACATCAACACCAACAGACGAGCCTGTTTTTTCTAATCGTTGCACTTCTGTTTCAACAAGAATTGAAACAAAGTATTTCCCGCTTGGATTACGTCGAAC